>CAWGEY010000005.1:0-471160 GCA_963821695.1 uncultured Actinomycetota bacterium
TCCACCGACATCTACGCGGCGGCGTTGACCCGGCTCCGCGAGGAGGATCTGACGTACGAGGAGATCCTCGCCGAGGGCGCGCGCCTGGTCGGTCCGGACCTCGTGGCCAAAGACCACTACTGATCGGTCACAGCCCGCACGAATCCGGCGGGCAGTTCTGCGGTTTGCGACCGATTAGTGCGCCGCGGGCAGGGCGTATCGTGGCGGCCTGGAGCCCGATGCACGAACTCGCCATCACCCAGAGTGTGGTCGACATGGTTGTCGAACGGACGGCCGGCCGGCGGGTGACGAGCGTCCGGCTCGAGGTCGGGGCCCTGTCCGGCGTGGTGCCGGACGCGATGCAGTTCTGCTACGAGCTCGTCACCGACGGCACCCCACTCGCGGGCTCGACCCTGGTCATCGAGCGCGTCGACGGGGCTGGCCCGGTGCCGGACCTGCGGGAGCGATTTCAATCTGGACAATCTGATCCTGCTCTGCCCGTGCGGCAGCGCCGACGTCGAACTCCTCGCCGGCAAGGAACTGCGCGTCCTCTCGGTGGAAGCGGAGGTACAGCCATGTGCTTGACCTGCGGCTGCGGCGACGAGGACAACGTCCGCGTCCTCACCGCACCGGGCGAACGGCCCCGACCCGACCACCTCCACGATCACCCGCACGATCACGACCACCCGCACGACCACGACCACCGACCACCCGCCACGACCACGACCACCCAGGACCACCCGCACCCGGCGCCGACCGAGACCGTGGCCATCGAGGAAGCGATCCTGGCCAAGAACGACCACCTCGCCGAGCACAACCGGAGCTGGTTCACCGCGCGCGACATCACCGCGCTCAACCTGATGAGCTCCCCCGGCTCGGGCAAGACCACGGTGCTGGAGCGCACCATCGCCGAGCTGCGCACGACCCGACCGGTGTGCGTGATCGAGGGCGACCAGGAGACGACCTTCGACGCCGACCGGATCCGGCGGGCCGGAGCTCGCGCCGTGCAGGTCAACACCGGCGCCGGCTGTCACCTCGATGCGCCGATGGTCGAACAGGCGGTGGCGGCCCTGGGTCCCGAGCCCGGGGCGTACCTGTTCGTCGAGAACGTCGGCAACCTCGTCTGCCCCGCCCTGTTCGACATCGGCGAGCACGCGAAGGTGGTGATCATCTCGGTCACCGAGGGCCAGGACAAGCCGCTGAAGTACCCGCACATGTTCTCCGCCGCCGACCTGGTGCTGGTCAACAAGACCGACCTGCTGCCGTACGTCGACTTCGATCTCGACGCCTTCGCGGCTTCGGCCCGGCAGCTCAATCCCGGCGTCGACATCCTTCCGATCTCAGCAAAATCCGGGGCCGGGATGAGCGACTGGTACGCCTGGCTCAACCGGCTCGAAGAGCGGCCTATATAAGGGCTTACCTGCCTTGACCGCAAGCGCGTCCGAATGTTAAGACGAGACAAGTTGCGCAAGCGGGCCGATGGGCGGCTCCGGCAGCGCGGATCAGTGGTGATCCAGATCGGGGAAGGTGGCCCTCGATGCCCTCAGCAGCAGCGACGAAGGCAGAAGAAACCCTCATCCACGTCCTGTGGATCAACGCCGGTCTGAGCTGTGACGGGGACTCCGTCGCCCTCACGGCCGCCACCCAGCCCAGCATCGAGGAGATCGCCCTCGGCGCCCTGCCAGGGCTCCCCCAAGTGGCCGTGCACTGGCCCCTGATCGACTTCGAATCCGGCCCGACCGGCGGGCAGGACGACTTCCTCGAGTGGTTCCGCAAGGCAGACCGCGGCGAACTCGAGCCGTTCGTCTTGGTGGTCGAGGGTTCGATCCCGAACGAAAAGCTCAAGGACGAGGGTTACTGGAGCGGGTTCGGCAACGACCCGGCGACCGGCCAGCCGATCACCACCTCGGAGTGGCTGGACCGGCTCGCGCCCAAGGCCACCGCCATCGTCGCGGTCGGCACCTGCGCCACGTACGGCGGCATCCACGCCATGGCCGGCAACCCGACCGGCGCGATGGGCGTCCCGGACTACCTGGGCTGGGAGTGGAAGTCCAAGGCCGGGATCCCGATCGTCTGCGTGCCGGGCTGCCCGATCCAGCCCGACAACCTGTCGGAGACGCTGACCTACCTGCTCTACATGGCCACCGACCAGGCGCCGATGATCCCGCTCGACGAGGCGCTGCGGCCGACCTGGCTGTTCGGCAACACCGTGCACGAGGGCTGCGACCGGGCGGGCTACTACGAGCAGGGCGACTTCGCCACCGAGTACGGCTCCCCCAAGTGCATCGTCAAGCTCGGCTGCTGGGGTCCGGTGGTCAAGTGCAACGTGCCCAAGCGGGGCTGGATGAACGGTGTCGGCGGCTGCCCCAACGTGGGCGGCATCTGCATCGGCTGCACCATGCCCGGCTTCCCCGACAAGTTCATGCCGTTCATGGACGAACCGCCGGGCGGCAAGCTGTCCACCACCGTGATCGCCGCCTGGGGGGCCACCCTCCGCCGGCTGCGGCACGTCACCGAACACACGCTCGATCAAGAGCCCAAGTGGCGCAAGCCCGGCTCCGAACTCACCACCGGGGCCCGTCGGACCTGGTAGTCCAGCACCCCCAGCTCGCAGGTCAGAAACGAGGAACGCCCGTGTCCCAGACCATGGCGAAACCCAGCAAACTCGCAGAGAACGCCGACGGCCTGGTCGAGATGGCCTGGGATCCGATCACCCGGATCGTGGGCAGTCTCGGCATCTACACCAAGATCGACTTCAAGCAGAAGGTCGTGGCCGAGTGCCACTCGCACCTCCTCCATCTTCCGCGGCTATTCGATCTTCATGAAGGGCAAGGATCCGCGGGACGCGCACTTCATCACCAGCCGGATCTGCGGCATCTGCGGCGACAACCACGCGACGTGTTCCTGCTACGCGCAGAACATGGCGTACGGGGTCAAGCCGCCGCACCTGGGTGAGTGGATCGTCAATCTCGGCGAGGCCGCCGAGTACATGTTCGACCACAACATCTACCAAGAGAACCTGCTCATGGTGGACTACTGCGAGCGGATGGTCGGCGAGACCAATCCCGGCGTGCTCGAGCAGGCCAACCGGACCGAGTGCCCGCACGCCGGCGACCACGGCTACCGCACCATCGGCGACATCATGCGGGCCCTCAACCCGTTCACCGGCGAGTTCTACCGCGAGGCGCTGCAGGTCAGCCGCTACACGCGGGAGATGTTCTGCCTGATGGAGGGCCGGCACGTCCACCCGTCGACCCTCTACCCGGGCGGCGTCGGCACGGTCGCGACGATCCAGTTGATGACGGACTACCTGTCCCGGCTGATGCGCTACGTCGAGTTCATGCAAGAAGGTCGTGCCGATGCACGACGACCTCTTCGACTTCTTCTACGAGGCGCTGCCGGGGTACGAGCAGGTCGGGTTGCGGCGCACGCTGCTCGGCTGCTGGGGCTCGTTCCAGGACCCGCAGGTCTGCAACTTCGACTACAAGGACATGACCCAATGGGGCCGGGCCATGTTCGTCAGTCCCGGCGTCGTGGTCGACGGCAAGCTGATCACCAACGACCTGGTCGACATCAACCTCGGCATCCGCATCCTGCTCGGCTCGTCGTACTACGACGACTGGGAACACCAGGAGATGTTCGTCACGAAGGACCCGCTGGGCAACCCGGTGGATCGGCGGCACCCCTGGAACCAGCACACCAACCCGCATCCGCAGAAGCGGGACATGGACGACAAGTACTCCTGGGTGATGAGCCCGCGCTGGTACGACGGCCAAGATCATCTCGCGCTGGACACCGGGGGCGGGCCCGATCGCCCGGCTCTGGGCGACGGCGCTGGGCGGGCTGGTCGACGCCGGCGGCTACGTCAAGTCCACCGGGCACAGCGTGCAGATCAACCTGCCGAAGACCGCGCTGAAGGGACCGGTCAGCTTCGAGTGGAAGATCCCGCAGTGGTCGAACACGATCGAACGCGGCCGGGCCCGCAGCTACTTCCAGGCCTACGCCGCCGCGTGCGCGCTGCACTTCGCCGAGCAGGCGCTGATCGAGATCCGGGCCGGCCGGACCAAGACCTGGGAGAAGTTCGACGTCCCGGAGTCCGGCATCGGCTGCGGCTTCACCGAGGCCGTCCGCGGCGTCCTCAGTCACCACATGGTGATCCGGGACGGCAAGATCGCGAACTACCACCCGTACCCACCGACGCCGTGGAACGCGAATCCGCGGGACTCGTTCGGGACGCCGGGACCGTACGAGGACGCCGTGCAGGGGCAGCCGATCTTCGAGGAGAACGATCTCGAGCACTTCAAGGGCATCGACGTGATGCGGACCGTACGCAGCTTCGATCCCTGCCTGCCGTGCGGAGTGCACATGTACCTCGGCGGGGGGAAGAAACTCGAACTGCTGCACTCGCCGACCCAGTCCGTCACCGGCGAGTGACCGGAACGGGCGAGGATCTCGACCAGCTCAGCGCCACCGGGGAACGGATCGACGGGCTGCTGAGTGCGTTGGCCGTGCACGGCCCCGTGGCCCAGCAGCGCGCCGAGGATCTGGTGGCGTTGGTGACCAACCTGTACGGGGCAGGCCTGGAGCGGATGCTCGACGTCCTCGCGGACGCGGGTCGGCTGGACCAGGCGGCGCTGGACGCGTTGGCGGCGGACGAGGTGGTCTCCGGGCTCCTGCTGGTGCACGGACTGCACCCGTACGACCTGGCGACCCGGGTCCGAATGGCCCTGGACAGTGTCCGGCCGTATCTGGGTTCGCATGGCGGGGATGTCGAACTCGTCGGCATCGACGAGGCGGGCGTGGTGTCGCTGCGGCTGTTGGGCAGTTGCGACAGTTGCGCGTCTTCTTCGGCGACATTGGAGTTGGCGGTCGAGGGCGCAATCCAGGCCGCGGCGCCGGAGATCGTCTCGATCGAGGTCGTGTCGGCGAGCCCGTCGCCCTCCGGCGTGATTCCGATCGGCGCGCTCCGGGTGCGGTTGGAGGAGAGCGAACGGGCGGCGAGTTGGGTGCCGCTGCCCGAGCTGGCGGAGCTGGCGCCCGGGGAGATCGGTGGCTTCGCCCTGGATGGCATGACCCTGGTGGCGTGTCGGCTCGGCCAGGACCTCGTGGCCTACCGCAACCACTGCCCGGCCTGTGCCAACAGCCTCGACGGTGCCGTGCTGGAGCGCCGGCTCGGCGACAGTGCCGCGAACCTGATCCTCGTGTGCCCGAACTGCCGGACCCGCTACGACGCGCGTCGGGCTGGTGCGGGTCTCGACGCCGACGTGCATCTGCAGCCCCTGCCGCTGTTGCACCGCGACGGGGTCCTCTCCGTCGCGGTGCCGGTGGGTGTCTGAGGCGGTTCGTGATGATCGCCCACGGACTGTGCACTAGCTGCCCCGCTCGGGCCCCCGCGGGGGGCAAGAAGTGCACAGCCCGCGTGGCGAGGGGCCGGCCGTGAGACAGCCACCGGCCCCGAGTGCCCTGTCGGTGTTGCGGCGGATCAGCAGCCGACCACCGCCGGACCCCGACGCCGAGTTGTGCGACATGTGTGCCGAGCCGATCCCGGCCGAGCACGGGCACCTGGTGGACATCTCCAGTCGGCAGCTGATGTGCACCTGTCAGGGCTGCCGGTTGCTGTTCGACTCCGACACCGCGTCCCTGCGCTATCGGTCGGTGCCCGACCGATACCTGAGATTTGTCGACTTCACCTTGCCCGCCGGCGGTTGGGACGCCCTCGACATCCCGGTCGGCCTGGCCTTCTTCTTCTCCAGTTCGGTGACGGCGCAGGTCACCGCCTTCTACCCGGGGCCCGCCGGGGTGGCGGAATCCGAGCTCGGCCTCGACGCCTGGTCCGACGTACTTCGGATCAACCCCGAGCTGACCGTCCTGCGTGACGACGTCGAGGCGTTGCTGGTCCGCGCGGACACCGGCGGCGCCGAGTGCTTCCTGGTTCCCATCGACGCCTGCTACGAGTTGTCCGGCCGGCTGCGGACCGTCTGGCGCGGCTTCGACGGCGGCCAGGACGCGCGCGCGGTGATCACCCAGTTCTTCGACCGGATCCAAGCGCGCAGCAAGCTCATCAGCCGGGAGTCTGCGTGGTAGACCTCGACTTCCGGATCGACGACATGGTGGTGGAGCCGTACGCCGCGACTCCGCAGCTGACCGCGCGATTGCAGGTCAGCGAGCGGACCGGGGCCCGGGTGCACGCGATCGCCCTGCGCGGCCAGGTACAGATCGAACCGCAACGCCGCGGATACGACGCGAACGAGACAGCCGGGCTGGCCGACCAGTTCGGGGCGCGCGACCGGTGGGCCCACACCCTGAAACCGTTCCTCTGGCTGCAGTGCTCGACGATGGTGCAAGGCTTCAGCGAGAGCGCGCTGGTCGATCTGCCGTTGCCGGTGACGTACGACCTCGAGGTGACCGCGTCGAAATACCTGCACCAGTTGGAAACCGGTGAGGTGCCGCTGGTCTTCATGTTCTCGGGTACGTGCTTCACCCGCGGCGAGTCCGGCTTCGGCGTGGAGCGGGTCCCCTGGCACCTGCAGGACCGCTACCAGATGCCCGTCTCGGTGTGGCGGGAGTGCATGGACCTCCATTTCCCCGGCACCGGTTGGCTGCGGTTGAACCGGGACACCCTGGCCGAACTCACGCGGTACAAGGCGGCCCATGGCCTGACCACCTGGGACGCGGTGGCCGAGCGATTGCTCAGTGCGGAACGGGTGAACGAGTCATGAGCAAGTCATCCGGTCGCGCTCCGCGTTCCGGGGTCGAGCAGGTCCGTGCCGTCGCCGACGCCGTGCTGTACGAGGGCTATCTGCTCTATCCGTACCGGGCGACGTCGAGCAAGAACCAACTGCGCTGGCAGTGGGGCGTCCTCGGACCGCGGGGCGCCGCGGCCGCCGGGACCGGGGAAGAGTCCGACTTGTCGATGCAGTGTCTGCTGCGTACCGTCCCCGACGCGGAGGCGACCATCACCGTGGTGGTGCGATTCCTGCAACTCCAGCGGCGTCGCACGGAGCGCTACGACGAAGGCCGCTTCGTCGACGGGCCCGAGCTGCGCGTCGACGGCGAACGCTGGTTCGCTTGGGACGAGGCGATCGAGGTCGAGTACCGCTGCAGGGCCGCACTCGGCGCCGAGGGATCGTGGCCGGTCATCGCCGACGCCGGTGCTGACCTCGAGTTGATCATGGACGCGACCGGAGCGCCGGGCGGACGGCTGGTCCGGGAGCGGTGGCCGCTGGCCGCGACCTTGACGGTCACCACCGAGCGCCTTCACCGGGCGCTGCACCGACTGACGGTGTCGCTGGAGAACGTGGTGCCGTCCGCGGGCCTGGATCGGGACGAGATCTTGCGACGTTCGCTGATCGGGACCCACGTGATCCTCGAAGCCGCGGACCCGGCGGCATTCGTCTCGCTGCTCGATCCGCCGGCGGACGCGGTCGAGGCGGCCGCCGCCTGCCGCCAGCACCGGTGCTGGCCGGTGCTGGCCGGGGAGCCCGGGGATGGCTCGACCGTGCTGGGCTCGCCGATCATCCTGTACGACCACCCCGAGATCGCCGGCGAGAGCACCGGCTCGCTGTTCGACGCCACCGAGATCGACGAGATCCTCATGCTCCGGGTCCTGACCATGACCGACGAGGAGAAGGCCGAAGCCCGGGCGACCGATCCGAAGGCGGCGGAGATCATCGACCGCTGCGATTCCTTGACGGCTGAGGATCTGAGCCAGTTGCACGGTGCCCTTCGCGCCGGTCCGCTCGCTGAGCACGAGGTGGATATCGATGATCCGTTCGCGATCTTCAACGACCACGATCCGGACACCGGCGAGGTGCTGGTGATGGGCACCACCATCCGCAAGGGCAGCGTGGTCAAGCTGCGACCCCAGCGCCGCGCAGACGCGCAGGATCTCTTCTACGCCGACCAGCTGGCGCGGGTCACGGCCGTCCATCGTGATCTCGACAACGACACCCACGTCGCAGTCGTGCTGCTCGACGACCCAGCCGCGGACCTGCACGACTGGTACGGCCGCTACCTCTACTTCTCCCCCGACGAGATCGAACCCCAACCCGCAACCCACGAAGGAAGGTGAGCAGATGAGGAACATCGGTGTCGCAACGCTGGTCCTGGTCGCCGTCGCGTTCGCGATCGGCGTCACGGTCGGTGTGCGCTCGATCCCCGACGTGAAACGGTATCTGGAGATGCGGCGCATGTGACTGCCCGACCAGTTGAGATGGATGCCCCTGGGCAGGTGCTGGTCGCCGGCGTCGGCAATCTCTTCCTCGGTGACGACGGCTTCGGACCCGAGGTGGTCCGACGGATGGCGCGCGAGTCGTCCCTGCGCGCCGGCGTCCGGGTCGTGGACTACGGGATCCGCGGCATGCACCTGGCCTACGACCTGTTGGCGGGCTACCGCGCCCTGATTCTGGTCGACGCACGTCCGGGAACGGGCGCACCAGGTGAGCTGGTGCTGCTGGAGATCGGGCCCGACGACGTTGCCGGCGGGGAGTTCGACGCCCACGGGATGGATCCGGTCGCCGTACTCGCCAAGCTCCCCGAGATGGGCGGCGAGCTCCCGCCGACCTATCTCGTCGGCTGTCGGCCGGCCGACCTCGAGGAGGGCATCGGGCTCAGCGAACCGGTCGCCGCCGCCGTGCCGGCCGCGGTCGAGGCGGTCCGCCGCCTCGCCGAGCGCCTGCTGAGCGACGCACCGGTCGGGGACAGGCGGTAGCGGCATGTGTCTCGGAATTCCCGGTCGGGTGATCCGGATGCTCGACGGGTACGCCGGTCAGCTCGCCCTGGTCGACGTCGCCGGCGCCGAGCGCAAGATCAACATCGGCATGCTCGATCCGGCTGAGCAGGACCTGCAGACCGGCGACTGGGTGATCATCCACATGGGCTTCGCGATCGAGCGGACGGACGCCGCCGGGGCCGAAACTGCGTTGCAGGGTTTGGAACTGATGGGCCGGCCCCGCGATGACTGACGGCCGTGTCAGCGGACCCGTCCTGTTCGCCCGGTTCGCCTACCCACCCAACCAGTACGGCTACTGCGGTCCCGACGACGCGGCCGGCTTCTTCCAGCACGGAGCGGCCGGTGATGAGGCCGGGGTGAGAGACGCCGCCGCGGCCTTCGACGGAGCCCTGCCGTTCCTGCGGTTGATCACGGACGCGCTGGGGGTCGACGACACGCTGCACCCGCGGGTGGTTGAGGCGTACTGGGTGGGCGGCGCGGACGTCGGGCGGGTGACTCCCGACGACCTGCGGCCCGAGCTGGCGGCCGCGATGCAGGGCCGCTGCGGACCGTTGTTCGGCGGGCTGGCCGAGGCCCTCGCCGCCGGGGCGCTGCCGCACCACAGCTTCGTCGTCCTCTGCGTGTACCCCTGGGTCGGGATGCTCGGCGACCCCCGCCGGACCCCACCGGCCATGCGGGTGCTCGACCGCTGCCGGATCCGGCCGGGCATCGTCCGGGCGGTCGACGGAGACCGGGCGAGCGTGGAGTCGGCCCCGCTCGAGTGGAGCGAAGGCCGGCTGCGGCTGGGCGATCCCGTCGTCGAAACGGTCCGCACCGGGATCGCGGGAGTGGGTCCCGCCCCGCGGGTAACGGTCGGGGACCGGGTCGCGCTGCACTGGGACTGGGTCTGCGACGTGCTCGATCGTGACCGCCAGGCGGCGATCGAGGACGGCAACCGGCGACATCTGGATCTTGCCAACCGCGTACTGGCCGGAGGGATCCGTGTCTGAAAACCGCAGCCGCGTGCGCTACGTCGTCTCCGGGGTGGTCCAGGGGGTGGGCTTCCGCCCGTACGTCTACTCTCTCGCTCGCCGGTTCGGACTGTCCGGTTCGGTGGCCAACGACAGCTGCGGAGTGACCATCGAGGTGGAGGGCTTGCCGGAGGCGGTGCGCGACTTCGGTCTCCGGCTGCCGAGCGAGGCGCCGCCGCTGGCTCTCGTCGAGAGTGTCGTGTCGACGGTGATCCCGACCGTCGGGGGCACCGCCTTCGCCATCGGGAGTTCCCGGCCGGGTGCCGGGCGCACCCTCGTCTCCCCCGACGTCGCCACCTGTGACGACTGCCTCGCCGAACTGGCCGATCCCGCCGACCGCCGCTACCGGCACCCGTTCATCTCCTGCACCAACTGCGGACCGCGGTTCACCGTCATCACCGACCTGCCGTACGACCGGCCGAACACCACCATGGATCCGCTGCCGCTCTGCGCCGCGTGCGCAGCCGAATATGCGCAGCCGACCGATCGACGTTTCCACGCCCAAACGGTGGCCTGCCCCGACTGCGGGCCGACCCTGACGTTGCACCGTCCCGGCCGACCCGACCTGACGGGGACCGCCGCCATCGCCGAGGCCCGGAGCCTGCTGGCCGGCGGCGCCGTGCTGGCGGTCAAGGGACTCGGCGGCTACCACCTCGCCTGTGACGCCACCGACGATGCCGTGGTGACCGCACTGCGCCAGCGCAAGGACCGGGGGGACAAGCCGTTCGCGATCATGGTCGCCGACCTCGAGGTGGCGCGGGCGTACGCGCTGCTGGGTCCGGCCGAGGAGAAGCTCCTCGCCGACCCCCGCCGGCCCGTCGTGCTGCTCCCCCGTCGAGCCGAGCCCGGGGTCTCCCCTACGACCGACCGCCATCCCGATGACCCTTCCCGCGCGGGAGTTGGGACCTCGCGCGGGAGTTCTCCCGCGCGGATCTCGAATTCGCGCGCGGGAAGGGCCGGGCAGGGTCGGCTGGCGGCGGACGTCGCGCCGGGTCGGCTCGCGGCGGACGTCGCGCCGGACTCGCCCGATCTGGGGGTGATGCTGCCGTACACCCCGGTGCACCGGCTGCTGTTCGGACTGCCGGGGGATCCACCAGGGCCCCCGGTACTGGTCATGACCAGCGGCAACCTCGCCGGCGAGCCGATCGTCACCGACGACGCCGAGGCCCGGATCCGGTTGGCGCCGCTGGCCGACGCGTGGCTGAGTCACGATCGGGCGATCGAGGTGCCCTGCGACGACTCGGTCCTGCGGCTCGTGGCCGGTTGGGGCGATGGGGCGGAGCTGCCGGTCCGGCGGTCGCGCGGCTTCGCTCCACTGCCGGTGGCGTTGCCGGGTCCGGTCCGGCCGGCACTCGCCGTCGGCTCGGACCTGAAGAACACGTTCTGCGTCGGTTCCGGCGGCTACGCCTGGCTGAGCGGGCACGTCGGTGACATGGACGACCTGGCGACCCTGCGGGCGTTCGAGCAGGCCACCGAGCAGCTGCAGCGCGTCACCGCGACCCGACCCGAGGTGCTGATCGCCGATCGGCACCCGGGCTTCCGCAGTACCGACTGGGCCAAGAAGCACGCCGCCGGCCGAGAGTTGATCTTGGTCCAGCACCACCATGCCCACCTGGCGGCCGCGATGGCGGAGAACCGGCACCCCGGCGACCGGCCGGTGATCGGGTTCGCGTTCGACGGCACCGGATACGGCGACGACGGCGCGGTCTGGGGCGGCGAGATCATGATCGCGGACTACGCCGGTTACGAGCGGGTCGGCCACCTTCGCTACGCCGCGCTGCCCGGGGGTGACGCCGGGGTCCGAAACCCCTGCCGGATGGCGCTCGCGCATCTGCACGCCGCTGGACTGGAGTGGGATCCCCGGCTGCCGAGCGTGGCCGCATCCAGCCGGGTCGAGCGCTCCGTCCTGTCCCGGCAGCTGGACACCGGTCTGAACTGTGTGCCGACCTCCAGCATGGGCCGGCTGTTCGACGCCGCCTCGTCCCTGGCCGGCGTCTGCCACCGGGCGGCGTACGAGGCCGAGGCCGCCATGCGCTTCGAAGGCCTCGCGCGATCGGCCCTCCCCCTCGTGCGGGATCCGTACGAGTTCGACCTCGGTGCCGACGACGGTACGGCCCTGACCGCCGATCCGACGCCGGTGCTCCGGCGACTGGTGGCCGACGTCCTCGCCGGGGTGGAGCCCTCAACGGTCGCGGCCCGGTTCCACCTCGCGGTGGCCGATCTGGTGGCGGCCGCGGCGGACCGGCTCCGGCAGCGCACCACGATCGAGACCGTCGCCCTCTCGGGCGGCGTCTTCCTGAACGCGGCCCTGACCGAGCTGTGTCTGACCCGGCTCGAGGCTCGGGGTTTCCGCGTTCTGCGGCATCGGCTGGTGCCGCCGAGCGACGCCGGCATTGCCTTGGGCCAGCTGGTCATCGGCGCCGCCACCCACCCCGGCGCCCCCGTACCCCACAGCCGCACCCTTTCGTCCCATCCGCACCCGAAGCATCGGGTGCGGATGGGAGAGAAAAGGTGCGCCTGCAGGTCTGACGACGAGAGAGAGGAGTACGTCATGTGCCTAGCCGTACCGGGAGCGGTGCTGGACGTCTGGACGTCGGACGGCACCACCATGGCCAAGGTCGACTTCGGTGGTGTGGAGAAGGAGGTGTGCTGTGAGTTCGTCCCGGACCTGCAGGTCGGCGACTACACGATTGTGCACGTCGGCTTCGCGCTGCAACGGCTGGACGAGCAGTCGGCCAAGGAGACCCTGGCCAACTTCGAACGGATGGGCGAACTCGAGATGGAGTTCGGGGACGCCTGGGGTCGGGCGGCACGAGAGGCCGGCCAACCACGACAGTGGGAACGGATCTGGATGCCAAGGAGATGACGTCGTGAAGTACATCGACGAGTTCAACGACCCCGATCTCGCCAAGCGGCTGCTCGACGACATCCACGCCACCACGACCCAGCCGTGGGCCTTGATGGAGGTCTGCGGCGGTCAGACCCACTCGATCATCCGGCACGGCATCGACCAGTTGATCCCCGAGCAGATCGAGATGATCCACGGCCCGGGCTGCCCCGTCTGCGTGACCCCGCTGGAGCTGATCGACAAGGCGCTGGAGATCGCGTCCCGTCCGGACGTGATCTTCTGCTCGTTCGGCGACATGCTCCGGGTCCCGGGCAGCGGCCGGGACCTGTTCTCGATCAAGAGCCAGGGCGGCGACATCCGGGTCGTCTACTCCCCGCTCGACGCGCTCAAGCTGGCCCGGGAGAACCCGGACCGGCAGGTGGTGTTCTTCGGCATCGGGTTCGAGACCACGGCACCCCCTAACGCGATGACGGTCTACCAGGCCAAGCGGCTGGGCATCACGAACTTCTCCATGCTCGTCTCCCACGTCCGGGTGCCACCGGCGATCGAGGCGATCATGACCTCGCCCAGCTGTCGGGTGCAGGGATTCCTCGCCGCGGGGCACGTGTGCAGTGTGATGGGGACCGCCGAGTACCCCGGCCTGGCCGAGCGGTTCGCCGTGCCGATCGTGGTCACCGGTTTCGAGCCGTTGGA
This sequence comes from uncultured Actinomycetota bacterium, assembly GCA_963821695.1. Classification (GTDB taxonomy): domain Bacteria; phylum Actinomycetota; class Actinomycetes; order Propionibacteriales; family Propionibacteriaceae; genus Microlunatus. Next base: position 13,262 of record CAWGEY010000005.1, read on the forward strand.
CATCCTGGAAGGGATCCGGCGGACCGTGGGTCAGTTGGAGCGCGGTGAGCATGTCGTCGAGAACGCGTACGGACGGGTGGTGCCACCGGAGGGCAACCCGGCAGCCCGGGCCCTGCTCGAGGACGTCTTCACGGTGACCGACCGCGGCTGGCGCGGGATCGGCGTGATCCCCGACAGCGGTTGGCGGCTGGCGGAGAAGTACCGCGACCTCGACGCCGAGTACCGCTTCGAGGTCACCGGCATCGACACCGAGGAGTCGACGGTGTGCCGGAGCGGTGAAGTGCTGCAGGGCCTGATCAAGCCGCACGAGTGCGCGGCGTTCGGCAAGGAGTGCACCCCGCGCAATCCCCTCGGCGCCACGATGGTGTCCAGCGAGGGCGCGTGTGCGGCGTACTACCTGTACCGGCGGCTGTCGGTTCCGCTGATCAGCCGGGAGGCGGCGGGTGTCTGAGGTGGCGAACGGCACGGCTCTGGACTTCGAGGGCTGGTACTGCCCGCTGCCGTTGCGGGACAGTCCGAACGTGGTGATGGGCCACGGCGGCGGTGGCCAGATGTCGGCGGAACTGGTCGACCACCTGTTCGTGCCGGCCTTCGGTTCCCAACCCGGCGGTGGCCAGACCGACTCTGCCGTGGTCGAGGTCGGCGGGGCGCGGCTGGCGTTCTCCACCGACACCTTCGTGGTCCGGCCGCTGTTCTTCCCCGGCGGTTCGATCGGGCATCTCGCGGTCAACGGCACCGTCAACGACCTCGCCATGAGCGGCGCGATCCCGTCCCACCTGTCGTGCGGATTCGTGCTGGAGGAGGGCACCGAGTTGTCGGTGGTCGGCCGGATCGCGACCGACATGGGCGACGCGGCGCGAGCCGCCGGGGTCAGCATCGTCACCGGCGACACCAAGGTGGTGGACGCGGGCCACGGGGATCAGGTGTACGTGAACACGGCCGGCATCGGACTGGTGCCCGACGGCGTGGACATCCGCCCGGACCGGGCCGCGGTGGGCGACATCGTCATCGTCAGCGGGCCGATCGGCATCCACGGCATCGCCATCATGAGTGTCCGCGAGGGGTTGGAGTTCGGTACCCAGATGCAGACCGACAGCGCCGCCCTCACCCCTCTGGTCCAGGCCATGCTCGCGGTCTGCCCGGACCTGCACGTGCTCCGCGATCCCACCCGCGGCGGGCTCGGCACATCGGTGAACGAGATCGCCCGGACGGCTCGGCTCGGCGTGCAACTGGTCGAACGGTCCATCCCGGTACCGGCCGACGTCGCCGGCGCCTGCGCGATGCTCGGCTTGGACCCGCTCTACGTGGCGAACGAGGGCAAGCTGGTCGCCTTCGTACCCCGGGGGGACGCCGACGCCGTGCTCGCGGCGATGCAGAGCCATCCGCTCGGCACCGGGGCCGCGATCATCGGCGAATGCGTACCCGACCACCCCGGCATGGTGGTGGCGAAGACCAGCTTCGGCGGCACCCGGGTGGTGGACCTGCCGCTCGGGGAGCAACTTCCCCGCATCTGTTGACTCGCGCTAACCGGAGGATCCGCGACCGAAGCGGATCTGGAGGTCTGCGGACGAATCGAGAAGACGCGTCCGTGGGCCATCGGGACGGCGGAACTGGCGCGGCGCGATACGGTGGGCCTGTGCCGGGCCGAAGTCGTTATACGTCGCCGATCCACGCGAGTGCCCGCTTCGTCGCGCAGCGGATGATGCTCAAGCCGCTGGTCTGGCGGTTGGCTTCGGTGACCGTTCTCGGCCGCGAGAAGCTGGCGGATCTCAGCGGCCCGTTCGTGGTCGTGGCCAACCACACCAGCCATCTCGACGCTCCGCTCATCATGGGAGCGCTGCCGCGCCGGTTGTCCCGCTATCTCGCCGCCAACGCGGCGGCGGACTACTTCTTCGACGTCTGGTGGCGCAAGCCCCTGACCACGCTGTTCTTCAATGCCTTCCCCGTTGATCGGTACGGCCTCCGCGGCCAACCGAGCGTCGCCACCTCCCTGCTGGACGCCGGCGTGCCGCTCCTGATCTTCCCCGAAGGCGGGAGGTCCAAGACGGGGGAGATGGGCGCGTTCAAACCGGGAGCTGCGGCGCTGTGCATCAGTCGAGACGTGCCCTGCCTGCCGGCGGCCATCCTCGGTGCCGCCGACGCCATGCCGTACGGGCAGAACTGGCCGAACCCGGGTCGGCCGCCGGTCTACGTCGCGTTCGGAGATCCCATCCGCAACGACGACGGCGAGACCGCCACCACATTCAATTCCCGCATCGTGAAGGAAGTCAGCGGCTTGATCGACTACGCATCCGATTACCGCGAGCAGCAACAGAGGTCCAACCGTGAGCACTGACACCAGGCCGGACGCCGACGAGGCCCGGCCCGAGCACGTGGCCCACATGAAGTGGTGGGGCTGGGGCGTGGACGGGGTGGGGTTCCACCACGAGGACAAGCCGGCGTTCGGCCCGTTCGTCCAGCGGGTCGTCGATCTCGACGTCAACACGGACCCGACGGTGCCGCAGGACATCGACGCCCTCCCCGTTCCGGAGCCCAAGCTCACGGACGAGTTGAGCGAGCGGCTGCGCGCCATCGTCGGCGGCGGCCACCTGCACACGGACGCGCACACCCGGATCGTGCACACGTACGGCAAGAGCCTGCGCGATCTGGTCCGGCTGCGGACGGCCGACATCCCGCGGATCCCGGACGCGGTGCTCTATCCCGCCGACGAGGCCGAGGTGCAGCTGCTGGTCGACCTGGCGGTTGCGGAGGACGCCGTCTTGATCCCGTTCGGCGGCGGCAGCAACATCTCCGGCAGCCTGGAGGCCCCGCCCGAGGAACCGCGCCCGGTGCTCTCGGTCGACCTCGGTCGGCTCAACAAACTTCTCGACATCGACACCGAGTCCGGACTGGCCCGGATCCAGGCCGGCACCCTCGGACCGGACATCGAGAAGCAGCTCGGCGCCCGCGGCTGGACCCTTGGCCACTTCCCCGACAGCTTCACCCACAGCACCCTCGGCGGCTGGGTCGCGACCCGGTCCTCCGGTATGCAGTCGGACAAGTACGGCGACATCGCCGACATCACCCGGGGCTTCCGGGTGGCCACACCGTCCGGCCCGCTCGTCATCAGGCCCCTGCCCAGCACCTCGACCGGACCCAGCGTCCGGGAGATGATCTTGGGCAGCGAAGGTCGGCTGGGCGTGATCACCGAGGTCACCGTGCAGGTGCACCGGCTGCCGGAGGAGCGGCTCATCCTCGGTTATCTGTTCCCGTCCTGGGACGCGGGTCTCGCGGCCATGCAGGAGATCTCGACGAGTGATGCCCACCCGTCGGTGACCCGGGTCTCGGACTCGAACGAAACCGAGTTCTCCTTCGCGACCCGCAAGAAGAGCAGCGGTTTCTCGATCTCGTCAGTGGTCAGCAAGGGCCTGATGAAGGTGCTGGAGAAGCGTGGCTGGGACCTCAAGGCGGTCTGTCTGTCCTTCATCGGCTACGAGGGCGGCAAGTCCCATGTGGCCCGGGAGAAGTCGATCGTGAGGAGCATCATCTCCCGACACGGCGGCATCGTGCTCGGCAAGGGCCCGGGGGTGCTGTACGACCAGAAGAAGTTCGACACTCCCTATCTGCGGGACTTCTTGTTGGACCGGGGCGCAGCCGGCGACGTGTCGGAGACGGCCGCACCGTGGTCGAAGCTACCGGCCGTGTACTACAACACGGTCGCGGCCGCGAACGCCGCCTTCGACCAGATCGGGGCGAAGGGGTACGTCATGTGTCACCTCTCGCACTCCTACCATTCGGGCGCCTGCCTGTACTTCACGTTCGCGTTCCGGTTCGGCGGCGAGGACCAGCTGGGTCAGTACGACGTGGTGAAGTCCGCCATCCAGCAGAGCTTCATCGACAACGGTGGAACCCTGTCGCACCACCACGCAGTCGGTACGGAGCACTCGCCGTGGTTGGAGCAGGACATCTCCACCGCCGGGGTGGCCATGATGAGCGGGCTCTTCGGGGCCGTCGACCCGGGGCAGAACCTCAATCCCGGCAAGATCATCTCCCGTTGAGCCCTCACTGACCTCACGTCGCAGACGACGCTCGGATTCGTACGCGCGGTCCTGGGTGTCGGCGTGAGTGAGCCGGAGGGCCGGCCGTACCCGCATCGCTGGCGCATCCTCGCCATCACCTTGGTGGTCGGCTTCATGGCGCTGCTCGACGTCACCATCGTCAACGTCGCGATCCCGTCGATGCAGGCCGGGCTCAACGCCCAGGCGCAAACCGTGCAGTGGGTGGTGTCGGGCTACGCGTTGAGTTTCGGCCTCGTCCTGGTCGCCGGTGGTCGACTCGGCGACATCTACGGTCGGCGGATCTTGATGCTCGTCGGACTGGCGGCATTCGTCGGTTCCAGCGCGGCCGTCGGATTGGCCCCGACCGCCGAACTCGTCGTGGCGGCCCGGCTGGTCCAGGGGGTGGCGGCCGGATTTCTCACTCCACAGAGTTCGGGACTGATCCAGCAGCTGTTCTCCGGCCGGGAGCGCGGCATCGCATTCGGCTATTTCGGCACCACCGTCGGGGTGGCCAGCGCCGCCGGCCCCATCCTCGGCGGGCTGATCCTCGCCGCCTTCGGACCCGAGTTCGGCTGGCGCTACATCTTCGGGATCAACGTCCCCATCGGGCTGGTGGCCCTGGTGCTGGTGTGGCGTTGGGTGCCACGGAAGTCGCGGGAGGCGGTGGCGGCGGCCGGTACGCAATTGGACGTGGTCGGTGCGATGCTGCTCGGGCTGGCCGTGCTCGCGCTGTTGCTGCCCACCATCGAGGTGCAGGTCGCCGGAACGTCGATCCTGTTGCTGATGCTCGCGGTGCCGGTGTTCGGGGTGTTGTTCGTGTGGTGGGAACGCCGCACCACACGGCTCGGGCGGGCACCGTTGCTCGACATCGGACTGCTGCGCAACACTCCCGGTTACGCGTCGGGCATCGCCGTCGGCACCATCTACTTCACCGGATTCACCGGCGTCTTCTTGGTGCTGTCGATCTTCTTCCAAGACGACGCCGGCTTCTCGCCGCTGCAGGCGGGACTGCTGCTCACCCCGTTCGCGGTCGGTACCGCCGTGATGGCCCCCATCGCCGGCCGGCTGGTCTCGGTCATCGGCCGGCGGATCACGGTGCTCGCCGTCTTGGTGGTGATCGGCGGCCTCGGTTCGTTGCTGCTGTTGTTGCCCGACCAGCCCGAGGCTCTGTCCTGGCCGCTGATCGTCATCCCGCTGCTGATCGCGGGACTCGGCGGTGGGGCCGTGATCAGCCCGAATGTCACCTTGAGCCTCGCCGACGTACCCCGGGAGATGGGTGGGGCCGCCGGGGCCGCGCTGCAGACCGGACAACGGATCGGCAGCGCCCTGGGAGCGGCGGTGCTGGTCACCGCCTACCGCGTGCCGGAAACGATGGGCTTACCGGCCGGGGCATCCGTACGGATCGCGCTCGGCTGCTCGCTGATGATCTTGACGGTGGCGCTCGCGGTCGCCATCCGGGATCTGCATCGGCGCTGAGAACGCTACCGTCGGCCACCCGATCGTGATCGGGTAGCGACGCACGCTCAGGTGCAGAGCGCGCCGAACTTGTAGCCCCGGGCCTTGAGGGTCTGCAGAATCCGAGGCAGGGCCGCGACGGTCTGGGTCCGGGTCCCGCCGCCGTCGTGGCTCAGCACCACCGAACCCGAGCGGGCATGGTTCACGACGTTGCGGTAGATCTTGTCGGCGCCCGGCCGCTCCCAGTCCAGCGTGTCGATGTCCCAGAGCACCTGGCGCTTGCCCATCCCGGACAGCACGGCTCGGACCTTGGAGTTCGTGGCCCCGTACGGCGGCCGTACGCACCTGGAGCGGCCGCCCCCGGCGCTGCGGATGGCGTCGTCGGTCCGCTGGATCTGGGACCGGATCCGCTCCGCCGACAGGTTCCGCAGGTCTGGATGGTCCCAGGTGTGGTTCTGGACCGTATGACCGGCGCTCCGGGCCCGGCGGACCAGCGCCGAGCGACCGCTCACGTTTTGTCCGATGACGAAGAAGGTCGCCTTCGCGTCGTAGCGGGCGAGGATGTCGAGCACCTGCGCCGTGTACTGGCTGGGGCCGTCGTCGAAGGTCAGATAGACCGTACGGTTGCCCGAGGCTTTCGCCGGCTTCTCGCTGGGTTTCTGGCTCGGCTTCTCCCGCGATGGGTCGCTCGGCTTCGACTCGGGCCTCTTCGTCGGTTTCGCGCTGGGCTGCTTGGCCGGCCCGGCGTTCGTCGGGGTCGGCGTGGGAGTCGGGGTCGGCGTGGGAGTCGGGGTCGGCGTGGAAGACGGGGTCGGGGTCAGGGTCGGTGCGATGGAAGCACCTGGAGTCGGTGCGACCTGGCCGGACACAGCTCCGCAACCGGTGAAAAGCATTGAACCGAGCGCCAGACCGACGGCCGTCCCCAGGGTGATGCCGTGTCTTTTCGCCCGCACCCGACGAGGCTACGTGATCAACTGGCCCCGCCCCGGGACTCGCGACGGGAGTCGGCGCAAGGTGGATCACGGTTTGCCGCTGCGGGCCGTGCAGGGCGACGAAACCAAGTAGCGTTGAGGTATGTCGGGGGGCGACCTATGACCCCCGGGATAGGCCGAAGCATCCAAACCTGCTCGTGTTCCCCGCGCGGGCAGGTTATCCCCTGTGTGGAGGCCTATCCCGGGCTGCATTCATTGCCCTCGCTTCGCTTCGGGCGCGGGTCCCGCCTCTCGCCCGACTCCTTCGTCGTCGCTCGCGGACTGGAAAAGCGTCGTCCGCTCGCTTCTCCTCAGTCGCCGGGGGCGGGACCCGGCGTAGGGCGAGTAACAAGCCGTGCGCTCCCTCCTCCTCGCTCGGCGGGGGCCGTCCGATCCGAGACGTGCAGCTCGGCGGGGACTCTCTCCGACTTCCTGAGCAGGGGTCAGCTGCCGCGGTAGGTCGAGTAGGCGTACGGGCTCAGCAGGAGGGGGACGTGGTAGTGCTGCGCCGGATCGGCGAGCTCGAAGGTGATGGTCACCTCCGGGTAGAAGCTGGACATCTGGGCGGCCGCGAAGTAGTCCGCGACGCCGAACCAGACGCGGTAGCTGCCGGGGTCCAGATCCGTCGGACCGAAGGAGCCGATCCGGCCGTCGTCATCGGTTTGCCCGTCGGCCAGCACCTCCCAGGCTTCGCCGCGGAGCGCCTCGAGCCGGGCGGGTACCCCCGCCGCCGGCCGTCCGCTGACCGCGTCGAGCACGTGCGTGGTGACCTTGCTGCGGTCATCCTTTCCGCTCACTGGGCGGCCTCACTCTCGTCGTAGCCGGAATGGTGGTCGAGCCGGGCGAACAACTGCGGAATCCGCAGCAGGGCGATCTCGCGCAGTTCGGCCCCCACCTGCTGCTGCTCCGTCTCCGGGTCCAGGTCCAGCCGTCGCCGCAGCTCGGCCAGGATCTCCGCCCGGCTGCGACCTGCCGCGCGGATCAGGAAGATGCGGTCGAACTTCTCCTCGTACTCCCGGTTCCCGGCAGCCAGATCCGCCGCCAGTCGCTCGTCGTCCGACGCGCTCGAGGCCTGCTCGGCGTGCGAGAACTGTTGCGCCTGACCGCTGCCCGCCGCCCGTTCGCCGATCCGGGGGTGGTCCGCCAGCGCTTGGTCGATCTCGGCGGGGCTGAGCGGCGTCGCCGAGGCGCGCGCCTGCTCCACCAGCTCGGCCAAGGACCCGTACGGCCCGGCCGCCGCCACCTCGTCGACCCACCGCGGCACGTGCAGACAGGCGGTCAGCCCCTCGCGCAGCTCCTCCTCGGTCAACATGCGCCGACTGTATCGGGGGGCTCGCCCTGAAAGGCGAGCAGCCGATCACTCCCCAGGACCGAATCTGCGGCGTGTCGGGCCCTCGCGCTGGATCGCTTGCGCGGTTTTCAGGGTCGACCGCATCCCAGCCGACGTCGACGGGCCCCGTTAGGGTCGTACCGTGGCGCATCAGGTTCGGACGATCACGGCGGCGGAGCACGTGGCGTTCAACAACACCCGCCCGTCGGTGAGCTTCCTGCAGACCCCGGCTTGGGCCTCGGTGAAGACGGAGTGGCGGGCGGAGTCGCTCGGCTGGTTCGACTCCGACGACACTCCGATCGGCGCCGGGCTGGTGCTCTACCGCCAACTCCCCCGGATCAAGCGCAGCCTGGCCTATCTCCCGGAGGGCCCGGCCATCGACTGGGCTGGCGACCACATCGCCGACTGGCTCGTGCCGTTGGCCGAACACCTCAAGGCCCGTGGTGCGTTCGGGGTCCGGATCGGGGTGCCGCTGGTCGCTCGCCGCTGGCATGCCGAGACGATCAAGGCGGCGATCGCCGACCCGCGGATCGGCCGGCTCAGCGAGGCCATGCCGGACGTGGTCGACCACCACGCCAGTCGGCTCCGCAACGAACTCCGCGAGCTCGGCTGGCGGCCGCCGGCCGACGACGAGGGCTTCGCGGCCGGGCAGCCGCGGTTCGTCTTCCAACTGCCCATCGCCGACAAGTCGCCCGACGAGTTGCTGCGCGGCATGAACCAGCTCTGGCGGCGCAACATCAAGAAGGCGGACAAGTCCGGCGTCGAGGTCAGCCACGGCGACGCGGACGACCTGCCCGAGTTTCACACGCTCTACGTCGAGACGGCGGAGCGGGACGGCTTCACCCCCCGCCCGCTGAGCTACTTCCAGACCATGTTCGCCGCCCTCAACGCCGAGGAGCCCGGCCGGATCCGGCTCTACCTCGCCCGGCACGACGGCGATCTGGTCGCGGCGACGACGGCCGTGCGGGTGGGTCGGCACGTCTGGTACACCTACGGTGCCAGCTCAACGGCGAAGCGTGAGGTCCGTGGCTCCAACGCAACCCAATGGCGGATGATCAACGACGCCCTCGCCGCCGGGGCGACCGTGTACGACCTACGCGGGATCACCGAAGGTCTGGACGCCGACGATCCCCACCTGGGTCTCATCCAGTTCAAGGTCGGGACCGGCGGTGAGGCCGTGGAGTACGTCGGCGAGTGGGACCTGCCGCTGAACGCGATCCTGTACGCCGCCTTCGACCTCTACCTCAAGCGGCGCTGAGGAGGGCGAGCCATGAGTGGGGTAACGCTTCGCGTCGATGTACCGCGCTGGCGGGCCCACCTGGAGCGGGTCACCGCCGAGACTCCGGGTCTGGTGCCCGTCGACAAGGGCAACGGGTACGGCTACGGGCTCGCCCGCCTGGCTCAGGAGGCCAACCGGCTCGACGTGGACTGCCTGGCGGTCGGCATGGCCGACGAGGTGGCCGCGGTCCGGGATCATTTCGACCGCGACATCGTCGTGCTGACGCCGTGGCGACCCGACGACGAGGTGGCCAGCGGGCTGCTCGACGACCCGCGGATCGTGACGACGGTGTCGCGGTTGGAGGACCTGGCAGCCGTCGCCGAACGCGCCGACCACCCCAAGGTCCTGGTCGAGGTCCTCACCTCGATGTGCCGGTACGGCATCAGCTCCAGTGAGCTGGACCGGGTACGGAACTGGCTGGACCAGGTCGACTTCCGGGGCTGGACCATCCACCTCCCGATCTCCGGCTCCGATCGGGTCGCCGAGGCCCGGGCGCTCGGCCGAGAAGCCCTCGGGGCCGACCATGCTCCCTTGTGGTTCTCCCATCTGAGCGCGACCGAGAGCCAGCAGGTGACGCGTGTCCTGGGCACCGTCGGGCAGGCGGTCACGGCCCGGCTCCGGATGGGCACGATGCTCTGGAGTGGCGGCGCGGACACCCATTGGCCGATGGCGACCGTGCTCGACGTGCACCCGGTGCACCGTGGCCAGCGGGTCGGCTACCGACAGCGCCGTTGCGTGTCCGACGGCTGGGTGGTGGTGATGGCCGGTGGCACCTCGCACGGGATCGCGATGGAGGCGCCGACGGCCGGAGCGTCGCTGCGGGCCCGCGCCATCTCGGTGGCCACCGGCTCGATGGAAGCTGCGGGGTGGGCCCTCAGCCCGTACGCCATCGCCGGCAAGAAGCGCTGGTTCATCGAACCGCCCCACATGCAGTCCAGCCTGATCTTCCTCCCCCGCTCGGTCCAGCCGCCGACACCGGGCGATGAGGTGCCCGTCCGGCTCCGGCTCAACACCGCGCTGGTCGACAGGCTGGTCGAGATCAACCGCCCGCCAGGCTGAGTCACCCATCGGCAAGACGTAGACACCGCCGCCTCAACAGGTACGAAACCGCTAGGATCCGGCTCAGCAGGACATGCCCCCGTTTACACCCAAAGCCAGTCATCGGAGCGCGCGATGAGAGTTGACCGTCATCCTTCGTTGGCGATCGTGCTCGCCGCGCTGCTGTGCGTCTTGCTCGCGTCCTGCACCATCCCCGGCACACCCCAGCCGCGAACCGAGAGCGCGGCGCCGACGCCGACGCCGACCCCCACGCCGACCCCCACGCCGTCGCCAACGCCGTCACCGGTCCCCGGCGACGGCTGCGGGTTCACCCTCGACGAAGGCAGCGACGCCAAGGTCGAGCTGGGCGAGGACGGGAACTGGGAAGAGGTCCAGAAGGACATCAAGAAGGCCGAGCGGTATGTCGACGGTTTCTGGCAGCGGCACTGGGACCAATGCTTCGGCGATGCGGAGTACCGGGCGCCGGAGAAGCGGGGGATCTACACCGACGACGACCCGCAGAGTTGTGACGGCACGGACTTGGAGAGCGACAACGCCTTCTACTGCGCCGACGGCCACTTCGTCGCTTACGGCAGGACCCTGATGCGACGCGCGCTGGACGAGGGCATCGGCACCCAGTGGGTGTACCTGGTCGTGGCCCACGAGTGGGGTCACGCGATGCAGCAGCTGCTGGCCGATGGCGGCTACGACGCCCTGGTACCGAATCCGCTCGACGCCAAGCGCGAGCTCCAGGCCGATTGCCTCGCCGGCGCAGCCCTATGGGGTTTGGACTACGAGGGCTTCCTCGAGTGGGACTCCGCGGACAGTGTGAAGATCGCCGAGGATCTGCTGGCGATCTCCGACAAGTCCCAGTGGACGAAGGTCACCCCGGACGGCGAGATCCGCACCGGCGGCCCGCTGGCCCGGATCGCAGCCTTCCAGACGGGGCTGAAGGCTGACGGCGTCAAGAACTGCTTCACGAACTATCGCTGAGCGGTGCCCTCGCGCGGACCCAGCACGGGCATCCGGTCCAGCCGCGCCAGCACCAGGCTCAGCCCCAGGCCCAGCACCAGCACGACGGCGGTGTTGCGGAGGGAGGTGGGCACCCCCAGCGTCGTGACGTTCAGGAAGGGATAGGGGTACCAGCCGCTGAGCGCGCCGTGCAGGTAGGTGTAGCCGATCCAGGCCATGGGCCAGATGAAGGCCAGCAGCACCGTTCTCCGGTCGATCCGGGGCCTGGGTCCGAAGAGCAGCCAGCCGAGCAGCGTCCACCACGGAGCGATGTAGTGCAGCCCGATGGTCACGGCCAGGGCCAGGCCGCTGAGTTCGACAAGACCGGCGAGCAAGATGTCGTAGACGAGGCCGGTGATGATGATCCCCAACAGGCTGTCGAGGCGCAGTACCCGCCAAACACGACCGTCCCGGCGCGCGTTCAGGGCCAAGGTGACGGCAGCGGCCAGGCAGATCAGATTGCTCTGGATGGTGAAGTAGCTGAACAACCGGATGAGCCGGGTCTCGACGCCGACCCCGCCGGCGGCCACCCCGGAGTTCGCGTCCACGCCGCCGGTGAGCACCAGGACGAGTTGGGTCAGGAACGAGGTGGCCACCACGGCGACGAGGACGGCCCACCACACGCGCGCCACAAGGATCCACCGGGGATGGCGGAGCATGGCTGGCGACGAGTCCACCCGAGGACCGTACCGGTACCTACGGAGGTCGCCGCGGCGCCGCTCAGTCGCGCAGTTTGGCGCGGAGACGGGCGTTGTCCTCCGGGGTCCAGCCGATCCGTTCGAGCAGGCCGGCCACGCCGCCGTACTCGCCGTCGATGTGGTCCAGGAAGACCTGCATGGTCTCGGGATGGGTGTTGTTGGCCGACACGGGGCGGTCGCGGAGGTTCTCGGCGTACGTACTGCTCTGCATCAGCCGACCGACGATGGCCTCCATCCGCTCGGTGCTGGCCGCGTAGTCGTCGATGACGGCGTCCCGGTCGGCGCCGGCGACCATCAGGGCCAGCGCCACGATCGTGCCGGTCCGGTCCTTGCCGGCCGCGCAGTGCACCAGGGCGGCGCCCTCCGCCTCGCCGACGGCGCGGAGGGCGGCCAGCACCGAGTCCGGCCGGTCCACCACGTACGACAGGTAGTGAGAGGCGACGGGATGGTCGAGCTGGACCGACGGCGTCAGGTCGACCCAGGGCAACGCCTGTTCGGGCAGCACCTCCGGGCGCTCATCGGGCTTGTCCTCGCCGATACCCTCGCGCCACTCCTGGAACAGGGAGTGCTGGTGGATGACGATCTCGGGGTGGTCGCTGAGCGGACCGGGGCCTTCCGCCGCCACCTCGTAGTCGCTGCGCATGTCGATCACGTCCGTGAGTCCCAGTTCGAGCAGGACCGCGACGTCGTCGGCACTCAGGGACTGGAGATTGTCGGAGCGCAGCAGCCGGCCCGGCCGGATCGTGCCCCCATCGGTGGTTCGGACCCCCCCGACATCCCGGAGGTTGACCAGCCCGTGCATCTCGATCCACATCCGCCCCACAGGGTTCAGCTTAGGCGGGACCACCGACGCGTCCTGAGCTTGCGTGGGGCCCCGAGCGAGTGGAGGGATCCGCGGCGCTGACCGGAGGACGATCGAGGCGACGCGGCTTCTCTCGCCGCGGGAAATCCGTCGCCGAGGAGGACGACGGACGGCGCCACAACGGATCACGCAGCGAGCGGAAAGATCGGTGAACCTCTTTCGCTCTCGCGCGGTTATTCATAGACTCACTATGTGGGCGTGCTCGATTCGCTGCGAGAGTTCTGGGCGGAGTACGAGCGCGTTTACGAGCGGCGGGAGTTGCGGAATCGCCCGTGGGAGGAGGAATTCCTGCACTTCGCGCGCGATGGCTCGCTACACGGTCATCTGGTGCCGCCCGATGCCGGCCGGAGTGTGACGTCCGACGGTTGGTGCCCGGGCTGGGCCCGCCAGCAGCACCGCCCGAAGTAGGAAGGCTCAGCTCGCCCAGTTGCCGGTGAGGTAGAGCCAGCTCCACGCCAGCATGACCAAGCCGGACGCGGCGAAGTAGAGCCCCACGACCACCCGGTGCGCCACCCGCGCCGCCCGGTGCTCGGGCCGCCAACTCACCAGCTGGCCGACCATGATCCAAAGCGGGAACCACAACAGCACGGCCCGGTTCACCGAGAAAAACCAGTACGACAGCGAGAAGGCCACGACCTGGATGGCCACCCAGCTCGCCTCGGCCCACATCCGCCGCCCCAGACACCAGCCGGTGACCAGCACGCCCACGGCCATCGAGACGATCTCGGCGGCGAAGACCGGTGGCCACAACGGATGATCCGGGAAGGCGGCGGGATCGACGGACTCCCAGGTGTGCCGGAACGACTCCCAGGGCACGGTGAGCTCTCGCTCCCAGCCGGCTTCCTGGGCGCTGAACCAGGCGGTCCAGCTACCGGTGAGGCCGTAGAGGTAGAGCACGAAGCCGCCGATCGCCGCCAGCGGCAGCAACAACCAGGCGACTCGGCGGAGCCGCTGCAGCCAGCCGAGGCGTCGTCCCCCAACCGCTGACGTGGTCACGATCATCACGAACAGGGCCCCAACCAGGAACAAGCCCGAGACCCGGATGGTGCAGGCGCCCGCGGCGAGCACGGCGGCCGCCGCCCAGCGGTCGGCGCGGGCCCGCTCCCAGGCCCAGAACGCCAGTGCGCAGAACACCGCCTCCGTGTACGGGACCGTGGTGAACACTGCCGTCGGCGCGAACAGCCAGGCCACCGCCGCCCAGGGGCCGCCCAGCCGGAGCAGAGCTGCGGCGGCAGCGGCCGAACCGATCATGGCCAGCACCACCCCGGTGATCTCCACCGACAGTCCCAGCCAGGTACCGACCCGCAGCAGCATCGGCAACCCGGGGAAGAACGCCATCAAGGTGCCGTCCGCGCGCGCGAGATAGCCAGCCGTGGCGATGGACGTGAAGTGTTCGACGTCCCACTGCGCCACCACCCGCTCGAAGGCTCGTCCCTCCCGCCAGCTGATCAACAACGCGACGAGCAGGATCAGCCCGCGACTGGCCACCCACGCCTGCACCACCGCCCGGCCACCGTTGCGCACCCTTCCGGCGCCGACCACCGCCTGCCCTGAGCTCGTCGAAGGCCCGATGCTGGTCATCCTCCTTGGCCCTTCGACGGGCTCAAGGCCTGCCCAGCGGGCGGGCTCAGGGCACGTACATCAGCCGTACCGTCCAGCACCCCGCCCGTCGGATCGTCCCAGTCGCCGCGGCGGACCACGTCGTGCTCGGGTCGCAGGATGTCGCGGACCACCACGGCCGCGATCCAGAGTTGGGCGAGCATCCGCAAGATCACCGCGAGCCAGTAGATCCGGTCCGCCCCGTCGCTCCCCGGGGTGAGGAAGCCACCCAGGTGCCACCAGATCGCGGCGAAGTAGAGCAGCTCGCCGGCGGTGAAGATCAGCCAGTCCCGCCACACCGGCCGGGCGAGCACGACGAAGGGCAGCAGCCAGAGCACGTACTGCGGGGAGTAGACCTTGTTGGTCAGCAGGAATGCCACCAGGACCAGGAAGAACACCGACCCGATCCGTGGTCGCCGCGGGGCCAGCAGGATCAGGACCCCGATCGCCAGGCAAGCGACGGCGAAGATCGCCAGGGCCACGAGATTGAGCTGGTTGATCTCGTAGCCGGCGAGTTTCAGCACGTACCAGATCGAGCCGAGATCCTGCCCGCGCCCGGAGTTGTACGTCCAGAAACTCAGCCAGGCCGACGGCGCGAGGAAGAGCACCGGCGCGTTGACCGCGGCCCAGCTCAGGCCGAATCCGACGAGTGCCGCCCCGTACGCCCGCATCCGCCCGGACCGCAGGCACAGCAACAGCAGCGGGCCGAGCAGCAACACCGGATAGAGCTTGGCCGCCATCGCGAGACCCCACAGCACGCCGGCCCAGCCCGGCCGGGACCTGGACCAGAACAGCACCCCCAGCGCAGTCAGCGCGATCGCGAACAGGTCCCAGTTGATCAAGGCGGCGGCTGCGACACACGGCGAGGCGGCGACCATCATCGCGTCCCACGGCCGGTGCGGCACCGAGCGCGCCTGCGCCCAGACCGCGATCAGCAGGCACCCGCCGAGCAGCACGGTGTTCACGTCCACGAAGGTGAGCGTCGCGTCGACCTTCTGCTGTTCGCTCAGACCGACCCCGAACGGGGCGCCGAGGGCCACCGTGATCAACCGGCTCAGCTCCAGCAAGGCACCGGTCAGCACTGGGTACTCCAGCACCGGATAGCTGCCGGAATCTACGTACGGGGTATTGCCCTCCAGCAGCCCCCGGAGGCCGTACAGGACGCCGATGTCGGAGTAGCAGAGATGCTTGTAGACGTCGGGAGCCTGCCCGGCGATCGTCTGCCGGCAGGTCCTGCGGAACACGACACCCAGCAGATAGATGCCGGTGGCGGTCAGCAACGCGACCCGGGCGGGATTCCACCAGCCGCGGCCCGGCACGCCGTGGCGGCCGATCGGTCCGCCCAGCCGCTGACTCAGACTGCGGATGAATCGATCGCTACGTGCTGGTTGGTCGGAACCGGGGCGGACCCCGCCGCCGACCAAACTCACCCGTCGCCGTTCGGTTCTGCCGCCCGGCGCCGCGAGGGCGAACTGCTCGGTTCGACCGGTTGCGACGGATTCGCCGACCCGGCCTGGCCGGGCTCCGGGCTCGGAGTCTGATCGGCCGGGGTCGGCGACGGCTTCTCCGACGGCTCTTCGCTGGGTTCCTCGGTCTCACGCTCGCGCGGCGGTTCGGAACGCGACTCATAGGTTCGCTGCGGCTGGAGATCGGCTGCGTCGGCGTTCACCCACGCCGGCTCGTCGAAGTCCTCGACCGGTGTGTCCTCGACGGCGACCAACATGTAGTCGACCCACGTCAGCGCCGGATAGGTGCCACCGAAGAACGTGCTGTCGCCCGGCCGGGCGAAACCGTCCAGGTCCCCGTTGCCGTCGGCCCCGGCGACGTACATCACCGCGGTCGAGATCTGCGGCGTGTAGGCCACGAACCAGGCCGACGTGATGTCGTCCTTGACGTCCTTGGTGCCGGTCTTGCCGGCCACCGGCCGGTCGAGCGTCCGCACGGTGCCACCGGTGCCCTGCTCGACGACATTGGACAAGGCGTAGGTGACGTCGCGGGCGATGTCCTTGCTGACGGCGCGGTTCTCGGCCGGCTTGGCCTCGTAGAGCACGTTGCCTTCGGCGTCGGTCACCTCGCGGACCACGTGATTGGCGACGTGCGTCCCGCCGTTGGCGAAGGTCGCGTAGGCGCCGGCCTGGGCCAGCGGGCTGACCTCGGCCGTGCCGAGCGCGACCCGGGAACTGTTGTCCCAGCCGGCACCCTTCGGCGCCCCGGCCGCCTCAGCCATCTTCATCACCTTCTCCGGCCCGTCACCCTTCAGCTGGGTGGTCATGTCCACGAACGCGGTGTTGATCGAGTCGGCCGTCGCCCGCAGCAGCGTGACGTTGCTGCCGTACTGATTGGAGAACTCGTTGCGGACCGTCGTGGTGTCACCCGGCGGCTTGAAGGTGTTGCCGTTGAAGGTGGAACGCAGACTGTCGCCGTCGTCCAGGCCGGCCGCGAGCGCGTAGGTCTTGAAGGTCGACGCGGTCGGACGCGGTGTCGTGGCCCAGTTACGCGAGTTGGCGACGAAGTCGGGGCCGCCGTACAGTGCCAGCACCGCGCCGGTGCCGACCTCGACGGAAGCGACGGCAGCGTGCAGGTCGGACGCCTTCTTGTTCGCGGCGTCGGCGGCCTGCTTGGTGTTGCTCTGGGCGGACTTGACCGCCGCGTTCTGAGCCCGCTTGTCGAATGTCGTGGTGATCTTCAGTCCGCCGCCGCTGATCTGGGACTCGCTGAACCCCGCGGCCACCAGTTCGCGCTCGACCATCTTGAGCAGGAAGCCCTTCGGGCCGCCGTACCGCTCCGACGTCTTGATCTTGGGGAAGGCCGGCAGCGCCCGCCGGTACGACGCGGCCTGGCTGGCGGTCAACGCGCCGGTCTGGACCATGGAGTCGAGGACGTAGGCGTACCGCT
Source organism: uncultured Actinomycetota bacterium (assembly GCA_963821695.1). Lineage (GTDB taxonomy): Bacteria > Actinomycetota > Actinomycetes > Propionibacteriales > Propionibacteriaceae > Microlunatus. The sequence continues at coordinate 30,437 of CAWGEY010000005.1, forward strand.
GCTGCAGGCGCGGCACGTTGTCGCTGTCGGCATCGGGATCGAGCAGGGCCGGGTTGTTGAGCACGCTGGCCAGCACGGCGGCCTGCGGCACGGTCAGCTCCTCGGCGTCGACGTCGAAGTAGGCCTGGGCGGCCGCTTGGATGCCGTACGCGCCGCGGCCGAAGTAGATCGTGTTCAGGTAGCCCTCGAGGATCTGTTCCTTGGACATCTCCTTGTTGATCTTGTACGCCAGGAAGAGCTCCTTGAACTTCCGGGTCAGAGTCTGGGAGGAGTTGAGGTAGAGGATCTTGATGTATTGCTGGGTGATCGTCGATCCGCCCTGCGTCTCGCCGCCGGTGAGGATCACCCAGGCGGCGCGGAACATGCCGCGGATCGAGATTCCCGGATCGGTCCAGAAGTCCCGGTTCTCGGCGGCGACCACGGCGTCCTTGATGTCCTGCGGCATCTCCGTGAAGGAGATCGGGGTGCGGTTCTGCACCGCGAAGTTTCCCAGCCGCGCCTTGCCGTCGTTGTAGTAGACGTTCGTGATCGCGGTCTGGAAGTCGGCGTTGGGATCGGGTCGGCTCGTGGTGGTATACCCGACCACCACGATTGCCGTGACGCCCACCAGGCCGAGCAGCACGAAGCCGACCAGCGCCAGGGTGACCCGCTTGGCGATGGTGCGTTTCTTGAAGCGGGGTTTCGGGCGCGCGGGATCCCAGTCCGGCCCTGCGCTACCCCCCCTGCGGGGTCTAGCCATAAATGTCCTCGACAGTCTGCTGGCGGCGAGGCGGCTTGCGCTTCTTCCCGTCACCCAGCAGGTAGCTCATGATCATGTGGTTCCAGCTGCAGGCTGGGCAAACCTCCACGACGACGACCTTGAACTCGCCGAACTCGTGGGCCATCTCCTCCAGCTCCGGTGTGCGCTTGATCCGCCCGGAGTACTGCCCCAGCTGATCGCCGAACACGTAGTGCAGGAGCAGCAGGTCGGCACCGGCACAGATGGGGCAGGGAACGTCGGCGGGCTCGCCGTGATGCTTCGCGGCGCGCAGCAGCATAGGATCGGCATCGCAGGCGTCCTGCCGGGCCAGCCGGTGTCCGGGGCGTCGCAGCGCCTCCAGCGTGGAGCGTCGCTGCAGCGCATAATCGATGACCTCCCGCTGCGACCACATGGTCATCGATGGTAGTTCGCGGATCCAGCGAGAGCCATTTCTCGGCGCCCCGGCAGGCTTACCCTGCGAGGCATGTCACACGCTTGCGGCACCTGCCCGCTCTCATCAGGTCCAGCCGTCGCCCCTCGGCTCGCTCCCGCTCGGTTCCCGGACGCCGAGTCAGACTGACCCAGCGTGATCCTCGTCGTGGCAGCGGTCATCGTGGACCAGCTGCGGGCGCCGACCCGAGTGCTCGCGGCTCGGCGCCGGGCTCCGGCGTTGTGCTGGGAGTTCCCGGGCGGCAAGGTCGAAGTCGGCGAGGAGCCCGTCCAGGCCCTGCACCGTGAGCTCGCCGAGGAACTCGGACTCCAGGTGCACGTCGGACCCGAGATCGACCATCCGAGTCGACCGGCGTGGCCGATCTCGGAGCAGTACGAGATGTGCGTCTGGTTCGCGGTAATCACGGCAGGCATTCCGCAGCCCGGCCGCGATCATGACGAGGTGCGGTGGCTGACCGCCGAGACCCTGGACGATGTCGCCTGGTTGCCCGTCGACCGGGAAATCGCAGATCAGGTGCGCGGCTGGATGCCGCCCTGAGGAGAGAGAAGAGGGCGCCGGCAACCGCTTGCCCCCGTTCCCGCTCGCGAGTTCGGCGTTCGCTCGCGAGAACTCCCGCGCGAACACGGAGCTCCCGCGCGGGAGCGCGCCGGGGATGGCGGGGCGTAGGATCTGCTGTCGATTCAGCACGGGGCCATGGCGCAATTGGTAGCGCACCTGCTTTGCAAGCAGGGGGTTAGGGGTTCGAGTCCCCTTGGCTCCACCCGTGGCCCGGACCAATAGGGTGGCGGATGACCTGGTTGCCCGATGAGACCGATCGGCTGCGGGCCGCAATCGACGCGGTCGTGCCGGTCGACGACTTCCCGTCGGCCTCCCAGGCCGGTGGCCTGGAGTTCTGGACCCAGGTCACGGCGAGGGAACGGCCGGAGTGGTCCGATCGAGTGATTGCGGTGCTGGATCTCCTCGACCGCCAGTCGGCAGGCAGGTTCGCCGATCTGGATGCCGCGGGCCGCGAGGCCGTCCTCGACCGCCTCGTCGACGATTCCGAGTACCTCTGGTTCGCTCATCTGGTCAACGCGGGGTTCTACGCCGATCCCGCCAACGGCGGCAACGACCACGGCGTTTCCTGGAGCATGCTCGGCTGGGATCCGGCACCCGCCGACGGCTGGCCCGCCGAGGACGTCTGGGTGCCGGATCGCCGGCCGTTCATCCGTCCCGACCAGGTAGCCGCGCGCTACGACGCGGTCGTCGTTGGATCAGGTGCCGGCGGCGCCGTCGCGGCGTGGGCTCTCGCGCGATCCGGTAGGTCGGTGTTGCTGGTCGAGCGGGGAGACTTTCCCGATTCGGCGGTCCTGGCGAGTGATCACCTTCGCAACGCCCGGACCGACACCGGACTGGATCACCGGACGATGCGGTCGTCGGCCGAGAATCCGCGCACCCTGCTGGTCGGCGACGATCTGATCGTGCTGCCGGCCTGGGATCCGCGCTCCGGCAGCAACGCCGACACCTTCGGCGGCGGCACCCGGGTGTACGGAGCGCAGGCCTGGCGATTCATGCCGGAGGACTTCGCCATGGCCAGCACCTACGGGGTGCCCGGCGGCAGCTCGCTGGCCGACTGGCCGATCAGCTATGGCGACCTGGAACCCTTCTACACCCAGGCCGAGTACGAGATCGGAGTCTGCGGCTCGGCCGAGGCCCACGCCGGATCGACCTGGCGTTCCCGCCCCTACCCGATGGCACCGATGCCCCTCACCGCCCCCGCCCGTCGGTTGCTGGCGGGCGCCCAGCAGAGCGGACTGACCACAGTTGCGGTCCCGCTGGCGATCAACTCCACCGCCTACCGCGGGCGACCAGCCTGTGCGCGCTGCCGACAGTGCGTCGGCTTCACCTGCCCCGTCGAGGCCAAGAACAACTCGGTCAACACCGTGCTGGCCGACGCGGCGGCAACGGGGAACCTCAGTATCGCGCTCAGGACCCGCGCAGCGCGGATCATGACCGACATCGCCGGTCGGGTGAGCGGCGTCGACCTCGTCGGAGACGCCGGCGGAGCCCGTTCGCGCCGTACGGTCGATGCGGCGGACGTGGTCGTGGCCGCCGGTGCGATCGAATCGGCCCGGCTCCTGCTGACCAGCCGGAGCGACCAGGAACCCGAGGGCCTCGGCAACGGCCACGACCTGGTCGGCCGGCACCTGCAAGGACACCTCTACGGCGGGGCGATGGGGATCTTCGACGACCCGATCAATGATCTGATCGGACCCGGGCCGTCGATCTCCACTCATGACTTCCGGCACGGCAACGACGGTCTGGTCGGCGGTGGGATGATCGCCAACGAGTTCGTGCCCACACCGGTCAGCTCCTTCGGGTACCTCCGCCACGCCGGTCTCATCGGGCCACACGGTCTGGCCGCCAAACACGGCCTGCGGCACCTGCTGCCGCGGATGCAGCGGGTTGTCGGCCCCGTCCACGAGGTGACCACCGCCGACGCCCGCGTCCGGCTCGACCCCACGGTGATCGACAGCCTGGGCCTTCCCGTCGCCCGGCTCAGCGGCCGGCTCCACCCCAACGACCTCGCGGTCCAGCAGCTCCTGGGCGAGCGCGCCGCCGAGTGGCTCCGAGCCTCCGGGGCCACCACCATCGTCGCCTACGGCGCACCGCCGGATTCCGTCGCGCTGACCAATGGCCAGCACCAGGCCGGCACCTGCCGGATGGGCACCGACCCGACGACCTCGGTCACCGACCCGGACGGCCGGGTCTGGGGCCACGCGAATCTGCGGGTCGTCGACGGCTCCCTGCACGTGACCAACGGTGGCGTGAATCCCGTGCTGACGATCTTCGCCAACGCCTTCCGGATCATGCACGCCTGGGTAGGGTCTGGCGCCAGCCACCGATGACCAACCACGGCAAGAATCGATTGTCTCCGACCTGACCCGGGAGCAGCGACTGCCCAGAACTTCATATCTCCCCGAGCGGTACCCCTTGACACGACATCGCCTCAAGGACGGAGATAGACCCACCACCGACCAAGGGATGCCCGCCAAATGAGTGTCGACGCGCCTGCTGCCCAGCCCACCTCAACGTCTGGCACCCCTGGCCCGGATCCGCACCGCGTGGTGGTGATCGGATCCGGTTTCGGCGGCCTGTGGGCGACCGAAGCACTGGCGAAGGCGCCGGTCGAGGTCACGATGATCAGCGGTACCTCGCACCATCTCTTCCAGCCGCTGCTCTACCAGGTGGCCACGGGGGTGCTCTCCGAGGGCGAGGTGGCACCCGCCACCCGCGAGGTGCTCAAGCACCAGCAGAACGCCACCGTGCTGCTCGGCCGGGTCACCGACATCGACCTCGCCGCCCGCACGGTGACGTCGGTCAGCCCGCTGGGCACGACCGTCAACCCGTACGACAGCCTGGTGGTCGCCGCCGGCGCGGGCCAGTCCTACTTCGGGAACGACCACTTCGCCGAGTTCGCCCCGGGCATGAAGAGCATCGACGACGCCCTCGAACTCCGCGGCCGCATCTTCGGCTCCTTCGAGCTGGCCGAGCTCTGCCCGACGCCGGAGGAGGCGAAGGAGTGGCTGACCTTCGTCGTGGTCGGCGCCGGTCCCACCGGGGTCGAGATGGCGGGTCAGATCGCCGAGCTCGCCCACCGCACGCTCAAGCGCGACTTTCGCCGGATCGACACGTTGACGACCCGGGTCATCCTGCTCGACGCCGCCCCGGCCGTGCTCGGGGCGTTCGGCGAGAAGCTGTCCACGGCGGCGAAGACCCAGCTGGAGAAGATCGGCGTCGAGGTCCAGCTGAACGTGAAGGTGGTCGGCGTCGACAACACGGGGGTCGACGTGATCGATCCCGACGGCACCGAGCGCCGGATCGAGTCGCGCTGCAAGGTGTGGGCGGCCGGGGTCGCCGCGTCGCCGCTGGGCAAGCAGTTGGCCGAGCAGAGCGAGGCCGAGGTGGACCGGGCCGGGCGGGTCAAGGTCAACGACGACCTGACGGTGCCCGGGCACCCCGAGGTGTTCGTCGTCGGCGACATGATCGCCCTGAAGAACCTCCCCGGAGTGGCGCAGGTGGCCATGCAGGGCGGCAAGCACGTCGCCGGGCAGATCAAGAAGCGGCTGGCCGGGGAAGCGTCGGGTCAGCCGTTCCAGTACTTCGACAAGGGCAACATGGCGACGATCTCCCGCTTCGTCGCGGTCTGTGCCATCGGTTCCAAGATCAAATTCTCGGGGTTCATCGCGTGGCTGATGTGGCTGGTCGTGCACGTGATGTACCTCGTCGGCTTCAAGAACCGGTTCACCACGATGATCCACTGGGCGGTCAGCTTCGTGTTCCGCGGCCGCTCGCAGCGGACCGCGACCCGGCAGCAGATCGTCGCCCGCACCTTGATGGCCCGGTTGACGGCCGCCGAGCAGGCCCTCGCCCTGGCTCAGCTGCCGGTCGAGGAGGTCCCCGTACCGGGACCGGATCCCGACGAACACCCGCTCACCGAACCCGCGCCGCGGAAGCCGAAGGCGCGTTCCTGAGCGAAGGTGGATAGCCCGCGCATAATGTCGTCATGACCAGCTATCGGCCCGACGAGGGCGCTCAGGCCCCCCGCCCCGCGACCGTCTCGAACTACCGCGCCGGTATCGACCAGGTGCGGTTCTGGGTGGGCGCCATGCTCACCGCCGGCATTGCCGCCGGTGCCGCCTTGATCGGACTGGTGTTGATCCGCGGCGTGCTGGGCATCCCCATCCTGGTCACGAGCAGCCATCCGGTCGACGTCGCCGCGTACACGCTGCTGACCGTGGCGATCGCGATCGGCGCATCGGCCCTGTACAACCTGATGCTGCACATCGCCCCGCATCCCACCACCTACTACGGGGCGCTGGCCGCCGTACTCATCGCGCTCGCCGTGCTGCTGCCCTTCACCATTCCGGTGCCGCTGGTGTCCCAGGCCGTGCTCGCGGGTTTGAATCTCGTCGTCGGCCTGGTGATTGCCTTTTTGGTCCCGATCGCAGCCGTCCGCGCACAACGCTGAGACCCAGCGCTGAGACTCAGCGGGACAGTTGCGGCACCCGGCAGACCTCACAGGTCGCCTCGGGAACCAGTCCCCACTGCATCAGCCGGGCGAACAACCAGCAGCCCGCGCAGAAGCCGACCACCGATTCCAGACTCGCGAAGACGAGCAGTACGCCGATCAGCAGCCGCGCCACGAGGTCGGCACCGAAAACCGGACCGGCCACCAGGGCGGCCGTCGTGAGGGCGAGACCGATCGCCTGGGCGAACCGCTTGGGCGGACCGGCGACGTGCGTCGGCGGCCCCAGCCGCGGCGCGATCACCTGCGTCGCGAGACGGCCCAGCACGCTGAACCGTGGACCGGCCGCGACCCGGGCGGCGAACCCGATCACCAGGAGCACGTAGAGCCACGGCGAGTTCGCGACCAGGGTGATCGCCGCGAGCAGCGCCACTGCTCCGGCCACGACGCGGGCCGCCTTCTCGTTGACCGGATTGGGAAAGGTGAACACGTCGGCCACAGACCTCCTGACGGACACGACGACCCCTCCCGCAGATTCTCCGACTGGCATTTCCTAGTGTTGCTACAGGGAATTCTCGGCTGAAGTCACGGACCTGCGCCGACGTCTCGAATGCCGGTCGAGGAGTCCGCCTCAACTCATCCCCGGAACGCGACCGGATCGGTGGCTATGGAGCACAATCAGCACCGTGGCGATCAACATCAGCGGCGATCTGGGCACCGTGCTCGGAGTCTGGGCTCACCCGGACGACGAGGCGTACCTGTCCGCCGGCCTGATGGCCTTGGCGGTCGCCGCAGGCCGGCGCGTGGTCTGCGTCACCGCGACCAAGGGTGAGGCGGGCTTTCCCGTCGACGACCCTCGCCCGGTCGACGAACTCGCCCGGCTACGGGTCGCCGAGCTGAACGCCTGCCTGGCCATCCTCGGAGTAAGCGACCATCGATTCCTCGGCTACGACGACGGGCAGTGCGCCGCGGTCGATGACGAGGAGGCTGCCGGCGCGATCGCCGAGATCATCGCCGAGGTCCGGCCGGACACCGTTCTCACCTTCGGACCCGACGGCGCCACCGGGCATCCCGACCACATCGCGGCGTGCCGCTGGGCGAGTCTTGCCGTCGACCGGATCGCGGTCGGGCCCGACTTCGCACGATCCGACTCAAGACCCCGGCTGCTCTATTCCACGAAAACCCGGACGTGGGCCGAGCGGATCTTCGGTGGCCAGGGGGTCGACGACGTGATGATGATCGACGGATTCCGACCGGAAGTGGTCGAGGAGGACGAACTCGCGGTGAACTTCAGCTGCGAAGAGGAGCTGCTCGACCGCAAGGTCGCTGCGTTGCAGGCCCAGGCCAGCCAGGTCGAGCCGTTCCTCGCCAGCCTCGGTCTCGCAACCTACCGGGAGTTCGTCCGGGAAGAGTTTTTCCGGGACCGTCGGCCGACGGACCGCGCCGTCACCCTTCCGAACGCCCGGCGTTGACCGTCACACTCACGCTCTGAAACCCGGGGAGACAGCAAAGGAGCGCCGGTCTGCACCGGCGCTCCTTCAACGATCTACGAGGAAATCAGATCGCGCGGACCTTGTCCGCCTGGGGACCCTTCGGCCCCTGGGTGGTGTCGAACTCCACCCGCTGACCCTCATCGAGGGAGCGGTAGCCGGTCGACTCGATCGCGCTGTAATGGACGAATACGTCCGCGCCGCCGCCGTCGACCTCGATGAAGCCGAAGCCCTTCTCCCCGTTGAACCACTTGACGGTTCCTTGCGCCATGAAACATCTCCTTGCATCTCGAGGCCGCACCTCGCGACTCTCGGACTACTGTCGGGCGCCGGCCTTCGGCCCACGCCCACGCAACATCCCAGGGGCGTAGCACTTACCACGGCTCAAGAATTGCAACAGCTTGGCAAGTCTGCCACAACTTCGACCCTCGCCGCTCCACGAGCTCAGATCAGGAGCGGCACAAACGTCTCCGAGCCTCCCTCCCCGGCCGCCGCGCGGGTGCCGTGCGACGCTGACGCGATGAGGAGCGTGGCGCTGGTCCGGGCCTTCCGCCGGTCGCCGCTCGCCTTCCTCGACCAGCTCCGCGCCGCGGGTGCGGCTGAGGCGCCGATCCGCATCGGCCCCGAACGGATCCTGCTGCTCGAGGATGCGGCCGACGTCTGGACGCTGCTGACCACCCACGCCCGCCGGACGGTGAAGGGTCGCGGTCTCACCCGGGCCCGGGTTCTGCTCGGCGACGGACTCCTGACCAGCGAAGGTGACACGCACCAGCGACACCGGCGGGCGGTGCAGGAGGCGTTCCATCCCGGCCGGATGGCCGGCTACCGGGATTCCTTCGCCGCTGCAGCCCGGCGGACGGGCCGCGGCTGGTCCGCCGGCCGAGCGATCGATCTCGTCGGCGAGATGTCGGCCACCACCTTGGACGGGGTGGGTGCCGCACTGTTCGGCACCGAGGTGCGGGACGCGGCACCCCGGGTGGGCCCCGCGCTGTCCGACCTCTTCGCCGGGTTCCGGCTGGCGATGCTACCGGGCGGGTACGCGTTGCTGCGCTCTCCGCTGCCGATCGCCCGGCGGGTCCGGCGGGCCCAGTCCGAACTCGACGACGTCGTCGACGACCTGATCCGGCAGCGTCGGACCCGCCCCGCCGACGGTGCGGAGCCCACGGTCCTCGATCTCCTCGCCGCACATCCGGAGTTCGGCGACCGAGAGGTCCGCGACGAGGTCCTCACCCTTTTCCTGGCCGGACACGAAACCACGGCCATGGCGCTGACCTGGGCCTTCGTCGCTATCGACCAGACGCCGGGGCTGGGCCCCCGACTCGAAGCCGAGTGGGACGACGGCGGCACCGACCGCCCTCTCACCACCGCCGTGGTCACCGAGACGATGCGGATGTGGCCGCCGTCGTGGCTGTTCACCCGCCGGCTGACCGAGGCCATCGAACTGGGTGGCCACCGGCTCCCGGCCGGGATGATGTGCCTGATCAGCCCCGCCCTGCTGCACCGCGACCCGCGCTGGTGGCCGGAGCCGGACGAGTTCCGGCCCGAGCGTTGGTTGCGCCCTTCGACAGGGACTGTCCTGAGCCCTTCGACAAGCGCAGGGAACGAAGGAGGGACCAGCTCAGGGAACGAGTCAGGTCGCGGGCAGCTGTTCGACGCGAAGGGGCCCGGCCAGCCGCGGGGGGCGTACCTGCCGTTCGGAGCCGGTCCACGGATGTGCATCGGCGAGCAGTTCGCCCGCGTCGAGGCGGTCACGATGCTTTCGGAACTGGGCCGGACCTGGCGCGTCCACATCGATGCCAACCCGGAACCCGGACCATCCTCCATGACGCTGCGACCAAGGGGACCTGTGCGGGCGACGGTGGCCGCGCGCTAACACCGCGATCGGCGGTGTGGCGATTTCGAGGTCACCGAAAGCGTGGGCGGGCCGCCGATCATCCAGGTATGACTCATCCAGGTATGACTCATTCAGGCATGACCTGCGGATGGGACTCAGTGGCCCGCTCGGGCCGAGGTCAGCCGGCGGCGCCGAGACATCGGGCCCTGGGCGTACTCGCAGCCGGCTTCGGCCAGGAAGGGCAGTAGCTGTGGATCACTGACCCCACCGGCGATCACCAGGCAGTCGAACGTGTGGGCCGTCTCGATCGTCACCCGGAGCAGCATCGAGGAGCGGATCGAGCCGCCCGCGAGCACGTCGGGATCGATCCGGACCAGATCCACAGGTAGCCGCGCCCAGCGGGTCGTCGGCCCCTCGTCCGTGCCGAAATCGTCGACGCACACCCGGACTCCGCGCCGGCGCAGCTCGGCCAGCCGGTCGAGTACGCCGGGATCGTCGATCAGATCCCGGTCGTGGATCAACAACACGAGCACCGACAGATCCAGCCCGACCGCCTCGAAGGCGCCCGTGACATCGCCGATCAGGCGGGCCCGGAGCAGGTGCCGGCCAGAGATCGGGATCGCCAGCATCTGCGCCCGGCTCTCGACCGGTACCGCCGCCACCTGCGCTGCCGCCTCACTCAGCACCCAGGCGTCGAGGTCGCAGATCAGCTCGGTCCGATCGCCCACCGACAGCAGCTGCGAGCGGACGAGCTCATCGGCGCCCGGCCGCGGCCAGGCGACGACAGCCTCGTGGCCGATCACTTCGCGGCTGGCGAGATCGACGATCGGCTCGTGCCGCAGGGTGAGGTCGGCTCCCCGGATCGCCTTGGCCAGGGCCGCCTCCAGGGCGGTGCGGCGGTCGAGTTCCTCCCGAAGTGACCGGTCGAAGACCTCGATCCGGCCGCGGCCCCCGACCTTGGCGCGATAGACCGCCACGTCGGCCTCGTTGAGCAGCCGATCGGGATCGATCCGGGCGTCCTGGGTGATCGCCACGCCGACGCTGGCGCCGATGCTCACATCTCGGCCAGTGCTGAGCAGCAACGGCTCGCGCACCGCCTCGACGACCCGTTCGGCCACCGATACCGCCGACGCCTCTTCGTCGAGCGGCCCGAGCAGGATGACGTACTCGTCGCCGCCCAGCCTGCCCACCACGTCCCCGGTCCGTACGCAGGCCTGCATCCGCTGCCCGATCGTCCACAGCACCTCGTCCCCGGCGGCGTGGCCGAGGGCGTCGTTGACCTGCTTGAAGCCGTCGAGATCGACGAAGAGGAGTCCGATCATGGCGCCGCTGCGCTGCCCGCGGTTCAGCGCGCCGCGGATCAGCGCCATCGACTGGGCCCGGTTCGGCAACCCGGTCAGCGTGTCGTGCGCCGCCTGGTGCGCCAGCGCTCCTTGGGCCGCCTCGCGCGCCCGGTTGGCCGACTGGATCTCCTCGATCGCGACCGCCATCCGCACCATCACCAAGATGAAGATCGTCACCGATCCGATGACGATGGCCCAGACGTCGATCGGGCTCCCCAGCAGGTGCTGGACGGCGAGTGTGCCCGGCGCGACCAGCACCGCGATCGACAGCAGCACCAACCGCCCCCGGCCGAACGGCGCCGACCGGCCGGGGTCCGGTTGGGTCAAGGAGACCATCGACGGCTCGAGCGCGGCCGCTCCCCAGAAGGCGTACGACAGCAGCCAGAGCGGCTCGAGCGCCTCACTCGACGTCAACGCCGACATGTCGAAGGCCGTGGCGGTGGTGTCCGCCACGACGAGGGCGACCACCGCGGCGATGAGCAGCCTGAACGCCCGGGTCTGACCGCCCGCCGTGGTGATCAGCCGGATCAGCAGACCGGCCAGGACGATGTCGAACAACGGATAGGCCACGCCGACCGCCGCCGCGAACACGGACTCCTGGTAGGTCCTGATCGTGGGTTGCGCCACCAAGACCCAGGCCAGGATTCCGATGGACACAGTGAAGATCGCGCTGTCGAGGAGTCCGCCGTGGTCACCGCGCCGCACTCGCCCGCGGATGAGCAGCAGCAGGCTGACCCCGATCACCGGGTAGCCGAGCAGGTAGAACGGATCGGCCGGGGAGGGAAACCGGTCGTTGCCGAGAATGTCGACGTCCCAGCTGCCGATCGCGTCGGCGATCGACCACAGCGCCTGACCGGCCGCCATCAGGTACCACGGCCGGGGGTCGGCCGGCCGGTGCCCGCGGACCCCGACCAGGATGGCGACGACCGCGGCGATGCCGTACGCCTGGTAGACGACGTCCTGCGGCAAGCCGGACGGCACCAGCAGATAGAAGATCGCCCCGACCACGCCCAGGCCGAGGAACCACGCCCATGCCGAGGGCGGAATCGCCCCCCGCAAAACCTGGGGCAGGTGGCCGTCAGTCATGCTCTGCGGCCTCATCGAGGCGCACGGAAATCTCCTCCAACGCTGGGCCCCCGCGGTGACCGAATCTTATCCCCTGGAGCTTCCGCGGCGTCGGATTGCGATACCCCAGTCGGCCCCGAATGCCAGGGTCACATCGGCACGTTGCGTTCGATGTCGGCCAACCACACGGCGGCGTTGCCGTCCGAGGGCGCCCGCCAGTCGCCGCGCGGACTCAGCGACCCGCCGTGGGAGACCTTGGGCCCGTTGGGCATGGCCGACCGCTTGAACTGGGCAAAGCCGAAGAATCGTTTGACGAACACGATCAGCCAGTGCCGGATCGCCGGCAGGTCGTAGGCCCGGCGACGCTCGGGCGGGAAGGCGGGCGGCCAGCTTCCCTGCTCGACGTCACGCCACGCATGATGGGCGAGAAACGCGATCTTCGACGGTCGGAACCCGAATCTCAGCGTGTAGAACAGGGTGAAGTCCTGCAATTCGTACGGCCCGATGGACTTCTCGGTGCTCTGCGGCACCTCGCCCGGCTGGACCGGGATCAGTTCCGGCGAGATCTCGGTGTTCAAGATCGACAACAAGATCTCGTCGACCTCGTCGGAGAAGTCGTCCAGCCCGCTCACCCAGCGGATCAGGTGCTGGATCAGGGTCTTCGGTACGCCGCCGTTCACGTTGTAGTGCGACATCTGGTCGCCGACGCCGTACGTGCTCCAGCCCAGCGCCAGCTCCGAGAGGTCACCGGTGCCGATCACGATGCCGCCGCGCTGATTGGCCAGCCGGAACAGGTAGTCGGTGCGCAGCCCAGCCTGCACGTTCTCGAACGTGACGTCGTAGACCTCCTCGCCACGCGCGAAGGGGTGGTCGAGACCCTCGAGCATCTGCCGGGCGGTCGGCCGGATGTCCAGCTCGTGGGCCGAGATGCGCAGGGCCCGCATCAGCTTCCAGGCGTTGGACAAGGTTTCCTCGCCGGTGCCGAAGCCGGGCATGGTGTAGCCGAGGACATTGGTCCGCGGCAGTCCCAGCAGATCCATCGCCCGCGCGGCCACGATCAGCGCATGGGTGGAGTCCAGCCCGCCGGAGACCCCGATCACGACCTTCTCGGTGTTGATCGCCCGCAGTCGCTGGGCGAGACCGTCGACCTGGATGTTGTAGGCCTCGTAGCAGTCCTGTTCGAGGCGCGCCGGATCGGCCGGCACGAACGGGAACCGCTCCACCGTCCGCCGCAAACCAAGATCATCTTCTGGCGGCTCGAGGGTGAACTCCACGGTCCGATAGTGGGCGTCCGGGACGGCGACCCGGCGGTTGTCCTCGAACGTGTGTTGCCGCGCGCGTTCCTGGCGCAGCAGATCGAGGTCGATGTCGGCGACCGTGAGTTGCGGATCGACCTCGAAGCGGGCGCCCTGGCCCAGTTGGTTGCCGTTCTCGAAGATGCTGGTCTGCCCGTCCCAGGACAGATCGGTGGTCGACTCGCCCTGCCCGGCCGCCGCGTAGAGGTAGGCCGCCAGGCAGCGCATCGACTGAGTTCGGCAGAGCGCACTGCGGGTGTCGGACCGGCCGATGGTGATCGGGCTGCCCGACAAGTTCGCCAGCACGGTGGCACCCGCCAGGGCGAGCCCGCTGGACGGCGGGATCGGGACGAACATGTCCTCGCAGATCTCCACCCCGATCCTCAACCCGCGGACGTCGACCGCGTCGAAGAGCAGGTCCGTGCCGAAAGGGGCTCGCTGTCCGGCCACGGGGATCTCCAGGCCCACGATGCCGCGGCCGGAGGCGAACTGCCGGCGTTCGTAGAACTCGCGGTAGTTGGGCAGGTGGACCTTCGGCACGACACCGAGCACCCGACCGCGGTGGATGACGACGGCGGTGTTGAAGAGCCGGGCCTGGTGCCGCAGCGGGGCGCCGACGATGATCACCGGGAGCAGCGTGTTGCTCGCCCGGACGATCGCCTCGAGTCCGTCGTGGACCGCGTCGAGGACCGTGTCCTGACCTAGCAGGTCCTCGATCGCGTAGCCCGTGAGGGCGAGTTCAGGGAACACCGTGACGGCGACCCCGTCGTCCGACAGCCGGCCGCAGACGTCGATCACGCTGGCCGCGTTCCGCGGCGGGTCGGCCAGGTAGACGTCTGCGGTGCACGCCGCCACCCGGGCGAATCCGTGGGCGTACAGCGAAGGGAACGGCATGCCTCATCCTCTCCGACGCTGATGATCCCGTGGTGTCGGCTGCTGCCTCGGCTGAGCGGTCACGCTCCCTGGTGGGCCCTACGGCCTTCGAGCGATCAGTGGCGCAGGGGATCCGGCGCGGTCAGCGCAGGTCCATCTTGAGCGGGTCGGAGCCGAGCCGGCGGCCGCTGTCGAGTTCGGCCAGCCGGCTCATGGCGTCGCCGTCGAGCTCGAAGTCGAAGATGGCGAAGTTCTCCCGAATCCGTTCGGGTGTCACCGACTTCGGAATGACGACGTTGCCGAGCTGGACGTGCCAACGCAGCACGACCTGGGCCGGAGTTCGACCCAGGGACCCGGCGAGATCGACAACCTGGGACTCCTCGAGCAGACCCTTGCCCTGTCCCAGCGGGCCCCAGGCTTCGGTGAGGATGCCGTGCTCCGCGTGGTATGCGCGGAGCTCGGCCTGCGCGAACTCCGGATGCAGTTCGATCTGGTTGATGGCCGGGACGACGCTGGTCTCCTGCGCCAGGCGTTCGAGGTGCTCGACCTCGAAGTTGGAGACGCCGATGGAGCGGATCCGGCCATCGGTCTGCAGCTTCTCGAACGCTCTCCAGGTGTCGACGTACTGGTCGAACATCGGTTGTGGCCAATGGATGAGGAACAGGTCGAGTACGTCGATGCCGAGCTTGTCCATGCTGGCATCGAACGCGGTCAGGGTGCTGTCGTAACCCTGCTCACGGTTGGCGAGCTTGGTGGTGATGTACAGGTCGTCGAGAGCGAGGTCCGACGCCGCGACGGCGGCTCCGACGCCCTCCTCGTTCCGGTACCCCTGCGCCGTGTCGATCAGCCGGTAGCCCGTTTCCAGCGCGGTCGTCACCGCGCTCTGCGTGGCCTCCTGCGGGATCTGGAACACCCCGAAGCCGAGCTGGGGGATGGTCGAGCCATCGTTCATGGTCAGCAACGGGACAGCCGTCATGCCGGTTCCTCCTGCAGAGTCGCGGATTTGGTGACCCTCGATTTTGGCGCATCCGCTACGAGCGGACGAACGCACCCCGGGGGTGGCGCGCCGGAGGTGACCCGCCCGGCCGGGTCAGCGGCCCACCGACTCCGGGACAATCGCGCGACGCTGGGCGACAAGGGGACACAGAAACGGATCTTTGCCCCGGAGCCCGACGCTGTTCAGGTAGCCGATGATGTTGCGGTACGCCGACCACAGCCCGGTCTGCGTGTACGGCACGCCTTCGGCGGCGCAGTGGGCGGCCACGAGGGGTTGGATCCGACGCAGGTACGGCCGGGCGATGGACGGGAACAGGTGGTGCTCGATCTGGTAGTTGAGCCCGCCCATGAAGATCGACATCCACCGGCCACCGGAGATGTTCCGGCTCATCAGTACCTGTCGACGGAGGAAGTCCAGCTTCAGTTTTGGTGATACCAGCGGCATGCCGATGTGGTTCGGGGCGAAGGTGAATCCCATGTAGAAGCCGAAGACCGCTACCTGAACAGCGAGAACGGCGATCGCCTTTTCCGGCGGCAGCACCCAGAAGGCGAGACCGACGAGACCTCCGAGCCGGATGGTGAGGAAACACACCTCGGCCCAGCGGCGGTTGATCTTGGCCCGGCCGAAGACGCGTCGAACCCCGTCGACGTGCAGGGCCAAACCCTCGAGCAGCAGGACGGGGAAGAAGTACCAGCCCTGGTGCGCGACCAGCCAGCGGAGGACTGGACTGCGGTGCCGGTTCGCCCGTTCGGGCGTGAATGCGATGGCTGCCGCCACGATGTCGGGGTCGTAGCCGTCCTTGTTCGGGTTGGCGTGGTGCCGGGTGTGCTTGCTCTGCCACCAGCCGTAGCTGATGCCGACCAGCAGGTTCGCCACGATGAGGCTGATCCAGTCGTTCCAGCGGCCGGACTTGAAGATCTGCCGGTGGGCGGCGTCGTGGCCGAGGAAGGCGATCTGGGTCATGATCACGGCGAGCACCGCACCCGAGACCAGCTGCCACCAGGAGTCGCCGATCCAGATGAAGGCGGCGACCCAGGCGGCGACCACGATCACCGCGCCGATCAGTTTGGCCCAGTAGTAGCCGTACCGCCGGCGCATCAGGCCGAGGTCGTGGATCTGACGGGTGAGCAGGGTGAAGCTGCTGAGGTTTCTGGCCGTGGAAGCCGACGACGGGTTGCTGGACGGATCGTCGCCAGCGGACCCGCGAGGCGCCGCGGAAACACGCACGGACAAGGGGAGGAGCCAATCACAGGGGTGACGCCCGGAGGTGCCTGGCGAGAGCGAAACGCTCGAGGACAGCGGCATAAAATGCGCTAACATAAGATGCGGCGATCCCGGCTCCAGGCCGACTGCGATCGGCAGTACTCGGAGTCTACGCCACTAAGATCGCTAGCGAAGCTGTGAGAGGCGTCACTGGTGACTGGATGGCGAGAACATGAGCGCTGACGACCTGCCCGATCCCGAGGCGAACGATGTGGGCCTGGAGCCCGAGGCCGAACGCGCCGCCGAGGACTTCGATCTGCGCGAAAGCCTTGCCGGTCTGGCGCGGCTGGGATCGAACCGGTTGGGACTGGAGGACCTGCTGACCCGGGTCGCGACGTTCGCGGTCCATGCCATTCCGGGCGCGGAGGGCGCCGGCCTGACACTGCTGGAGGAAGGCCGCGCCAACACCCTCGTGGCCACCGCCCCCTTCGTCGTGCGAGGTCGACGCCATCCAGTACGGCCTCGGTCAGGGGCCGTGCATCAGCGCCGCGGCGGAGGCGACCACGGTGATGTCGGGCTCGTTGGGTGGCGATCCGCGGTGGCCGCGGTTCGGCGGCCAGGTCGCGCGGCTCGGCGTCCACAGCGTGGTGTCGTTGCCGTTGACCACACCGGACGGGGTGGTGGGAGCGATGAACGTCTACGCCCACGCCAAACAGGCCTTCGACGAGCGGGCCGCCGAGCTCGGGGAGATCTTCGCGCTGCCGGCGGCGATCGCGGTGCAGAACGCGCAGGTGCTGGCTCAGGCCCAGCGGTTGGCGGCGCGGCTGCAGTCAGCGTTGGAGACCCGCGGGGTGATCGACCGGGCGGTCGGGATCGTGTTGAGCCGTAGCGGCGGCACCGAGGAGCAGGCCCTGGAGCGGCTGCGCTCCCTGAGCCAACGGGAGCACCGCAAGCTGGCCGAGGTCGCCGCCCGGGTGGTGGACGAGGCGGTGCGCCGGGCCCAGGCGCGGCAGCGCGACGACCCCTCGCCAGCGACCTGACTCCTCAGCGCCGCCAAACCGTCGTCCGACCCCGTGGCGGGACGGGCGTACAGTAAGGCCTGACGCCGCGTCAGCACCTGGTCCGTGGACGCGACCATCTTCGGGCAGTCTCCGACTGCTCCGGTCCCGGTAGCACCTGTTCGGCGGGCGGGCCCGCTTCCTTCGAGGCATCGTGGTCCGCACCCGCTCTCCTGTTCGCGCACCTGCGACTGCTGGCGGCCAGCGTCGACACGCCCGAGGACTCCCTGGCGGGCGCCTTGGCGGCGCTGATCACCGATCTCGGATCGGCCATTCCGTCGTACTGCGGTCTGGAGCTACGGATCGTCGATCACGACTGGCCGATCATCTTGTCGGAGTTCTCCGGCGAGCCGGCGCTCGAGCCGGTGACGACGCTGCGGATCGCCTTGCCGCTCATCCTCCCGGGCGCCCACCCCGACAGCGCGATTGTGTTCTACGCCGCGACGCCGGGAACGTTCGTCGACCTGGCCGCCGA
The DNA here is from genome assembly GCA_963821695.1 of uncultured Actinomycetota bacterium. GTDB lineage: Bacteria > Actinomycetota > Actinomycetes > Propionibacteriales > Propionibacteriaceae > Microlunatus. Next base: position 48,268 of record CAWGEY010000005.1, read on the forward strand.
CCTGAGTCACACCCTCGGCCCAGTCCGGAACGGTCAAGCGCCCGCCGGCGACGGATCGCGGCCCCTCATCGAAGTGGACGCGGACCCGCTGCCGCGGACGCGGGCCTCCGGCCTGGCGGGTATCGCCGAACTCGCCACCATCAACCGCGCGATCGGATTCCTCATCGGCCAAGGGCACACGCCCGACGATGCGCGCGACAGGCTGCGCCGCGGCGCCGCGTCGGCCCGCGTGGACACCCCGACGTTCGCCGCCCGGTTGCTGCGCCGCTGAGGGAGCGTCGGGCTCGCCGGGCGGCCCGGGGCATCACGGGCTGACGGGTTCCCGCCGGGCCGTGCGGAAGAGCTGGACGAGTTGTGCCGTGGTGGTGGCGTCCTGCGGCTCCTTGTCGTCCCGCCAGCGGCCGGTGAAGCGCGGGAAGCGCATCGCCAGCCCGCGGTCGATCTCGAGGACGCCCCATCCGGCGGTGTGGTTCGGCGAGACGGTCAGCTCGGCACTGAGCACCTCGATCACGACGGCCGGATCGAACCAGACGTCGGCCGGGACCCGCGAGTCGATCCGAGCTGCCCGGTCCGGCCGCCGAAACGGCGCCAGCCGTTCGGGCAACGCGGCCAGGTCGGCGTCGGAGAAGCCTGCTCCACAGCGGCCGACCGTCCGGTACAGCTCCGTCTCCGGGTCGTACGCCGCCAGCAGCACCGCGCCGTACGAGCCGTGCCGGCGGCCGCGGCCGTCGTAAGCCCCGACGATCACCAGATCCACCGTGTCGGCCAGTTCGGTCCGGTAGTCGCGTTTGAGCTTGATCCACGACCAGCCGCGGGCGCCCGCCTGGTAGATCGATTCGGGTCCGGTGGCCTTGCACACCAGGCCTTCGGCACCGTCGGCGACCGCCTGCTCGAAGATCGCGTCCAGGGCGGCGGGGTTCTCCACGTCGGTGGCCGTGGTCAACCGCAGCCGGTCCGAGAGGGTGACCGCCGCGCTGAGTCGGGCCCGGCGCTCCGGGTAGGGCAACATCGTGAGGTCCTCGCCGTCGGCGTACAACAACTCGAAGCAGAACAGCCCGACCGGTACGTCGCGCGCGGCTTCGGCGATCCCGTGCTTGCGGCGCCGGAACATGACCTCGGCGAACGGCCGCAATTCGTTCGCGGCGGCGTCGTAGGCGATCACTTCACCCTCGAGGATCGCCTCCCGCGGTAGGAGTCCGGTCTGCAGCAGTTCGAGAAGGTCGGGGAACTGGGCGCTGACCCGTTCCTGGCGTCGGGTGAACAGCTCGATCTCGCCATCGGCGGTGCGGTGGGCCTGGACCCGCATCCCGTCGTACTTGTACTCGGCGGCGACCGGCCGGCCGAGCTTGGCCAGGATCTCCTCCGCCGCCGACAACCGCTGCGCGAGCATCACCCGGACCGGATGCCCGGCGCGAACCGTCAGTTGCTCCACCGCGATCAGCCCGCCGGACACCAATGTGTCGGCAACCAGCCCCAGATCACAGCAGATGTTGTACGCGCGCTCCAACACCGGCCGTTGCTTCTTGCCGCCGGCGTGCACCTCGGCCAGTGCGTCGAGAATCGTGGGGGTACCGATGCCGAGTCGCAGGTTCCGCATCACGAGGCGCAGCAGATAGCGAGCCTCGAGCGGCGTCGCCCTGGCGATCAGCCCGCTCAGCAGCTCCAGCTTGAGCCCCTGCGAACCGGTCCCCGACGCGGCCGCGATCTCCAGCAGGCTGTCGACCACCTCTCGCACGTGCAGCCCGTCGCCCGAGCCACCACCCGCCGCCGCGGCCACCAAGGTTTCGGCCGCCTGACCGAGATCTCCGACCTCGCGCGCCACGGCGGCGACCTCCTCGGGTGTCCGCCCGACCGCCGTACCGATAGCTCGGACCGCCATCTTCTCGGCGACGCCGAGGTCCACGCCGGCGAACTCGGGCGCCACCAGTCCCTGACAGAGCAGGCAGACCGACGCCAACTCGTCGTCCGGGGTGTCGCGCAGGAGTTCAGCCAGCCGGGCGATCAGCGCCAGCCGCCCGGTGGCCGGCTCGAGATCGGCGTAGGCGGCGGCGAGAATCTGGTAGTCCACCCTGCCATCTTCGGACAGGACCGCGATCCCCTTACGCTGGGCTGCGTTACCAGGAGGAGAGCGGGACGATGGACGTCGAGATCGCAGCAGAGCGCATCATCGTGCTGGCCGACCGGTTCAATCTCGACTATGCGGAAGGCCGCGCCTGGGCGAAGCGAGCCGACGCGTTCGGAGCCGCGGCCAAGTTGGGCGGTCTGCTGAATCGAGCTGGTGCCGAAGACTACGAGTGCGTCTATCGCGAGCGCCGTCTGCAGCCGTTCTGGCGGTTGCACAGCCGCGCCGTGGCCACGTACGAGCGGACGCGCCACTACACCGTGCCGGTGGCGCCGGAGGTGCGCACTGTCGAGATCGCCGGCGAAACCAGGACCATCGAGCACCAGCAGTTCCGGGTGTCCGGTTTGGAGTCGTGTCGGGACGAAACAGAGCGCGAATTCTTGTTCAACGGCCTCACGGGTGCCCAGGAGCCGGGCCTGGTGACCTACCTCGGATTCGCGGGTGTCGCCGTGGACGCCGCCAAGCTGGCCGAGACGACGCACGCCGGCACGGTCATCGTCCCGCCGCAGAACAAGGCGTCGGCGCTCGTGCGCGAGGTGCTCGCCTCGGTGATCGGCAAGCTCGAGGCGGACCGGATCCTGGAGGAGAAGGTGTCCGTCGACATCGTCGACCTCGTCTACCGGCCCGTCTACGCCTTCCGTTACCGCCACGCGGGCAAGGAAGCGGTGATCGAGTTCGACGGGCTCACCGGCGGAACCCGCGGAGATGGGGCGACCTTCGAGCAGTACTTCGGCAAGGCGCTGGATCCGCGCTTCCTGCTCGACGTCGGTGTCGAAGCAGTGAACATCTTCGTCCCCGGTGCCCAACTGGCCCGGATCGTCGTCCAGCACGGCGTCAAGAAGGTGAGCGACCAACGCAAGCGCGACAGCTGACTCCAGCCGTTGCCATCCCGGCCGTCCACCGACCGGCCTTGGCTCGCCGAGCCTTACGTTCCGGCGCCACCCAGGCCGGCGTCCCGGGCCCGCAGGATGGCGCCTGACCGGTCGGTGACCTGCAGCTTGGTGATGATGTTCGAGACGTGATTGCGGACCGTCTTGCCGCTGACCCCGAGCCGGCGGGCGACGCGCCGGGTTGTCGAGGCCGGCGGCGAGCAGGTTCAAGCACCTCGGGTTCCCGCTCGGTCAGCTGCGGAAACGGCGACGTCGTGGCCGCCGAGGCGAAGTGCTGCAGCATCCGGCCGGCGATGCCGGCGCCGAACAGGGCCTCGCCGCGGGCGACGGCCCGGACGGCCGCGACGATCTCATCCGGTCCGGCACCCTTGAGGGTGTAGCCGTACGCGCCGGCGCGCAGCGCGGCCAGCACGTTCTCGTCGTCGTCGGACATGGTGAGCATCAGCGCCCGGGTGGCCAGTCCGGCCTGCCGCAGCTGGCGGCAGACCGACAGGCCGTCGCCGTCCGGCATCGCTGATGTCCAGCACCGCGACGTCCGGCCGGTGCTCGGTCGCCGCCTGCAGCGCCTCCCGTCCGGTGGCGGCCACCGCGACCACCCGCAGGTCTGGCTCCGCGTCGAAGACGGCCCGCAGCCCGGACGCGAAGACCGGATGGTCGTCGGCGAGGATCAGCGTGATCATGGCGACGTCCCGAGTCGAAGCGGCAGCCGGGCCGACACCGCCATGCCCGACCCTCGAGCGAGCGAACCGACAGCGTGCCGCCCACCTCGGCCGCCCGCTCCTGCATGGACCGCAGTCCCACGCCGGGCGAACGGTCGCCGTCGAGACCGCGCCCGTCGTCGCGGACGGACACGTCGAGCGCCTCCGCGTCGACCATGATCGAAACCAGGCAGGACCGAGCTCCACTGTGCCGAACCGCGTTGGTCATGGCCTCGACCGCGATCCGGTAGGCGGCCGTCTCCACCGCGGCCGGCAACCGGTCGCGATCGGGTCCGGTCCGGTGACGTCGATCGCTCACCTCCCCGGCCAGCGAGGCGGCCCGTGGCCCGTACCGCTCCGATCAGACCGAGCTCGTCCAGCGCCGGCGGGCGCAGCGCCTCCACCAGCCGCCGGATGTCCCCGAGCCCAGCCTTCACCTCGGTGTCGATCTCGCCGAGCAGGCCGCGGGCCGCCGATCCGGCGGCACCTCGCGCGCGGCCAGGCCCGCCTTGAGCCCGATCGCCGCCAGCGACGGCCCCAGCCCGTCGTGCAGATCGCGCCGCAAGCCGGCGCCGCTCGTCCTCCCGCAGCGCCACCACCTCGGCGCGGGACCGGAGCAGATCCTGGTGCAGCCGGACGGCCTGGACGGCCGGACCGACCTCGCCGGCCAGCGAGCGCAGCAGCTCGAGGTCGGCCGGCTCCAGCGGGTCGTCGCGGCCGCGTTCGGAGACCCGCAGCCGACCCACCGCCACGCCGTGGTGGGTGAGCGTCTCGGCGTGCTGGTGGCCGACCGACGTCCCGTGCTCCGCCGCCAGCCGATAACTCCCCGACCTCGTCGGCGAGGTCGATCGCCACGTACGGCAGCCGCAGCGAATGCGCCACGGTCTCGACCACCGCCGGCAGCACGTCGTCCGGCAGCAGTACGGCCTGCATCCGCGTGCCGAGCCGGGCCAGCACGCCGGCGGGGTCGTCACGGTCGCCGTACATCAGCCGGTTCACCGTCCGCTGCGCCAGCGACCGCAACGGCATCAGCGCCAGCGCGGCGGCGGCCGCGGCGATGGCGGCCGCGACCGTGACCGGAGAGCCGGAGTCCGCTGACCAGCAGCGCGACCAGGGCCGCGTACCCGGCGACGAGGACCGCGATCAGCCGTCGCGTACACCAGCGACCGGTTGGCCAGCCGCTCGATGTCGAACAGCCGGTGCCGGCGCAGCGCCACCGCGATGCCGACCACGAACGGCAACCCGGACAGGCCGATCGCGCCGGACGGCAGCAGCTGGCGCCCGATGATCAGCTCCGGAAGATGCCAGCCGGCCAGGCCCGAGCACGCCGGCGAGCACGCGCCGCCGGCGACCCAGCGCAGCCGGCTCCGGGTCAGCGGGTCGTGACTGCGCCGGTAGCCAGCACGCCGAGCGCCGCCGCCGGCCACCAGACGTGGCCGCCACCATCACCGTCGTGCCGGCGTAGACGAGGTCGAACCAGCTGCAGCGGTTGCGGCGCGAGCAGGCCGCGGCCACGCCCATCCAGACCAGCATCAGGACCGGCGGCCGCAACGTAGGCCAGCGCCAGCACGGTCCGCCGGCTGCCCCACCCGGCGATCGGCCCGCGCCGAGCCGCAGGGCGAAGGCCAGCGCCGCGCCCCAGGCGACGGCGTAGACGCCGATGATGCACGACGTTGTACAGCCAGAGCAGCGGTCCGCCGGTGGCCACGGCGAGCGCGGGCAGCCCGGCGACGAAGGCCAGCGTGCTGCCCAGCAGGCCGGCGGCCGCGACCAGCAGCGGGGTGGTCGCCGGCTCCTCCGGTCGCCGCAGGTACAGCGCGCCGGCCAGAGCGGCCAGCGCGACGACGAAGACGAGGTTGCCCCAGCCGGTCGAGCAGCAGCGGTACGGGATCGGCGCGCTCGATCCGTACGGTCGGGGCGGCGGCGCCGTCCCGGAGCGACCGAGTAGGTCACCTCCGGCACCGAGCGGCGGAGCGGCGCGCCCGGGCCGTCGGCCAGCCGATGCCCGTCGATGCGGTCACCAGGTCACCGGACACGAGTCCGCCGACCGGCGCCAGGTACGTCGACGCTCACCCCGTCGGCCTGCCAGGACGAGACGGCCGTGCCGTCAGCCGGGGCGTCGAACCGGACGCAGACGGTGATCACGCCGAGCAGCACCAAGGCAACCGCCAGGATGGCCGGCGCGCGCCGAGCCAGCCGCTGCCGCCACGCAGGACGCCGCGGAGCGCTGGTAGCCGCCGCGCACACGCCTCATTGTCGCGCCGAATCGCCGGAAGTCGCACACTCCCCCGATTACTCTGCGTCTGCGAGGCAGCCGTTCAAGGGCGCTTCGACGAGCACCGGGACGAACAAAGAATCCTGATCAGATCGGGACATCGTCCCGTGACAGCGGGACGGCGCCCACCGAACCTGGCGGGCATGCTGACCGAGATCCGTCCCGCGGCGCGCATCAGCTGCCTCGGCTACGTGGGCGTTGGTCTCCGGAATCGCCGGGGTGGTGGCCAACGTGCTGCTCGTGGCTGTTCTTCCTGTGGTCGTGCCGTTCGGGGCGGCGTGCGCGGCCGGGAGGTGGGCGGAGTACGGCTGGCTCGGCACCGGTCAACGATCCGTGATCATGATCCAGTTCCTGACCTTCATGTCCGGTGGCGTTGGCGCTGCCGCGCTGGCTGCCACAGGCCCGATCGGTGCGGATGGCCACGGCCGCCGCCGTCGGTCGCCATGGTGCCATCGCCGTCCTGCAGCTGCTGTTGATCGTGCGGGTGCTGACGTTCGACGTCCAGGTGGTGCTGGTGGTGGTGGCATTCCTGCCGGTGTACGGCTGGGTGCTCACGGTGAGCTCGGTCGGTCATCGATACGGCAGTCTGCCCCGGCCGCTGACCCGCTTCGGTCTGGTGCTCGGGCGTCGCTTCCCGGTCGGCTTGGTGATCGTCGGCGCGGGACTGACCGTCGGGTCGGGGCTCGGCCGCGCCAGCTGCCTTCCCGGTGCCGGGGGCGTGCATCGCCGGCATAGCTGGCTGGCGCTCCCGGTCTGGCCGCTGATGGTGGCCCGGCTGGTCTTTTCCCGGCCCAATCCAACATCCGTACAGCAGAAAGGAGATTGTCATGAGGATCGCGTACGGGTGCTGGCCTACGTGGTCGCCGCCGAGGTGGCCATCCAGGCCATGGTGATGGTCTGGGCCGTCGCCGGGCTCGGCAAATGGGTCCAGAGCGGCGGCGTGGCCGACGCCGCCTGATGGAGAGCGGCGGCTGCCGTTCCCGGAGGTGCTCGGCTTCATGGTGCATGGCATCAACGGCACCTTCGTGGTCCCGGGACTCGCGCTGGTGCTGTTGATCTTGTCGTTCTTCGCCCGGATCCGGGGCGCGATCAAGTGGGCGGTGATTGTCTTCGCGCTGGTCGTCGTGCAGGGGCAGCTCGGCTTCCTCGGTCACGAGATCCCGGCGGTCGGCGGCCTGCACGGCCTCAACGCGCTGGTCCTGTTCACGGCCGCGCTGTACGCCGGACTGCGGATCGGCAAGGCCGCTCGCACCGATGCGCCGGCGCCGGTCGAGCAGGTCAGCACGCCGGCGTGAGCGAACTGAGGTTCGGTCGATGCGTCACAGTGCGCGCTGCTGCGGTGGTGACCTGGGTGTACGCGGCCGGGTTCGGGTTGCCGGCACCGTTCGTGGCCGCCTATCTCCTGCGCGAAGGCCGGCTGCCGGAGTTCCTGGGTCTGTTCGAGATGTACGGCGGGCCGTGGTCGGAACGCTTCGAGCAGCGGACGTTCGTGGCCCTGCTCGCCACGTTCCTCGGACTCGGCGCGATCAACGCCTGGTCGGGCTGGCTGATCTGGCGCGGTCGTCGGTCCGGCGCCGTGCTGAATCTGGCTCTGCTGCCGGTCGAGGCGATCTTCTGGATCGGTTTCGCGCTGCCCATCCCGTGGCTGTTCGGAGCCGCCCGCGTGGGGCTGTTGACTGCGTCGTGGAGATCGTTGACCGCCCCGAGCTCTTCGGCAATCAGCCTCCACGAAGGGAAGACGCGATGACGGAGTCGCAGTTAGCCGCGCCAGCGCCGGGAACCCAGGACGCGCCGGACCGGTGGCCGCTGCTGAGCCGGGTCACCGGTGTCGCCGGGCTCGCGTCGTTCATGCTGGTGCTGGGGCCGATCATCGCCGCCTCGGGTCAGGAGCCCGGCTTCACCGGCGACGCGGCAGCCGTCCAGAACTTCTTCCGCTCGATCGACTCGTTCGGGCTCGAGCTGGGCCGCTTCCTGACCGTGGTCGGGCTGATCGGCACCCTGTGGTTCGCGATCGGGCTGGCCCTGCTCATGTCCCGGGCCGAGGGGACGCCGCCTTGGCGGTCCGCCATCGCGGCGGCCTCGGCCGTGGTATTCCCCGTGCTGAACCTGAACGGCCACTGGCAGGCGGCCGCGCACCGGGCGGACAGCCTGTCGCCGGAGTTGGCCCTGTACGCCTTCGACGTCGGCAACGCCGCCTTCGCGAACAGCTGGGTGGCGATGGGCAGCTTCGCCCTCTGCGGTGGGCTGGTCATGTTGACCGGCCGGTTCATGCGCCGGTGGCTGGGCTGGATTGCCGTCGTGGCCGGCGTCGGGCTCATCGCCGTGCGGGCCGATTGGACCAGCCAGGCCTGGTTCTTTCCGTACCTGGTGTTCTGGATCTGGGTGATCATCGTCTCGGTCCGGTTGCTGCTGCGCCGAACATGAAGCGGCGGATCCTGCTGCCCGTACTGGCGGCTCTCGCCATCGTGGCGCCGCTGGCCTGGCTCTGGGCCATGAGTCTCACGCCGGCGTCGTACTCGGTGATGGACATGGGCTCGGCCGACTTCGGCGGCCAGGCGCGACCCGAGACACCCGAGCACGCCGGCCACGGTGGGCATCGCCCCGGTCCACCACCCCGCTCGATCACCGAGCTGGTGGCCGACCCGCAGCGCCCGGCCGACGTGCGGGTCGACGCTGGTGACTCGTCAGCAGCAGTTGAGCATCGGCGGCCGGGCCGTTGCCGGCTATACCGTGAACGGCAGTTCCCCGGGCCCTGAGATCCGGGCGCGACAGGGCCAGCTGGTCGAGGTGCGGCTGCGCAACGACTCGGTACGGGCGGGCGTCGCCCTGCACTGGCACGGGGTCGATCTGCCGAACGCCATGGACGGTGTGGCGGGGGTGACCCAGGACGCGGTGCCGGTAGGCGGTGAGTTCGTCTACCGCTTCGTCGCCGACCAGGCGGGCTCCTACTGGTACCACTCGCATCAGGTGTCCAACCCGCAGGTGGCCGGCGGGCTGTTCGGTTCGCTGGTGGTGCTGCCGAAGGTCGGCATCGCCCAACCGGTCGACGTCACGGCCCTCGCGCACACGTACGAGGGCGTGCGCACTCTCAACGGTCGGGCCGGTGATCTTCGGGTGCCGGCGCTACCGGGTCAGCCGGTCCGGGTGCGGATCACGAACACCGACAACTCGTCATTGGAGGTCTGGTCGAGTGCACCGTATCGGCTGCTCGCGGTCGACGGCACCGAGGTCCATCGGCCCCCTCCAGTGCTGGGGCGCGCGCTCACCCTCACCGCGGGCGCCCGCGGCGACATCGAGGTCCAGGGTCCGCCGGACGGATCGGCCGTCCGGATCCAGGTGTCCAAGGGGACTGCGGTGATCATCGGGAACAACGATGTGCCGGCGCCGCCGCAGCCGACGGAGGAGCTGGACCTGCTGAGCTACGGATCTCCCGCCACCTTGGGCCTCGACCCGGCCCGCGCCAACCGCCGTTTCGACTATCTCATCGACCGCCGTCCCGGCTTCGTTCGCGGACGGCCCGGCATGTGGTGGGCGATCAACGGTCAGCTCTACCCGGACATCCCGATGTTCGTGGTGCGCGAAGGTGACGTCGCCGTCGTGCACATCGAGAACCGGAGCGCCGAGGTGCACCCGATGCATCTCCACGGTCACCATCTGGTCGTCCTCGCCCGCAACGGCGTCGCGGCGACCGGCAGCCCGTGGTGGGTCGACTCCCTCCACGTGCGGGCCGGCGAGACGTACGACGTCGCCTTCGTCGCCGACAACCCCGGCATCTGGATGGACCACTGCCACAACCTCAAGCACGCCCAAGAGGGCATGGTCGCGCACCTGATGTACGAGGGTTACGACACGCCGTTCCGCATCGGCGGCGAGCTGGCGAACCAGCCGGAGTAAGCGGTATCCCTCTCCACTCGCCGAAAGCAGGCGACGCTGCCCAAGTGGTCCCGGACCTTGACCAAGTTGCCGCTTGTCGACCAGCGGCTGGTTCGCCGAGGGCGCTGGCACCTAGGGTGTGTCGGCCTCGCGGATGCGCTCGCAGGAGCGGCTGGCCTGGTCCAGATCGGCGGCGTCGACCCGGGCGACGTCGGCGGAGCCAGCGCCACAGTCGATGGTGTCGGGCTCGCCGTCGCGAGCCCGGATGAGGTCGTCGTCGCCTCCGCCGTAGATGCGGTCGGTGCCCGAGCCGCCGTCGATGTCGTCGAGGCCGGCATCGCCGTAGGCGGTGTCGTCGCCGCCGGCCAGGTCGATGCTGTCGGGGCCGCCGCCCCCGAACACCGCGTCGTCACCGCCACCAGAGAACAGGAAGTCGAGTTCGCCACCGCCCCGCAACACATCGTTGCCGCCATCACCGATGACAAAGTCGAGACCCGACCCGCCGCGGAGGTCGTCGTCACCGCTGTTGCCGCGGACGTAGTTGTTGCCGTTGCCGCCGTCGACGAGATCGTTGCCGTACACGCCGTAGAGGGTGTCCCGGCCGGATCCGCCGAAAATCTGGTCATCGCCCCCACCGCCCACCACGATGTTCTCGCCCTCACCGGCCTGCACCCGCAGCGAGATCCGCCGTGGCAGAGTGTCCGCCTCGACGCGATCGTCGCCGTCCGCCAGGTCAATCCGGACGACCCAATCGCCGGGGGTGTCGCAGCGTACGGACAGCGTCGTTGCCGCGGGGTCCTGCTGACAGTTGGAGGGCAGGCCTGTGGCCGCTCCTGCGCCGGAATCGTTCAGCAACAGGGTCCGGCCCTCGGTGGTCAGGGTGAGGAAGTTCGCCTCGCCGGGTGACGCTGCGAAGCGCAGCGTCGACGCGCCACTCGTGATCACGGCACCGTGAGCCATGTCGGCTCCGACGCTCATACTGGTGATCAGACCGACCATCGCTGTGCCCCACAGGACCGAGCGGAATTTCGACATGGCTCCCCCGAGCTCCCCGGAGCGCGACACAGCGCTCGTATCGGCAGCCTAGACGAGGCGATCTGCTCGCACCGGAGATTCGTCCGAGAGGTTTCGTGGCCCATCAGCGCGTCCACCGCTTACGGAGAGCTGCGACTGGCCACGTGATCAAACTCAGCAGTTCTTGTACGAGCTCACGGTGCCCCACGAGCAGCTGTCGGCCGTGGTCCCTTTGCTGGTGCGCAACGTGGCAGAGTCGCCGCCGCTGTTGTTCCAGATGTAGTAGCCCGATCCCCAGTAGCGAGTGCTGCTCGAGTTGGTGCCCTTGCCGTTGCGAACCGTCACACTCTTGCCCGGGCCCAGCTTGAAGGTGCCGAACTTGTAGACGTGGTTGGACTTGTCCCGCAGGGTCCAGCCGGTCAGGGTCTGCGTGCTCTTGCCGTTGTTCTTGATCACCGTGTACTCGGCATTGACCTTCGCGTTCGACGTCGGCAGGTCATTGCCGGGGGAGTTGACGTAGACCTTGGTGATCTGGACGGGATGGCTGGCGGCCTGGGCTGGGGCGGCGCTGGCGGCGATGCCACCGACGGCCAGCGCGGCGGCGAACACGGAAACTGCGATCTTGCGAGCGGGCATGACAACGACTCCTGCAACGAGGTGGATGGCGGCTCAGCGTCTGGTCTTGTGGACCGAACTGCTGGCGTACCAACACCGTCTCAGGAACCCCGAACACAACCTCGGACGATCGTCCCTGCGAGCCTCGACCACCTAACTCGAGGCTCGCACGCTCAAGTGATCTGGCCGCAGGCCCGGCGGTCGGTGTACTTCCGGTTGGCCGAGATCCAGCCGCGGTGCCAGCCCTGCGTCAGGGTGTACCACCAGGCGCGGTAGCGGCCGTGCTTCTTCTTGTCTGTGTAGATCGTCATGCCGAAGTAGAGCTTGGTCCGACCCGGCTTCTTCGACGTGGACGTGTGGTAGATGCGCATCTCGCGGGCAACCACGCAGCGCGTCGTGAAGGTCGCAGCCTCGGCGGGAGCGACGAAGACGACGGAGCTGACCGCGATGGCCACCAGGCAGCCGAGGCCGATCAGGGTGCGGCGAAGGAGTGTCCTCATGCGGTGATTCTCGACGGTCGTGGGGTCAGCGACCAATACCCGCCTCGGTTTCGGCGTCGTAGTGCCGGAGGAGCACCTGCGCCAACTCCTGCCCGGCGTCGGCCAGCTCGATCGGCCGTACGACGCGCGCCTCGGGCCCGCCGGCGAGCAACATGAGGCCGACGCGGAGGCGCAGCGGAGGCAACAGGCTCACCTCGAGCCGCGCTGCGGTCTCGTCCTCGTCGAGCACCCGTACCCGCTCCGCGTACTTGTCGATCGCCCAACGGTAGTCGTGCGGCACGCTGAGTACGACCGTGCTCTGCCGCCGATGCCGGCGGATGATCGCATCAAAATCGGACGGTGGTTCGAAGGTGTCGTCGAGCAGCTCGTGCTCCTGGATGCCGCTGAGCAGGTAGGTCCGGATGTCGCCGTCCTCTTCGGCTGGACCGGCGTCGAGTTCCCAGCCGCGACGGGTCCGGATCAGCCGGTACGGCTCGATGACCCGTTCCCGCGTGCCCGGCTTCCAGGCCCGGGCGTAGACGATCCGCATCCGCCGGTGCTCGCGGAGCGCGGTCGTGATCTCCCGTGATGGAGCCCATCCGAGCGCACGGCCGTCCCGGACGCCGGGCAGCAGGCTGCGGCGGAGCTTGTCGACCGCGCTGGCCAGCACGGCGTTGTCCGGTTCGACGACAAGGCGATCGCGCCCGGCGCGGTACAGACGCGCGAGCTGAGACACCGAGACGTACGCGACTCCGAGTTCCTCGCCCGGCCGGCTCGCCACCAGCCGAACCATCGGCGCCTTCCCTGGTTCGTCGTCGCTGCCACCGAAGAACTCGATCACCTCGCGGCGGAAGACGAGATCCGGCGCGTACGTGGCGAAGTCGGCCGTGTAGTAGGCGCGCAACGCCTCACTCACAGCCTCCGGAGGCCGGTCGACTTCAGCGGCGAGATCGGTGATCCGCATGCCGTCCGGGTGATACCACAAGGCATCCAGCAGCTGCGGCAGTTCCGCCACTCGCGTTGCGAAGATCGCCATCAGGCGCCCCCTCTCGCCACGGCCCGAAGATCGTCGAGCACTTCGGCTCGAAGCTCTGGTGGGCCGACGACTCGTACCCGGATGCCCAGTTCGTACAACCGACTCCAGAAGGCGCCCCGATTGGTCACTCGCCGAGACAACAGGACCTGGTCGCCATCCGGGCCGACTTCTTCCGCGCCGCCCAGGACGCGGTGCACCTCGGCGAGGTGCCCGCGCTCCGTCGCGAAGACGACCTCGACGGGCTCGTCGATGGCCCAGTCGACCGGGTCGAAGGCTCTGTGCTCGGCGATCTCCAGCGTCTCGGCGGTGCCGGGTTGCTCGATGACGACGTCGTCCGCCATCCGGCTGACGACGAACTCCTTGATCACGTCGTTGTCGATCTCCCGGCCGCGCAGGATCCACCCGGATGGGCTGCTGTACAAGGTGTGCGGGTGCACGTGCCGGCGGCGGCCCTTGTAGCTGAAGTGCGTCAGACAGTGCCGGACGGCGGCGCGCTGCAGGTCGCCGAGGCACTCGGGCGGTTCGGGAATGTCGGCCTCGGCGTTCGACAGGGCCTGTTGCAGTTCGGCCCGCTCACCGGGCGTGAGGAGGACGGCCATGCGGTTGTCCTGGGTGTGGAGGACGTAGCGCCCTTCGCTTCCCTCCGAAGCCTGGTTGACAATTTCCCAGCCGCCGTTGCTGAGGTGCCTGAGGTCACGTCGCAACTGGGCCGCGTTGGCCTCACTCACCTCACCGAGACCGGCCACTTGCAACAGCTTCCGGACTGACAGACCCTGCGGGCCCGCGTCCGAAAGCGAGATGACGAGCCGGAACAGCCGTTCCATCGGGCCCAGCTGGTCCCGTCCGACCGGCTTCGTCATGGCCGCTCCTTGGAGGAGGTTGCGATCACACAGGAGGGGAGTTGTGTTCGGCGGAGTTGTGTTCGGCGGAGGTGTGTTCGGCGGAGTTGTGTTCGGCGGAGTTGTGTTCGGCGTCATCGCCATTCTTTCAAGCATCCAATCAACCCGCTAGACGGCCGCACCGGAAGAGCCTCCTCAGCCGACCAGACGCGGCGGATGCACCAGCACGGAAGGGTGCAGCGCAGACGCTTCCCACGAACCGAGGTGTGTCCTTGTGCGCATTGGGCGATCTCATTGTGCTCGGATGAACGAGCCGATACGTTGCTGGCGGATTCTGAACCAGGGGCGGGACGGTCGACAGCATGATTCTGGTCTGTGGTGCGACAGGCATGTTCGGCAGCCGGGTGGTTGCCGAGCTCGTCAAGCAGGGCCAACCAGTCCGGGCTCTGGTGCGCGACGAGGCGAGGGCCCGAAGGCTGCTCGGTGAGAGCCCAGAACTGGCCGTCGCCGACATGGACGTGCCGGACACCCTGCCGGCGGCGCTGGCCGGCGTCGACCAGGTCTTCCTCGTCTCGCCGATGGACGACAAGATCGCCACGCGGGAGTTGGCCATGATCCAGGCCGCGCGAGAGGCCGGCGTCGATCAGGTGCTCAAGCTGTTCGGCGCCGTCCGGCACGACGACGACCTGAGCCGCATGCACGGTACGTCGATCGATGCGCTTCGGGAATCCGGGATGCGCTGGGCTCTCGTCTCGCCGAACTCGGTGATCGAAACCACGCTCCTGTCCCAGATCCCGGCGCTGAAGCAGGCGGGCGCCATGTTGGGCAGCGCTGCCGACAGCCGGGTCGGGTTGGTCGCCGCCGACGACGTCGGACGGGCCTCCGCGGCCGTCTTCGTGCGCGACGACGTACCGACCGGTGAGGATTTCGTCCTCACCGGCCCCGAGGCGCTGACGATGACCGAGGTCGCGACGATCATGACCGAAGCACTGGGCCGGCCGGTCGCGTACGAGGATCTGCCCGAGGACGTCTTCGCCTCGATCTTGGTCCAGAACGGGCTGACCCCGGAACAGGCCGAGATCGGCGTCCTTGCCCACTTCCGGGCCTGGCGTGAGGGCGGCGCCGATGTCGTCACCGACACGTACCGGGAACTGACCGGCCTGGAGCCGATCAGCGTTCGGCAATGGGTGGCCGACAACCGCTCCGCGTTCGACTGACAGGGGCGGCGATCGCAGTCGCCGGCACGGTGTCACTGATCGGCTAGGCGTGCGATCCTTCGACTTGTGGACCTGGCCGCAGAACTTTCACTGCGTGAACAGATCATGCACGAACTGGCGGTACTAACAGCGGCGCAGGGCTATCTCACGCGTCAGCAGCTGTCCGCCTTGCCGGTGGGGAACGAGGTGCGCCGAGTCATCGATGCCTCCCGGGGCATCTGGAACCCGCGCGACCTCCGCGCCACGCTGTCGATCGTCTCCTCACCGAACGGACCATATGACGACCATGAGCTGGACGGCGCGCTTTTCCGGTACTCCTATCGCGCCGGCTCGGTGGAGGGCGACAACACGAAGCTACGGCTGGCCAAGGATCTTGAACTACCGTTGATCTTGCTTCGCAAGATCGATACCGGCTACTACGCGCCGGTCTTCCCCGTATACGTGATCGACGACGACTCTCGTGCGCGCCAGTTCGTACTGGCTCTCGACAGTGTCGCGAGGGTGCTTGGCGCCTCCGAGTCGCCGTTGGAACGTGCATACGCCGAGCGGATCGTGAAGCAACGACTCCACCAGGCGGAGTTCCGCGGTCGGGTTCTGCGGGCCTACGACACCCAATGCGCGGTCTGCAATCTGCGTCTTGGCCGGCTGCTCGAAGCGGCGCATATCGTCGCCGATCGAGACGAGGCCGGCGATCCGGTCGTCACCAACGGTCTCAGTCTGTGCAAGATCCACCACGCAGCGTACGACGCTGACCTGCTCGGCATATCGCCGCGATATGTGGTCGAGGTCAATCATCTGCTACTCCAGCAGATCGATGGCCCGATGTTGCGGCACGGGCTGCAGGAGATGCACCAGCGGCCCCTGACTGTCCCGGCTCGTCGACGAGAACGGCCGGACATCGAACGGTTGGCGATCCGCTACGAGATGTTCTCGCAGATTGGCTGACAACGTCTTGTAATCGAGCGTGTGTTCGAATACAATGGTCACATGCCCCCGGCGGCAGCTGTCAACGAAGTCGCGTCGTCGGTCGACCTCGCCCTGGATCAGCTGAGTCTCGGGGTTGATCATCTGGTCAAGCTGCTGGAGGACGGGGGGCTGGACTCGCTCGACAACGCAGACTTCGTGACGTTCATGCAGAGTCTCGAACGGGTCCGGAACCGGATGCCGCTGGCCGACCACCGGATCATCGCGGACGCGGAGCGCCGCGATCTGCCGGATGCGGTGACGCAGGGTTCGATGATCCGCACGTTGATGAGCACGCTGCGGCTGTCGCCGGCCGAAGCGTCGCGTCGGGTCCGGGCCGCCACTGCGCTCGGGCACCGGTCCAGCATGCTGGGGGAGCCGTTGGCGCCGGTCCGGCCGCATCTGGCCGCCGCGCAACGCGCCGGTGAGGTCACCCCCGAACAGGTGGCGATCATCGAACGGGCCCTCGGCAAGGTCGACCACCGCGGGTTCGACCCGGCCGACCTGGACGCCGGTGAGCAACTGCTGACCCGGTTCGCCGAAACGTTCGGGCCCAAAGACCTCCGCCACCTCGCCGACCAGGTCGTCGACCACATCGACCCCGACGGCAGTGTGCCCGACGAGCAGCTGAACGCCGACCGGCGCCACTTCCACCTCCGCCCCACCAAGGACGGCGGCTGGGCCGGGGAGTTCCGCCTCACCGGCATCCTCGGCAGCAAACTCCAAGCCCTGCTCGGCCCACTCGCGAAACCACGGATCGACACGGCAACCACCCCGGTGGGTGCGGACCCGTTGGACACCCGAACCCACGGACAGCGGATGCACGACGCGTTGGAAGACGTCTGCGACCGGCTGCTGCGCACCGACCCGACCCTGCCCGACGCCGGCGGCACCCCGACCACCCTGATCATCACCATCGACATCGACGACCTGCTCGCCAACACCGGATACGGCGTGACGTCTGACGGCACCCTGATCCGCACCGACACCGTCATCCGGCAAGCCGGCCAGGCCGACCTCTACTTCGCCGCCGTCAACGCCAAAGGCGTCGTCCTCAACCTCGGCCGGTCGCGCCGGATCGCCACCCTCGGCCAGACCATCGCCCTCATCGCGCGCGACAAGGGCTGCTCCTTCCCCGGCTGCACCGTGCCACCCGAATACTGCGAACGCCACCACATCCGCGACTGGCTCAACGGCGGCCTCACCGACCTCGACGACCTCACCCTGCTTTGCAAATACCACCACCACAACTTCGTCAGCCGCGGCTGGACCTGCCGACTCAACCCCGACGGGCTCCCCGAATGGACCCCACCCCGCACCGTCGACCGCCACCAACGCCCCATGATCAACACCAGAATCACGGGTGCGACTGTCGCGCGAAAATTCCGACGCATGAGGACCTGACCAGATCAGGAGAGGCACGAGCGACGACATCTGTCGCGCGGTCGAAAGGGCAATCAGCGCTGCGCTAAGGTAAGGCTCACCTAATTCGAGGGAGCTTTCATGGGTATCGATCGTCGCCACTTCCTGGCCGGCCTGGGTCTGGCGGGGGTCGCAGCCGTGCTGCCGGGTTGCGCCAATCCGAACAACCAGCCGGCCGGAGACCGCTCGAGTGGAGCGACGGCCAGCTCGGGTTTCCCGGTGGAGGTGGAGCATCGCTACGGCGCGACAACCATCCCGGCCGCGCCGCAGAAAATCGTCGCCTTCGGCCAGACCGACCTCGACCCACTCGTGGCCCTGGGATTCTCGCCGATCGCGGTGGGTAGCTTCGTCGACAGCACCTACACCCCGGTCCGACCGTGGAACGCCGAGCACTTCCCGTCCACGCCGGACAAGCTCAACATGCTCGAGCCGGAATTCGAGAAGATCGCCGCACTCAAACCGGATCTGATCCTGGCCGTGATGAGTGGGCTCACCAAGGCCGACTACGGCAAGTTCAGCGCTATCGCACCGACGGTGGCGCAGCACAAGGACTTCGGCGACTGGGCGATCCCGTACCGGCCGCACACCGAACTGATCGGCGCCGCGCTGGGCAAGTCGGCCGAGGCGGCGGCCTTGATCGAGGATCTCGACCAGCGATTCGCCGCGGTACGCGAGGCGAACCCCAGCCTGGCCGGCAAGTCGGCCATCTGTGCCGAGTACTGGGCCCCCGACTTCACCGTGCTGGGCGAATCAGCACCCCGCACCCACTTCCTCACCGACATCGGGATGACGCCCTCTGCAGAGCTGACGAAGCTCGCCGGCAAGGAGTACAACGCTCAGGTCAGCGCGGAGCGGCTCGATCTGCTCGACAAACTCGACGTGATCGTCTGGACCACCGAGCACACCGACAACCAGAAGTTGCTCGACCACAAACTCGTCGCACCCCTGACGAGCACCCGCGAAGGCCGCTACGTCCTCGCCGCCAACGGTGGCAAAGACGACCTGCTCTACTCGATGGACTGGGGGACGGTCCTCAGCAACCGGTGGGCGATCGACAACGCCGTACCGCGATTCGTCAAGGCTGTCGACGGCGACACCGCCACCGACCCGAATGCCTGACGTCTCGACCAGGCGGCATCACCCGGTGCGCCGCCGCCGCAGGAACGGGTCCTTCATAGCGTCAGTGCCGTAGAAGTCCTCGCCGCCCACGTTCGTGCCCGGCGGAACGATGTCGTCGATCGCGTCGAGGGTCTCGATGTCCAACTGGACGTCGACCGCGCCGAGCTGGCTCTCCAGCTGCTCCATGGTGCGCGGCCCGATGATCGGCGCCGTGACCCCCGGGTGCTGAAGCACGAATGCGAGGGCCAGGTGCACCAGCGGCAGATCCGCCTTCTCCGCCAGCAGGGCCAGGTCCTCGACCGCATCGAGCTTCGCCTGGTTTGCCGGGTTCGCGGTGTCGAATCGTTCTGGCATCCGTTTGGCCCGGTTGGTCTGCGGCAGGTCCTGACCCTTGCGGAACCGGCCCGTCAACCACCCGCCCGCCAGCGGACTCCACGGGATGACACCCATCCGGTATTGCTCCGCGACCGGCAGCACGTCCCGTTCGATCCCCCGGGCGAGCAGCGAGTACGGCGGCTGCTCACACACGAACCGGCCGAGACCACGCCGTTCCGAGATCCACTGAGCCTCGACCATCCGGTACGCCGGGAAGGTCGACGAGCCGAAAGCGCGGATCTTGCCCTGCCGCTGCAGATCGGTGAGCGCAGCGATGGTCTCGTCGTCGTCAGTGCCGGTGTCGGGCCGGTGGACCTGATAGAGATCGATCCAGTCGGTCTGCAGCCGGCGCAGGCTGTTCTCGACCTCAGCCACGATCCAGCGCCGGGAGTTGCCGCGCTGATTGGGATCACCGCCCGGGTGACCCATGTCGACGTCCATCGGCCCGTGGAATTTCGTGGCCAGGATCAGATTGTCGCGTCGGCCCTGCAGTGCCTTGCCGACGATCGTCTCCGATTCCCCACGGGAATAGACGTCCGCCGTATCGATGAAGTTGATGCCGGCGTCGAGCGCGGCGTGGATGATCCGGGTCGACTCGCCATGGTCCGGCTCACCCCAGGGGCCGAACATCATGGCGCCGAGGCAGAGCGGGCTGACGTACATGCCGGTGTGGCCGAGGTTGCGATACTCCATCCGGCCAACCTACGTCGGGCCCGACGACGCCCTGCCCGGTCCTAGACGCCTGGTGTCCGCAGGGGCGCGTACGGCGTCCGGTAGCTGCGCGGACCGATCACCGGGAGTACGAGGTTGCGCAGCCAACCCCAGTGTGGCCAACTCGCAAAGACCGGCCCCAGCGCCCGGTCCGATCTCAGCACGCGGTCCGATCTCAACGTGGCGGCCAGTGTGGCCAACTTGCAAAGACCGGGCCCAGCGTCTGCTCTTCGAAATCCAGGTGGTCGAGTAGGTGCTCCGACAGCTCGCGCAGCGCCTCGACGAGTCTGTCTCGAGCGACTTCCTCGGCCAGTGCATCGGCAGCGGACTCGACCCGTTCGAGCAGCACGGCGACGCGACGGTGGTCGGACTCGAGCCGGTCGACCGCTGCAGCGAGATGCGGCGCGCTCTGCCGTACGACGGGAAAGAGTTGTGCGTCCTCGGCCGTGTGGTGCCGGTGGACCAGGAGGCAGAAACCCAGGCAGTTGGCCTTGAGCCGGAACAGTGGTCCGGTGGTCGTGAACTCGGACAGCCGGTTCCGGAGCTCGTCGACCGGTTGTCCAGCCGCGGCCGTATCCGCCAGATCGCGACAGACCTGCAGGTCGCGGCGCAGCATGTCGTGGACGGCGCGTAGCTCGGCGAGCAGTGGGTTGTCGGTGACGGGTGAGGTGGTCACGCTCTTCTCCTTCTCGATCGATCATGACGAGTTTGGGTTGGGCGGAGCTAGTTGCCAACGCGAGGGTTAGCCACTAATACTTAGTGAGTGAGTACGGGAAGCGCGCAGCGAGCAGCCGCCATCGGCCCTTCGACGAGCGCAGGACACGACCGCCACCGCTCGAGCAGCTCAAGGCACGAGCACGCGCGGCGGCACTATGTCGTCGCACCAGAGGAGTGCCGGACTTTTCAGTCTCTACTGGAGTTCATCGGACGGCGCTGGGTGGGGGCCGTCCTCCTGGCGGGATCGGAAGGCGCCCGGCGATTCACCCAGTACCGGGCCGGGGTGCCGGGGATCTCCGACCGGCTGCTGGCCCAGCGGCTGCGGGAACTCGAGAATGCCGGGCTGCTCTCCCGCACGGTCGTGCCGAGCACACCCGTGCAGATCCTGTACGCGCCGTCACCGACGGGGGCCGGGTTGATCCGCGCCCTCCAGCCGCTCATCGCGTGGAGCACGGACGACCCCGACGGCCCGGCCCTGCCCGGCTGACGTCCGGACCGCTTCGGCGTCAGGCCGGGTCGGAATCGGTCTTCTGCATCAGGCCATCGACGTTCGGCAGGACCTCGAAGCGCGAGAAGGTGCCCGAGTCTGCGATCTCCTGCGCCGCGCTCAGGAAGCCGCCGTACGCGGCCCGGGCGAGGGTGCCTCCGACGCTGATCCGTCGCACGCCGAGGGATGCCGCCTCCGCCACGGTGATGAACGGGGCGTTGATCAACAGATTCACCGGCTTCGGTGCCACCGCTTGCACGACCCCGACGATGTGCTCGCGCTCCACGATCCGCGGCGCGTAGAGGCAATCGGCGCCGGCGTCGGCGTACCGGCGCAATCTCCGGATGGTCTCGTCGATGTCGGGCCGCCCGGCCACGAAACCCTCGGAGCGGCCGGTGAGCACGACGCCGGTGCCGCCGTCGTCGATGGCCCGTCGGGCGGCGCGGATCCGTTCGACCGCGAGATCGATGTCGTACAGCGGCTCGTCGGAGCCCCTCGTCGAGTCCTCGATCGACAGCCCGGCGATGCCGGTCGAGCAGGCAGCGGTCACGTTCTCGTAGACCTCGTCGGGATCGACTGCGTACCCGCCCTCGAAGTCCGCGTTCACCGGTACCCGGACGGCCGTCGAGATGACCCGCAGGTGTTCGAGCGCCACGGACAAACTCACCTCCGTGTCCGCTCGACCGTGGGTCCAGGCCATGCCCGAGCTGGTCGTCGCCAGGGCCGGGAACCCGAGGCTCTCCAACACCCGCGCGCTGCCCGCGTCCCACGGGTTCATCATCACGAAACAACCTGAGTCGTGCAGCCGCCGAAACTCCGCGACCCGATCCTCTTGTCTGTTCATGGTGCACCTCGCTGTGCTCGGACCCGCCTGCCCTCGTTCGGAATCCTTCCACAAGTTGGCTGCGCTCGGCGGGGAGACAGCAGCGCGGCCGATCGGTCCTAGCCCACCTACACTGTCCGGCATCCAGGTCCGGGTCGCGCGAACAGAGGAGTGGCTGTGTACGAGCGTGAGGTGACGGCATCCGTCGACGCTCTGTACGCGCCCAGCCTGGTCGAGATGACGAGCCGGCGGCTGCGCGCGGAAATCCTGTCCGGTGAACTGACGCCCGGTCAGCGGCTGGTGGAGGATCAGATCCGCCGCCGGTTCGCGATCAGCCGGGCGCCACTGCGGGAGGCCCTCCGGATCCTCGCCAATCAGGGTCTGGTCGAGCACCTGCCCCGCCGCGGCGCCCGGGTCACCGAACTCACCGCGCAAGACATCGACGAACTCTTCGACCTCCGCGCCCTGCTGGAGCGTCACGCGGCCAGCCAGACCTTCCCACTGACCCGCCCCGACGACGAGCTCGTCGAGGTCCGCGCCCGGCTGGCCGACATGGTGGCGGCCGCCGACGAGGGCGACGACCTGTCCAAGGACGACGCCCACCGCGCCCTGCACGCTGCGATCGTCGCGCTGGCGGGCAACCGCCAACTCGACCTCGCCATCGAGCCGATCCTGCTGCAGCTGCAGCGGCCGATGGCCGCGAACCTCCGGCGGGAGACTTCCACTCTCGGCGCGGCGGCCGGTATCCAGCGGCACCGCGACCTCATCGAGGCCCTCGAGAGCAACGACCCCGATCGCTATCTCGCCGCGCTGGAGCAACACGGGGAGCGCCGTTTTCTGGACGATCTGACCGAGCGGTCGACTCCGGAACACAGCCGTAACACCGCCATCGCCTGACCGAAACTCAAACGGTCGACAATCGACCGCATGAGTCTGGTCGTCAACGACTCCGTCCGGAACCGGGTCGGTCCAGGACCGGCTGGACCGACGCCGACACCCCGGATCCGCGACCTCACCGCCGCGTACGCCGCCCGCCGCAGCACGCCCACCGAGGTCTGCCTCCAGACCCTGCGCGCGATCGAGGCCCGTGGCGACGACGCGGTCTGGATCACCGTGGTCGACGAGGCCGATCTGCGCACCCGGTGCGCCGAGCTGGAGGCTTTGCCCGTCGCCGAGCAGGCCCAGTTCCCGCTGTTCGGGGTCCCGTTCGCCGTCAAGGACAGCATCGACATCGCCGGCTGGCCGACCACGCTGGCCTGCCCCGACTACGCCTACGTCTCGGCTACGACCGCGCCGGTCGTCACCGGGCTGCTCCAGGCCGGTGCGGTGCTGGTGGGCAAGACCAACCTCGACCAGTTCGCCACCGGTCTCAACGGCACCCGCAGCCCGTACGGCATCCCGCACAGCGTGTACGGCGACGATCTCATCTCCGGCGGCTCGAGCTCCGGGTCCGCCCTCGCCGTCGCCCTCGGCGAAATCCCGTTCGCCGTTGCCACCGACACCGCGGGTTCCGGACGGGTCCCGCCGGCCCTCAACGGCATCGCCGGCTACAAGCCGTCGCGCGGTCTGATCAGTACAGTCGGACTCGTCCCCGCCTGCCGCTCGCTGGACTGCGTCAGCCTGATGGCCGGCAGCTTCGCCGACATCGCGCTGCTCCTCGATGTGGTCGCCGCTCCCGACCGGCGCGACCCGTGGCACCGCAGCCGGCGCCGGGTCGACGTCGATCTGGACCACATCACGATCGGTCTGCCGGAGTTCGGTGCGCTGCAGTTCTTCGGCGACGAGTCGATGGCTGCCGCCCACGCGGCCGCGCGAGACCGGATCGCCGCCGAATTCAGTCCCGAGTTCAGCACCGCGACGGTCGACCTCCGGCCGTTCCTCGACGCCGGATCCCTGCTGTACCAGGGACCGTGGGTCGCGGAGCGGCTCGTCGAGTTCGGGGACTTCATCGACGAACACCCGGGCTCGACCCACCCGGTCGTCGAGCAGATCATCACCGGTGGAGCGAAGTTCAGCGCCACCGACACGTTCCGGGCCCAGTACCGGCTGGCCGAGCTCCAGGTCGACGCCGCGGCAGTCTTCGAGACCGCCGACGTCGTGCTCGTGCCCACCGTCGGCACCACGTTCACCATCGACCAGGTCCTCGCCGACCCGATCACCACCAACACGATGCTCGGGCACTACACCCACTGCGGCAATCTGCTCGACCTGTGCGCTGCCGCCGTTCCGGCCGGGCTCACGGCCGACGGCCGCCCCGCGAGCTGCATGGTGCTCGGCCCCGCGCTCGCCGACGACATCGTGCTCGCCGTCGCTGACCGGCTGAGTTCCGTTCTTGCTCCTCCCCACCCAACCCTCACCCCTGGAGTCGCTCGATGACCACCGTGCCCACCGTCGACGCGCAGCCCGGCCCGTTCGCCGTTCCGGCCGGCCAGACCGCCCTCGTCCTGATCGACATGCAACGCGACTTCCTGTTGCCCGGCGGGTTCGGCGAGACGCTCGGCAACGACGTCTCCCAACTCGCTGCCGTGGTGCCGCCGTTGCAACGTGTGCTCGCCGCCGCCCGCGCGGCCGGCCTGATGATCATCCACACCCGGGAGGGCCACGAGCCCGACCTCTCCGACCTGCACCCGGCCAAACACCGACGCGGCCTTCCGTCCCTGCGGATCGGCGACCCCGGACCGTACGGGCGCATCCTCGTCCGCGGCGAGTACGGCCACGACATCATCGACGAGCTCGCTCCCATCCTCGGCGAGCTGGTGATCGACAAGCCCGGCAAGGGTTCCTTCTACGGCACCGATCTCGACGAGATCTTGATCACCCACGACATCACGACCCTGATCGTCACCGGCGTCACCACCGAGGTGTGCGTTCACACCACGGTGCGCGAGGCCAACGACCGGGGGTACGAGGTGCTGGTTCTCTCCGACTGCGTCGGCTCGTACTTCCCAGAGTTCCAGCGCGTCGGCCTGGACATGGTGGCCGCCCAGGGCGGCATCTTCGGCTGGGTCGCCGACTCGGCGGCTCTGCTCGCGCAACTCCCGCAACCGGCCAGTACGGCCGCCTGAGGAACCAGGACACCGCCATGGCTTTCCCACTGCTGAAGTCCCGCAAGCCCGACTCGGGCAATCCCGGCGACACCGCCTTCCGCGTCCCGTGGTGGACCCGGGGCGACACGAACGCCTTCTTCGGCCTCGCCTTCAACATCTTGGTCAACGTCCTGACCCTCACCGGGTTGTTGATCTTCGTCGTCCAGATCCCCTCCGACCTCGTGCTCGGCAAGGTGCTGCCGGCCCTCGGTATCGCGCTGATCGCCGGCAACGCGTACTACACCTTCCTCGCCCGCCGGCTCGCCCATCGCGAACAACGCACCGACGTCACCGCCATGCCGTACGGCCCGAGCGTGCCGCACATGTTCATCGTCGTGTTCGTGATCATGCTCCCGATCTACCTGTCGACCAACGACCCGATCCGCGCCTGGGAGGCCGGACTCGCCTGGGCGTTCGTGATCGGGGTGATCGTGTTGATCGGGGCGTTCATCGGTCCGGTGATCCGCAAGATCACTCCGCGCGCCGCGTTGCTCGGCACCCTCGCCGGGATCTCGCTCAGCTTCATCTCGATGCGTCCGGCGGCGCAGATCTGGGAGGCGGCCTGGATCGGGCTGCCGGTCCTCGGGATCATCCTGGTCGGCTTCTTCACCGACCTGAAGCTGCCGGGCAACATCCCCGTCGGGCTGGCTGCGCTGCTCGTCGGGACCGCGATCGCCTGGATCGGTGGCTACATGTCCGTGCCCGACGTGGGCGCGGCGGCCAGTCAGATCGCGTTCGCCGTACCGAGTCTCAACGTCGGCATGCTGGTCGCAGGCCTGGGCGACCTGGCGCCGCTGCTCGCGACCGCCATCCCACTCGGGGTCTACAACTTCTTGGAGGCGATGAGCAACGTCGAGAGTGCGGCCGCCGCCGGCGACAACTACAACCTGCGCAGCGTGCTGCTCGCCGACGGGGCCGGCGCGATCATCGGATCGGCCCTCGGTTCGCCGTTCCCGCCCGCGGTTTACATCGGTCACCCCGGCTGGAAGGAGGCCGGCGGCCGGGCGAGCTACTCGATGGCCAGCGGCCTGCTGATCGCCGTGCTCTGTTTCGCCGGACTGTTCGGGCTCCTGTCGGCGATCCTGCCGCTGCCCGCGATCGTGCCGATCCTGCTCTACATCGGTCTGCTGATCGGGGCCCAGGCCTTCCGGGCGGTGCCGAGGCTGCACGCCGCCGCCGTGGTCATCGCGATCATTCCGAATCTCGCGGCCTGGGGCGCGGGCCTGATCGACAACGCGCTGGTCGCCGCCGGCACGTCGGCCGCCGAGCTGGGGGAGAAATCGCTGACCGACGCCGGTCTGGTCTACCACGGTCTGCACGTCCTCGGTCAGGGTGCGGTGCTGGCCGGCATCGTGCTCGGCGCCATCCTCACCTTCATCCTCGACCGGCAGCTGATCAAGGCCGCCATCGCCGCCGGCGCCGGCGCGGCGCTGGCCTGGATCGGACTCCTGCACGCCGAGGAGATCGGCTGGGCGGCGAATCCGCAGGTTTCGCTCGGGTACCTCCTCCTCGCCCTGGTCCTGCTCGGCATCGGAGTGATGCGCCGCAACGAGACCACGGCCACCACCGGCGACACTCGTCAGACCGAACCGGTCGAGGCGGAAGAGGCCATGCCCGCCGCCGAGTAGCGGCTTGTCTCGGGTCCACCTCGACAGCGGCTCGGGTTGGGCGAATCTGCTCGGTTCCGATATCGAGCAGCTGCGTCCAACCCGAGCGACTGGTTCACGACCCGGGGTGTCACAGGCATCCGGGCGGCGGCGTCTCACTGGTGAATCGACCGACCGCCAGGAGGCGCCGCCATGTCCCGCATTCCCCTCGACCATCCGCGCACCCCGCTGTTCCGGATCGCCGAGTACGTCAGCCACCGCCGGCTCGGCGCGCTGCCCGAGCCGGGCCTGGTCCTGCTGCACAACCGGCGGGTCCTGACCGCCACCTTGTGGCACGAGAGCAAGGTGGCGCGCTGGCACACGCTCGACAACACGACCAAGGCGCTCGCGACGCTCGCTGCGGCAGCCGAGATCGGCTGCAGCTGGTGCCTGGACTTCGGCTACTGGTTGTCGGTGCACAAGGGCGTCGATCCGGCCAAGCTGGAGGCGATCACCTGGTGGCAGACTGCGGAGGTCTACAGCGAGGACGAACGGGCGGTGATCGCGTACGCCGTGGCGATGACCCGAACCCCGCCGGAGGTGACCGACGAGATGGTGGCGGACCTGCGCATCAGGTTCAGCGACGCCCAGCTCGTCGAGCTCACCGCCATGATCGCGCTGGAGAACTCCCGGTCCCGGATCAACGCGGCGTTCGGACTGACCAGCCAGGGTTTCAAGGACAGCTGTGCGTTGCCGGCCCTTCGGCAGGCTCAGGGCACGAACCCGTGAGTCACATCGAGGAGTTCACCGCTCACCGCTCAGCCGTGTTCGGGGCCGCGTACCGGGTGCTGGGCAGCGTGACCGAAGCCGACGACGTCGTTCAGGAGGCCTGGCTGCGGTGGTCCCGGGTCGACCTCGCCGAGGTCCGCCAGCCCCGGGCGTACCTGGTCACGACCGCAACCCGGCTCGCGCTGGACCGGATCCGGGAGCTCCAGCGGCACCGGGAGTCCTACATCGGTCCGTGGCTGCCCGAACCACTCCCGGACAGGGCTCGCGACCCCGCGCAGACGAACGACCCGGCGGATCAGCTCGAACTGGCCGACTCGGTGTCGATGGCGATGCTGGTCGTGTTGTCGACCCTCACGCCGTTGGAGCGGGCGGCGTTCGTACTGCGGGACGTCTTCGACCTGCCGTACGCGGACGTGGCCAGCACGCTCGGCCGGACCGAGGCGGCGACCCGTCAGCTCACCCACCGAGCCCGCAGCCACGTCCAGGCGCGGGCACCCCGGGCTCCGGTGGATCGCAGGACGCACGAGGAGGTGCTGCGGCGCTTCCTCGCTGCGATGCAGGGCGGCTCGATGAGCGATCTGCTCGACATCCTGGCACCCGATGCGGTGCTGATCAGCGACGGCGGCGGCAAGCGACAGGCGGCGCTGCGACCGATCCACGGCGCGGACAAGATCATCCGGTGGCTGGCCGGGGTGGCGGCCAAACAGGCGGGCCTCGGCGTGGCCCGGCCCGCGTCCTTCAACGGCCAGCCCGCGGTGGAGTTCGTGGTTGACGGAGAACTCGACACCGTCGGGTGGGTACGGATCGAGGACGAACACGTCACCGAGGTCTATCTGATCCGAAATCCGGAGAAATTGGCCGCGCTGGTCTCAGGAGCGCGTTAAGACTGACACGATGTTGTCGCTGGTCACAGGTTTTCTGCGGCGTGCGTTGTTGCATCTAATGGTGCCCCGTCATTCGGATTGGGGAGGCGGCCACGCCGTGGTCGGGCGATGCATCCGTTCGAGCCTCCCAAGGAAGGACCTTGGCTCCCCGCCGCGCTTCCCCCGGCCCAGCGACACCTCGACGCTTCCGGCGGCCGTCGCGCGCGCTGACCACGGTCGTCAGCCTGTCTCTGTTGGCCGGCTCGTCTCCTACCGGATCACCGTCTTCTTCACGACCACCGCGGCCACGACCGTCGACTCGGCCCGTACCGAGATCGAGGTCAAGGCCGGCGAGACGATCAAGTGGTCGGCCAAGCAGGAGTTCACTGCCTCGAAGGAAATGCTCTGCGTGTTGCGGGGCGTCGACGCCGCCTGACCGGGGTACCGACTTCCCGAGACAGTAGGAGTCCCGAAATGTTGTCGACGACAGCGGGATTCCGTTCTCGAATCCCGCGAACCGTTTTGAAAAATCCCGCGCCAATTTCCTACTAGGCACCCGCAATTGCCGCTGCTAAGGTCTGCAACAGCGTCATCTCGGGAGGACAGATGCAGACCGTTCAGCGCAGAACGCACGTCTTGATCGTCACCGTCTTCACGGCCCTGGCCACCCTGGTGTCGACGATCCCGGCAGCCACTGCCGCCCCGCCGACAGATTCTGGCCGAGTCGCTCCTGCGGTCCCACCCGTCGCCTGGACACCGTGCAATGACGGTTTCCAGTGCGCCCAGTACACGGTGCCGCTCGACTACGACCACCCGAAGGGCCGGCAGATCTCGCTGGCACTGGCCAAACTTCCCGCCACCGATCCGGGCCGTCGCATCGGGTCGTTGTTCGTCAACCCGGGCGGACCGGGCGGCTCGGGCGTCGACTTCGTCCTCGGTGCCGGTCCGGATCTGTTCACCCCGGAGGTCCGCGCCCGCTTCGACATCGTCGGATTCGACCCGCGGGGGATCCTCGGCAGCACGCCGCTGCGCTGTTTCGCGACCCAGCAGGAAGCGGATGACGCCTGGATTCTCTCCGTTCCCGTATCCCAACTCGCGAGCCAAGCGCCGCAGCTGGATCGCGGCCGATCGGGCGGTGGACGCAGCCTGCGAGCGCCGGCGCGGGGCCCATCCTCGATCACATGTCGACCGCCGACGTGGCGCGCGACCTCGATCGACTGCGGCAGGCGGTGGGGGACCAGTTGCTCACCTACTACGGAGTTTCCTACGGCAGTTTCCTCGGGAACGTGTACGCCAACCTGTTCCCCGGGCGCTTCCGGGCGCTGGTCATCGACGGTGTGCTCGACCCGATCGCGTGGACGCACCGGGCGTGGGACCGAGGGCCGGCGGGTGCCGTTCGCGACCCGACTCCGCAGTGCGGTCGGCGCCCAGGACACGCTGAAGGAATTCTTCCGCTTGTGCGACGCGGGCGGATCGAATTGCGCATTCGGCGCCGAACGCGGGTCGACGGTACGCCAATCTCTACCGAACCCTGCAAGCGAGAATCCGCTCCTGCTGCCCGAGGAGGACGGCACCACGCACCGCGTACGACGAGTCGTTCCTGGTGGGCGACTCGTTGGGACCGATGTACGGGTCCGAGGTCTGGCCCGAACTTCGCAGCGTTCCTGGCGGAATTGGAGGCGGCCGCGAATCCGGCCCGAATCCAGGCCGCACTGCAGAAATTCCGGCAACGGCTGGCGCAGGAGCAATACCCGAATTACGTCGAAGGCTTTCCTGGGGTGGCGTGCACCGACGGCATCAATCCGCGGTCGTACGGCGCCTGGGACCGGGCCGCTCGGCAATCACGGCGGCGCGACGGCATCTTCGGTCCGCTCTGGACCTGGATCTCGAGCATCTGCGCCGAATGGCCGGGCCACGCCACGGACCGCTACCTCGGGCCGTTCACCCATCGCACCGCGAAGCCGGTGCTGGTGGTCGGGAACCGGTTCGATCCCGCCACTCCGTACCACGGCGCCGTGGTGGCGGATCGGCTGCTGCCCAACTCGCGACTGCTGACCGTGCGCGCCTGGGGACACACGTCGCTATTCCAGTCCTCCTGCGCCGACGCCGCGATCGCCCGCTACCTGCTGACCTCGGTGCCGCCCGCGCGTGGCACTGTGTGCCAGGCCGACGTGGTGCCCTTTGCCGAGCCCGCGCCGAGTGCCGAGCGGACCCGGGCCGCGGCCCCAGCCCGGCCACCGATCCGACCGCACTGGTGACGCACACTTCCGCTTCAGCGACGTTGCTTCAGCTCACCGCGACGGCCAGCCGGGCGATGTCGGCCGGCCCGACGCGGCAGCAGCCGCCGACGTAGCGGGCGCCCGCCGTGCACCCAGGCCCCGGCGAGAGCCGGATCGAAGGCCCCGGCGCCGGTCCAGGTCGTGCCGGGCCGCGTCCCAGGCCTCGCCGCGGTTCGGGTACGCCGACCGCCGGGTCGACCCGTCACCGAGACCGCAAGCTCCACCGCCGGCAGGACGTCGTCGGGACGGCAGCAGTTGACCCCGACCGCGATCACCGAACGGGCCGAGCCGGCGAGCGCGAACGCCTCGTCCAGAGGCTGTCCGGCCCGGGTCGGAGTCGTCGTCAGGCCGCCGGGACGGTGTAGCTGAACCAGGCGGGGATCCCGACGTCGTCGAGCAGATCGACGAGCACCATCGCCTCGTCCAGATCGGGAATGGTCTCCACGGCGATCAGATCCGGGCCGGCCGCGGCCAGCACGTCCAACCGTTCGGCGTGGAAGTCGCGCAGCCGGGCGGCCGGCACTCCGTATCGGCCGCGATACTCCGAGCCGTCGGCGAGCACGGCGCCGTACGGTCCGACCGAGGCGGCCACGAACCGGTCCACGCCATCGGCGCCGAGCTCGTCCCGCACTTCGCGAGCCAGCGAGACGCTCCGGGCCATGAGCCGGTGCCCCTCGTCGCGGGTCAGTCCGAGTCGGGCGAAACCGTCGGTACTCGCCTGGTAGCTCGCCGTGGTCGCGACCTGGGCGCCCGCCTCGAAGTACGCCCGGTGCACCGCTGCGATCTCCCCCGGTTGGTCGCGCAGCAGCCGGGCGGTCCACAACTCGCCGGTGAGGTCGTGCCCGCGATCCGCGAGCGCGTTCGAGAGCCCACCGTCCAACACGACGACCGAATCCACCGATTCATTCTGTCGCAGTCTGTGCGGGGAGCTCAGCGCCGATCCGGGGAGGACCGTTCAGCAGGCCTCGTACCGGTAGTCCGAGCCGCCCCGAGGGACTACATCGCGGTCCCGCAGGATGATCGAGATCTTTGCGCCCCGGGCCGTGCACGCCCGGGTGTAGATAGCGGCGCGGGTTGTCGGTGTACTCGATCTCGATCACCCGGCTGCCGTACCGGTCGGTGTAGGCGCCGCACTCGTCGTACACCTGGCACTCCTCCGCGATCGCGAAGTCGAAGCCGACTCCGCGCTGCTCGGTGCGGGTGAGTTCGGCGGTGTTCTTCTGGGCGAAGGCGAGGCCGTTGCGATGGGCCCGGGTGGCGAGCAGCTTGGCGAAGGCGAGGTTGCCCGCCCTGGTCAGCCGCCTCTTGGACCGGGTCCAGGAGTCCAGGTTGTCGGGCTCGACCGCCGCGAAGCCGGACTTGCGGCAGCCGTCGACCCAGCCGCCGACGATGGACGCGAGCGCGGTCCGCTTGCTGGCGGTGGAGGTGTCGAGCAGGTACTCACCGGGCCAGTCCGCGTCCTCGAGCGGGCGGCCATTCACTCGGACCAGCAGATCGGGATGGGACCGGGTCCAGAACGCGGCCTCCTCGGGTTGGGTCTGGAAGGCGTTGACGTAGCAGATGTTGTAGCGGCCGGCGGCGGTTGCCTCATGGCGATCCCGGCTGACGATGCGCACGTCGGCCACCGGCGAGTACGGGCCGCCGATCTGGTAGTCGAACCGGCCGCTCGCCGGCGGCAGTCGGATGGCGGGCGCTTTGGCCCCGGAACCAGACGACGTGGCCGGCGCGGGTGGCGCGGCGGGCGAGCGCGGTGCCGAGGCGGCCGGGCCACAGCCTGACGTCACCACGGCCAGAACGGCGACGAGTACGAGTCTTCGCATGGGTCGCGAACTCCATCCGGATGCCCCGCCTCGAGCTCGTCTCTGGCGTCGTTTCCCGCGGTCCCCGCAGGCGGGTCGGGCTCTCCCTCGCGGTCACCCTAGACGTCTGCTGTCCATCCCGGCCAGGAAACGCGCAGCGCACCTGATCAAATTCGCCGAGCCGGGCAACTGTTGGAAAGTTGCAGCGACACGCCGATCTCTGCCCGGCTTGGACGGAAACTGTTGACAGTTCCCGCGGTGGGTTGGGGCAGGCACCACACCCACCGATCCGCGCGGGTTCAGCCGTCGGCGACGACGACTTCGACCCCGGCGGCGCGGATGAGATCCAGCTCTTGAGTGTCGGCCGACCGATCGGTGATCAGGGTGGCGACCTGGGTGGCGGTCGCCATCTGGGCGAGCGCGACCCGGCCCACCTTGGATCCGTCCGCCACCACCACGGTGCGCTGAGCCTTGCCCACCATCGTGTGGTTGGTCCGGGCCTCGGTCTCGTCGTGGGTCGTCACGCCGGCGGCTGCGGTGAAGCCGTCCGCGCCGAGGATCGCGGTACCCACGTTGACCGCGTTGAACGTGTTCTCCGCGACGACGCCCACCAGTTCGAGCGACTGCGGCCGCAGGAACCCGCCGGTGACCACGACCCGGACCGCGGAGCCCGCGAGCTGGTTGGCGATGGTGAGGGAGTTCGTGACCACCGTGAGATCGCGGCGGTGCGCCACCTCCCGGGCCACTGCCGCGGTCGTCGTACCGCCGCTGAGGGCGACCACATACCGGCCCAGTGGCAGCCGGGCTGCCATCGCCTGCGCGATCGCCTGCTTCGGGCCGGGGAACCGGGTGTCGCGCAGGGCCATCGGCAGTTCGGGGTCGCCGTCGAGGACGCGGGCACCGCCGTGGGTCCGGGCGATCAGGTGCTGGTCGGCCAGTTCGCTCAGGTCGCGGCGCGCCGTAGCCGGGGAGATCCGCAAGGTGTCGGTGAGTTCGATCAGGCTGACGGCCCGCCGCTCGTTGACCAGATCGAGGATCGCGGTGAGCCGTTCCGTCCGCTTCCGGGACGACACCGCGGTCAACACCCGGTCGGCGGCAGGCGGCATCGCGTACTCCATCCAGACCGGCAAGCGTCGGTAAACGCTCGGCGAGAGTGATCACTTTAGCGGTCAGTCGCTCAATCGGTTGCTTGTGCCGCTCAAGCACGTCGAAGATCTGAGCATGCCGACCGTCGTCTTCCTGGGTGCGGGCAGTGTTGTCTTCACCCGACAACTGCTCGCCGACCTCTTCCGGTTCACCGATCTGCCGCCGCTACGGATCGTGCTGTACGACATCGATCCGGACCGGCTCGAGGTCGCCCGCGCTACCGCCGTACAGGTGGCCGACCGGTTCGGCCGAGAGGTGGATCTGGTCGCCACCCTGGACCGGCGACAGGCATTGGACGGCGCCGACTTCGTCGTCAACATGATCCAAGTGGGCGGCATCGCCGCGACCCGGATCGACCTCGAGCTGCCGGCCGCGGTCGGGCTGCAGCAGACGATCGGCGACACCACCGGCGTCGGCGGGGTGTTCCGGGCGCTGCGCACCTTCCCGGTGCTGACCGAGGCCGCGGCCGACATCGCCGAGCTGTGCCCCACCGCCTGGTTCCTGAACTACACCAACCCGATGACCATGAACATCTGGTGGCTGTCCATGGTGGCCCCGGAGCTGCGGGCCGTCGGGCTCTGCCACAGCGTCTTCTGGACCGTGCACGATCTGTGCGAGCTGATCGGCGTGCCGATGGAGGGCACCCACTACCGAGCGGCCGGGGTGAACCATCAGGCTTGGTTGACCGAGTGGTCCCGCGACGGCCAGGATCTCTACCCCCGACTGCGGCACAAGATCGCCGCCGATCCCGAGCTCGAACGGCGGGTCCGGGTCGAGATCTTCCGCCGGATCGGCTACTACCCCACGGAGACGAGCGAGCACTCCTCGGAGTACCTCTCGTGGTTCCTGCGCTCGCCCGAGCAGATCGAGCGCTACCGGTTGCAGCCCCTGGAGTATCTCGGCATCTCGGAGGAGAACGTGGCCGAGTTCGAGCACGCGCGGGCGGATCTGGCGGCCGGTCGGCCGCTGGAGCTCGAGGAGGGTGCGGCGGAATACGCGCCGCAGATCATCCACTCCATGTTGACCGGGACGCCACGAGAGATCCACGCCAATGTGGTCAACCGTGGGCTGATCGACAACCTGCCCGAGGGGGCGGTGGTCGAGGTGCCGGCGCGAGTGGACGGCGGCGGGGTGCAGCCGATCGCCTACGGGTCGATCCCGGAGGCCGGCGCGGCGCTCAACCGCGCCTACCTGTCCGTGGCCGGGCTGACGGTCGAGGCGGCACGGACCGGCGATCCCGATCTCGTCCGGCAGGCGGTCCTCGTCGACCCAAACGCCAGTTCCTCCCTTACGCCGGCGCAGATCTGGCGGCTGTGCGACGACCTCACCGCCGCCCACGCCGACCTGCTCCCCGTCGACCTCGGCGGCACCCGCGTCGGCGCCATCTGAGCTGACCACCCGCGGGGCCTTCCGGGACATCCCATCCCGGCACCCTGTTCCCGCGCGCGACTTCCGCCTCCGCGCGGGAGTTCTCCCGCGCGGGAATCGAAGTTCCGCGCGAACGGTGAGACGCTGGACCCGCGCCGTATCAGAGTCCGAGCACGCGGCGCGCGTTGTCGCGATAGAGCGCGACCAACTGCTCCGGTCGCAGTCCGAGGGCGGAGACGGTCCAGCGGCCCTGACTGCCGACCTCGCTGCCGGGGTCGTAGTCGAAGGCTTCGTCCTCGGTCTCCAGGAAGCGGAAGTACTGCCCATAGGACTCTGCGTCGGGCGGGAAGCAGTCGGTACCGAACAGCACGCGATCCCCGAAACGCTGGACCAATGCCGCGAACCGGCGGGGCTGCCGGCCCAATTCGGCCATCCGGCCGGCGATGTCGATCGTGTAGTTCGGGGCCGCGACGAGCAGCCGCTCGACCCGGTCGAGGTCCTCGGCGGCGCACCCGGCGTGCGCTCCGATGAACCGGGTCCCGGGACAGGCCAGCACCAGCGCCGCGTGCGCGTCCAAAACCTCCTCGAAGGAGGGGTGCCGCGAGCGGTCCCCGAACCACCAGTCCGGGTGCGCGCGCAGTTCTTCAATGCGCTCATTGCGCTCGTCGGCGGGTTCGAAGAACGCGATCGGATCGGCGCTGTGGATCAACACCGGCAGCCCGAGCTCGCCGGCTCGCTGCAGCACCTGGACGACCCGCGGGTCGTCGACCCCGATCAACCGGCCGTCGTGATCACGGAACTCCAGCCCCAGGTTCTTCCACACCTTCACGCCCCGCGCGCCCTGCGCCGCGCTGTCCGCCAGCGACGCCATGAGCCGCTCGACTCCGTCCGGCTCGGCCAGTCGCATCCAGTCCAATTGGCAGAAGGTCAGGAACCGCCCCGGGTACGCCCGGTCGTAGCGGTCGAGATTGGCGGTCAGTTCCTCGCCCCACCTGCCGTCGAGGTTCACGATCGTCTCGACCGCGCAGGCGTCCATGACCTCGATCAACGCCGGCACGTCGGGCACCAACCAGTCGCCGTCGGCGCTGAGCCATCGGCCGAGATGGTTGTGGGCGTCGACGGCCGGCACCGCTGCCGCCGGTACCTCCGTGCCAGCGGTCCGCAACGTCGAACGCGGTCGCCAGTCGGTCAGTCGCATCTTCGCCAGGGCATTCCAATCGGGTTCAGTCATGGCTCAGCCCTTCGTCGCGATGGCAAGTGACTCCGGCGACCCTGCCACAGCCGGCCCGGCCCGATAAGCACCCGATCACTCACAGTGAGCGAATATCTTCTCTTCGTTGTCAACCGCTCACTTTTCCGCTCAGAATGAGCGCATGCGCTCGGACCTCGAACAGGAGCACACGCGGTGACCGTCACCTCTGCAGAGATCGCCAGCCAGCCGACGATCTGGCGGCAGGCGCTGACCCGATCCCTCGATCCGGCCCGAGCACTCTTCAACCAACCGGGAAAGCGGCTGCTCGTGCTCGGTTGCGGTACGTCGGCGTTCGTGGCGGAGTCGTTCGCCCTGCTGCGCGAGTCGGCGGGCCTCGGCCACACCGACGGCGGGTACGCCTCCGAGCCCCGACCATGGCGCGATTACGACACCGTCGTCGTGCTGACCCGGTCCGGGACCACCACCGAGGTGCTGGACGCGGTGCGGGCCCTGCCGCCCGGGGTGGCGACCGTGGCCGTCACCGGGGTACCCGACTCGCCCGTTGCCGACCTCGTCGACCAGGTCCTCGACCTCGACTACGCCGACGAGCATTCGGTCGTGCAGACCCGGTTCCCGACCACGCTGCTGCTCTTGGCCCGGGCCGCGTTCGGCGCCGACGTCGGCGGGGTCCCCGACGAGGCCGAGCGGCGCCTCGCCCGTCCGTTGGGCGTGGCCGCCGGCGCGTACGACCACTTCGTCTACCTGGGTTCGGGCTGGACGTACGGACTGGCCCAGGAGGCCGCGCTCAAGATCCGCGAGTCGGCCCAGGCCTGGGCGGAGTCCTACCCGCTGCTGGACTACCGGCACGGTCCGCTGGCGATCGCGGGCGAGCGCAGCCTGGTGTGGACCATCGGCCGCTCCGACGCCGACCTGGTCGAGGCCATCGAGGCCACCGGGGCAACGGTCGTCACCGGCACCGGTGACCCCCTCGTCGAACTCGTCGACACCCAACGGCTCGCGGTCGCGCTCGCCGAGAGCCGAAGTCTCGACCCCGACCACCCCCGTCATCTCACCCGCTCGATCGTGCTCGCCTGAACACCTGACCAGCATCCGCAGGAGGAACTCATCATGAGGATCACCCACCAGCTCAAGCTCTGGAGTGCCGCCCTGCTGGCCGGAGCCCTCGTGCTCACCGCATCGGCGTGCAGCGGCGGCCCGCCGTCCGGCGGCGGCTCCTCCCAGATCGATGTGAACGCGCCCGTCACACTCGAGATGTGGACCGGGCAGACCGAGGAAGCCCAGGACCTGATGGAGAACCTGGCCAAGGAGTTCACCAAGGAGCACCCCAACGTGACCCTCGAAGGTCTCCCCGGGCGCGTCCTCCACCGAGGAGCTGCTGCAGAAGATCTCCGCCGGGTTTGCCGGTAACCGCTACCCCGACATCTCCTACGCCTTCGGCTCCTGGGCCGGTCAGCTGGAGGCCTCCGGACGCACGCTCGACATCACCGAACAGGTCAAGGCCGCCGACGTGAAGTGGGACGAGTTCTCCGAATCCGCCCGCGCGACGGCTCGGCCGACCGGCGCCAAGACCATCGGTTTTCCGGCGATCTCGGACAACCTGTCGTTGATCTACAACAAGAAGCTGTTCGACGACGCCGGTGTCGCCTATCCGACCAACGAGTGGTCGTGGGAGCAGTTCCGCGACGCGGCCAAGAAGCTGACCGATTCGGGCAAGGGCACCTACGGATACGCGTACTCGGTGTCCGGCACCGAGGAGACCACCTGGCAGTTCTGGCCGCACCTGTGGCAGAACGGCGGCGCGATCCTGTCCGACGGACGGGAAGAAGGCCGAGTTCGCCTCCGACGCCGGGACCAAGGCCCTGACCTTCCTGCGCGACATGGCCGTGACGGACAAGAGCATCTACCTCGACCAGACCGACACCAAGTTCGGTCAGCTGTTCGCCACCGGCCGGATCGGCATGATCACCTCCGGTCCGTGGCAGCTCTACGACCTCAAGGCGGCCAAGACCCCGTACGGCGTCGCCTACCTGCCCGGCACCAACGGCGACCACCAGACGGTGTCCGGTGCCGACATCTGGACGCTGTTCGACCACCAGGACGCGAACCGGGCCTACTGGGCGTACGAGTACACCAAGTGGCTGACCTCGGCCGCCCAGGACGAACGTTGGAACGTGGCGATCGGCAACCTGCCGCTGCGTTCCTCGGAGATCACCTCGGCCGCGTTCGAGAAGCAGGTCAAGGAGTACCCGGGCCTGGAGATCATGGCCGCCAACGCCGCGAACGCCAAGCAACCGCGGCCGACCATTCCCGGCTACGTCGGGCTGTCGGAGGCCATCGGCGGCACGATCTCGAAGGTGCTGCAGGGCCAGGGCGACCCGGGACCGGCCCTCGGCGAAGCCGCGACCAAGGCCGACGAGGCCCTGCAGGACTAGGACAGCCGGCGCGGCAGCGGGAACGGGGACGCGTGGCTATCGATCAGGCGCCGGAGCGGGTGGACCCCACCGCCCGCTCGGGCCCCGGTCCGACCCCGCGCCGGAACCGGACCGGTCAGCGGGTCCGGGCGTTCCTGACCGGCTGGGGGTTCGTCGGCCCCGCCACGGTGATCATCCTCGGCCTGTCGATCTTCCCGGCCGGCTGGGCGTTCCTGCTGTCGCTGCAGAAGTGGAACGGCTTCAGCGCCCCGACCTTCGTCGGTGCCCGCAACTACGCCAAGCTCGTCACCGACAGCGAGTTCATCGACGCGATCGGCAACACCGGTCTCTACACCCTGCTCTTCGTGCCGGCGTCGGTGCTGCTCGGGCTGTTCCTGGCCGTGGCGCTGAACCGGGACATCCGCTTCATCGGCATCTACCGGACCGCGATCTTCGTCCCGTTCGTGGCCTCGGCGGCCGCCACCGGCATCTTGTCCACCTACCTGTTCAGCCCGCAGTACGGCCTGGTGAACAACGTGTTCCGGGTGCTGGGGCTGCCGCCGCAGGGCTGGCTGGAGGACCCGCGCCAGGCCATGGTGGTGATCGCGATCATGTCGCTGTGGGGGCAGGCCGCGTTCACCACGGTGATCTACCTCGCCGCGCTGCAGGACGTACCCGCCGAGTTGCTCGAGGCGGCCCGGGTCGACGGCGCGAACCCCTGGCAGACCTTCTGGCGAGTGGTCTGGCCGCACCTGGCGCCGGTCACCGTCTTCGTCACGATCTGGCAGACCATCGGCGCGATCCAGCTCTTCGACCTCGTCTACACGACCACCCGCGGCGGTCCCCTCGATGCGACCACGACGATCGTGTACTTCCTGTACGACAAGGCGTTCCGGGCGCTGGAGTTCGGCTACGGCTCCGCGGCGGCGTGGGTGCTGTTCGTGATCACCCTGGTGATCACGATCGGCGTCGTGATCTACGCCCGCCGACGGAACCTGGAGGCGTTCTGATGGCGCAGCTCGATCGGGCCCTGCCGGCCCGGCTGCAACCGGCCTCGCGCCGCCGCCGTCGCGGATTCAGCGGCTGGCACTTCTTCCTGCTGCCGACGGCGTTGATCTTCCTCATTCCCTTCGTCCAGATGCTGCTGGCGTCCTTGTCGCCCGCGGAGGACCTGGTCAAGTTCCCGCCGCCGTTCGTCCCCTCCGGCCTGACCCTCGGCGGCTACGTCAGCCTGTTCACCGACACGGACGTGCTGCTGTGGCTGGCCAACACCGTGATCGTCTCCGCGACCGCGATCGCCTCGCACCTCGTGCTCTGTTCGCTGGCCGGCTACGGCTTCGCCCGGCTGCGGTTCCCCGGCCGTACCCTCGGGTTCTTCGGCATCGTCGCGACGATCATGATCCCCACCCAGTTGCTGATGATCCCGACCTACATCCTCTTCTCGCGGCTGAACCTGCTCGACTCCCTCGGTGCGGCGATCGTGCCCTGGCTGGCCACGGCGTTCGGGATCTTCCTGATGCGGCAGTTCTTCCTGTCGCTGCCGGTCGAGCTCGAGGAGGCCGGGCTGATCGACGGCTGCAACCGGCTGCAGGTGTTCTTCCGGATCGTGCTGCCGCTGGCCAAGCCCGCGCTGGCGACGCTCGCGATCTTCACCCTGCTCGGTTCCTGGAACGACCTGGTCTGGCCGCTGATCGCGATCAACAACGAGCAGGCGTTCACCCTGCAGCTCGGGATCACGAATTTCCAGGGCACTCGGCGAACCGAGTGGAGCCTGCTGATGGCCGGGAACGTGATCGCTACGCTGCCGCTGGTGTTGTTCTTCCTGGTCGCTCAGCGGCACTTCATCGCCACCATGACGTTCTCGGGGCTGAAGGGCTGAGGGTGTCTGTCCTGGTCGTCGGGGACGCGAACCCCGACCTCGTACTGACCGGGGACGTCGTGCCCCGGTTCGGCCAGGCCGAGCAGCTCCTCGATGGCGCCGAGCTGCTGCTGGGTGGCAGTGCGGCGATCGTGGCGTCCGGGCTGGCCCGACTGGGAGTGAGCGTGTCGCTGGCCGCCGTCCTGGGCGACGACCTGTTCGGCCGGATCGTCGCCGACCGGCTGAGCGAGCGCGGCGTGGGCGGCACGTTCCTGCACCGCGACCCGGAGCTCCCGACCGGGCTCTCGGTGATCTTGGACCGGGGCGCGGATCGCGCGATCCTGACCCGGCTGGGCACCATCCCCGCGCTGCGGGTCGAGCAGGTGCGGGCCGCGGTGACGCAGTTGCGGCCCGGGCACGTCCACGTGGCGTCGTACTTCCTGCAACCCGAGCTGGCCGCCGAGCTGCCCGGGCTGTTCGGCGAACTCCGCGCGCAGGGCATCACCACCAGCCTCGACCCCAACTGGGACCCGGCCGAACGGTGGCACGGGCTGGCCGAGCTGTTGCCGCTGGTCGACGTCCTGCTGCCCAACCGAGCCGAGGAGCGGGCGATCGCCGGCGCGCTCGGCGTCGCGTCGATCGCCGGCCTCGGGCCCCGGGTCGTGGTCAAGTGCGGTGCCGAGGGAGCGGAGACCCACGAGCCGGACGGGACGGTGACCCAGGCCGACGGCCTGGCGGTCGAGGTCGTCGACACGACCGGAGCCGGCGACAGCTTCGACGCCGGCTATCTGGCGGCGATGAGCCGCGGGATCGCCGACGAGGCCGTCCGACTCCGCTGGGGCACCGTCGCCGGCTCCCTCTCCACCCGAGCCGCTGGCGGTACGGCGGCACAGCCGACCGCGGCGGAACTCGCCGCGGTTCTCTGACGCGCGCCCGCACCCAGATCCGCACCGCTTCGGCGCGTTCGCACCGCGAGCAAAGGGTGCGAACGCGTCGAAAGCGGGCGAACGCCGGCCAGGAGACTTCTGCGAGCGGTGACGGCTACGGTTTCGCTCGTGACGTGTGACCCGACCGATTCCGGGCCGGACTGGTGGCTCTTCCACGTCGACATGGACTCCTTCCTGGCCTCGGTAGAGGTCCGGCGCCGACCCGAGTTGCGCGGCCGCCCGGTGGTGGTGGGCGGGGACGGCGATCCGACCCGGTTGCGCCAGGTGGTGGCGACGGCGTCGTACGAGGCGCGCTCTTTCGGGGTGCATTCGGGTATGCCGATGTCGCAAGCCCTGCGCCGCTGCCCGGACGCGGTGTTCTTGCCGAGCGACCACCCTGCGTACGACGCGGCTTCGGCGGAGGTGATGGAGACCCTGCGCGGCACAGGCCATCCCGTCGAGGTGTGGGGCTGGGACGAGGCCTTCGTCGGCGCGCACGTCGACGATCCGGAGGGGCTTGCCCGGACGATCCGCGACCTCGTGCCCGACCGCACCGGCCTGACCTGCGCGGTCGGCATCGGTGACACCAAGGAGCGGGCCAAGATGGCGACCGGGTTCGCCAAACGGGAGCCGGAGCGCATCTTCCGGCTCGACCGGACCAACTGGGTCGCGCGGATGGGTGACCGGCCGGTCCTCGACCTGTGGGGCATCGGCAAGCGGACGGCAGCCCGGCTCGCCGCCCACGGCCTGCGAACCGTCACCGACCTGGCGCGCGCCGAACCAGACGATCTCGCCGGGTGGTTCGGCCCGACCATCGGCCCCCGACTGCGGGTGCTGGCTCGGGGCGGCGGTTCCCGTACGGTCTCCACCCAGCCCTGGGTGCCGCGGTCCAAGAGCCGTCAGGTCACCCTGCCCCACGATCTGACCGCACCCGCGGAGATCGCCGCCCGGCTCGACACCATGGCCCGGGAGCTCGTCGCCGAGGTCGCCGCCGACGGTCGCCTCGTCACCCACGTCGGACTGGTCGTGCGGACCGCGAGCTTCTACACCGCCGTGAAAACCGGCATCCTGGCGGCCCCGACCACCGACCCTGACATGATCGCCGAGGGTGTCCGGCGGGTGCTCGAGCGGTTCGACATCCAGCGTCCGGTGCGGTTGCTGGGCGTCCGGCTGGATCTCGCTCCCCCGTAACCCTCGCCGGGAGCGCGAGAATGCCGGGGTGCAACTGATGGTGGTCGGCGTGCTCGCCATCGTGGGCGTCGTCGCGGTCAACGCTCTCGCTCCCCGGATCCGGATCGCGGCCCCGCTGCTGCTGGTGCTCACCGGCATCGCGGTGAGCTTCCTCCCCAACGTCCCACCAATCGAGGTCGACCCCGAACTGGTCCTCGCCGGATTTCTGCCGCCGCTGCTGTATTCGTCCGCCGTCAATCTGCCGACCATGGAGTTCCGCCGGGACTTCCGTACGATCTCGGTGCTTTCGGTGCTGCTGGTCCTCGTCTCGACCGCGGTCGTGGGGTTGTTGATGAACTGGCTGGTACCCGGCATCGGGTTGCCGGTGGGAATGGCCCTGGGCGCCATCCTGAGCCCGACCGACGCGGTGGCCACCTCGATCGTGCGTCAGGCCGGGGTGTCGCGCCGACTGGTGATCATGCTGGAGGGCGAGAGCCTGCTCAACGACGCATCGGCCCTGGTCCTGCTGCGGTCCGCGATCTTGGCCATCTCGGCGACCGTGCTCGCCTACCAGATCGCCCTCGACTTCGTGTTCGCCGTGGTGGTGGCGGTGATCGTCGGCTACGTCGTCGGCCGCGGGCACCTGTGGATCCGTTCGCATCTGCATCAGCCGGCGTCCAGTGTGGCGGTGTCGCTGGTGGTGCCGTTCGTGGCGTACCTGCCGACCCAGCTGCTCGGCGCCTCCGGACTCGTCGCGGCCGTCGCGGCCGGCCTGGTCAGCGGCCACGGCGCCCCCCGGTACCTGAGCGCGCAGGACCGGATGACCGAGCGCGCCGTCTGGCGGACCCTAGA
Source organism: uncultured Actinomycetota bacterium (assembly GCA_963821695.1). GTDB lineage: Bacteria > Actinomycetota > Actinomycetes > Propionibacteriales > Propionibacteriaceae > Microlunatus. Next base: position 91,289 of record CAWGEY010000005.1, read on the forward strand.
GATGCTGCTCGAGAGCGCCATCTTCTTGATCATGGGTCTGGAACTGTTCGCCCTGATCGAGAACGTCCGGCGGGAACGCGACACGGAGCTGGTCGCCCTCGCACTCGCGATCATCGCGGTACTGGCGATCCTCGTCGTCCGGGCCGCGTTCGTGGCCTTCTCGCTCTGGAGGCTGCACCGTCGCGGGCAGCGTAGTCCCCGGATCAGGGAGTGGATCGAGAGCACCCAGCAGCGGGTGTCGGGGGCGGACCTGGGGCCGGAGCCGAGCTCGGCGGAGTCGAGCGATACCGGCGGTCTGAGCGGTCGGCTCGGCCGACGATTTGAGGCGACCGTCAACTCACCCGAGTTCGCCGAGCGGGCCAACACCCGACTCACCAAACGGCTGGCGGACCTGGACTATCTGGCCGCCGAGGCCCTCGGCTGGCGGGAGGGTGTCCTGCTGGTCTGGGCGGGAATGCGGGGTGCCGTCACCTTGGCGGCCGCCCAGTCCCTGCCCGCCGACACCCCGCACCGGCCGCTGTTGATCTTGACGGCGTTCGTGGTGGCCGTCGGCACGCTGCTGGTTCAGGGCGGCACCCTGGGGCCGATCGCTCGCCGGCTGGGGTTGACGGACCGCCGTCAGCCGACCGGACCGGAGGAGTACGACGCCATGCGGGCGGAACTCCGTTCGGCCGTGGCCGAGCGGCTCGCCGATCCCGATCTGCGGCGGCCCGACGGCGCGGCCTATGACCCCGACGTGCTGGAACAGCTCCGCACCTGGGTCCCCGCGCAACCGGAGGAGCCCCGGTGGAACCGGGCCGAGATCCGGGAGCAGTATCGCGCTCTCCGGCTGGAGATCATCGCCACGCAACGAGCCGAACTGCTGCGGTTGCGCGACCTCGGCACGTACTCGACGACCCTGCTCGCCAGCATTCTGGATCAGCTCGACGCCGAGCAGATCGGCATCGAAATGGGCGCCGAATCCTGATCCGACGCTCGCGCGTCGTGATTCTTCCGTGACACAAAGGTTCTCCGGCGGCTTGTCATAACGAATAGGTCACGGTTACGGTTCACCGGACATTCGGAGGAAGGTCGGGCTCGGGGGAGCTCACTGCCATCTCCACGGGGACGTGATCGGCCATCACGGCCGAGAGGAGAACGATGAGCTCACTGTCGAGAAGGTGGCGCGCGCTGATCGCCACGACCGCTACGGCCGGCCTGATGGCCTTCGGCGCTGCCGCACCGCCCGCCGCGGCCCAGCCCACGCCGGCCGCGGCCGGACCGGCGGCCAGTTTGCCCATGGTGGCTGCGATGCCGGCGGCGGCGAGGGCCAAGAAGAGCTACCGGGCGACCGAGCGCGGGCTGACCGCGAAGACCAAGCGGGTGCACCGCGCCCTGCGGGCCAAGTTCCCGCAGATCAACCGGGTGCTGGGCAAGCGGGCCGCCAGTTCGGGCGAGCACAGTAAGGGCCGCGCCCTGGACGTGATGCTGCCCAACTGGAAGGCGTCGAAGGGTAAGGCCCTGGGCAAGCGGATCGCGCGCTGGGCCAGGAGCAGGGCCGGTTCGCTGAAGATCTGGTACGTGATCTACAACCAGCGGATCTGGAACGTCCAGCGCAAGGGCGACGGCTGGCGCCGGATGCGCGATGGCGGCAGCGCGACCGCCAACCACCGCAACCACGTCCACATCTCGGTGAAGAAGTGACGCTGAGGCGCCCCGCCAAGTACTGGGGAAGTCTCTGCGCTGAGTTCAGAGCACGAACTTGCCCAGTGAACGCGATTCCCTGAGTCTCGTGCCCCGAGCGGGCCGGCGGACACCTCCCAGTCCTTCGACACGCTCGGGGCACGTTCAGCTTCCCCAAACGCCGAGTTCGTTGCCCGCCGGGTCGAGGAAATGGAACCGCCGACCACCCGGGAACTCGTACGGCTCCTCGACCACCGCGCCGCCCGCGGCTGTGACAGCTCCCAACGTGGCGTCGAGATCGGCGGACCACAGCAGGACCAGTGGGCCGCCGCGGGGCCGGGCGCCCTGCCCGTTGAGTCCGCCCTGTTCCCCGCCGTCAGCCCGGCGGATCCCGGCGTACCCAGGTCCGTAGTCGGTGAATTCCCAGTCGAAGGCGGCCCCGTAGAACTCCTTCGCTGCGGCAACATCGTCGACGGCGATCTCGATGTAGTCGATGGCGTGGTGGACGGGAGGTGCGGCGTTGTCGGTCATGCGTCTCAGCGTGCCGCTCGGCACCGACAGTTCGCCTCCCCCGCCTCCCTGGTCCGCGTTCGCGCGGGATCTGGGTGTTCGCGCGGGAGATCTCCCGCGCGGGACCGGAATCTCGCGCGCGAGAAGTAGGGAGAGGCCGTCCGGCGAGTTCCCACTCGCGCGCGAAGTAGGGAGAGGCGTCCCCGCAGCCTCGAGGGCGGGGCTCAGCCCTTCGGTGCAGTGGCCAGGGCGGCGCGCTCCACGCTGAGCAGGCTCGCCTCGGCGTGTTCGGCGCGGTACGCCGCGTCACCGCCGCGGAGGCCGAAGAGGCGCTTGCTCCACAGCAGCCACACCACGGCGGCGATGTTGATCAGGAGCGCGATCAGCTTCAGCGCCGTGACCCGTTCGCTCATTTCGTAGATCTCGAACGGCAGGAAGACGCTGGTCGCCACGACCGAGAAGTACTCCCCCCAACGCCGCATCAGCCACAGGCCGGTTGCCTCGACGCCGAGCAGTACGGCGTACGCGAAGATGCCGAGGGTCAACAGGTTCAGGATCGAAGGCGACAGCGAGAACACCTCGTGGATGATCCGGATCACCGGGGAGTCGTTGATGTTCCAGCGGAGTTGATCCTCCAGCGGCTGCAGCAGCGGCAGATCCGTATCGAAGGCGGTCTGCAGATTCGTCCGGTACACCGCGAATCGGATCACCAGGATCCCCACCACGACCATGAGCAGCGACCGCACGCCGCGGTCGACGGCGAGCACCCGGGTGATGATCCGATCCTGGAGCAGCCGGCCGCGCAGGACGTTCGGCGCGGCGTCCGCGGGGCCGGAGCGGTGTGCCGGGCCCGCGACGTACGTCTCGCAGCGCAGGCAACGCCACGCCTCCCCGACCGCGGTGTCGGTCCGCAGCCGATCGCGCAGATCCGCCTCGTCCGGGGCGTAGGTCGCGTGGCCGCGCCAGGCACAGACCTGCAGGCCCCAGTTCATCGGGCTCTGGTCCGAATCCGCCGCGCTACCGAACGCCGATGACCGCCCCGGCGTCGGTGAGTACGTCGGCGAGGCGGTCGACGATCTCGTCCAGCAGGTCGGCGTCGCTGATCAGCGGTGGGGCGATCTGCATGACCGCGTCGCCGCGATCGTCCGTACGGGCGATCAGTCCCGCCTGCCGGAACCGCTTCGGCAAAAAGCCACGGACCAGCGCGTCCCGGTCGGCCTGGTCGAGCCGGGTGTTCTCGGCGTCCTTGACCATCTCCACGGCCCAGAAGAACCCCGCCCCCCGGATGTCGCCCACGATCGGGATGCTGCGGAGTTCCTCCATCCGCTTGTGCAGGTGGTTCTCCAGCGACCGGACGTTTTCCAGGACCTGGTCCCGCTCGAAGATCTCGATGCTCTTGAGGGCGATCACGGCGCTGAGCGGGTGGCCGGCGAAGGTGATCCCGTGCCGGATGACCTTGCCCGATCCTTCCGTGAGCGGGTCGACGACGCGGGAGTTGACGAGCACCGCACCCATCGGGGCGTACGCGGAGGTGAGCCCCTTCGCCACGCTGATCAGGTCCGGTGCCACGCCCTCCCGGGACACCCCGAACCACTCCCCCAGCCGCCCGAACCCCGTGATGACCTCGTCAGCCATCAGCAGAATTCCGTACTTGTCCGCGATCGCCCGCAAACCCGCCCAGTAGCCGGGCGGCGGCGTGATCGAGCCGCCGGCGTTCTGCACCGGCTCGGCGATGATCAGGGCCACCTCCTCCGGGCCGGCGTCGAGGACGGCCTGCTCGACCTCGGCCAGCAGCCGGGCACAGAAGGCCTCCGGGTCGGCGCCGTCGGGCGCGCGGAAGGGATTGGTGTTGCTGACGTGGCTGACCTCGATCGGGGCCGGGCCGAAATCGTCCTTGAACTTGGGCAGGCCGGTGAACGACAAGGCGCCCAACGTGACCCCGTGGTAGGCCACGTTCCGGGCGATCGCCTTGCGCCGCTGCGGCTGGCCGATGGCGACGTAGTGTTCACGGACGAACTTCCAGGCAGACTCCACCGACTCGGAGCCGCCACCGGTGAAGAACACCCGGTAGTCGTCGCCGGGAGCCAGTTCGGAGATCTTCTCGGCCAGTTCCAGCGCCGGCGGGTGCGCGGTCGCCCAGTTCGTGTTGAACGGCAGCGTCGTCAACTGCCGGGTGGCGACCTCCGCCATCTCGGCGCCGTAGCCGTACCCCAGCTGGGCGCAGAACAGACTCGACAAGGCGTCGATGTACTGCCGGCCGTGCGTGTCGTAGACGTAAACGCCCTCGGCCCGGTCGATCACCAGCAGGTCGTCGACCTGTGGCTTGGCGAAGTGCAGCAGCAGGTTGTCCCTGGCAACTGCCTGATAGTGATCGTGGCGCGCACTCATGCTCTTCTTCCCTTCGGCGATCAGGCCAGCATAATCTCGCCGACGCGCTCTCATCCGTTCAGCTATTGCAACTTCTGTTGCGATGTGCCAAGCTATCGGTATCGCAACAGAAGTTGCTTTAGCCAGGAGGAGCAGCCATGACCACGAAACTCGACCTGCAGAGCACGATGTTCGCCGTCGACATCCGCGCTAGCACCGACATCGAGGCGTCCGCCGCGCAGGTGTGGTCGGTGCTGACCGAGACGAGCGCCTACCCGCAGTGGAACCCTTTCATCCGTTCGTTCACCGGTTCCCTCGCGCTGGGCGAACGCCTGGAGGTGACCCTGCAACCGGCCGGCCGCAGCGCCACCACGATGAAGCCCGAGGTCGTCGCGTTCACGGCCGGTCGCACGTTCGAGTGGCTGGGACGGGTCGGTGTTCCCGGCGTGATGGACGGCCGACACCGCTTCGAGGTACACGCGATCGACGCAGGACATGCGTGCTTCGTGCAGTCCGAAAGACTGTCCGGAGTACTGGTCCCGGCCTTTCGATCCATGCTCACCGACGCGACACCGAAGGCCTTCATCGCGATGAACGACGCACTGGCCGAGCGGGTGCGCCGTGTCGGCTGAGCCGCGCCGCCGTGGCCAGGTGGTCCGGGACGCCGTCCTCGATGCCACCTTGACCGCACTCTCCGAGCAGGGCTACGGGTTCAGCGTGGATGATGTGGCCCGGGCCGCGGGCGTACACAAGACCACGGTGTACCGCCGCTGGGAGACCAAGCCGGCCTTGGTCGCCGCGGCGGTGCAACGGCTGGCCGACACCGAGATAACCATCGACGCCGGCGGTGATCCGATGGCCGATCTGACTGCCTTGGTGGTCGCGTTGGCCCGCACGCTCCGGACCCGCGTCGGCATGCACATCCTGCGCGGCGTCGTCGCTGCCGCCGCCGACGATCCCGAACTGGCCGACGTCGCGCGCACCTTCTTGGACAGCCGCTACGCGTACGCGGCGGGCCTGATCGGCGACGCACAGCGCGCGGGACTGGTCCGCCCCGATTCGGATCCGGTACTGATCTGGCGGGCGATGGTCAACCCGCTGCACATGTCCGCGATCTGCGGCGTCGCGCCCACCGACGACATGGCCCGCCAGCTGGCCCGCATCGTCCTCGGGTGATAGCCCCCTCGACTAGCCCGCGACAGCCGCGCCGCGAGAGAATCACGTCGTGGCGACAGTTAAAGCAGCAATCACCCAGACGACCTGGACCGGCGACAAGGCCTCGATGTTGGACAAGCACGAAGGCTTCGCCCGGGAAGCCGCCTCGGCCGGCGCCCAGGTGATCTGCTTCCAGGAACTGTTCTACGGGCCGTACTTCGGCATCACCGAGGACCCGCAGTACTACGACTACGCCGAGCCGGCCGACGGCCCGATCGTGCAGCGGTTCGCGGCCCTGGCGGCGGAGCTGAAGCTGGTGACGATCCTCCCGATCTACGAGGAGGACCAGCCGGGCGTCTACTACAACACCGCGGTGGTGGTCGACGCCGACGGCACGATCCTCGGCAAGTACCGCAAGCACCACATCCCGAACCTCGACAAGTTCTGGGAGAAGTTCTACTTCCGACCGGGCAACCTCGGCTATCCGGTGTTCCGGACGGCGGTGGGCCCGATCGGGGTCTACATCTGCTACGACCGGCACTTCCCCGAGGGTTGGCGCGAGCTGGGGCTGAACGGCGCCCAGATCGTGTTCAACCCGAACGCCACCAAGCCGGGTCTGTCGAACCGGCTGTGGGAGATCGAGCAGCCCGCCGCCGCCGCCGCGAACGGCTACTTCGTCGCCGCCCCGAACCGGGTCGGCACCGAGGACAACGAGTACGGCGAGCTGGCCGTCCGCTTCTACGGCTCCAGCCAGTTCGTCGATCCGCAGGGCAATCTGGTCGGGGCGTACGGCAGTGACTCCGAGGAGGAGGTCGTCATCCGGGATCTGGACCTGGACATGATCCGGCAGGTACGGAACAACTGGCAGTTCTACCGCGACCGCCGCCCCGACTCCTACACCGCGATCACGAAGCCGTAGGGAGGGTTGGCGCGCACACATCAACAACGTGATGCATGGTGCCGGGTACACCCGGCACAACGCTTCACACTGTTGGGGTTTCGCCTCGAGCGCGCGGCCGACCTCCGGCGCGGAGCAGGTTGCTCTCCAGCGGATGGCCCAGCAGGTCCTGAGCCAGCGTGGCCGCCGCGAGTACCGCCGTACCGTCGATCCCGGTGCGGACGCCCGCGTCGTCGAGGAGGTAGACCAGTTCCTCGGTGGCGATGTTGCCGCTCGCACCCGGCGCGAACGGACAACCCCCGAGCCCGCCGACCGACGCGTCAAGTTGGACCACGCCCGCCTGCAGCGCGGCCAGCGCATTGGCGAGGCCAAGGCCCCGGGTGTTGTGGAAGTGCGCACCGAGAGACACCCCAGGACAGGCCTCCTGCACCGCCTCCACGAGCCGGACGACCCGGACCGGGCTGGTCGAGCCGATCGTGTCGCCCAGACAGAGCTGGTCCGCCCCCAGCTCGACCGCCCGTTCCGCCACGTTGATGGTGCGCTCCGGCGGTGTCGGACCGTCGAAGGGGCAGTCCCAGGCCACCGCGATGATCACCTCCAGACGACCACCGGCCCCATGGACGACGTCGCCCACCTCGGCCACCGCGGCCAGCGCCTCCTCGCTCGATCGCCGCGCGTTGGCACGACTGTGACCGTCCGCGGCGGAGACGACGTACTCGATGTTGGTGAGGCCTGCGTCGACGGCTCGCCGCGCGCCGTTCGGGCTGGCGATCAGGGCTGACCAATCGACGCCCGACACGGTCTGGACGAACGCCGCCACCTCGGCGGCGTCGGCCATGGCCGGGACGGCTCGCGGCGAGACGAAGGCGGTGGCTTCGATCCGGCGTACCCCGGTGGCCGCCAGCGCCCGCAGCAGGGCGATCTTGGCGGTGGTCGGCAACGGCGCCTCGATCTGCAGCCCGTCGCGAGGGCCGACCTCGCGGATGTCGACCTCAGTCGGAAAACTCAGCATCCTGGCCTCCAGCGTTCCGATCGGGGCGTGGCCCGAGCACAATGCTGCCCATGGACGACGCCAGGGCACTGACACACTAGCGACACTCAGACGTTGTGCAGTCCAAGCGGCCGCTGGGCCGGAAGGGGAGGATTGACGTGGGTACGACCCTGATCCGCAACGGCACGGTGGTCAACGCCACCGGAACCGCGTTGGCCGACGTCCTGGTCGATTCCGAGACCGTGGCCGCGGTCCTCGCGCCCGGCTCCGTACTGCTCGGCGTCGACCTCGCCGCCGGTGTGGACACGGTGGTGGACGCGTCGGGCAAGTACGTGATCCCCGGTGGGATCGACGCCCACACCCACATGGAGTTGCCGTTCGGCGGCACCAACGCATCCGACACCTTCGAGACCGGCACTCGGGCCGCCGCCTGGGGCGGGACCACGACCATCATCGACTTCGCCGTCCAGCGGTACGGGGAACGGGTCGAGGAGGGCCTCGCTGCGTGGCACGAGAAGGCCGCAGGGAACTGCGCGATCGACTACGGCTTCCACCAGATCATCGGCGGGGTCGACGAGTTCTCGCTCAAGGCGATGGACAACCTGATCGACGAAGGCGTGACCAGCTTCAAGCTGTTCATGGCCTACCCCGGCGTCTTCTACTCCGACGACGCGCAGATCCTGAAGGCGATGCAGAAGTCCGCCGACACCGGGCTGCTGACGATGATGCACGCCGAGAACGGGCCCGCCATCGACGTGCTCGCCGAGCAGCTCTACTCCTCGGGCAAGACGAGCCCGTACTTCCACGGGATCGCCCGCGCCTGGCAGCTGGAGGAGGAGGCGACCCACCGCGCGATCATGATCGCCCACCTGACCGGCGCGCCTCTCTACGTCGTGCACGTGAGCGCGAAGCAGGCGGTGGAGCAGATCGCCGCCGCCCGGGACCGCGGCCAGAACGTGTACGGGGAGACCTGCCCGCAGTACCTCTATCTCTCGCTGGAGGAGCAACTCGGCGCGACGAGTGAGGACTGGGGCGACTTCGAGGCCGCGAAGTGGGTCTGCTCGACGCCGCTGCGGTCCCGGGCGGAGGGTCACCAGAACGCGATGTGGCAGGCCCTGCGGACCAACGACCTGCAGATGGTGTCGACCGACCACTGCCCGTTCTGCATGAAGGAGCAGAAGGAGCTGGGCCGGGGCGACTTCCGCGCCATCCCGAACGGCATCGGATCGATCGAGCATCGGATGGACCTGATGTACTCCGGCGTGGTCAGCGGCGAGATCGGCTTGTCGCGCTGGGTGGAACTCACCTCGACGACGCCCGCCCGGATGTTCGGCCTGTACGGCCGCAAGGGCGTCATCCAGCCCGGCGCCGACGCGGATCTGGTGATCTACGACCCGGCCGGCCACACCTCGATCGGGGTCGAGCAGACCCACCACATGAACATGGACCACTCCGCCTGGGAGGGCTACGAGATCGACGGCCACGTGGACTGGGTGATGTCGCGCGGCCGGGTGATCGTCGACGAGTCCGGCTACGTCGGCAGCAAGGGCGACGGCCAGTACCTGAAGCGCGACCTCAGTCAGTACCTTGTCTAATGGTCGCGCTCCGCGCTCCGTGTCATGAGCTCCGCCGGATTCTCGCTCGTTCGTCGCGTTTGCGGACGACGAAAAGCGTGTCGCCCGCAAACACTCCTCACTCCCGAGAGGCTCCGCTCATGACCAGATCGGTGGTCGTCTTCCCCGCAAGCGACTTCAGGCCTGAGGAGAAGCGCTGATGGACTTCGGGGTCGTCCTGCAGACCAATCCGCCGGCCTGGCGGACCGTCCAACTGGCCGAGCTGGCGGAGGCCCACGGCTTCGACTACGTGTGGACCTTCGACTCCCACCTGCTGTGGCAGGAGCCGTACGTCATCTACAGCCAGATCCTGGACCGCACGAAGCGGGTCATCGTCGGGCCGATGGTGACCAACCCGTCGACGAGGGACTGGACCGTGACGGCGTCGGTGTTCGCGACGCTGAACGAGATGTACGGCAACCGCACGGTCTGCGGGATCGGGCGCGGCGATTCCGCCGTCCGGGTCACCAACGGCAAGCCCGCCACCCTGAAGGAGGTCCGGGAGGCCACACACGTCATCCGCGAACTCGCCAATTGCCGGCCGGTGGACTACAAGGGCACGACCCTGCAGTTCCCCTGGGCCCGGAGCTCCCGCCTGGAGGTCTGGGTCGCCGCGTACGGGCCGCTCGCCCTCAAGACCACCGGCGAGGTCGGCGAGGGCTTCATCCTCCAACTCGCCGATCTCGACATCGCGAAGTGGATGATCAAGGCCGTCCGGACCGCGGCCGCCGACGCCGGCCGGGACCCGGACGCGATCACCTTCTGCGTGGCGGCCCCCAACTACGTGGGCGAGGACTGGGCGCACATGCGGGATCAGTGCCGCTGGTTCGGGGGCATGGTCGGCAACCACGTCGCCGACATCGTCGCCAAGTACGGGGCGTCCAGCGACATCCCCACCGCCTTGACCGACTACATCAAGGGCCGAGAGGGGTACGACTACAACGAGCACGGCCGGGCGGGAAACACCCACACCAGCTTCGTGCCCGACGAGATCGTGGACCGGTTCTGCCTACTCGGCACGGCCGAGGATCACATCGAGAAGCTCAAGCAACTGAAAGACATCGGCGTCGACCAGTTCGCCGGCTACCTCCAGCACGACAACAAGGAGGAGACGATGCGGGTGTACGGCGAGACGATCATCCCCGCCCTGCGCGACCACGTCACCGCGCGCTCGTGAGCCGCCCGTGAGGCAACTGCGCAGCTTCGGGCTCGGCGTCGCCGGGATCGCGATCCTCGCCGCGGTCTGGGAGATCTACAAGTTCCTCGGCCCGGAGAACGGGGTCATCGTCGCCGGCCGCGCCGTCCTGCCGCGGACCAGCGACCGGGCCATGCCGCACGTCTGGGAGATGGTGGGCCGGCTGTTCGAACCGGCGGTGGGCAGCAAGGGCCCGCCGCTGTGGCAGAACGTCGCCGAGGCCGGGCTCTTCAGCCTGCGGATCGCCGCGGTCGGCTGGATCATCGGAGTCGCGGTGGGGCTCGCCCTGGCGTTGCTGATGGCCCGGCTCCGGCTCGCCGAGGCCGCGGTGCTGCCCTGGGTGGTACTCAGCCAGACCGTGCCGCTGATCGCCATCGCGCCACTGGTCCGGCGCTGGGGCGCCCAGATCCGGATCGGCGACCTGGTCTGGCAGAACTGGTACTCCGTCGCGGTCATCGCCGCCTATCTGGCCTTCTTCCCGGTCGCCGTCGGGATGCTCCGCGGATTGCGCTCTCCCGATGCGACCCATCTGGATCTGATGCGTACGTACGGCGTCGGCTGGTGGCGCGGACTCGGGGCGCTGCGGCTGCCCGCCAGCGTGCCGTACCTGCTGCCCGCGCTCCGGCTCGCCTCCGCCGCCGCCGTGATCGGGGTCGTCGTAGCCGAGGTGTCGATCGGGCTGCGCGGCGGCATCGGCCGGCTCATCATCGAGTACGCCCAGGCCGCCGGCGGCGACCCGGCCAAGCCGTGGGCCCCGATCTTCGGTGCCATCGCGATCGGCCTCATCGCGGCCGGCTTCGTCACCCTGATCGGCCTCGCCCTGCGCCGCTACCGCCGAACGGAGTTCGCGGCATGAGTGAGTACGCCGTCTCCGTTCGCGCGGTGACCAAGAGTTTCGGATCGGTCATCGCCCTCGCCGAGGTCGAGCTGACCGTCGCCCCCGGGGAGTTCGTCTCACTCATCGGGCCGAGTGGCTGCGGCAAGAGCACCCTGCTCAGGCTGATCGGCGACCTGGACCAGCCGTCATCGGGCGAACTGGAAGTGTTCGGCAAGTCGACTCGGCGAGCGCGACTCGACCAGGACTACGGGATCGCGTTCCAGCAGGCCGGACTGCTGCCGTGGCGGAGCGTGGCCGGAAACATCGAGCTGCCGCTGGCGCTGCACAAGGTGGCCAAGGCCCGGCGCCGCGATCGCGTCGCGGAGTTGCTCGACCTGATCGGATTGACCGACTTCGCGGCCTCCTACCCCGACCAGTTGTCCGGCGGCATGCAGCAGCGGGTCGCGATCGCCCGGGCCCTGGCGGAGAGCCCGCGACTGTTGTTGATGGACGAGCCGTTCGGGGCGCTGGATGAAATGACCCGGGAACGAATGCAGGACGAACTCGTCCGGATCTGCGCCGAGACCAGGGCGGCGGTCGTCTTCGTCACCCACTCCATCCCCGAGGCGGTCTTCCTCTCCGACCGGGTGGTGGTCATGTCGCCGCGTCCGGGCCGGATCGTCGACGTGGTCACCGTCCGGGTCGGGGACGCGGCCCGGGACGACGCGCTCCGCGAGGACGAGAGCTTCTTCGCCTCCGTGGCCGCCGTTCGCGAGGCGCTGCACGGGGTCGAGGCCCCCGGCTCCGGTGGTGGGGCACGCGGGGTGGAGACCCGATGACCGAGGTGGGGGCGCAGGCTGAGCTTGTCGAAGCCCCAGCCACGGTGACCCCCATCGGCCCCCCGACCGGCTCCGGGGACGAAACCGCTCGGATCCTGGTGCCCGGATCGCTGGTCCGCGCCGTGCTGGCGCCGATCGCGTTCGGGGTCGTCTTCCTCGCCCTCTGGCAGCTGATCGTGACCCTCGGCGACATCGAGCCCTACGTCGTTCCCGCCCCGACCGCCATCGGCGCCGAGTTCAGCGACAACCTCTCCTCCGTGCTCGGCGGTGCCGCCCGGACCGGACTGAACGCGCTGATCGGGCTGATCGTCGGCGGTGTCCTCGGCGTTCTCGGGGCCGTGGTCGCGAGCCTGGTGCGGGTCGCCGACGGACTCGCGGCCCCGATCGTGGCGGCGCTCTCGGTGATGCCGATCGTGGCCCTCGCCCCGGTCCTCTACACCCTGTACGGCGCGGACGTGGAGACGGCGCGGCAGATCGTCGCCGGGCTGGCCGTGTTGATCCCGGTGTACGTGAACACGCTCCGCGGGCTGCGCCAGGTCCGCCCGGTACACCGCGACCTGATGCGCTGCTACGCCGCGACCCCCGCGCAGCGGACCCTGGCCGTCACCCTGCCCACCGCCGCCCCGTACGCGTTCACCGGGTTACGGATCGCGTCCTCGCTCGCGGTGATCTCCGCCCTGGTCGCGGAGTACTTCGGTGGCCCGGTCAGCGGCCTCGGCAAGTCGATCACCAGCGCCGCCTCGAGCAGCAACTACCCGCTGGCCTGGGCGTACGTGCTCGGCGCGATCCTCGTCGGCCTGGTCTTCTACGGCGTGACCCTCGGCATCGAGCGCTGGTTCACTCGACACCGGCCCGCGCCCTGACCGCAGCGACGTCGCCGCAACCCACCGATTCAGACAGAAGGGACACCAAGATGAGGACACGTACATGGGCGGGCGCCGCGGCGCTCGCACTGAGCGCCACGCTGCTGGCCCTGGCCGGCTGCGGCGGCGGAGGAGGGACCCCGGCCAGTAGCGCAAGCGGTGGTTCGGTCGCGCCGACCAAGGTGAAACTGCAGCTGCAGTGGGTGGCGCAGGCCCAGTTCGCCGGCTACTACGCCGCGGTCGACCAGGGGTACTACGCCGACGAAGGTCTCGACGTCGAGATCGTCGAGGGCGGGCCGGACATCGTGCCGCAGGACGTGCTGTCGGCCGGGGACGCGGACTACGCGATCTCTTGGGTGCCGAAGGTGCTGGGCTCGATCGAGAAGGGCGCGAAGATCACCGACGTCGCGCAGATCTTCGAGCGCAGTGCGACGACTCAGATCTCGTTCAAGGACAAGTCAATCACCGAGCCCGGGCAGCTGAGCGGCAAGAAGGTCGGCAGCTGGGGCTTCGGGAACGAGTGGGAACTGTTCGCCGGGATGCAGAAGGGCGGGGTCAACCTCGCCGACATCAAGCTGGTGCAGCAGGCGTTCGACATGAATGGCTTCCTCGCCGGCGACATCGACGCTGCGCAGGCGATGACCTACAACGAGTACGCGCAGGTGTTGGAGACCAAGAACCCCGACACGGGCCAGCTCTACCAGCCGTCCGACCTCAACGTCATCGATTGGAACAAGGTCGGCACGGCCATGCTGCAGGACGCCATCTGGGCGAACTCGGAGCAGCTCAGCGACCCGGCGTACGCGGAGCGGACCACCAAGTTCATCAAGGCCTCGATCAAGGGCTGGGCGTACGCCCGGGACAACCCGCAGGAGGCGGCGAAGATCGTGACCGCGGCCGGCTCCCAGCTCGGCGAGAGTCACCAGCTGTGGATGACCAACGAGATCAACAAGTTGATCTGGCCGTCGACCAGCGGCGTGGGAATGATCAAGGACGGCGATTGGAAGCGGACGGTCGACATCGCGCTGCAGACCAAGAACGAGACCGGCGCGACGATCATCACCAAGCAACCGCCCGAGACCGCAAAGAGCAACGAGTACGTGGAGAAGGCGCTGAGCGAACTCAAGGCCGATGGGGTCGACGTGGAGGGCAAGAACTTCAAGCCCATCACCGTCGAACTCAAGGAAGGTGGCAGCTGAACACCGGCGTGCCCTGAGCACGCCAACGCCGATCCGCACGCTCAGGAGTCGCGCTGCGGCATCACCCGGTGCTCGGGATCGAGTTCGGCGAGCATCCGGTCGGCGATCTCGGCGAGCTGGTGGATCTGGTCCGGGGAGAGGACGTCGATGGCGTAACGACGGACCGTCGCGACGTGACCCGGGGCCGCCTGCCGCACCTTGACCCAGCCGGCTTCGGTGAGGACCGCATTGGTGGCCCGGCCGTCTCCCGGGCACGCCTGCCGTTCGACGTACCCCTGGGCCTCCAGCCGATCCATGACCTTGGAGAGCCGCGGCGGCGTCGCGTTCGTCATCGTGGCCAGCGCCGACATCCGCAGCGTGGCGTTCGGTGCCTCCGAGAGCATCGCCAGCACGAAGTAGTCGAAGTGCGTGAGCTTCTCGTCCCGTACCAGTTGGGAGTCCAGCACCCGCGGCAGGATCTCCAGCACCGCGGCGAACCGCACCCAGGCGTCGCGCTCCTCGGCGCTCAACCAACGCGGCTCGGCCACGGTGCCACCCTACGGATCAGAGCCGGATCAGACCCACATTTCAGACACCCAGTTCAGACGACGGCGAAACCGCCGGTCCAGGCAACCTTCTCGCCGATGGCGAGCGTCAGCTGGGCGAATCCGATCGCTTCGAGTTCGCGGGCCCGCTTGAGGGATCCGGCGTCGATCGCCTTGAGACCGCCGGCCGTGACCGCGTCGATCAAGGTCGCCTTGGCGTCGGTGTCGTCGCCCGCCACCAACACGGTGGTGGGGAGGCCGGCGACCGTCTTGGTGTTCAGGGTCGCGGCGAAGTTGGTGTTGAACGCCTTGAGCACCTGGGTGGCCGGCAGGGCCACCGCCAGTTCGGCGGCGGCAGAACCGTCAGCCGGGACGACGAGGGAATCGAAGGTCTGGAAGTCCAGCGGGTTCGTGATGTCCACGACGATCTTTCCGGCCAGCTGGTCGCCGTAGCGAGACACGATGTCGGCGACGGCCGGGTACGGCACCGCCAGCACCACGATGTCGCCCTCGACGGATGCCTCGGGGTTCGAGGTGGTGATGTGCTGGACCGACGAGGACTGCGACAGCACCGAGCCGATCGCGCTCCCCATGTTCCCGTCACCGAAAATGGTCACTCTGGGCATGATTCCTCCTGCGGTTATTGGTTGTATATACAACTAACTTAGCATGACTTAGTTGTAGAAGCAACCATCGGGCCAGGAGGTCGACTCCGCCGGGGCGTATTCACGAAGGCCGACTCTTCCGGGAAGATGTGCGCATGGTGGCCACCCATCGCAGCCAAGAACTGCGGATGTCGTTTCTCGACAAGGTCGACGCTGCGCTGTTCGCCTTCGCCGGGCTTGCCGCGGTCTGGCTCGGCTACCTATTGGTCCGCGAGGGCGCGAGACCGGGATGGGAGCTGCTGCTGCTGTTGTTGTTCTGGATCCTGCTGACCTATCTGCTGCTGCCCCGGCTGCACCGCATCCTCACCCGGATCTACGTGCCGGGTTACTTCATCGGACGGGCCCGGACCAGCGACGGGCTGCTCGGTGATCCGGTGAATCTCGCCCTGATGGGACACGAGGCGCAGATTCACGAGGCCATGACGAAGGCGCACTGGCACCGTGCCGACGACATCACGCCGGCCAGCGCAATGGGCATGATCCGGTCCACCCTCACCCGGAAGAGTTATCCCGAGGCGCCGGTCAGTCCGCTGTTGCTGTTCGACCGGCAGCAGGACTTCGCGTACCAGCAGGAGGTGAACCACAACCCCGCCAAGCGGCACCACGTCCGGTTCTGGAAGGCCCCCGAGGGCTGGATGCTGCCGGGCGGGTTCCCGGTCGACTGGCTGGCCGCCGGCACGTACGACAGGTCGGTCGGCTTCTCCTTGTTCACGTTCCAGATCACCCACAAGATCGAGGCGAACACCGACATCGAGCGCGACTACATCGTCCAGACCGTCACCGAGAACAGCCCGGAGGTGGCGATCGACGTCATCGAGGACTTCTCGACCGGCTACCACTCCCGCAACGGCGGGGGCGATCTGATCCAAACCGACGGGGATCTGCCGATCATCGACGTCCGACCGATCGACGCACCGCAGGTTGCCGCGGTGGAGCACACCGACAGTCGGGAGAAGCGTCCCATGCAGACCGTCTTCGGGTCGGTGGTGTCGTTCGTCCGCGGTGCCTTCTGGGTGCTGGTTGCGGTGGGGCTGTTCCTCGTCGACCCGGCCGACCTGGGGTTGGACATCTCGTACGAGGGTGTGCCCGGGCAGACGGTCTTCATCGCCGTCGGGGCGATCCTGCTGTTTGCGGCGGCGTGTGACATCGGGCTCGGGATCGCGAACCTGTTCGGCCGGAACTGGGCCCGGCTGCTGCTGATGCTGTCCAGCGTGGTGGCCGTGATCACCGCCTTCATCAGCAACGCCAACCGGACCGAGGTCATCACCTTGGGCACCCTGCCGACGGTGTCGATCAGCATCCTGGTGCTGCTGGCCCTGTCCAGCCATCGGGCCCGGGACTACGCCAGTCGGCGCCGGCACCGGCCCAAGCGGGTCGCGGGCCGCCGGGCCAAGGCCCTCACCGCCTGAGCCGCAGGCGTCAGCCGTCGTACGCCGCGATCCGGTCCCGCAGCAGCTGCTGCTCGGCGGAGTTGGTGGTCAGGCCCAGGGCGCGTTCGTTGGCGGCGCGAGCCTCGGCGCGCCGCCCCAACTGGTCCAGTAGCTGAGCCCGGGTGGCGTGGCAGAGGTGGTAGTCGTCGAGCCGGTTGGCCACTTCGTCGAGTTCGGCCAGGGCGGCCGCCGGACCCTGTACCTGGCCGAGGGCGATCGCGTGATTGAGCCGGACGACGGGGGACGGATCGTGCTTGAGCAGGACGTCGTACAGGGTGAGGATCTGCAGCCAGTCGGTGTCCTGCCAGCGCGCGGCGTCGGCGTGACAGGCGGCGATCGCGGCCTGGAGTTGATAACGCCCCGGGCGGGACAGGGTGGCCGCCCGCCACAGGTAGTCCTGGCCGCGCTCGATGGCGGCCCGGTCCCACCGGGTGCGGTCCTGCTCCGACAAGAGCACCAACCGGCCGTACGCGTCGAAGCGGGCCGGGGCGCGGGCCGAGGTGATGGTCAGCAGGGCGCGGAGTCCCCAGGACTCGGCCTGGTCGGGCAGGGACTGGGTGAGGAGTTCGGCCAACCAGATGGCGTCGCCGGCGAGATCGGTGCCGTACGGATCGAGGTAGCCCGCGTTGTAGCTGAGATAGACGACGGTCAGGACGTCGTCGAGCCGGGGGGTCAGCTCGGCGGCTTCGGGAATGACGAACGGGATGCCGGCGGCGGCGATCTTGCGCTTGGCCCGGACCAGGCGTTGCGCCATCGTCGCCTCCGGGACCAGGAAGGCACTCGCGATCTGCGGCGTCGTCATGCCGACCACGGCCCGCAGGGTCAGCGCCAGCCGCGCCTCCACCCGCAACGCCGGGTGACAGCAGCCGAACAGCATGGGCAGCCGTTCGTCGGCGACGATCTCGCCGCGACCCGGCTCCGCGGGCTCCACGAGGCCCGTGGCTTGCCCGACGTCCTCGCCGAGCTCGTCGATCAGTCGCTGCTCGCGGCTGCGACGGCGCAGCAGGTCGATCGCCCGGCGCCGGGCGGTGAGCGCCAGCCAGCCACCGGGATTGGCCGGTACGCCATCGCTCCGCCAGGTGCGCAGGGCCGCGACGACCGCGTCCTGCACCGCCTCCTCGGCGAGGTCGAAATCGCCGATGCGGCGGTGCAGGGCGGCCACGATCAACCCGGCCTCGGCCCGCACGATCTGACCGAGCGCGACGTCCTCGGACCCGGTCACGAGCGAAGCCTCTCGCGAGTGAGGAACGATTCTGGGCGACGCGAAGGGTTGGCCCGCGATCGACCTTCTCGCCCAGAATCGCGACGAACGACCGAGATGCGGCGGAGCTCGTGACCAGGAGCGCGAAGCGCGACCAACAGGGGAGTCACGAGCGAAGCCTCTCGCGAGTGAGGAACGATTCTGGGCGACGCGAAGGGTTGGCCCGCGATCGACCCGCGCTCAGGACTCGAGCGCGGAGTAGTCCTCCACCATCGGACGGATCTCGATCGAGACTCCCGGCAGCTCCAGCGACGGCCAGGTCTTGACCAGCGAGATCGCGGCGTCGAGATCGGGCACGTCGATGACGCTGAACCCGCCGATCTGTTCCTTGGCCTCGGAGAACGGCCCGTCCACCACCACCGGCGGCCGGCCGTCCTCCCCGGACGTCACCGTGGTCGCAGTGTCCGGGCCTTGCAGTTCGGCCCCGCTGTCGGCGAAGACGGCGCCGTTCGCTCCGAACCACTGGTAGATCTTCCCGTAGACCTCCTGCTGGCGCTCGGCGGGCACCGCGGCCTGCAGATCGGGGCGACTCACGTACATCAGCACGTACTTCATGGTGTTGCTCCTTGCGGTTGGGGTGATTCTGACACCCCTTCCACGCTGCCGCACGGCCGAAATCGACACACCCGGGCCCACAGTTTCGGATTTCTCGCTCTTCTAAGCTGAGGACGTGCGCTGGCTGCGGGTTCCCCGGATCGTGGGGGTCGTCGTCATCGCGTACCTGATCCTGGTGACCGGGTACTTCGCCTTCGAGACCGCCCGCCGGTCCCGTTTCATCGCCGACGCGAAGTCCACCCCGGGCACGGTGGTGGCGCTGGAGCCGCGTCCGCTGGCCGGGACCACCCGGGTGCACGCCATCGGCGATGACGTCCCGCGGGCGCCGGAAGTGCGCTACGAGGTGGGCGGAAAGACCTACTTCTACACCCCGACCCACGCCCTGTTCGGCTCACCGGTCCAGGTGGGCGATCAGATCGACGTGTTGTACGACGGGGACAACCCCACCCGGGCGGCACTGCGCAACGAGGGCCAGCTGCTACTGCCGCTGATCACGGCCGGATTCGCCACCACGGCCATCGGCCTGATCGTGGCGTTGGTGCTGACCCGGAAGCGGGGCGGAACGACCGGCCGCCCGAGGGACACCCGTGCGTTGGCGCAGGGTGCGGCCCCCGACCCGGCGCCCGTCTCGATCTGACCGACGCCGGACCCGCGGCATCGCACGATCGGTCCACAGCGATCTCGCGTGGCAGACTATGCCCTGCTTGACTGACCGTTTGCCGATGGAGTTGGCGAGGAGACCGCCAGATGATGGCGAGGAGGACCGCCACGATGCCCGCGACACCGACGAGGGGGACGACCTGTCGATGACCGCGACCCGCCGTGAGACGAGCGAAGAATTCGAGCCCGTCTACCACCACTACGGTCCGCACCGCGCCGGTCTACCGCCGCTGATCCCCTACTTCCGGGAACTCTGGCACCGTCGTGGGTTCGCGGTCGAGATGAGCCGCGCCAACATGCGCGGGGCCAACGTGACCACCTTCTTCGGTCAGGCGTGGATGATCCTCAATCCACTGCTGCTGGCCCTGATCTACTACATGCTCGTCACGATCATCCGGCAGCGCGCCGACCCGCACTACTTCGCCCACCTGACCCTGAACCTGTTTCTGTTCACCCTGATGCAGTCGGCGGTGTCCTCCGGAACCACGTCGGTGGTCCGCTCCGGCCGGCTGCTCATCAACACCGCCTTCCCGCGGCTGCTGATCCCGTTCTCGGCCATCCGGACCGCGTTCTTCCAGTTCTTGCCCACGATCCCGGTGTACCTGGTCATCCACGCCATCTTCTACACCACGCAGTGGAGTCCGCGGATGCTGCTGTCGATCTACTTCATCTTGACGACGCTCGTCTTCTCGGTGGGATTGGCGGCCCTGTTCGCGACGTTCCAGATCTACTTCCGCGACATGAAGAACTTCCTGCCGTACCTGCTGCGGATCTGGATGTACCTGTCGCCCGTGCTGTGGATGCCGTCGATGCTGGATTCGCTGCCGCCGGAGTTCAGGGTGCTCGTCGAGTTCAATCCGATGTTCTCGATGCTCGACGGCTACACCGCGTTGATCCAGGGCGGTGAGATCCCGCCGCCGTACGTGTGGCTGGTCGCCGCCGCCTGGGCGCTCGGCGCGCTGGCGGTCGGGTGCCTGGTCTTCATGTCGAGGGAGCGTGAGTTTGCTGTCCGTCTCACCTAGTACCGTCTCGCGCGAGGCCGGCGCCATGGCCGTCAAGGTCGAGAACTTGTCCATCACGTACAAGACGGCCTTCGAGCGCCGCCCGACGTTGCGCCAGACTCTCATCCGGTTCGGTCGCGGGCAGCGGACCTACCGCGAGGTCAAGGCCATCAAGAACCTGACCTTCGACGTCCCCACCGGTACCGCGATGGGCATCATCGGCGCCAACGGGGCGGGCAAGTCGACCCTGATGCGGGCCATTGCCGGCATCCTTCCGCCGACCCAGGGGACGATCGAGGTATGGGGCCGGGCCAGCACCTTGCTCGCGCTCGGCGTCGGATTCAACAAGGACCTGTCGGGCCGGGAGAACATCGTGCTCGGCGGCCTGGCCTCCGGTCTCAGCCGCAAGGAGGTCGAAGAGCGGGCCGACGACGTCGCCGAATGGACCGAGTTGGGCGACTTCATCGAGATGCCCATGCGGACCTACTCCTCCGGCATGTCGGCGCGGGTGGCGTTCTCCGTCGCCGTCCACATGAAGCCCGACATCTTGATGATCGACGAAGCTCTGTCCACTGGTGATGCGTCCTTCAAGCAGAAGGCGCAGGCCAAGATGGCCGAGCTGCGCGACAGCGCCCGGGCCATGTTCCTGGTCAGTCACGGTCTGAACAGCATCAGGGAGATGTGTACCGACGCCCTCTGGCTCGACAAGGGCCGGCTGATGATGCGCGGGTCGCCGGAGGACGTGGTCGAGGCGTACATGGACTTCCTCCGGGTCAAGAAGTCCGCCACCGCGACGGAGGATCTCTGATCCCGATCGCGTGCTGAGCCGGTCGAAGCAGCACGGGCGAGCCCCTGCATTCGACAAGCTCAGGGCGCGAACTGAGTGACTCGTCGAAGGGCTAGGGCTGACCTCCTCAGCCCTGGGCGAGGCGGCGGGCGAGGAACTCGACGAGGTCGCCGGTCTCGCCGTCGCGACCACCCTTGCCGACGATGAGCGGCGGCGGGGAGGCCTTCAGCCGCACCCCGCGGAGACGCTCCTTCAACCCGCCGGGGACGGTGAGGATGTAATAGCTGCCGTCCGCGCCGATGGCGATGGACTCGTTCTTGCGCAGGTACCAGCCGGACTGGTCGGTCTTCACCCGATGTCCGGAGTAGAGCTCGGCCCGCAGTGGCTGGGGAGCGATTCCCGCCGCGGCCGCGTCCTTCAAGAACTGGTCGATCAATATCTGCGCCTTGACCGACTCGGCCCGCTCGCTGCCGGCGGCGAGGGCGGCCCGCTGCGCTGCTTCCTCGGCGCGGGACATGCCCGAGCAGCCTACTCGTGGCCTCGAGTGACCGGAGCAATCTGCGGTGGCGTCCGGAGGAGGATCGAGGCGACGCGCATGATGGACCCCGAACCGAGTCACGTCGCCGAGGACGACGACGGACGCCACCTCGAGCAGATTCCGGAGGGAACGGACAGGCATGGAGTTCACGAGGAGCCTGCGGCAGTTGTGGCGGCACCGGCTGTTCCGTCGGCTCCTTGCGGTCCGGGTGGCGACCCAGACCGCGGACGGCGTGCTGCAGGTGGCGCTGGCGTCGTACGTGCTGTTCTCCCCGCAGCGCCAACCCGACGCGGCCTCGGTGGCCACCGTGCTGGCGATCACCCTGCTGCCGTTTTCCATCCTCGGCCCCTTCGTGGGGGTCGTGCTGGACCGCTGGTCGCGCCGCCAGATCCTCGTCGTGCTGGATCTGTGCCGGGCCGGACTCGCGTTGGCCCTGGCGGCGGTCGTGGCCACCGGACTGCGAACTGTGGGGTGGGAGCTGCTGTTCTACGGTGGCGTCTTGCTCACGATGAGCCTGAATAGATTCCTGCTGGCCGCCTTGTCGGCGGCGCTGCCGCACACGATCGATCCCGGCGAGTACATGGTGGCCAATTCCGTCATGCCGACCATCGGCCCGTTGGGCACCGTGGTCGGCGTCGGGCTGGGGACGGTGCTGCGGCTCGTGCTCGGGGAGTCGCTGCCGTCCTACCTCGCCGACGGGGTGCTCTTCACCATCGCCGCGGCCGGATTCGTGTTCAGCGCCAGCCTCGCCGCGCGGATCGGCCGCCGCCAACTCGGTCCGGACGAACCAGCACCGGCGCGACCTGGCGACATCGTCGCGGGGTTGGTCGAGGCGCTGCGGCACCTCCGCGAGCGGCGGCAGGCCGGACTCGGACTGCTGGCCATCGGGGCGCACCGGATCGTCTACGGCATCGTCACGGTCGCGATGATCCTCGTCTTTCGCAACTACCTGCACGCGCCTGCGGATGTCTCCGCCGCGCTGGGCGACCTCGGCCTGCTGGCGGTATGCACGGCGGCCGGCTTCGTCGCCGCCGCCGCGGTGACGCCACCGGCCAGCGCCAGGCTCGGCGTCCGCGTCGTGATCGTCGGCGGATTCGTCTTGTCGGCCGGGTTCCAACTCGTTCCCGGCGCGATCTTCGCCAAGGTGCCGCTGCTGGTCGCAGGCTTCCTGCTCGGCATCACCGCACAGTCGATCAAGTTGTGCGTGGACACGCTCGTCCAGGCTCATGTCGACGACGACGTGAAGGGCCGGGTCTTCGTCCTCTATGACATGGTCTTCAACGTCGCCTTGGTGGTCGCGGCCGGCATCGCGGCGGTCATCCTGCCGGCGGACGGCCGGTCGGTGCTGACCCTGGCCGTTCTGGCCGGCTGCTACCTGCTCCTCGGGATCGCTTTCGCCGCCGCCAGCCGCGGGATGAGCCTCGACGAGGGTACGGAGTCGCTTCGCTCGGAGCCGAAAGTTGGGCCGTCGGCTGAATAGATCGCCCACGGCTCGGTAGCGTGCCACGCATGCCCATCAAGTTCGAGAACGTCGGCATCGCCGTTCGTGACCTTGAAGCGACGATTGCCTTCTTCACCGACCTCGGGTTGACGGTCCTGGGTCGGGACACGGTCACTGGAGAGTGGACCGACACCGCCGTTGGTCTGGACGGCAACCACGCCAACATCGCCATGCTCCAGACGCCAGACGGTAACGGGCGCCTCGAGCTCTTCGAGTACCTTCACCCTGAGGCGATCGAGACCGAGCCCACACGGCCCAACGAGATCGGCATGCACCGGGTCGCCTTCTCGGTCGACGACCTCGACGAGGCCCTCGAGATCGCCGCGAGGCACGGCTGTCACCCCCTGCGCGGCGTAGCCACATACAAAGACATCTACCGGCTCACCTACGTACGCGGCCCCAGCGGCATCATCGTGATGCTCGCCGAGGAGTTGACCAAGAGTTGACTCTCGGCTCGCTGGCGCCGCGGACCTCGCTATAGGTCAATGCGAATCGGAGCCAATCTGGACGTCCGGCTGGGTAAGCGGGAATCTGGACCATGGCAAAAGCGCTGAGATGTCTCCTGCGCATCCACTATTGGGAGCAGCATCAGAACCCGGAAACGGGGGAGCTGTACGAGGTCTGCAACCGATGCAACGCATATCGAGATCGCGGCAACGCGGCCCCCGGTGCCGGTGCGGCTGGTGTCACCGGCAGCGGTATGGGTTGACGGTGACAGCTGTTTGAGCACAACGTCCGACACCCGGCCTCGGCCCCGCCGTTCGCGAGCCGGTCCGCAAAGGCCTCGCTTCGCCGCCGACGTGGGCGCGGATCGAGATGGGCGCTGTCCGGGCTCAGCCGATCAACGGCTGGTCGGGGACGAATTCATTGCAGGCCTTCATCCCGCCCTCGAAGCCGTGCACGAACGAGCCCTCGCGCTCTTCGGCGGTGCCGTGATCGCGTCCTGGCCCCTCCGCCGACCCGATCTCGACCAGGAGGGCCCCGATGTCGTCGAAATCGTCGTCGTTCATGATCTTCTGGTCGACCAGCCACTTGGACCAGGCCCCGGCGACGCAGTCGGCCTGGTTCTCCGTCACCACCGTTTCCTCGGGGGTGGTCGTGGTGATGCCCGCCTCGGCCTGGAGGTGATGTCCCCCACTCGTGGGCCATGCCCACGGCGGGTGCCGCGTCACCGAGGCGTTTGTAGTAGTCCCACATCCGCAGTTCCCCGACGTAAACGGTCTTGTCCAGCGGGCAGTACTCGTAGGACTGGTCGCTGTACGAGGCCTGGCCTCCCTCCGGGTCCGTGCACCCCTCCGGTCCGGTGTCGCCCTCCGCGACGTAGGTCCAGGTGGGTTCCGGCATGTTCTCGAAGGTGTCGCCGGAGTACTGCTGGATGAGTTCGACGATCCGGTCGAAGAAGTAGCGCATGTTCGACGGCTGGTCGAAACAACCTTCGAAGTCCGCGCACGGTGCGCAGCCGCCGGAAGAGTCCTGCTGTTGACCTACTGGGCAGCCCTGGCCGGCTGGATCTTGGGCAGAGGGATCCTGACTGGCAGGCTTCGGCGACGTCACCGGCACGACCGGGGCCGAGCTGCTCGCCGGTTCGGCGGTTCCGGACTGCCCCGCAACGACACAACCGGTCAGGACCAGCAGGGCGACGACGACCGCCAGAGCGGATGTGGCCCACCTGGTGGCGATCGATCGGCGCATTCCGCAGCCCTCCGCAACGAGGTCATCCGCCCCGCGGACCACACGATATCCAGCGCTGAGGTGGCACCGAGAGATACCCACACATCCGGAGGGGCGGCGGGGTGGGGCTCGAAGTGACGCAGGACCCAGCAGCCCGAAACTGGCCCGAGGACGTGTGGGGGTCGCGGCTCGATGCCGCAGGCCGACCCACAGACCGTCCCCCGCGGCGGCCAGACAACGTCGTTGCTGGACGGTGGTCAGCCGAGACGTCTGGGATTGGCGTCGGCCGCGGCGCCCGAGGGCCACGTAGGCTGGCGCGCGTGACTGCTGAGGGGCGCCCCGGCGGCTGGCCGGCCGCCCAGGCCACGGCCGCTCGTGCGCTGACCTGGGTCCGGGGCCCGCACCCGGGGGTGCAGCTGATCACCGCGGTGCTCCGGGTGATCACCAGACTGGCGCCCAACCACGATCCGGTGCCCGGTGTCGAGGAGCACCTCGACCTGTCGTACGGCTCGGCGCCGAGCGAGCGGCTGGATCTCTACCGGCCGGAGGGCGGCCAGCAGGCGCTGCCCGTTGTCGTGTGGGCCCATGGTGGGGCTTGGGTGGGCGGCGACAAGTCCGACGTCGGCTTCTACCTGCACCTGCTGGCCGCCGAGGGCTTTGCCTGTGTCGCGATCAACTACGCTCTCGCTCCCGAGTCGAACTACCCCGAGCCCGTCCGCCAGACTGGGCTGGCCTTGACCTGGTTGGTGGAGCACGCGAGTAGCTACGGACTCGATCCGGACCGGGTGGTGCTGGCCGGCTCGTCGGCCGGCGCCCAGATCGCCGCCCAGTACGCGGCCATCGTGACCGACCCGGCGTACGCAGCCGACGTCGGCATCGAGCCCGCGATCGACCCGAGCCAGCTCTTCGGCACCGTACTGCACTGCGGACCCTACGACCCGGCGACGACGCTGAGCCACCGGGGATGGCGTGGGTGGTACGCGCGCACAGTGGGCTGGGCCTATCTGGGCACGAAGGACTTCGGTGCGCCACAGGTGCACCAGGCTTCCGTGGTCGAGCACGCGACCGCGGCCTACCCCGCCACCTTGCTGACCGCGGGTGAGAAGGACTCGCTCAGCCCGCAGGCGCATGCCTTCGCCGCGCGGCTGGCCGAGCTCGGGGTGCCGCACGAGGCGCTGTGGTACCCGGGAGTCGATCATGAATTCCAGCTCGACCTGTACCGGCCGGAAGCCCAGGAGGTGTTGGCCGTCACGCTGCGCTTCCTGCGCGAGCACACCGGCGCGAGCACGCCGGCCGCCTCCGGCTAGATCAACGCCGGGTCCCGGCGACAACGTAGGTTGGGAAGCCCGGCATCGTCGTGATCAGCAGGAGCGCAGCCGCCGTATTCAGCGCCCGTCATAGCCAGGTCGACGCGCCAGCTCCACCGTCTACGTCCACGTCACCTCAGAGACCGCCGTCGCGCGCTGCCCACCACGCGAGCAGTTCCGCCTTCGCCTGCTCCGGATCGAGCGGCCCGTGGTCGATCCGTCGCTCGAGCAGGAAGCGGTACGCCTCGCCGACGACCGGGCCCGGCTCGATCCCGAGGACCGCCATGATCTGGCCGCCGTCGAGGTCGGGCCGCAGCGCGCTCAGCTCTTCCTGCGCGGCCAGCTCGTCGATCCGGGCCTCCAGTTCGTCGTACGCCCGCCGCAGCCGGATCGCCTTGCCCCTGGTTCCGGGTGGTGCAGTCGGCCCGGGTCAGGATGTGCAGCCGCTCGAGCTGGTCGCCGGCGTCGCGTACGTAGCGGCGGACCGCCGCATCGGTCCACTCGCCGTCGGCGTAGCCGTGGAAGCGCAGGTGCAGCTCGACCAGCTCGGCGACCGCGGCGATCACGTCGGAGCTGAACCGCAGCGCCGCCAGCCGTTTGCGCGCCAGCTTGGCCCCGACGACGTCGTGATGGTGGAAGGACACCTTCCCGCCCGGCTCGAACCGCCGGGTGGCGGGTTTGCCGATGTCGTGCAGCAGTGCGGCCAGCCGGCACGATCAGGTCGGGGCGCTGCCGTCAGCCGGTGCTCCAGATCGATCGCCTGCTCGAGCACGGTCAGGCTGTGCGCGTAGACGTCCTTGTGCCGGTGGTGCTCGTCGGTCTCCAGTTGCAGCGCCACCAGCTCGGGCAGCACCTCGTCGGCCAATCCGGTCCGAACCAGCAGGTCCAGCCCGGGCCGGGGCCGGTCGGTCAGCAGCAGCTGGCTCAGCTCATCGCGGACCCGCTCGGCGGAGACGATCCGGATCCGGTCGGTCATCGCCGCATCGCCCGCTCCACGCCGCGGCGCCGTTACGAAGCCCAGCTGCGAGGTGAACCGGGCCGCCCGCATCATCCGCAGCGGGTCGTCGGAGAAGGACTGCTCCGGAGTGGCCGGGGTGTCCAGCACGCCGGCGGCCGAGCGCGTCCAGCCCGCCGTACGGGTCGACGAAGGTCAGTCCGTCGGTGACGCCGGCGATCTTGACGGCCATCGCGTTGACGGTGAAGTCGCGGCGGAGCAGGTCGCCGGCCAGGGTGTCGCCGAAGACGACCTGGGGTTTGCGACTGCGGTCGCTGTAGACGTCGGCGCGGAAGGTGGTGATCTCCACCACCCAGCTCTCGTCGACGCCGTTGGCGGGACCGGCGCCCAGCCGGGCGCCGATCGTGCCGAACTCCTTGCCGATGGTCCAGACCGCTGGCTGACCTGCCGCAGCAGCGTCTCGACCACGTCGGGTCGGGCGTCGGTCGTGAAGTCGAGATCGTGACCCAGATGGCCGAGCAGCGCGTCCCGCACACTGCCGCCGACCAGGTACAGCTCGTGACCGGCGTCGGCGAACAACCGGCCGAGCCGGTCCACGACGGGAGCCACCCGGACCAGTTCGGCGACGGCGTTGGTCTGCGCCCGGCTGAGCCGGTCGGAGCTCGGGACACTAGGCACGTTGGCCCACTGTAGTGGCGCACCGTCCTCGCCCGCGCCGCCGAAACCGGGGCCGGAACGGGCGCTGCGAATAGGATGACCCGGTGAGCAGCGGGTCGCCGGGCGGGCAGGCCGCGCGCGTACTGATGGCGATCGTGCTGCTGACCGTCGGCCTCTGGCTGCCCGCCCCGGCCCAGGCCGCGACGCCGGAATCGTGGTTGTCGGTCAGCATCGACTCGATGTCACCCGGCCGTGCCGGAACGGGACGGGACCGTCCGGCTGAGCGGTACGGTGCGCAACACCTCCGACGTGAGCTGACCCGGCTGCAGGCGGTGTTGTGGCGGTCGCTGGACCCGATCCAGGACCGCGAGGGCATGGAGCAGGCCTTGACCTCCGAGGCCAACGAGCCCCTCGGCAGCCGGGTCAAACCGCAGACGATCTTCGAGAACATCCCGAGTGACGACGACCAGACCCTGGATCCCGGCCGAGTCCACCGAGTTCGACCTGACCGCCGACGTCGATGATCTGGAGCTCCCCGACGAGGACGGCGTGTACCTGATCGGGGTGCAGATCAGGGGCCGGGTGGCGGCCAGCGACGACGAGATCCTCGGCCGCGGCCGGATCTTCATGCCGCTGCTCGCCGCGACCGACGAGGAGTCGGACCCAAGCCGGACTCGGAGCCGGCCGACGACGACCTCGTACCCCAGCGATTGACGTCGGTTGTGTTGTTGAACAGCCGACCGTCCCTGATCCGGACCGGCCTCCTCGCCGACGACCACCTGGCCGACGAGGTCGCCGCCGGTGGCCGGCTGCGCACCCTGCTCGACGCCGCCGGCCGACCCGGGCGTCACGTACGCGGTCGACCCGGCCCTGGTCGAGGAACTCGAGACGATGCGCCGGGGCTACCAGGTGCTCGGTCCGCGGGACACGGTGACCACCGGTACGGGCTCGGTCGTCGCGGCCCGGTGGCTGGACGACTTCGCCCGCCTCCGCGCCCGAGGTGACGGCTACCGGACCGCTGTACGGCGAGTCCGGACCTGACCGCCCTCATCCACGCCAGCGAGCAGGAGATCATCGCCGAGTCCAAGGCGGCCGGCGACGCGGTCGGCGACCACCCAGGCGCTGCCGCTGCTGGTGCTGCCGGGTGCCGGGCGGGCCGACGGCGACACCATGGCCGTGGCCGGCACCCTCGGCGCCGAAGGCGATCCTGGTCTCGGAGAACACCGCGCGTGGCGACACGCCGCTGCTGTCGGTGGGCGGGACGTGCCCCGGTGGTGACGCTACTCGGCGACCGACCTCACCGGTGGCCCCGGACCCAGTCCGCGCCGGACCCCGGCCAAGATCCGGCAACGAGCGCTGGCCGAGTCCTGGCTGGCCGCCGCCGACGCGGCCCGGCGACGAGCCCGCCGCGCAGGTCCGGCTGATCAGCACCGCGAATCAGGCCGCCGCGGTGCCGACGGCAGCCAACCCGTTCCTGCAGCCGCGGACCCTGTCCAACCTGCTGACTCAGACGCCGTCGCCGTGGGACGACGACTACGCGTACGGCAACAAGGCGCGGGCTGCCGAACTCGACGACGAGCAGCTGGCCGCCATCGCCGGACTCCGCGAGACCTACACCACCTACGTCGACCTGCTTCGTGGATCCGCAACGGGCCGCGGCCCAGCGCCAGGCCGTGCTGCCCCGGGCGGCCAGCAGCCTGTGGCGGGGACAGCCGGAGGCCTTCGACCGCTACACCGAGGCCGCCGACCACGACGTCAGCGAGGCGATCCAGGACAAGATCTTCATCGTCGTCACGCCGCGGGTGCAGACCACCGGGCGGGCGGCCGCGTTCCCGATCACGGTCCGCAACAAGCTGCCCGCCTCCGACTCCGACCCCGAACTCAACGCGATCAAGCTGGAACTGCGGTTCTCCTCGGTCAACTCCCAGCGCCTCACCGTCGCCCCGATCGAGATCCCCGACCTCCTCGCCGACTCCAGCGCGACCGAGAACGCCCAGGTGCAGGCGGAGACCAACGGCGCCGTGCAGGTCACCGCGGCGCTGCTACACCGTCAGCGGCCGGCGGGTGGGCGAGGCGCAGCCCATCCTGGTCAACGCCACCCAGGCCGGCACGATCGGTTGGATCATCGCCATCGTCGCCGGCGTGGTGCTTGTCGGCGCCACCGCCTTCCGGATCCGGCAGGTCGCGAAGGAGCGCAGCGCCGAATCCGACGCCAAGACCGGCGCCGCCGACCGGATCTGCCGCCGGAACCGACGGCGAGCCGGCACCGTTGGTGGTGTCGCGACCGCCGGTCGAACGACCGAGTCGCCCCCTCCGCCGCCCCCCCCTCCCGCCAAGGATCGAGACCCGCTGGATGTCTGACCTCGTCCACGGGTCCCCCGTCGACGCCCGGCCACCGTCGCCGCCGAGCGAACCGAGGGCGAGCTCGACCCGGCTGATCTCGGCCAGCGCGGTCATGATGGCCGGCACCCTGGTCTCCCGGGTGGTGGGCTTCGGCCGGTTGCTGCTGTTGGCCTTCCTGTTCGGCGTCGGCACCCGGCAGGCCGACATGTTCACGGTGGCCAACGCGGTGCCCACGATCATGTACATCCTGATCGTCGGCGGCGTGCTCAACACCGTCCTGGTGCCGCAGATCGTGCGGGCGATCAAGAACGACGCCGACGGCGGCGAGGCCTACACCAACCGGATCATGACCGGCGGGCTGATCGTGCTCTTCGTCGTCACGCTGGCCCTCACCCTCGCGGTGCCGGCGATCATCTCGCTCTACACCGCCAGCGGCTGGAAGGACCCGTCGATCGCGGCGCAGTACCCGTCGATGGTCGCGCTGGCCTACTACTGCATGCCGCAGATCTTCTTCTACGGCGTGTACGTGCTCGCCGGGCAGGTGCTGAACGCGCGGGACCGGTTCGGCCCGATGATGTGGTCGCCGATCGCCAACAACGTGATCTCGATCGTCGTGCTGCTGGTCTTCCTCGGGCGTCTTCGGCCAGACCGACACCAACGCCGCCTTCACCCCCGGCCAGGAGGCCCTGCTCGGCCTCGGCTCGACGCTGGGGATCGCGGTCCAGGCGGTGATCCTGGTGCCGTTCCTGCGGTCGGTCGGCTACCGCTTCGTGCCCCGGTTCGACTTCAAGGGCACCGGACT
This sequence comes from uncultured Actinomycetota bacterium, assembly GCA_963821695.1. Classification (GTDB taxonomy): domain Bacteria; phylum Actinomycetota; class Actinomycetes; order Propionibacteriales; family Propionibacteriaceae; genus Microlunatus. The sequence continues at coordinate 122,055 of CAWGEY010000005.1, forward strand.
CGGCAAGACCGTCCGGCTGGCCAAGTGGACCCTCGGCTTCGTCGCTGATCACCCAGGCGGGCCTGGTGATCATCAACAAGGTGGCCACCGCCGCCACCGTCGACGGGGCGGGCGGCGGCCTGGCCGCGTACTCCTACGCGTACGCGGTGTTCATCGTGCCGCACTCGCTGATCACGGTCTCGCTGGCGACGGCCATGCTGCCGAGCGCGTCCCGGATGGCGCTGGCCGGTGACCTGGCCGGGGTGGCGACCGAGGTCGGCCGGACCTGGCGACTCGCGCTCACCGCGCTGCTGCCGGCCGTCGATCGCGTACTTCGTGCTCGGGGTGCCGATCGCCCGGCTGGTCTTCGGCTTCGGGGCCGGCTCCGGCGACGCCGACTTCACCGGCTGGGCGCTGATGACGCTGGCGCTCGGGCTGGTGCCGTTCACCCTGCAGTACGTCTGCCTGCGCGCCTTCTACGCGCTGGAGAACACCCGGACCCCGTTCTTCCTGCAGCTGCTGATCACGCGGCTGCTACGTCACGTTCGGCGTGCTGATCTCCACCCTGGTCGACTCCAACCCGCTGGTCGCGGCCTGTCTGGGTGCCGGTCTCGCCATCGCGTACCTGATCGGGGTGTTCGCCTCGACCCGGCGTGCTGCGCCGGTCGCTGCCCGAGCTCTCGCTGCGTCCGGTGCTGCGGCTCGCCGTCCGGATCGCTGCTCGCCTTCGCGCCCGGGATGGCCCTGGCCGGCTGGCCTGGTCTGGTTCGTGGAGTCAGCCGGACCGGGCCAGCTGGGCCGGGCGGGGAGCATCGTCGGCGCGATCGCCGTGGCCGCTCGTCGGCTACCTGGGGATGGCCCGGCTGCTGCGCGATCGGCGAGGTCGACCGACATCGTCAAGACGGTGCTGCGCCGCCGCGGGCCGGGCGGCGGCAGCGACGGTGCCGACGATCGCGGCGACCACGGCGATTCCAGCGGCCCGCGCGGGTCCGCAGCACCTAGAGTCGAGCCACCAGGACCCGAGCCGGAGATCGTTCCCGGTGGGGCCGAGAGCATCGACGAGATTGCGGACGAGATGGTCATCAACGCCCTCGAGACGGACCCGGACCACGCGGCGGGCAGTCGTCCCCCGACGCCCTCACCCCGGAGTCTCCCGACAGCTTCCCGCCCGGCGGCCCGCGCAGCAGCCGTCAACGCCGGCACCGTGCTCGGCCGAGCGCTACCGACTCGAGGAGCTGCTGGCCGAGGCGCCGCCGACGGTCACCTGGCGGGCCTTCGACCTGGTGCTGTCCCGGTCGGTGCTGCTGCACCTGCTGCCGCCCCACGACCCGAGCGCGATCGAGTTGCTCAACGTCGCCCGGCAGGCCGCGGTGGCCACCGACTCCCGGTTCCTGCGGGTGCTCGACGCCGTCTACTCCGACGCCGACGACGTCGGCTGCTACATCGTCTGCGAGTACGCGGCGGGCCAGTCGCTGGAGATCTTGCTGAGTCACGGCCCGCTGTCGGGGCTGGAGGCGGCCTGGGTCGTCCGCGAGGTGGCCGACGCCCTGTCCGGGGTGCACGGTCTCGGCCTGTTCCACCAGCGGATCAACCCCGACACCGTCATCCTCACCCCGGACGGGCACGTCAAGATCGTCGGGCTGTTGATCGAGGAGGCGCTGCGCCCGGCACCCGGCTCGCCCGTGCTGCACCTCGATCCGGACGCGCCGCCGCTGACGCCCGAGCAGGTCGACGTCGCCGACCTGGGCCGACTGCTCTACGCCTGCCTCGTGTCGCGGTGGCCGGGCGGGCCGGCGTTCAGCCTGCCGGCGGCGCACCGGCCACCGGCCGGAACTGGTTCAGCCCGCGGCAGGTCCGGGCCGGCGTCTCGCCGGTGCTGGACAACATCACCGACCAGATCCTCGGCGACCCGCCGCGCCGCCGGGCCGCCAAGCTGCGGACCGCCAACGACGTGGTGAACGCGCTGACCACCGTCCTCGGCCCGGCCGACGCGTCGGCGGACCTGGAGCGGCGGTTGCGGCAGCCCATCCCGCGGGTCACCACCACCCCGCCGCCGGCCCCGTTGCGGTCCAAGCGGGCCCGGACGACGATGACGGCGAACCCGTTCGGCTCCCGCCGGGCCAACCCAGCTACCCGATCAGCCCCACCATCACCGCCGAGGACGTCACCCGGGTCACCGTGATCCGGCAGCCGCCGCCACCGCCGACTGCCGATCCGGCAGTCCGGCGACGCGGCCGCCGCGCCGCTGGATCGCGGTGGTGGCGCTGATGGGACTGCTGCTGATCGCCACCGGGATCGCGTCGGCCGCGATCCTGCGCGCCCGCGGCAACTCCGCCCCGCCGGTGGGTTCGACCAGTGCCCCGCAGAGTTCGACCAGTGCGGCCCCGACGACCGCACCCGGTGCCCGCGGACCGGATCGCCTCCGCGCGCGAGTTCGACCCGCAGGGTGACCCGCCGAACTCGGAGAACACCGCCGAGGTGCCGCTCGCGATCGACGGCAAGTCCGCGACCCGCTGGCGGACGGTGAACTACCGCAACGACCCGAAGCTCGGCGGTATCAAGCGCGGTGTCGGTCTCGTCCTCGACCTCGGCGAGACCCGGACGGTCAACACCGTCAAGGTCCAGCTCAGCGGCCAGGGCACCGATCTGCAGATCCGGATTCCGAAGTCCGATCCCGCTGGCACCACCAAACCACCGATGAGCAGCGACACGAGATGGCGTACGGTGAGCAAGCAGACGCAGGCCGGCGCCTCCGCGACCCTGTCGGTGGACCAGCCGGCCGCAACCCGGTTCGTGCTGGTGTATCTGACCTCGTTGCCGAAGGAGGGGAGCGGCTACCGGGGCGGGATCTACGAGGTCGAGGTGTTGTAGGTGGCCCAGGGCAGGGACGCGGATGCCGCTAACCCTGCCGAGCACCAGCCGCCGCAATCCCCGACCGACCGACGGCCAGGCCGTCGCGCTCCCCGCCTCGCCGGACTCTCCCGCCGCGCCCGGCCCTCCGATCACGAACTCGTCGCCGCCCACCTCGCCGGCGATCCCGACGCCTTCGCGATGATGATCGGCCGGCACCGCGACCGGCTGTGGCGGGTGGCGCTGCGGATGATGCGGGATCCGCACGACGCCGCCGACGCCCTCCAGGACGCGTACCTGTCCGCCTTCCGGAGGGTGGGCACCTTTCGCGGCGACGCACAGCTGACGACCTGGCTCCATCGGGTCGTGGTCAACGCCTGCCTCGATCGGCTGCGCCGCCAGCAGACCCGCTCCCGGGAGCAACCGCTGCCCGAGGACCCGGACCGAGCCGCCGTGCTCGGCGCCGAGGCGGCGCCCGGACCCGGTGGAAGCGCAGGAGGCGCGGTTCGACGTCGAGACCGCGCTGGCGCAACTCGGCGCGGACCAGCGCGCGGCCCTGATCCTGGTGGACATGGAGGGATACTCGGTGGACGAGGCGGCCGCGATCCTGGGCTGCGCTCCCGGCACGGTGAAGAGCCGATGTGCGCGCGGGCGGGCCAGACTGCTGCCGTTGCTGGCCCATCTGGCGATTCCGGAGGAGGATCCGGAGCCGGTCCGGGTCCAAGGTCCGGCAGCCGGGCGGGCGGGAGGTTAGATGGCGAGGGAGTTGGAGTCGGCGTACGACTGGCGGCCGCCGGTGGCGATCTCGACCGTGGCTCTGCTCGTCTGCGTCGCGCTGCTGGCCCGCAGCCAGGTCGTCGGCTGGCTCTCGGCCGCGATCGTGATCGCGCTGGGCTGGGCCGGGTACCTCGGGATCGTCTGGCTCCGGACCCAGGCGTACGTGCTGGTCGACGGCGACACCCTGACGGTGCGGACCTTCCGGGAGCTGCACGCGATCAAGGGCGCCGACCTGGTCAAGGTGGTCCAGGTGTTGACGCCGAGCGGACCGTCGTACAAGCTCAGCGTGCGCGCCGCGGACGGAAGCCTCGGCGGTACGGGGCGCCGACCGCGCTGCTCCGCCGGGGCCATTCGACCCTCTTCCGCTGGATACTGACCTGGGCTCCGCAGGCGGAGCTCGACAAGGGGTCCCAGCGCACCCTGCAGACGTTGCGGGAGCGAGGCGCGCTGCCGTTCCCCGACCAAGAAGACCCGAGCCTGCAACCCGACCGATCGACCGACGAGCGATAGCCGAACGATGACCGAACGATGACTGGCCCTGCACCGAGAGCCGACGACCCCGAACGAGTTCGCCGGCTGCTGGCCGCCGCCCCGAGTCCGACCATGCCACCCGAGGTGGCGGCCCGCCTCGACGCCGCCCTCACCGCCGAAAGTGGGCGCCGGGCCGAGTCCCGAGAGGTCAAGGGCGGCTACCCCGAGGGCGGTTATCCCAAGGGTGGTCATCCCGAGGGTCGTCCCGTGCCGGCCGACGTTCCCATGTTCGCCGGTCGGCCCGCACGCGCCGTGCTGGTCACCGAGTCCGATCCGGGCGGGCCACGTTGGCGTCGGCCGGCCGCCGTCGCCCTCGTCGCCGCCGTCACCGCCGCCGCGCGTCGGGATCGCCGGTTACACCCTCAGTGCGACCGCGGGGCTCAACGAGCCGGTGGCGAGCTCCGTCGTGCAGGTCCAGAGCGCGGACCTGGCCGAACAGGCCCAGGCCATCGCCGCGGCCCGCAACCTGAGCGCGCATACGTTCTCAGGTGCGTGGCGCTGCGCCCGCGAGGTCACCGACGGCCGGATCACCGGCCTCACCCCCGCCGTGGTCGACGGCACCCCTTCACTGCTGGTCTACACCCGGACCCGCGGCGAGAACTGGGTCACCGTGGTCACCGGCTGCCCCGATCCCGGCGCCCTCGCCCGCAGATCGGTCCGCCTCCCCTGACGTCACGTGGGAGCCGGCTCCCCCCGCCCCCGCCCTCGCCCCGGCCCCCAAATTCCCGGAAACTGTGCACACTTTCCCGGATTTTGGCGCGGTGGCGGCACTTCAGCTGCACTTTGCCACCAGTTACGGCTCCGGTGACCATCTCCGCGCGATAACACTTCAGCGTGCCGGAACAGAATGCCTGTTCGCGCTCGGACGCCCTTGGTACGGTGACGCCACTTTCACCTGAAGGAGAGCGGCGATGAGGTCTCGTACCAGTAGCGGAGCACGGTTGGTTGCGGCCTCGTTGGGCGCCCTTATCGTCGTCAGTCTCGCCGGCTGCTCGACTCCGTCGGGGGGCGGCGGTGCGTCGCCGACCGGACCGGTGTCGCCGCCTCCGCTGTCCCCGTCGGGCTCCGCGACCTCGTCGCCGACCACGCCGAGCAACTCGGCTGCCGCGGCGCACTGCCGAGACACCGGGGGCACGGTCCAATTGCGCCAGCCGACCTTCGGTACGAACAACGACGCGTCGACCTGGGTCGAATTGGGCAACCCGATCGAGGTCTGCCGGTACCAGATGGGCGAGGGCCAAACCAGCACCCGGATCTACGCCGACCTGGTCACCCTGAACTCGAGCAAGCCCACCCTCGCGGCGCTGGCGTACCTGGCCAAGAAGCCGTTGCCCTCCCAGAGTTCGGGGGCCAACCCCGCCAGCATCGGCTGCACCGCCCTCGGCGGGACGGACCAGTTCGGCTCGTCGCTGAACGGTGGCGGTCTAGTGGACAAGTCCGATGCCGACGACCCGGTGTTCAGCCCCTGCACGTTTGCCGACCAGTCGTTCATCGAGGAGTTCGGTATCACGTATTACGCGGACAACGTCATCCGCGGCAAGGACCTGAAGACCGTCTTCCGGTTCGACCAGAGCAACCTGCCGCCCGTCTTCACCTCCTGACTGCTTGGTGGCCTGATCCGCTCGAGTTCCAGTCATCGGCTCTAGGCGGGCCCCGAGCGGATGAGCGCAACCCGAGCGGCTGGGACGCCGACCCGCGCAAACCCGAGCGGCTGCGACGCTGACCCGGGTAAACCCGAGCGCCGTTCCTGAACTCGAGCGGCTGGGCCACCGAAGTTCAGTCAGTCCGACGACGCGCACGCCCAGATGCTCGGCCAGGGCCGGCGCGAGCCGGGTGAGCTGGTACGGGCTGATGGTGGCGCCGCGCAACTCGGCGATGCCCTCGATCTCCGCGATCGAGGCGCTGCGCAGGTCGACGCCTCTCAGCGTGGCGGCCGACAGCACCAGCCGGTCGATCTCACAATGGGCCAGGACGGCCCGCTGCACCGCGGCCGTGCCGAGGTCCAACTCCTCGATCCGGCATTCCGAGAGGGTCAGATCGACAACCGTCGCGCCGCGCAGACTGACATAGTTGCTGCGGAGGCCGCGCAGAGCCACCCGGGTGAGGGTGGCGCCCGGGGCCAGCAGTGCACCCAGCCGCCCTCCGCGCACCACCACGTCGGACCACTCACTCTCGGCGGCATCGAAGGTGGTCACCTCCACGTCGACCAGCTCGGTGTCGATGAAGCGGCTTCGACGCAGCACGAGCTCCTCGAACCGGGCTCCGACCAGCCGGCACTCCACCACCCGCACGCTCCCGGCGACGTGCCGATCGCCCGCCAGGCGGGCGAACTCGAGCCCGTCGTGCTCCGACTCCTGCTGCCAGATGGCGAGATCGGCCGGCCGGAGTGCCGGCAGCGCGAGCTGCGGCGGCCGTACGTCGTCGGGGTTCCGTCTCGCCATCGGGCCAGCGTTTCAGACCTGACAGAACTGTCATCTTCGGGTCACGGGTGCATCAGGTCGAGGCGATGGAATTCAGGGGTCGGACAGTCCGACCCACGATCCATCAGTTCCAAGGAGAACCTCATGTTTCTACGCAATCGCCTCGCTCGCACCTTCGCCCTCGCCGGCGCCGGCGCGCTGACCGTGGCCGGGCTCGCCCTGGCCGCCCCGACCTCGGCCCACGCAGCCAGCCACACCTGCGACGGCCTCCGCGCCACGATCGTCGGCACCAACGGCTCCGACGAGATCGAGGGCACCAGCGGCCGGGACGTCATCGTCGGCCTCGGCGGGCACGACGAGATCGACGGCAACGGCGGCAACGACGTCATCTGCGGCAACTCGGGCAACGACGACATCGACGGTGGCAGCGGCAACGACGTCATCTGGGGCGGTTCGGGACACGACGACCTCGAGGGTTCGAGCGGCCGGGACAAGCTCGTGGGCCAAAGCGGCAACGACCACCTGCAGGGCGACAGTGGCAACGACCGGCTGTACGCCAAGGCCGGCAACGACCTCGTCGAGGGCGGCAGCGGCTCGGACAAGATCAGTGGCGGAACCGGCACCGACGTGACCGCCCAGCGCTACGTCTCGGAGCGGACCGAGGATCGCTGGGAGAACACGTACCGCTGGGACGACTGATCGCCAGGCTTACGTCGGGGCGCGGCCGCTCCGGTCGCGCCCCCTCAACGGTTGCATGCGGCCAGCAGAATGAGAGCGGAAGGGACGGTCTCAGGTGAAACAGCTAGGGCGTCGGCCGCTCACGGTCGTGATCGTGGTCGCGCTCGTCGTGAGCATCGGGATCGTTACCGCGTGGTGGCTGACCCGCGAGGACCCGGAGGAGAGCGTGGCCGCCATCCGGGTCGACGAGGTCTCGGTCTCCCCACCGATCACTGCCCCCACGGCCCCGCAGCAGCGTCAGGTCGAAGCCCTCGAACGGCTGACCGGCATCTTGACCCGGGGCGCCGGTGGAGACGATTTCGTGCTGGACAACACCGAACTCGACTTCGGGCCGGACGCCTGGGTGATCACGGCGGGGCCGATCGCCGACTTCGACGGAAACGGTCGGACCGAGCCGCTGCTGGCCGAGCTGGACGGGTTGGTCGGCCGAGAGGTGACGGCGATGGTGCGGCTCGACGAGGACGGTGACGACGCCGACGTGTTCGTCCTGAACGGACGGGTCTACCGCGACAGTGCCGCGGCCGCACCCCCGTGGCAACCGCCGGCCAGTGCCGGGCCGTCCGCCGCGGTGGCCGCGGTCGAGGCCGCGGCGGCCGAGGCCGTCGGTCCGGGCTCCCGGGTCGCCGAACTCGAGCGCGTCCGGGCCGGCAGCGTCGCGTGGGAGGCTTCGGTGATCGCGGCCGACGGCAAGGAGTACACGGTGCTGTTGAGCGCCGACGCGAAGGTGCTCGACAAGCGCCGGGACTGATCGGGACCGGATCACCAGGGAAGAGGAAGGACCATCATGGTCGTCTTGGTCATCGAGGACGAGGCCGGCATCGCCGACTTCGTCCGCCGCGGGCTGACGTCGGCCGGGTTCGTGGTCGACGTGGCCGCCGACGGTAGAACCGGCCTGCTGCAGGCACAGCGGGACGACATCGAACTCGTCATCCTCGATCTCGGGCTGCCCGGACTACCGGGAGAACAGGTGCTGAGCAGGTTGCGGGCGGCTCGGCCGGCGCTGCCGGTGATCGTGCTCACTGCCAAGGACTCCGTCGCCGACCGGGTGGCGAACCTCGAGGCCGGAGCGGACGACTACGTCATCAAACCCTTCAGCTTCAGCGAATTGCTCGCCCGAATCCGGGTCCGGCTGCGACGTCTGGATCAGCCCTCGGCCGTTCTGCTGACCGCTGGCGACCTGATCCTCGATCTGCGCAGCCGGCAGGTCAGCGTCGACGGCCGCACCGCCGCCCTGTCCTCACGTGAGTTCACCCTGCTCGAGGTCTTGATGCGGCACCCCGGCCAAGTCCTCTCGCAGATCCAGTTGCTCGACCTGGTCTGGGGTTACGGCTTCGACGGAGCGTCCAACGTCGTCGAGACGTACGTCCGGCACCTGCGGCGCAAGATCGGCGCCAGCCGCATCGAGACGGTACGGCGAGCGGGTTATCGCCTCATCCCGACATGACCGGCACGAGCCCCACCGCCACGACCGTGATGATCCGGGAGGTGCGACCCACCCTCTACCTCCGGATCGCTGGGATCGCCCTGGCCACGCTGGCGCTGACCATGCTGACCGCCGCGATCCTGACCGCCCAGCTCATCCGGGTGGAGCAGCGGCAACTGCTCGACCAGGTGCTGCGGCGGGAGTACCAGGCGTTGCAGCTCGGTCTGCCGGAGCAACTGCGGGCCGCGACCGGCGGCCAGGGCACCGCCGATGCGACCCAACTGGACCGCGCGGTCGAGCGCTACCTGGCGCTGCACCCGGGCAGCGAGCAACACCTCACCGTCGTCCACGTGGGCACCCGGGTCCTGAGCACCCGCGACGGGCCCGAGGAGTTGCAGGAGATGCAACAGTCCGGCGCACTGCCCGCCGGCGCCGGCGGCAAGATCCAGACCGTCGAGTCCCCCGTCGGCCCGCTCCGGGTGCTGACTGCCGACGTCTCCAGTCAGAATCAGGTCATCGCGCAGGTCACGGTGCTCGGTCCGCTCTCCCCCGGCCGGATCCAGGCGCAGGGTGCCTTCCTGCGGATCGCGGCGGCCGGCGCCGTCGGGCTGATCCTCGGTGGGGTTGTGCTGCTGGTGGCGTTGCGGCGGGCGCTGCGGCCTGTTCATGACCTCGCCCGCGCGGCGCGCTCGGTGGATCTGAACGACCTGAACAGTCGAATGCCCGAACCCGCGTCTGGCGACGAGGTGGCCGCGATGGCGCAGGAGTTCAACCGGATGCTCGACCGGATCCGTGACGACGAGCGGCACCGGCAGCAACTGCTGTCGGCCATCTCACACGAGTTGCGGACCCCGCTGGCGGTCGCCGGCGGACACCTGGAATTGCTGGAGACCCTCGGGCCGTCCGAGGGCTACTCCGCGGCGGAGACCGCCGCCGTCGTACGGCGGGAACTCGACCGCCTCGGCCGGATCGTCGACGACCTGACGGCGATCAACCGCGGCGAGTCGGGAGCGACCACCGTGCCCGAGCCCGTCTTCGCGCCGGACGTCACCGACGCACTCGGTCACCGACTCGCCGGGCTGGGCTTCGACGACGTCGAGATCCGACCCACCCCGCCGGTGGTGCTGCTCGGCGACGAGGACCGGATCACCCAGGCCCTGCTCAATCTCGCGGTCAACGCGCGGACCCACACCCCGCCCGGAACCCGCGTGTTCGTAGACAGCACCGCCGACGAACAGACGATCACCTTCGCCGTCCACGACGCCGGTCCCGGAATCGATCCGGCGATCCGGGACCACGTCTTCGACCCGTTCGTCACCACCAAGTCGGACGGGTCCGGACGCACCTCAGGACTCGGGTTGTCGGTGGTGAAGGCGATCATCGAGGCCCTGGGTGGTCAGGTCACGCTCACCACCGACCCCGCTGGGACGGTCGTCTCGCTGCGCCTACCGCTGGATCGAGAATCGGAGGCCGAGCCAGAGTCGGAGCACGGCGCCTCGCTCACGGCTGCAGATCGACCGTGATCCCGCGGAGCAGCAGGTCCAGATAGGCCTTCGGCGCCGGTGCGGCGCCGGGCGCGCTGCGGGCGAGCTGGGCGTGACCCAGGTAGGTGGTGTAGGAGAAGACCGCGCGCCGCCGAGCCTCCTTCGGCCGGCAGCCGAGCTGGACGAACAGCCCGGTGATGTAGTCCAACCGGCGTTCGCTCACCCGAGCCAGCACATCCGCCACGTCCGGGTCGTCGGCATGAGCCAACAGGGCCAACTCCACCGCATTCTGATCCACCGATCCCACCGCCCCGTAGAGGAGCCGACGCAGCCGCTCGTACGCCGTGCCGCCCTGCTCCAGGCTCGCGATGATCTCGGCTGTCTGCTCCTCCCACCGGGCCAGGGTCTCGCGGACCAGAGCGGCGCGATTGGCGAAGTGCCAGTAGCCGCTGCCTTTGGTCGCCCCCAGCGTGGCGGCCAAGGGCTCGATGGCCACGCCCGAGAGCCCCTGGGCGGCGAGCGCCGCGAGTGCCGCGCCGGTCCAATCCCGTTTGGTCAGCCGGCGGCGGGAGGTCTCGGTCACGTGCGTACGCTAACGTATGGACACACACCATACGGTCCAGTATGTTTTGCGTACGGCAGCGTACGGCAGCGTACGGAGAACAGGAGACGACCGGATGACCAGACGATCCACCCTGAATACCGCTAGCCGCGGCGATCTCAGTGCACGACTGCGGCGCATCGCGGGCTGGGCCCTGATCGTCATCTGCTCCGTGCACATCGCCCTCTTCGCCGTTCTGTCTCGCGACGTCGCGGCGGGCTGGCTCCTCGGCGACTTCCGGACCGGCAGCGGCACGCTCGCCTCGGAAGCACTGTTCTGGGCGCTACCGGGCGGCTTCCCGCTGCCGATGCTGGTGCTCGCCAGCCTGATCCTCTGGCTCACCCGACGCGGTGTCGCGGTGCCCGGCTTCGTCGGCTACGGCCTCACCCTGTGGACCGTGATCAACATCGTGATCGTGCCCGCTTCCGGCTTCGGGACGGCCCTGATCCCCTGTGCCCTGCTGATCTGGGCCGATGTCCGGGACCGGCGCCGCCGATCCGCCGGCGGCGACGCTGGACCCGCGGTCGGATCCGAAGTCAGTGCCGTTCAGGCGAGTCGGCCAACAACCTCGTGATCTCGGCGGTCTCGGCCGCGGGCAGCGGGCCGACCGCCAGCACCGAGGCGTTCTCCTCGGCCTGGGCGACCGTGCGGATCCCCGGCAGCGGAATGAGCAGCGGATCGAGGGCGAGTACGTACCCGATGGCCCCCTGGATCAGGGTCCGGCCGTCGACCGTGAGCAGGTCGCGGACCGCGTCGAGCCGCGCTAGCCATGCGGGCATGGTCTCGGTGTCGAAGTAGTCCCACCAGGGCGTGTCCAGCCGGACGTCACCGGGAACGGGTCGGCGATCGATCGCGTACTTGCCGGACAGCATTCCCATGGCCAGCGGCGACCTGGCGAGCACCGCCCAGTCGTTCTCCCGGGCCGTGGCCAACGTGGCCTCGATCCAACCGAACACGTTGACCTGGGTCTGCACGGTTGAGGCGCGGTCGGATCCGGCGTACACCGCGAGCGTGGCGGCGTCGTCCTGGCTGCTGCCGAAGGCGGCGATCTTGCCCGCCGCCCGCAGCTCCTCGCAGGTGGCGACGACGTCCTCGGCCTGGGCGCGGGTCTCCGCGCCGCCGTGCAGCTGGTACAGCCCGAGAGTCTCCAGTCCGAGCCGGCGCAGACTCGCGTCGCACTCGGCCCGGATGGTGTCGGGCCGCACGTCGGTGCCACCCCCGGTCCGATGTGTCTCGTCGATGACCAGGCCGAACTTGGTCGCGACCGTGATGGTGTCGCGGGTCGCGGCCGGCAGCTCGGCGAGCGCTCGGCCGACCACCCGCTCGGCGTGGCCGGTGCCGTAGCAGGGCGCGGAGTCGATGAGGGTCACCCCCGCGGCGATGGCGGCGTGCAGGGCCCGGACGCTCTCGGCGTCGTCGACCTCGCCCCAGCCGGCGTCGCGGTCGTCGAAGGTGAACGGGCCGCCGAGGGCCCAGGTGCCGACGCCGACGGCCGAAACCTGCGGTCCGTTGACCCCGAGAGCGCGGGTCTCGGTGCTCGTCGGGTTCGCTGTCGTGTCAATCATCATGTTGCCTCCTGATTCGTCGTCTCGGTCGCGTCGGCAGGTCGCAGGTCCTCCGGTGGCAGGTGGCCGCTCGGCCGCGGCCAGCCGGGCGGTGGGGGCGGCGCCTCGCGACCGTCCTCGCCGGCCTGGTAGGCGGCGATCTTCCAATCGATCACCGCGAGATCCTCATTGAGCTGGGCCAGTTGCTCGGTGACCCGCTGGCGGTGCACCCGGAGCAGCTCGAGCCGTCCGGCCCGCTGATCGTCGCCGAGCCGGACGAGGTCGACGAACCGGCGGACCTGGTCCACCGGCATCCCGGTACGCCGCAGCCGGAGCACCACGTCGAGCAGGCCCAGGGCATCGTGGTCGAAGACTCGGCGGCCCGCCGCGTTACGGCGAACCTCCCCGAGCAGCCCGGCCTTGTCGTAGTAGCGCAGGGTGTCGATGGACAGGCCCGAGATCCGGGCGACGTCCCCGATCAGCCAGGATCCCTGGTGTGCGACGGGCTCCGGCAGCGCGATCTGCATGCTCATAGAACGAGCCTGCTACCTGGAGTGCACTCCAGGTCAAGTCCTCTCAGCCAAAGTCAGTTCGGATCGCTACGCTGACGCGATGTTGATCGTGGCCGGCTGGCTTGAGGTCGAGGACGGCGAACGGGACCGTTACGTCGCTGACTGCGCCGACGCGGTTCGGCTGGCGCGGGACAGCCCGGGCTGTCTGGCGTACGCCATCTCGGCGGATCCGCTCCAGCCGGCCCGCGTCCTGGTCTACGAACGCTGGGAGTCGGAGGCGGAGTTGCTGGCGTTCCGCGGCTCGGGCCCGTCCGACGAGCAAACCAGCCAGGTCCGGGCCGCCGAGGTGGCCCGCTACCAGATTTCCTCCAGTGGACCAGCCTGAGCACCAACCTGAGTTCCGGTTCACCGGCACGTTGTGGCACTGGCGCGGACCGTCGCCGTACTACTTCGTCCGGGTGCCCGCCGAGCCGAGCGAGGATCTGGCCGAACTGGGGCCGGACGTCACGTACGGCTGGGGCATGATCCCCGTCGAGGTGACCATCGGCGACCGCACCTGGGAGACGTCGCTGTGGCCCAAGGACGGCGGCTATCTGGTGCCGATCCGGGCCAAGATCCGACGCGAGCTGGGGCTGGAGATCGACGATCCGGTGGAGGTCCGCTTCGCCGTCGCCACCCGGGACGGACGGTTCGTCAGCCACGAGCCGCCGGAATAGTGGACCGGGTCGGATGGTTGAGCGACGGTAGGGTGAGGGCCTGCAACGAGAGGGTGGAATGAGCACAACCGATCGGACCGATGTGCGTGACGTCATCATCGTGGGCAGCGGACCGGCGGGGTACACCGCAGCGGTCTACGCCGCCCGGGCGGACCTGAAGCCGCTGGTCTTCGAGGGCTCTATCACCGCCGGCGGCGCCTTGATGAACACCACCGACGTCGAGAACTTCCCCGGCTTCCGCGACGGCATCATGGGCCCGGAACTGATGGACAGCATGCGGGCCCAGGCCGAGCGCTTCGGGGCCGAACTGGTCACTGAGGACATCGCCGAAATGGACCTGACCGGCCCGATCAAGGTCGTCACGGATGGCTACGGAAACTCCTTCGCCGCCCGCACCGTGATCCTGGCCATGGGCTCGGCCTACCGCAAACTGGGCGTGGCCGACGAGGACCGGTTGTCCGGCCATGGCGTCTCCTGGTGTGCGACCTGTGATGGCTTCTTCTTCCGGGACAAGGACATCGCCGTGGTCGGCGGCGGCGACTCGGCGATGGAGGAGGCCACGTTCCTGAGTCGGTTCGCCCGCTCCGTCACGGTCATCCACCGGCGCGGCGAGCTGCGGGCCAGCAAGATCATGGCGGCCCGCGCCGAGAACGATCCGAAGATCAGCTTCGCCTGGCACAGCGAGGTCGCGGCGCTGCATGGTGATCAGACCCTGACCGGTGTCACCCTGCGCGACACCCGCGACGGCACCGAGCGGGAACTGGCGGTCCAGGGTCTGTTCATCGCGGTCGGTCACGATCCGCGATCCGAGCTGGTCATCGGCCAGGTGGAGTCCGATGCGGCCGGCTACGTGCTGACCGACGGCAAGAGCACCCGGACCAACCTGCCGGGCGTCTTCGCCTCAGGTGACCTGGTCGACCACACCTACCGGCAGGCCGTCACCGCGGCCGGTACCGGTTGCGCCGCGGCGCTGGACGCCGAGCACTACCTGGCCGACTTGAACGACGAGGCCGAGCACGTCGCCGCGCTGGCCGAGACGGTCACGGTCTGAGCGGATTCTGGCCGGCTGTCAGACCCCATCGTCACCATCAGACACACGAATATCACGAGTTACGGAAAGCAGGGAGTCATGGGCTCAGTGAACGAGGTCACCGACGGCACCTTCGAAGAGATGGTGCTCAAGTCCGACAAGCCGGTGCTGGTGGACTACTGGGCGGACTGGTGCGGACCCTGCAAGCAGGTGGCCCCGATCATCGAGGAGCTGGCCAACGCCCACGGGGACAAGATCAGCTTCGTCAAGATGGACACCAACGAGAACCCCGTCACCCCGGCCAACAACTACGTGCTCGGGCTGCCGACGATCCAGCTCTACGTGAACGGCGAGCTGGTCAAGGCGTTCAAGGGTGCGAAGTCCAAGTCGGTCCTGCTCGGCGCGATCGAGGAATACCTCTGAGTCAGGCCGCTGATCATGGGCCCACATTCTTACGAGCTCGGACTCCAGTGGACCGGCAACACCGGCACGGGCACGTCGCACTACCGGGAATATGCCCGGACCTATGACGTGTCCGCACCGGGCAAGCCGACCCTGGCGGGTTCGGCCGACAAGACGTTTCGGGGCGACGCCGACCGGTGGAATCCAGAGGAGATGTTGGTCGCCGCCCTCTCGGCCTGCCACCTGCTGAGTTACCTGCACCAGGCCGCGGTCGCCGGCGTGGTCGTCGTGGACTACTTCGACGAACCGCGCGGTTCGATGGCGACGGACGCCCAGGGCGGCGGCGCCTTCACCGAGGTCACGCTGCACCCCACCGTGGTGGTGGCCGACGCGGACATGATCGAGGTGGCCGAAGGCCTGCACGAGCCCGCACACCAAAAGTGCTTCATCGCCAGTTCGGTGAACTTCCCGGTCCGGCACGCCCCCACCGTCATCGCCGCCGGCACCAGCGGCACCCCCGCCGAGGCGTAGTCACCTCACTGTTGCCGCGCCAGCACCTCGCGCAACGTGGTCGCCGGGTGTCCGCTGATGATTTCCACGTCGGTGCTCACCGCGGACCACTCTCCGGCCGCGATGGCGGTGTAGGTCGACACCCAGGCGTCAAGTTGCCAGTCGGGTGCGCCGTAGGAAGCCCGGGATGCGTACGCTTCCGGGATCGTCTCGTCGTGATACGTGACGGTCCGGCCGGTGGTCTCGCTCAGTACCGTCGCGACCTCGGTCAAGGTCAGTGCCTCGGGACCCGACATCGTGTAGGTGGCGTCGGCGTGCGCCGTCGGATCGACCAACAGGGCGACCGCGACGTCGGCGATGTCGTCCTGAGCCACGACCGAGACCGCGCCGTCACCGGCCGGACCCCGGATCACCCCGTCCGGCCCAGCCAGCATCGGTACGAAGTCGGCGTACAGGCTGTCCCGCAGGAACGTGAAGGTGAGGCCCTGGTCCCGGACGTACTGCTCCGTGTGCCAGTGGTCGCGCCCGAGAGTGAAGACCGCGTCCTTCGCCGCGGCGGCGAAGGAGGTGTAGACCAGGTGCCGGACTCCCGCCCGGACCGCCCCGTCGATGAACGCGTAGTGCTGGCGGAGTCGGTCGGGGTTCTCGGCGGCCGACACCATGAAGACCACCTCGAGTCCGGACAGCGCGACCGCCACCGCGTCGGCGTCGTCGTACTCCGCCTGGGTCAGCGTGGCGCCCGGCAGCACCGGAGCCCGATCCGGCTGTCGCGCCAGCATGCGTTGTGGCACACCCCGCGCGGCGAGACGCCGCGCCACCCGGCCGCCGAGTTGGCCGGTCACTCCGGTGACCCCGATCAGCTCGCTCATTGCCACACCCCTCCCAGCACCCGCCGCCTCCGACGATTGCGTGGAGACTTCGTGTGGGTAGTCGGACCGAAGTCTCCACGCATTGGACCCGAGCCCTAGAAATGATCCGGGCAGAAGGGCGACCGGTCCCATTCGAAGGCTCTGGTGCCCGCCGCCACCGAGCCCGATGTCCGTTCGGCGACCAGACCTGCGCTGTGCAGGGTGCGCAGCGGGACCCCACCCAGGTAGATGGCGCCCAGTTCACGGATGTTCATCGTGAGATCGGGCTTCCGCCGCGCCCTGGTGATCCGGGCGTGCTCACCCGCGGTCGCCTCGACCCGGAAGTTGGCCTGGTTCTTGTCGAAGATCGGGTCGGTCAGCCCGATCACCACGTCGAGGTCGGTCGAGTAGCGGCGGGCCTCCAACGCGCGGGGAACATCGACGATCCGCGCGTAGGTGCCGTCGCTGACCTCGGTTCGAATCGCTCGTTGGTCGGCGACGAGGTAGCGCAACGGCTCGTCCACCGGCGCCTCGTCCATGTCGAACGTGCGGACCAGGTCGAGGTCGAGCAGGTACCGCCACAAGGCTGCCCGGGCGGGTCCGCTCGCCTCCAATTCGAAGATCCGCACCTGGCCCGCCGGTCCGTGGCTGTCCCAGTCGCCCTTGACTCGGAACTGGGCGTACCCGTCGATCTCGCCCTGGCCGGACCGGTGCACGACATAGCGGAAGCTCGAGGCCCCGTTGCGACGATCTGTTGGGTCGAAGAGCAGCCGCTCCCACCACACGTCAGGCCGGTCCAGCGCGCCGGGCCGATCCGGGAGCAGCCGCTCGCGCACCGGCCGGATCAGGTCCAGGGCCGCGGACGCCGCCACCTCCTCGACCCACCCGTCGCCGAGATCCACGTGCTCGAGGAACCTCGTCGACCGGGTCTGACCCGAAAGGGAGAGCATGGGTGCGCAACTGCCGTACCCGAACCGGCCGTAGATGAGGGCCTCGGATGCCCAGAGCAGCGCGACCGGCTCCTTGCGGCGCGCCACGTCCTCCAATTGGTGCTTCATCATCGCGGTGAGCAGCCCGCGACGGCGGTAGTCCGGGGCGACGGTGACCACGGTGACCCCCGAGGTCGCCACGGTCCCGCCCGGAACCGTCATGATCCGGGCATTGGCGCCGGATGTGGCCACCCACCGCTCCCCCGCGGTGAAGCCGAAGTTACGCTCCCAATCCAGCCAGCGACGATCCAGGTCCCAGTGCTCCTCCGGGTAGTCGTCGTGGAAGCCGCGCACCACGGCTTCGAGGTAGGGGCGCGCGGTCTCCTCGGTGACGTAGCGGAGTTCGGGTTCGGGGCGAGCGGAGGCCCGGGACGACGTCGGCATGGGTCTCATCCAACCGGGTCGGGGCTGGTCTTCGCATCCCGGTTACGGCCGGTGACGGGGCGCAGCACGGCCGCGGTCTGCTCGGCGCGGGCCCACTCGGCCCAGCCGAGCGGCGTCGTGCCGTGTTCGAGGTCGACGATGTCCGGGTCCGCACCCGCGGCCAGCAGGGTCTGGACCATCGCGACATCACCGATCCAAGCCGCCTGGTGCAGCAAGGTCTTGCCGTCGACCAGGGCGTCGAGATCGAGCCCGGCCGCCGCCGCCGTGGCCACGGCCTCCGGCGTGCCGATCAGATCGTGCGGCCGCGGCCCGCCCGGTCGCGACCACGGCGAGGGGTCACCGGCCGGCGTGGGTTCGGTGAAGCCGTACGAGGCCAGTAGGTTCAGCCGCGCGGTCAGCCCGTGATCACGGGCCCAGTCGACCTGGCGGCGCACCATCTCGGTCGGACTCTCCAGCGCGTCCCCGAGCCGGCGTTGCCAGACCCCGCCGTCACCTCGGCCGAGACCGTGTGCGAGCAGCACGCGCAGGTGAGAATCGTCCCGGCCGAACATCCGGTTGTAGAGAGTTTGGGCATCGTTGGGGTCGGCACCGTGCTCCAGCAGCAGCTCAGCCAGTTCGAGTCCCGCCTGATGCCGGGGCTGCCGGCCGGGTCCCGCCTCGCCCTCGCCGAAGCAGCCGGTCAGTACGGTGAACGGAGTCGGCAGGCCCAGCCACAGGTACCCGGCGTTCGGATCCGCGCCGGCGTCCAGCAGCAGTCGCGCGGTCCCGATCGGGTCACGTTGCGGCACTCGCGCGTACGTCACGTACATCAGCGCCGGCCAGCGCCACGGCCCGCCCTCGGACGTCGCCAACTTGGGGTCTGCGGCCAGGTGTGCCGCCAGGGCGACCGGGTCGGCCACGGCGGCGGCCGCCAGCCCGTGCTGCTTCGGAAGGTGCGGGTCCGCGGCGAGCACGTCGGCTGCCTCCGACCAGCGGCGCGGCTCGTCGAGTTCGCTGTAGGTCAGGCAGGCCAGCGTCAGGAACCGGGTGACCGGATCGTCTGCCGCCGGCGCATCGGTGGGGTCGCGGCGTAGACCGTCGGCCGTCCGCAGATAGTCGCGCAGCCGAGGCCAGCTGGTGAAGCCGTACGCTCGCGCCACCACCAGCTGGGCGGCGGTCAGGGTGAACGTGGCCGAATCCGGAACGCCGTCGGGATGCCGTTCACGAGCCAGCGCGAGGGCCTCGGCGTCGCCGGCCCGGACTGCTCTCTGCAGCTCTCGGGCGTCGCGCCGGAACCGCTCGAGGTCGGGATTGGTGGGCAATGACAAGGCCATGACGGCCTCCCTTCGTCAACCCGCGGTCCGCTGCGCCGGGCCGATGGAAAGGAGGTCGGACCAGAAAGTAGGGGCACATCTGCTCCAGGAGGGCTGAGCCCCTTCCCGCGGACCGGAGGCGACCTGGGCGCCGGATGCCAGGCTAGCGCGCTCGATCAGGAGCGCACCGACACCGACACCGATCCACCGACTTCACGCCAGGCGGCGCCGTTGGGCTCGGGCGCCGCGGGCTGGGCGACGAGGCTGGTGAGCTTGGACCAGGCGGCGCCGAGGTCGGGCTTCCAGCGCAGGGTGGACTGCAGATTCATCCGCAGCCGCGGGGTGACCGGGTGGGCCCGGACCACCTCGAAGCCCACCGACTCCAGCCAGCCCGCCGGCAACATGCACGACGGCCCGTCGCGATACGTGCCGATGGCCTCGAAGGCTCGGATGTCACGCCGGACGAGCAGCCCGGCCCCGGCCTGGATCAGTTGCCGACCCAGCCCGAACCCGCGGTAGTCCTCGTTCACCCAAACCGACATCAACACGGCGGCGTCCTGGCTGACCGGGGTGGTCGCGAACGCTCCGAGCCGCGGCACCAGCACGGGCGGGGCCATGGTCAAGAAGCCGACGGTGCTGCCGTTGTCGAGGGCGCGTACCCCGCAGTATCCCCAGCGGTCGGTCACCGCCGTCGCCCACTCGAGTTTCACCTCGCTGCGTTGCTGCTGACCGTGATAGGAGGCGAGATCGCTCAGACTCGACTCCCAGAAAGTGCACCGACCACAGGGCTCGGGCAACGCGGGCAGGTCGGACGCGGTCATCGGCCGAATTCGCCGACCCTTCGCCGTAGTGCCCCTCGCCCCGTTCACCGCTGCCCGACTCCCCTCTTTCAACTCCGGGCCCGCGGCCGGGCGAATCCCAGCACGAAGCCCACCACGACACTCACCAGCGCCGCACCCAGCAGCCACAACAGCCAGACCACCGGGCGGGGCAGCTTCCCCGTCGGCCGCTTCCCCGATGCCTTGCCTGCCGCCTTGCCCGCCGCCTTCGCCAGTGTCGCGGCCTTTTGCTGCGCGGCCCGCCGCTGGGCGGGGAACACCGGCGCCGACCGGGCCGGCCTACCGCTCCGTCGTCGCAGTCGGGTGCCCACCGCAGTCTTGCCCATGCCGACATCGTAGGCGAGCCCGGAGCACGCCCACAGAATGCATCCCGGACGGGAATGAGGCACCCTTGGACAGTGATCGATCCGGCGCGCGCGACCGGTCCCGAGGTGGAGACGGGACTGGAGCGACTGCGCCGCCGCGACACCCGGCTCGACGACTATCACGACCGGTACGCCGCCCGCACCCACGGCATGACCGCATCCGCCATCCGGGCCCTGTTCGCCGTCGCCAACCGGCCCGAGGTCGTCTCGCTGGCCGGCGGCATGCCCAACATCACCGATCTGCCGCTCGACGCCGTCGCTGCCACCATCGGCGACCTCGTCGTGAACGGCGGCCGGCAGGCCATGCAATACGGCTCCGGCCAGGGCGAGCCCGCCATGCGCGAGGCGATCTGTGAGGTGATGCGGCTGGAGGGCATCTCGGCCCATCCCGACGACGTGACCGTCACCGTCGGCTCGCAACAGGCGCTGGACCTGGTCACCCGGCTGTTCTGCGATCCCGGCGACGTGGTGCTCGTGGAGGCGCCTAGCTACGTGGGTGCGCTCGGGGTCTTCAGGGCTTACCAGTGCGAGGTCGTGCACGTCGCGATGGACGATCAGGGCCTGCAGCCGGGCGCGCTCAGCGAAGCGATTGCCGCCGTCGAGCGGGCGGGTCAGCGGGCCAAGTTCCTCTACACGATCCCGAACTTCCAGAATCCGGCCGGCGTCTCGCAGACGCTGGAGCGGCGCACCGAGATCCTGCGGATCGCCGAGGCCGCCGATCTGTTGGTCGTCGAGGACAACCCGTACGGCCTGCTCGGCTTCGAGGCCGAACCCACCCCGGCGATGCGCTCGATCGACGCAGACCGGGTCGTCTACCTCGGGTCGTTCTCCAAGACGTTCGCCCCGGGTTTCCGGGTCGGCTGGGTCCTCGCTCCGTACGCGGTCCGGGAGAAGCTGGTGCTCGCGCAGGAGTCGGCCACCTTGTGTCCGCCGACGTTCTCGCAGTTCGCGGTGACCGCCTACCTGCACAATCACGATTGGCAGGGCCAGATCAAGGTGTTCCGCGAGATGTACCGGGAGCGCCGCGACGCCATGCTCACCGGCCTCGCCGACCACATGCCCGCGGGTACGTCGTGGACGGTGCCGGCGGGTGGCTTCTTCGTCTGGCTGACCCTGCCACCGGGTCTGGATTCGCACGCCATGCTGGCCCGCGCCGTCACCGCCCGGGTGGCCTACGTACCCGGCACCGCCTTTTACGCCGACGGGCTCGGTTCCCGACACCTGCGGTTGTCCTACTGCTTCCCCACCCCGGAGCGGATCATCGAGGGCACCCGCCGGCTCGGCGAGGTGTTGCAGTACGAGGCTGGGGTGCTGGAGATCTTCGGCGGCGCGATCACTCCCGATTCCGCGCTCGCGCAGCGTCCCTACGAGGCCCCCGGGGCGAACCAGACGTGACCATGATCAACAAGGCCCAAGTCTGCCTGACCCATGATCAACAACACCATGATCAACAACACCATGATCAACAAGGAGAACCTCGGTGAGTGACGAAACGGTCGTCGTCCTGGCCGGCGGGCTCTCCCACGAGCGCGACGTCTCCCTGCGCTCGGGCCGACGGGTCAGCACGGCACTGCGGTCCCGCGGCATCGAGGTGATCGAGTCCGACGTCGACTCAACTCTCCTGGGGCGACTGGACGAACTACCCGATGCCGTCGTCTTTCCCTTGCTGCACGGGGAAACAGGCGAGGACGGTGCCTTGCGCGAGGTGTTGGCGCTGCTCGGGGTCCCGTTCGTGGGTTCGATCGCCTCGGCCTCGCGGGTGGCGTTCGACAAGTCCATCGCGACCACCGTGATCGCCGACGCGGGCATTGCCACGCCGGTCCAGGTGGCGCTGCCGCACGAGATCTTCCGAGAGCTCGGGGCGCAGGCGCTGGTCAGGGCGCTCGGTGATCAGATCGGCTTCCCGATGATGGTGAAACCATCGCGCAGCGGTTCCGCCCTCGGCTGCAGCAAGGTCAGCGGGCCCGAGCAGTTGCCGTCGGCGATGGTCGGGGCGTTCGCCTACGGCCCGGTCGCGGTGGTCGAGGAGTTCATCGCGGGTACCGAGGTCGCGGTGTCGGTCGTGGACCGCGGCCAGGGTCCGGCGGCCCTGCCCGCGGTGGAGATCCGCCCGGACTCCGGGGTCTACGACTACACCGCCCGGTACACCGCCGGTGCGACCCGTTTCCTGTGCCCGGCCGAGGTGAGCGAGGAGACGGCCGCCGCCTGCGCCGACCTGGCCCTGCGGGTCCACGAGGTGCTCGGCCTGCGCGATCTGTCCCGGACCGACATCATCATCACCGAGGAAGGCCGACCGGTCTTCTTGGAGGCGAACGTCGCGCCGGGGATGACCGAGACCTCGTCGGTGCCGCTGGCCATCGAGGCCGCGGGCTGGAGTCTCGGCAAGGCCTGCGCGGACCTGGTCCGGGTCGCCGCGGCTCGGGGTGGGCGGGTGTCGATGCCGTCGGTCCCGTGACGCGGTCGGACGGCGGCCTCCGACGACTGCAGCAGATCGGCGTGCTCGCGCTGGGCTTTGTGCTCGCCGGCGCCATGGTGGCGCTCGGCTGGTGGCAGGTGCAGGTGTATCAGACCCAGGGTTTGCAGGCTTCTCAACAACGAGCCGCCGAACCCGCGGTTCCGCTGGACAGCGTGGCTGTGGTCGGGACGGCTGTCCGCGATGGGTACGGGCGCACCGTGGCGGCGACCGGAAGCTACCGGCCCGATCAGCAACTGCTCGTCCCGCTGCCGGGGACCACCGGGGCGTACCGGATCCTCAGCGCGCTCGAACTGCCCGACGGTAGCGTCCTACCCGTGGTGCGCGGGGTGGTCCGCGGGGACCTCGCTGCGATCCAGCCGCCGGCGGTGCCGCGCACCGCCGAACTCGGGCAGACAGGCGTGCTGTTTCCGTCGGAGGAGGCGCCCACCGAGCTGCTGCCCGCCGGCCAGCTCGGATCGGTTCGGGTTCCCGCGCTGGCGCAACTGTGGCCGCAGCGCCTGATCGAGGGCTACCTCGTCCTGTCGCCCGCCGACGCCGAGGCGCAGGGCCTGGAACCGGCGCCCCTGATGTTGCCGGAGGGTCAGGGCCGGCTACGTAACGGCGCGTACGCGATCCAGTGGTGGATCTTCGCCGCCTTCGCGGTGGTGATGGCCGCCAAGATCGCGAAGGACCTGGGCGAACCGGACGACATCGAGGCGGCGATCGTGGCCCCGGACGAGCTGAACCGGACGGTCGGCCGCGGCGCCTAAGC
Source organism: uncultured Actinomycetota bacterium (assembly GCA_963821695.1). Lineage (GTDB taxonomy): Bacteria > Actinomycetota > Actinomycetes > Propionibacteriales > Propionibacteriaceae > Microlunatus. The sequence continues at coordinate 145,516 of CAWGEY010000005.1, forward strand.
TGAGCGGGTGCGCGGCGCCCTCCTTCGGTATCGGATCATGGCCTATCTGGTCGGCTGTCTGCTCGTCGTCCTGGTCTGCGTCGGGTTGCCGCTGAAGTACGGCTGGCACAACGACACGGTGGTGTTGTTCACGGCGCTCCCCCACGGCTGGCTCTACATGGTGTTGTTGATCACCGCGTTCGACCTGGGCCGCCGCGCCCGCTGGTCGTGGAAACGGCTGCTGCTGATCGCACTGGCCGGCACCGTGCCGTTTCTGTCGTTCGTCGCCGAGCGTTCCGCCACCAAGGACGTCCGGGCCAAGCTGGCCGCCGAAGAGGCCGACATTCGCAGTCTGGTGGACGCGACGGAGGACCCGACTCCAGAGGTCTCACCAGCAGACGAAACCCCCATCCACGACCAGGTCGACGCACGTACAGAAGCTCGCCGCGTCGCTGAGTAGAAACACCGCCGGCCCGACCAGCTCGTTGACCCGGCCATCCGTCCGAGCGGGGTGTCCGCCTCGAACGTACGCACCTGCTCAGCCACCTCAGGCCGGGTGTTCATCGGGGTTGCGGTGTAGCCCGTGCTGATCGAGTTCACCCGAACACCCCGGCCGGCCCATTCCATGGCGAGGCTTTTGCTGAGGTGGATCACCGCGGTCTTGGCCGAGTTGTATTGCGCCTGCTGCAGGGCCGGGCCGAGGGGCGGGCGATGCCGCGGCCGCGGCCGCGGGTCGATCGTGAACATCGCGTCCTCACAGTATCGACAAATCTACTTCTGTAGGATGGCCGCGATCCGGGCCAGGTCGTCGGCGTCGGCGTAGTCGATGACAATCCTGCCGCGGGTGCGGCCGCGCTCGATTCGGACGCGGGTTTCGAACCGATCACCGAGCTGGCGGCTGAGCTCATCATGACCTGGGTCTGGTCCTGGAGCAGGTCGAGTGCGCCGAGTCTTCTCCTGGCCACCCTCCCCCAGCGCCACCAGCTCTTCGACCGCACGAACGGACAGGCCTTCAGCCACGATGCGTTGGGCGAGCCGTTCCTGACCGACGGGATCGCTGATCGCTACCAGTGCGCGGGCGTGCCCCGCACTCAGGACGCCGGCCGCGACCCGGCGCTGGACGCTCGCCGGCAGTTTGAGCAGCCGGATTGTGTTGGAGATCTGCGGCCGTGACCGCTTGATCCGGATGGCGAGCTCTTCCTGCGTGCAGCCGAAGTCCTCGATCATCTGGGCGTACGCAGCCGCTTCTTCCAGTGGATTCAGCTGGGCCCGGTGCAGATTCTCGAGCAGCGCGTCCCGCAGCAGGTCCGAGTCGGCCGTGTCCCGGACGATGGCCGGGATCACCGCCAATTCAGCGAGTTGCGCCGCGCGCCATCGACGCTCCCCCATCACCAGCTCGAATCGGCCCCCGTCGAGCGGTCGGACGACGACCGGCTGGAGTAGACCGACCTCCCGGATCGACTCGACGAGCTCTGCCATGGCGTCCTCGTCGAACACTGTTCGTGGTTGCCGCGGATTGGGCGTGATGAGATTCGGTGTCAGGTCGGCGAGGTAGGCGCCGGCGGGAATCGCTGTTTCACCGGCGGACGTGGCATCCGACGCAGCAACGTTGCTCTGCGCGGACTCCCCGGCTGCGGGAAGGTCGGTGCGCTGGAACAGCTCCCCGAGGCCACGTCCGAGCCTCGGTCGATCAGTACCCACGCTCACGCAGACTCCTTCATCTCATCGGACGAACCGTCCACACCACGCCGAGCGATCTCTGCGGCCGCTTCGAGGTACGCCTTTGCTCCGATCGAACCCGGTTGATAGGTCAGCACGCTCTGTCCGAAGCTCGGTGCCTCGGAGATGCGTACGGATCGGGGAATGACCACCGGCAGCGTCTCGGCGGCAAAGTGGGCGCGAACCTCGTCAGCGACCTGGGCAGCCAACTTGGTGCGACCGTCGTACATCGTCAGCAGCACCGTACTCACGTACAGCCCGTCATTCAGCTCGCCCTTGACCAGGTTGATCGTCCGCATCAGCTGCGAAACCCCCTCGAGGGCGTAGTACTCGCATTGGATCGGGATGAGCAGCTCGGTCGCGGCCACCAGCGCGTTCAGGGTGAGAAGACCGAGCGACGGGGGACAGTCCAGGAACACGTAGTCGGTCGGGTGCTCACTCAGATAGGCGTTCAGGGCCTTGAACAGCCGATTCTCGCGCGCCACGGTCGAGACGAGCTCGATCTCGGCGCCGGCGAGATCGATCGTGGCCGGCACGACCTTGAGCTGCGGTGCCTCAGGCGAGTCGACGGCGAGCGCGGCGAGGGGAGTGCCGGCGAGCAGGGCTTCGTAGGTACCCGGCGTCCCGGGCGGGTGCTCGATACCCAGCGCCGTGCTGGCGTTGCCCTGCGGATCGAGGTCGATCACCAGCACCCGGAGTCCGCCGAGGGCCAAGCCGGTCGCGAGATTAACCGACGTTGTGGTCTTGCCAACTCCGCCCTTTTGATTGGCGACCACCATGATGCGAGCCTGCGGCGGGGCACTGAACGCGGCCGGCGGCAATGATGTTTCCCGTGAAACGTCGCCCGGATCGGGGATCGGAGTCGGACTGAGTTCGTCCTGATCGAATCGAGCCCGGCGCGGGCCCGTCGGCAGCGTGGGCAGATCGGGTCCGGTGGAATCGATGGGGTCGGGCGCAAGTTCACGGCGCGGCGGGGACACCTCTGTTTCACGTGGAACTGCCGGAGCCGGTTCGGCCGTCCCTGCTTCACGTGGAACATCGCTGGGCCAACCCAGTTCTCGGGCCGGCGTCTCGGATCGGGGCCACCCGAGCCCGGTGCCGGAATCCTGCATGGAGAGCGTCATCGTCGGTCCTCAGTACATGGCGACGGGGAAGAAGTACCGTCTCCTCAAGCTATGCCACGACGCGCGCCGCACGGCGGAGCCGCGCCCGGACTCCGGCCCACCTCGAAATCTGAGCCGACCCGCTCGCGTTCTCGGTCGGTCGACGCACACATCAGCGCAGCTGCCCATGCCCTCCGATTAGCGGATGCGAACGACGCGGGTCGGTTCGGCGTCGGGCGACGTGCGCAACTCCACGATCTCGGCTTGACGCCGGGCCGCCTTCAGGGCCGGGGAAGCGGCAGCCACCTCGGCGGCGGCCGACTGTCCCTTCAAGGCCAGCAGAACGCCGTGACGGTTCAGCAGTGGCAGGCACCAGCCGAGCAGCCGTTCCAGCGGAGCGACGGCCCGGACGGTCACCACGTCGTAGGTGGTCGTCAGTTCCTCGGCCCGCCCGCGGACGATCTGTACCCGCGCTCCCAACCCCAGCTCGTCCACCACGTCCTTCAGGAACGTCGTGCGCCGAAGCATCGGCTCCAGCAAGGTCATCCGAAGGTCCGGGCGGGCGATGGCCAGTGGGATTCCGGGCAAGCCGGCGCCGGACCCGACGTCGACCACCGAAGCGCCAGTGGCGATGAGATCGACCAGCACGAGGCTGTTGGCAATGTGCCGGTCCCAGATCCGATCGCCCTCCCGAGGTCCGATCAGTCCCCAGCGCACGCCTCTGTCTAGCAATATATCGACATATCGCTCGAGCAACTCCTGGCGCTCAGCCTCGGCCGGCAACCCAGGGGAGCGCTCAGCCAACCGGGAGAACCACGACGCGGCGCTTGGGCTCCTCGCCCTCCGACGCGCTGGTCAGCCCAGCCGCAGCCACCGCGTCATGCACGATCTTGCGCTCGAACGGATTCATCGGCGACAGCGGTAGCCGCTCCTGGCTGCTCTTGACCTCGGCCACAGCGTCGGCCGCGAGCCGGACCAGCTCGCTGCGCCGCTTGTCCCGGAAGCCGGCGACGTCCAGCATCAGCCGGCTGCGTTCCCCGGTCTCGGTCATCACGGCGAGCCGGGCGAGTTCTTGGAGCGCGTCGAGAACGGCCCCGTTACTGCCGACGAGCAGGTCGTTCTCGCTGACGATCGAGACGTGGGCCCGGTCGCCTTCGATGTAGGTGTCGATATCGCCGTCGAGATCGGCGATATCGAGCAGCTCCTCGAGATAGTCCGCCGCGATCTCGGCCTCGGATTCCAGCGTCTCCGAACTGCGCTTGCGCTTGATCCGGGTCACCGTGGCGCCGGCAACGTCCGCACCCTCACCGTCGGGCCGTTCTTCATCTGCGCCCTCGGCGTCGGGCCCATCCTCGTCGGCGTCGTCTGCGTCGGTCTCGACCGCCTCGACCGAATCGACCGAATCGACCGCCTCGACCGCCTCGACCGCCTCGACCGCCTCGATCGACCAGCGGCGGGCCTGAATCCGTCGTCGTCTCGGCATCATCGATTGCGGCCGGGTCCTGCGCCGGATTGCTCTCGACCGCCTGCGGGCGCTCGTCCTGGTCACTCATCGGTGGTCCTCCTTCGGGCGTGCCGCCCAAGCTCGTGATCTTGTGGTGCCGGGTCGACCCCTGCTGCGCGTGGTGCAGCGACAGTGCCGAGCCGTACGTCGGTTTAGACCTGGTTTCCTGGGTAGGGCTGTCTCAGCTCTTGCGCTGGGACCGGGACTGCTTCCGGGGTTGCTGCCGGATGACCTTGGGTGTGTTGTCAGCCTCGCTGCCGTTCGAGCCGGTCGATCCATCCGAGCCGTTACTGGACGGCTTGCGCGATCCGTTGGCCCCGTTGCGCTGGACCCGCGGCCGGCCGTCGGCCAGTTCCTCGTTGCTCGGCTCGGGATCATCGCGGTGCTTGTGCGCGGCCTTGGCCTTGCGACGGGCCTCCCAGGCGTCGTACGCCGGGGTGCCGGGAGCCGGGTTGCGGCGGATCACGTAGAACTGCTGACCCATCGTCCACAGGTTCGAGGTGAACCAGTAGATGAGCACGCCCACCGGGAAGTTGATGCCGCCGACCGCGAAGATGACGGGAAACAGGTACAGCATCATCTTCTGCTGCTGCGCGAACGGCCCGGTCAGCGCCTCGGGCGGCATGTTCTTGCGCATCAGCTGCAACTGGGTGATGAACAAGGTCGCGGTCATCGCCAGGATCAAGACGATCGTGACGATGTGGATGCTGTTGACGCCGGCGCCGAAGCCCGCCTTCATGAAGGTGTCGGAGATCCGGGCGCCGAAAATCGTCGCGTTCTGCAGCGAAGTGACGAGGTCCGGGTTGTTCTCCAGCCAGGTGCCGCGCGCGATGCCGTTCGCGGCCCCGTCGAGCACCTGGAACAGCGCCAGGAAGATCGGCATCTGCAGCAACAGCGGAAGACACGACGCCAACGGGTTGGCGTTGTTCTCCCGGTAGAGCTTCATGGTCTCTTGACCGAGCTTCTCGCGGTCGTGACCGTACTTCTTCTGGAGTTCGCGCACCTTCGGCTGCAGCAACTGCATGTTGCGCGACGACTTGATCTGCTTGACGAACAGCGGGATCAAGGCGACCCGGATGACCACGGTCAACGACATGATCGACAGGGTCCAGGTCCAGCCGTTGTCGGCTCCGAACAGCGGTGCCCACAACGAGTGGAAGAGGACCAGCAGGCCCGACACCACCCAGTACAGCGGCTGCATGATCGCGCCGAAGAAAGCGAAGATGGGATCCCAGAACGCCATCGGGATGAGCATCGGGGTCAACGGGTCGATCACATTCCACCTCGGATATCAGCCAGCCCGGCTCCCTCGACTAATTCTGGGGCGACTGGGGTTGGGGCGACTGGTTGTGGGGTCACAGGTCCTGCGGACCCCAGTGTGACGCGCTGGGACGCCCGGTCACGCATTTCCTCGTCGTGTTCCGGGGTGCCGGGTACGGGATCGTACCCACCCCGGGCCCAGGGGTGGCAACGCCCGAGTCGCCGCGCGGCCAGCCAGGTCCCGCGGATCGCGCCGTGGACCTCGACCGCGCGCAAGGCGTACGCGGAGCAGCTGGGGTGGTATCGACACACGTTGCCGTAGAGCGGACTGATCGTCAGTCGGTAGATCTTGAGCAGGCCCATCAGGACGTACCTCATGTGATCACCGACCGGACGATCGATCGTTCCGCGAGCCGGGTGAGGGCCGAGGACCAGGCCGAACTCAGATCGGCCGGTAGCCGCTGCGGTTCGGTGGCAGCGGCCGGCAGCGCGCGGACGACGACGTCGGTGCCGGCCGGGGTGAGGGAAATCCGGTCGGCGGACAGGTGCCGGAGGCGGCGCAACACCCGGTTGCGGCGGACGGCATCACCGACCGCCTTGGATACGACGAAACCGACCCGGACCCCGGTGGACAACCCGGTCGCGCCGGGCGTACGGGTGCTGGCGTGCAGCACGAGGGTGGGTCGAGCGACGCGAACACCGCGGCGGACGGTATGACGAAAATCCTCCGCATTGCGCATCCGGGCGGGCGCGGGCAACACGGATCCGCAGCCCTGGCTCAGGCCGACAGCTTGGCGCGACCCTTACGCCGCCGAGCGGCGAGGATGGCGCGACCGGCCCGGGTCCGCATCCGGAGCCGGAACCCATGGACTCGGCTGCGGCGCCGATTACTCGGCTGGAAAGTGCGCTTGCTCACGGAGATCTCCGACGCTTTCTCGAGGTCACATACTCCCGACCGTGTGTACGTGGAGCGGTCAGGACAGAATCAGGTACGCCAACGGCGACCTCCTAACGGTACGGGAACTACCCAAGGCGATCAAACTGGTCACCCAGGTCCAGCCGCGCCCGTTCTTGCACCAGGTAGCCCCGAGCCTGCGAGGGGCCCCGAGTGAGCGAAGTGATTCGCGGCGTGGGCTGAGGACGATCGAGGCGACACGCCGTCTCTCGCCGCGGGGGGTCATGTCGCCGAGAGGCCGAAGCCCGACGTCAGGAGCGAATCATGTAGCGAGCGGACAAGGGACGATACCGACACGCCGTGGCTGGTCAGGGTTTTTGTCCAGGCGGGTTGCCGGATGCCTGCCGACGTTGCTAGCGTCACGGCTCGCTCCAACATCGTTCTCATCTCCCCGCACGTCCCTTGTACGCAACGCAAATCAGTGCCGCCGACCAGGCTGGTCCGGCTGGCACCTCGGGCCTTTTCGGCGTCGGCGCACAGGGTGTGGATAACGCTGTGGAGGACGACAGCGAGTCGCCGGTTCAGCCGGGTGGGATTGAGGGCAGTGGCCAGTGGGACAACCGGCGCAAGCAAGCGGGATGCGGGGTAGTTGCGAGTGACCCAATCCGGTAGCAGCGACACGGACACGACCAAGCTGGCCTGGGAACATGTGTACTCTGCCGCAGCGCCGGAGTTGCGCCGCTGGCTGGACAGTGCCCGGCCGGTGGCGGTGCACCAGGACGCCGTCATGGTGGCCGTGTCCAACACCTTCACCCGCAACCAGCTCGAAGGGCGCTTCCGGCAGCCGATCGAGCAGGAGTTGACGGACTATTTCGGCCGGTCCATGCAGATGGTGGCCATCGTCGACGAATCTTTGACGCCCGGTTCCTGGCAGCCGACGGTTTCCGACGCGGGGTCGGCCGGCGGTGATCCGGATCAGCGGCTGTCCGGCCGGAACGGCGACCTGCTTCTGGACGGCTCGGAGCGCCACTCCGGTCCACGCTCCGAACTGCGTGACGACTACGGCTCCGACGTTCGGCCGGAGTACCGCTCTGACTTCCGGTCCGATCTGCCGCAGGACGGTCCGCCGAGCCTGCGGGGCTTCAGCGACCACGGCCTCGACCCTCGGCCGGGCCGGCGCGACGACATCCGGCTGAACGCGAAGTACACCTTCGAGACCTTTGTCATCGGCAGTTCGAACCGCTTCGCCCATGCGGCGGCCGTCGCGGTGGCGGAGAATCCCGGCAAGTCGTACAACCCGCTCACCATCTACGGCGAATCGGGACTGGGCAAAACCCACCTGCTGCACGCCCTCGGGCACTACATCCGCGACTATTTCGACCGAGTCCGGGTGCGGTACGTGTCGACCGAGGAACTCACTAACGACTTCATCAACGCCATCAGCCAGAACCGAGGCGCGGACTTCCGCCGCCGCTACCGCGACGTCGACGTGTTGCTGATCGACGACATCCAGTTCCTGGAGGGCAAGGAACAGACCCAGGAAGAGTTCTTCCACACGTTCAACACGCTGCACAACGCCCAAAAGCAGATCGTGATGACGTCAGACCGGCCGCCGAAGAACCTGGAGAACCTCGAACCGCGGCTGCGCAGCCGGTTCGGCTGGGGACTGATCACCGACGTGCAGCCCCCCGACCTCGAGACGCGGATCGCCATCCTGCGGAAGAAGGCGGCGGCCGAGCGCCTGGTCGTCGGGCCGGAGGTGTGCGAGTTCATCGCCACCCGGATCCAGACCAACATCCGCGAGTTGGAGGGGGCACTCATCCGGGTCACCGCCTTCGCCAGCCTGAATCGCCAGCAGGTGGACCTGGCCCTGGCCGAGGTCGTGCTCAAAGATCTGATTCCCGAAGGCGGTGAGACACAGATCTCCTCGAGTCTGATCATGGCCCAGACCGCGGCGTACTTCGCCCTCACCATCGACGATCTCAGCGGACAGAGCCGAACCCATCAGCTGGTGCTGGCCCGCCAGATCGCCATGTATCTCTGCCGGGAGCTGACCGAACTCTCGCTGCCCAAGATCGGACAGCAGTTCGGCGGTCGCGACCACACCACCGTGATGCACGCCGACCGCAAGATCCGGGGTCTCATGGCGGAGCGGCGCAGCGTCTACAACCAGGTCAGCGAGCTGACCAACCGGATCAAGCAGCAGGCTTCCCAGCGTTAAGGCCCCGGTGCCTTTCTGCAGGTGCCTTTTCTGCCCTACATCATTTTGTGATCTGACCCTCGACAACGGCCTGTTCCATGGTGTAGATGACGGCCCGGTAACGACGTCCCCACACCTGGGGACGCAGTTGTGGATAACTTCTCCCACGGCGTGCACGCCACTGGGGATCTCCTGGGTTCTATCCGGGCCGGCGCAACGCGTCCGCAGATCCTCCCCGTGTAATTCCAGGTCGTGCACATCCCGGCCAACAGCTGTCGGCGACCCCACAAACCTGCCCTCACCAGGACGAATGGTCCTGCATACCGTCGCCGTCCACAATGTCCACACCAGCTACGACGACGACGAGTAGTTACACCTCTCTTTCCAGGTCTAAGTAGCTCAGGCGGTACGGTGCGGATAACTCGGCACCGATGAAGGAGTACCGCGTGGGCATCTTGAGCAAGTTGTTCGGCCGCAAGGATGCCGACGAGGAGGAACCGACGCCGATCGTCCTCGACGCCGAGCGGCGCAAGCCCCAGTTGTTGCGTCTCGAGAAGGCCCTGGATGCCCTGGCCGCCGCGATGCGGGAGACCAGCACCCTGGACAACCCGGGCTGGCGCGGCCGGGTCAACGAGTACAACCGGCTGGCCGGTGAGTCGATGAACCTGCGCCGCGGCCCGATCAGCCGCGACGCCGTGCTGGACCTGGTGTTCGAGATCCGGCCAGTGTTCAACGGACCCATCCCCGAGGGCATGGAATCCCTCGGCCCACTGCAGGACGAAGTAGTCGCCGCGGCCGAGGATCTCCGGACCCTCCTCCCCGGCGAAAAGCAGTGAGCGAAGTTTTGGGCTTGCGAGCGGCCTCGAGCGAGCGGAGAATCCGCGGCGCTGGTCGCAGGACGATCGAGGCGACAACGCTTTTCCGTCGCCCGAGGAGAACGATGGGCGACGCCAGCAGCGGATCCGCAACGAACGGACAAGTCAGTATGATGCTGGCGCGCCGGACGACCGGCAGAATGCATGCTGGCGGAAGGCACCCATGAGGATCCGAGTCGAGCGAGACACCTTGGCCGAGGCGGTCCAGTGGGCCGCCCGAAGCTTGCCGACCCGACCGAGCGTGCCGATTCTCGCCGGATTGTTGATGCGGGCCGACGCCGACGGGTTGACCCTGTCGAGCTTCGATTACGAGACATCGGCGCGGATCTCGGTGCAGGCGGACGTGACCGACACCGGCGAGGTGCTCGTCTCCGGACGCTTGCTGGCCGACATCTCCCGCAGTCTGCCGGCGAAGCCGGTCGATCTCTCGGTGGAGGGCACCCGGCTTCAGCTGACCTGCGGGAGTGCGCGATTCACGCTCCAGACGCTGCCCGTGGCCGACTATCCGTCGCTGCCCTCGATGCCGGCATCGACCGGCGCCGTGTCCAGCGATGTGTTCGCCCAGGCGGTGGCCCAGGTCGTCGTCGCCGCCGGCCGCGACGAACTGCTGCCCGTCTTCACCGGCGTGCGGATCGAGATCGAGGGCGAAACGATCTCGCTGCTGGCCACCGACCGGTACCGGATGGCTCTTCGCGAACTCACCTGGAACCCGTCTTCGACGCAAGCCTCGGCGACCGCGCTGGTGCCGGCGAAGGTGTTGGCCGACACCGCCCGCTCGATGACCTCCGGCGACCAGGTGATCTTGAGCCTGGCCAGCAGCGGCAGCGGAGACGGGATCATCGGCTTCGAGGGCCACGGCGCCGCCGGGGAGCGGCAGACCACCACCCGGCTGCTGGACGGCGAGTTCCCCAAGGTCCGCCACATCATGAACACCCAGGCGCTGATGAACGTGCGGGTCACCACCGCCGACATCATCGCCGCCGCCCGCCGTGTCGCCCTCGTGGCCGAGCGCAACACCTCGCTGCGGATGCTGATCGGCGACGGCGTACTCACCCTGGAGGCGGCCACCGGGGATCAGGCGCAGGCGTCGGAGGCCATCGAGGCCAGCGTCGACCAGCCCGGCGGTGGAGACCCGGTCGTCACCGCGGCCGGCTTCAACCCGACCTACCTGCTGGACGCGCTCGGTGCCTTCGACACCGCGTACGTCAACTTCGCCTTCACCGCGCCCAGTAAGCCGTGCCAGCTGACCGGCATCCCCGAGATCGACGGCGAGCCCAACACCGAGTACCGGCACGTCATCATGCTGATGCGCCTGCCCACTTGATTTTGGAGCCGCTCGCGCCCGCTGCGCGCCTTCCGACTCGGTCTTCCTCCCTCGCTCGCAAACGGAAAGACGTGTTTGCTCCCTCGGTCGTCCAGACCGAGCCCGGCGCTCCGCTTACCGACGCTCGCGGCTGGGACACGACCCCCGTGCAAGCTGTTGTCGGCGGTCCGCAATGCTCTGGGTGACAACTCGGGCGAGAGATGGAGTCGCGATGCAGCTGGGAATGATCGGACTGGGCCGGATGGGCGCCAACATCGTGCGCCGGCTCATGCGCGACGGGCACGAATGCGTGGTCTTCGACGTCAATGCCGACTCCGTCCAACAGTTGGCGGGGGAGGGCGCCGTCGGCGCCACCAGCCCGGAGGACTTCGTCAGCAAGCTCGAGCAGCCGCGGGCGGCCTGGGTGATGATCCCGGCCGGCATCACGGGGAAGATCGTCGACCAGTTCTCCGCGCTGATGGACGAGGGCGACATCATCATCGACGGCGGGAACTCCAACTACCGCGACGACGTGCGCCGGGCCAAGGCGCTCCGCGAGAAGGGGATCCACTACGTCGACATCGGTACGAGCGGTGGCGTCTTCGGTCTCGAGCGCGGCTACTGCCTGATGGTCGGCGGTGACGACGAGGCCGTCGCCCGCATCGACCCGATCCTGAAGACGATCGCTCCCGGGGTCGGCGAGATCGATCGCACGCCCGGTCGCAGCGGCGATCTCGCGCCTGAGGAGCAGGGCTACCTGCACTGCGGACCCTCCGGCGCCGGTCACTTCGTCAAGATGGTCCACAACGGCATCGAGTACGGGATCATGGCGGCCTTCGCCGAGGGCCTCAACATCCTCAACAACGCCGACGCCGGGATCCGCTCCGCCGAGCATTCGGCCGAGGTCGCCCCGCTGGAGGAGCCCGAGTACTACCAGTTCGACATCAACACGGCCAAAGTGTCGGAGCTCTGGCGCCGCGGCTCGGTGATCTCGTCGTGGCTGCTCGACCTGACCGCGGCGGCGCTGGAGGCCAATCCGGAACTGGACGGGCTGGCGGGCCGGGTCTCCGACTCCGGCGAGGGCCGCTGGACCGTCAAGGCCGCCGTCGACATCGGCGTCCCGGCCCCGGTGTTGGCCTCCGCCCTGTTCGAGCGGTTCGCCTCTCGCGATGAGGACCATTTCGCCAACCAGGTGCTGTCGGCCATGCGGCAACAGTTCGGCGGCCACCAGGAGCTCCCGGCCGGTGATTCGCTCGAGGCGGGTGGCGAGAAGGCCGATTCCTCGACGGGCAAGCAATCCGAGACCGCTTGAATCCGGCCGGAATCCAGCCCACTTAGGCTGGTCCGGTGTTCGTCGATCACCTGCAGCTGGCCGATTTCCGGTCCTATGCCGCGGTCGACGTCGTGCTGAGTCCCGGTGTCACGACCTTCGTCGGGGCGAACGGTCAGGGCAAGACCAATCTGGTCGAGGCGGTCGAGTACCTGTCGACCCTCTCCTCCCACCGGGTCAGCTCCGAGATCCCGCTGGTTCGGATGGGTGCCGAGCGGGCCCTGGTCCGGGCCCGGATCCAGGCCGGACTCGACGACCCACGACACGTCCAGCTCGAGATCGAGATCACCCCCGGACGGGCCAATCGGGCCCGGCTCAATCGTTCCCCGGTCAAGCGGCCGCGCGACCTGCTCGGCCTGCTGCGGACCGTCGTCTTCTCCCCCGAGGACTTGGCGATCGTCAAGGCCGACCCATCGGATCGCCGTCGGTTCCTCGACGAACTGCTGACGGCCCGCTGGCCCCGGCTGGCCGGGGTCCGATCCGACTACGACCGAGTCCTCAAGCAGCGGAATACCCTGCTGAAGTCCCTCAGTGGTCGCGCCCGCGGTGGACCGCCGCCTTCCGACGCCGCCGACACCCTCGACGTGTGGGACGCCCACCTCGCGGCCGCGGGCGGTGAACTGCTCGACGCCCGACTCCGGACGCTGACCGACCTCGTCCCGCACGCCGCCAAGGCGTACGCCGACATCGCGCCGACCAATAGTGACGCCACCGCGGAGTACAAGACCGCCGTACCCCTCGACGGGATCACCGCGCGCGAGGAACTGACGGCGGCCCTGGTCGCGGCGATGCGAGATCGTCGCCCCGAGGAGATCGCCCGGGGGATCTCGCTGGTCGGACCGCATCGCGACGACGTGGCGCTCAGCCTGGGCCCGATGCCCGCGAAGGGGTACGCCAGCCACGGGGAATCCTGGTCCCTGGCCCTGGCCCTGCGCCTCGGCAGCTTCCATCTGCTCCGCGCCGACGGGATCGAACCGGTCCTCGTCCTGGACGACGTCTTCGCCGAACTCGACACCGTCCGACGCGAACGACTCGCCCGGGCCGTCGGAGCCGCCGAGCAGGTCCTGGTCACGGCCGCCGTCGACGCCGATGTGCCGGTCGAACTCGACGGCCGAACCTTCCGCGTCACCACCGCGGCGGTCACCCCCGATGCCTGACCCCGGCGAGCCGGCGGATCCGCCGCGGTCGGACTCCGGCGACGAGCTCAGGACGGGCTCGGCTGAACCCCCTCTCGAGGCCAAGCCGGGAACTCCCGAACCTCACGACCCCGCCGGTCTGGACCTGGCCCAGGCGACGGTCCGCTCGGTCGGCGCGACGAGACGGCGCCGTCGCCGCCCGCGCCGCGAGCCCAATCCGGATCCACGGCTGTCGGGCGCCCGGCCGGACGACCGCGATCCGAAGCGACTGGGTGACGCGCTCGATCACCTGGTGGACAGCAAGGGCTGGTCGACCGAGCTCAACGTGCATGTCGTGCTGGCCCGCTGGCCCCTCCTGGTCGGCCCGGTCAACGCCGAGCACGCGCACCCGGAGTCCTACGCCGACGGGGTCCTCGTGGTCCGGGCCGAATCGAGTGTCTGGGCGAGCTCGTTGCGCGCCATCGCACCGCAGTTGGTCGCCAAGCTGAACGCCGAACTGGGCGACGGTACGGTCCGCCGGGTGCAGGTCGTCGGCCCCGACGGCCCGTCCTGGAAACACGGCCGACTCGCGGTCCGCGACGGCCGCGGTCCCCGTGACACCTACGGCTGAGTGGAGATCTGCTTAAGATCGGCCAATGCTGTGGGCCGAACTGCGTACCCTCGCCGTCGGTACCGCGCGCCTGTGGTGGCGGCTGCTGCCCCAACTGCTCGGCATCTACCTGCTCGGTTGGCTCGGCGCCCAGCTCTCGCTGAAGCTGGCCGCCCAGTTGGGGGACGTCAGCGCCTGGCTGGCCCTCGGCATCTTCTCGCTCCACTTCCTGTGCCAGCTCGTTGCGATCGTGGTGATCCTGCAACTCTGCGGACGCGAACTCCGGATCCGCGACACCATCCCGGACGCCGAGCGGGTCGACGACGGTCGCGACACCAGCCTGACCCGGCTGCTGGCCCTGACCCTGCTGCCGTTCCTGGCCCTCTACGCGGCGTTCGGCCAGGTCAGCGACGCCGCCATCGAGCTCTCGAACGAACAGCTGTTCCGCTCCGGTGCCTTCAGCAACCAGGACTCGGTCCTCGGCGTGCTCAACGTGGCCGCCACCCAGTACACAGGCTGGCTGGTGTTGCTGCTGGTCGGGATCTACCTCATCCGCCGGCTGCTGGACGCCGTCCATGAGCGGACCGGGATCCAGGTGTTCGGCCTGCTGGTCGCCCTGGTCGAATCCTTCTTCCTGCTGCTGGTCATCATGGGCGGCATCCGGGTCTGGCAGCAGGTACGGAACTGGCTGGCGGACCGGGCCGTCGCCGGCTGGCTGGACGCCGTCCGGAACAGCGTTCTCGACGTCTTGCGGACGCTGTGGAGCGGCCTGCCTGACATCGTCGTCCAGACCGCCGAATTCGTCCGGGACGAAATCTGGCCGCTGTTCTGGGAGGTGCTCAGCCAGCCGATCATCTGGCTGGCCGTGGCCGCCTTGGTCTTCGGCTCCAACGTGACCTCGCTGGCCGAGTTGTGGCGCAAGGGCCAGCCCCTCGCGTCCCGGCTGCCCGGAGCCGCCGCCATCGTCCGCCGTGCCGAGAAACGCAGCGAGCGCGTCCGGCACCGCGGCGAGCCGCGCCTGACCAACACTCCGCGCGGCGTCCGCCTGGTGGCCGGGGAGGCCCGGGAGCTGCTGCTCGGCGACGTGAACGACAAGTACCTGCCGACCATCCACTCCATCCGACTCGTGCTCCGGGCGGGGGTGATCTTCCTGGCCGCGTTCGTCGTCCTCTACACCCTGATCGAGGTAGCCGCCAATCTGCTGCAGACCGCCGTACGGCTGATCCTCGGCGGCCACACGGTGGCGTTCTGGTTCCTGTACGGGCCGTACCTCGACCTGCTCTACACCGTGCCCTTCGAGCCGCTACGCCTCTGCCTGCTCGCGGTGGCGTTCTACCGCTGCCTGGAGATCTTCCGGGCCAAGCTCGAGGCGCCCGTCGGCCTCGCGAGGAGCGATCCCGCGCCGGTGGCCGAGCGGATCAGCCCATGACCGGGGTCGGTTGGGCCCGCTCGAAGGTGCTGGCGGTGCTGCTCGCGCTGCTGTCGGTGGCGGTGATGGCCGCTGCGCTGCGGGTGAGCGAGGACCGGCTCGAGTTCCAGGTCGTCCAGGGCATGGCCGGGCAGACCCTGGCCGTCCGCAGCGGTGAACTGTCGGCCGGGAACGTCCGGGTCGGAACCCGGCTGGTCCGCGACGGCGCGGTGCTCAGCGAGACCCAGGGGCTCTACGTCGCGGTCGAGGTTCGGCTCGCCGCCACCGGCAACCGCGACATCACCTTGACCGATCCCAAGCTGTTGACCAGCGACGGCCGCACGTACAACACGTTCGACTCCTCGCTGCTGAAGGCGGTCAGCGGGTTCCGGGTCGTCAACGACGCCGTGTTCGAGGTCGATCCCGCCCACCTCGACGATCTGACCGTCGAGCTGTGGGAGGGAGAGCTCGTCCACGGCTACCAGCAGCGCTCTCGGATTCACCTCGGCATCACACCGAGCAATGCCGAGCAGTGGCGCGCCGCCGGTCGGAACGCTGGGGTCGAGCCACGGCCGAGCGAGACCACGGAGGCCATCGCGTGACCAGGACCGAGTCGTGAGCTGTGTCATCTGTCGCGCTCCGCGCTCCGTGCTCATGGCCGGCACAATTTCCCACTCGTTCGTCGCGGTCGCGGCCAACGCCGGTATGGGGACTTGTGCCGGTTGCTGCGCCGAGCGTCGTCCGCGACCGCTTCTCACTCCCGAGAGGCGCCGACCGTGAGCATGCCGTCCCTCACGGCGGCCTGGGTCGGCCGCCGCCGCGCCTGGCTGCTGGCCGGTTGCGCCGGTCTGCTGGTGCTGACGTACCTGCTCGGCTGGACCGCGTACGCCGCGAACGGGCTCAGTGCCCTCGGTCGCCTCCAGCAGTTGCCGCCGGGTCAATCCGGCACCGCCATCGGAGCGGAGTACCGGCTGCTCAGCCTGCAGGTGAGCGATGAGATCCGCGATCAGGAGTCTCCCAACAGGTCCGAGATCGCCGGCGCCAACACCGTTTGGGTGGTGGCGGAGATCGAGGTCGTCCGGCGGGAGGCGAAGCAGGACTTCTACTGCAACTTCCAGTTGGTCGGACCGGATCGGCGGCGCTGGGAATCCGATCCGCCGACGCTGCAGCGCAAGCTGTCGAGCTTCTGTAAGGAGGATGAGCTACCGATCGGGCGGCCGGGCCGGGTCGAGGTCATCTTCAACATCCCCACTGCCTATCTGGATCAGATCTACGGGGTCGCTGTGCCCGACGCCAGCTCCCGGCGCGCGACGCCCGTGCTCCGCGCCGCCGGCTGAGCAGCGGTTTCGGCGCCGAGAAGGGTTCCCGGTCGGCTCAGTCGTCGTCAGGGAGCTGGGTGACCGGCAGCTGCATCACGAACGTGCGGTCGGCGTTGTTCCACACCTTCTCGCCGGTGCCGAGCAGGCTGGTGTCGGTGTACTCCAGCTCCGACACCGCGAACACGATGGTGCGACCGGGTCGGTAGTTCTCGCTGAACTCGAAGGTGACCGTGAACTCCACCGGTGGCAGCCCGGGGGTGAACGAATCCCCGTAGTCGAAGCCACCGCCCGGGCCGAATCGCTGACCGTCGGCCTCCTGGAACTCTCGGGTCGCCTCGTCGCGGGCGATGAACATCGGGTTGAGTGTGCTCGGGGTGATCGCCTCGTCCCCGGTGGTCCGGCCGGTACCGATCACCCGCACCGCCACGACCACGTCGGTCCCGAAGCGCTTGATCCGCTGGGCGGTGGCCCTGGTGAACGTGAACTCGTACGGTCCGGTGGCGATCAGCTGCCCCGGCTCGGCCGGGATTCGCAGGTCGGTCCGGGCCTTGAAGCCGCCCAGTGCCCAGATCAGCGCGAGCATCAGGGCCAGCACGACCACGCCGATGAGGACAGGGTGCGGCCGCCGGCGCCGCGGTCCGGCTTCGTCGTCGGGAGGACCGGCGGCCGGGCCCGCTGGGCTTGCGGGCGGCGGCCACCAGGCCGGATCCGGAGTGCGGTCGTCCACCCAGATCCCGTCCTGTGGCGCCGTCACCGGGTCAGTCTAGGAAACCAGCCGGGCCGGATTCGACCGCCGACAGAAATCGCTGCCAGAGCTCGTGGCAACCCCCGTCCGCGTACCGGGTGACCAGACCCACCCTGTCCCGGCCCCGAATTGGCCTTTGCAGCGCTCCTGAGGACATTCGTGGTGGATAACCCGGCTCCCGAAACGGGGTTTCCGGGTGGTCCGGGCTAGAATGTCAGTACTACATGACCACGGTCGGAGGACAACCTCCGACCGATCCGCTTGGCCGACGTGCCGTCCTACCGACTCCTGCTGTGTGCACCATGCGAGGAATCAGCTGGGACGGCGCTCGTGTGACAGGAGCCCGCACCGGTGACGGACGACCCGACCGATCTGCCCACAGATCTGGCAACTGATCTGGAAACTGATCTGGAAACTGATCTGCCCGCGACGCCACCGGAGAGTCTGCCGGACAATCTGCCGCCGAGCCCGGTCACCCTGCCGGCCAGCACGCGGCCCGCGAGCTATGACTCCGAGTCGATCACGGTGTTGGAGGGTCTGGAGGCCGTCCGCAAGCGCCCGGGGATGTACATCGGGTCCACAGGTGAGCGGGGTCTGCACCATCTGGTCACCGAGGTGGTGGACAACGCCGTCGACGAGGCGCTGGCCGGCTACTGCGACACGATCGGCGTCCGAGTGCTCCCCGACGGCGGCATCCAGGTCGTCGACAACGGCCGGGGGATCCCGGTCAAGGAACACCCGACGGAGAAGATCCCGGCCGTCACGGTCGCGCTGACGGTGTTGCACGCCGGCGGCAAGTTCGGCAATGGCGGCTACAAGGTGTCCGGCGGGCTGCATGGCGTCGGCGTCTCCGTCGTCAACGCACTGTCGCGCCGGCTCGAGGTCGATGTCCGCCGGGACGGCCACCGCTGGACCCAGAGCTTCTCCTTGGGCGACCCGAACGGTCCGCTGGAGCGGCACGAGGAAACCGACGAGACCGGCACGACTGTCACGTTCTGGGCCAGCCCGGAGATCTTCGAGACCACCGACTACTCCTACGAGAAGCTCGCCAACCGCTTCCGGGAGTACGCGTTCCTCAACAAGGGCCTGACCATCACCATCGTCGACGAGCGGCCGGACCGGGTCGATGACGATGGCCGCGCGCCGACCGACACGTTCCGGTACGACCAGGGCCTGATCGACTACGTGGTCTACCTGACCGGGGCCAAGGACACGGTGCATTCCTCGGTGATCGCCGTCGAGGCCGAGCGGCCCGATTCGGGGATGAGCCTCGAGGTCGCGATGCAGTGGAACATGTCGTACCAGGAATCGGTGCACACGTTCGCGAACACGATCAACACCCACGAGGGCGGCACCCACGAGGAGGGCTTCCGGGCCGCGCTCACCAACACGGCCAACAAGTGGGGTGAGAACTGGGGCATGATCAAGAAGCCCGAGGATCGGCTGTCCGGCGACGACATCCGCGAGGGTCTCACCGCGATCATCTCCATCAAGATGGCCGAGCCGCAGTTCGAAGGTCAGACCAAGACCAAGCTCGGCAACACCGAGGCGCGCTCCTTCGTGCAGCAGGTGGTCAACTCAGAGCTCGGGGACTGGTTCGAGCAGAACCCGTCCGAGGGGAAGTTGATCATCCGCAAGGGCCAGGCCGCCGCGCTGGCCCGGATCGCCGCCCGCAAGGCGCGCGACGCGGCCCGGGACCGCAAGGGCCTGCTCGGTCGCAGCGGGCTGCCCGGCAAGCTGTCGGACTGCCAGTCCACCAACCCCGAGGAGTGCGAGGTCTTCGTGGTGGAGGGTGATTCCGCGGGGGGCTCGGCCAAGGGTGGCCGGGACCCGCGGATCCAGGCGATCCTGCCGATCCGCGGCAAGATCTTGAACGTCGAGAAGGCCCGGATCGACAAGATCCTGCAGAACCAGGAAGTCCAGGCGATCATCTCCGCCCTGGGCACCGGGATCCACGAGGACTTCGACATCGCGAAACTGCGCTACCACAAGATCGTGATGATGGCCGACGCCGACGTCGACGGGGCCCACATCCGGACGCTGCTGCTGACGTTGATGTTCCGCTTCATGCGGCCGCTGATCGAGGCCGGTCACGTCTACCTCGCCCAGCCGCCGTTGTTCAAGATCAACTGGAGCAACTCGCCGAACGAGTTGGCCTACAACGACG
Organism: uncultured Actinomycetota bacterium; assembly: GCA_963821695.1. Classification (GTDB taxonomy): domain Bacteria; phylum Actinomycetota; class Actinomycetes; order Propionibacteriales; family Propionibacteriaceae; genus Microlunatus. Next base: position 165,048 of record CAWGEY010000005.1, read on the forward strand.
CCGAGCGCGATGCGCTGCTCCGCGTCGGCGCCGAGGAAGGCAAGCGCCTCCCGCGGGAGAACCCCATCCAGCGCTACAAGGGACTGGGCGAGATGAACCCCGACCAGTTGTGGGACACCACCATGGATCCCGACAACCGGGTGCTGCTGCAGGTCACCCTCGACGACGCCGCACGGGCGGACGAGATGTTCTCGATCTTGATGGGAGAGGACGTCGAACAACGCCGGCACTTCATTCAGCGCAACGCGAAGGACGTCAGGTTCCTTGATATCTGATCACGCACTGCCGACTCGCCGCCCCACCCATATCCCGGAAACTGTTGACAGTTTCCCTAATTGCGTGGGGGCCGTCGGCGTGTCGGTGTCATTTCCCCACAGTTCCGGCGATCTCGATCGCCCTGATTCCAATCTCGAGGAAGCTCTCCGATGACTGAAGTCACCAGCGGCCCGGCCGACCGCCGGGAACCGGTCGACCTGCAGGACGAGATCCAGAAGTCCTACCTCGACTACGCGATGAGCGTCATCGTGGGCCGCGCGCTGCCGGACGTACGGGACGGGCTGAAGCCGGTGCATCGCCGGATCCTGTACGGGATGTACGACGGCGGCTACCGCCCCGACCGCGGCTGGAACAAGTGCGCCCGCGTGGTCGGAGAGGTGATGGGTCAGTACCACCCGCACGGCGACGGCGCCATCTACGACAGCCTCGTACGGCTGGCCCAGCCGTGGGTGATGCGCTACCCGTTGGTGACTGGTCAGGGCAACTTCGGGTCGCCGGGCAACGACAAGGCCGCCGCGATGCGCTACACCGAGTGCCGGATGGCGTCGCTGGCCATGGAGATGGTCCGCGACATCAACGAGAACACCGTCGACTTCAAGCCGAACTACGACGGCAAGGAACAGGAACCGGTCGTCCTGCCGGCCCGGTTCCCGAATCTGCTGGTCAACGGCTCCACCGGGATCGCGGTCGGCATGGCCACGAACATCCCCACCCACAACCTGCGCGAGGTCGCGGCGGCCGTCCTGTGGTCGCTGGAGCATCCGGAGGCCAGCGCCGAGGAGCTGCTCGAGGCGGCGATCGAGCGGGTGCACGGGCCCGACTTCCCCAACGGTGCCTTGATCGTCGGCCGGCGAGGGATCGACGACGCGTACCGCACCGGTCGTGGGTCGGTGATCATGCGGGCCGTCGTCGACATCGAGGAGGACCGCGGCGGCCGGACCCTGCTGGTGGTCACCGAGCTACCGCACATGGTGAACCCCGACAACCTGGCCCTGAAGATCGCCGAGCTGGTGAATCAGGGCCGGGTCAGCGGGATCGCCGACATCCGCGACGACACCTCCGCCCGGACCGGACAGCGGCTGGTCATCGTGCTCAAGCGGGACGCGCAGCCCCGGGTGGTGCTGAACAACCTCTACAAGCACACCCAGCTGCAGGACACCTTCGGCTGCAACATGTTGGCGCTCGTCGACGACGTGCCGCGGACGCTGCGGCTGGACCAGTTCATCTCCTACTGGGTGACGCATCAGATCGAGGTCATCCAGCGGCGGACCCAGCACCGGCTGGACGCCGCCGAGCGCGAGGCGCACATCTACCGCGGCCTGGTCAAGGCCCTCGACGCACTCGACGAGGTCATCGCCCTGATCCGGGCCAGCGCCAGCACCGACGAGGCGCGGACCGGCCTGATGGGACTGCTCGAGATCGACGAGGTGCAGGCCACCGCGATCCTCGACATGCAGCTGCGCCGACTCGCCGCCCTCGAACGGCAGCGGATCATCGACCGGCTCGCGGAGTACGAGCGCACGATCGAGGACTTCAAGGACATCCTGGCCAGGCCGGAGCGTCAGAGACAGATCGTCAGCGATGAGCTGGGCGAGATCGTCTCCAAGTACGGCGACGACCGGCGGACCGAGATCATCAACGCCGATGGCGACATGGCCGCCGAGGACTTCATCCCCGACAGCGACGTCGTGGTGACGATCACCCGGGGTGGGTACGCCAAGCGGACCAACACCGATCTCTACCGGGTGCAGCGACGGGGCGGCAAGGGCGTACGGGGTGCGACGCTGCGGGCCGACGACGAGGTCGTCCATCTCTTCGCCACCAGCAACCACCAGTGGCTGCTGTTCTTCACCAATCAGGGCCGGGTGTACCGGGCGAAGGCGTGGCAGCTGCCGGAGGCCAACCGGGACGCGCGCGGGAGCCACGTCGCCGGCCTGTTGTCCTTCTTACCGGGGGAGGAGATCGCCCAGGTGCTGGCGATCCGGGACTATGCCGCGGCGCCGTACCTGTTGTTGGCCACCAGGTTCGGGCTGGTGAAGAAGAGCGCACTGCCGCTGTACGACTCGCCGCGCCAGTCCGGGGTGATTGCGGTGAACTTCCGCGAGGACGACGACGAGTTGATCGGCGCCGAGCTGTGTGCTCCGGAAGACGAGGTGCTGCTGATCTCGCGCAAGGGTCAGTCGATCCGCTTCCGGGCCGACGACGAACAACTGCGACCGATGGGACGGGCGACATCGGGGGTCACCGGAATGCGTTTCCGATCGGGGGACGAATTGCTGTCGATGTCCGTTATCCGCCGAGGAGAGTCCGAATCGACCCGGTACGTGTTCACCGTCACCGACGGGGGCTTCGCGAAGCGAACCCAGGTGTCGGAGTATCGCGAACAGGGCCGGGGCGGGCTCGGGATCAAGGCCATGAAGCTCAACGAGGATCGCGGCTCTTTGGTCGGAGGGCTGGTCGTGACCGACAATGATGAGGTCATTGCCATCAAGGCCAGTGGACAGATCACCCGCAGCGCGGTATCCGAGGTTCCGGTCAAGGGCCGTGACACGATGGGTGTGAAGTTCGTTGGGGTGCGGGAGAACGACTCTGTCGTCGTCATCGCACTGAATCCGGAGACAACTGCAGAAGTGACCGAACTCGACGAAGCCGCGCCGGCGGCGTACGACGAGGACAACGAACCCGATCCGGCGGCCCCCACCGAGGATCGGACCGACGACGTGTCGCCCACCACGGGCGAGGTCGAGGAGGACGACAGTGAGTGACAACGACCGGGGACAGCAGCGCCCCGGCCAGACTCCGCCGAACGGGTCCGGAGGTGCATCGGGTAACGGTGCGCCCGGGCAGCCGCGGCCGGAGTTGGCCACCGCCCGCGCGTCCCGGCAACCCACTCCACAGTCGTGGCCGCACTCACCTGGCTCGGGGCCGCAGCCGGCTCCGAACTACCCGCAGGCGCCGCAGCACGTGACCCAGCAGTACGCGCCGCCGCCGCGTGGTCCGCAGGGCCCGCAGGGTCCAGGGCAGGGTCAGCAGCCGCCGCGGGGGCAAGGACAGTCGAACCAGCCGCCACAGCCGTTCCCGTCGGGGTACGCGTCGGGTGCGTCGGCCCGGTCCGCGCAGACGCCCGGCCAGGTGTCCGGCCCGTTGTATCGGCCGCAGTCCTACCCGAACCAGTCTGGTGGTCAGCCCGCCGGGCCGCAGATGGCTCCGCCTGGATCGCCGAACGGTCAGTCCAACGGGCGTCCCGCGCCGAACGGCCAGGCGGCACCGAATTGGGGCGCCCCGGCCGAGGCAAAGCCCAAGTTGTCGCTGCTCGAGCGGCTCGGCTTGGTCAAGCCGGCAAGTGAGAAGTCCGCCGGCGCGACGGGAACTGCCGGGTCCGCACCTGCTGGGTCAGCACCGGCCGCCGCCGCGTCAGCGGTTTCGGCGGCTCCGGGAGCGCCACCGTGGGCGCCGGTGGCGCCGCCGTCCACGAATCCGCCGTCCAGGACTCCGCATCCGGAGGCTCCGGTCGATCAGGATCAGGTCACCCAGGTCAATCCGAAGATCAAGCCCCGCCGGACCGAGCCGACGAAGCCGGCCGCAAAAAGGGCGGCGGGGACTACCGCCGGAGCTGCTGCTGCCGGCGCTGTTGCCGGTGCCGCCGCGGGTACGGCCGGTGCTGCCTCGGCCCAGCCAATAGCGCGCCAGGCGCCGATCGGCGCTCCGGTGCCGACGGGTCCCAGTGCCCCAGTTGCTCCCGGGTCGCCCGGCAAGTTTGACGACCGCGGGCCGTCCACGATCATCATGCCGGCCGTCGGGACGGCGGGAACCGCCCAGGCGAACCCCGCGAAGGAGACGTTGGCCGCCGGCCCGGTGCCGAAGCCGGGTCAGCCCCGGCGGACGCGCAAGGCACGGCTGCGGCTCTCCCGGCTGGACCCGTGGTCGGTGATGAAGACCTCGTTCCTGTTCTCGATCGCGGCCGGCATCATGCTGGTCGTCGCGGTGTACGTGGTGTGGACCGTCCTGTCGTCCTCCGGCCTGTTCACCTCGGCGAACGAGATCGTCGGCAGCGTGATCTCCACGCCGGGCGACACCACCCCGTTCCGGGTCGAGGACTACGTGAACACCCAGAAGGTGATGGGCGTGACCGCGCTGATCGCCTGCGTGGACGTGGTCATCTTCACCTCGCTGGCCACGCTGGGGTCGTTCCTCTACAACCTGGCCGCCACCATGTTGGGTGGCCTGGAAATCACCCTTGCCGAAGACTGACCCGAACCGCACCGGCACGCGGTCCGGTACCGGTTCCAGCAAGGTCATCGCGCTCCTGACCCGCCGCTGGCTGGCGATCGTGCTGCTGATCGTCGCCGTGTTCTTCATCGTGCAGAATCGCGACTCGACCTCGGTCACCCTCTTCTTCGCCCAGATCACCATGCCGCAGTGGATGGCGCTGTCGGTGATGTTCATCCTCGGTCTGGTCGCGGGCATCCTCATCGCCCGCAACCGCCGCGGTGGCGGTCGCTGAGGCCTCGGCGAGCCTGGCCGGCGAGGCCTCGTTACCGATTTGAGGGGCTCTCCGGCGATCGGCTAGCCTTGGCGATCGTGCCGTACGCCGGGCTGGCACTCCGGGCCTATAGCTCAGTCGGTTAGAGCGCTGCCCTGATAAGGCAGAGGTCAGTGGTTCAAGTCCACTTAGGCCCACCCATGTGCGTTGACTAGGGATTTGTTCTCTCGCGGTCCTATCGGCGCTGGCACTCCCCGTCACGCGAGGGCATGACCGTAGACGGTCACCGGTCTCCTCGACGGCCCGGGTCCCGAAGTCCGCACCGCCAGTTCCGCAGGGTGATCGCCGGGAGTCTGGGGGAAGAACTCGACGACGACGGCGACGCTCTCGCCGCCCCGCAGGGTTCTGGCGGTCGCCGCGATTGTCAGGCCCTGGTCGTCCCAGAGTCGGTAGTGCGGCGAGTCAATGCCGGTTGAGTCAACGATCCGGAAGGAGTCGGCCACGACGGTGAGGTCGGCCGCCCCGGTGTTGCCGATCGTGAACCGACGCGTCGAACCCAAGTGCACGGTCGGCGGCAGGCCGGGGGGCAGCGGCGGAAAACTGGACCCGATTGGGGAATCGTTGAATTGCAGGATGGTAGGGATCACCAAAAGCTCGGAGACGGCCGCGGTGCCAGCGAGATCTGCCCTGATCTCGGCAAAGCCGGGAATCATGGTCTCCAGTACTAGGCGAGCCTCGTAGCTCGCCCCGATCCCCGTCGGTGCCCGGAATCGAACGGTGACCGGCACGGGCCGACCGGGCAGGATCAGGCCGGTGGGGTCGTTGCGCAGCTCGTACACCCCCGCCTGACCGTCGATCCGCGCCGCGGTGACGCCGACAGCGCCTGGACCGTCGTTGATCAACTCGACGGTTCGGTCGGCAGTCTGGCCGGCGTTGACGATCCCGAACAGGATCGACGGGGGCCGCATGCGCAACGGCGAGGTGGGCGCCGTCGCCACCTGCGCGAGCAGGGGTACGAACCGGAACTGCCCGCCGCCCTCCTGAATCGCCAACTCGCCGTCGCGGAATCCCGGCATGCCCTGGGGTCGGTAACTCAGGACGATGAGCAGGTCTGCCCCAGCAGGGATGCTGGCCGGCCATTGGCGCATCGACTCGATGGCCATGTCCGGCTCGCCGCGGATCAGGGCCACGTCGTCGACCAGCGCCGGGATGTTGCCGGCGTTCGTCAGCAGCACGTTTCGACGCACCAGCGGAGCACCGGCCTGATGGGCGCCGAAGTTCACCGAGGTGGGCAGGACCTGGAGATCTGAGCCAGCAGTCAGTGGTGGGCGGCGTCGCGTCCAGCTGCGCAGTTCGAGATTGCGCAGGTAGACGCCCTCGGAGCTGGCCGGGTTCGGGCCGAGGCGCCGGTCGGTCCACGCCTGCAGCGCTTCTCGCAGCACGCCGTCGAGCCCTCCCGCTCCGGCTTGGAATCCGTTCTTGTTGACCAGACTGCGACCGTAGGAGTCGGCGAACGGATCAACCGCCAGCAGCAAGAACCCGAGCCCCGGAGTGATCGAGAGCCACTTCAGCGCGGAGAAGACGCCGACGTCTGCGTCCACCTCGAAGCGCGACACCCCCACCTCCACCTCGCGAACCCCCCAGAGGAGCTGCCCCTCGAGGGTGTACGGCGCCAGCGCGACGTGCACGAACGACGGGCCGGTCGTCCAGCCCGACGCGCTCGGATCGGTGTTCCGGAAGGTGACGCGCGGGATCGTGAACGTGAAGCGGACCGCGCCCTGTTGGTCGTTGGGCGGATCCCAGGGCTGGCACCCGGTCATCCGGATGTCGAAGGCCTCCACCCGATTCAGCTGCCCCGGAAGGTCGTCGGGTAGCCCGAGCGACAGGCCGGTGAAGCGTCGCGACAGCTCCGAGGTGGCCGCGTCCCAGATGTCTTGGGAGAATCCGCAGGGCGTCGGTCGACCGTCGGCGCCTGTGGTGCCGGCCCGATCGACGACGGATACGACCGGGGGAACGCGCAGCTCCAGGTGCTCCTCGCCGTCCTCTCCGGTCGCCCGCCGGACCCGGTAGGTCTGGGCGATGGCTGCTCCATCGAGACCGAAGGCTGAATCGTCAATCAGGTCCCAGGCGCTGCCTTCCGTCAGTGTGGTGATCGTCGCCCCCGTGGACAGCGACAACCCCTGATCCCGTACGGCCGTCCGGATCTCCTCCGTGACCAGTTCCTGGTCGAGGTCAGCGGCGAACACGGGGTCGAGGCTGCCCACCGCGTCGCTGAATTCGGTGATGTCGACGCGCTCGATCTCTTCGGCGTGCTCGCTGTTGTCCAGCACGAAGACCGAGATAGTGGGCCGGCTGGCGAGACCCTCGATCATCCGGGCCAGGCTCGGGTGGGAGAGCCGGTAGTTCAGCCGGTGGGTGGGGTAGTCGCCACCCGACGGATACAGCTCCAGCTGGAACTTGCAGTTGGCGATCACCGAGAACAGCAACGCCGGGAAGCGGTCCGGGTTGCGGATGTTGGCGCAGTCGAGGGGTACGTACGGCGGCACTTCGAGTCTCGAGTCCGGCGGCGGCAACCCCTGTCCCGGGCGGAAGTCTCGCAGGATCCCGAGCGAGCCGCGGGTGGACGACGGCAGGACGGGGGCGAACTCCTCGTCGACGGGGGACAGGTTGCCGTCGTCGATGCTGAGGAAGCGGACCTCGTCGTAGGCTCCGGGTCCGAATTGGCCGCTGCCGAACGGATCCTTGTAGACGATCACCGGTGCGGTGTTCCACCTGCGGGACAGCGCGGGCGAGAACCCCGTCATCCGGTCCACATCGAGGCGGTAGCTGGCCAGCGGAACGAACTGCGGCAGCACCAGATCAGGGTCGATGCGTACCAGGTTCGCCATCCCGTTGCCGAACGCGCACCACAGACCGCCGTCGCCGTCCGGCACGATCGCCGGCCGCCAGTGCGGCAGGCTCACGCCGCTGGTCAGCACCGGTGCATCCAGCGAAACGATGGCCTCGCCGGGGAACGGTGATCCGACCAGGTCGAGATGTCGTGCCTGTTCGACTCGTGCCGCCCGCCAGGGTGGTCCCTCGACGGCCATCACCCACTGCAGGACCGAGAGGAAGACGACGAACACGACCACGCTGCGGCCGTCGTCGGTCACGTGTAGCCGTGGACAGGCGCCGAGGTCGTAGCCCATGTCCGCCCCGGGCAGCAGGTAGAACAGCGGCTCGGCGCTCCAGGCGCCGTCCCGTATCCGGACCATGATCATTCGCCACTTGAGCAGCTCGTCCTGGGCGGGCAGCACGGCAACGAACCGGATCGATCCGTCCGGCGCAAAGGCAACATCGAAGTCCACGATCGGCTGGTCGTCGAGGACCGTCTCCGATGTCCAGGTGGCGTCGGGTTGGCGCCGGTAGAGGCGAAGGACCGTCCGTGGCTGGCCGCCGGCCGCCGGCGACAAGCCGAGCGCCGCGATGACCGGCTGACCGCTTTCCGGGTCGCGCATCATGGCCAGACCGGCGCACCAGATGTCGTCGGCGACCTGCTGCCGGCGCAGGCGACCGTTGATCCGGGTCACGAAGAACAGCCGCCCGGCGTAAACCGCCGGATGGTCGCCCCACTCCCCGCGAGGGTGAGTGTGCAGACGCCGAATCAGCTGCTGCATCCCGTCTGCCAGGGCGAGTCGACGCCCGGTCACGCTCGCGGCCACGAACGCCACCGAGAAGTCGTCATCCTCACCGGCCAGAACCGGTGCCGACGGCGAGAGCACCAGTCGGTGTTCCCGGAATTCGCCGGCCGCGGCGTCGAGGAGAGCAGGGATCTGACCCCGTCGGGGATCGTCGGCCGCAAGGGGCCGCAGGAAGGCGTCGATCGTGGCGAGGTAGCGCTCCTCCTCCGGCAGTCCCGCGTCGCTCGCCAGCTGCAAGTCCTCGACGACCTGGCGAGCGCTCTCGTTCTCGAAATACGTTTCCGGAAGCAGAGCGGTGGCTTGCCAGTCGCGGTTGCCCACCACCTGCGAGTAGACAAACGGCTCCGGCCGAATATAGGCCTGTTGCCACTCGGCCAGCATCTCCACGATCCCCTGGTCGGAGGACCGCCGGCGGGTCACTACCACCGAGACGACCGGTCGGTCGTCACTGGACAGGTCCAACGCGGGTGCGTACAGCCGGTTGGTGAGCTCGACCCGTTTGGGCGGCTGCTCGGCTCGGAGAGCGAACCGGCAGGTGTGAGGCGTCAGCCCCTCGACTCGGGCTTCGATTTCAGCCGTGGTGGTCGGTCCGGTGACGATGACATTCCGGAACTCGAACCAGCCGAACCGGATCGAATTCGGGCCCGAACTCGGTTGAACCAAGCGAACCGTGGCTCGTTCGTCGTCGATCCGGCCCGCGATCGTCGTTCTCTCCCCGGCGACAACGCCGACCAGATCCCACGGCGTCGCAGTCAGCTCAGGCGTCTGTACGAGGATGCCCGGCGTGCAGGCAAAGAACTCGGACAGCTCGCGGGTCAGGACGGTGAGGGTTCGGTTGCGAGTGTCCACGCGCACCGGATGGAGTTCTTCGTAGCGTCGTTGCGCAGAGTCCAGACGCATCACGATCAACTCGCCCGCGCGCCGGCCGGCCTGGCCGAGCAGAGCCTCGTCAAGGGAGACGGTCACCTCGACCGCCGCCTGCAGGGCGCTGTCCGCCTCCACCGTCAGCACGGGACCGAGGCGGAGCTGCCGCGCGAAGAGCGGCGGCAAGCCCTCGCTGACGGGTTCGTGGATCGCCACCACCGCCCCCTCCGGCAACGCGCCGCTCGGGACCCGCAGGCTGGGCAGCTCCTCGTCGTCGACGTCCGGTTCGAGCGGTCGCCACCGCAGGGCCAGCGATCGGCCTGCCGAGATCCGTGCCTCGGCTCGTCGAAGGTCGGGCTTGACGGACGCCATCAGCGACTCGGCCAGGCTCCGACCGGCGGCCAGCGCACGGGCGTCGAGGGTCAGTGCAAGACAAGCAGTGCCCGCCGGACGGATCGACAGCGAGACCAGGTAGGTGTGCTCAGCCGCTGCCTGTCGCGAAGCCTCACCCAGATCGCACGCGAGATCTTCCCAGCAGAGCCGGACCCCGCTGTAGTCGCCAGCCGGGACCTGCAGACGAAAGCGCCGCCGCTGCGGCACGCTCAAATCGATCTCGAACCGCCGGCTTGCAGTCAGCCGGACGCTGCCGGTGCCGCTCGGCTTGATCAGGAAGAGACGCGGAACCCGGGCCCGCAGCATGCCGGACACCGACCCAGCCAGGACCTCGAGATCGACGAGCAAGCGGCCGGTCGGAGAAAGGCTGTCGTCATCCACTACGACTCGATTCCGTCACAGGCCAACAAAAAGCTTCGCAGGCCTGAACCGAACGCGCAAGATCCGTGCATTCCTGCTCACCCGGTGCGGGTGGTACCCACCTGACTGGAAGTTCCTAAGTTGGGCGAATCGCGCCTCGATGCCCTGACGGTGTCGTGCGCTCGGCACCCGGACAGGAGGTTCGCCGTGGGAACATCCACGCACCCCCACTCGCGGCTACACGCCACGCGCCGCTCGCGACACCTCGCCGTGGCGGTGATCGCTGTCGTGCTGCTGGCGCTAACCGGCTGCAGCGGAGACGGCGACGCCTCCCTCAAGGCGGCTCAACTGGCCGTGACCGCCAAGGAGAAGGCGCTGACGGAGGCGCAGGACGCGGCGACCAAGGCCGCGGCCGAGTTCTGCGCGGCCAGCGTGACCTACGTGACCGCCATCGACCGATACGGCGACGTCCTCAACGCCACGGCGCCCACGGTGGGAGACGTCCGGACGGCCGGGAGCGACCTCGCGAAGCCGGCCGAGAACGCCACAAGTGCGGCGCAAGCAGTGGCCGACACCAGGGCCGCCGTCGCGACCGCGGAGCAGCAGCTCGCCCAGGCGCAGGCCACCCTCGCAACGGCGCAGGCCTCGGCCGCCGGCACCACGCCACCCAGCCCGTCGCCGAGCAAGACCCCCAGCCCGACACCCACGCCGGCGAGTGTGACGAGGGTCCAGGAGGCCGAGTCCGAGTTCTCGGCCGCCCGGGCGGGCATCACGGACCAGACGCCCCTGGCCCAGGCCGCAGAACAGTTCAATGCGGCTGCCGTGGCCCTGGAGATGGCGTGGCTGCAGCTGCTCGGGGAGAGCGGCTGCCTCAGCGACGCCCAGCAGGAGAAGGCAGCCGAGGCCGTGGAGGCGTACACCACGACGCTCCAGCAGGCGCTCGCCGATGCCGGCTACTACGAGGCGGAGGTCGACGGCGTCTACGGACCGAAAACCGTCGCCGCCGTCGAGGATCTGCAGAAGGCCAACGGGCTGCCGCAGACGGGGACGCTCGACAAGGCGACCGAGGAGGCGCTGCGGACCGAGCTTGCGGCCAAGGGAGGAGCAGCGGCGCAGGAGGAGACGGCGTCGACAGCCGCCGTGCAGCAGACCCTCAAGCTGGCCGGCTACTGGGACGGACCCGTCGACGGCGTGTGGACCGACGCCTTGACCTCCGCCTTGATGGCTCTCCAGAAGGACTTGGGTGTCAAAGTCACGGGAACCGTCGACGCGGCCACCATCGCAGCCCTCGAGAAAGCCATCGCGGATGCCGGCCAGCCGAGCCCCAGCCAGCCGGCAGGCCCCAGCCAGTCGCCCTCGCGGACTGCCGGCACTCCGGCGCCCACAGCGTCGAGGTGATGTCTGCTGGTGATCTTGCGCTCGGTCCCGCAGATACGCCGACACCGCGAGAATCCGCCGCTGCTCGAGCTCGGCCGGGGTGATCCCGCGGTTTGCGAGAAATCTGAGTCAGCTGCGCCGCTACGGGACAACAAGCCCTGAAATCTAATTCATGTCCAAGACGGTTGACACCAATTTCAGTTTGGTGTCTACTGTCAGAGACATGAATAAGCCACGTCGTTACGACATGACCAAGCGAGCCCAGGCCGCCGCGGCGAGCCGGCAGCGCATCCTGGGGGCTGCGCTCGAGTTGTGCTGGGAACGGCTGGCTGTGGAGATCACCCTGGACGACGTCGCCCTCCGGGCGGGGCTCAGCGTCAAAACCCTGCTCCGGCACTTCGGCAGTCGCGACGGGCTTTTCGCCGCACTCGAGGAGTTCGCGATGCAGGAGATACGCCAGGAGCGGTCCGCCCCCGCTGGTGATGTCGAGGCTGCCGTGCACGCCATCTTCGAGCACTATGAGCACCGCGGCGACGGGGTGTTGAAGATGCTCGGTCAGGAGCTGTTCGACGACGCGTTCCGCGAAGGCATGGACGTCGGGCGTCGCATGCACCGGGAAGAGATCTCCGGGATCTTCGCTCCCCAACTTGCGGAGCACCCCCCAGCACAACGCGAAGCCCTCGTCGACCTGCTGGTCATTGCGACCGACGTCTACACCTGGAAGCTCTTGCGCCGCGACCGTGGTCTGGACCGCGTCATCGCCGAGACCCGGGTCCGGCAACTCATCCACGACGTGCTCAACGAGCCAGCAGAAGGAACGTGATCATGGCCAACATCGTGTTCGCCACCTGGGACGGCGGCGGGAACCTACCGCCAGCCATCGGGATCGCCGCCGAGCTACAACGACGTGGCGACACCGTTCGCATCCTCGGCCACGAACAGCAGCGCGGCCCGATCGAAGGCGCTGGGTTGCGGTTCGAGCCGTATCGGCAAGCCCACCAGTTCTCCAGCACCGCGGCGAAGCCCGGACTGCGTTGGATCACCGCCATGAGTGCCCTGGTCCGTGACCGCGGCCTCGGTGCGGACCTGACGGAGCTCGCGCACCGGGAGTCTGCGGACCTGGTCGTGGTCGACTGTGCCCTACCCACGGTGCTGGACGCCGCCCGGCAGGCCGGCCTGCGCCGGGTGGTGTTGATCCACTCCTTCCTCGCCATCGGTTCCCTCTCCATGGATACCGGCGGGCCGGTCGCGCGCCTTCGCCGCTCAGCTGTGATCAGCCCCCGCGGCGACGCCGACCTGGCCTTGGTCGCGACCCTGCGCAGGCTGGACCCTGACGGTGACAAGAACCGCATGGCACGCGTTCGCTACACCGGTCCGGTCTGGCAGAGCCGACCCCGGCCGACGGAGCCGTCGAACGGCCGACCACGGCTGTTGGTCAGCCTCAGCACCTGCTGGTTTCCCGGCCAGCGCCAGGTCCTGCAGAACATCCTCGACGCGATCAGTGAACTACCGGTCACCGCGATCGTGACCACCGGGCCGGCCGTGTCGCCGGCCGACCTACGCGCGCCGGCCAACGCCGAACTGCACCAATTTCTGCCGCACGCCGACGTCTTGCCCACCGTGTCGATGTTGGTCGGGCACGGGGGCCATGCCACCACCATGGCCGCCCTCGCCCACGACCTGCCGGTCGTGGTGCTACCGCTACTCAAGATCATGGATCAGCGCGCCATCGGCCGGGCACTCCGAGCCGCCGGCGCCGGTCGCCTGCTCGCCAAGCGATCATCGCCGAACCAGATTCGCACCGTCATCGCCGACGTACTCGCCGATGACTCGGCCAGACGTGCTGCCGCACTGCTTGGCGCCGAAATCCGACAACGAGATGGCGCGGTGGTCGCCGCCGACGCGATCTCCCAGGTTCTCACCGCGCAGGCATACACCTGAACAACCAACGCCCTGGCGCTAGGGCGTTGAACGAGTCGCCGTTACCCCACGGCGGACAACACGACGGCGGGTGCATCGCCGTCCCGCACGACCACGACCACGAATCCGTTCTTCTCGGTGAAGGAAGCCGATCATGAATCGCAAACTCTTGACCTCTGCACGTCATCTGCTGGCCAGTCTCACCAATGCCGTGCAGCGGTCGGCTCCGCATCAACCCCAAGCACTGATCGGTCCGAACGGGTTCGGCATCTGGATCGTCGGCCCCCGGCGCGACCACCGACATCATGCGGGGTACAGCCCCGCTTCGATCGCTGAAGATCATCGTCATGATCAGTGCCCGCTGAACACCGGGCCGCCATCGATCGACGCTCAAGATCAGCGCCCACTCGGTCTGTCGCCGGCGCTCCAGGAGCCAACCGGAGAAGGAGGAATGCCTCCCGCGATGTCGGATCGTCAACTCGATCTTGCCGGCCCCGGTGTCTCCTCTCGCGACCGGTAGCCGCTGCGGCATTCGGGTTGTCCACCACGTGCCCGGACCCCAGGGATGTTGAGGTGTTGCGCACACGCGCACAATCTGCTGGGCGACCCGCCCTGCTAGCATCACGAGGCGAGTTCGGGATCCGTAATATCCCGACACAATCAGGAGACACCATGACGCCTCAGCAGCGAGCGAGTCGTCACCGGCGGCTGCGCATTGTCGTCGCGAGTCTCACGGCCGTGCTGACCGTGATCATTTCAACGCCTCAGCTGGCGGGTGCCGACCCGAGCCCGACTCCTGTCCCCGATCTGACCCCTTCAGCTACGGCGTCCAGCCCCAGTACGGCAGAGCCGACCGGGGCGCTTCCGGCACCGGCGCCCAGTACGTCGACACCGAGTTCGTCACAGGGGACGCCGGATCTCGCCGCACCGGGCCGAGCGCCTCGGCCGCCGGGTCACCGGCGAGTCGGCAGGAGGCAGCGCCCACTCCGACGCCTGCGCCCTCGACCACCCCGAGCGCCGCTGAGGAGACCGTGGGGACGCTCGCTGCGGTCACCACCTCAGGGGTGCTGCGGGACGCCCGTACCGGTGCTCCCATCCGCAGTTCTTGCGTCGGCTATCGCACGGCTGACTCGCCGCAGCAGACGAGATTTCACCAACGTCGACGGCGACGGCACCTGGTCGATTCAGACCGATGACCAGCAGGGACAGGTCAACCTGGCCTTCTACGTGGTCGCCAACTTCAACTGCTCCGACCCGGTGGTGTCCAGCAACTACCTGCCGTCCTGGTATCAGAATCGGCCGTTCATTGGCAGCGCGATCACCACCGCCGTGCCACCCCAAGGAGCGATCGCCGTTCCCCCCGGCAGTAGCGGCATTGTCGCTTGCCTCGCCCCAGGCCAGCTACCGACCGCAGTGCGCTACCCCAAACACCACCTTTTCGGGCCGGGTGTTCGGGGTGGGACGGCGACCGATCAGCCAAGCCTGCATCTTCGCCCTCGGATCTAGCGGTGCAGTCGGGCAGGCGATCACCGCAACCGACGGCCGTTGGACGATCAGCGGCCTGCCGGTCAACCTCCCGCTCGCCGTCGGCGTCATTCCACCCTTTGACATCGGCCTAGGTCCCTGCCGTTCGAACGGGGTGCCGCCGGCGCCCGCCGCCGGCCAACTGCAGCCGGAGTTCTACCTCAACACGTGGGTGAACCTGGCCGACCCAGGGCTGGAGGAGGACCCGTACGGCGTTGCCATCGCCCGCGGCGCCCAGAGCATCACCAACAGCCGGTCGGCCATCGACGTCTGTTTGACCACCGACGCCGGCACCGTGGTCCCGAGACCTTCGTGCGACCCCACCCCGTCACCGACCGCAAGCCCGGAGCCAACCCAGACGACCACCGTCGCGCCGGCCAGCAATGCCGACGCGCAGTCGGGCGCTGACCCCAATCTGGCGAACACGGGCGGGGTATCAGGGTGGTTGCTGGCGCTGGCGATCGGTCTCTTGTCGTTGGGCGCCGTCGTCCTGCGACGCTCCACCGACCGGCGCTGACAGGAACACGGCGGGCACCTGCTCCTGAGATCGAGCGATGCCCGCCACCGGGGTCACATCGGAATGGCGTCGTAAACCTCGACCCGCCCGCCCGACTGCAGCACCGGGCAGCCTTCGACCTTGGCCGCGGCCTCCTGGAGTGAGTCGGCGGCGACCACCGAGAAGCCGCTCAGGTTCGACGAGCCGCCGTCCGAACCTCCGTCGGCGGTCACCGTCGAACTGGCGCCGAACGGATTGCCGATGTCGACGACCGAGTCACCCAGGGTGCCGAACCAGGCGCCCCAGGCCTGGGCGGAGGACTCTTGTGCTTCGGGCGTTTCCGCCATCTGACCACCGCTGTACACAAACACGAACTTCGCCACGATGTCTCCTTCGGTTGAGTCGAGCGGCTCGCGCCGGTCGACGATGATTGGCGTCACCTCTATGACGTCGCGCGCAGCGCAAAATCGACAGGTCGGGCACGACATTTTCTTGGCACCGTGTCACCTAGTGCCACGAGGTCCAGGGGCATGGACCTGTCCGTCATTCCTCGCATGTCCGCAGCCGAGGTCGTCACCGCGAGGCCCTGACCGGCGTCGAGCTCGGCCAAGTCGTCAGCGCACCCGGCGTAGAGGACTACCGACTGCTCGCAGCCGTCTTCGACGCAGACATCGCTGCCTTCCACGGCCAAAGCCCCCAACTGGCGAGGCGGTACCAGACGAGCTGATCCTCCACGTCCGTTCTGGGCATAGGTTGTCGCCGTGGCGCTGCGGCTGGTTCAGGTGAATTTCAAGGCTCGGGATGACGCCGCCCTCGGCCGGTTCTGGGCGGAGGCGCTCGGCTGGGGCGTTTCCAGCGAGGGACCCGGGGTGACCAACGTCGAACCGGTGGGTTTCGCCTGGCCGGACCCCACCGCCGTCTGCATCGATGTCGTCGCCGTCCCGGACCCCGAAACGGTGAAGTACCGGGTACACCTCGATCTCGCCACCAGCTCTGCGGCTCACCAGGCGGAGTTGATCGCCCGCCTGCAGGACCTCGGTGCGGTGCCCGCGGATGTGGGCCAGGGTGACGTCGGTTGGACGGTGCTGGCCGACCCGGAGGGCAACGTGTT
The DNA here is from genome assembly GCA_963821695.1 of uncultured Actinomycetota bacterium. GTDB lineage: Bacteria > Actinomycetota > Actinomycetes > Propionibacteriales > Propionibacteriaceae > Microlunatus. The sequence goes on from CAWGEY010000005.1 coordinate 181,532, forward strand.
CTGCGTGTTGGAGCCGCGGGAGATCTACCGGGACACCGGGCCGATCGCCGCGGTGATCGTCGACTGCGCGGATCCGCGCGCCATGGCCCGATTCTGGGGCGACGCGACGGACTGGACCCTGCACGAGGAGACCGATGATCATGCGGTGCTGCGCTCGGCCGCGGGTGTCGGGCCGTATCTGGAGTTCCTTCGCACGACCGGCGTGAGGACCTGGTGGAACCGCGTCCACCTCGACCTGGCGCCGTACCCCGGTGATGATCAAGGGGCGGAGGTGGCTCGGCTGGGAGCACTCGGCGCCACCGACATCGACGTCGGCCAGGGCGAGGTGTCCTGGAGGTGCCTCGCCGACCCCGAGGGCAACGAGTTCTGCGTTCTCAGCCCGGGCTGAGGCCCTCGCCGTCAGTGATCAGGGAGTCGGGGGTTTGCCTGTGGTGTACAGCCAGGTCGAGAAGAGGCCGTCGAGCTGCTGCCTCGAGATCCGCTCGGCCAGCGTGATCAAGTCAGCGGTGGACACGGCACCGTACCGGTTGCGCTGAGCCCACGCGCGCAGGACCTGGAAGAAAGCCTTGTCCCCGATCTTCAACCGGAGCGCGTGCAGCGTCATGGCGCCCCGCTCGTAGACGGCCTCGTTGAACAGTTCCTCCGCGCCTGGATCGCCGATCTTCAGCTGCCAGAGAGGATCGACGGCCGGGCGCTCGTAGACGCGGTCGAATTGCGCCTGAACGGAGTCACCACCGCGGTGCGCGGCCCACAGCCACTCGGAGTAGGCGGCGAAGCCCTCGTTCAGCCAGATGTCCCGCCAGCGCTTCGGCGTGACGCTGTCCCCGTACCACTGGTGGGCGAGCTCATGGGCGACGGTCAATTCGTCCGGAACGCCGGCGTAGATGGGCCGGGTCTGGTTCTCCAAGGCGTAGCCGGCGTCGTCGTCGTCGTCGATGACCGCGCCGAAGGAGCTGAACGGGTACGGCCCGAACACACCGGAGAAATAGGCAATCATCTGCGGCTGCAGCGCGAGCACCGTGCGGGCCGCCGCTTGATCCGAGGCACTGAGATCGGTGTCGACCGCGTTGATGATGCGGATCCCGGTGGCTGTCCGGCTCGTGGTCAGCCGATAGTCACCGCTGGCGGCCATGGCGAGGTAACTGGCCATCGGCTCGGCGGCCGACCAGCGGAACGTCGTCCAGCCGCCAACGGACCGGCGGCTGAGCAGCTTCCCATTGGCCACGGCGACCGTGCCCCGCGGCACGGTGATCCGGAAGTCGTAGGTGGCCTTGTCGGAGGGCGCGTCGTTCACGGGGAACCAGGTCGGCGCCCCGTCGGGCTCGTTCGCCACGAAGGCGCCGTCGTCGTAGGACACCCACCCGTACAAGGCGCCGGTGTTGTCCTCCGGCTGTCCGGTGGTCCCGGCGTAGCGCACGTCGACGGTGAACCGATGACCGGCCTCGAGTACGTGGCGGGGCGTGACGACGAGCTCCGGCCCGGTCTGGACGAAGCGTGCCGGCCGGCCGTCGACCTCGACCTCGGACACGGTCAGATCGCGAAGGTCCAAACTGAAGCTCCGCAGATCCTTGCGTAGCACCTTGGCAGCGATGCGGGCCCGCGCCGACAACGCTTTCGTTTGCGGGTTGTACCGCAGGTCCAGGTCGTAGTGTCGAACGTCGTACCCACCGTTACCCGCAGCGGGGAAGTAGGGATCACCCCCGGAAGTGCTCCCGGCCACACCCGAGGGCGGGCCGGCCGAGGCGAGCGATGCCGGTGCCAGGAGGCCGACGACGGCGAGGGTGACGGCGGCAAACAGCCCGAGACGATTGCGGCGCATGGCCCGGAGTGTAAGGCAGGCGTCGGCAAGCAGCGCGGGTTGGATAAATCTGCTTCGTGTTCGAATTAGCCGAGGGAATGGGTTGCGAACTTCACGCCGGTTCGTCGGCGGTGGCCTTCGGCGGCGACACCGCACCGGGTGGTGGGCTGGGTCCGAGCAGCGTCGCCGTCATCGGCAGCAGCAGCACGGTGATCGCACCGCCGGCCACCAACAGCGAGGAGGACTGCTCGGTCATCTGTCCGTTGCGGACGGCCACCTCGGTCACGGCCACCATGATCGGCAGCCCGGTCGCGCCGAACAATGCGATCCGCAGGCTTTCTCGCCCCGAGAAGATCGCCCGGGATCCTGACCGCTCGAGGCGGGTGGCGACATAGATCGGCACCCCTCGCACCACGAGGATGAGCAGCACGAAGACGATCGGGACGAGCGGTTGCTGGGCTACGGCGCCTGGGTCGATCGCCATTCCCGAGGTGATGAAGAACACCGGGATCAGCAACCCGAAGGCCATGCCCTCCAGCCGGTGCTCCAGACTCGGCGCACCGTCCGGGAGCACCCGGCGGAGCACGAATCCGGCCGCGAAAGCACCGAGCACCACGTCGAGGTCGAACACCACGGTGACCAGGCCCAGAGCGGCGAGCAGCAAGATCACCAGCCGGACGACGGTTTGCGCCGTCGTCTCGGCGCCAGCGCCGATGAGCCGGTGCAGCCGCGACTCCGGCCGGCGCCGAGTGGCCACGAACCCGATCGCGACCACGATCAGGAAGAACAGCGCGAGCACCACCAGGGATCCGAGAGCGCCCCGCGTTCCGAGCAGCACCGCCATGGCGATCACTGGGCACAACTCACCGAACGCGCCGTGGTTCATGATCACCCTGCCGAGCGGCGTTCCCAGCAGTCGTGAGTCCTTCAGGATCGGGAGCAGCGTGCCGAGCGCGGTCGAGGTCAGCGCGATCGCCACCGCGGCCTCGGCCGCCAGCAGGCCGAGGATCGACAGCACCGCGACGAGCGCCAGCGCCATGGCGAAGCAGACGATCCAGGTCAGGAGGGCGCGGCGTCCGCCGCGACCTGTCAGCTCGGAGACCTCGATCTCGTAGCCAGCCAGCAAGAAGAGCATCCCGAGACCGAGCTCACGGAGCAGCTCGACCCCTTCGCCGGTCGCGGCGAGGCCGAGCACGTGCGGACCGATCAGGATCCCGAAGACGAGCAGCAGCACCACCTCCGGCAGCAGCCGACGGGGGATGGCGCCCGCCAGCAGCGGTGCGACGGCAGCAGCCAGCGCGATCCAGAAAAGCGATTCAACCGTGCCCGCCATGACTGCCCTCCGGGTGGAGGCCCCCATCGTAGGGGAATCAGTGGCTACGCATCGGTGAGGAGGTGGTTGCCGATCTCGTTGCCACTGATGGCAACGTCGGAGAGCAGGATGACTGCTCGTCGCGCGTGGCGGTCGAGGTAGAGCAGCGCGCTGTAGCCGCCGGTCTGACCGTCGTGCCAGGTCACGGTGCGTCCGTCGGCCCAGGTGTTGAGGTGCCAGAAGATGCCGATCTGACTCCTGCGCGAGGCGCGCAGCGCGACGTTGGCCGGCCGCGGGAGCGTCTCGTACTCGAACATCGGCGCGGCCCTGGCCGGCCAAGCCGCCGCCCGAGCGGCCGGTCTCAGCTACCCCGAACTGGCCCATGATCGGCTACGCCCCCGCGGGCGCCGTCGTCAGTCAGCCGTGGGTCGTCACCGCGCTGTCGGAGCGGCGTGAGGGCGTCCAGGCCGGATGCGAACCCGGCTGTTCGACCCACTGGGCATGATCGACACCTCCGTGCAAACCATCCCGATCGTCGCCGGCGGTTACACCGCGACCGGGCTTCCCGTCCAACCCAGCCCGGCCAGCCAGTACGCCGGCCGCATCCTCGGCGCGTGCGCCATACCGCAACGCTAGCCCCCGACCCCCAGCGCCGGCCCCGGCCTGACCCCGTACGGAATTGGCACCCCATCCACGCGTCCGCACCGCTTTGAAGCGGTGCGAACGCAGCGAAAGGGTGCCGATCTGCGATGGCCTGCCGGGTCAGACGACGGCCACCGCATCGATCTCGACGAGGAACTCAGGGCCCAGGCCCGCGACGACGTGGACGGTGATGGCCGGCGGCGGATCTGCCGGGTTCCAGACCTCCTGAAAGGCGGCCACACCTTCGTCGAATGAATGACCCGCCACCACGGCGATGGTCCAGGACACGATGTTCGCCAGGCTCGCTCCCTCACTCTCGAGGATGGTCGCGAGGTTCCGGAACACCTGTCCGGACTGCTCGCCGACTGTGGCTCCGACGACCAAGCCGTCGGTGCCGACACCGTTCTGGCCGCCGATGTAGATCGTCTTGGTCGGCCGCTCGACCACGACGGCCTGGCTGAAGGCGGGGCTGCGATGCAGGCCCTCGGGGTTGATGTGTCGCACAGTCACGTCTTCTCCTCCTTCGCTAGTAACCAGTTATAAAGGTAACAACACCAGTTATAGTGGCAACATGCGGACCAACGCAACCGGTCGGGTGTTGACAGATCCGCGCGGAGGCGCCTTCCACTTCGACGCCGGCGCGGTCTGTCTGGACTTCGCGCACACCGGCGGCGAAGGCCGGTACGCCGTCTTCGAGACCCTCCACCAGCCGGCCGACCTCGCCGCGTGGTTGGCTCAACCGCCGCTGTACGTGGTCATGTCGATTCCGCTGGACGCGCCGATGCTGGCCGCAGCCAAGCACCTTCGGCAGGCGATCTGGGACGCCGCGCACGCCCGGGCGAAAGGGCTCGCGACACCTGGCGAAGCCGTACGCACCATCAACGAAGCCGCAGCCGCGGCACCCTTGGTACCCGAGCTCGTCGCCGACACCGAAGGCACCCGCTGGGCGCCACCGGTGTCGGCCACGCAGGCGATGTCGACGCTGGCGCGGGAGATGATCGACCTGCTCTCCGGGCCGCTGGCCGGGCGGATCCGTGAGTGCGCGGGTGACAACTGCCCGCTGGTGTTCGTCGACTCGTCGCGCCCCGGCGCTCGGCGCTGGTGCGCGATGGAGCGGTGCGGCAATCGTCAGAAGCTGCGTGCACTGCGGGCCCGGCGATCCACGGGCAACGACGCCCACTGAACTGGTTTGGAATCGGGGAGAGCGGACGGATCCGGGCTGAACTCCCCCTCCACCTTCAACGTATAGCGGACCGGGGGGCTTGCCGCAAGACCCCTCCTGCGTCGCAGAATCGTCATCTCGCAACCTCGAGATCGATTCGGAGATGATGCGTGATCCCCGCCACCACGACCGCGTTCAACCTGCCCGAACACCTGGCCGCCAAGGCCGATCCGGCGCTGATCGCCGCCGACGAGAGCCATTTCGCCGCCGTGGCGGACCGCCTGCAACACCAGATCGCCGACCTGTCCGACCGCCTCGGTGTCCTTCGCAAGGCGCCCGGAGGCACCGGACCGGCGGCGCTCGAGCGAGATCTGGAGATCCACCGACTGACCGCCAATCTGCGCCTGCTGCGGCGGTTCGGCCTGGACGTCTGCCTCGGCCGCATGGTCGGCGTCGACGACCCCGCGCCCCGCTACATCGGACGGCTCGGACTCACCGACCCTGAGGGTCGCCGGCTGCTGATCGATTGGCGTGCGCCGGCCGCCGAGCCGTTCTTCGCCGCGACCCACGCCAACCCGATGGGCCTCTCGAGCCGGCGCCGGTACCGCTGGGCCGGCGGGCGGATCAACGACTACTGGGACGAGGTGTTCAGCCCGGACGGGCTGGAAGGCCACGCCGCCCTCGACGATCAGTCCGCCTTCATCGCGAGTCTGGGCAGCAGCCGTACGCCGCAGATGCGCGACGTACTCGCCACCATCCAGGCCGACCAGGACGCCATCATCCGCGCGGACTCCCAGGGCCCGCTCGTGGTCGAAGGTGGTCCGGGCACGGGCAAGACCGTCGTCGCCTTGCACCGCGCGGCGTATCTGCTCTACTCCGACCCGCGCCTCGGCGAGGGCCGGGGTGGCCTGCTGTTCGTCGGTCCGCACCGCCCGTACCTGGCCTACATCGCGGACGTGCTGCCGAGCCTCGGGGAGGAGGGCGTGCAGACCTGCACCGTACGGGATCTGGTCGCCGAGGGACCCGCCGCAGCCAGCGAGCCGGATCCGGAGGTGGCCCGGCTCAAGGCGTCCGCGGATCTGGTCGAGGCGATCGAACCGGCTGTCCGGCTGTACGAGGAGCCGCCCACCCAGCGGCTGCTGGTCGAGACGGACTGGGGTGATGTCCGACTGACGGCGGCCGACTGGGCCGAGGCCTTCGAGACCCCCGATCCCGGCACCCCGCACAACGAGGCTCGCGACCAGGTCTGGGAGGCGCTGGTGTCGATCGCTGTCGACCAGCTCGAGACCGACCGCGACGACGCCGACGTCTCGGCGGATCTGGTCCGGCGGGTGCTGCGGCAGGACGAGGAGCTGGCCAGCACCTTCAGCCGAGCCTGGACACTGGTCGAAGCGGCGGACCTCGTCGGAGACCTGTGGTCGGTACCGGCCTACCTGCGCAGGTGCGCGCCGTGGCTGACCCGCGACGAGGTGCAGACGTTGCAGCGCGCGGACGCCCAGGCCTGGACCGTGTCGGATCTGCCGCTGCTGGACGCGGCCCGGCGGCGACTCGGCGACCCGGAGGCCTCGCGCCGCCGCCGACGGCGCGCCACGGCCATCGCCGCCGAACGCGCCTACATGGACCAGGTCGTCGACGACCTGCTTCAGGCCGACGACGACGGGGAGGGCTTGGTGCAGGCGCTACGCCAGAGCCGGATCCGGGAGATCCTGGTCGACGAGGCCGCCTTGCCGAGCGCTGACCCTGACCAGCTCGCGGGCCCGTTCGCGCACATCATCGTGGACGAGGCGCAGGAGCTGACCGACGCCGAATGGCAGATGCTGCTCCGCCGCTGCCCGTCCCGGAGCTTCACGATCGTCGGCGATCGAGCGCAGGCCCGGCACGGTTTCACCGAGACCTGGCCGGAACGGCTGCGGCGGATCGGCCTGGACGACGTCCACCTGGCCACCCTCCGGATCAACTACCGGACCCCGGCTGAAGTCATGGCGGCAGCCGAGCCGGTCATCCGCGCGGCCTTCCCGGACGCCAACGTGCCGATCTCCGTCCGCAGCAGCGGGGTCGCCGTCGTTCACGGGTCGACATCGGACCTGGGCTCCGTGCTCGACACCTGGCTCGCCACCCATCCCGAAGGCATCGCCTGTGTCATCGGCGCGAGGGACATCGAATTGGGTCCGAGCCGGACCACCTCCCGCGTCCGATCCCTGACCCCCGAGACCTCGAAGGGCCTGGAGTTCGATCTCGTCGTCCTCGTCGAGCCGGACGCCGTTGGATCGGTGGGCACCAGTGTCGAGGGCACCGTCGACCGCTACGTCGCGATGACCCGGGCGACCCAGCAACTCGTCATCCTCACGAGCAGCTGAGCGACCGGGCACCGGCGGGCGGCGGCGTCCGGAGGTCTGGTCTACTGGCGGTCTACCTCGCAAGCCCGCTCGACGACGAACGGACGGTGCCATGACGGTGGTGGGGTTCCACGCCTCCCACGAACAGATCGATCCGACCGTGCTCCTGCACGCGGTGCAGCGCGCCGAGCAGGCAGGCTTCACCGCCGCCATGTGCTCGGATCACTTCAGCCCGTGGAGCGAGCGGCAGGGTCACTCGGGATTCGCCTGGGCCTGGCTCGGCGCCGCGCTGCAGGCCACCTCCCTGCCGTTCGGGGTGGTGAACGCGCCTGGCCAGCGCTACCACCCGGCGATCATTGCGCAGGCCATCTCGACCCTCGCCACGATGTTCGAAGGTCGCTTCTGGGTCGCGCTGGGCACGGGGGAGGCCTCCAACGAGCACATCACCGGTGCCGCCTGGCCCCGCAAGGACATCCGCAACGCCCGGCTGGCCGAATGCGTCGCGATCATCCGGGCGCTGCTGGCGGGGGAGGAGGTCAGCCACGACGGGCTGGTGACGGTCGACCGGGCCCGGATCTGGAGTCTGCCGGAGGTCACGCCGAAGCTGATCGGGCCGGCCGTCTCGGTCGAGACCGCCGGCTGGGTCGCCTCCTGGGCCGACGGGCTGGCCACGATCGCCCAGCCCCACGACAAGCTGCGCGCCATGATCGACGCCTACCGCTCCCGCGGCGGCTCGGGTCCGCTGGTCCTGCAGGTGCACCTGAGCTACGCCGACACCGACGAACAGGCGCGCGAGATCGCGTACGACCAGTGGCGGTCCAACGTCTTCGACCCGCCGATCTGTTGGGATCTGGACACCGTCGAGGCGTTCGACACGGTGGCCACAAAGGTACGGCGCGAGGACCTGGACGCCGCCGTCCAGATCTCTGCCGACCTCGGCCGGCACGCCGAACTGCTCCAGGGCTACATCGAACTCGGTTTCGACGAGCTGTACCTCCACCACGTCGGCCAGCACCAGGATCGCTTCATCGACGCCTTCGGTGAGCACGTCCTGCCGCAACTCGACGTGACGGCGAAGGTGTAGCCGATGCGGATCACCGACACCAGCGACCTGTGGTGGAAGAACGCGGTCGTCTACTGCCTCGACGTCGAGACCTTCATGGACTGGAACGACGACGGCATCGGCGACTTCGTCGGACTGGCCCAGCGGATGGACTATCTCGAGGCCCTCGGCGTCACCTGCCTGTGGCTGATGCCCTTCTACCCCACGCCGGACCGCGACGACGGCTACGACATCGTCGACTTCTACGGCGTCGACTCCCGCCTCGGCCATCTGGGTGACCTGGTGGAGGTGATCCGGACCGCGCGGGACCGCGGCATGCGGGTGATCGCTGATCTGGTGGTGAACCACACCTCTGACCGGCATCCGTGGTTCAAGGCGGCGCGGTCGAGCCCGAACTCTTTGTACCGGGACTTCTACGTCTGGGCCGACGAGCCGCCGCCGGGCGCTCAGGTGGCACCGACGTTTCCTGATCAAGAAACCAGTGTGTGGACCCTCGACGACCAGGCCGGCCAGTACTACCTGCACCGGTTCTACAAGCACCAGCCGGACCTCAACGTGGCGAACCCGAAGGTCCGAGACGAGATCATCAAGATCATCGGGTTCTGGCTGGAGTTGGGATTGTCTGGGTTCCGGGTGGACGCGGTGCCCTTCCTGCTCGAACGATTGGGTATCGAGGACGCCACCGCGGACCTTCCGGATCCGCACGGCTACCTGCGCCACGTGCGTGAGTTCCTCGGCCGGCGCAGCGGCGACGCAATCCTGCTCGGCGAGGTGAATCTCGCGCACCCCGAACAGTTCGCGTTCTTCGGCGGTGACCAAGGTGACGAACTGACCATGCAGTTCGACTTCATCGGCATGCAACAGATGTACCTGTCGCTGGCCCGCCGAGACGCCGGGCCCATGAGCACCGCGCTCCGCGAACGCCCCGTACCGGCCGGCGGCTGCCAGTGGGCCAGCTTCGTTCGCAACCACGACGAACTCACCCTGGACAAGCTCAGCGAGTCCGAGCGCCAGGAGGTCTTCGCCGCGTTCGGTCCCGAACCCGAGATGCAGGTGTACGGACGCGGGCTCATCCGCCGCCTGCCTCCCATGCTCGACGGCGACCCCCGCCGGATCCGGATGGTGTACAGCCTGCTGTTCGCCCTGCCGGGCACCCCGGTTCTCTTCTACGGCGAGGAGATCGGGATGGGGGAGAACCTGGCGGTCGGCAGCCGGTTGGCCGTCCGGACCCCGATGCAGTGGAGCAACGCCAAGAACGGCGGCTTCTCGACCGCCCGTCCGTCGCGGTTGAGCGGGCCGGTGGTCGACGGCGCGTTCGGACCGGAGTTCGTCAATGTCGTCGATCAGCTGAACGACCCGGATTCCCTGCTCACGTTCATCCAACGGCTCACCCGCTGTTACCGCGACTGTCCGGAGATCGGTTGGGGCGACACGGTGATCATGGAGCAACCGCACGCGAGCGTGCTCGCCCTGCGGTCGTCCTGGGACGACGGGTCGATCGTCACGCTGCACAACCTGGCCAGCGATCCCGTCGTGGTGCCGCTGACGGTCACGGACGTGCCGGAGGGCTCGGTCCTGGCCGAGCTGCTGGGCGTCGGCCGGTTCGAGCTCGACGGCCACGGCCGGTGCGAGATCCCGCTGATCGGCTACGGCCACTCCTGGCTCCGGGTCAGCGTGCCCGGTTCGCGTCGCCTCGGCTGATCGCGGACGGCTACGACCCACCGGCCGGAGTCCCGGGTGCCGAGCGGCGATCTGCAGCAGGCGGGCCTCGTGCTGGGTCCCTTAGAGCGGGAACCCGGCCGACCGGATATCGGGTAAGTCCTGAACCTGAGTACGGGTTCACGACTTACCCGGTGTTGCAGCACCAGGGCTTGGGCCTCGGTGGATTGTCAGCTGCGGATGCGAGGGTCATTGTTGATCACCCACCTCGGAGGTACCCATGAAGATCGTCGTGACCACACCGACCGGCAACGTCGGATCGCGCGTCGCCCGACTGCTCGTCCAGGCGGGTGTCCGCCCGACGTTGTTGCTCCGTGACGCGGGTCGACTCGAGCCGGAGCTGCGAGATCTGGTCGACGTGGCGGAGGGTGATCAGGCCGACGCGGACTTCGTGGTTGCCGCCACCCGGGACACCGCAGCGCTGTTCTGGGTCGATCCGCCGACCGACGACGGGGACCCGCTCGCGAGTTACGCCCGGATGACCGCCAGCGTCGCCCGCGCCGTCGCCGAGAACGCCATTCCGCGGACGGTGTTCCAGAGCAGCGTCGGGGCCGAGCTGCGGCACGGTGCCGGTGAGATCGACGGACTGGCCGGCACCGAGGTGGCGTTGGACGGGCTGGAGACATCGGTGGTGCACCTGCGGTGCGGCTACTTCTTCACCAATCTGCTGCTCGACCTCGACTCGCTGCGCTCGGGCACGATCAGCACCACGTTGCCGCTCGACCAGCCGATGGGATGGGTGGACCCGAGAGACATCGGTGATATCGCCGTCGCCCGATTGCTGTCCACCGACTGGTCGGGCCGGATCGTGCAGGCCGTGCACGGCCCAGCCGACCTCGGCTACGGCCAGGTGGCCGAGATCCTCACCGATGCGCTGGGTCGACCCGTCACGGCAGTGCAGGTCAGCGACGACGACGTCCGGGAGGTGCTCCGCGGATCCGGCCTGACCGAGCAGCAGATCGAAGCGATCGTGGGTATGTCCGCGGGCCTGCGGGAGGGGTTCCGACCCGAGAATCCGCGGACGCTGCTGACCACCACGCCAACCGGCTTGGGAGGCTGGGCGCGGGAGCACCTGCTGCCCTTGCTGTGATGCCCAGGATCACGCCAACAGCCACGCCTCGACAGAACCGGGTCACCCCGTTCGGCGACCTCGTCGCCACGCCCGAGCGGGGTCTGGTGTTCGGCAATCGGGGCTGCCTGCACGACGACACCGGCCGGATCCGTCGCCGGTGGGCGGTCAAGCGCTGGATCGCCTGCCGGCTGGACTTCCACGGCCGGCGTCGGGCGATCCTGCAGCCGGGTCGCTACACCGAACTGTTCTTCCTCGACGAAGCCACGGCCTGGGCGGCCGGCCACCGACCGTGTGCCGAATGCCGGCACGCGGACTGGCGACGGTTCGGCGACCTCTGGCAGGCCCACGTCGACGACGACCGCCGGGCCGGCGCGATCGACATCCGACTGCACGACGAACGGGTCGACGCCGTGACCGGTCGAACGCGAAGCCATCGCCTCCAGGCCGCGGAGCTGCCTGACGGTGCGTTCCTCGTCAGCGACGGCGACGGGTGGCTGCTGCACGAGAACCACCTGCTCCGCTGGACGCCCGGCGGGTACCGCGACCCCAGGCCGCGGCCGTCGGGAACCGTCGAGGTGCTCACCCCGCCGTCCTTGCTCCGCGTACTCCGGCACGGCTGGAAGTCGGATCTGCCCTGGCTGCATCCCAGTGCGGGGTAGCGGTCAGCGGAGGTCGATCCGCGGCGCCGTCGGCGCATCGCCGGTGGTCGACACCTGCAGCCCCACCACCCGCTGCCCGCCGGGCGGTACGTCGGTGGCCCAGTCGACACCCGTACAGGTCACCCGGCCGCCAGCGACCTCGCAACGCATCCCCCACGCATTGACCACCGAGCGGGCCGCGGGATCGGGGTAGCTGAGCGTCCACCCGGAACGGCCCGTGCTCGAACGCAGGGTCACCTCGGCCACGTAGCCGCCGGTCCATCCCGAACTGAGCCGCCAGTCCGCCGTCAGGTCACCGCTGGTCGCCGTGGTGGGTCCAGCTGGTTTAGCACTGGGCGTCGGGGAAGGCGTCGGGGCGGTTGTCGGGGTAGCCGTGGGCGTCGGGGAAGGCGCGGTCGAACCGGGAGTTGGGCTCGCGGTCGGTGTCGCCGACGGTGGTGGACTCGCGGCCGGTGCGCCCGGATCCAGCAGTGGTCGCAAGGCGTCGAGTTTGGCCTGGTGCGGCGTCGCCCAGTCGTCGGCAACGAGTCCGCCGGTGTCCCCACTGTTGGGGTTGAAGGACCAGTAGGCGAAACTCATCCGGAACTCGCCAAGGTAGTCGACGAGCGTGGAGAGCCACTGGCGATCCGAGGTCGATTCAAGGCGGGTGCCGAATTCACCCAGCAGCACCGGCGCGATGCCCTCCTTCGCGAGATAGCCCCAGTTCTGATCCCACTGGCGGGTCAAGCTGGCCGGGTAGCCCGGGTCGGAGAACCAGGGCTGGGGGTAGATCGAGGACGGGTAGTCGTGGGGGGAGTAGACGACCCGATTCCGAATCTCGAGTTCGATCGGATGGGCCCGGGCGTCGGCGAGGCCGCCGCCCCACCACGTGGATCTGCCGCCGGCCTGGTGTTCGATCCCCTCGATGATCACCAGCAGGTTCGGGTTCTCGGCGAGCACGGCGTTGCCGGCTCGGGTGGCCGCGGCCGCCCAGTCGCGGGCCCGGTCGCCGCACCCCCAGCAGGCCTCGCCGTGCGGCTCGTTGTGCAGGTCCGCCCCGATCACGGTGGGGTCGTCCGCGTAACGGCGGGCCAGCGCCGTCCAGTCGCTGAGCCAGTCGGCCTCGGAAATCCGGTCGGTGTACCACAGCGGCGACTGGCTGGCGGAGTCCGGCCGGTGCCGGTCGAGGATGACCGAGAGGCCGTAGGCGCCGGCCCGGTCGACGACCCGGTCCATCAGCTGCAGCGGTGTCAACCCGACGAGACCCGGATTGGCTCGGGCATCGATCCCGGTGGTCGCCACCGCGTGCAGGCACTCGTTGGAGTACGGGAGTCGGACGGTGGTGAACCCGAAGGACTTGATCTGGGCGAGCCCGTCGTCCAATCCGATCTGCCAGAGTCCGTGCGGCGCGCAGTTCGACGTCTCCATGCCGAACCAGGCGACGGCCTTGATCACGTACGGCCGGCCGCCGGCGGTCTTGATCGTCGCCCCGTCGGTGTGCAGCCAACCGGACCCGCTGGAGGCCGCTGCTGAGGTCCCGGTCAGCATGGTCGCGACCAGCAGCAGCGCGACGGCACCCGCGACCCGGACCCAGCTGACCACGCGGCGACCCTAGTCGACCGTCCCAGGCTCAGGTGCCGGATTCGAGGATCTCGCCGCATCCGCAGGCGTTCTTCAGGTCGTTCAGGTACGCCTTCATGTCCACCGTTTCCAGACCGGTACCGGCCACCACGACGCGCGAACCCGCCACCAGGGAGGGATAGAGCGACTTCTGGCTCTCCGCGTACTTGTCGGCCGTTGCGCCGTCGCCGAACTCCACGAAGATCGACTGCTGGCCGCGCTTGGGCAGCCCGCCCACGTCATCCTTGCTCAGATAACAATCGAACTGCTTGAACATCTTGACCCCGGCGCGGAACTCCTCCGGAACCCCCGTGGAGTTGTCGTTCCACTGACCGAAGCCGCAGTTCGGGTCCTTCTGCAGGATGGGCGCGGTCACCTGCTCGACGGTGGCGAAGTCGAGGGTGCCGGATCCGGCCGCGGAACTAGGTGCGGTGGACGGCGCGGATGAGGGGGAGCCGCTGACGCAGCCGGTCAGCGAGAGCAGGGTCACCGGGACGATGCAGAGGCCGAGTAGACCCTTGACGCGCGTGATCACCGGCACATCTTAGAGATCACTGCGGCGGGTTCGAGGCGATTCCAGCCAAGATCATCAACGCAATTTGCCCTTGGGCGCCTGCAACAGGTTCAGGACCGCTCGTTCGATCTTGCCGTGGGTGGTGCCGTCGGAGAGGTCGTCGTCGAGCGACGCGAGCTTCGGTGAGATGGTGGCGCCGTCGAGGAACAGGTCGACCACACGAGGATCCACGTAGGACTTCCGGGCCACCGTCGGGGTGTTGCCGAGGTACTCCGCCACCTCCTTCATCGCCGTGCTGACCGCCCGCTTCCGTTTGGTCGCCGTGTCGGCGGTTTCGTTGGCCCCGGCCAGGACCACCGCCGCGATCACCGTGCCGTGCCAGGTGCGGAAGTCTTTGGCCGAGACCTCGCCGCCGACCTTGCCCTTGATGTAGGTGTTGATCTCCGCCGAGGTGACGTCCTGCCAGCCCTCGTCCGTCTCGTACGCCAACAGCTCTGGGCCCTCGCTCTGCCGATCGATCAGGTACTTCACGGCCGAGCGCACCCGGTCGTCGGCCACCGCGACGTAGCGTTCCTGACCCGACTTGGCGACGAAGTCGAAGACCACGGTCTTGCCCTCGATGCTCACGTGCTCCTTGCGGATGGTGGCCAGGCCGTAGCTGTTGTTCGCCTCCGCGTACGCCTCGCCGCCGATCCGGAAGAAGCCGAGGTCGAGCAGTCGGAACGCCGTTCCGAGGGCCCGCTCGTACGGCATCCCGCGCTGGTCGAGATCCTCGGCGACCTTGCGCCGCGCCCTCGGCAGCCGGGCCGCGACCTGCAACACCCGGTCGTGCTTGGACTGGTCCCGCTTCAGCCGCCAGTACTGGTGGTAGAGGTACTGGCGCCGCCCGGCTTCGTCGGTGCCGACGGCCTGGATGTGACCGTTCGGGGCCGGGCAGATCCACACCTGTTCCCAGGCGGGCGGGATCACCAGCAACCGGCAGCGCTGGATGTCGTCGGCGGGCAGTCGGACTCCGTCGATGTCGAGGTAGACGAATCCCTTGCCGGCCCTGCGACGGGACCAGCCCGGGTCCTGGGGGGAGACGGAGCGCAGCCGCGGCATACCTCATTGTGCACGCCGGTTTACGGTGTCAACCCGGCGGCCGACCTCGCGGGCGTCAGTGTCGCCAGCGGAAGGCGCGCACGATGTCGTCCTCGGACGACTCGGCGAACATCTCGATCTCCGAGCGGCGCACCGCCAGCACCGCGTCGACCAGGGCGTCGCCCAGCCGGTCGCGGAACAACGGATCGCCGGCGAGCGCATCGACGGCCTCGCCCAGTTGCGTCGGTAGCCGCCGGATTCCCCTGTCCGCCAGGGAATCCGGCGACCACACGGCGGGATCGACCGCGGCCGGATCCGGCAGCTCGGCTTCGCTGTCGAGCCCGGCCGCGCCGGCGACCAGCAGCCCCGCCAGGAGCAGATAGGGGTTGGCGGTCAGGTCGACACACTTGACCTCCAGGTTCGCTGCTGCCTCGCCCCCACTGATCAACCGCAACGCGGCCTCGCGATTCTCCAACCCCCAACAGGCGTAAGCACCCGCCCAGTGGGAGGGCACCAGTCGCAGGTACGACACCACCGACGGTGAGCCGAGCGCGAGCAGGGCCGGCAGCCGCGCCAAGATGCCGGCCGCGAACGCCTGCCCGGAACCGGTCAGTCCGAATGGTCCGTCGCCCCCGGCCATCAGGTTGCGGCCGTCCCGCCAGACGCTGAGGTGGACGTGTCCGCCGTTGCCCACGCCCTCAGCCTCCACCTTGGGGGAGAACGAGACCCGGAAACCGTGCCGCGCCGACACGGCCCGGATCGTGCTGCGAACGAGCACCGAGGTGTCAGCGGCGTCCACCGGCGACTCGTGGGCCACCGACAGCTCGAACTGGCCGGCGGCGTACTCGGGGTGGAACTGGTCGACGCTCACGCCCTCGGCCGCGAGCGCCTGCAGCAGGTCCCGGGCGTAGTCGGAGGCGGCGATCAACCGCGTCATCCCGTACCCGGGACCGATCACCCCCGGCAGGTAGTCGCCGCCGCCGCCGGCGGAAACCACCCACTCGATCTCGTACGCCGCCCGGACCTGCAGTCCCTGCATCGCGAGGTCGTGGCAGACCCGGCGCAGCAGCAGTCGGCTGCACTGTTCGTGCGGAATGCCGTCCTGGCTGTAGCGCTCGCCCGGCGCCCAGGCCCAGCCCGGCTGTGCGGCCAGCGGAACCAGCCGGCGCAGGTCGGGAATGATGCGCAGGTCGCCCACCGGAGCGCGCCCATCCGGCGGTGCCGCGATCCAGTCGTCGAAGCGGAAGTAGTCGAAGCTCGTGGAGAAGCCGGCGCCGTACGCGGCGAACGCGGGCAATCGATCCAGCGGCATCGCCTTCACCCGGCTGATCCCGGAGTTGTCGACGAAGGTCGTGGCGACCGCGGTCACCTCGCGGTTGGCGAGTTCGGCTCGGAGCCGCTCGCCCTCGGCTCGTCGAGTCTCGCGCTCGGCCTGATCCAGCGGGGAGACCATGAGAGCAGAATAGGGACACTGTGAGCCCCTCCGTCACACCCGTCGAACTCGGGTCGTTCATTGATCATCATTGCCACGGGCTGCGGCTGGATCCGCTGGACCGGGCGGAGTTCGAGGGCCTGATGAACGAGGCAGGCGGACCGGCGCCTGCCGGCACGACCTTCTTCGATTCCCTGCTGGGGTTGGCCGTTCGGCGTTGGTGTGCGCCGGTGTTGGACCTCGAGCCCCACGCCCAGCCGGATGCCTACCTGGCCCGCCGTCGCGAGCTTGGCGTGGAGGCGAGTCGACGGCTGCTGGCCGCGGCTGGCATCGACACGTTCTGCGTCGACACCGGGTTCGCCGCGGACGGCCTCACCTCCCCCGCCGAGCTGGCCGACCTGGCCGGCGGCACCGCCCACGAGATCCTTCGGCTGGAGGCACTGGCCGAGAGCCTGCTCGTCTCCGGGCTCGATCCCCACGAGCTCCCGGAGCGGATCGAGGAGACGTTGCGGTCCACCGCCGCGGTCGGCGCCAAGAGCATCGCGGCCTACCGAGTCGGCCTGGAGCTTCCGGCGACCAGGCCAACCGAGGACGAGGTGATCGCGGGCTTCGCGGCCGTCGCCCCCGACGCGGACGGCCGCACCCGGATCGCGCATCCCGTGATCCACGGCTGGCTCGCCTGGGCGGCGATCGAGCGGGGTCTGCCGCTTCAGTTCCACGTCGGGCTGGGTGATGCCGACCTCGATCTGCGACGTGCCGACCCGCTGCGGCTCACGGCCTTCCTGCGGGCGACGGAGGAGCGTGGGGTGCCGATCCTGCTGCTGCACAATTACCCCTTCCACCGCCACGCCGGCTACCTCGCGCAGGTCTTCGCCCACGTCCATCTCGACGTCGGGCTGGCGGTGCACAACACCGGAGCACGCAGCCGGGCGGTCATCGCCGAAACGCTGGAGCTCGTGCCGTTCGGCAAGCTGTTGTTCTCCACCGACGCGTACGGCCTGGCGGAGCTGTTCCATCTCGGCGGGTGGCTGTTCCGGCGCGGATTCGGCGACGTGCTGACCGACCTCGTGACGGCCGACGAGATGACCGGCGACGACGCGAGGCGTACGGCCGCGTTGGTGACCCGGGACAACGCGCGTCGGGTCTACGGACTCGGTGGTCGCTGACCGGCGCACCCCCACGGGTTGCCGTGCGATACAACGGAGTTCAGGCGGTGTGTTCCACCGCGGCCATTCTCGAGAAGGAGACCTGTGCCGGATCACGCGCGCCTCAGCATCGACCCGGACTACGCCGTCGCACCCGTGCCGCGCCGGCTCTTCGGTTCCTTCGTGGAGCACATGGGCCGCTGCGTGTACACCGGGATCTACGAGCCGGAGCACCCGAGCGCCGATGCCCAGGGTTTCCGCGGCGACGTAGCCGACCTGGTGCGCGAACTCGGGGTGGAGATCATCCGCTACCCGGGCGGCAACTTCGTCTCGAACTACCGCTGGGAGGACGGCGTCGGACCTCGGGCCGAGCGACCCACGACGCTCGACCTGGCGTGGCGATCGAGAGAGAGCAACCAGGTGGGCACCGACGAGTTCCTGCAGTGGTGCGAGCGATTGGACGTCGAGCCCATGTTGGCGGTCAATCTGGGTACCCGCGGGCTGCCCGAGGCGGTCGATCTGCTCGAGTACTGCAACGCCGATCCCGGCATCCAGCTCGCCGATCGGCGCGGGCAGCACGGCCGCGAGGATCCGTACGGGGTCCGGGTCTGGTGTCTGGGCAACGAGATGGACGGACCCTGGCAGATCGGGCACAAGACGCCGGCGGAGTACGCCCGGTTGGCCGAGGAGACCGGTCGGGCCATGAAGCGGGTCGATCCTGGTCTCGAACTGGTCGCGTGCGGATCCAGCAACTCCGGGATGCCGACGTTCGGGACCTGGGAACGGGTGGTGCTGGAGAGCTGCCTGGACGTGGTTGAGTACGTCTCGGCCCACGCCTACTACCAGCCGCTCGACGGCGACGTCGCCTCGTTCCTGGCCAGCGCGGAGGACCTGGACCGCTTCATCCGGGTCGTGGTCGCGACCGCGGACCACGTGGCCGCCGTGGCCGGTTCCGACAAGTCGATTCTGATCAGCTTCGACGAGTGGAACGTCTGGTACCAACGGCACTTCGCGGGCGAGTCCAACCTCGAGATCCGGGACACGCCGCCGCTGATCGAGGACGTCTACGACGTGTCCGACGCCGTCGTCGTGGGCAGCCTGCTGATCACGATGTTGCGGCACGCCGACCGGGTCCAGATGGCCTGCCTGGCCCAGCTCGTCAACGTGATCGCCCCGATCATGACCGAGCCGAACGGTCCGGCCTGGCGGCAGACGATCTTCCACCCGTTCGCCCTGACGGCCCGGTACGCCCGCGGTGTCGTGGTGCAGACGCTGAGCGGCGGACCGAGCATCGGGACGGACCGCTACGGCGAGGTCGACCAGGTGCTCTCGGTGACCACGTACGACCAGGAGAGCGGCTCGCTGACGGTCTTCGCGGTCAACCGCTCGTTGACCGCACCGGCCGACCTGCACATCGAGGTGGCGGCCCAGGACCGCTCGGTGGAGCTGACCGAGCACCTCTGCCTGGCCGACGACGATCTGAGCGCCACCAACACCGCCGGCGACCCGGAGCGGGTGGTCCCGCGACCGGGGACCTCGGCCCTCAGCGAGCGCGGATTGACCGTCACGCTGCCGCCCGTCTCGTGGCACTGCGTCCGGTTGGCGCTCGGCTGATCTTGTCTCGAGCCCTGTCGCGGCCGGTCCGACCCGGGCGCTTACGCTGTAAAGCATGAGCGATCCGGTGCGATTCGGCTACACCTTGATGACCGAGCAGAGCGGGCCGCGCGAGCTCGTCGGCTACGCCGTCGACGCGGAGCGGGTCGGCTTCGACTTCGAGGTCTGCAGTGACCACTACTCGCCGTGGCTGACGAGTCAGGGCCACGCGCCGTACGCCTGGACGGTGCTCGGCGCGGTCGCGCAGGCGACGGAGCGGGTGGAGCTCGCGACGTACGTGACCTGCCCGATCCAGCGTTATCACCCCGCGGTGGTGGCCCAGAAGGCGGCGACCCTGCAGCTGCTGTCGGAGGGCCGGTTCATCCTCGGCCTGGGCTCCGGGGAGAACCTCAACGAGCACGTCACCGGGGAGGGCTGGCCGCCCGTGGACCAGCGGCAGGACATGCTGGCCGAGGCGGCTGAGGTCATCCGCGAGCTGTTCTCCGGCGACTTGACCACCTGGGAGGGCGACTACTACCGGGTCGATTCCGCCCGGCTCTGGGACGCGCCCGACGACGGCGTGCCGATCGCCATCGCCGTTTCGGGGGAGAAGTCGATCGCCCGGTTCGCGCCTCTCGCAAACCACCTGGTCGCGGTGGAACCCGACGCCGATCTCATCCAGGCCTGGGACCGCGAGCACCCCGGCGGCAAGTCGCGCAAGATCGGCCAGGTGCCGATCTGTTGGGATCCGGACCGGGAGCGGGCGATCGCGAAGGCGCACGACCAGTTCCGGTGGTTCGCGGGCGGTTGGGCCGTGAACGCCGACCTGCCGACGCCCGCCGGCTTCGAGGGCGCGAGCCAGTTCGTCCGGCCCGAAGATGTCGCGGAGTCGATCGCCTGCGGGCCGGACCTCGACGAACTCGTCGCCGCCGTGCAGCCGTACTGGCAGGCGGGATTCACCGACATCGCCGTGGTCCAGGTCGGTGACGAAGGCCAACAGCGCTTTCTGGATGAGGCTGCGGGTCCGCTGCTGGAGAAGCTGCGGACGGCCGCCGGGTCCTGACGCTTGAAAGACCGCAGGACCTCAGCTCGGGTTGAGCCAGAGGTATCCGGCGAAGACCAGGCCCAGGACGGCGACGGCGATGCGCACAACTCGGGCGGGGAGTCGGCGCGCGACCAGCGGGCCGAGCAGACTGCCGGCGAAGAAACCGGCGGCCAGCGGCGCAGTCGCCGTCCAGTCCACGCCGACGACGAACAGGAACAGCGCGGCGGACGTGACCGCTGAGGCGCCGAGGAGCATGTTCTTGACCGCGTTGGCCCGCGGTAGCTGCGGGTCGAGCAGCGTCAGAGTGACGGCGAGCAGCAGGATGCCGGAGCCGGCGCCGAAGTATCCGCTGTAGATGGAGACGCAACCCACGAGCAGGAGAATCACCGGCCCGTCGCCCCCTCGGCGAGCCAGTGCGGTCAGCCGCGGCTGGGCCAGCAGGATCAGCGATCCGGCGGCGATCAGGAAGGGTACGACCCGCGCGAAGACGCCGGGCGGGGTGAGGAGCAGCAGGCCCGAGCCCAGGCCGGCACTGACGGCGGCCACGGGCAGGCTCTTCTTCAGGAACTCACCCATCCCGACCAGTTCTCGCCTGGACGTCAGCGCAGCGCCCGGCCAGCACGCCACGGCGGCCACGAGATTGACCACGTTGGCGGGGAACGCGCCGAGCCCGACGGCGAGCAGCGCCGGGTAGGAGATGAGCGAGGTGATGCCGCCCGCGGTGCCGAGCACGCCGGCCACCAGTCCTGCCGCCAGCAGAAATCCCGCCTCCGGGAGCGTCGTCATCGCGGCCTACGGTTCGTCGGTCAGCGGAAGGACGAAGAGCAGTGAGTCGCCGTGTGCCGCGTCGGAAACGATTCGTCCGGACTCGACGAAGCCGAGCTTGGCCAGGACGCGGCGAGATGCGCCGTTCCATTCGCGGACACCGGCGCGCAGCCGCGAATGACCGGCGGCCGTCGCCCACCTGACGATCTCCTGTGCCGCCTCGGTCGCATAGCCGTGACCGTGCACGCGGCGCAGCAGCTCGTACGCCAGTTCGGGCTCGTCAGGCAACGCGCCCGCTCCGCCGATCAGCCCGCAGTAACCGATGACGTCACCGGCGTCCTTTCGCTCGATCGCCAACAGGCCCGGAGGAGGCTGCCGGTGGGTCCCACGGATCCATTCGGCGCAGTCCTCGACGCTCGGCCGCCCGTCGGGACCGATGCGTCGATGGGCCGGGACCCGAGGATCACGCTCGGTCCACAGCTCGTGCTGAACGGCGGCCTCGCCCACCCGCCACGGCCGGAGCAGCAGCCGTTCGGTCTCCAGCCTGAACTCGCTGAGCGGCAACGACACGGGCTCATGCTGCCAGCCGGAGGTCGAGGTCCGGATCGGCCGGCGGTACCGTCGGCCGGGTGACCTCCACCCGCTCCGCGGCCAAGGACGTCGCCGCCCTGTTCGCCCCTCCGGCCGAGATCGCCACCGACCCGGCGGTCAGCGCGGCGGAGCGGATCGCGCGCGAGCACCTCGCGACGCACGCCGCGGCCGCCGACGACCCGGCGCGCGGCGTCGATCCGGACCATCTCGCCCGGCTGGCCCGAGCCGGGCTGGAGGGCGTCACGATGCCGGTGGCGGAAGGTGGCCACGGGGCGTCTCCGCGGGTCGACCGGGAGGTCGTCGAGCTGGTGAGCGGCGGCTGCGGGGCGACCTGGTTCCTCACGACCCAGCACCGGTTGCCGCAGCAGCTCGCCCGCGGCCCGCTGCCGGACCTGGACCCCGCGGCGATCCGGCTGGGCCCCGCCGCCGAGGCCCACCGTGCCGCGCTGGCCGGCGCGACCGAGCGGGCGGGCATCGCGATCGCGCACATCCGCCGGCCCGGCCCGCCGGCCGTCCGCGCCGAGTCCGACGGCAGCGGCTGGCGGCTCCACGGCACGGCCGACTGGTGCACCGGCTGGGGTCTGCTCGACGTCGTGATGATCGCCGCCACCACGGCGGACGACCGCTTCGTGCTCGCCCTGCTGCCCGCGCGCCGTCAGCCCGGGCTGCGCGCAGGCCGGCCACTACCGCTCGTGGTGATGGCCGGGACGCGAACGGTCGCGTTGGAGATCGACGGACTCCTCGTGCGGGCCGAGGACGTGCTGGCCGAAGTGGACGTCGAACCGTGGCGAGCCCACGACGCCGCCCGCACGGCCAACGCGACACCGGCGTCACTGGGACTGTTGCGCCGCGTGCTGGTGGCGCTGGCCCGGCTCGGCGAGGACCGCGGCCGGCCGGAGGCAATCGATGCCGCCGCCATCCTCGGCGAGCGTGCCGCGTATCTGCGCGCCGAGGCGTACGCGTTGGCCGAGCAGCCGGTGTTCACCCGCGTGCCGGAGCGGACGGCGCTGCGGGCGGAGGTCACGGAGCTGGCCGTGCGGGCGGCCCATGCGCTGGTCGCCGCCCGGTCGGGCAGTGCTCTGCTCACCGCGAGCCCGGAGCAGCGGTGGGCCCGCGAGGCGGCCTTCCATCTGATCCAGGCCCAGACGGCGGGCGTACGGGTGGCCCAGCTGGCCCGCTTCAGTCGCTCGAGCTGATCGGCCCTGGATCGGCCGGGGTGGACGCCCGCCACGGGGCCCGCCACTCGGGAGCCTCCCAGGGGTCCATCACGTAGATGCGCTCTCGGTAGATTCGTCCGTCCCGCCAGTCCAGGAGCTGCACACCTTGGACCCAGGTGGCGCCCTGGTCGTAGCTGGCCGACAGCTCGACGACCGAGAACTCCTCCCGGACGGTCGTCCGTCGGATCCGGTAGCGCATGTCGTCCACCCCCACGGGGTACTGCCGGCGCCACTCGGTGAAGGCGGCGCGTCCCTCGAATCGCTCGCCACTCTGCGGAAACTCCAGGACGGCGTCCTCGGCGTAGAGCTCTTCGGCCCGGTCGACGTCGGCTCCTGTGTACTCGAAGTAGCGGGCGAGCTGGTCGGAGATGGCGGGTTGGGTCATGGCGACCTCCTCATCACTGATGATCACGGGTCGATCATGGCTTTTCCAGCCGAACGGCGGAATCGGTACCGAGTACGGATCTCGGGATCCGGCCTACCGACCCCGCCGGTGCCGTACTACCTCAGATCGCCGGGCCCTACCTCAGGCGTAGGCGAGCTACCTCAGGACGGTTCCCACCGGTCGAAGATGAGGCGTCTGCACGATGTCGGGAACGCGGCTTAGCACGAGTCTTGAGTCATCGGAACGAGAGCTCAGGAGGAGTCATGAACGAACATCTCACCACCATCATGGGTGCAGAGCATCGGCAGGCGCTGCTCGAGGAGGCGCAGGAAAACCGGCTGGCGCGGATCGCCCGGGAGGGTCAACCGACCTTCTGGCAGCACCTGTCGGGGCTGCTGGCGGGCGTCGCCGGCGGACGCTGGCCGGCCCGGCGTCACAACGTCCACACCCCAGTCCAGCACGCCGCCCACTGAGGTGGCGGCAGATTCGATCTCGGGTTCGCATCCGGATCCGGGAACCGAAGTCGGGTCGGTGTCGGCCGGCGGTGGCACCATGTCCTCTATGGTGCGCAACCTCCGGACGCCACCGCCCGACCAGGTCGTCGGCCGGGGCGAGCAACTCGGCCGGCTGCGGGGTCTGCTCGACGAGGTGACGACCGACGGCAGCCGGTTCGTCCTGATCGGCGGCGACGCCGGATCGGGCAAGACCACCGTCGTGCAGGCCTTCGCGGCCCAGCTGCGCCGTTCGCTCGCGGATCGCAAGGCCCAGCTCGTCTGCGGGCAGTGCGTGCCGCTTGGTGGCGACGGCCTGCCGTACGCGCCGATCGCCGGCGCGCTGCGCGAGCTCGTCGAGCAGCACGGGCGGGAACAGATTCTCGATTGGGCCGGCGCCGGCCGGGTCGCGCTCGGCGTGGTGCTGCCCGACTTGGTGAGTGCCCCACGCGACGCCGACTCGCTCCGACTCCAGCTGTTCGAAGCGGTGGCCCGATTGTGCGAGCGGGCCAGCGAGCAGGGGCCCCTCGTCGTGGTGATCGAGGACATTCACTGGGCCGACGAGTCCACCCGGCACCTGCTGCGCTTCCTCGTCCGAGCCCTGACGGACGCGGCCGTCCTGGTCCTCGCCACGTACCGCACCGACGAACTCACCCGGCGGCATCCATTGCGGCCCTTCCTGGCCGAGATCAGCCGCATCTCGGGCGTCGTCCGGCTGGAGATGCCGAGTCTGACCAAGCCCGAGGTCGGCGAACTGCTCACCACCTTGTTGCACCACCAGCCCAGCCCGGTCGTCACCGACCTGGTGTACCGCCGGAGCGAGGGCGTCCCCTATTTTGTGGCCGAGTTGGCCACGTCGGCCGCCCGCGGCTGTGTCGACATGCCCGACACCCTCCGCGATGCGCTGAGCGTGCGGATCTCGTTGCTGTCCGACGACGCCCTCGACACCCTGCGCATCGCCGCGGTGGCCGGCAACCGGGTCGATCATCCTCTGCTCGAGGCGGTCAGCACGCGTTCGGCGGCCGAGCTCGAAACCGATCTCCGGGAGTCCATCGACGCGTCGGTGCTGCTCGCCGACGACACCGGATACGCGTTCCGGCACGCCCTCCTCCGCGAGGTTGTCGAGGAGGACATGCTGCCGGGACAGCACGCCCGGCTGCACGCCCGCTTCGCCTCTCAGCTGGAGGACCGCCCCGACCTGGCCAGCGATGCGGCCGCGCTGGAGATCGCGCACCACTGGTCGTGCGCCCACGACGTCGGGAAGGCGTTCCGCTGGTCGATCAAGGCGGCCGAGTCTGCGTCCGCTGCACATGTGGAGACCCTGAAGACGTACGAGCGGGCTCTCGACCTGTGGGACCAGGTGCCGGAGGCGGTCGAGATCGCCGGCCCCCACGTGACCGTGCTCGACCGGGCCGCCGCCGCCGCGGGAGACGCCGGCGAGATGGAGCGCGCGCTGGTGCTGGCCACGGCCGCGCTGGCCGAAACCGACCCCGACGACGTGCAGGCCCGGATCGTCCGGCTGGGCCTCGTCGGGGAATTGCGATGCACCCTGATGAAGCCCGGCTCGGTCGAGGCCGTCGAAGAGGCCATGGCGATGCTGCCGACCGACGCCCCGGCCTCGCTGCGGGCCCGTCTGATGGAGAAGGTGGCCCGGATCCGCCAGTTGGCCGGGCTGGACGCCGACGCCGACGCTCGAGTGGCCGTCGACGCGGCGGTCGACTCAGGCTCCGCCCGGGTGGAGGCGAACGCGCGGATCACGCTCGGTACCGGTCTCGCGATGCACGGGCACGAAGAGGAAGGCCTCGGCGAACTCCGGCGGGCGGGGGAGCTGGGTCGAGACAACGCCCGCACGATGACCCGGTTCTACGTCAACTACTCCGACGCGTTGACCAATTCGGGTCGCTACGACGCCGCCGTGCGGGAGGCGTTGGAGGGTATCGACGTGGCCCGTGGGCTCGGCCTCGAGCGTTCGCTCGGCGCGATGCTGGCCGGAAACGCCGCCGAACCGCTGCTCGCGTTGGGCGAGTGGGCCCGCGCGGAGCGGATGATCACCCGGGCGCTCGAACTCGATCCGCCGGGACACCATTTCGTCCACCTGCAGCTCCTCTTGGCCTGGGTTGCGGTCTGGCGGGGCGACCTGGAGCGCGCCGACGGTCTGCTCACCGAGTTCCGCGGCCTGGTGCGCGAGGTGCAACTCGCGCCGCAGTACTCGGTGCTGGTCGCCTGGATCGACGGCGAGCTGGCGCTGGCCACCGGCGACGTCGAGCGCGCCTGGCGGCACGGTGACATCGCCATCGAGCACGTCGGCCGCTATTCCTCGGCCACGGCGCTGCCGATGCTGCGGGTGGCCGCGGCGGCGGGACGGGCGCTGGACCGAGCGGGCGACGCCGGGCACGTCCGGGGCGAACGCGTGCAGGCGGCGCTGGTGGAACTCGGCGACTCGGCCACGAGGCCGGCGTGGCAGCCGGTCATCGAGGCCGAACTGGCCGACGACATCGCAGGCTGGCGGACAGCGTGGGACGAACTCGCCACATCGACAGCGCCGCGCTACCTCCGGCCCTACGCCGGACTGCGACTCGCCCAGCACCTGATCGCCCAGCGGGACCGGGTCGTGGCACGTCAGGTCCTGGCCGAGGCCGGAGATCTTGCCGACCAACTGGGTGCCGGCCTGCTCACCGAACGGCTGACCGCGCTGGCCCACCGAGCCGGACTGACCCATGCGCCACGGTCCGAGGCGGCGGCCCTGGCCGCGCTGACCCCGCGCGAGCTGGAGGTGCTGGAGTTGGTCGCGGCCGGCCGGTCCAACGGCGACATCGGCGCCGCGTTGTTCATCAGCACGAAGACGGCGAGTGTCCACGTGTCCAACATCTTGGCCAAGCTCGGCGTGGCGAGCCGGGGCGAGGCCGCCGCCCTGGCGTACCGGGTCGGCCAGTTCGACGAGGAGACCGCCGAGGTCATTCCGCTGCGCCCGGCCTGACGAGATGTCTGGTCCCCGTGGCGGTCTGGATCGGGCTACTGCCGCTCGACCTTGCCGGTGAAGCTGACGGCCTCGTGTTGGTCGTCACCCGGGTCGACGGTGTAGGTCACCTTCCCGAGCTCAGAGAACGGGATGGCGAAGCCGAACGGCATGACCGTCTCGTCCGATGGCGCCACACTTCCGCTGAACCCGGTCTGCAGTTCGCCGATGGTGTCCAGGACGAGCGGGGCGGGCGTGTCCTTGCCGTACGACGCGGTGACCGCCACCTTGTTCGCGTCGTACGGGAGCTCCGTGGCGTTGCCGATCCGGATCGAGACCGTGACCATCTGACCCTTGGTGCTCTCGGCGCCGCGGACGGTGGCCTCGGCCTGGCTCGCCACCGTGCCCGCCATCTCGAACTCGACGCCGTCGGGAAATTCCGCGATGTCGTCGAAGGTGAACCGCTGGTCCTTGGTGACCGGGGGTGGGGTCCGGACCGCACCGGGGGTGGTCGTCGCCCCGGGTGGCGCACTCGGAGTTGTCGTACCGGTCCCGCCCGACCCGCAGCCCGCCGCGAGTAAGGCCACCAGCGCGACCAGCAGCGCGGCGCTCAGGCGACGGGCGGTCATGAGCACGACGGTAACCGGAACTGCGGCCCCGGACCGGAGCCGCCACGAGGGTCGGGGGCCCGAGATCCGGCGTGGGTTCTCTGGAATCCGCTCAACCCGAACAGTGTGAACGATCTGGCTTGGACTACCAGGTCAATTCGTTCACCTTCTGGAGCGGCGGTGGCGATCTGGCTGGTGGCGATCTGGCTGGAGCGACCGGCAACTAGGGTGGAGAAATGAACTGGAAGGTCTACCTTGCCGTCGGCGCGGCGATCGGTGCCGTCATCTGGGCCGCCCGGCGCCAGGTCCAGCGGACCCGCGACGAGGGCGCCCTCTGGGCCGAGGCTACCGACCCGGTCGTCCGCTTCGGCGACTCCTGAGCTTCGCCACTCGCCCTGAGAATCGTCCAGTCGATCGCACTCCGGGGCCTATTCGCGGGCGGGTCGTGCATTGCTGGTGCATCCGTTGTGCGGAATTCAGGGTGCGCCTAACGGTCGGTCGACAGCAGCCCCTGCTCCAGCATCAGCTCCAGCGCATCCAGCAATCGCGTGACCCCACGGTCGGCGTCGTAGCCGGCCTCGTCGTCGAACCCGCCCCGCTCCCAGATGTCGGCCATGGTGGGGTAGCGCTGCGCGTCGAAGTAGGTCACCCAGAAACTCAGCCGCGACTTCCAGTACGCCTCGCTGGAGGTTCCCGTGTGCCGTTCCTCGGCCGCGTCCCCGATCTGGGCCCGCGCCGCCCCGTTCACCTGCCACAGGATCTGGTTGGTCACCGCCACCACATCGGTGCCCCGTAGCCCCATCGCGCCGACCGCGGCGTAGAGCGCTTCCTCCGCGTCGAGCACGTGCGGCCCGAGGGGCAGCCGGTTCATGTTGTAGTCGAGCAGCCAGGGGTGGCGCTCCAGCAACATCCAGCGCTCCCGGACCAGGAACTCGACCCGATCGCGCCAGCCCGCACCGCGCTCCGGTAACGGATGTTCGGCGAAGACGTGATCGATCATCAATTCGAGCAGTTCGGAACGTCCGGGCACGTGGGTGTACAGCGACATCACGCCGACCCCGACCCGGCCCGCCACCTGGCGCATCGACAACGCCTCGAGGCCCTCGGAGTCGGCGACCGCCACCCCGGCCCGCACGATGGCGTCGAGAGTCACCTTGGCCTTGGGGCCACGCGAACTGGCCGACCGCCCCGCCCAGAGCAACTCGATGATGCGGCGACCCTCGGCCGTACCGTCCTGTGGCCCGGCGTGCTCTCCGAGCCGGTCGTCCGTGCGATCGCGGGTGGCCTCGGTGTCGCCCACGGGCTCCTCCTCGGAACGGACTGTCAGTGGCTCTCCGTACAGTGTATTGTGATGTTACTCGGTACACCGTACGTAATTCCAGGAACGCAGAACTGAGGAGGAACGGCCGGATGATCCATACGGACCAGCTGACCAGGCATTTCGTCTCCAAGAAGGAGACCGTCGAGGCCGTGCGCGGCGTCGACATCGACATCGCAGCGGGGGAGCTGGTGGCGTTCCTCGGACCGAACGGCGCCGGCAAGTCGACCACGTTGCGGATGCTCACCACGCTGCTCCCCCCGACATCCGGCCGCGCCCAGGTCGCCGGCGCGGACATCGCGCGTGACCCCACCACGGTCCGGTCGCGGATCGGCTACATCGGGCAGGGCAGCGGTGGCGGCTACAGCTTCCGGGTCGTCGACGAACTCATCGGCCAGGGCCGTTTCTACGGGCTGAACTCCGTCGACGCCAAGGCCCGGGCCGCCGAACTGATGCGGAGTCTCGACCTCACCGGGATGGAGAAGCGGCAAGTCTCATCGCTGTCCGGCGGCCAGCGCCGCCGACTGGACGTGGCGCTCGGTTTGATGAACGCACCCCGGCTGCTCTTCCTCGATGAGCCCTCGACCGGCATGGATCCACAGAACCGAGCCAATCTCTGGGATCACATCCGCCGGCTCCGGGCCGAACTCGGCACCACGATCGTGCTCACCACCCACTATCTGGAGGAGGCCGACGCCGAGGCCGAGCGGGTCATCGTCATCGACCACGGCCAGATCATCGCCGATGACACCGCACTCAATCTGAAAGCCACCCTGGCCGGCGATCTGGTCACAGTGGTCGTCGAAGGCAATGACGCCGACCGGGCTGCGGTCGTGCTGGGGGAGCGGGGCGACGACGTCGCGCGCCAGGTGGTGGGCCACGGCGTCTCGGTCACGGCGCGATTCGACCAGGGCCGGGTGGCCCTCCCCCCGCTACTGCGGGCCCTGGAGGCGGAGGGTGTGCTGGCGTCCGCGGCCGACGTCCGGGTCCCGACCCTCGACGACGTGTTCTTGTCGCTGACCGGACGAAGCCTGCGCGAGGAAAGTGGGGTGGCGGCATGAGCGTGGCCATCGACACCGTCAACCGATCCACCGAACCCCACCGCAACTCCCTCGTAGCCGACATCTGGGCGGTGTTCCTGAGAGAGATCTCGCTGGTGTTGCGGGACCCGTTCTCGATCATCTTCTCGCTGGTCCAGCCGCTGGTCTTCCTCGGCTTGTTCGGCCCGTTGTTGGCCGGTTCGGTCGATCCCGCCGTGCTCAACGGGGCGTCCCCACTGCAGTGGTTCCTACCGGGCGTGATCGTCATGATCTGCCTGTTCGGCACCGGGATCACCGGGTCGAACCTGCTGTTCGAGATCACCGTGGGGTCGTACGAACGGGTGTTGGCCACCCCGCTGCGACGCTCCTCGATCCTGGTCGGCCGGGCCCTGAAGGAACTGGCCCCGCTGGTCGTTCAGGCCGCGCTCATCACGTTGGTCTCGGTCCCCTTCGGCTTCAAGCTCTACCCGTTGCACGTCCTGGCCGGGCTGGTGCTGCTCGGGATCTTCGGGGTCGGGGTCGGCGCGTTCTCGTACGCGCTGGCGATCGCCTCGCGGAACCGGGAGTGGATGTTCTGGGCCATCCAGCAGGCGACGCTGTTCCCGCTGCTGATCCTGTCGGGCATGATGCTGCCGCTGGAGGCGGGACCGCGCTGGATTCAGGTGGTCGGGGCGTTCAATCCGCTGACCTACATCGTGAACGCCGAGCGCGCGCTGTTCGCGGGCTCGTTCAGCGATCCGTCGATCCCGCTCGCCGTGCTGGCGGCGGTGCTGACCTGCGCCGCCGGGCTCTGGGTCGGCATCCGGCAGGTGCGCAACAGCACGACGTGACGTTGAACGTCGCCGCTTGGCGACGCCGTAGGGTTGGGGAAAGGGTTGCGCGCGGTCGCAGCCTCGGCGCACCAGCCAGGGAGCAGCGGATGTCGGCTCGAGCAGCCAAGGTGGACACCGATCCGCCGACCGTGGCTGATCCGCGCCCCAGCGCGACCATCGCCACCCGGCACACCCGGCAGCAGGCCGCCGTCGACGAGGTCTTCTCTGACCAGCACGACTTCCGCAGCGCGCAGGAGACCTTCGACGAACTCCGCCGCCGGGGTCAGACCGTCAGCCTCACGACCGTTTACCGCACCCTGCAGCGGATGAGTTCCGCCGGCGAGCTGGATTCCATCCGCACCGGCGACGGCGAGATGGCCTATCGCCGGTGTTCGACCCGTCACCACCATCACCTGGTCTGCCGGGTGTGTGGTCGTACGGTCGAGGTGGCTGGGCTGGCCGTGGAGAAGTGGACGGAGCGCGTCGCCGAGGAGCACGGTTACACCGACGTTCGCCACGACCTCGAGATCTTCGGTGTCTGTGCCTCCTGCGCTCCCGGCCACTAGGCGCGGGTAACGCCACACCAGGCCGTCTTCTCACCTATTGCGCAGCGAACCGCGCCGACGACAGCTCAGAATTCATCACCTGACGCGCGCTGCCAGCCGCTCGCGTAGCCACGCGATGTCGCCGGCCTGGCCCTCGCGGCCGCCTGGGGTCTCCACCACGATCGGCGCCCCGGCGCTGCGGACGACCTCGATGAGAGCCTCCGGTTCGATCTCGCCCTGACCCAGGTTCGCGTGCCGGTCGGCACCGGAATTGAACTCATCCCGCGAATCGTTGGCGTGCACCAGGTCGATCCGACCGGTGATGGCGGTCAGCCGTTCGACCAGCCCGATCAGCTGCTCCCCGCCGGCGTGAGCGTGGCAGGTGTCGAGGCAGAAGCCGACCTGGTCGCCGCCGACCTCGGCCACGGCGTCCCAGAGTTGGGCGATCCGGTCGAGGTGCCGGGCCATCGCCTGGTCGCCGCCCGCGGTGTTCTCGATCAGCAGCGGCACCTTGAGATCCGTCCGCTCCGCGCACTTGCGCCAGTTGTCGAAGCCGACCGCCGGGTCGTCGCTCTTGAGCAGGTGACCGCCGTGCACGATGACGCCGGCGGCCCCGACTTCGGCCGCGAGATCCATGGTCTGCTGCAGCAGCTTCCGGCTCGGGATTCGGATCCGGTTGTTGGTGGTCGCCACGTTCAGCACGTACGGCGCGTGCACGTACAAACGGATGTCCGCCGCCTGGGCCGCGCTCCTCAGGGCCGCCGCGCCTCCGTCGAACGCGACCGTGGGGCCCTTCCAGCCCTGCGGATCGCCGAGGAAGAATTGCGCCACGGTTGCGTCGCGTGCCTGCGCTTCGGCGATCGGGTCCACCTGGTCACCGTGCGCACCGATCAGCAGCTTCGTCACGGGTGCGAGCGTAGCCAGCCGGTCTGACGGCCGCGGCCCAGCTCCGGGCCCGATTGCCTCAGCTTCGACCCGGCACCGGCGCGTACAGGAACAGCAGCACGTTGATGAGGGGGAACGCCAAGCCGACGATGATGCCGACCAGGGCGTAGGTGTTGCGGAAGCCGGCCTTGCGGGACCGCACGAACGCGATGATGCAGATCACGGCGCCGATCAGCCCGGGGATGAAGCAGAAGACGCCGGACAGGGAGAAGATCAGGCCGACGATCCCCGTGCTCCGGCCGGGATCCCACGGCGGCGCCGGGTCGTCTCGAGGGAAGAGGCTCACCGGGACGCGAGCGCGCCGAGGAAGGCGACGAACGTGACGACTCCGAGGATCGTGAACAGCGCGCCCACGATCATGCCGATCAGGGCCACGACGTTCATCTTGCCTACCCTGCGGGAGATCACGAACCCCACCACGCTGAGAACCAGGCCGATCAGCGCGAACAGGCCGAAGAAGATGCCCAAGACCGACAGGGCCAGGCCGATGATGCCGAGTACCAGCCCCGTGTCGGTGCCGGCCGGCGCGGCGGGCTGGGCGTAGTGCGCGGGCTGGGCGAAGGGCGCGGGCTGACCGTACGGCGCGGGCTGACCGTACGGCGCGGGCTGACCGAACGGCGGCTGTTGACCGTACGGCGGCTGCTGAGCGTAGGGCGGCTGTTGAGCGTATTGAGCATCAGGAGCCGGTTGACCTTGCGGCGGCTGCTGCCCAGACGGAGGGTCCTGGCCGTAAGGCGACGACGAAGATGGTTCGGCCATGCTGCTCCTGACGCTCGGCCCCGACGGCCCGGATGTTCCCATTCAGGCTATCGCGTGACGCCCTGGGCGACCGCCGGTCGAGGCCAGGCGCGCGGCGGCATCGAAGGCTAGGCTCGCTGGTCATGAATGTGATCTTCGTCGAGCCGGCGTTCCCGGCGAACCAGCGGCAGTTCGTTCGTGGACTGGCGGCAGTCGGTGCGACGGTGATCGGCATCGGCGAGCGTCCCGGCGACTGGCTCGACGACGAGTTGCGCGGCTGGATGCAGCACTACCACCAGGTCGGCAACGTCACCGACGTCGGTGAGCTGCGCGCCGCCGTGGAGTGGGTCCAGGACAAGGTCTGGGTGGACCGGCTCGAGGCGACCATCGAGTCCCACATCATGTCCGCGGCCCAGGTTCGTGAGGCGTGCCACATCCCCGGGACCAGCGTCCGTACGGCCTGGCTCTGCCGCGACAAGCCTTCGATGAAGCAGGTGCTGCGGGAGGCCGGGGTGCCCACCGCCGCATCAGCTGCCGTCGACAGCGCCGACCAAGCGCGCGAGTTCGCCGCCCAGGTCGGCTACCCGCTGATCCTCAAACCCCGCTCCGGGGCCGGCGCCGCCGGCACCACCCGGGTCGACTCCGACGCTGATCTGGCCAGGGCGCTGGACGTGTTCGGCGCCGACGGTGCCACCTCGATCGCAATCGAGGAGTTCGTCGAAGGACATGAGGGCTTCTACGACACCCTCTCGATCGATGGCCGCCCCGACTTCGAGTTCGTCTCGCACTACTACCCGAACGTGCTGGAAGCCATGCGCACCCGCTGGATCTCTCCGCAGTTCGTCTCGACCAACCGGGTCGACGCCGCCGACGACTACGCCCAGCTGAAGGAGCTCGGCGCCCGGGTCAACGCGGCGCTGGGCATCGGTACCTCCGCCACCCACATGGAGTGGTTCTTCGGGCCGAAGGGGCTGCGATTCTCCGAGATCGGCTGCCGGCCCTCCGGCGTCGGCGCCTGGGACCTGTACGCGGTGGGCAACGAGATCGACATCTACCGCGAGTGGGCCAACGCCATCGTGCACGGCCAGACCTACTCCCGGCCGAGCCGCCGCTTCGCCGCCGGCATGATCGCCCTTCGGCCGACCGCAGACGGCCAGATCCGGGGGTACGACGGGGTCGAGGAGATGCAGGCCCGGTACGGGGAGTGGGTCTTCGACGCCCACCTACCCGATGCCGGCACCCCGACCCAGGCGGTCGAGGCCGGCTACATGGCCAACGCGTACGTGCGGTTGAAGCACCCCGACTACGACGTGCTGCGCGGCATGCTCAACGACGTGGGCGAATCCATCACCGTGCACGCCGGTTGAGGCGCCATTCCGTGGACGTGACCGTCCTCGGTCCACAGCGGCGGACTTCGGCCGCCCGGACCGCGGTGTCGGAGCTGATCCCCGCCGGCCCGATCGCGACCATCAACGCGGGCTGGCAGGAACGGGAGTCCGAGACCGGCGAGCTGGCCGAGGTGCTGGACGGCCGGATGAGCAACCTGCGGCTGTACCGGCGGTGGCGGCAACTCCTCGACGACGACGCCGATTACGCCGCCGCGGAGCGGTTGCTGACCGGACGGCTCAGCGAACAACAAGAGATCTACGCTCTCCGGCTCGGACACGCGCTCGCGGCCGCGGCCGCCGTCACTCGGCGGAACACCGTGCCGGACCTACGGGCGGCGGCGGAGTCCGACGCGGTCGAGGCCATTCAGGAACTCGACCGCTGGCACCTCAACCGGGTGGCCGAGATCCGGGGTGAGTTCTACGCCGCGACCCTGATCGGCGACCGCGACAGCATGAATGTCCAGCGCAGCGAGGTGCGGGACCTGATGGCCGCGAGTGCCGGCGTGGTGGTGACCGGTGGGCACGTGGGGGTGCTGCTGCATCTGCTGCACATCTTCGGGCTCGCGGCCGCGATCCGGCCGCCGCTGATCACCTGGTCAGCGGGCGCGATGGCGTTGTCGGATCGGGTGGTGCTGTTCCACGACCACGGCCCGCCCGGCCGGCAGCACCCCGAGGTCTACGCCGAAGGCCTGGGCGCGTTCTCCGGCGTGCTGCCGTTCCCCCACCCCAAGCGCCGGTTGCGCGTCGGCGATCCCGGCCAGATGCGGCTGCTGGCCCGGCGGTTCGCACCGCGGACCTGCCTGTTGCTGCCCGACGGCGCCCGGGTCGATCTGCGTCCGGGACACCCGCTTCCGGCCGGCTCCCGCTGGGTCGACCAGGACGGTCACGTGATCATCGAGGACGGCGATGGCTGAGCGCGCCGGGATGCGCCGCAAGTCGCCGCGGACCAACCGGTCGGCCCGCAGCCCCAAGCTCGCGATCAACCTGTTGCGGGAGACGCCGGATCTTGACGACGACCAGCTGCACCGGTTCTTCGCCCGGCACCAGTTCCCGATCATGGAGGGCAGTCGTTGCACCTTCGTGGCCTGGACCAAAGCCGATGCGGTCTACGTCCGACACCGGGTCGTCGGGCTGGACAGCGACCTGGCGATGCGGCGGATCGAGCACACCGACCTCTGGTACGTCGTGGTAGAGATCCCTGCCGACTCCCGGATCGAGTACCAGTTCGAACTGCGGCGCAGCGACCAGGGCGGCGAGCACTGGGAACGCTTCAACGATCCCCACAATCCGCGGGTCGCTCGCAGCCCGGTGGGTGACTCCTCGGTCTGCTACGGGCAGGGCTACCACGTACCCGACTGGGCGATCCACGACCCGGACGCCCGGCCCGGCGAACTCGTCGAACTCATGGTCCGCAGCCAGGCGCAGCGGCGCGACAACCGGGTGACGCTCTACCTGCCGGCCCGATTCGCGCGCTCGACGTCGTACCCGCTGCTCGTGGTGCACGATGGGGGCGACTTCTTGGAGTACGCCGCGATGAAGACCGTGCTGGACAACCTCATCCACCGGCTGGACATGGCGCCCGCGGTCGTCGCGTTCACCTATCCCGGTGAGCGGCTGACCGAGTACCCCAACAGCGGGCCGCACGCCCGCTGGATCACCAAGGAACTGGTGCCGCAGCTGGAGGAGCAGTTCCCGCTGATCGCCCGGCCGTCCGGCCGCGGTCTGATGGGCTCGAGCTTCGGGGCGATCGCGTCGTTGAGCACGGCGGTCCGCTACCCGGAGACGTACGGCTCGCTGCTGCTGCAGTCGGGGTCGTTCGTCTTCACCGACATCGGCGAGTCGCATCCCGAGGCCCCCGATTTCGACCCGGTGGTCCGGTTCATGAACCGCTATCGGCGGGCCCCGAAGCGGGTTTGCGACCGGATGTTCCTCTCCTGCGGCGTCTACGAGCCGCTGATCGTCTACAACCGGTCGATGGTGCCGGTGTTCACGGAGACGGGGATGACGGTCAACTACGTGGAGTCTCGGGACGGGCACAACTGGGAGTCGTGGCGGGACCGGCTGCGCGACGGATTGAGTTGGCTCTTTCCCGGCGATCAGCTGTACGTCTACGAGTAATTCGCGGACGGCTCGCCGGGCGGCCGTTCCTCGGGTAACGTCTCTTGGATCTGGGGGGAACGTTCGTCAACCGAGGAGTCCCCGCATGATCCACCACTCTTTTCGCTTTCTGGCGACCTGCCTCGTCGCCCTGGTCCTCGTCGTCCTGCCCGTCGGCAGCGCGTCG
Source organism: uncultured Actinomycetota bacterium (assembly GCA_963821695.1). Classification (GTDB taxonomy): domain Bacteria; phylum Actinomycetota; class Actinomycetes; order Propionibacteriales; family Propionibacteriaceae; genus Microlunatus. The sequence continues at coordinate 217,786 of CAWGEY010000005.1, forward strand.
GCGGCGGCCAGTGACACCTACGAGGCCGACGCGATCCGCTACACCAATGCCGAACGGACCAAGCGGGGGCTGGTGGCCCTGAGGGGGCAGAGCTGTGTCGACAAGTACGCCGAGCGGCTGGCTGCGGCGCTGTCGCGGGAGCAGCGGCTGCGGCACTCCAACCTTCGGACGATCCTGAAGGCCTGCAAGCTCCGGACCGTCGGCGAGAACGTGGCGCACGGGTACCCCAGCGGTCGGGCCGTCACCCAGGGCTGGATGAACTCGACCGGGCATCGGCGCAACATCCTGCACGCCCCCTTCCGCCTCGTCGGCCTCGGCGCGGTGCAGGACCGTGCCGGCCGCTGGTGGGTGGCCCAGCTCTTCGGTGGCTGATTCGCAGCTGCTCGGGTTGGTCGCAGCCGCTCGAGTCCGAAATCGAGCAGATAGCTTGAACTCGAGCAGCTGTGCGCAGGACGGCCGAACTACGCGGCGGCGAGGTTGGAGCGCTCGAAGCCAGAGCCCGGGGCGAGTTGCCAGCCCCACGGGGAGGTGGCTCAGTTCGCCAGCCCCACTAGGGAGGCGGCTCAATTCGCCAGCCCCGTGCGCCAGCGGGTACCCTTCTGCGTTGGTGTCGGCCCGTCCGACACCCGAGCTAGACAGCAAGCCCTCCTGCCCCGGGGACGTCCCGTGGCCGCCGAGACCAGAGGAGGTGGGGTTCGCGCATGCGTCCGTACGAAGTCATGGTCATCTTTGACCCCGACACCGAAGAGCGGTCGGTCCAGCCGACCCTCGAGCAGTACCTGAAGGTCATCACCAAGGGTGGTGGCTCGGTCGACAACCTGGACATCTGGGGTCGTCGCCGGCTCGCGTACGAGATCCGGAAGAAGTCCGAGGGCATCTACGCCGTCATCAACGTGACCGCGCAGCCGGCGGACGTGAAGGAACTGGACCGCCAGTTCAAGATCAACGAGTCCATCATGCGGGTCAAGGTCATCCGGCCGGACGCCAAGGGACGCTGAGCGGCCCGGCGGGGAGAAGTTATCCCCAGATCCGCCCCGCGCCCTGTCGCGCTGTCGGTCCCGACTGGCACGCTGGGCAGCATCCACGATCCACCACGTCACACACGGAGAGAACATGGCAGGCGAGACCGTCATCACCCTGGTCGGCAATCTGACCGCCGACCCGGAGCTGCGCTTCACCCCCTCGGGGGCCGCGGTGGCCAACTTCACGGTGGCCTCCACCCCGCGGACCTTCGATCGGCAGAGCAATGAGTGGCGAGACGGCGACGCGATGTTCATCAATTGCGCCGTGTGGCGCCAAGCCGCGGAGAACGTGGCCGAGTCGCTGCAGAAGGGCATGCGCGTCATCGTCTCGGGCCGGCTGAAGTCCCGCAGCTACGAGACCCGCGAGGGCGAACGCCGCACAGTATTCGAGATCGATGTCGACGAGATCGGTCCCGCGCTGCGTTACGCCACCGCCAAGGTGACCCGCACGTCGGGCCAGGGCGGCGCCAATCGTGGCGGCCAAGGTGGCGGCTACGGCGGCAACCAGGGCGGCGGCAACCAGGCCGGCGGCAACCAAGGCGGCGGCAACCAGAGCGGCGGCAACCAAGGCGGCGGCGACGACCCGTGGGCCACCGGTGGCTCCGGTGCTGGTCGGCCGCAGAGCAACGATCCGTGGACCAGTCCGCAGAGCGAGGAACCGCCGTTCTGACCGGCAGCGGCCCGTGGCAGGGGCCGGTAGAACTAAGTCCGTACAACTGAATTCGTCGAATCCACACCACTGAATCTCATCAATCCGGCACATTCCGACGCACAACGTCGGGCTTCGAAGGAGGAGCACCACAATGGCCAACACCCCACCAATCCAGCGCAAGGTGAAGAAGAAGTCGAACCCGCTGCGCGCCGGACAACACATCGACTACAAGGACACCGCCACGCTGCGGAAGTTCATCTCCGAACGCGGCAAGATCCGGGCCCGCCGGGTCACCGGTCTGTCGGTGCAGGAGCAGCGCAAGGTCGCGATCGCCATCAAGAACGCGCGTGAGGTCGCCCTGCTGCCCTACGCCTCGACGGCGCGCTGAGCGGAGGAGACACCATGAAGCTCATCCTCACGGCAGCCGTGGACAACCTAGGCCTGGCCGGCGACGTGGTCGAGGTCAAGGACGGCTACGGTCGCAATTACCTCGTCCCCCGCGGGTACGCCATCGCGTGGACCAAGGGCGGCGAGAAGCAGATCGCCGGCATCAAGCGCAGCCGCGACGCCCGCGAGATCCGCAACCTCGACCACGCCCAGGAGGTCCGCTCCGATCTGGAGGGACTCAGCGTCATGCTGGCCGTGCGAGCCGGCAGCGCCGGCAAGTTGTTCGGGGCGATCACCGCGGCCGACGTGGCCTCGGCGATCAAGAAGTCAGGCGGCCCGTCGGTCGACAAGCGCTCCGTCGAGATCGGCAAACCGATCAAGACCGTCGGTACGCACACCGTCGGCGTCAAGCTGCATGACGCGGTCACCGCGCACATCCAGCTCGCGGTGACGGCACAGTCGTAACAACCCGGGTGCGCATCCCGCAGCGGGTCTGGGGCACGCTGGGCCTGGGCGCTTTGATCGTGCTCAGCGCCTTGCTGCCCGGGATCATGCTGGTCGGCTCCACCGCCGGCCGGTGGTTGTTGCCGACCGCCGACTTCTTCCTCAAGGTCGACCCCCGCAGCGTGCCGTCGAACGATCCCGGCCTGGTCGACATCGGAATCAACGTCACCTACCTGGGACTGGCGCTCAACCAGGGTGGCGTCTTCCTGGCGGTGTTGACGCTGTGGACCCTCGCCACCAGCGACATGAACAAGTGGCTCTTCCGGCTCGTTGTGATACTCGGCTGGCTGCTCGCGATCAGCGTGCCGCTCGTGCTGAACGGCTGGTTCCTGATGTCCCAAGCCGGCGCCGAAGTCGAGCCCGGCTACGCCTGGCCCGCAACCCTCATCGCCGGCCTCGCCACGATCCTCGCCTGCCGGCGGGCCCGAACCCGCGTCGACGGCGACTGGTTCGCAGCTCGCCCCGAACTGCAGTAGTTCTTCGGCCGTGCTGCGGTCAGCTCATCGACGACGCCCGAAAGGAGTCTCCTGACGTCGGAGTCGGTCGGTGAATGTGGGAAGAGCCCGACTCGACCCGACGCACAGGAGACTCCCGACCATCATGATGGGGGTTTGACCTGTGAACGAAGCCGACAGCGCCGGGCGTGTTGGCGACGAATCGACAACGGCTGCTGCCGGGTGCGCCTCTCCGCACCCGTGGAACTCGCGTTTGGCGGAGAAACGCGACCTTCCTAGCCGCGGAACTCGCGTTCGGTCGAGAAGCGCACCGGCCCGGGTCGCGAGCGTGACAGCCCAGGGGGCCAATCCGACCCGCGACGAGCCAGGACCGACGGCGGGGCGGGCTCAGCAGGCAATTATTTCGGCGTTTGTCCACATGAGTTCTCCACACTGTGGACTAATGACATGTCTGTGATTCGCGTCACCTCGGCCGGCTCAGGGCATGCCGCAGGCTACTTCCACAGTGTTGCGATGCCGAACGCGGCGGCCATGCCACCCATCCCGATGAGGATGTTCCAGTTGCCCAGATCGCTCATGAACGGGATGTACTGCCCTGCGACGTAGTAGGTGATCAACCACGCCACGCCGAGCAGGCCGACGGTGATGAAGGTTGGCGGAACCCAGCGCCGGCTGCCGGGGGCTTTGATCTTCTTCGGCTTGGCCTCCACGGCCAGTCGCTGCTTCTTCTTCTCGTCGGCGGACTTGCGCACTCTCGATTCGGGCACACCTTCTCCTGACTGCTCGAAGGGTTAGCGTAGTCAATCAGTCGCGTGAGCGGCGAACGAGAACCGGAAAGGATCGCGTTGTCGAGCATGGGGTCGTTCGGTACGGCCCTGCGCCGGGCCCGGTCAGCCCTGGGTCGGGCGGCCGCCGCGCACCGTCGGCGGAACGCGTCACGGACCGCCACCGGTCGGACGACGACGGCGCTGGTCTGCCTCGTCGTCGGCTTCCTGGTTGTGGTCAGTGCCGCTCAGGCCCGCGGCATCGATCTCCGACCCGCGCGAAACACCGATCTGGTGAGCCTCTTGCAGGACCAGTCCCGGCGCAACACCGAACTCACCGGCCAACTCGCCCAGCTACAGGACGAGGTGAGCAAGCTCAGCGCCGACGTGGTGAACAACGACGATGTCGATGCGGCCGAGGCCGCGCTCAGTGCGGCCGCCGGGATGACGGCGGTCAGCGGTCCCGCCGTCACGGTCAACCTCGACGACGCGCCGAATTCGATCCGCCCCGAGGGAGTCGACGGCGACCTCCTCGTCGTCCACCAGCAGGACATCCAGGCGGTGGTGAACGCGTTGTGGAGCGGCGGGGCGGAGGCGATGACGATCCAGGGCCAGCGGGTGATCACCACGACCGGCATCAAGTGCGTCGGCAACACCGTGGTGCTGCACGGCGTTCCGTACGCCCCGCCGTACTCGATCAGCGCCATCGGCGACCAGTCTCGGCTCCAGGCGGCCTTGGCGGACTCGCCGGCCCTCAAGATCTACCGGCAGTACGCGGACGCCTACGCGCTCGGATACGAGGTGCGGACCGAAGCCGCTGCACAGTTTCCGGCCTTCCGTGGCTCTCAGGAGCTGCGGTACGCCGGCCCGCCCGGGGTCCAGTCGCCGACTGGTACGCCGCGCTAACCCGCAAGCAGGGGAGAGGCGCGACCTTGGCGGTCAGGCGTCCAATTCCGTGAGTAAGCCCGGGTCGGGGGCCACAGTCCGAGCACCCGTTGGATGGCCGCCTCCGCTAGCGTTCGGAACAGGCACGTGTATCGAACCGAATTCATCCCGCCAACCGGAGGTCACCCCCATGCCGCAAGCGACCGGCGATGTTCCCGAGAAGATGCAGGCCGTCGTCTGTCACGGCCCGGAGAACTACGTACTCGAGGAGGTCGCCGTCCCACGACCAGGCCCGGGCGAGGCGCTGGTCAAGGTCGACGCCGTCGGCATCTGCGCCAGCGACTTGAAGTGCTACCACGGAGCAGCGAAGTTCTGGGGCGACGCCAACCGGCCGGCCTGGGCCGAGACCGAGGTCATCCCGGGGCACGAGTTCGTCGGCACGGTCGTGCAGCTGGACGACGAGGCCGCGGGGCGGTGGGGTGTTGCCGTCGGGGACAGGGTCACGAGCGAACAGATCGTGCCGTGCTGGAAGTGCCGTTACTGTCTGCGCGGGGAGTACCACATGTGCGGCCCGCACGACCTGTACGGCTTCAAGCGCCGCACCCCGGGCGCCATGGCGAGCTACATGATCTACTCCGCCGACGCCTTGGTGCACAAGATCTCTGCCGATCTCGAGCCGGCCCACGCTGCGTTCGTCGAGCCGCTCTCGTGTGCTCTGCACGCCGTCGAGCGGGCCCGGCTGACCTTCGAGGACACGGTCGTGATCGCCGGCTGCGGTCCGATCGGGTTGGGCATGATCGCCGGCTCGCGGGCGAAGAACCCGGCCAGGGTCATCGCCCTCGACGTGTCCTCGACCAAGCTCGCCCTCGCCCAGGAGTGCGGCGCCGATCTGACGATCAACGTCGCAGCCGAGGACGCGATCGCGATCGTCAAGGATCTGACCGACGGTTACGGCGCGGACGTCTACCTCGAAGGAACCGGCCACCCGTCCGCGGTGCCGCAGGGCCTCAACATCCTGCGCAAACTCGGTCGCTACGTCGAGTACAGCGTGTTCGGCAGCGACATCACAGTCGACTGGTCGATCATCAGCGACGACAAGGAGCTGGATGTGCTGGGCGCGCATCTCGGTCCGTACTGCTGGCCGGCCGCCGTCAAGCTGCTCGAGTCCGGCAAGCTGCCGATGGACAAGATCGTCACTCACCAGTTGCCGTTGGAGCAGTTCCAGGAGGGGCTGGAACTCGTCGCGGCCGGCGACCGATCGGTCAAGGTGTCGCTCATCCCATCCTGATCGGGTCGCCGTCGCATCAGCGCACAGGCTCGTCGCTCAGAATCACTCCTCAATCCCGAGAGTCCTCGACCATGACCTACGTCTACAACGACCCGGCAGCCTTCAAGGACGACGTCCTGCGCGGCTTCGCGCTCGCCTATCGCGACTATGTGGACCGGGTGGAGGGCGCGTCGGGATTCGTCCGGGCCGGGGGGCCGCTGGACGGCAAGGTCAGCCTCGTCATCGGCGGCGGCTCGGGGCACTACCCCTCGTACTCGGGCGTGATCGGCACCGGGTTCGCCGACGGAGCGGTCCTCGGCGACCTGTTCGCCTCGCCCTCGGCGGAACAGGTCTACCGGATCTGCAGGGCCGCGAACGGCGGCGCCGGGATCATCCTCGGCTTCGGCAACTACGCCGGTGACAGGCTCAACTTCAAGGTCGCCGCCGACCGGCTCGGCCGACGAGGGCATCGACGTCCGGATCGTGTACGTCACCGACGACATCGCCTCGGGCCAGCCGGAGGAGAAGGACCAGCGGCGGGGCATCGCCGGCACCTTCACCGTCTACAAACTGGCCGCCGCCGCGGCCGAAGAGGGCGCGGACCTCGACGAGGTCGAACGCATCATGCGGACGGCCAACGACGCCACGTACTCCTTCGGCGTGGCCTTCGACGGTTGCACCATGCCGGGGGCCGACGAGCCGCTGTTCACCGTCGACGACGGGAAGATGGACTTCGGGCTCGGCATCCACGGCGAACCCGGGATCAGCACCGTGCCGTGGATGCCGGCGAAGGAGCTGGCCCAGAAACTGGTCGACACCGTGGTCGAGGAGCGCCCCGACGGGGTGTCCGGCCGGGCCGCGGTCGTCCTCAACGGGCTCGGCGCCACCAAGTGGGAAGAGCTGTTCGCGTTGTACGGCGACGTCGCCGCCGCCCTCGAAGCCGCGGAGGTGCAGATCGTGGCGCCCGAGGTGGGCGAGATGGTGACCAGCTTGGACATGGCGGGTTGCTCGCTCTCGGTGACCTGGCTCGACGACGAACTCGAGCGACTGTGGCTGGCGCCGGCGGACACCCCGGCGTACCGGCGGGGCCAGCCGGTGGTGAACGAGCGGTTCACCGAGCGGCGAGATGTCGCGGCAGCGGCGGAGGACGAGGTGGTCGAGGAGGCGTCGGAGGAGTCGATCGCCGCCGCGGTGGTGGTGCGGCGGGCGGTGGCGGCCCTTGCGGCCACGGTCGAAGAGCACAAGGAGCACCTGGGCAAGATCGACGCAATCGCCGGCGACGGCGACCACGGCATCGGCATGTCGCGGGGTTCCCGGGCCGCTGCCGAGGCCGCCGAGCAGGCCGAGGGTGGGGCCAAGACGGTGTTGGTCGCCGCCGGCGCCGCCTTCGGGGACAAAGCCGGTGGCACCAGCGGCATCCTCTGGGGCCTGCTGCTGGACGGCGTCGGCAAGGGCCTCGGCAACACCGATCCGGTGACGAAGGAGCGGGCGGTCGAGGCGGTGGAGTCGTCGGCGCGGAACCTGCAGACCTTCAGCAAGGCCGAGTTGGGCGACAAGACGATGCTCGACGCGTTGTTCCCGTTCGTGGATACGCTGAAGTCGAGGCGCCGCCGGCGGGGCAGTCCTTGGCTGACGCGTGGCGTACGGCGGCCGAGGCCTGTGTCGCGGCGGCCGAGGCCACGGCGGACCTGACGCCGAGGATCGGGCGGGCCCGGCCGCTGGCCGAGCGGAGCATCGGCACCCCCGATCCGGGTGCGGTGTCGATGGGGCTGATCGTCACCGCGATCGGCGAGGTGCTCGTCGACGACGAAACGTTGGGTGAGTGAGCGCATGAGTCAGAAGGTTCGGCTCCTGGTCGGCAGCGACAGTGCTGGCTTCGACTACAAGGACGCCATCCTCGCGGACATGAAGTCCGACGACCGGGTGGAGAGCGTCGAGGACCTCGGCGTGTATGCCGGAGGGTTGCAGGACGGCACGTATCCCTCGGTCGCGATCGCGGCGGGGCAGAAGATCATGGCCGGCGAGGCGGATCGGGCGATCCTGTTCTGCGGAACCGGGATCGGGGTCGCCATCGCGGCCAACAAGGTGAAAGGTATCCGCGCCACGGTCGCCCACGACTCTTTCAGCGTCGAGCGGTCGGTGTTGTCGAACGACTGCCAGGTGCTCACCCTCGGGCAACGAGTCATCGGCCTCCAACTGGCCCGGCGGCTGGCGCTGGAGTGGCTCGGGTATGCGTTCGATCCCAGTAGCCACTCGAAGGCCAACGTGGACGAGATCGTCGAGTACGAGGACACCAGCACGGGTTGACCTCGCCCCGTACCCGAGCAGATGACTCGAACCCGAGCAGCTGGTGGTCGCGGCACAATAGGCGGCATGGCCCGGATCCTGGTGGTCGACAACTACGACTCCTTCGTCTACAACCTCGTGCAGTACCTCGCCCAGATCGGGGCCGAGGTCGAGGTCTGGCGCAACGACGACGAGCGGTTCGCCGATCCTGGGTTCGTTGAAGGCTTCGACGGCGTCCTGTTGTCCCCGGGACCGGGCGTACCCGAGGAGGCCGGGGTCTGCGTCGACCTCGTACGCGACCAGGCCGGGAAGCTGCCGATCTTCGGGGTCTGCCTCGGCCTGCAGGCCATCGGCGTCGCGTACGGGGGAGTGGTCGACCGCGCGCCGGAATTGCTGCACGGGAAGACGTCCGCCGTGGACCACGCGGGGGCAGGCGTGCTGGCCGGGTTGCCCTCGCCGTTCACGGCCACCCGGTACCACTCGCTGGCCATCGAGCCGGACACCATGCCGGGCGAACTCGAGGTCACCGCGACCACGGCGAGCGGAGTGATCATGGCCGTCCGGCACCGGGAGCTCCCCGTCGAGGCGGTGCAGTTCCACCCTGAGTCGGTGCTCACCGAGGGTGGCTACCAGATGCTCGCCAACTGGCTCGCAATCTGCGGTGACGCGGGGGCGCCGGAGCGCGCCAAGGGCATGGCGCCGCTGATGGCGACCGCCTGAAATCGGTCGGAGCCCTCCGATTCACAGCTTGTGCACAGGTCCTGCGGTCTGGCGAGGCGGCGAAATCCGTGCTTAGTGTTGACGAATCAATCACTCGTGAGCGAAGGAGCAGTCCTCAATGACGAAGCGAGCGATCGGCCGGCTGATTCTGGCGGGACTTCTCGGACTGACCCTCGTGGTGCCGACCGCCGGCGTGGCCTCCGCGAAACCACCTCTGCTAGACCGGATCGAACTGCCCGACGGCTTCCAACCCGAAGGCATCACGATCGGACCCGGACCGGTCGCCTATCTCGGTTCGCTGGCCAACGGCGACATCTATGCCGCCAACCTCAAGACCGGGCGCGGGCAAGTGATCAGCAAAGGTCCTGGTACGCCGTCGGTCGGTCTGAAGTCCGATCAGCGCGGACTCCTGTACGTCGCCGGAGGGCCGTCTGGCACCGCCCGTGTCGTCAGTACGAGAAGCGGCAGGTCGATCGACTACCTCCTCACGACGAAGCCCTCGTTCATCAACGATGTCGTGCTGTCTCGGCACTACGCCTGGTTCACCAACTCGCAGCAACCGGAGCTGTACCGGGTGCCGCTCATCCGCCATGGGCGGGTGGCCCCCCAGAGTGCGGTGACGACGATTCCGCTCACCGGTGACTGGGTCCAGCAGCCGGGCTTCAACGCCAACGGCATCGCACTCACCCCGAACGGTCGCGCTCTCCTGGTCGTCCAGTCGGTCACCGGGGGGTTGTTCCGGGTGGATCCCTCGACCGGGGTCGCGAGAACGGTTGATCTCGGTGGCTACGCGCTGACCAACGGCGATGGGCTACTGGTGCAGGGCCGCACCCTGTACGTCGTCCAGAACCGGCTGAGCCAGGTCGCTGTGTTCAAGCTGGGCCGTTCCGGTCGCAGCGGAGTCCTGCGTGAGGTACTGCCGGTCCCCGGCTCCGACGTCCCGACCACGGTCGCGGCGTACAAGTCGAGCCTCTACCTGCCGAACGCACGTTTCGGCACGACCCCGACGCCCTCGACTCCGATACTGGGTGACGCGGATCGACAAGAGGTAAGGGGAAGGGTCAGCGCACCCCCTCGGGCCGGAACTGGATGCTGATCCGCGGTCCGACCGCCTTGTTGGTCTTCGGCACGGCGTGCTCCCAGGTGCGTTGGCAGGAGCCACCCATGACGATCAGGTCGCCGTGACCGAGCCGGTGGCGAACGACGGTGCCGCCGCCGCGAGGCCGGAGGAGGAAATCCCGGGGGGAGCCGAGCGACACGATGGCGACCATCGTGTCCTCGGCCCGCCCCCGGCCGATGGTGTCGCCGTGCCAGGCGACCGAGTCGCGGCCGCCGCGATACAGACACAGTCCTGCCGTGCGGAACGGCTCATGGAGTTCGTCGGCGTAGTGGGCGGACAGCGCGTCCCGGGCGGTGACCAGCTGGGGATCCGGCAGCGGCTCGGCCTCGCCGTAGAAGGCGAGCAGGCGCGGCACGTCCACCACCCGCTCATACATCCGGCGGCGTTCGGCCCGCCACGGGAACCTCGGTGAGGAGCCGGTCGAACAGCGGGTCGGCCGCGCCCAGCCAGCCAGGCAGCAGGTCGACCCACGCACCGCGGGTGAGGGTCTGGCGCACCACCGATCCGGCGAGCGGGCCCAGCCCGCTCGGCGTGTCGAGTTCGAACAACGAACTCTGCAGCACCATCGACGCCATAGCCGCAGTCTAGCACGATTAGAAGACATGTTCTATAACAGAGTTGCGCGACAACCCTGCACGCGGCCGGCGGAGACTGGGCTCGTGACGACGATCGGAGTGGTATCGCCCGGTGCGATGGGAGCGGCGCTCGGGCGGGCGTGGTCAGCCGGCGGTGCCCGGGTCGTGGTGACGGTCGAGGGGCGCTCGGAGCGGACCCGGACGCTGGCCGAGGGCCTGGAGTGCTTGCCGACGGCTCGCCGACGTCGTCGCCGCCAGCGACATCGTGGTCAGCATCGCCCCGCCGGGCGAGGCCGAACGAGATCGCAACCGACGTGATCGCGGCCGCCCGGGACGCCAGCCACGCGCCGCTCATCGCCGACCTCAACGCGATCTCGCCCGGCCTCGTCGACACCATCGCAGCGGCGGTTGCCGAGGCCGGTCTCGAGTTCGTCGACGGCTCGATCAGCGGTGGCCCACCTCGCCCGGGTGGCGACACCACCCTCTACCTGTCCGGCGTACGGGCCGCCGAACTGGCCGCCCTGGACGCCGACGGACTCCGCCGCCAGGTCGTCGGTGACCGGCCCGGGACGGCATCGGCGGTGAAGATGTGCACCGCCTCGGTCTACAAGGGCACGACCGCCGTCTGGGCCCAGGCGCTGGAGACCGCGTACCGGCTCGGCGTCCTCGAGTCGGTGCTCGCCGACCTGGCCGAGGAGTTTCCCGATCAGGTTGCGACGGCGCCGACCCGGCTCGCCGTGGCGGCCAGCAAGAGCGGGCGCTTCGTCGCGGAGATGGAGCAGATCGCCCTCACCCAGGAAGGCGCCGGCGCGAGCCCGGAGCTGTTCGAGGGCATGGCCGCGGTCTACCGGCGGCTGTCCCGTACGCCACTCGGGTCGCTCTCGCCCGAAGAGGCCGCCGACCTCACCGAACTGACCGGGGTGCTCGACCGCCTCCGCTAGCCGGGCGAAGGTCCGACGCTCAGCCGCCGGGGTGGGCTGCCGCTCGGGACTGCCGCTCGGCGGATTCGGTGGAGTCGGCGGGCGGCGTGATCGGGGGCGGCGTGACCGGGGGCGGGGTGGGCTTCGGCTTCGCCACGGTGATGGTGATGGTGTCGCCGCGGTCGAGCCTGGTACCGGCGGTCGGGTTCTGACCGATCACGAGGCCGGCCGGCTGCTCGCTTTCCTTGGTCACGCTCTTGGTGTCGAAGCCGGACGCCTGGGCGTCCTGCTCCGCCTGGCCCTCGGTGCGGTTGACCAGATTCGGTACGGGCGACTTGCCGGTCGCGTACGTGATGGTGATCTGGTCGTCGAGTGCGGCGGTGGTGCCCTCGCTCGGACTGACGCTCAGCACCTCGTCCTTGACGGAGGAGATCGGCTCGGTCTTGCGCCGGGGTCTCGGTGATGTTGGTGAAGCCGACCTTCTCGAGCGCCTTCTTCACCTCGGACCGCTTGTCGCCGACCAGACCGTTGGGGATGGCGGCGGACTTCGGCCCGCGGTTGATGGTGATGGTCACCGTGCTGTTGAGCTCGACCTGAGTGCCCGTGGCCGGATTCTGCTTCGTGACCTGATTCTTGGTCTTCTCGTCCCCGTTCTCGGCGACGACCTTGGTCACCAACCCGGCGGCCGTCAACTGTTGCTTGGCCTGGGCCTCGGTGTAGGTGACGACGTTCGGCACCGCCACGAGGGTCGGGGCCGGCGGCGCCGTGGGCTGCAGCAGCCGGTAGATCCCGTACGCACCGCCGCCGAGCAACGCCACGATCAGCACGCCGATCAGGATGGCGAGACCGATCCGACGCTTCGGCTCCTCCTCGGGCTCGGACTGGGCCTTGGCCGGTTGCGTCGGGCCGGGCGGTACCGGCGCGACGATGCGGGTCGGGATCTGCTCCTCCGGGACGACGCGCGGCACCATCGCGGTGGCCTGCTCCCCGGCCAGCACCCGCGCGATGTCGGCCTTCATCTCCCGCGCCGACTGGTAGCGGTCGTCGGCGTCCTTGGCCAGGGCCTTCAGCACGATCGCGTCGATGTCCGGGGTGACCATCGGGTCGAGCTGACTCGGCGGCACCGGCGTCTCCCGGACGTGCTGGTACGCCACGCTGACCGGTGAGTCGCCGATGAACGGCGGCCGGCCGACCAGCAGCTCGTAGAGCAGACAGCCGGCCGAGTAGACGTCGGAGCGGGCGTCGACGGTCTCGCCGCGGGCCTGCTCCGGCGAGAGGTACTGCGCCGTGCCGATCACCGCCGCGGTCTGGGTCATCGTCGCCGAGGTGTCGGCCACCGCGCGGGCGATGCCGAAGTCCATCACCTTGACCGCGCCGTTGGCGGTCAGCATCACGTTGGCCGGCTTGATGTCGCGGTGCACGATGCCGGCCTTGTGGCTGTAGCTCAGCGCGTCCAGCACGCCCTGGGTCAGCTCCAGCGCCCGCTCCGGCAGGATCTTGCGGCCGTCCCGCAGCACCTCGCGCAGGGTCTGGCCCTCGACCAGCTCCATCACGATGTACGGGATGGAGACCCCGGTGATCGGGTCGGTCTCCTCGCCGGTGTCGTAGACGGCGACGATCGTGGGGTGGTTCAGTCCGGCGGCCGACTGGGCCTCGCGGCGGAAGCGGGCCTGGAAGGTGGGGTCGGTGGCCAGATCGGTCCGCAGCTGCTTGACCGCCACCTGGCGGCCCAGCCGCGTGTCGACGGCCCGGCGCACCTCGGCCATCCCGCCGCGGCCGAGCAGATCACCCAGCTCGTAGCGCCCACCGACCGTGGTCTGGTCGCTCGTCATCGGTTGTCATCCCTTCTCCGCCCCGGGCCATTCTCGGCCAAGGAGCACCTGGGTGCGAAACTGCCGGTCATTTCGGCGGGTCACGTCACAGGGCTGCCTCCATGACTGCCTTGGCGATCGGGGCCGCCAGCCGGCCGCCGGCGATGTCCTGCCGCGGGATGTCGGCGTCCTCGACCACCACGGCGACCGCCACCTTCGGATCGTTGTCCACGGAGGCAAACGAGGTGAACCAGGCAAAAGGTTTCCGTTTGGGGTCCGATTGCGCCGTGCCGGTCTTGCCGCCGACCTCGACGCCGGAGATCGCGGCGTTGCCGCCCGTACCGCTTGCGCACGACCTCGACCATCATCTGCTGCAGCTGCTCGGCGTTGCCCGGGCTGACCGCGACGCCCGACCTGTTTCGGCTGCGTGGTCTGCAGCGCCTTGAGGTCGGGACTCTGCACCCGGCTGACCACGTACGGATCCATCACCACGCCGTCGTTGGCGATGGCGGCACTGACCATGGCGATCTGCAGCGGGCTGGCCGCGACGTCGAACTGGCCGATCGCGCTCAGGGCCAGCTGGGCGTGCGTCGAGGTTGTCGGGGAACTGGCTGGCCACCCCGTTGAGATCGGCGAGGTGCCGGGCGTTGAAGCCGAACTTCGTGGCCTGGGTGCGCAGCTTGTCCTGGCCGACCTTCAGCCCGAGATTGGCGAACGCGGTGTTGCAGGACACCCGCAGCGCCTGCGGTGATGGTGACCTGCGTGCCGCCGCAGTTGCCCTGGTTCGGCAGGAAGGTCGAGGTGCCCGGCAGCCGCAGCCGGTCGGGCGCGGCCACCTTGGTGTTCGCGGTCATCCCGTCCTCCAGCGCCGCCGCCGCGGTGACCAGCTTGAACACCGATCCCGGCGGGAAGATCTCCCGGGCCGCCCGGTTCGACAGCGGCCGTTGGGGGTTGCGGGCCAGCGCGTTGTACGCCTTGTTGGCGGCCTCGATGTCGTGGCTGGCGATGTCGTTCGGGTCGTAGGTCGGGCTCGTCACCAGCGCCAGCACCGCTCCGGTGCGTGGATCGAGCGCGACCACCGCGCCCTTGCGGTTGCCGAGCGCCCGGGTGGCCGCCCGCTGCACGTCCGGGACGATCGTCGTCTGCACGCTCGCGCCCTGCGGCGCCCGGTTGGTGACGAGGTCGATCAGCCGGCGGACGAAGAGGGCGTCGTCGGTGCCGGCGAGCTCGCTGTTGTACGTGCTCTCCAGCCCGGTCCGGCCGTGGTCGTAGGAGTAGAAGCCGGTGATGGCGGCGTACAGGTCGTTCTCGGGATAGCTCCGCTGGAAGCGGAACCGGTCGTCGGAGGACTTGGTGACCGCGATCGGCAGCTGCCCGGCGGCGAGGATGGCGCCGCGGTCCTGGGCGAACTCGGCGTCCCGGGTCCGCCGGTTCTGCCCGTTCGCGTCGAGCGAGGCCTGCTGGAACAGCACCAGGTACGTGCCGTTGGCGAACAGCAGGGCGAACATGAGCATGGCCACGAACGCGACGCGGCGGATGGGCCGGTTCATCAGACCCCACCCGCCCACCTGCGGAAACTGTCCACAGTTTCCGCGAAAACGGCGCAGGAGGGCTCCCAGAACTGCAATTTGCGCGCAGTTACGGCCCAGCCCCCGCCCCTCATGCCGGCACCCTCATCAGCTGGGTCGTCTCGGCGTCGGAGTCGATCTCGACGGCGGTGGCGACGGGCTTGCGGGCGTGGTGGGAGATCACCATCAACAGTCCGATCACGACCCAGTTGCAGACCAGCGACGATCCGCCCTGGGACATGAACGGGGTGGTCAGACCGGTCAGCGGCAGCAGCCGGGTGACTCCGCCGATGATGGTGAACACCTGCAGCGCGAACGCGAACGACAGACCGGCGGCGAGCAGCTTGCCGAAGGGTTCCCGCGACTGCAGGGCCGCCCGCAGACCGCGGGCGACGATCAACCCGTACACGAGGACGACGGCGAAGAGTCCGGTCATGCCGAGCTCCTCCCCGATGGCGGCGGCGATGAAGTCGCTGCGCGCGAGTGGGGTGAGTCCGGGCCGGCCGAGACCGAGGCCGGTCCCGAGCAGTCCACCCCACGCCAGCCCGAACTGGGCGACGATGATCTGGTAGTAACGATCGAAGTCGGCGAAGGGATCCAGCCACGCGCAGACGCGGACCTTCACGTGGTCGAACATGACGAACGCGAACCACGCCCCGCCCGCGAACAGCAAGGTGCCGAGGACGGCCCAGCCGGCCCGTTCGGTGGAGACGTAGAGCATCATCACGAACATGCCGAAGAACAGCAGCGAGGTGCCCAGGTCGCGCTGGTAGATGAGGACCAGCAGGCTGACCACCCAGACCACGAGGATCGGGCCGAGGTCGCGGGCGCGCGGCAGGTCGATGCCCAGCACCCGGTAGCCGGCCAGGGCGAGCACGTCGCGCTTCTCCACCAGGTACGACGCGAACGCGATCGCCAGCAGCACCTTCGCCGCCTCGGCGGGCTGGAAACTGTACGGGCCGACCTGGATCCAGATCTGCGCGCCGAACTTGTCCGTCCCGAGCCCGGGCACCAGCGGCAGCAGCATCAGCACCAGACCCACGAGGCCGAACGTGTACGTGTAGCCGTGCAGCGGCCGGTGGTCCCGCAGCAGCGCCGCGATGAGGATGAACAGCACGACCCCGACCGCGGTCCAGATCAGCTGGGTCCGGGCGCCGCCGGTCGGCGGGTTGTTGATCAGGTCGATCCGGTGGATCATCGCCAGGCCCAGGCCGTTGAGCAGCACGACGCAGGGCAGCAGCACCGGATCGGCGTACGGGATCCGCCAGCGGACGGCGAAGTGCGCGGCGAGGGCGCCGAGCGTCACCCCGCCCGCGACGAACGGGAACAGCGGCGACAGCTGGCCGGTGACGTTGAAGTCGACCTGGGCGTACGCGCCGAGGGTCACGACGATGGCGAAGACGAGCAGGACGAGTTCGGCCCCGCGGCGTTTGCGCGGGACGACGGTCACGCCGGGATCGTGGCCGCTCATCAGCAGTCCGGTCTCGGCGAGGCGGACGGGCTGGGGGACACGCTCGGGCCGGGGTCGGGCGGTCGGACGGGCGGGGTCGCGGTCGCCGGCGGGCGCGGCGACGCGGGCACGGTGGGCCCGACCTGGGGTGACCGGGGCGACGTCGGGGTCGTGGGCGGTACGGAGGGCGGTACGGGGCGGTCGGGGGTCGTCGGCGGCCGCGGCGTCGGGGTCTTGGCGGCGCACCGCCGGGCCGTGTCGGTGAGCTGGGCGACGGTTTGCCGCGCCGCGTCGAGACTCTCCACCTCGATGCCGGCGGCGATCATGTCCCGGTAGTACGGCGGCAGGGTGCTGAGCTGGAGCGGCTGGATCTCGTACACCGTGGACAGCTGGATGCCGGGCAGATTCTCGGGCAGGCCCTGATAGATGGCGACCTGGTCGCCGGCGGCGCCGACGAAGTACTGGTTGCGGGTCCAGGCGTACCCGGCACCCAGACCGCCCCCGACCACCAGCACCAACACGACCACGGCGACGAGGATGCGGACGAAGCGGCCGCGTCGCGGCGGCTGCGGGTTGTAGCGGGCTTCGTCCTCGGGCTCGGCGGGCGGGCCGGCCGCCGTGCTCGGTGTGCTCGTGCTGGCCGGCGTGATGCCGGCGGTGGCCCCGCTGCGGATGACCGTGTCCTTGTCGGCCTCGGCGCTGCGGGCGAGCCCTTCGCGGACCTCCGGGATCTTCCGCTCCGCCGCCGCCCCGAGCACGACGGCATCGACGCCCTGTCCGGAGCCGGTCGGAGGATCGGCGTCGACGACGTCCGCGAGGATCGCGGTGATGTTGTCGATGCCGCCTGCGGCCAGAGCCTCGCCCACGAGGTGATCGAGGGCGCGCTCCAGCTCCGGGACCAGCAGCGCCTCGAGGATCTCCGGGTCGTCGACCAGTCCGCAGATGCCGTCGCTGCAGAACAGCACCCGGTCGCCGGCCTGCACCGGGACCTTCGTCAGGTCCGGTTCGTTGGCCGGCTGGCCGTTGAGCACCTTGAGCAGCAGCGAGCGGTGCGGGTGGACGGCGGCCTCGGCCTCGCTGATCTTGCCGTCGTCGACCAGGGACTGCACCCAGCTGTGGTCGTGGGTCAACTGCTCCAGCCGGCCGTCGCGCAGCAGGTACGCCCGGCTGTCGCCGATGTGCACGAGGCTGAGTTGTCGCCCGTCGAACAGGGCGCCGGTGACCGTGGTGCCCATGCCCTCCAGGTGGAAGTCGTCGGCGATCAGGTCGGCGATCCGGTCGTTCGCCTTCCGGATGGCGTCGGCGAGTTGCTCCAACTCATTCCCGGAGCCGGTTGCCAGGTCGCTCCCTGAGCCTGTCGAGGGCCCGGCCGTCGAAGCGCTGTCGAGGTTCTTGATGGTGTCGATGGCGACGGCGGAGGCGAGGTCGCCGGCCGCGGCGCCGCCCATCCCGTCGGCGACGACGAGCAGCCGCGGGCTGGCGTATCCCGGAATCCTGGTTGTTCTTCCGGACCGGGCCGATCTCGGAGTGAGCGACGAACCGGAGCTGCAAGCTCATCGGCTCAGGTCTCCAGTCGCAGGATCGTCTTGCCGATCCGGAGGGTGTCCTGCATCGAGATGAAGGTGGGTGCGGTGATCCGCTGGCCGTTGACGTAGGTGCCGTTGGTGGAGCCGAGATCCTCGACGTAGAGGCCCTGCTCGGAGTCGATCACCCGCGCGTGCCGGGTGGAGACGTAGTCGTCGTCGAGCAGCAGCTGACAGTCCGAACCGCGGCCGATCAAGATGACGATGCCGGGGCCGAGGTCGGCGGACAGTCCGGCCTGCGGGCCCTGGGTGATGGCGAGCCGGTGGGGCTGGCCGCGATGCTTCTTCGACTTCCGCGGCGGTGGCGCCGGGTCCTCCAGCGGTTGGGGCTCGGAGGCGTCGCGAGCCGGCACCGTACGGCCGAACAGGTCGCTGCGGATCACCGAGACGACGGAGAGGATGAACAGCCAGAGCAAGGCCAGATAGAGCACCTTGATGATGGTGACGGCGATCTCGGACATGCCGCCGTCACCGCCCAGCGGGCGTGTGCACCAGCATCCGGGTGTTGCCGATCTCGATCCGGGTGCCCTCGGTGAGCTCGGCGCGGGGCACCCGGTGGCCGTTGACCAGGATCCCGTTGGTGGAGCCGAGGTCGATGATCTCGGCTACGACATCCGCACCCTCGGTGCGGATCTTCACCTCGGCGTGCAGCCGGGAGATGCCCGGATCGTTGATCCGCAGGTCGGCGTCGGTGCCCCGGCCGATCACGAAACCGGGCGGGTCGAGCGGGTGCCGCAGTCCGTTGACCTCCAGGACCAGCAGGCCGCGGCCGGTCGCGACCAGATGGTGCTGATTGTCCTGCTTGCTCTGTTGGGGCTGCTCGTTCATCCCGGCCACGGCCTCGGACGTGACGGTGAGGCGGCCGGTGGGCAGCTCGGCGTTCCGCTCGAAGTGGATCCGGATCGGGCCGTTGAACACGTAGGCCATGTCGCGGGCGTGCGCCTTCAGCTCACCGGCCAGCTCGGCGACCAGCGTCTTGGCGTACGGGGTGAGCTTGTCGTAGTCGTGCTCCGACAGCCCGACCACGAACTCGTTGGGCACGAGCCGCTTGTCGCGGGACATCAACTTGGCCTCGGTGTCGAGCTCGCGCTGCAGCCGGGCGGCGATCTCGACGGGCTGAACGTCGCCCTTGAAGGCGCGGGCGAAGACGCCGTTGACCGCGCCTTCGACCTTGCGTTCGAAGCGCCCGAAGATACTCACGACCCACCTCCTCCGCCGGACCAGCCTAGATCGTATCCGCCTGAACGCCCTGAAGTTGGCTCCCGCGGGCGTGCTCCGGCGCGGTGACCAGGCGGATTGTGACGAATCCGGTGCCTAGTTGCGGTCCTGGCGGCGGTCGTGACCTGGCCGTGCCCTGAGCCGGCGCGTGCTAGCCTTTCTCGCTGGTCCGCCGGGGGTATCCGGGGATCGCGCGCGAGTGGCGGAACGGCAGACGCGCTGGCTTCAGGTGCCAGTGTCCGCAAGGACGTGGGGGTTCAAATCCCCCCTCGCGCACTGTTTCGCCGTCGGTCAGCGGTCGCCGGTGCTGTGGAGAGCGAGCGACGACGACGATTCCTCGGCGTTAGGTGGACGAGCACCTGACGCGTAGAGCGTCTCCGGCGTCGCTAGCCCGGGCCGGTCGGGCTGCCACACCTGCCGGTAGCTCTTTCCGGTGATCCCTGCCTTGCTGACCGCCTGATGCTGCCACAGGCACAGCGCTTGATCATCACCCACCAACCGACATCCAGCTGGCGGAACGGTGGCGCTAGCGTGACCGGATGCTGCTCGCGCACGATGTGACGGGATCTGGGCCGCCGGTGGTCCTGCTCCACTCCGGGGTGACCGACCGCCGGATGTGGGACCCGGTGGTTCCGCACCTCACTCACCGGTTCAAGATCATCCGACCCGACTTCCGCGGCTACGGCGAAACCGGCCTGCCCTACGAGCCGTACACCGACGCCGACGACGTGGCGGCGCTGCTCGACCATCTCGACGTGGCCGACGCCGGCGTGGTTGGGTCCTCCCTCGGCGGCCGGATCGCCCTCGAGCTCGCGATGCTCCATCCGGAACGGGTCCGCGAACTCGTCCTGCTGTGCCCGGCTTACCGCGGGGTTCCGGCTACGGCCGCGGCCGAGGCGTTCGACGAGCAGGAGGAACGGCTGATCGACGACGGCAACATCGAGGGCGCCGTCCGGTTGAACGTCGACACCTGGCTCGGACCGGAAGCCTCGGAGGCGACCCGTACGCAGCTGGCCGAGATGCAACGGCACGCCCTGACGGTGCACATGGCGGCTGACAAAGCCGGCCGGTACCCCGAAAAGGCGGTGATCGACGTGCGACCCGGCGATGTGCGGGTTTCGACGGTGGTGGTGTCCGGTGCCCACGACGTCGACTTCTTCCAGACTGTGGCCCGCACGCTCGCGGCGGACATTCCGGGGGCCGACCTGGTCGAGCTGGCGTGGGCCGGTCACCTGCCGTCTCTCGAGCGGCCGGACGCAATGGTCGCGCTCCTCCTCGACGTGCTGCGCAACGACCCGTTCGTCCACGCCCCCTGAGCTCAGTGGTCCCCGCTCTGCAGGGCCGATCGCAAGACTCGGGCCAGTGCATCGCGTTCGGCCGCGGGCAGCTGGGCGAGTTGATCGGGCGGGGCGAGGAGTTCGTTCTGGACTGTCAGCAGCGCATCTCGACCGCTCGGCGTGAGCGCCACCGTCTTGACCCGACGGTCGGTAGGCGCGGGCTGGCGTTCGGCGTATCCGGCTCGTTCGAGGTCGTCGACCATGGCTGTGACATACGAGGCGTCGCAGTTCATCGCGACCGCCAGGTCGCGCATCGGCCTGGGCTCGTCGGGATTGATCGCGAGCAGGGCCCGTAGGCCGGCTTGCGAGATTCCGAGCTTCGCCGCGACCTCGGGCCAGCGCATCCGCTGGTCCAAAACCAGCTCCATCAACAGCCGCCACGCCAGCCGCAGTTCATCCTCGGCCGGAAGTTCTTGCGCACCAGTGCCCACAGGACCGCAGGATAGCCTGAGCTTGAATTCCTAAGTAGTTGACAAAACATAACTATTGACTCAGTCTAACTAGTGTGCGACCTGCCAACCTCATCTCGACGTCGTTTCTCGGGACTGCCCGGGTCGGTCTGCTGACGACGTATCGGCGCAACGGGGAGCCGGTAGCCACTCCGGTGAGCATCGGCGTACGCGCTGGGAACGCTTACTTCGCGACCCCCCGCACCAGCGGCAAGGCGCGGCGACTGGCGGCCCGTCCCGATGTGACCCTCGCTCCGGCGACGGGCCGCGGCACGGTCACCGGGCCGGCGACGCAAGGCCACGCCCGCCTCCTGAGCGAGGGCGACCTCCGGCTTGCCCGCCGCCTGCGGCAACCGGGTGGCCCCCTGTTCTGGAGCTACCTGCTCTACCGGATCCGGGGCAGCAGGATGCAGGTGTACGAGGTCAGCTTCTCCGAACCGTCGATGCGCCCATCCCAGGACCCAGCAACGCCGGGGAGGGTTGCGCGGGTCTATCGAGCCGTCCGGCTGACCGCCCGGACATCGGCGCTGCTGTTCGCCGGCGCGCAGATCACCTCAGCCCTGGGCCCGCGTACCGGGCCGGCGCCCCGTCTTCTCTATCTCGCTTTCATGGCGGCGCACGCCGTCCATCTCACCGTCGTCGCCCGGTACGCCGTCGTCAACCGTGGCCGCGACCTGTTCCCGGGCGGGCGAAGCCTGGAGGACGCCGGCGGCTGGCCCACCGTGGCCGCCATCTACAGCGTCTTCGCCGGCCTGGCAGTCACCGGTTGGGCCACCGGTACGCCGCGCGCGGCCAGCCGGCGCACGACGCGGATTGTCGGGCAAACGGCCACTTGGCTCATGGCCGGAATGTTCGTCGAGGTCTATCTGGGTCAACTCCCACGATCGCGGTGGTACGCGGTGCCCGCCACCGCCATGGCCGGGGCGGTCACCGCCAATGTGGTCAGCCAGCGCCTACGCCGCAGCCGGCACGCACGCGGCGCCGGACGATGACCGGCACGGGCAGGCCCATCGACTGCGTCGTGATCGGGGCCGGCCCGGCGGGCCTGGCCGCCAGCGTCGCGCTGAGCGGTAGCCAGGTCGACCATCTGGTCCTCGAGCGGCACCGGGTCGGGCACAGCTGGCGGACCCAACGGTGGGACTCGCTCCGGCTCAACAATCCGGGCTGGATGAACTCGATGCTCGGCGACCAGCCGAGCGATTCATACCTCTCCGCCGGCGACGTCGTCGCCCGGCTGGACCGGCTCGCCACCGGGTGCCCGGTGCTCGAACAGGTGCAGGTCGTCGGCGTGCAGCGCGACCGTGACCGCTGGGTCCTGCACACCGGCGACAGCGACCTGGTGACCCGTACGCTCGTGGTCGCCAGCGGTGCGGAAAACGTGCCCACGATGCCCCGGATGTCCCGCGCGGTGGCCCGCACGATCGTGCAACTGCACTCCGCCGACTACCGCTCACCCGCGCAGCTCCCGCCCGGCGGCGTCGTGGTGGTGGGCAGCGCGCAGTCCGGCTACCAGATCGCCGAGGAGCTGCTGGCGGCCGGGCGCCGCGTGGTGCTGGCCACCAGCCGGGTCGGACGAGCCCCGGCTCGGCACCGCGGCCGGGACACCGTGGAATGGCTGTCCGACTGCGGCTTCTTCGACCAACGACCTCAGGACCTGGCCGATCCCACGGTGACATCTGCGCCCCAGCCGCTGTTGGCGCCCAGTGGCCGGAGCGCGAGCCTGCAACGGCTCATCCGAGCCGGGGCGATCGTGACCGGGCGGCTGATCGGTGTGCGCGGGACCGAGTTTCTGTTCGACGGCAGCGGACCCGCGAACGTGGCGGCCGGCGACCGCTACGCCGCCGAGGTCCGCACCATGCTCGATCGCCTCATCCCTCCCTCGGCCCGCTCGGTGCCGATAGAACCCGACGAGGCCGACACCCCCGTACGACTCGATCCCCCGACCACCGTGCGCCTCGGTCGTGAAGGCTTCAGTGCGGTGATCTGGGCCACCGGCTTTGTCGGCGACTTCTCCTGGCTGGCCGCCGACCTGCTTGACGCCGCGGGCGGCCCGCGGCGCACCGGGGCGGCGGGCATCGCCCCCGGTCTCTGGTACCTCGGACTGCGCTGGCTCACCCGCCGCAGCTCCGGGAACTTCCTCGGCTTCCCCGCCGACGCCGCCACGGTGGCCGGCGAAGTCCACGCAGACCTCACGGGCCGGAGGTGCCTGACATGAGAGCAAGCCTGGGAGACTGCGCTGTCGTACTCGGCGCCAGCTGGGCCGGGCTCCTCGCGGCCCGGGTGCTGGCCGAGAGGTTCACGACCGTCGTCGTGGTCGAGCGCGACCGACTGCCGGAGGCTCCCGAACCGCGTCGGGGTGTTCCCCAGGCCAAGCACATCCACGGGCTGCTGGCCGGCGGGCAACAGGCGATCGAGCAGCTGCTGCCCGGGCTGACCCGAGACCTGGCGGCGGACGGAGTGCCGGTCGGTGACCCGCTGGCCGACCTGCGACTCTGCTTCGACGGCCACCACTTCAAGCAGGCGCCGAGCGGGCTGACCTTGGTGAGCGGCAGCCGGGACGTGCTCGAACACCACGTGCGACGCCGGGTCCGCTCGCTGCCCAACGTGTGCTGCCGCGATCGAAGCGACGTCGTCGGCCTGACGGACGAGCGGCGGCCGGATCACCGGGGTCCGAGTGATCCGCCGGGCCGATGACGGCGTCGAGGAGCAGCTGAGCGCGGACCTGGTCGTCGACGCCACCGGACGTGGCTCCCGGGCACCGAGCTGGCTGTCCGATCTCGGATTTCCCGCGCCGACCGAGGACCGACTCCACGTCGATCTCGGTTACACCACCCGGCGCTACCACGCGCCGGCCGACGCGCTCGACGGAGATCTGGGCCTGCTGCAGGCCCCAACCCCTGCACATCGGAGGGGGGCGGCGCTGGCGCGACTGGAGCACGACGTCTGGATGCTGACCTTGATCGGCCTGCGCGGAGACCATCCGCCGACCGGGGTCGACGACTTCGACCGGTTCGCCGCCTCGGTGGCATCGGACGATCTCTCGTCGCTGCTGACAACAGCCGAGCCGATCGATGCTCCGGTCGCGTTCCGGTTCCCGGCGAGCACGCGCCGCTACTACGAACGAACGCGGATCCCCGACAACCTGGTGGTGCTCGGCGACAGCCTGTGCAGCTTCAATCCCGTCTACGGCCAAGGCATGAGTGTGGCGGCCCTGGAGGCACTTGCGCTGGCTCGGCAGCTCCGTGGCGCTCGGATGCCGACCAGCCGCGCAGTCATGAGGGGACTGGCGCGGATCGTCGATGTGCCGTGGCAGCTGGCGGGCTCGGCCGATCGAGCGTTCCTTTCGACCGACTCTCCGCGGGCGCTCGGCCACCGGCTCACCGCCGCATACATCGCCCGAATCCAGGCGGTCGCCGAGCACGACCCCGTGGTCGGCGGCGCCTTCCTCCGGGTCTCCGGTCTGATCGATCCACCGTCGGCGCTCGTGCGGCCGCCCCTGATCTGGCGCACTCTCCGTGCCCGCTCGGCGGGGGGCTAGCCATGCTCGTCATGGTCGTCACGCTGGCGGCTGCTCTGCTCAGACCGGTGCTGGTGCTCGTCGGCGCCGCACTTGCCGGTTGGATTCTCTTCCGTCGGCGGCGCACCCGCCCTGGTCGATCGACCCCGCGGCGAGGTTGACTGACCCGCATGCTGAAGATTCGGATCGCCGTGGGCATGGTTGCCGTCGCCCTGTTGTCCCTGCTCGCCCCGACCGCCTCGGCCGAGCCGTTCCGCGGCCCGGTCTACAACAGCGCGACCACACCGCGGGCCGGGTTCACGATCAACCGCTACCGCGACTACATCCCCCAGGGGCTGGCTTACGCCAAGGGGTACTTCTTCCAGACCCAGTACAACTGGCGCCACCCCTCGAACAACAGCCTCATCCTGGTCCACCGGGCCAACGGCACCTTCTACAAGGCCGTCTACATCGCCTCCGGTCACGTCGGCGGTGCCGAGGCTCGCGGCAACAACCTCTACGTCGTGACCAACACCGGCTCGCAAGGTCGGCTGCGGACGTACTCGATCGACAAGATTCTGCGGACCGCCCCCGCCGCGTACGTCACGACGCGCAGCACCATCGACATCGGTGACGGCAACGACGAGGCCGGCGCATTCATCGGCCGCAGCGGCAAACGAATCTATTTCGGTACCCACACCAAGGACACGAGCTACCGCCGCAACGGCCGGATGTGGCACGTCGACATCCGCGCCAACGGACTGCCGGGGACACCGAGTCGTACCGCCGTCTCCATCCCGCCGAACGTGCAGGGCGTCGTCGTCAGCGGCGGCAGCTTCCTGTTCAGCCAGTCCTGGGACCGCGACTGCTGGAGCCGGTTCCGGGTGACCAGTCGCCAGACGCCGGCCTCCGGTGGGAAGAGCGTCTACGGCCCGTCGATGGCGGAGGACATGACCGTCGCCAAGGGCAAGGTCTGGATCACCTACGAGTCGGGCTCCTACTACTACAACGGCTACGGCGACCGTGCCCGCAACCCGATCACCAACATGCATCGTGGCGACCTGAGCGACTTCGTCTACGCCATCTGGAGCCGCGGCTGGACCTCGGCGCCCTCGGGCAGCTGCAACTGACCGGGCCGACCATGGCAGTGGGTAAGTCCTGAACTCGAGTTCCATGCACAGAACGACCCAATGCTGACGGACCGTCGTCCACAGGGCAGCCGTCGGACCGACCGATTACGGATTCGCTCCGCAGTGTCAGGGTATGAAGCCCACCACGATTCCGTCAGCGCGGTTGATGGCGTTGGCCGCTGCGCAGTCCGACGTCTTGTCCCGCGAGCAGATCCTCGCCCATGGGTTTGGCCAGAGCCCGTTGACTCGGCTGGTTGCGCAAGGCCGCTGGCTGCGACTCGACAACGGACTCTTCGTCGCACGGGATCGAGCACCTGACTGGCTGGGCCTCGCCTGGGGTGGGCTGCTGATCGGCGGCGATCGCTCACGGCTCGGTGGGCGCAGCGCCGGCTTTCTCCACGGCCTGAACGACGAACCCGACCCGATCGAGGTCCTGATCCCTTGGCGCACGGTCCGCGTCGACCGCGGCAACTGGCAGTTCACCCGCGAGCGGGACGGTGTTCGTGCGCCGAGTTCTGTGGGCAACCCGCCGCGCTTGAGCTTGGAGGACACCGTGCTGGATCTGACCGCGCAGGCGTCCGAGAAGGGTGTCATCGACATCGTCACCCGCGCTGTGCAGACCAGGCGCACGACTCCCGAGCGCCTGCTGCGGCGACTCCGGTCGCGGGCCCGGCATCCACACCGGCGGCTGCTCCTGATGCTGTTGGCCGACGTCGCCGCGGGCGCCGAATCACCGCTCGAACTCGACTTCCTGCACCAGGTCGAGCTGGCCCATCAGCTCCCGGTTGGCGAGCGGCAGCAACCGACCAGCGCGACCTGGCAGGACATCAAGTACAAGCAGTACGCGACCGTGGTCGAACTGGACGGTCGGCTCGGTCACGCGGGGATGGGCCGCTTCCGCGACATGCGTCGTGACAACGCGACCGTGGTGCGGGGTGATGCGCCGCTGCGCTACGGCTGGACCGATGTGCACTGCGAGCCGTGTCCGACGGCCGCCCAGCTCGCGTACGTTCTGATGGCCCGAGGCTGGCCAGGTCCCTTCGAACGGTGTCCGCGATGCCAGAACGTGTCCACTTTCGAGATTGGGTAAGTGGCTGACGTGAGTTCGAGTGCGTGACTCACCCAATGACGGCGTGCCAGGACTTGTGACCCGGCGGGCGTTTCGTAACCGGGATCTTGGTTGGGCGTATGGAACGCTGATTTCGCAACCAGTGGGATCAGTGTTGTTCATGTGACAACTGATCCCCGGATGACCCTTCCCCGTTCGTCGTCTGAGGTAGTGGAGCAGCACAGGATGCCCAAAAAGATCATCGGTCTCGTGGTCGCCGTCGCGTTGGCGCTGACCGCTCAGTCCTTCGCGGTGCTCCCGGCCGCAGCCGATACCCCGCAGCACGTCCTGCCCGCCCAGGCCACCGCGAAGGCGAAGGCAGCCAAGGCGAAGGCGGCCAAGGCGAAGGCGGCCAAGGCGAAGGCGGCCAAGGCGAAGGCGGCCGCGCGGGCAGCGGCCGCGCGGGCAGCAGCAGCACGGGCAACGCCAGCCGCACGCGCGGCGGCAGCAGCACGGGCGAAGGCGGCCGCGCGGGCGACAGCCGTCGCGAGGGCCAGGGCGGCTGCCGCGGCCAGGGCGCGTGCCGCCGCCGCCAGGGTGGCCGCCGCCGCCCGGGCTCGGGATGCGGCGGTCGCGGCCTCCGGACCCCGGTTGGCCGCCGCCGGCCGGGCCGCCAGGGCGGCCCGGGCCGACTATGCGGCGAAGACGCGGTCGGCGGCAGCCTGGGCCGCGCGCGCCGGACTGCTCGGCAGAAGCGCCGCCGGTGCCCGGGCCCGCGCCGCCAAACTGCCCGCGGCGACCAAGGCGCAGGCGGCGGCGAAGAAGAAGGCCGATGCTGCGGCGCGCCTGGCGACCAGGAGCCACCAGCAGGCCGTCGCGATCGCGCGGCAGCAAGCGGTCGCCGCCGCCCGGGCCAAGTCGATGATCAGCGCCCGGAACCAGGCCCTCGAGGAAGCCCGCGTGATCTACGTCGCACTCGCGACACCGCGCGCGGATCTGACGGCCAGGCAGGCCGCAGCCGCTCGCCGGCGTGCCATCGCAGCGGCCCGTGCGGTACCCGCGGCCCGCAATCGCGCCATCGCGGCCGCCCGCGCGGGCGCCGTCGCCCGGGCCAGGTCCGCCGCCGCCACCGCGGCTCGGGTGAAGCTGACTCGGAAGGACAAGAAGTCGGTCAAGCGGGCGGGGCGCAAGGCCGAGAAGTCGGCCCGCAAGGCCGCCATCAAGGCGAACCAGGCCGCCGTCAGGGCGGCGGCCGCCTACCGCGGGTCCATCTCGGTGTCCGACCGCAGCCGCGCCCTCGCCCAGCAGTTGGGCGTGGCGGCGTCCCAGGCCAAGAAGGCCGTCGCCCCCAACGGGGGCTGGAACCCCACCGACACCGTCTTGTTCAACTACCCGCGGAGCACGAGGAAGCGGAAGTACACGCTCATCACCCAGCTCAATCGGGCCATCGACGCCACCCCCGCCGGCGGTGACATTCGGATCGCGATGTATCTGTTCGACATCGGCAGCGTCGCCGACAAGCTGATCGCCGCCCATCGACGCGGCGTCAGTGTGCAGATCCTGCTCGACGACAACACCACCAACAAGTGGATCAGGAAGGTCAAGCGCGCGCTCGGGACCAACCGGAAGGCCCGCAGCTTCTTCGGGGTGTGCGATCACAGCTGCATGTCGCAGGGCACGTCCACCATCCACGCCAAGTTCTACCTGTTCTCGGTGGCGGGGAAGTCGCGCTACGTCTCGCTGGTCAGCTCGGGAAATCCGTACAGCGGGAACACCACCAAGAGCTGGAACAACACCCACACGATCGTGCGCAACAAGACGATCTACGACTCGCTCAACAAGTACTTCACCGACATGCTGCCGGACAAGAACGACCGGAACTACTACCGGGTGACCACCGAGCGGCAAGTACACCGTCTACTACTACCCGCAGATCATCCGGAAGTCCGACGACCTGGTGTGGATGCACCACCTCAACCGGGTTTCCTGCAAGGCCGCGCCGGGGTACGGCAACGCCAAGCGGCAGACCCTGATCCGGGTGGCCAACTGGGGCTGGACGACCCCGCGGCTCGACGTGGCCCGGCGGCTGTGGAAGTTGCACGACTCCGGCTGCGCGGTCCAGGTCATGGTGAACAGCGGCCGGATCAGCCGTTCGGTACTGAAGGTGCTGCTCAAGCGCAGCAAGAAGCACGGCAAGATGCCGGTCTACAACGCCTGGCGGGATTGGCGCCGGAAGGCCATCGCCGGTCTCTACGTACACCACAAGTTCGCCACCATCAACGGACCGATCAGCGGCCGCAACGTCAAGCTCACCCTGACCGGATCGCAGAACTTCACCGGACTGGGCACCACGGCCAACAACGACCTGGTGCTGCGGGTGGTCGACGCCAGGATGCTCGGTCAGTACAACACCAACTTCGCCTACATCCGCGACCACTACACGAACCGGATGCGCAAGGTGCCGTTGGTCACCCGGAAGCCCGACCGAAAAGGCGGCGCCTGACCAGACCCTCTCCCACCCCCGACCATGATCCCCGCGAGCCTGGCTCGCGGGGATCGTGGCTTGATCCGAGTAGCTCAGAGCGGTCGATCGGCGAGGTTCGCCGGTCAGGCCTACTGGGATCACAGGTGTGAGATGCCGGGCTCGGCGGGGGCATACTCGCTCTCATGGCCGTACGGGTGGTCGCCGATCACCAGTGGTCGATCCGCCACCGGCGCTGGCTGAGCGCCGCCGAGGTCGGCGGGTTCGACGGCGCCGGCGAGCAGATCCGGATCGGTGGCACCCTGTTGCCCGGGCTGCGTGATCATCACGTCCACCTCGGATTGGTGGCGGCGGAGGAACTCGGCCGGTCGGCCCTGAGCGCCGTCGACGATCTGGGCTGGATCCCGGAGGTCGCGCTCGGCTGGCAGCGGACCGGCGTCGGCGGCTGCGCGGTCCGGGTCGCCGGGCCGTTCCTCACCGCGACCGGTGGCTACCCTTCCGGCCGGGTGTGGGCGCCGCCGGCGGCGGTGCTCGAGGTCGCCTCGCCGGAAGCCGGCGCCGATGCCGTACGGAGGCTCGCCGGGGCCGGTGTGTCCATGATCAAGATCGCGCTGCACACCGCGATGCCGCTGCTGGACGACGCCACCCTGTACGCGCTGGTCGCCACCGCCCACGGACACGGCCTCCCGGTCGTCGTGCACGCCGAAGGTGCCGATCAGCCGGCCCGGGCGCTCGCCGCCGGCGCCGACGCGCTGGCCCACACGCCGTGGACCGAGCGGCTCGACGATGCCCTGGTCGCCGAGCTGGCCGCGGGACTCAGCATCATCAGCACCCTCGCGATCTTTGCGGGCGACGAGGCGGAGGCGGTCGCACTCGACAATCTCGGCCGATTCCACCGCGCCGGAGGCCGGATCCGGTACGGCACGGACCTGGGCAACGGCCCGAGCCCGGTCGCGCCTCAACCGCCTCGAGCTGGAGGCCCTGGTGGCGGCAGGTCTCGACGTACCAGCGATCCTGGAAGCCAGCTGCCGCGCTGACGACGCCGATCAGCTGACCTGGACCCCGCACGACCCGCCCGAGCGGGCCGCGGATCTGCCGGACTGGCTGCTGACGGTGCGCCGTCGGCCGGCCGAGCACGAAGGAGACCGATGATCACCGAGCCGACGGCGACCGACCTCGACCAGCACGATCCGCTGGCCCAATTCCGGGACCACTTTGGCGGCGCGGAGGACGGGGTGGTCGCCTACCTCGACGGCAACTCACTCGGTCGCCCGGTCCGTACGGTCCCGGAACGCCTCGGCACCTTCGTCCGGGAGCCGTGGGGACGACGCCTGATCCGCAGCTGGGACGAGGCCTGGATGGAGGAACCGTTCGTGGTCGGCGACCGACTGGGCGACGTCGCGCTCGGAGCCGCCGCGGGACAGGTGTTCGTCGGCGACTCGACGTCGGTGCTGATCTACAAACTGGTCCGGGCGGCCGTGGACGCCGCCGCGGCCGCCGATCCCGGCCGGACCGAGATGATCATCGACCGGGACAATTTCGTCACCGACCGCTTCCTGCTCCAGGGGATCGCGGCCGAACGCGGCTTGACCATCCGCTGGCTCGAGGTGGACCGGACGGCGGGAGTGACCGCGGCCGACCTCGAGCCGGTGCTGGGCCGGCAGACCGCGATCGTGGTGCTGAGTCACGTGGCGTTCTGGTCGGGCTTCCTCGCCGACGCCCCCGCCATCACCGCCCGGGTCCACGACGCCGGTGCGTTGATGTTCTTCGATCTCAGCCATTCGGTCGGCTCGGTGCCGGCCGAACTCGATGCGTGGGGCGTGGACCTGGCCGCGGGCTGCACGTACAAGTACCTCAACGGCGGTCCCGGCTCGCCCGCCTTCGGGTACGTCCGCCGCGATCTGCAGGACCGGCTGGCGCAACCGATCTGGGGCTGGATGGGTGCCGCCGACGTGTTCACCATGGGCCCGGACTACCGGCCCGCCCCAGGCATCCGACGGTTCCTCAGCGGGACGCCGCCCATCCTCGCCATGCAGCCGATGCAGGCCATGCTGGATCTGATCGCCGAGGCAGGGATGCCGGCCATCCGGGCGAAGTCGCGGGCGCTGACCGAGCGGACGGTCGCCTTCGTCGACGATCGGCTCGCACCGCTGGGCGTCCGCCTCGCCAGCCCGCGGAACCCCGACCGGCGGGGATCGCACGTGACGATCACCCATCCGCGTTCCCGAGACATCCTGCCGCGACTGTGGGCACGCGGCGTCATCCCCGACTTCCGCCCGCCCGACGCCCTCCGGATCGGCCTGTCGCCGCTCAGCACGACGTACGCCGAACTGGACCGCGGCCTGGAGGCGATCCGCGACGAATTGGCCTGATTCGATGCCTTGTTCTGCGACTGTTCGCGATATATCGTTGAGCTACGTCAAGCAAGGGAGAGGGAACGATGACACAGGCATTCGCAATGGGAGCGCCCTGGCTGCGCGCGACGCAGCCGTGTGGCCCCGGGGCACCGCTGGCCCAGTGGCTGGCGGCGATGACCGGCAAGCGCGGACATCACGGCTGGACTCCACACCGGTGGGGTGGCATGGGTCCGGGTGGCCCCGGGTTCGGTCCCGGTGGCCCGGGGTTCGCACCGCCCTGGATGAGCGGGCGCGGCCCGAAGGTGCGCCGCGGCGACGTCCGGGCGGCGATCCTCGGGGTGCTCGCCGAGCAGTCCAGCAACGGGTACCAGATCATCCAGGCGATCGCGGAGCGCACCGGTGGGGCGTGGAAACCGAGCCCCGGCTCGATTTATCCGACCCTGCAGCAGCTCGAAGACGAGGGGCTGGTCTTCGCCGACGAGACCAGCGGCCGGCGCGCCTTCGCCCTCACCGACGAGGGCAAGCGGTACGTCCAGGAACACGGCGAGGAGATCGCGGCGCCGTGGAAGGCGTTCGACGCGAGTGAGGACGACGCTTCCGATGTCCGCCCGCTGATCGGACAGGTGGCGGCGGCGGTCTGGCAGATCATGGCCGTCGGCACCCCGGAGCAGCAGGACCGAGGCCGCGAGGCGCTCGCCGAGCTGCGCCGCAAGCTGTACGGCATCCTCGCCGAGGGCGACGACGCCGAGGACAACGACGCCGGGATCCCCGCAGATGACCGGCCGCCGACCCCAGATCGCCTGGGAGAGGCAGGGCTGGCTGATCGCAGGGCCGGAGCGTTCCTGGGACCAGCCGACCTGGGCGCCGCAGCCGAACCCGGACCTGCGGATCGGCGACGCCGAGCGCGATCGGGCGATCGCCGACCTCGGTGAGCACTTCGCCGCCGGTCGGTTGACGAAGGAGGAGTTCGACGAGCGCAGCGATCGGGCCCTGCAGGCCCGGCGTCAGGTCGAACTCGCGCCGCTCTTCGCTGACCTGCCCGGGGTGAGCCAAGCTGGCCCGCCCGAGCGGTGGGTCGCAGATCGGCGCGGGCCCGACCCCCGCCGGGCGATCTTCTGGTTGGCGCCAGTGCTGCTGATGGTGGCGGTGGTCACGGCCGTCGCGTCCAGCGCACCGTGGGTGATCTGGATGCTGCTGACCGTCTTCCTCCTCACGATGCCGTGGCGGCACCGCCGAGGCTTCCGAGCGCACCAGCACCGGAACCCGATGATCGGCATGCGCTGACCGTCATGGGTTGGGTAAGTGGGTTGTGTCAGGGGCGCGGCCCGCGGCGGAAGCCGGCGATCACCGGGTCGTGATCGCTGGCCCGCCGGGCGTCGGGGGTGTAGTAGTCCAGCGCCGTCGTCTTGTACGTCGCGTACTCCAGCGCGTCGGACTCGACCGAGTTGATGTTCCAGATGTCGCTGCGGGTCATCCGCGGCCGGGCGGCTCGGCTCAGCAACACGTGGTCGAGCGACCCGGACAGGCCCGCGAACACGTAGCTGTACTCCTCCTCCGGCGCTGCCGACTCCACGTTGGTGAACCCGGCGTCGTAGAAGACCCGGACTGGATCCTCCTGGGAGTAGGAGTTGAGGTCGCCGATCACCGCCACCTGGTCTGTGCCGGCGTCCCGCTCGAGGCTGGGCAGCCAGTCCCGGACCGCCTGCGCCTGCCGGATCCGATCGCCGTTGAAGGCGCCCTGACCCTGGTCGGCGTTGTCGCCGGTTGCCCCGGTGCCGCCGCTCTTGGACTTGAAGTGGTTGACGATCACCACCATCGGGGCACCGCCGCGGACCGGGCTGAACGAGGCGGCGATCGGCGTCCGGGCGTTGGCGAACGGACCCGTCTTCCCGGCGGCCGAACCGAGGGCCCAGGCTCCACCGTGCAGCCGCACGTCCGCCGGTTGGTAGATGAGCGCGTTCGTGATCACGTCCTGATCGGCCACCGCTTGCAGCTGCGGGGACGAGGCGACGTACTCCCACTTGTCCGCGTCCCCGGCCTCCTCGTTGAGCGCGTGCACCAGGGTCTCCAGCGCCTCGTCGGGGGTTTCCCCCAGCTTGGCGGAGTTCTCGATCTCCATCAGGCCCACCACGGAGGCGTCGAGTTGGTTGATGGCCGTGGTGATCTTGTCCTGCTGGCGCTTGAGGTCGTCGGCGTCGTGGGCTCCCCGCACGTCGCAACCGTCGGCGAGGTTGTAGCTGCCCAAGGTGTCGACATTGGTGCCGCTGCAACCGGGCTTCAGCGCCGCCAACGTGGTGAAGTAGTTGAGCACGTTGAAGGAGGCGACGCTGAAGGCGCCGCCGACCTCGGGCACCCGATCCGCCGGCGCCGGTCGAACGGTGGCCGGCTCGTCGCCGGCCTCGACGACGCGGGTCGGGTTGAACTTCCAGCTGTTGTTGCGCCAGTCGACGACGACCGGCTCGTCCAAGGTGACCCGATCGCCGACGGTGACATCGGAGGTCTTGGTCAGGTAGGGCACCTGCCGCGCCGTCTGGCTCGTGCTGACGGTGTTGGTGCGGTTCGTGCCGTCGTCCAGATTCACCCGGGTGGCCGCGTTCCGCTTCGCCTGCCAGCTGGCCCGGAGACTGCCCAGCGGCGCGACCTCGGTCGGCTGCAGCGCCAACTCGCCGGCAGACAGCGCCAACTCGCCGAACCGTCGCAGATTGAACGGATCCGCCACCAGGAACGGCTCGGGGGAGAAGTAGAGCATCGACTCGAGGTTCTCCCGACCGGCGGCGGTCGTCGCCCACCGCCAGCCGGTGACCGGGCGTGGTCGGGCCAGCGGCCCGTCGACGTGGGTGATCGTCACCGCACCGCTGATCTGGGTCTGGGTCGCGACATCGGGCCCGGCCGGATCGGGGAACTCCCCGACCGTGCCCGTGACCACCACGCCGTCCCCGATCTCGAGGTTGAACGCGTTACTGCCCATGAACACGAAGATCGCGTCACTGCCGGAGTAGAGACTCTTGAACCGGCCGCCGCTGCCCGGGGTCTGGATGACGAACCCGCGGAAGTCGTTCGGGCCCTGGCCGTACACCGCCGTCACCACCGACGGCTTGGTCGTCACGACCCGACCTTTTTGGGGTGACCGGGCGCCGACGCCTTGGATGGCCGCGATCGGCAGCGGATCCGCGGCGTGCGCCCGCTCGGGCACCGCGGTGAGCAGACCGGCAGTCAGCGCGAGGCCGATGGTCCAGGCCAGCCAACGGCGCCGCTGCCGAAGGAGTGAAGGGGTCGGTGGCACGGTGACGCGACACATCGAAGCTTGTCCTCGTTCTGGTCGGGGGCCTGCAAATCCGGGGACGGGAGACGGGGGGAGACTCCAACATCTCCTGCCTGTGGCGGGTGCGCAAGCCCCGCCGGTTGAACTCTGGGGCGGCCGGAGTCGCCGGGCCCGGGGCGGTTGGATAAGGTAAGGCTTTCCTCACTTTCTCTCGTCCAGCCTTCATCCGAGGTGATCATGTCCCCCCTCCGGCCCCGTGCCGCACTTGTCGCGCTGCTCTGCGCAGCCCTGCTGTCCGTCGCCGGCTGCGCGAACACCAGCGGCACGAGTCCTGCCGCGCCCGAACCATCGAGCAGTTCGCCCGGCGCGTTCCCGGTGACGGTGGAACACAAGTACGGCAGCACGGTGGTACCGGCCGTGCCCGAACGCGTGGTGAGTGTTGGGCTCACCGAACAAGACGTGCTCCTCCAGCTCGGAGTGGTGCCGGTCGCGGTGACGGAGTGGTACGGCGAGCAGCCGTACGCCACCTGGCCCTGGGCCCAAGCGCTGCTCGGCGACGCGAAACCGACCGTCCTGACGACCGCATCCGGCATCCAGTTCGAGAAGGTCGCCGAACTGCGGCCGGACCTCATCGTCGGCACCAACGCCGGGCTGACCAAGGCGGATTACGACAAGCTCAGCAAGATCGCACCGACGGTGACCAGTGTCGCCGGATCGTCGGACTACTTCTCGGCCTGGGACGACCAGACCCTCCAGATCGCGAAGGCGCTCGGGCAGCAGGCCCAGGGGGAGGATTTGGTGGCGAAGACCAGGGCGGCATTCGCCAAGGCCCGGGCGGAGCACCCGGAGTTCGCCGGCAAGTCCGCGACGTTCTCCCAAGGCGCTCCGTACGAGGGCAAGCTCTACGTCTACCCGGACGGCCTGAACACCCAGTTCCTCACCGAATTGGGCTTCACCATCACCCCCGGATTGGAGAAGTACCAGCCCAAGCCTGGTGAACAGGCCCAGATCTCCGCGGAGCTGCTCGACGTCATCGATGCCGACGTGATCTTGTTCGCCACCGAGAACCCAGGAAACTTCAACGAGCTGCAGAAGTGGGCGACGATCAAGACCCTCGGCGCGGTCCAGGAGAACCGAGCCGTCTACACCGACGAAGTCCTGGCCGGGGCGATCTACTTCATCACGCCGTTGAGTCTGGAGTACGTGGTGGACAAGCTCGCCCCGATGCTGGCCGAGGCCGCGAAGGGTCAGGCGCCCCGTCGCTTCCCCGGCTGAGGTTCAGCGGAGCATGCTCAAGGCAGTAGGACGATCCGCCGGCCGGAACCGCTCGCCGCGGTCCACGCGGCGGTGCAGTCTGACAGCGGGCGCGTCTCGTACGCCACGCTGACGTGGCCCGCCTCGGCCAGTCCCAGCACGCGGGTGAGGGCATCGGCCCGCTGCTCGGGGCTGATGGCGTTGTTGGTGTAGCCGAGGATGGCGATGGTCCGGGCCCGGAGCACCGCCGAGGAGAACTCCGCCAGATCACCAGCGGCTCCGCCGATGTTGACCAGCCGTCCGCCGGGCCCCAACGCCTGTGCGGCCGCGGCCGCCGGCACCCCGAACACCGGGTCGATCACCACGTCGGCGGGTCCGCCCGCGGCCTCGACCAGTCGGCGGGTGAGATCGGCCGGCTCTCCTACCGGCTCGGTCAGCACGATCTCGTCGGCGCCCGCCAGCGGAGCGGCGGCCGCAGCCTCCGCGGTGCGGGCGACGGCCACCACCCGGGCGGCCCCGAGGTGGCGGGCCACTGCGACCGCCACCTGGCCGACGACACCGGTGGCGCCGAGCACGATGACCTTCTCGCCGCGCTCCAGTCGAGCCCGCCAGGTCAGCGACATCCAGGCGGCGATCCCGGAGGTGCCGATCGCGGCCACCACGGCGTCGGGCACCTCGGCGGATATCGGCACCAGGTCCGCGGGGGTGGCCACGCACGACTCGCCCATGCTGCCGTCACCGGGCGCCATGCCCGCCGTGGTGGCGAACCAGACCCGTTGGCCGGCGGCGGATTCGCCGATGGATTGGACGATGCCGACTCCCTGCACACCGGGCACGTACGGGATCGGCTGCCGGCCGAAGTACGAGCTGCCCGAGGCGCAGAACAGATCCAGCGGCACGATCGGGGCGGCCGCCACCTTGATCAGCGACCGTTCCGGGGAGGGCTGCGGGTCGGCCCGCTCTCCAGGCACGACCGGGGCGCCGTACGCCTCGAGCAGCGCCGCCCGCATCACGTCGCGATGTCGGGGTAGGGGAGTTGCAGGTGCGCCATGGCTCGACCGTAGGCCAGCTGGTATTCCAGCGGCCCGTGATCACGTTCGAACATCGCGATGAACAGCGTCAGGGTGAGGAACGGGTGCGCGCCCATCGTGAACAGCGTGACGTGATCATGGTCGCGCAGCGCGGCCCGCTCGTCATCGGTGAACGCCAGCCAGGTGCTGGCCTCTCCGGTATGAGCGTTCAGGAGCCGGTTGGCCAGCTCCCGCTCCCACCACTCCACCGTGCCGGCCGGATCCTCCCGGTAGCGCTCGACCAGCTCGGGATCACGATCGACGGTGAACAGGAACTTGTTCAGCAGGTACCTACTCATGGGCCACTCCCTTCGGGTACCAGGTGAAGTAGGCCTCCATGGTGTGGAACAGGTCGAGGGTGTCGACGTGGTCGGCGGCCACGTTCTCGCCGGCCGCGCCCATCATCAACATGAAGTCCATGAAGCCGTGGGTCGCGTTCCCCGGCGCGTGCAGGCTGTCCAGCGTCACTTCGGCGAGACAGCCGTTCAGGTTGCCGGTGGCGATCCACTCCACCGCCCGTTTGTCGAAGTCCGGATCCGGCCCGTGTGGTCCGAACTGGCGTGGGCCGCCGAGCTCCAACGACAGGTGCCCGGTGCCGATGATCGCCACCCGCAGGTCGGACGGCCAGCTCTCCACCAGCGCCCGGATCGCCCGACCCAGCTCGACGAACCGACGCGGCTGCGGCATCGGCGGGGCAAAGATGTTGGTGTAGATCGGCACGATCGGCAGATCGGCTTCGGGGCGGAGCGTGATGATCGGGCAGCTGATCGAGTGGTCTATCCGCAGCTCGTTGCTGAAGGCCAGATCGAAGTCGAGGTCGAGGCCGTTGCGCAGGATGTGCGAAGAGAGCTCCTGCTGACCGGCCAGCGTCATCCGGGGCAGTCCGAACTCGCGCTCCTCGTTGTACCAGTTCGCATCGAAGAAGGGCGCCTTGCCGATCAGGAACTGCGGCATGTTGTCCAGCCAGAGCTGGTGGAAGTGGTCGCTGCCGACCATCACCAACACGTCGGGCCGGGCCCGGGTCAGGGTCTCCCGGAAGCGGAGGATCTTCTCCACCCACTCGTCGGCGAACGGCGGCCGGTCGCTCCCGGTCGAGGTGCTGGCGCGGTAGTAGAAGGGGTGATGCGTCGAGGCGATCACCGCGCAGACCTCAGCCATCAGTCCTCCTGTTCCACGGGCCGTACGTAGCCGGCGTGCGAATCGACCTCGCGATAGATCTGCATCCCGACCGGGTTCCGGCGCTCCTCGGCGAGTTGCCCGAGCAATCCGGCACAGCGCGCCAGCAGGGCGAATCCCCGCAGCATCTCGACCGGTAACCCCAGGTCGGCGAGCGCAGCTCCGCAGACTCCGGCGCCGTTCAGCGGCAGCCGGCGGCCGAGAACTTGATCATGGACGCGACCGATCGCCTCGAACAGTGCCAGATGCGACCCGTAGGTGCCTGCCTCGGTCGCGATCCGGAGCAGTGCGGGGGTCCGCGGATCCTGCACCTTGTGCACCGGGTGGCCCAGGCCCGGCACGAACCGGCCCGCGGACCGGGTGGCCCGCACCGCCTTCACCGCCAGCGCATCCCAGCCCGCGTCGTCGACGGGCAGCAGTCCTTCGTGGTCGGCGAGGACGGCGGCCAGGTACGCGCCGCAGTCCTCG
The DNA here is from genome assembly GCA_963821695.1 of uncultured Actinomycetota bacterium. Lineage (GTDB taxonomy): Bacteria > Actinomycetota > Actinomycetes > Propionibacteriales > Propionibacteriaceae > Microlunatus. Next base: position 256,502 of record CAWGEY010000005.1, read on the forward strand.
GTCACGCCGAGGAACCGGGATCCGCCGCCGAGCAGCCCGGCCGCCAGCGCGCCCTGCAACGAGTCCGGCGCTGAGAGGTACGTGAGTCGGGCGGCGATCGCCGTCGGGGTGAAGCCGTGATCGGCGAGCGCGACCAGGACGGCCTCGAAGACGCGGGTCTCCCCGGCCGTCGGACGGCGCAGGGCGACCAGCCAGAAGGCGAGTTCGCCGAACCCGACCTGTCCCATCAAATCGTCGGCGAGATCCATCCCCAACAACCGGATGTGATCGGCATCCGAGGTTCCCAGTGACGTGGGGTACTCGTCAGCGGTCATCAGGTCTCCTGGAGCCAGGCGCGGATCTCGTCACCGTGTTCGTCGAGCTTCGGCGGTGGCAGCCGGTAGTCCGGCGGGGTCTCCGACAGCCTGATCGGGTTCCGCACGCTGGGGATCGACGAGCCGGGTGGACCGACCTCGACCACCGGCTCGAGCCCGACCTCCTCGGCGAACGCGACCCCGCGGTCGATCGTGTTGATCGGTCCGCACGGCACGCCGGCCGCGGAGATCGCGCGGAACCAGTCTTCTTTGGTCTTGGTCTGCAGCCGGTCCACCAGCAGCGGTCGCAACTCCGCCCGGTTCGCGGTGCGGTCCTGGTTGCGGGCGAACCGTGGGTCCGTCGGCAACTCCGGCAGCCCCAACGCCTCGCACAGTCGCCGGAACTGGCCGTCGTTGCCGGCGGTGATGATCAGGTCGCCGTCGGCGCAGGGCAGTGGCTCGTACGGGAACAGGCTCGGGTGCGAGTTGCCCATCCGCATCGGCACGACGCCGCCCGCCACGTAGGCGCTCGAGTGGTTCACCAGTCCGGACAGCGCCGAGGACAACAGGTTCACCTCGACGTGCTGGCCGCGGCCGGTCTCGTGCCGGCGGTGCAGGGCGGCGAGGATCCCGATGGTCGCGTGCAGTCCGGCCATCACGTCGAAGACCGAGATCCCGGCCCGGTACGGCGGTCCGTCCGGGTCCCCGGTCAGACTCATCAGCCCGGAGATCGCCTGCACCATCAGGTCGTAGCCGGGCAGGGCCGCGCCCTTCTCGCTGCTGCCGAAGCCGCTGATGGAGGCGTAGATCACTCCTGGGTTGGCCGCGGTCACGGCGTCGTAGTCGAGGCCCCAGCGGACCAGGCCTCCGGGCCGGAAGTTCTCGATCATGATGTCACTGCGCCGGGCGAGTTCGCGGGCCAGCGTCGCGTCGTCGGCGTCGGCGAAGTCCAGCACGACCGACCGCTTGTTCCGGTTGACGCCGAGGTAGTAGGTCGCCTCGCCGTCCCGTACGGGCGGCTGCCAGGTCCGGGTGTCGTCGCCGCGCGGTCCCTCGACCTTGATCACCTCGGCGCCCAGATCGGCGAGCAGCATGGTCGCGTACGGACCGGCGAGGATCCGGGAGAAGTCCGCCACGACGAGCCCAGCCAGGGGCCCTGTGCGGGCGGATTCTGTCGACATGCGTCCTAGTTCTCCGTCAGACGGACAATCGTCCGATTCCGTTGGCAGTCTCGCCGCGGCCGGGATCTGCTGTCAAGGGATCGCTGGTCGTAGACCGTTGACAGCTCAGCCGTGGGTCCTCCAGAGTGCGATCTAGGGATCTTGACCGTACTGCGGACAGACGTACGAAAGCGCCTCGAGGAGGAGACATGACAGCTCAACCTGCCGGGATCGTGATCCGCAACGCGACCGTGCTCACCATGGATGCCGATCACCGGGTGCTGACCGACACCGACGTGCTGGTGGTCGGCGACACGATCACCGAGATCGGCGCGGGACTGCAGGCGCCACCGGGCACGCAGGAGATCGACGGCGCGGGCGGCATCGTGATGCCGGGCATGATCGACACCCACCGGCACCTGTGGCAGACCGCGATGCGCGGCTACGGCGCCGACTGGACCCTCACCCAGTACTTCGTCTGGTACTACCTCGAGCACGGCCGGAAGTTCCGCCCCGAAGACATCTACGCGGGTAACCTGCTCGGCGCGATCGAGGCGATCGACGCGGGCGTGACCACCACCGTCGACTGGTCCCACGGGCTGCAGTCGGTGGAGCACGCGGCCGCAGCGGTGGAGGCCCTGGAGGAGGTGCCGGCCCGGTTCGTCCTCGCGTACGGCAACATCCAGGCCGCGCCTTGGGAGTGGACGGCGCAGCCGGAGGTCCGCCGCTTCCTGGAGCAGCGCAAGGCGCGGCCGACGCCCGGATGGGCGTGCAGCTGGCCTTCGACGTGCTGGGCGACCCGGCCTTCCCGGAGCGGGCCGCGTTCGAGGTGGCCCGCGATCTGGAGCTCCCGGTGACGACCCACGCGGGGGTCTGGGGCGCTACCAACGACGCCGGCATCCGGCTGATGCACGACAACGGCTTCGCGACGCCGGAGACCGTCTACGTGCACGCGGCCACGCTCGACACCGACTCCTATCTGCGGATCGCGGCCAGCGGGGGCTCGATCTCGGTCTCCACCGAGTCCGAGCAGAGCGCCGGCCAGGGGTACCCGCCCACCTGGCAGGTGCGGAAGTTCGACATCGGGGTGTCGATCTCGATGGACACCAGCGTGTGGTGGAGCGGCGACCTGTTCTCCGCGATGCGGAGCACGCTCGGCGCCGATCGGGCCCGCGAGCACCTGGAGGCCCACGTCGCCGGCGAAACCGTCACCTCGGCGCACCTGCGCGCCGAGCACGTCGTCGACTGGGCCACCCGCGGTGGGGCCCGCGCCCTGCACCGCGACGACATCGGCAGCTCTGCAGGTGGGCAAGAAGGCCGATCTGGTGTTGATCAAGAACGACCGGTCGCCCGTGTCGTTCCCGCTGCTCAACCCGTACGGCCACGTCGCGTTCCAGGCCCAGCGGGGCGACGTGCACTCGGTGATCATCGACGGCCGGCTGGTGAAGCACGAGCACGAACTCGTCGGGATCGATCTGGCCAAGGCCCGCACGGCGGTGGAGTCCACGGTCGAGTACCTGCGCGTCCAGCCTCGGCGAGGACGTCTGGCAGGCGGGCATGCACCCGGACCTGCCGAGCGACGACGACAAGGTGCTGGACAACCCGTACACCTACACCGACTACCGGTCGTCCGACACCCGCGAGGCCCGCGAGTCGATCTTCGGCGAGTCGGCCGGGACGACCTGAGCCGTCCGGGACCTTCGGTGTGAGGATGGCCTGATGGCGCGGCGCAGCAGCGAACCGGACTTCGTCGAGGCGCTCGCCCGCGGTCTCGACATCTTGGCCTGCTTCGACGAGCGGCACCGGCGGATGTCGCTGAGCGAGGTCGCCGTCGCCACCGGCCTCGCGCGCCCGACCGCCCGCCGGCTACTGCTCACGCTGGCGGAACTGGGCTACGTGCGGCTCGACGGCGGGAGCTTCGCGCTGACTCCGAAGGTGCTGAGTCTCGGCGTCGCGTACGCCTCGTCGCTCGGCCTCTGGGAGATCGCCCGGCCGCATCTGGAGGCCCTGGTCGCCCAGACCCACGAGTCGTCCTCGATGGCTCAGCTCGACGGCTCCGACATCGTGTACGTCGCCCGGGTTTCGGTGCCCAAGATCATCGCGCTGCGGGTCGACATCGGCACCCGGTTCCCGGCCGAGCGGACGTCGCAGGGCAAGATCCTGCTCGCCGCGCTGACCGAGCAGGAGCTGACCGACACCCTCGCCGAGCCGAGTCGCGCCGGGCTGCCGGCGGCGCCACCGCGGGACGCCGCCGACCTGCGCCGCGAACTGATGCGCGTCCGGGCCCAGGGCTGGGCGCTGGCCGATGAGGAGCTGGCTCGAGGCATCCGGTCCATCGCCGCGCCGGTCCGGGACGGCACCGGGCGCGGTACGGGCCGCGATGAACGTCACCGTGCACGCCGCCGAAACGAGTACGGACGCCTGCTGGGCGAGTATCTGCCGCTGCTGCTGGAGACCGCGGGCCGGATCAGCGGCGATTGGGCGCTGGTCGAGACCCGGCCGCACCGCCAACTCGAGCAACCCTGAAACTGGTGCCCGTGCCGAAAGAGGTGTCGAAGGCTGAGGAGCGGGGCTCGAGCGGCTCATCCTCTTCAGCGACGCCGTGGTGGCCATCGCGATCACCCTGCTGGTGCTGCCGCTCACCGAGCTGAAGCCGGAGGAGGGACAGGCCGCCTGGGATTTCCTGCGTGCCGAGGGCGACGAGTTGTTGTCGTTCGCGATCTCGTTCGTGGTCATCGCGCGGTTCTGGTTCGCCCACCACGGGATCTTCCGCAACCTGGCCCGGATGGACCGGCCACTGCTGTGGTTGAACACCGGCTGGCTGGCCTCGGTGGTCCTGCTGCCGCTTCCCGACGGCCTTGCTCAACGAGGACGGTGGCTACAGCACGCTCTATCTGGCCAACCTGCTGGCGACGTCGTTGCTGACCACCGCGCTGAGCAACTACGTCGACCGCCACCCCGACCTGTTGGAGGAGCCGGAAACGGCCGCGGAAGAGCGGGGCAGTCGGTACTTCGGGTTGGTCCTGAGCGGATCGATCGTGCTGGCCCTGATCGCCTCCCTGTTCTGGGGAAACTCCGCCATGCTGCTGTTGCTGCTGATCCCGATCGTGCAGCGGGTCGTCGATCGGGTGACCGGCGGTAGCGAGCCGGTTGAGTAGGGACGGCGCGGCCGTCCGTGGCAGGCTGAGCCGGGTGATCGACCCCTCCCGCCGCCAGGAGTCCCCGTGGTCGTGAAGCCCAGCGCCGACCAGGCCCGAGGTCCCCGTCAGCACCGTGGTGCTGACGCTGGCCGGCACCGTCGTCGCGCTGGCCGGGCTCAAGCTGAGCTCGGCCATCGTCGCGCCGATCCTGTTGGCCCTGTTCCTGATGGTCTGCTTCCGGCCGCTGGGCGCCTGGATGGAGGCTCGCCGAGTACCCCGCGTCGTCTCCATCGTGAGCACGATCGTGGTGATCTACGGCGTCTTGTTCGTGCTCGGGCTGTGCATCTACCTGGCCGTCGCGCGGTTCGCGATCACCGTCAGCCAGCAGTCGGGCAAGGTGATCGCCTTCTGGCAGTGGGTGAGCGGACTCCTGCAGTCCGTCGGCGTGGCCACGACCGACACCCGGGCCATGCTCAACCTCGTCTCGCCCGAACGGCTGGCCGAGCCTGGCCCAGTCGCTGCTGAGCGCCTCCGCGTCGCTGACCTCGACGCTGGCCTTTCTGGCCGCGCTGGTCTTCTTCATGGCCCTGGACGCCGCCAACTTCTCCACCCGGCTCCGGGTCGCGGTGCGCTTCCAGCCGGCGATGCGGCGAGCGCTGGAGGACTTCGGCAAGACGACCCGCAGCTACTTCGCGGTGGCGGCCATCTTCGGCGCGATCGTGGCCGTCCTCGACTGGATCCTGCTGCTCGTCCTGGGCGTACCGAACGCCTGGCTGTGGGCGCTGCTGGCCTTCGTCACGAATTTCGTCCCGAACGTGGGCTTCCTGCTCGGGCTGATCCCGCCCGCCATCGTGTCGCTGCTGACGGCGGACTGGCAGCACGCCCTGATCATCGTGATCGGCTACTCGGTGATCAACGTCGTGGTGCAGACCCTCATCCAGCCGGCCGTGGTCGGCGACCGGGTCCAGCTCAACACGACCCTGACGTTCGTGGCGCTGGTGGTGTGGACCTTCATGCTGGGCGGGTCTCGGGGCAATCCTGGCGATCCCGATGACCTTGCTCGTCCGCGCCCTGTTCATCGATTCCCGTCCCCAGCTGCGCTGGGTGCGGGCGCTGTTCAGCAGCGGCGCCGGACCGCGGCGGCGGGCCAAGAAGACCTCCGCGGAGATGAGGCCGACCCCCGCGCCTGCGGCGCAGGACCCGACGCCCTCACCTTGAAACTACGGACGGAGTTCTCCGAGGTCAGAGTCCGTCCCCCAGCCGCTCGGCCTGGCCGAACACGGCCTGGGTCAGGTCGGAGTCACCCGCCAGGTCGGGCGCCAGTAGCTCGAGCACAGCGGTCGTCGCACCCTGCAGGTCGGCTCCTTCGGCGGCCTCGACGTACCGCTGTCCGCCGGCATCGTTCAGGGTCGCACCGAGTCCGCGAAGATGCAGCACCCAGGCGGCGATGACCGTGGCGCAACCGATCGGCAGCCGACCCGCGGCTCGTTCGGCCCGCATCGTGGGCAGGATCCGGACCGGAATCTTGGTGGAGCCGTCGGGGGCGATCTGGTTCAGCCGGTGGCGGATCCGCGGGTTGCCGAAGCGCTCCAGCAACGCCGCCCGGTAGTCGCTGACCTCGGGACCGCCCAGACTCAGATGGGGCTGGGCCTCGTCCCAGAACTGATCCACCCAGCCGCGGCAGGTCTCATCCGCGATGGCCTCGTCGATCGAGGTGTGACCACGAATGCTGGCCGCGTAGGCGAGCAGGGAGTGGGAACCGTTGAGCAGGGTGAGTTTGCGTTGTTCGTACGGCGCCACGTCGTCCACCAACTTCGCCCCGACCTGCTCCCAGGCCGGCCGGCCGGCCGGGAAGCGGCCGGCGATGACCCACTCGCTGAACGGTTCCGTCGCCACCGGCGCGGCGTCTGAGTAGTTCTCGTGCGCGGCCACCAACTCCCGGTCCTCCTCGACGGTGGCGGGGGTGATCCGGTCCACCATGGAGGACGCGAAATCCACCTCGGTGCTCAGCCAGTCGATCATGGTCGGATCGACCTGCGCGGCCAGTTCCGTGACCACCGTGGCCGCCACGGCCCCGTTGTGCGGCAGGTTGTCGCACGACAAGATCGTGATCGGGCCGGCCCCGGCGGTTCGACGGGCGATCAGTCCGGCCAGCAGCCGAGCCGGCAGGGTCTGCACCGGAGCGCGCGGATCGGCGCGCAGCGCCTCAAGATCGGCGCGGACCTGATCGGTCAGGTCCAGATGAGCATCGGGGCCGAGCAGGTACGCCGCCTCGGTCACCGTGATGGTGACCAGGGCGGTCGTCGGTGCGGCGAGCAGACTCAGGTAGGCGTCGTGATCGGCGGCGGGGTGCACCGCGGCGAGCGAGCCGATCAGTTCGAAGCGGTCGCCGTCGGCGGCGCGGGTGATCAAGGTGTAGAGACCGTCCTGCGGGGTGAGGGCGTTTGCGGTGTCGGGCCGGCGGCCGGTGAAGCCGGCGATGCCCCAGCCGGCCGCGTCCGGCGCCCGCCAGGTGTACCAGGCCTGATGGGAGCGAGCGAAGTTCCCCACGCCCAGATGCACGATCCGGATCGGCGGTGCCTCGGGGGCGCCGGGCCAGCTGCGGGACAAGCCGCGGAGGCCGGCCTCCGTCATCGTGCGCCGCCGTTGCGGGGGACTCGTCGAAGGGAGGGGGTCACGGCGGTCGGGTCCTTTCCGTTGGTGCTCTCCCGCAGGATCATCCCACCGCAGATGCCGAACGGCCCGTCGGCCTGGGCCACCGGGCGGCGCCCTCGACGGCGATGGCCGACCGCCCGCGGAGTTTCGCTCGATGAGTCCAGGTCACAACTGGACGCAGGCTGCTCGTGGCTGGCTGAATAGGGACTATCGCCAAGGTGATGGCAGAAGGGTTGGCAACAAGATGTGGACACTCTCCGGATTCGTCGACGAGATCGCCGACGACTTCGACACCCAGTGTGCGACGGCCGCCTCGCTCGGCCTGAAGTTCGTCGAGATCCGCAGCGCCTGGGGTGTGAACATCCTCGAGTTGGACGGTACGCAACTCGAGCGGGTGCAGCAGCAGCTCGCCGAGCACGGACTGCAGGTGTCGAGCATCGGCTCCCCGATCGGCAAGATCTTCATCGACGAGGATTTCGACCCGCACCTGGACCGGATGCGCCATGCCGTTGAGGTTGCGGGCCAGCTGAACGCCCCGTACCTCCGATTGTTCTCGTTCTTCGTGCGACCCGGCGACGACCCGGACGATCACCGCGACGAGGTCCTTCGGCGGATGCGGGCCCTGGCGGATGTTGCCGAGCAGGCCGATGTCGTAGCGGTGCACGAGAACGAGAAGGAGATCTACGGTGACGTGCCTCGGCGCTGCCTCGACATCGTCACCACGGTCGACTCTCCGAATCTCAAGCTGGCCTGGGATCCGGCGAATTTCGTTCAGGTCGGGGTGCGTCCGTTCAGCGAGGGCTACGAGTTGTTGCGGCCGCACGTGGTCTACATGCAGATCAAGGATGCCCACCTCGCCACCGCCGAGGTCGACGTCGCGGGGGCGGGGGACGGGGAACTGCCCGAGACCATCCGGGCCCTGCGCGCCGACGGGTTCGACGGCTTCTTCTCCCTCGAACCGCATCTGGACCAGACCAGCTCGCTGGGCGGGTTCTCCGGACCTCAATTGTTCACCGCAGCGCATGAGGCCTTCACGGGGATCCTCGACCGCGAGGGAATCGAGTACGCATGAGTGGGGAACGGGTCAGACTCGCCCTCGTCGGGGCCGGTGTGATCGGTGCCGTCCACGGCGTGGTCGCTAGCCTCCTCGCAGATCGCATCGACCTGGTGGCCGTCGCGGACAGCCGCCTCGACAAGGCCGAGCGGCTCACCGCCGAACACGGCGGACGGGCATTCGCGAGCCTCGGCGAGGCGCTGGCAGGCGTCGAGGTCGACGTGGTCGCCGTGTGTACCCCGACCGGCCGGCACGGAGAGATCGCCATCGAGGCGCTGCGGGCGGGCAAGCACGTGATCATCGAGAAGCCGGCCGAGACCACGGTGGCCAAGGTGGATGAGATCGTCGCCGCGCAGCAGGCGTCGGACCGGCTCGTCGCGGTCATCTCCCAGCACCGCTTCGATCCGGCGACCGAGGTCGCCGTCGCCGCCATCGCGCGGGGTGAGCTCGGTCGGATCACCAGTGGTGTGGTGTCGATCGACTGGTGGCGCGGGCAGAGCTACTACGACTCGGGTGATTGGCGCGGCACCTGGGAGCTCGACGGCGGTGGCGCGCTGATGAACCAGGGCGTGCACACCGTCGACCTGATGGTGGCGACGATGGGCCGCCCGGTCGAGGTCTTCGCCTACACCGGGACGCTGGCGCACGAGCGGATCGAGGTCGAGGACGTCGCCGTCGGGGTGGTGCGGTTCGAGAGCGGTGCCCTCGGGGTGCTACACGGCACCACGGCCGCCTATCCCGGTCTCAGCGCCCGACTGCAGGTCCACGGCGACCGGGGGTCGATCGTGATCGACAACGACACGCTGTCGTTCATCCACGTCACCCCGACCGGCGACTCGGCGCAGGAGCGCGCGTACGGCGACCCGAACGCCGCGATCAACCAGGTCGCCGGCTACCCCGAGGCGTCCGGTGCGGCCGCCCCGACCGCAGGCAGCGACCCGGGCGAACTCGGAAGTGTTGCCCACCGCCGCCAGTACGAGAACTTCCTGGGCGCCCTGGCCGGCACCGAGGACATCCGGGTGGATCTGGCGACCAACCGGCAGGCGATCGGGATCATCACCGGCGTCTACGAGTCGGCCCGGACGGGGGTCCCCGTCAGCCTCACGTGACCTCGTGCAGCACCTGACGTGGGCGGCCGCAATCCCGTACCGTTCCTCGATGCTCAGCCTGGCGGCGGGCCCGTACTGGCCCGGCGCTCGATCCGGGGTCGAAGCAGGAGCCGCGTCGCCGGCGGCTGGCCGTTCAACAACGCCCACATGCGTCGCCAGGCCTCTTCGCCGAGCTCGGTCACGGGCACGGCCGCGGTGGTCAGCGGCGGCGTCATGTAGCGCGCGAAGGGGATGTCGTCGAAACCCACGACCGAGATCCGATCCGGTACGGCGACGCCGCGTCCGGTCAGCGCACTGACCAGACCCATGGCGACGAGGTCGTTGTACGCGAGCGCCGCGGTCGCCGCGGACCGCAGCAGCCGGTCCGCAGCGTCGTACCCGTCGGCGAAGCTCACCCCGCCCGGCAGGACGTCCACCGCCGCATCCGGATGGGCCGTGAGGAAGTTCGCGACCGCATCGAGCCGGCGGGCGTTCGATGCACTCTGCGGCGCACCGGCGAGGTACACCAGGCGGCGGTGGCCAAGGCCGTACAGCAACTCGAGCAGGTCGGTCAGCGCCGCCTGGTAGTCCGCAGCCACGACCGGCGCCGTCGACGTCCCGGGATCGCGATTCACCAGCACGACCGGCTTCAGCTCGTCGAGCAGGGGGAGCAGGACCGACAGATCCATCCGCGGAGCGCAGAGGACGACGCCGTCGCAGCGCCGCCTGGTTTCGACGGCGAGGACCTGCTCATCGGCGACCGACTCCGCCGAGTCGGCCACCAGGACGTGGTACCCGTACCGCGCCGCCGCTCGGCTCAGCCCGCGCAGCACGCCGTGAAAGGTCGGGTTCTCCAGATCGGGTACGACGACGGCGACCGTACTCGTCCGACCGAGGACGAGACTGCGGGCGAGCGGGCTGGCCGAGTAGTTGAGCTTGGCCGCCGCCGCCCGGACCCGCTCCGCAAGCGCCTTGTCCACCGTCGGATTGCCGTTCATCACCCGCGATACGGTGGCCAGCGATACTCCGGCCTGGGCCGCGACGTCGGCGATGGTCTGCGGACGAGACTTCGGCGTCATGGGCACGGTGGCTCCTGGTCGGCGGCCTCGCTTGGTCGGCCACCTAGCGAGAGTGTAGCGTGTGAGAAAGCGTTTTCCATGCCTGACTGTCGGCCGGTGCGGTCGGTGGCGCGGTGCGCACGGAGGGAGCGAGCAGATGCGAGGGCGGCCAGAACCCGGACCCGTGGTCGATGCAGAGCGGGGGGCCAGCTGATGGGCGCCCGACCGGGACCCGATGGGGTCGCCCGGGTGATCCTCGTCGGCGTCCAGGGGTACGGGCGCGTGCACGGGGAGCGGATCGAACGCCTCGCGGCGACCGGCGAGGTCGAACTCGTGGCGGGGGTCGACCCGGGTTTCACCGCGGAGCCGCGAGTCGCCTACGGCGCCCCGGTCCACGACGACCTGGGCGATGCGCTGGCCGCGCATGGTCCGGTCGATATCGTGGTCATCGCCGCACCCTTGGGCCACCACTTCGGGCTGGCCGAGATCGCCCTGACCGCCGGGGCGGACGTCTATCTCGAGAAGCCTCCGGTGGCGTCCTTGGCGGACTTCCGGCAGCTGTTGGCCATCGAGGAGGCCACGGGACGGGTCGTTCAGGTGGGGTTCCAGAGTCTCGGCTCACCCGCCGTCGAGCTGTTCACGAGCAACGCGTTCGGGATCGGTGCCGTGCGTCAGGTCGGCGCGGTGGGGGCCTGGGCCCGGACGGTGGGCTACTGGACGCGATCCGCCTGGTCCGGCCGGCGCAGTCTGGGCGGGCGGCCGATCGTGGACGGCGTCGTGACCAATCCGTTGGCTCATGCGGTGGCGACGGCCCTGGCGGTGGCCGGCTGCCGCCGGCAGGAGGACGTCGAGGAGGTGGACGCCGATCTGTACCGCGCGAACGAGATCGACGCGGATGACACCTCGGTGGTGCGGGTCCGCACCAGCCGCGGGATCCTGGTCACCTGCGCGCTCACGGTCTGCGCGCCGGAGCAGCGGGAGCCGCTGATCCACATCGTGGGCGATACGGGCAGGGCCACTCTCGCCTACACCGTCGATCGGGTGGACCTCGAGACGACCACCGGGCCGCGCTCGGAGACGGTCGGGCGGACGGACCTGTTCGAGAACCTGCTGGCCCACCGCCGCGACGGCACCCCGCTGCTCGTGCCGTTGGCGAGTACGGGCGCCTTCATGCGGGTGCTGGCCGCCGTCGCCGCCACGGAGCCGGTGCGGATCGACCCGACGGCGATCGAGTGGTCCGGAGAAGGTGCCGATGCGCACCCCGTGGTCGCCGAGGTCGAGCGTTGGCTGTGCGAGGCGGCGAACACCGGGCGTACGTTCACCGAGTTGGGCGTGCCGTGGGCGCATGCCGCCCGCGACGAGATCGTGGTCAGCGCGCGGATCGGCTCGGCCGAAATCGCGGACTACCGCGACGGCGCCGGGACGATCCCGAGCTCCAGCCCGCGGCCGTACCTGCATCCGGTCAAGACGCTGGCCGGGGTGGTGCTGACGGCGCCGCATCCGGCCGATCACGACTGGCACAACGGGGTCGGCCTGGCCATCCCGGACGTGAACGGCACGAGTTTCTGGGGCGGTGGCAGCTACCTCCACGGTCGGGGGTACGTGCTGCTCGACAACCACGGGCGGATCATCGGGGACCCCCCCGAGAGCACCGCGGATGGCTTCCACCAGCAACTGCGTTGGCTCGGGCACGATGGCTCGATCCTGCTCCGGGAAGACCGGGTGGTCGAATGGCGCGCCCTCGACGCCACCGGCTGGCGACTCAGCATCTCCTCCGCATTGACCGCCGCCGAAGACGTGGAGTTGCAGTCCCCGGGGAGCAAGGGACGGCTCGGCGGCGGATACGGCGGCTTCTTCTGGCGCTTCCCACACTGCTCCGACGTACAGGTGAGCACCGCCCAGGACCAAGGAGAGGACGCGGTCCACGGCAGCGTCGCGCCGTGGCTCGCCTGGTCGGCCGACTTCGCCGCGGGGCCGGGTTGTTCCGGCCCGGCCACGCTGGTGCTGGCCGCGCCCGAATCGGCCGCGCACTCCGAACCGTGGTTCGTCCGCGTCGCCGGCTATCCCGGGGTCGGTTCGGCGCTGGCCTGGGACCGGCCCCGTCAGCTGGCGGTGGGCGAGACGCTGACCCGTCGGTTCACCATCGCCATCTTCGACGGCCGGCTCGCCGATTCCCGGATCGCCGACCTCGCGAACGAACTGACGTCGCGGCCGGCATGACCGCGGCCGCCGCTGAGTCGGGGCTACCGGTGGCGGTGGTGGGCTGCGGGCTGGTCTCGATCGTCCACCTCGAGGCCATCGCCGCGAACCCGAACGCCCGGTTGGTGGCGGTCTGCGACACCGACAGCGGGCGGCGCTCCACCGCCGCGGCGCAGTACGGCGTGCCCGGCTTTGCCAACCACCGCGAGCTCATCGAGGCCGGGATCGCCCGGGTCGTGCACGTCTGCACCCCCCATGATCAACATGTCGGCCCCACCGTGGACCTGCTGACTGCCGGCGTACCGGTGATCATGGAGAAGCCGCTGGCCCACCGGCTCGCCGACGGCGAGCAGATCGTACGAGCCGCCGAGGCCACTGGCACCAAGATCGCCGTGTGCTTCCAGAACCGCTACAACCACACCAGCCAAGCGATCCGGGACCTCCTCGAGTCCGGGCGCTTGGGGGCGGTGCTGGGTGGTTCGGGGGCCGTCTTGTGGCACCGGCCCGAGGCCTACTACCGGTTGCGACCCTGGCGCGCGGCCTGGGCCAGCAGCGGTGGCGGGACCATGATCAACCAAGCCATCCACACCCTCGACCTGCTGCAGTGGTTGCTCGGTGACGTGGTCGCCTCGGCCGGCAGCGTGAGCCGCCGGGTGCCGATCGCGGGGGTCGAGGTGGAGGACACGGCGGACCTGGTCCTGGATCACGCGTCCGGCGCCCGCAGCGTGTTGTTCGCCAGTAACGCGAACGTCGTCGACGCCCCGATCACCCTCGAGATCGCCACCGAACGCGCGAACCTGTTCGTCCGCGGTGACCTCACGATCAGTTGGGCCGATGGTCGCATCGAGGTGGTCCCCGAGCGCCGCGCGGCAAGCGGCGGCCGGGCGTACTGGGGGGTCTCGCACGCCCTGTTGATCGACGACTTCTATCGGCGGCTGGCCGACCCCGAACCGTTCTGGATCTCCCCGGCCGAGGCGGCCAAGACGCTGCGGATTCTCGATCAGTTGTACGCCGGTGCCGACCTCCGGACGACAGGCTGATGCTCGATCGAGACCGATTGACGATGCGGCTTCTCAGAGCAGGCCCTTCTGGCTCAACCAGTCCTTGGCCGCGGTGTCGGCCGACGCCTTCTCCTTGCCTTCGACCCGCTCGCGGAGACCGATGAGGTCGGCGGTGGTGAGCTGGGCGGAGACACCGTTGAGCACCTCGGCGAGCTGGTCGGAGTAGGCGGCGTCGGCGACGAGCGGCACGATGTTCTGCGACGAGATCATCTGCTTGGGATCGTCCAGAACGACCAGATCCTCGGCCACCAGAGCCGGCGAGGTGGTGTAGATGTCCGCCACCTGAACGGTGTTGTCGACCAAGGCCTTGACCGTGTCCGGGCCGCCGAAGTCTTCGATCGGGACGAACGTGACCTCACCCGACTTCGTACCGACGCCGTACACGTCGCGAAGTCCCGGTATCCCGTACCCGAGCTCGCCGAACTGTGGATTCGACCCGAGCTTGAACGGGACGATCTTGGCCAGGTCTCCGATGGCCTTGAGGCTGTTGTCCGTGGCCGTCTTCTTGGTGACGACGTACGCGTCCTTGTCCTCGGCGGCGGCCGACTTCAACACGCGGAGCTTGTCGGCCTTGACGGCATCGACGAGGGCCGCGTCGACGTCCGCCGTGGATCGCTCGGTGTATTTCTCGTCGTAGAAGGCGAGAAGGTTGCCGTTGTATTCCGGGATGAGGTTGATGGAGCCGTCGCGCAGGGCCGGGATGGTCTGCTGGCGGGGGCCGATGTTGAACTTGGTGGTCACCTCGATCCCCTTGGCCTGCAGCGCCTGGGCGTAGATCTCGCCCAGGATCTCACTCTCCGGGAAGGCGAACGACCCGACGACGACCTTTTGGGCAGCCCCGGACGACGGAGCTGGTGCGGGGCCGGTGGGATTGCCGGTCGAGCAGGCGGCGAGCGCCGTCACCAGCGCGACGGAAACCGCCGCCGATCTCACCAGACGGGTGAAGTGGAACATTCGAGTACTTCCCTTCGTGTCATGCGTTTTCCTTCACGGGCAAGATCGGTGACCGACTGAGGTCAGTTGTTCTCGGAGCTCTGGTGTCCCGCAGTCCTGCCGTCGTCGTCGCTCTTTGCACCAGCGCGAAGAGCCCATCGACGGTCAGGGCGAGGGCGGTGACCAGCAGTGCACCACCGAGGATCAGATCGTAGTCGTTCAGTCCGATTCCGCTGGTGATGATGCGGCCCAGCCCGCCCAGGCCGGCGTACGAGGCGATGGTGACGGTGGCGATGACCTGCAAGACGGCCGCGCGCAGCCCGCCGATGATCAGGGGCAGGGCCAGCGGGATCTCGACCTGGAAGAGGATCTGCATCTCGGTCATCCCGTTGGCCCGGGCCGCATCGATCGTCTGACGGTCGACGGTCTCCAGGCCCGCGTATGCTCCGGCCAGGATCGACGGGATGGCCAAGATCACGAAGGCGATGGTCGCCCCGATGATCGGAGCGCGATCGTAGGACAGGAAGTATCCGAAGACCATCAGGAGGAAGAACAGCAGGCCCAGTGTCGGGAGGGCGCGCATCGACCCGGTGAAGGCGATGACGAATTGCCGACCCTTGCCCGTGTGACCGATGTAGAAGCCCAGCGGTAGGGCGATCAAGGCCGCGATGACGATCGCGACCGCGGTGTAGCTGAGGTGCTCGATGAGACGGTCCTGAATCGGCAGCGGGCTGCGGCTGCCGGGGATCCAGTGGGCAGGGTCGACGATCCAGCCGAGTGCGCTCCAGAGCAGATTCACCGGGGGCCGCCCGGTGGTGCAAGCTCGGGGTCCATCGTCGGAATCGGCGGCCGAGAGATCGGGAACCGGCGGCGTCGGCCGGTGCCCGCGTTCCACGGCATCAACACTCGTCCGATGGTGACGAGAACGATGTCGAAGATCAACGCCAACAACAGACTGATCACGATGCCGACGCCGACCTCTACCAGCAAACCTCGCTGCTTGCCGTTCTGGAAGAGGTATCCGAGGTTGGCCGAGCCGATGATCACACCGACGGACACCAGAGCGATCGTGCTCACGGAAACGACGCGGATGCCGGCCAGCAGAACCGGTCCCGCCAACGGCAATTCAACCCGGAAGAAGCGAGCCGCGGGAGAGAAGCCGATGGCATTGGCTGCGTCGACGGTCGGAGCGGCCACCGATGCCAAGGCGTCCGAGGCCGAACGAGACATGATGGCGACGCCGTAGATGCTCAGCGCCACCACGAGGTTCGTCTCGTCCAGCACCCGGGTCGGAATGATCAGCGGCAGGATGACGAAGAGCGGCAACGACGGGATGGTGTAGAGCAGACTGCCGCCGGTGATCACGATGGCGCGGAGCCATCGGTTGCGGTTGGCGAGCCATCCCAGGGGAATCGCGAGCACGAAGCTCACCAGGATGGGAATCACCGAGAGCCTGATGTGATTGATGGTCAGCTCGGCGATCAGATCGAGGTTCGCTCCGATCCACCTCACGAACTGGCAGCCTCGGACTCGGGACGGCCGGACGCGTCGGCACCGTCGTCGAGGACTCCGACCGGACGCCCTTCGGCGTCGACCACCAGGGTCAGCCCGCGGTCGTCCGCGCGTTGCTGCAGGAACAGATCACGCTTTCCCTTGTCGGCCCCGATGAAGCTGGCCACGAAGGCATCCGCCGGGTTGGCCAAGATCTCGGCCGGGGTTCCGGCCTGCGCGATGACTCCACCCCTTCTGAGGATGACGACCTGGTCGGCGAGGGTGAAGGCTTCGTCGATGTCGTGGGTGACGAAGACGACGGTCTTGCCGAGGTCGCGTTGGAGCCGGTTCAGCTCGATCTGGAGATCGGCCCGCACGATCGGGTCCACCGCGCCGAACGGTTCGTCCATCAGCAAGATGTTGGGATCGCTGGCCAACGCGCGCGCCACGCCGACCCGTTGCTGTTGACCGCCGGACAGCTGGCGCGGATAACGCCCGGCGAGCGAGCGATCCAATCCGACCTTGTCGAGGAGCTCGAGCGCATCGGCTCTGGCCTCGCGTTTCGAAACCCCCTTGAGGACCGGGACCGTCGCCACGTTGTCCAGCACCGTGCGGTGCGGGAGCAGCCCGGAGGCCTGGAGCACGTAGCCGATGCTGCGCCGCAATTGGACCTTGTCCCGCGTCGCCACATCCACGCCATCGATCAGCACCTGACCGGCGGTCGGATCGATCATTCGATTGATCATCCGCAGCAGTGTGGTCTTGCCACACCCCGAGGAGCCCACCAGCACCGTGGTCTGGTGCGAGGGAAGGACGAAGTCGAATTCGTCGACCGCGATCGTGCCGTCGGGGAAGCGTTTGGTCACGGACCGGAACTCGATCATGGCCACACCGTTCCACCGACCGGGATGATCATGGGGCCGGCGATCGGCGGCAGATGCCGACAATTCCGCGGCAGGTCGACACCCAGGGTGCTGGTGGACCCAGCGGTCCAAGTGAACGCTGGCCGACGAGCCAAGTCAACCCGCCCGCCGGGACATCTCGCGCCGGTCGACATCAACGCGGCGGGAGCTGGAGGCGTGGGTCCGCGATCAGACTGATCAGGTCCGCCCGGGTCACCGGCAGTTCCCGCTTCGCCTTCGACGTGTTCCGGGCCACGATCGTGATCACGTACGCGCTCATCGGCCGTTGCTGGACCTCCAGCCCGTGCGCGACGTCGAACGGATCGGTGACGGTGTACCGGTTGCCGTCCATCAGGCGCAGCGTCTCGCAGGCTCGCCCGGTGAGCTGGCCGCACCGGATGGCGTACGCCCGGCTGGTGGCGATCTGCAGATAGACCTCGGTGGCGCCGTCGCGCATCCGGAAGAGTTCGAGCACCATGGCCCCCTCGCCGCCGCCCCAGAAGCCTCGGCCCTGGGCGTCCTCGGTGTAGGAGTAGCTGGAGCCGGTGAAGTACTGGCCCGCGGGGTCCAGGTACTCGCTGACGACGCCGGCCATGTCGGCCCGCCAGGCGGCCACGATGTCGGCGCGGCAGCGATCCTGACGCGTGTCGCACGGCGGCGGTGGGGTCGCGCTGGCCGCGGGCGTACCGGCGGCGACGGACTCCTGCGACGTCGGCAACGCCGCGCGAATGCCGAACCCGGCCAGCACCACCAGCGCGGCCGCGGCCGCCACGAGACGCAACCGGCGCCGGCGCAGCATCGTCCGCCCCACCCTCGGCAGATCGGTGCCCGGGTCGGCGTCGGGCACCGATGCGGCGGCCGCGAGTTCGGCGGCGAGTCGGCGGTCGCCGTGCCGTCGCGGCAGCTGCCGGAGTCGCTCCTCCGCAGCCCGACGCTGCGCCACCACGTCGTCCTCGTCGCGGTCCAGCACCTTCGCGATGTCGGCCATGGGCAGTCGGGCGTAGCTCGCCAGCACCAGGATCTGGCGTTCGTCGACGGACAGCGCGGCCAGTTCGGACCCGATGGTCTCGTCCGGTCGCGCGTCGAGGTGCGCCACGTCCACGAGGACGAAGGCCGGGCCGGTTCTCGGTGCGATCCGCTCGCCCGGTCCTGGCGGGCGAAGGACGGCGCGAAGGGCGAAGGTGTACGGGTCGTCGAGGCGCGGCCAGGAAGCGTACAACCGGGCGAGGACGTCGTCGACGAGACTCCGAGCGTGGTCTGGATCGAGGTGGACGAGGGCGGCAATGCCGATCAGGCGTCGCCGATACGCGCCGACGAAAGCGGCGAACGGTTCCTCGCGCCCGGCCATCGACACCGACCTCCCCCTCTCCTCGTGATCCTATTCGGCGCGGGACGGCCCGACGGATGAGGCGAAGGGGCATTGGTTTCGTCTGAAATGCTGGATGGGTGAGGAGCTTCCGGCGCTACGTGGCGATCGGGGACTCCTCGACGGAAGGGCTCGTGGACCCCGACGAGAACGGCGGGTACCGCGGCTGGGCGGACCGGCTCGCGCAGCAGATTGCCGACACCCAGGACGAGCCGCTGGAGTACGCGAACCTCGCCATCCGCGGGCTCCGGCTCCGCGAGATCCGCGAGACCCAGTTCGACGACGCGCTGGCCATGGAGCCGGACCTGCTGACCGTCTTCGGCGGGGTGAACGACATCATCGCCGCGGTCCGCTGCGACTGGGTGGGGATGCGCGCGGACTTCGCGGCCATGTTCGGCAGCGGCGCGAGAGCAGCGGCTGACGGTGCTGACCTTCACCATGCCCGATCCGACCGGGATCAATCCGCTCGGCGCCCGGATGCGACCGCGCGCTTGGCGACTCAACGAACTGATCCGGCGAGGAGGCCGACCGGGCCGGGGTGCTGGTGCTGGACTTCCAGCGGTACCCGGTCGCCCGGGATCCGCGGCTGTGGTACGAGGACCGGCTGCACGGCAACACCCTCGGCCACGAGCGGGTGGCGGCGGCGCTGGCCTGGCGGCTCGGCGTTCCCGGCGCGGACCTGAGCTGGGCCGATCCGTTGCCCGACGAGCCGGCCCGGCCCCGGCCGCGGGAGCGACTGACCGGCGGCCTGGACTGGGCGGTGCACCACCTCGGGCCGTTCCTGTCCGGTGGGTTGCGCGGGATCCGTACGGGCTGGGGGATCGAGCCCAAGCGGCCGGTGCCGACGCTGCTTCCCCGGAGCGGCTCCGGCAGGTGACAGCTGCTCGGGTTCGCCCCCTGCAGCTACGGGTGCGCAGCAATGTGCTCGGGTTACCCCTCGGGTGATGGTGGATCAGTATGGGATCAGGGTGGGAATGGTGACACGGCGGATGGAGTTGGTTGAATCGTGAAGAACATCGGTTTCCTGTCGTTCGGGCATTGGACCGCATCGCAGCACTCGATGGTGCGCTCCGCGTCGGACGCGCTGCTGCAGTCGATCGAGTTGGCGGTGGCGGCGGAGGAGGTCGGCGCCGACGGTGCTTACTACCGGGTCCACCACTTCGCGCAGCAGCTGGCGTCGCCGTTCCCGCTGCTCGCCGCGGCGGGCGCGAAGACCAGCCGGATCGAACTCGGCACGGCCGTCATCGACATGCGGTACGAGAATCCGCTCTACATGGCCGAGGACGCCGGGGCTGCGGACCTGATCTCCGGAGGCCGGCTGCAGCTCGGCATCAGCCGGGGATCGCCCGAGCAGGTGATCGACGGCTACCGCTACTTCGGTCACGTCCCGGCCGAGGGCAAGACCGACGCCGACCTGGCTCGCGACCACGCCGCGGTCTTCCTCGAGGTGCTCGAGGGTGAAGGGCTTCGCGCAGCCGAACCCGCGCCCGATGTTCCCCAATCCGCCGGGCCTGCTCCGGGTCGAGCCGCACTCGCCCGGCCTGCGGGACCGGATCTGGTGGGGCGCCGGGACCCGGGCGACGGCCGAATGGACCGCTGCGCAGGGCATGAATCTGATGAGTTCGACCCTGCTGACCGAGGACACCGGGGTCCCGTTCCACGAGCTCCAAGCCGAACAGATCGAGATGTTCCGGAACGCGTGGGCGGCCGCCGGCCACGAGCGCGAACCGCGGGTCTCGGTCAGCCGCAGCATCTTCCCGATCGTCAGCGACCTCGATCGCCAGCTCTTCTGGCGCGAGCGCAACTCCACCGACACGGTGGGGTGGCTGGACGGTTCGAACGCACGGTTCGGCAAGACGTACGCCGGTGAGCCGGACAAGCTGGTCGCCGAGCTGGCCGAGGACACCGCGATCGCCGCCGCCGACACCGTACTGCTGACCGTGCCGAACCAGCTCGGCGTCGACTACAACGCGCACGTGATCGAGAGCGTCGTACGCCACGTCGCCCCGGAGCTCGGCTGGCGCTGATCGACCTCCAACGCGCCGGGTCTCAGCTAATCTGCTTCTACTAGGAAGCCGAGCAGATTTGCGAACCCGAGCGGATGTGGTCGACACGCGGCGAGTCAGGCGAAGAGGGCCTGGCCGACGTACTCGCCCTGCTTGACCCCCCGGGGGATGGCGAAGAGCGCCGAGCCGGTGTGCTGCAGGTACTCACTCATCGCGTCCCCGACGCCGAGCTTGGTCTGGATCGGGATGAAGTGGGTCCGCGGGTCGACCACGAAGGCGAGGAAGAACAGACCGGCGTCGAGTCGGCCGAGGCCATTGCTGCCGTCCACGAAGTTGTAGCCGCGGCGGAGCATCCGGGCGCCTTCGTTCTTGCTCGGATGGACCAGGGTCAGGTGGGCGTCGGGGGCGATCAGCGGCTCGTCGGCGCGACCGGTGAGCGCGAAGTTCGGCTGGTCGAACTCGCCCCCGCCGGACAGCGGGGCGCCCTCGGCCTTGGTCTTGCCGATCACCCGCTCCTGCTCCCGCAGCGACTGCCGGTCCCAGGTCTCGATGGTCATGCTGATCCGCCGGGCGACGAGGTACGTGCCACCGGTCAGCCAGCCGGCGCGGGCGTCGGCGGCCGCCGGCACCCAGACGTGGGCGTCGAGATCGGTCGGCTCCTCGGCCTTGATGTTGTGGGTGCCGTCCTTGAAGCCGAAGAGGTTCCGCGCGGTGACCTGACTGGTCGAGGTGGACGACGTCCGCCCGAACCCGAGCTGCGACCAGCGCACCGCCGCCCGGCCGAAGGCGATCCGGACCAGATTGCGGATCGGCGTGCACCGCGACCTGCGGGTCGTCGGCGCAGGCCTGGACGCACAGATCGCCGTCGGACTTCTCCGGGTCGAGGTTGTCCGCCGGGAAGTGCGGCAGCCGGCGCAGGGCCGCGGGCTGCCGGTCGGCCAGCCCGAACCGGTCCCGGCCCTGGTCGCGGAACAGACTCGGCCCGAACCCGAAGGTGATGGTGAGGCCGGTCGCCGGCAGCCCGATGGCCTCGCCGGTGTCGTCGGGCGGCGCGTCGTACGGGCCGGATGTCGGGCCCAGCTCGCCGGCCGGCTCCGCCGCGGTCATCCGAGCCGCGGCCAGCGTCCAGTCCTGCAGCAGGCCGATCAGGTCGGCCCGGGACTCCGCCGTGACGTCGAACGCGGCGAAATGCAGCCGGTCCTGGGCCGGGGTGACGATGCCGGCCTGGTGCTCGCCGTAGAACGGATAGGTACGCGATCCGGGCGGCGCCTCGGCCGTCGGCCCCGCACCGCTGTCCCGGGCCGCCTGGTTGGTGGCGAGCACCGTGGCGCCGACCCCGAGGCCGAGCGCGCCGACCCCGGCTGCGCCGATCAGACCCCGCCGGGAAAGCTGTTCTCCGCTCGCTTCGGGTTTGCTCCTCACGCCCACCGTCGTCCTTGTCGGCGACGAAAAGCGTGTCGTCTCGACCGTCCTCCGGCGGGCGGCGCGGATCCTGTCGCTCGCTCGAGCCCTCCTCGGCCATCGGACCCAACGCCTAGACGACGGCGGCCGTGAGCTTGGAGAGGGGCTCGGACAAGGCGTTGACGGCGTTGGACAGCGCCTTCACCTCGGCCGGGGTGAGCTCGTTGTAGAGGGCGAAGCCGTCCCCCTTCCGCTGCGCGTCGAGCAGGGTCTGCAGGGAGCCGAATCTGGTCTCGATCTGCTTCTCGAGATCGTTCTCGCCCCGCTTCTCCAGCAACGGCTTCAGACCCTCGAAGCCGACCCGCGCTCCGTCCACGTTGGCTTGGAAGTCCCACAGGTCGGTCCGCGACCAGAACTCCTCCTCGCCGGTCACCTTGCCGGTGGCCACCTCGTCCAGCAGGCCCTTGGAGCCGTTGGCGATCTGGTCGGCGGTGTAGCTCAGGGTGCGGACCCGCTGGTACAGGGTGTCGGTGTTCTTCACCAGGTCGTCGGCGAAGCTCTTGCGCTCGGCGGCGGTCAGCGGCTGGTAGTCCTTGGCCCGCTCCGGCCACAGATCCTTCTCGATCCGGTGCCAGCCGGTCCACTTCTCGCCGGGCTCCAGGTCGGCCTCGCGGGCGTCCATCTTCGGGTCGAGGTCGCCGAAGGACTCGGCCACGGTCTCGATCCGTTCCCAGTGCACGCGGGCGTCGGGGTAGAGGGTGCGTGCCTCGTCGTCCTTGCCGGACGTGTAGAGCGCCGCGAAATCCTTGGTCTTCGCCACGAGCTGCTCGGTCTGGTCCTTGACGTACGCCTGGTAGTTCTTGTTGGCCTCGTCCACCAGGGCCTTGTCGTCGCCCTTCGGGGTCAGGTCCTCGCCCGAATCGGAGACGGCGAAGACGTTCCGGATGCCGTCGCCCACCATGCCCGGCTTGCAGGCCGTGAAGTACTCACCGGGAGCGGCCGTCACGACCAGGTCGCGGGACAGACCCGGTCCGATGTTCTCGACCTCGCCGACGATGCGCAGGCCGTCGGAGCCGAGCAGGTAGAACTCGGTCACCTTCGAGCCGCCGTTGGTCACCGAGAAGGTGAGGTTGCCCGAGGGAGCCGCGGGGGCGGAGACCGCACAGCCGTCGTCGGTGGCCTGCACCGTGAGGGCGCGGATCGACGGGGCGCTGGCCCTTCCGCCGGGCTGGGTCTGCACGTTGTCGGTACAGGCCGCCAGCAGCGGCACGGTGAGCAGGGCGCCGGACAAGACGGCGAGCGAGCGCCGACGAGCGGTCATGTCAGTTTCCTCCCGAGGTGACAGCTGACTTCGTGTTCGTGGGGGACTTCGTGGTCGTGGGCGCCGCGGGGGCCGGAGCTCCAGGTCGTGGTGGGGCGCTGCGCCGGCGGATCCGGCGCAGGAACAAGATGACGGTGGGTACGACGTAGGCGATCCAGACGATCAGCTCGAGCTTGGTCGTGGCAGGGGAGAAGTTGAAGATGCCCTTGAGCAGGGTGCCGTACCACGACGTCGGCGGGATCGCGGCCGAGACGTCGAAGGCGAGGTCGTTGAGGCCGGGCAGGAAGCGCGCCTCCTGCAGGTCGTGCACCCCGTACGCCAACACGCCCCCGGCCACGATGATCAAGAACAGCCCGGTCCAGGTGAAGAACCGGGTCAGGTTGATCCGGATCGCGCCGCGGTAGAAGAGATAGCCCAGCACCACCGCGGTCAACAGTCCCAGCAGCGCCCCGAGCAGGGGCACCGCCGTGCTGCCGGTGCTCCGCGTCGTGGCCTGGGTGGCGGCCCAGAGGAACAGGGCCGTCTCCAGGCCCTCACGGCCGACCGCGAGCATCGCCACGACCATCAGGGACCACGGCTTGGCGTCGGCGGCCTGGTCGACCTGGGACCGCAGTTCGCCCGCCATGCCCTTGGCCGCGCTGGCCATCCAGAAGATCATCCAGGTGACGAAGCAGACCGCCACGATGGAGAGCAGCCCGCCGATCAGCTCCTGCGCCTCGAAGGTGAGGCCCTTGGGTCCGAACGTGAGGGCGGCGCCGAAGCCGAGCGAGACCGCGATGGCGACGCCCACGCCCAGCCAGATCTTCGGCAGCTGGTCCCGGCGTCCCGACTTGACCAGATACGCCACCAGGATGCTGACGACCAGGGCGGCCTCCAGGCCCTCCCGCAGTCCGATCAGGTAGTTGGCGAGCATCGCGATCCCATGAGTTCTCGTGTGACGCTGGGTAGCGGCCGATGTCGGGCCGCAGTCAGGCAGCGCCATCTGGTGGCTCCTAGGTGAGCCTCGCCTAACTTAAGTCAGCCTCACCAACACCGCAAGCGGGCCGATCAGGTCCGGCGAGCAAAGGTGACCAGCGTCACCTCGCCCGGCTGCGCCATGATCGGGCCATGTTCTCCGATCTCACCCGGTTGGGTCGACGTCCAGCCACTCGGTTGGTGGCCGGACGGCCGCTACCAGCCGCTGCACGACGACATCGCCTCGACGGCCTGGTTCTTTCTGGACTCTCCGACCGCAGCCCGGCCGGAGGTACCGGGCCTGGACGCCCTGCGGGTCGGCTGACTAGGCCCGCCGCGAGGGCGGCGGCGGCTCGACCGGCTCGCGCAGATCGGAGAAGTCGATGTCGTCGAAGTCCGACCGGCGCCGCCGGCGACGCCGGGGCTGATCCGGATCGATGTCGTCCGCCGAATCTGCCGACTTCTTGGCCGACTTGGCCTTGATCGGGGCCCGGGTCAGCCGGACCATGACCACGCCCGATCGCCGTGGTCAGCGGAATGGCCAGCACGATCCCGGTCGAGGCAACCAGGATCCGCAACAGCGGGTCGGCGAACTGATCGGTCTGCAGCACGTCGAGCAGCGGGCGTCCGTACACGACCAGCAGCAGCAACACCGGCAGTACGGCGCCCGACGGTGGCGAGGGCGATGCTGGCAATGTTGGCGGTCGCGTACTCCCGGCCGGTGCGCATGGCCCGGGTGAACAACCGGCGGGCGCTCGGCTCGGACTCCGCCAGCTTCCACACCGCCCGGGCCTGGGTGGAGGCGACCGCGATGAGTACGCCCGCGCCGGCGAGGATGATGCCGCAGAGGATCGCCGAAGACAGCAACAGATCGGGCGCCGCGGAGGCGAGCACGTAGTCGCTGTCGCCGCTGACCCCCGTGAGATGGGCCCATCGGGTGGCGATCCAGCCCAGGAAGGCGGTGATGACGAGGCCACCCACCACGCCGACGAGCGCCGTCGTACTGCCGATGTTGATGCCCTGCCCAGCGAAGACGACGACGAAGGCGATCGCGGCCGAAGCGAGCAGTCCGACCAGGATCGGGTTGGTGCCGCTGACCAGCGCAGGGAACACGAACAAGCACGAGCAGGACGCCGGCCACCCCGAGCGCCAGCAGGGCGGCGAAGCCACGCCAGCGGGCGACGAGGATCACCGCGGCCGCGAAGATCAAGGTGAAGACCAGCAGGGGTGTGCCGCGACTGAAGTCGGCGAACTGGTACTGCGCCGGCTGCCCCTCGATCGGCGGGATCCGGAACAGCGTGACGCGTTGTCCGATGGTGATCCCCGAGGCGTAGATGACGTGGGTGACCGGGACGACCACCGTCTGGCCCTGGTCCTCGCCGCTGGTCAGTTGCACGCTGAGGTTCGCGCAGACCTGCGTGTTGACGCCGGAGGTGGAGCCGGCGACCCCCTCGCAGGAGATGCGGGCGACGTTCGTGACCCGGCCGGTGGGGTAGCTGACGCCCGCCACGCCGTAGCTCGTGCCCTCCCGATTGACGTGGGATTCGGTGTTCGTCGGCCAGAGCGCGATGAGGCCGGCGATGGTCCAGATCGCCAGCGGAATCAAGACGACGACCATCAACCGGTTGGCCCGGCGATACCGCGCGCTCCGCGTGCTGGCAGGCGCCGCCGCCTGTCTTGGGAGGTGTATTCGTCACGAATTCCGCCTACTGTTGTCTCTTGTGTCACATCCGTCACGCCAGGTGATGCCCGCCCCACGGCGCGCGCGTGGCGGATCGGCGACCCCCGCGACCGGGCCTGACGGCCGCCAGAGCGGCTCACAATCTACCCTCGCGCGGCCGCATCCCCCGCGTCGCGCGGATGGCCACCGGGATGCCCATCGGCCTGTCCTGCCCTGGCGCGCGGTCCCGATTCTGGTGGTGCTGGTGGCGCTCCCGGTGACCGGTCTGGTCGCGAACGGCGTGACCTCTGGACCGACCGCTCGGGCCGACGGGCCCGACGCGGCCGCCAGCCTCGCCGTCGGTGGCGCGGGCAGCACCGGCGGACTCGAATCCGGCGCCGAGTCCCACGCCCACCACCCCGCGGGCCGAGCAGGCACCCGCCGACCAGGCGTTGCGGTTCGGCGCAGAACAAGGAGCGCAGCGGGCGGTCGCGCTGGGCGGGCCGCATCCCGGAGCGTGGTTCCGGCCGGTTCCGGACCGCGGCGGTCAGCGGTCGCGTGGTCGGGGAGGGCGGCCGGCTGCTGCGGTACTCCGTACGGGTGGAGAAGGAGTTGCCGTTCGACCCGGATGCGGTGGCCCGGCAGGTCCAGCGCACCCTGAGCGACGAGCGGAGTTGGGCCGGATCGGGAAAGTGGCGGATGCAGTTGGTGCCGGTGGGTAAGCGCGCCGACTTCACCGTCTTGGTGGCGACCCCGAAGACCACCGACGCCTACTGCCTGCCGCTGTTCACCTGGGGTCGACTGTCGTGCCAGGACGGGCCGCGGGCGGTCCTGAACGCGCGGCGTTGGGCGTTCGGAGCCAAGACGTACGGTGACGACGTGGCGCGCTACCGGCTGTACCTGGTCAACCACGAGGTCGGGCACGTGCTCGGCTTCGGCCACCAGAAGTGCCCCAGGGCCGGGGCGCGCGCGCCGGTGATGTTGCAGCAGACGAAGGGCCTGCAGGGCTGCCGGCCGAACTCCTGGCCGTCGCCGCGACGCTGACCCGGGTGTTGTTGCGGCTGCGGCTGTTGCCGCGCAGCGAGTCCGAAGCCTTGATCGCGGGTCTGGGGGCGCCGCCGGAGGGGCTGGCGTGGGATCCCGACTACCCCACCGAAGACACTTTCATCGGGCTCGGACTGCTGCGGCTGGCCCACGACGCGACGGGGCGGGCGATCGAAGAGAGTCCACGCTGGTGGTTGCACCAGATCATCATCCGGGGAACGACGCAGGAGCCGGCGGGGCAGGATCTGGTCGTGGGCGACGTCGGTTTCCATGGGCCTCCGGAAACGGGTGGGCTGGCCGTGGTCGAGATCGGCTACCACGTCGTGCCCGGTTGGCGCGGCCGCGGGATCGCCACCCGAGCCTGCGCGCTGGTGCTGGAGCGGGCCTGGCTGGACGGGGCCGATATCGTCCGGGCGGAGGCCGAGCATCCGGACTCCCAGGCGGTGCTGCGGAAATGCGGCTTCCGGGAAGCGCCCGATCACTGGTTCGAGGTGGCCCGGCCGTGATTGCCTGCGAGGGTCGATGGTGTCGATGGTGCAGCGCCGGCTCGGTCCGGACGACCGGCGGAGCGGACACGCTTCGTCTGCGAGCGAGGGAGGAAGACTGAGCCAGGAGGCGCGGAGCGTGCGCGAGCGGGACAACGCAGCGACCAGGTTGCTGGACCTGGGGCGGCCGGTGCTGCTCGGGCCGTTGCTGTCGCCGCACCGGCGCGGACCGGGCGACCCGACCCACCGCCGGCTGGGTGGTACCTGGCTCCGAGCCTCGCGGACGCCGGCGGGCCCGGTCCTGATCAAGATCGCCGCGAACGGCTCCCAGGTGGCGGCCCGGGCCTGGGGCGACGGCGCCCTGTACGCGTTGGAGCAGTTGCCGCGGCTGCTCGGGGTCGAGGACGATGCTGGGTCGTTCGTGCCGCGGCCCGAGCACGAAACGCTGGTGGCTGCCCACCGTCGCTTCCCGGCGCTGCGGATCGGCCGCAGTGACGCGGTGTTCGAGGCCCTGGCGCCGGCCTGTCTGGAGCAGGTCGTGACCGGGAAGGAGGCCTTCCGGGCCTGGCGACTGCTGGTGAGTGAATACGGCGAACCGGCACCCGGACCGGCGAGTGACCCGGACTCGGCGGCGTTCGGGATGCGGCTCCCCCCGCGGCCGGAGGTCTGGGCCGCGGTGCCGACCTGGCGGTTCCTCGCCGCCGGAGTCGAGGAGCGCCGGTACCGGACCCTCGTGTCCGCCGCGCGCCGGGCTGCCGGGGTGGAGCGGACCCTGACCCTGGATCAGCCGGCCGCCGACCGCGCGTTGCGGAGCCTGCCGGGGGTTGGGGCGTGGACCTCGGCGGAGGTCCGGCAGCGGGCCCATGGGGACGCCGACGCGTGGAGCATCGGGGATTACCACGTGGCGAAGGACATCACGTACGCGTTGACCGGGGAGCAGCTGGACGACGCCGCCTGCCTGGAGATCCTCGAGCCGTACCGCGGGCACCGCTACCGGGTGCAGGTGCTGCTCGGCCTCGGGGCCGCCCGAGCGCCCCGCCGCGCCCCTCGGATGACCTTGCCGACCCACACCCCGCACGCCACCCGCGGCAGGTCGTGATCGGTCGAGGGTCGATGGGGCGCGAAACTCGACTCTGGTTGGAAAACGGGGCTCGGCGGCGGGGCGGGGGCCGCGAAACTCGACTTTGGTTGGAAAACGCGGCTGGGTGGCGGCGGCGGGGGCCGCGGAACTCGACTTTGGTTGGAAAACGTGCCTCGGCGACGGGGCGGGGCCGCGAAACTCGACTTTGGTTGGAAAACGAGGCTAGGTGGCCAGGGTCTCCGAGGGCTGATGAGGCTCCAGGTTCTCCATGGCCGTCGTTCCGGGCAGCCAAACGGTGAATTCGGCGCCACCTTGGGCGGACCGGCCGGCCCGCACCCAGCCGCCGTGTCGCTGCACGGTGTTCGCCACGATCGACAGCCCGAGGCCGGTGCCCGGGGTCGTCCGGGCGGTCTCGCCCCGGTAGAAGCGGTCGAAGATATGGGGCAGATCCTCTTCGGCGATGCCCTGACCCTGGTCGGCGACGCGAAGCCGGTCTCCCTCCAGGTGTACTCGGATGGTGCCGCCGGGCGGGCTCCACTTGACTGCGTTGTCGAGCAGGTTCGTGATGGCTCGTTCGAGATCGTCGGACTCACCCACCACGTACAAGGGATTGAGCTCGACGTCGAAGATGAGGCCTTTGGCCCGGCGGCGGACCCGCTCGAGGGCGGCGTTGACGGGGTCACGGAGGTCGATCGGTTCCGGCGCGGCGGCCACCTGCTCGTCCCGGGTGAGGTGGACGAGATCGCCGATCAGGGTGGTGAACTCCGCCAACTGGGCCGTCACGTCGGCCAGGATCGCGGTCCGGTCGTCGGCCGACAGCAGGCCCGTACGATCGTCGGCGGCCAGCAACTCGATGTTGGTCCGCAGGCTGGTCAGCGGGGTCCGCAACTCGTGCCCGGCGTCGGCGATCAGCCGTTGCTGCCGGTCCCGGGAGGAAGCCAGCGACCGCAGCATCCGGTTGAATGCGTCGGCCAGTCGGGTGATGTCCTCGCTGCCGCTGACCGTGATCGGATCCAGGTCCTCGGTCAGCGTGACGTGCTCCACCGCCGCGGACAGTTCGCGGACGGGCCGCAGACTCGACCGGGCAACGGCACTGCCCGCGATCGCGGCGAGGATCACGCCTGTGACGCCGAAGATGATCAGCACCAACCACAGCGAGGTGAGGGTGTCGTTGACCACCTGCATCGGCCGGCCGACCACCAGCGCGTAGTCCCCGAGGTCGGTCAGGGGCACGGCCAGCATCCGGTACTCGTTGCCGTCGCTCGCCAAGCCCGAGCGCGCCGACGGCGGGCCCTGCAGCCGGGCCACCGCCAACTCCTGCGGCCCGAGCACCAGATGTACGCGCTCGTCTGGCACCGAGAGCACCTGACCGTCGGCCCTGATCACCGACAGGCTCAGATTGCCGGCCTGCAGCGCGTCCTCGGTGAGGCCGCCGAGCCGACGGATGTCCCCCGCCACCGGCCGGGACAGGGAGAGGGCAACCTCGGCCAGCTCCGAGTCCAGCGCCCGGTAGAGCGAGACCCGCAGCGTGAGATAGCCGGCGATGCCGGTGGCGGCAACCGCCAGTGCCACCGCCACCGTGGCGAGGTAGGCGACCCGGCGCTTCAACGACAACGACCGCGCGAACTTCCGGATGGGTCCGCGCGGCGGCGGGGTCAAGGCTATGCCGCTCACGAGCGCATCACGGCGGAGTCTCGCGCAGCACGTACCCGACCCCGCGGACGGTGTGCAGCAAGCGCGGCTCACTCTCGGCCTCGGTCTTGCGCCGCAGGTAGCCGATGTAGACCTCCAGCGAGTTGGCCGTGGTCGGGAAGTCGAAGCCCCAGACCTCGTTCAGCAGCCAACTCCGTTCCAGGACGCGCCGCGGATGGTGCAGGAACGCCTCCAACAGGGCGAACTCGGTCCGGGTCAGATTGATCTGCCGACTGCCGCGCAGCACCTCCCGGGTCTGGGTGTTCAGGATCAGGTCGGAGAAGGACAGGGCGTGGGTGGACGGATCGGCGGAGTCCGAGGTCGTACCCGCCCGCCGAACGAGCGCGCGCAGCCGGGCCAGCAACTCGTCCAGCGCGAACGGTTTCGCCATGTAGTCGTCGCCGCCGGCATCGAGCCCGTCGACCCGGTCGCCGACTGCATCCCGCGCCGTCAGCACCAGGATCGGTACGTCGTTGCCCGCCGCCCGCAGCATCCGGGTCGCCTCCAGCCCGTCGAGCCGCGGCATCATCACGTCCATGATCACCGCGTCCGGGCGGACCGCCGCCAGCCGGGCCAGGGCCTGCATCCCGTCGTCGGCGGTGCTGACCTCGTACCCGCTGTATTGCAGCGACCGCTTCAGTGAATCTCGGACGGCTTGATCATCGTCGACGACCAGGATGTGCATCCCCCTAGGATGCCAGTCCGAAACCGGCGGAGGTCCCGATCGCCCGGCCGTCACGGACCTCGATGTCGCGATCGTGCCCCGATCGCCCTCGAAACCGCCGATTTCGGCCCAATCCGGTGGAATCGGGGCATGATCGCGACATCGGACCTTCTGGGTAGCGTCGCTCCCGTGGAACTGATCTTTCTGCACGGCGGTGCGGCGGCGGGCAAGCTGACCACCGCCCGGGCTTTGGCCGACCGGGTCGGCTACCCCGTCTTTCACAACCACCTGACCGTGGATCTGCTCAGCACCGTCTTCACCTTCGGTTCCGAGCCGTTCGTCCGGCTGCGGGAGCGGATCTGGCTCGACGTCTTCTCCGACGCCGCCCGTGCGGGTACGTCGCTGATCTTCACCTTCGCGCCCGAACCGACCGTGGCGGCGGGCTTCCCGCGGCGGGCTCGGGCCGCGGTCGAGGAGGCCGGCGGTCGGGTGCACTTCGTCCGGCTGCTGGTCAGCGAGGCCGAGCAGGACCTCCGGGTGGGTCTCCGAGTCGGCGGGAGTTCCACAAGCTGGGCGATGTGGAACTGCTCCGTCGCGACCGGGCCAGCCTCTCGTGAGCTCGAGCAGCCACCCGTCGACCTGGAGATCGACACCGATCGCAGCGGTCCGGCCGAGACGGCGGCGACCATCGCCACCCATTTCGGGCTGCGACCCCAGGCTCCGGTACCCCGCTACTGACGAGGCTGCGGTGTCGGTGGCGGGCGTTAGCTTCTGGGAATGGCTGTGGCAGCGTTTCCCGGATTCGTACTCGACTGCGCCGACCCGCGTCCCCTCGCGGAGTTCTACGGTGCCCTGCTGGACTGGCAGGTGACCGGAGACCGGGAGTGGGCCGAGATCAGACCCGCGGAGGGCGGCAACTGCATCTCGTTCCAACCGGTCACGGACTACCGCCCGCCGCAGTGGCCGGGGCAGGAGGTCCCGCAGCAGATCCATCTCGACCTGATGGTGCAGGATCTCGATGCCGCAGAGCGGGCGGCGCTCGAACTCGGCGCCACGTTGGCGGAGCATCAGCCCGGCCAGACGTTCCGTGTGTTCCTCGACCCGGCCGGTCATCCGTTCTGCCTCTGCGTCGATTGACAGCGCAGCCGCCTGGTTGAGCTGAGCTCTGGGATCGGCGCCACCGAGAGCCGATACTGGGCGGGTGGAGCCCATCCGCCCCGGGCAGTCCGGCGACCTCGACGGCGACATCGACGGCGCTGCCAGCGGCCACCTCGCGGACCCGGAGCGCCTCGAGAGTGCGCCACCGGTGGCGGTGCCCCGGATCCTCCGGCGCGTCGTGATCGGAGTGGCCGTCGGCGGCGCGGCCGTGATCTTGGCCGTGGCGCTGCTCGGTGAATCGATCGGACGCAGTGCCCCCGCACCGGCTGCGGTCGAGTCGCCGTCCCCGACCACGTCCTCCACCCCGGTCAGGTTCCCGAGTCCGCGGCAGCCGACGCCCACGCCGCCGCGGCCCGCGGTGTTCGGCAGCAGCGGATTCCTCGCCGACGTCGATGTGGTCGTGTACGCGCGGAGCGGTCAGGCCCTGTTCCGGATAGACACCGCAGCCCGTCGGGTGACGCGGACCGCGATCGACGACCTCGACGAGAACGGGTCGGTGACCCTGCTGGCGCTGAGCGACCGCGTCCTCATCCTGCCCGCGGACGAGGTCGGCGGCTACGTGGTCGTCGACGGCGAATCGCCCCGCCGCCTTCGGGGCCAACTGGCCGGCGATGGTCAGTCCTACCCGGGTCCGGCTGGCCGGGTGTGGACGATCTCGTCGACCATCACCAACGGCAAGGTGCAGGCGACGCTCACCGACAAGACGGGGCGGACGGTCTACGCCGAGTTCGAGGCCAGCAGCTCCGCGGCGTTCTACTCCGACGGCGCCGGCGGACTGTTCTGCTGAAGACATCGGCGGGACGTACCAAGCCAGTCCATACGGCCTGCGCCGGGTGACCTCGGGCAAGATCCTGGCCACGAGCCGCACCGCCTTCTTGGCCACCGAATGCGACCGCCGGTTCGCGTGCGGCACCTATGCGTACGACCGAAGGACCGGCACCCGCCGCCGGGTCGGGCCTGCCGTCGCCGAGCAGAGTTTCCCCGGAGCCCTCTCCCCCGACGGACGGCACGTGGTCCTGCAACGGTGGGAGTCGACAGCGGCTCCCACCCTGGCCGTGATCGAGGTCGCGAACGGGAAGGAGGTCGCCAGCTTCCCCCTCCGCGAGGACGGCAGTTACAGCGATCCGTCGGCGGTCTGGCTGTCCGACGGACGCCTCATCTTCCTGCGGGAGGCCCGGCTGGCGGTGTTCGATCCGCGGACCCGACAGACTGCCCGGACGAGTCTCAGACTTCCGGGGCTGATCCAGCTGGCGGTGCGTCAACCGGCCGGGTGATGGCCAGCAGCAACGTCCGCAGCGGACCGTTGTCGGCCGGCCCGCCGGCGAACACCGCCGTCTGCTGCTCGTACACGTGGACCGCCACGATCATCCGCAGCGCGTAGTCGACGGGGACGGTCAGTTCGAGTCCCAGGCACTCGAAGGCGTCGCTGATCAAAGCCTCGAGCTGCCGGAACGCCTCGGCGTTGAAGTCCCGGTACGCCGCGTGCAGCGACGGCTCGCGCGCCGCATGCAGTTTCAGTTCCTGGTCGAGCAGGGTGCCCACCCGGGCGGGCCGGTCGGCGCGTTCGAGGGCGTTCAGCGCCCGCATGATCAGCTCCTCCGCGCTCTGGTCGCCACTGGCCAGCATGGTGTCGATGGCCTGCCGGGCGACGGCGAACTGCTCCGCCATGCTCTGGTTCAGCAAGGCCACCACCAGGTCGGACTTGTCGGCGAAGTTGGAGTAGAAGGCCCCGCGGGTGAATCCGGCCGCCTCGGTGATCTCCTCCACGGTGGCTCCGTTGACGCCGCGGTCGGCGAAAACGTCCGCCGCCGCCTGCATCAGTCGCTCCCGGGTCTGCGCCCGGCGCGCGCTGACCGGCTGATCCACGGCCGGGTGCGCCATCTGGGATACCTCTCAGCTAATTCAGGGGCGGGAGCGAAGCGACCTTCGGCCCTGCGGCGAGCAGTGATTCAATACGAGGATGTATCGGATACATTAACGTATCGAATCGGGCGGTAGGCCGCCACGCACTTTACTCGGGAGGACAGCCGTGTCGTCGTTCCTGTACGGACTCGGCCGGACGGCGTTCCGACGCCGCCGGCTGGTGCTGTTTGCGTGGCTCGGCGTCCTCGTCGTCCTGGTCGGGCTGGCCGCGGGGATCAGCGACCGGTTCGACGAGAAGTTCACCCTGCCGGGCACGGAGTCCCAAACCGCCCTGGACGCTCTCAACCGCAACTTCCCGCAGGCTGCCGGCGTGACCGCGCAGGTCATCGTGGTCGCCCCACCGGGACAGTCGGTTCGCGACGCCGACGTCCGGCGGGTCATCGAGGAAACGGCGGACGGCTATCGCGACGTCTCCGGCGTGCTGTCGGTCAACGGTCCCTTCGACAAGTACGCGAAGGGCCAGATCGCGCCGGACGACTCCGCCGCGATCATGAGCGTCCGGCTGGAACGCGTCGACGGCACGGTCCAGGCCGCCACCCTCACCGGACTCGAAGACGAGACCGCCACCGTCTCGACGAAGCTGCCGGGGGCGGTCGCCTCCGTGGGCGGCGAGGCCTTCAACAACGAGACGCCGGGCTTCAGCATCACCGAGGCCCTTGGTCTGCTGGTCGCCCTGGTCGTACTGCTGCTGACGCTCGGCTCGCTGCGCGCGGCCTTGATGCCGCTGCTGACCGCGGTGCTCGGCGTGGCGATCTCGGTGGTGATGATCTTCGCGGCCACCGGTCTGGTCACCGTCTCCTCCACGACGCCGCTGCTGGCGGTGATGTTGGGCCTGGCGGTCGGCATCGACTACGCGCTGTTCATCACCTCCCGCCATCGCGACCAGCTCCGGGACGGCCTGGAGCCGGAAGAATCCGCCGCCCGCGCCCTGGCCACCGCCGGATCGGCGGTCGTGTTCGCCGGACTGACCGTGATGATCGCGCTGGTGGGGTTGTCGGTGGCCGGCATCCCGTTCCTGTCCACGATGGGCATCGCCGCCGCCGTGGCCGTGGCCGTGGCGGTCCTCATCGCTCTCACTCTGGTGCCGGCCTTGCTCGGATTCGGCGGCGACAAGTTGCGGCCGCGGGTGCGGCCGGCGCGGAAGCCGAGACCGGCCACCCGCATCGGCGTCCCGCGGCGGTGGATCCGGATCATCACCAAGTGGCCGGTGCTCACCATCGCGGTGGTGATCGTCGCGCTGGGGGCGATGGCGTACCCGGCGAAGGATCTCCAGATCGCCCTGCCCGACAACGGCCAGGCCGACCCCGGCACCCCGGCCCGGGTCACGTACGACCTGGTCAGCGAGCACTTCGGCGTCGGCTACAACGGACCGCTGATCGTCTCCGCGGTGATCGTCGGCTCCGACGACCCGCTCAAGGTGATGGACGGCATCGCAGACGACATCCGTAGCCTTGCCCGGGGTGGCGAGCGTGCCGCTGGCCACCCCGAACGAGGACGCGTCGTTCGGCATCGTCCAGGTCATCCCGACCACCGGGCCCGACGCCCAGGAGACCAAGGACCTCGTCCTGCGGATCCGCGGCATGAAGCAGCAGTTCGCCGACGAGTACGACGTGCCGGTCGCGGTCACCGGCTACACCGCCGTCGCCATCGACGTGTCCAACCGGCTCGGCGGCGCCTTGCTGCCGTTCGGCATCGTGGTCGTCGGACTGTCGTTGCTGCTCCTCACCATGGTGTTCCGCTCGATCGCGGTCCCGATCAAGGCCACCGTCGGCTATCTGCTGAGTGTCACCGCGGCGTTCGGGGCAACGGCGATGGTCTTCGAGTACGGGTGGTTCTCGAACATCTTCAACGTGCACCAGACCGGACCGGTGATCAGCTTCCTGCCGATCCTGCTGATGGGCATCCTGTTCGGGCTCGCGATGGACTACGAGGTGTTCCTGGTCTCGCGGATGCGGGAGGACTTCGTCCATCACGGCGACGCCCGGGCCGCCATCGGGAACGGCTTCGCCGCCTCCGCCCGGGTCGTCGTGGCGGCCGCGGTGATCATGTTCGCGGTGTTCGCCGCCTTCGTGCCCGAGGGCGAGGGGGCGATCAAGACCATCGCCTTCGCCCTCGCCGCCGGGGTGTTCGTCGACGCGTTCGTGGTCCGGATGACGCTGGTTCCGGCGGTGATGGCGCTGCTCGGCCGCTCGGCCTGGTGGCTGCCGCGATGGATCGACCGGCGGCTACCGTCGTTCGACGTCGAAGGGGAGGGCCTGGCCCATCAGGTGGCCCTGGCCGACTGGCCGGCTCCCGACGACGACCACCTGATCTACGCCGAGAACCTGCCGCTGGCCGGGCTCGACCGGCCACTCGGTGTGGCGCTGCGGCCTCGCCAGGTGCTGGTGATCGAGGGTCCGCCCGAGTCCGGGAAGTCCGCCCTGCTGCTCACCCTCGCGGGCCGGATGCGGCTGCTCGGTGGTCGGCTGAAGACCGCCGGCTTGGTGCTGCCCGAGCAGGCCGGTGCGGTACGACGTCGGACCGGCCTGATCGACGCCCGCACCCTCGCGGAGCCGTTCGCCGTCCGGGCCGCGCTCCGTGCCGTCGAACGTGCCGGCGCCCGGGTGATCTTCGTCGACCACGCCGACCTGCTGACCGGCGTCGAGGATCGGGCCGCCCTGGCCAGCCTGGTCGACGAGGTCGTCCACGACCAGACCGGAGGCCGCGCCGTGGTACTCGCCGCCCGCGACCGCGATGCCGTGGCGGACCTCCTTCCCGGCGGTTACTCCTACCTCAGCTTGTCCCGACAGCCGGCTCCGGTTTACGACCGGACCGGCTGAATCCCCACCGATACGAGGAATCCGTACATGTTCACCCTGGAACGCGCCGCCGCCTCACCGCGCGTCGGCCTGGCCTCCCTGATCGGGCTGGTGCTGGTGCCACTGCTCGTGGCCGGCGGCTTCTTGTGGGCGACGTGGAACTCCGACACCCGGCTCGACCGGGTGCAGGCCGCGATCGTCAACGAGGACAAGCCGGTCCGCCTCAACGGCCAACTCGTACCGCTCGGCCGCCAACTCGCCGGCGGCCTCGTCACCGGCGGGGACGAGGTCGCCGCCGACGAGAACTTCGACTGGCTGCTGACCGACTCCGACGACGCCGCGGCCGGTCTGGCGAGCGGCCGGTACGCCGCCGTGGTCCGGATCCCGGCGAACTTCTCCGCCCGGGCGACGTCGTTCTCCAAGTCGGAAGCGGCCCAGATCGGCCCAGCCGAGATCTCGGTCGAGACCTCCCAGATCCGCGGCATCTCCGACGGCGTGGTCGGCCAGACCATCGCGACCGCCGCCACCGCCGCGCTGAACACCTCGCTCACGAAGAACTATCTCGACAACATCTACATCGGCTTCAACAAGACCAAGAAGCAGTTCGAATCGGTGGCCAAGGGGGCCCGCGAACTCGCCGACGGCACGGAGCAGGTGAGCGACGGGCTGGGTCAGACATCGACGGGTACGAAGCAGTTGGCCGACGGGCTCGACCAGTTGGACGACGGCGCCCAGCAGCTCGCGACCGGGACCGGCCAGTTGAGTACGGGCACGAGACAGCTCTCCGACGGATTGGAGAAGCTCGCCGCCGGGACCAAGGAGCTGCCCGGCGGCGCCCGCAAGCTCGCCGACGGGGCGCAGAAATCCGCCGACGGGGCGGGGAAGCTGGCCACCGGAACTCAGAAGCTGGCGTCCGGGCTCGGTGACTACCGACGCGGCACGAAACAGGCCGCCGCCGGCGCCGACGAGTTCGCGGCCGGGCTGGGCTCCTACGCCGAGAACAGCGAGGCATTCGCCGCAGGTGCGGGGCAGTTCTCCGGCGGTCTGGGCGAATACGCGAAGTTCCTCCGCATCCTCAAGGCGGCCGATCCGGATCAGCTGGCGAAGCTCGGCATCTCGTGCCCGGCGCCCGACCCCCAGGCCTGCGCGCTGTTCTACGGCGGCATCCAGGCCGCCGGCACGGCCGCCGAAGCCGGACTGACCAGTCAGCCGAGTCAGCAAAAGAGTCTCCTCGCCGGGGCCAAGGGCCTCGCCGCCGGAGCCGACGGGCTGGCCGGCGGGGCGACGAAGCTCGCCGCGGGCGCCGACGGACTCAGTACGGGCATCGCCAAGCTCGACGGTGGAGCGAAGAAGCTGGCCGCCGGCGCGGGGGAGTTGTCCGGCGGCACGAGACAACTGGCCAACGGACTCGACCAGCTCGCCGACGGCACGGACCAGCTGGCCGACGGATTGAAGCCGCTGGCCACCGGGATCAGTCAGACCTCGACAGGCGCGACCAAGCTCGCCTCGGGAGTGAGCGAGCTCGCCACCGGCACCAAGGACCTCGCCAACGGCACCGCCCAGTCGGCGACCGGAGCCCGCAAGCTCAGCGACGGCCTGGTGAAGTTGGACGACGGGGCCGGGAAGCTCGCCGACGGGAGCGACGAGCTCGCCACCGGGCTGGAGAAGGGCGCGAAGCAGGTCCCGACCTACGACAAGACCGTCCGGACCAAGCTGGCTGAGGTGGTCGCGACCCCCGTCACCGCCGAGCAGCCGAAGTCGCTGTTCGCCGACATCGCAAACACGACCTTCCTGGCCGCCATCGCCCTCTGGCTCGGCGGGCTGGCCAGCTTCATCGTGCTCCGAGCGGTCCCGGCCGGCACGCTCACCTCGATGAAGTCGTCCTGGCGACTGGCCCTTGGTGCCTTCTTGCCCGCCGCCGGGATCGCGGCCGTCCAGGCCGTCGCGCTCACCATCGTGCTCCAGGTCTTGCTGGGGCTCGACGCCGCTCGGGTGGTCCAGCTGCTGCCGTTCCTGCTGTTGGCCGGACTGGCGTTCGCCGCGGTCAACCAGGGTCTGGTGGCCTGGCTCGGCGGGATCGGCCGGTTCGTCTCCGTGGCGCTGGTGGTGCTGTCCGCGGCCGCCGCCATCACCTCGGCCGTACCCGCCGTGTTCGACGTGCTCACGCCCTTCCTGCCGCTGACCCCGGCCCTGGAGGGCGCCCGCGCGATCATCAGCAACGGGGCCGGGACGGTCGGCACCGTCGGGCTCATGGTGGCCTGGTTGATCATCGGGGCGGCGGCCTCCGTACTCGCGGTGGCCCGGCGTCGGATTGCCCCGGCGCGCGCCCCCGCCCTCGCGCCGACCTGACCGGCTGAGGAGTTGGCGGCGTCTGGGACCATTTCTGGCATGAGGTTGATTCTGCGGCTACTCGCGAACGCGGCGGCCCTGGCGGTGGCCACCTTCCTGCTCAGCGGCATCTCGCTCACGGCCACGACGTGGGAGGGGAAGCTGTTCACCTTCTTGGTCGTCGGCGCCGTGTTCGGCATCATCAACGCGATCGTCAAGCCGATCTTCCAGCTCGTCACGATCCCGCTGGTGTTGCTCACCCTGGGGCTGTTCCTCCTGGTGATCAACGCCTTGTTGCTGATGCTGACCTCGTGGCTGGCCGGCCTGATCGGCGTCGGCTGGCACGTCGATGGGTTCTGGCCCGCACTGTTCGGCTCCATCATCGTCTCGATCGTGAGCTTCATCCTCACCGCGTTCATCCCCGACAAGCAGGAGAAGCGGCGTGCCTGATGACCCGCGTGCGGTCGAGGTCGTGTTCGTCTGCTGGGGCAACATCTGCCGGTCCCCGATGGCCGAACGGGTGGCCGAGAGGTACGCCGCCGACGAGGGCGTGACCGGCGTCCGGTTCACCAGCGCCGCGACCAGCAGCGAGGAACTCGGCGCCCCGATGGACGCCCGAGCCGCCGAAGTGCTCGGTCGACACGGCTATCGGTCGGACCTCCATGCGGCCCACCGGATCAGTGCCGACGAGATCCGCGGCGCCGACCTGGTGGTGGCGATGGAGGACATCCACGTCACCAGGATGGCCGGCCTCGTACCCGAGGCCCGCAACGTCGTCCTGCTCACCGAGTTCGATCCCGACGCCGAGCCCGGCTCCGGGGTCCCCGATCCCTGGTACGGCGACGCCGACGGCTTCGAGGACACCCTCGCCACCATCGAGGCTGCCATGCCGGGCATCCTGGACCGGGTCCGTGAACTCCAGTCCGCCAGGACCCGCTGACGGCCCACCAACAGATGCACCAGCAAATCGCAGATGCACCACGTGCACGTGGTGCCGATACGAATTGCTGGTGCATCTGTCGCTGACCGGCGGGGTCAGTCGTCCAGGTTCGCCAACTCCGCGCCGATGGTGGTGTCGTCGCCGTGGCCCGTCTTGACCGACGTCTCGTCCGGGAGCACGAACAACCGGGTACGGATGCTCTCCTTGATCAGGTCCGCGTCACTGAAGCTGCGGCCGGTGGCGCCGGGGCCGCCGTTGAACAGCGTGTCGCCGGTGAACACCACGCCCAGTTCCGGAACCAGGAAGCAGACCGCGCCGGGGGAGTGCCCCGGCGTGTGCAGCACTTCCAGCGTGACGTCGCCGACCAGGATCCGCTGGCCGTCGGCCAGGTCGGCATCCGGCTCGGAGTCGTGGGTGAGGTCCCAGACCTCCCGGTCGTCCGGGTGCAGCCAGATCGGCGCGTCCACCGCGGCGGCCAGCTCGGGTGCGACCCGGACGTGGTCGTCGTGCGCGTGCGTACACAGGATCGCGATCACCCGCCGGCCACCCACCACGGTGGCGATCGCGGCTGCGTCGTGCGGGGCGTCGATCACCACGCACTCGGTGTCGTCGCCGATCACCCAGACGTTGTTGTCGACGTCGAAGGTCTCCCCGTCCAGGGAGAAGGTGCCCGACGTGACTGCGTGGTCGATTCGCGTACTCGACGTCGTCACCAGACCACCACCGAACGCAACACGTCCCCGCGGTGCATCTTCTCGAACGCGGCCTCGATGTCGCCGATGCCGATCTCCTCGGAGACGAACGCGTCCAGCGGCAGCCGCCCCTGCAGGTAGAGGTCGATCAGCATCGGGAAGTCGCGGTCGGGCAGGCAGTCGCCGTACCAACTCGACTTCAGCGACCCGCCCCGGCCGAACACGTCGAGCAGCGGCAGCTCGAGTTTCATCTGCGGCGTCGGTACCCCGACCAGCACGACGGTGCCAGCCAGGTCCCGACCGTAGAATGCCTGTTGGTACGTCTCGGGCCGGCCCACGGCGTCGATCACCACGTCGGCGCCGTTTCCTCCGGTCAGCTCCTGGATGCCTTCGACGGCGTCGGTCTGGGTGGAGTTGATCGTGTGGGTGGCGCCCAGTTCCTTCGCCTTGGACAACTTCCGGTCGTCGACGTCCACCGCGATGATCGTCGCCGCGCCGGCCAGCCGCGAGCCTGCGATGGCCGCGGCTCCCACGCCACCGCAGCCGATCACCGCCACCGAGTCGCCGCGTCCGACGTTTCCCGTGTTGATCGCCGCGCCGAGGCCGGCCATCACGCCGCAACCCAGCAGTCCGGCCACCGCCGGCGCGGCCGCCGGGTCGACCTTCGTACACTGACCGGCCGCCACCAGGGTCTTGTCGGCGAAGGCACCGATGCCCAGGGCGGGAGAGAGCTCGGTGCCGTCCTCGAGGGTCATCTTCTGGGTCGCGTTGAAGGTTGCGAAGCAATACCAGGGGCGGCCCCGGCGGCAGGCGCGGCAGGTGCCGCAGACCGCGCGCCAGTTCAAGATCACGTAATCGCCGACCTCGAGTCCGCGGACGTCGGGGCCGATCGCCTCGACTGTCCCGGCCGCCTCGTGACCGAGCAGGTACGGGAAGTCCTCCCCGATGCCGCCCTGCTTGTAGTGCAGGTCGGTGTGACAGACGCCGCAAGCCTTGATCGCCACCACCGCCTCACCCGGACCGGGGTCCGGCACGTTGATGGTGACCAACTCGACGGGGGCGTTCTTGGCCCGCGAAATCACTGCTTGGACCTGCTGCGGCATGGGCGGTCTCCCTGCTTTCGGTGATGGCTGGTGCCGCCCCAACCCTAGTGAGGGTTCCCGCGGCGACATACGCCGCGCTGGGCCGGGCTAGCCCGTCCCTCGCTCAGCGTGACCGGGTGGGAATATCCGCTGGCTATAGAGAGCTGTCCCGGGTTGGATTGACCTGTTCCCTTCGGCGATCCGACCTGCTTGATCCGCCTGCTTGATCTGACTGCTTGATCTGACTGCTTGATCCGATGTCACCGGCTCCGAGGACACTGCCACTCATGTCTGCCGACGTCTCGGCGCGGCCCGTTGTACCCGATTCCCCCGGGCCGAGATTTCCAGGGCCGACCGCCCTGGACCGCGAACCCGCGGTGCTGCCACCGGCCCCACCGCGATCCGGTCGTGCCCGGTCGGCGGCCTCGATGCTGCGACTGCGGCGCTATCTGTACCCGTACCGCTGGCGGTTCGTCGTCATGGTGGTGTTCGCCGGCATCGGCATCGGCGCGGTGATCGTGATTCCGCTGGTGACCAGGGCCGTCATCGACGGGCCGATCGCCAACTCCGATGCCCGTGGGTTGATGGCTTTCGGGCTGCTGGCGATCGGGCTCGGGGTGCTGGAGGCGGGCCTGATGTTCCTGCGCCGCTGGATCGTGGTGCGCGGCACGATCGGGGTGGAGACGGCGATCCGCCAGGATCTCTACGCGGCGTTGCAGCGGCTGCCGATGTCCTTTCACCGCCGCTGGGAATCCGGCCAGCTGTTGTCCCGGATCATGAACGACCTGTCCAGCATCAGGCGGTTTCTGGGCTTCGGGATGTTGTTCCTGATCATGAACGCGCTGCAGATCGCGGTGGTCTGCGCGCTGCTGCTGAGCATGTACTGGCCACTCGGACTCATCGTGCTCGCCTCGGTGGTGCCGATCGTGTTCGCCTGCCTGCGCAACGAACGGGAGTACACCCGGTTGTCCCGGGAGATCCAGGATCAGGTCGG
Source organism: uncultured Actinomycetota bacterium (assembly GCA_963821695.1). Classification (GTDB taxonomy): domain Bacteria; phylum Actinomycetota; class Actinomycetes; order Propionibacteriales; family Propionibacteriaceae; genus Microlunatus. Next base: position 299,125 of record CAWGEY010000005.1, read on the forward strand.
GGACGTGGCGTCCTCGGTGGAGGAGGGCGCGTACGGGCTGCGGGTGATCAAGGCGTTCGGCCGCGCGCGGCACGTCTTCAAGACCTTCGACGCCCGGAGCACCAAGCTGTACCGGACGTCGCTCGAACGGGTCCGGCTGAGCGCCAGCTTCTGGACCTTCCTCAAGGTGATCCCCAACGTGACGGTGATCCTGGTGCTGGGGGTGGGCGCGGTCGCGGCCGGTCAGGGCCAGATCACCCTCGGCACCCTGGTCGCCTTCATCACCCTGCTGCTGTCGCTGGTCTGGCCGGTCGCGGCGCTCGGGTTCCTGCTGGCCATGACCCAGGAGGCGATGACCGCGGCGGATCGGATCTGCGAGATCTTCGACGCCGACAACGAGATCGGCGACGGCACCGGAACGCTGCCCGATCCCCGCGGCCGGGTGCGCTTCGACCGGGTTTCGTTCCGCTTCCCGGACGCGGACTTCGACCTGCTGCACGAGCTGAGCCTGGAGATCGCGCCGGGAGAGACCCTGGCCGTCGTCGGTGCCACGGGTTCCGGCAAGACCGTGTTCACCGGCCTGGTGCCGCGGCTGGCCGACGTCACCGAGGGTGCCATCACCATCGACGGCGTCGACGTCCGCGATCTGCCGCTGAACGAGCTGCGCCGGATCGTGGCCACGGCGTTCGAGGACCCGACGCTGTTCTCCATGTCGGTGCGGGAGAACCTGACCCTCGGCGCTCCCGATGCGGGTGACGACGACGTCGCCGCCGCCATCGAAGTGGCCCAGGCCCAGTTCGTGTACGAGCTGCCCTGGGGGCTCGACACCCGGATCGGGGAGCAGGGGATGAGTCTGTCGGGCGGTCAGCGGCAACGGCTGGCATTGGCCCGGGCCGTGCTCGCCCGACCCGTCGTACTGGTCCTGGACGACACCTTGTCCGCACTCGACATCCACACCGAGGCACTGGTCGAGGAGGCGTTGCGCCGGGTGCTGGACAACGTGACCGGCATCGTGGTCGCCCACCGTGCGTCGACGGTGCTGCTCGCCGACCGGGTCGCCATCTTGTCCGGCGGCACCATCACCCACGTCGGCACCCATGCGGAGTTGCTGGCCGAGGTGCCGGAGTACCGGAACCTGCTGTCGGCGGACCCGGACGAACTGGTCGTGCCATGAGCCGCCGCGAGACAGTCCCGGAGCAGACCGTCCCGGAGCAGACCCGACCGGGCCAAACGCGACCGGAGCAGATCCGGCCCGAACACACTTGGCGCGGAGTGGCCGCCGAGCATGTGGATGACATCGGCTCGCGCGGCAACACGTTCCTGAAGAAGCGGAGCCGGGCGCTGCTGGCGGAACTGCTCCGCCCGTACGCCGGCTTCGTGGCGCTTCTCATCGGGGTCGTGATCGCGGAGAACGCAGCAATGCTGTCCATCCCGTGGCTCGTCCAGCGCGGCATCGACCTCGGCGTGCCACCGCTGGTGGCGGGGCAGGGCGGGACGGTGCTGCTGCAGGTCGTGGCGGTGATGATCGGAGCGGTGATCGTGCAGGCGTGCTGCCGGTCCTTCTTCCTCCGCCAGTCCGGCCGGGTCGGCCAGGAGGTGCTGCTGGAGCTTCGGCGGCGGCTGTTCGCCCACTTCCAGCGGCTCGACATCCGCTTCCACGATCGCTACACCACGGGCCGGGTGGTGTCTCGGTTGACCAGCGACATCGACGCGATCATGGAGTTGCTGGTCGGCGGGTTCGACGGCCTGATCAGCGCGCTGCTGACGATGGTCGGCGTCGCCGTCTTGCTGCTGGTGCTCGACTGGCAGCTGGGGTTGGTCTGCCTGATCTGCTTCCCCATCGTGCTGCTCCTGGTTCGCTGGTTCTCCGGGGCCTCCGCGCGTACCTACCGCCGGGTCCGGGAGACGTCGGCACTGACCATCGTGCATTTCGTCGAGACCATGACCGGGATCCGTGCGGTGCAGTCCTACCGCCGCGAGCCGCGCAACCAGGAGATCTTCGAAGACGTCGCCGGTCGCTACGCCGACGCCAACGTCGACGCGTTCCGGCTGGTCGCGCTGTTCATGCCCGGGACCCGGCTGATCGGCAACCTGACCATCGGGGTCGTGCTGCTGTACGGCGGGTACCGGGTGCTCGAAGGCGACATGACGGTGGGCGTGTTGGCGGCGTTCCTGCTCTACCTGCGGATGTTCTTCGAGCCGATGCAGGAGATCAGCCAGTTCTACAACACCTTCCAGTCCGCCTCTGCCGCGCTGGAGAAGCTGTCCGGCGTGCTGGAGGAGACTCCTGCGGTGTCGGAGCCGGACCGGCCGGTGCCACTGCCGGCCGCCACCGGGGCGATCCAGTTCGACGACGTGAGCTTTGCGTACGTGCCCGAGGCGCCGGTGCTCACCGAGCTCGATCTCACGGTGCCGGCCGGGTCAGACCCTCGCGTTGGTGGGCAGCACCGGGGCCGGCAAGACGACCATCGCCAAGCTGATGTCACGCTTCTACGACCCTGACCACGGCGCCGTACGGCTGGACGGTGTCGATCTGCGACACCTCGCCGACGCTGACCTGCGCCGGGCCGTGGTGATGGTGACGCAGGAGAACTTCCTGTTCGGCGGCACCGTCGCGGACAACATCGCGTTCGGCCGACCCGGCGCGAGTCACGCGGAGATCGCCGCGGCGGCGGCAGCGGTCGGTGCGGACACGTTCATCGAGGAGCTGCCCGACGGCTACGACACCGAGGTCGCCACTCGTGGTGCCCGGCTGTCGGCCGGGCAGCGGCAGCTGATCGCGTTCGCCCGGGCCTTCCTGGCCGATCCGGCGGTGCTGATCCTGGACGAGGCCACGTCGAGTCTCGACGTCCCGAGCGAGCGATTGGTGCAGCGCGCGCTGCGGACGATCCTCGCCGACCGGACGGCGGTGATCATCGCCCACCGGCTCAGCACCGTCGAGATCGCCGACCGGGTGCTGGTCCTGGAGCACGGCGAGATCGTCGAGGACGGCAGCCCCGAGGAACTGCTGGCCGCCGGGAACGGCCACTACGCCGGCCTGCACCGCGCCTGGCTCGACTCGCTGGCCTGATCACAAGGCGGCGAGGAGGTCTGCTACGCCGGGGTAGGTCGGCACGCCCGATGGGGCGGGCGGCCGGCGGATGATGACGACCGGGACGCCCAGGTCGCGACTGGCGTCCAACTTGGCCGCGGTGTAGGCGCCGCCTGAGTCCTTGGTGACCAGCAGATCCGACTGGCTGTCGGTGAGTAGGGCGTATTCGTCGTCGTACGCGTACGGGCCGCGCGACCGGATCAGCCGCCACCGCTTCGGGAGGGCGAACTCTAGGGAATCGACGACCCGTACGGTCACCTGCTTGTCGGCCCAGGGGAGGAACGCGGCGAGAGATTGCCGTCCGGTGGTGAGAAACGGTCGGCTCGCACCGGCACCGGCCGTGGCGGCGTGCTCGGCGTCGGCGACCCAAGTCCAGCGGCCCGCTTCGGGATGTGAGGACCAGCCAGGTCGCTCGAGTCTCAGCAGCGTGACGCCGGTCCGGCCAGCCGCGGCCACGGCGTGGGCGGAGATTGTCGCCGCGAACGGGTGGGTGGCGTCGACGACGATGCCGATCCGGCGCTCCCGGACGAAGGTGGCCAAGCCGGCGATCCCGTCGAGATCCGCGGTGCTGAACCCGCCGATCCGGAGCTCGCCAACCGGTCGGGCGGGGTCTCGTACCCGGCCGGCCAGCGAGGTGATCGTCGGCCGGCCCTGGACGGCGAGCCCGGCGGCCAGCTCCCGCGCCTCGGCGGTGCCGCCCAGGATCATGATCGGTGCGCTCATCGGCGGGCCAGCCGGACCGTGATCGCGACGAGCAGGGCGCCGATGGCCACCATGTCGGCCAGCCTGATGGCGCGGGCGATGTCGGCGGCCTGCGGCGGCGGGCCGTCACCGAGGGTGCCACGCTCGGACAGCACGCCCGCGTAGTGGTTCCGCCCGCCGAGCGTCACTCCCAGTGCGCCGGCGAACGCCGCCTCGACCACGCCCGCATTCGGACTCGGATGCGCTCCGGCGTCATCGAGTGCCCGCTGAGCTTGCCGCGGGGAGCCACCGACCGTCGGACTGAGGAGGATCGTCAGGGCCGCCGTGACCCGGGCGGGCACCCAGTTGGCGCCGTCGTCGAGCCGGGCCGACGGCCAGCCGAACCGTTCGTAGCGCGCCGACCGGTGACCGACCATGGCGTCGAGCGTGTTGACCGCCCGGTAGCCGAGCAGTCCAGGTAGCCCGGCCGCCGCACCCCAGAGCAGCGGGGCCACGACTGCGTCCGAGCTGTTCTCCGACACGGACTCCAGCGCCGCCCGGGCCACCTCCGAGGCGTCGAGGTCGTCGGTGTCCCGCCCGACCAGGCGCGCAACCTGGGTTCGCGCGGCCGGTAGGTCGCCGGCGAGCAGCAGTGCCGCCACCGCGTCCGCCTCGCGGGCCAGGGAGCGGCCGCCCAACACCGTCCAGGTGGCCGTGGCAATCAGTGCGGCGGTGAGCATCGGGCTCCTCCGTACCGCGCGCGTGACGGCGGCACCGGCAAGCACGGGCACGCCGACCGCGAGCGTGGTGAACAGCACCCCGCGCCGCCTGTCGTCGCGGTAGATCTGCTGCTCCAACCAGCCGGCCGCGTTGCCGAACCCCGCGACCGGATGCCGACGCGGCGGGTCACCGAGGAGCCGGTCGAGCGCGAAGCCGGCCACCAGACCGACGCAAACGGCACGTCGGTGCGCGCGCCGATCCAGCTGAGCCATCGCCCTCACGCTAGCGGCCGCGACGACCGCCCAGGAGGGGGGTGACGTGCTAACATGCAACCAAATGGTTGTACGAGAACTCGCCGTGGACCGGGTCTTCCACGCGTTGGCCGACCCGACCCGACGCGACATCCTGGCCCGCTGTGCCCGCGAGAGCTTCTCGGTCTCGGGTCTGGCGAGCGCGTACCCGATGAGCTTCGCCGCGGTGCAGAAGCACGTGGCGGTGCTGCACCGGGCCGGGCTGGTGCACAAGCACCGCCGGGGGCGCGAGCAGCTGGTGACCGCTGACCTGGCCGCATTGCGGTTGGCGCAACGTGAACTCGGCGACCTCGAAACGGCGTGGCGCGGCCGGGCGGACCGGATGGCCGACCTGCTCGCCGACGACACCGGAACCGGAGGAATCGACAGATGAGCGTGACCAGTTTCGACAAGGACTTCGACGCCTTGACCCTGACCCTGATCGCCGACTTCGCGGCACCGATCGATCGGGTCTGGGAGTTGTTCGCCGACCCGCGCAAGCTGGAGCGGTGGTGGGGCCCGCCCGGCTTCCCGGCCACCTTCGGCGATCACGATCTGAGCGCGGGTGGGATGGTCCGCTACTACATGACCAGCCCGCAGGGGGAGCGCATGCACGGCTACTGGCGGGTGCTGGCGGCCGAGCCGCCGACCAGTCTGGAGTTCAGCGACGGATTCGCCGACGACACGGGCGCGCCGAACGCCGAGCTGCCGGCAACGATCACCCGGATCGTGCTCGACGCGGCGGCGGATGGCACCCGGATGGAACTGGTCTCCCGGTTCGAGTCACGAGAGCAGATGGACCAGATGATGGAGATCGGGCTGGGCGAGGGACTGCAACTGGCCGTGAATCAGATGGACGACCTGCTCGCCGCCTGACGACGGCGTCGTCCAGAGTTGGAGCATGAACGGTCCCACCGCCCGACGCCGGGTGCTCGTGACCGGCGGAGTGCGGTCGGGCAAGTCGGCGTACGCCGAGCGGCTGCTCGCCGGACGCCCCGACGTCACCTACATCGCGACCGGCCCGGTGCCCGATCCCGGCCGCGATCCGGAGTGGGCCGCCCGCATCGCCGCCCATCGCGACCGAAGGTCGACCGCGTGGACGACCGTGGAAACGACCGATCCCGCCGCGGCGATGCGCGCCGCGGACGGCCCGGTCCTACTCGACTGTCTCGGCACCTGGCTGACGGCCTCGCTGGACGAGTTGGCGGCCTGGGACCGCCCGTCCGCCGAGTGGCGTGAGGTCTGGGAGACGCGGGTCGCGGACTTGTTGAGCGCGTGGCGCGACGCCGACGTCGTGGCGGTCACGAACGAGGTCGGCTGGGGTGTCGTTCCCGAACACGCGTCCGGCCGGCTGTTCGCCGACCTGCTCGGCCGCCTGAACCAACAGATTGCGGCGGACAGCGACGAGGTCGTGCTGCTGGTGATGGGTCGCCCAATCCGCCTCTGACCCGGCCAGCAATCTCGCTGATCGGCTAGCCCAGGCCGCCCGTGTAGACCAGTCGATTCGGCGAGCCGCGCAGGTCGCCGCGGATGACGCCCGGCGTGGCGTTGTCGATCAGCCAGGCCCGTACCTGCTGGGGCGACGCGGTCGGGTGGACGGACAGATACAAGGCGGCCACCCCGCTTACGATGGGTGCCGCCCAGGAAGTGGCAGCCTGATCGCTCCGGGCGAGCCGATCGGGACTGATCAGCGGCTCGACCACCGAGGTGACGCCGAGAGCCGGGGCGTAGAGAGTCACGCACCGCCCGTAGTTGAGCCCGGCGTCCCGGTCGGATTTCGTGGACCCGGTCACCGTGACGACCGAGGGCAGTCCGGCCGGCACATGCCCGCAGGCGCTCTCGCCCCGATTGCCGGCGGAGGCGACCACGGTCAGGCCGGCGTCGACGAGGCGAGCAATCGCGGCCGACAGTTCGGGCTGCGGGCCGTCGGCGTTGAGGGAGAGGTTCACCACGGCAGGCTTCCGCGCATTGGTCGCCACCCAGTTGACCGCGCGGACGACCCTCCGGGTCATCTGCTCCTCGGTGGCGCCGCCGCTACCCTCGCAGCCGTACGACGCCCCGACCGAGACGACCTTGGCCTGCTTGGCGACTCCGGTCCGGCGCCCGGCCACCAACCCCGCAACGAAGAGTCCGTGGTCGATACCGTCCTCGAGGACGCACCGGCGGCCGAGGGCGAGGCCGACCGAGGCCCGGCCGTCGAACTCCGCGTTCTCGGCGTTGAACAGGCCGTCGATGACGTACACCGTCACGCCCGCGCCCTGGCCGGCGGTGGTGAAGCGGTCGTCGAGGGGGCGGCGGCGTTGGTCGATGCGGTCCAAGGCCCAGCGGGGGTTGCGCTGGGTCACCTCGGCCGGGCGAGAGGGGCTGGGGGTCGGCGACGGACGCGGGCTCGGGCGGGCCGATGGAGTCGGGGAAACCGACGGTGGCGGGATCGGTGTTGGGATCGGTGTTGGGATCGGGCTGGGAGGTGGCGACGCCGAAGGACTGGGCGACGTCGGGCTCGGCGAAACCGACGGGTTGGGTGAACTCGGCGGATCGGGCGGCGCGCCACCCGGGACGCAGCCGCTGACCCCCAGCGCCAGCACCAGCGTCGCCGCGGCCAGGACGTGGCGCCGCCGCCCCGGATCCAGGATCACGCCCCCAACCGTACGGCCGGCAGCGCCGCCGCCGGTCGGGCGCGCCGTTGCTCGGGCTCAGCCGACCGTCACACCGAGGAGCAACGCCGTCAGGGTCAGTTCCACGGTTGCTCCCAACACGTCACCGGTCACCCCGCCGAAGCGGCGGACGGCGATGGTCACCGTTCCGTACCCGACCGCGACGGCGAGCCCCACAGCAAGCACGCCGCTCCACCACGGCCGGCCGGCGAGCACCACCACGGCGATGACCAGCACGGCGACGAGGAGGCCCACCAGGCTCGCCACCGAACCGCGTACGCTGCCCGCCACCGCCGCCCCCAGCCCGCCAGATCGGGCCGCCGGCACCCCCGTCCGGCACGCGATCAGCAGCGACGCCCGGGAGCCGGCGAGCAGCACGGCGAGCACGACGGCGTCGGTCCAGCGGTCCGTCAGGTCTGACGCCGCCACCGTCTGAGCGCCCAGCACGAGGAGGAGAGCAACCACCCCCATCGGACCGACGTCGCCGCGCCGCATGATCTCCGACGCTCGCTCCCGATCGGATCCCGAACCGAGCCCGTCCACGGTGTCGGCGAGGCCGTCCAGGTGCAGCGCCCGGGTACCGAGCGCGACCGCGGCCACCACCACCAGACCGGACACCAGGCCCGGCCACCCGGTCCGACCGGCCAGCCAGCCCAGTCCCGCCGCCATGATCGCCAACGGCAGCACCGCCAGCGGCGCCAACAGCATGGCCCGGCCCGCGACCACCCGGTCCAGCGTCCCGGGTGGCCGGACCGGCAGCACCGTCAGCGTCCCGACCGCGAGCCGCCAGCCCGACGACCAGCTCACGCGAGGTCGGACAGCAGCGCCATGTCCGACAGCAGCAGCGCAGCCGAACGGATCAGCGGTACCGCCGCGACCGCGCCGCTGCCCTCACCCAGCCGAAGCCCGAGATCGAGTAGCGGCACCAGGCCGAGCTTGTCGGTGGCCAACTGCTGGGCCGGCTCGGTCGACCGGTGGCCGGCGGCCCACCAGGCCTCGCAGCCCGGCGCGAGGTCCTCGGCAACCGCCGCCTCCGCCAGCGACACGACGCCGTCGAGCAGCACGGGTACGCCCGCGCGCGCGGCCGCCACGAGGAAGCCGACCCCGGCGGCGAGGTCCGCGGAGCCCAGCGCCGTCAGCCGTGTCAGGGGATCGGCGGCCCGCGGGCCGACCCGGTCGAGGGCCGCCTGGATCCGTGCAGTCTTGTGCCGGAGCGCACCGTCGTCGATCCCGGTACCGCGCCCGGTCACCTCGCTAGCCGGCAGGCCCCAGGTCGCCGCGATCAGGGCCGCTGCGGGCGTGGTGTTCCCGATCCCCATGTCGCCGATGATCAACAGGTCGGCACCGGCCGCGATCTCCTCGGCGGCGATCGCCGCTCCCGCGGCCAGCGCGCGCTGCGTCTGCTCGCGCGTGAGCGCGTCCTCGACGTCGATCGCCCCCGAGGACCGCCGGATCTTGTGGGCGGTGACAACCGCCGGTAGCTCGCTGAGGTCGGCATCGACCCCGAGATCCAGCACCCTGACCGAGACCCCGTGCTGGCGGGCCAGCACGTTCACGCCGGCTACCCCCGCGACGAAGGCACCGACCATGGCCGCGGTCACCGCGCGCGGGTAGGCCGACACCGGCACCGGGGCACCCACCCCCCGATTCTCGGCCACTAGCAGTAGCTCCGGCTGGTCTTGGGTCCTCGAAAAGAGGTCGGAGCTACTGCTGGTTGCACCAGGTTTCGTGACGCCGTGGTCGCCGGCGAGCACTACGGCCCGGACGCAGGACGGCGGCGCGGCCGGGCAGGTGCCGCGACAGGCCGCCCACCAGACCGCGAGATCCTCGAGCCGGCCGAGGGCACCGGTGGGTTTGGCGAGGGCGCCGACCCGTACCCGCGCGGCCTCGGCAACCTCCGCCGACGGGGGTGTGACCGACCCGGGCCGCTCAGCCACCGACCGAGACGAGGTCGCGGTCGGGCTTCGCGGAGCGCGTCAGGCGTCCGACGAACTCGGCCAGCAGCACCGCCAGCACCGTCCACAACGTCAACTGGGTGAGGAAGCTGGCCGTCCGGAACTGGTACAGCACCGTCGCGGGGAAGGTGGCGGGCACCTCGTTGTAGTGCGGCAGCAACGCGAAAGCGACGACGACCACTATCAAGTAGCCCACCGCGACGGCCAGGCCCGCGGGCCAGCTGCCCCAGCGCTCGGCGAGCCGGCGGCCGACCAGCACGGCCGCAATGGCGGCGATGAGCGAGATCGCGACCGCGACGAAGTACAGCCCGGTGCGCATCCCGATGGTGTCGCCGCTGCCCACGGCGGGCGGGTTCGGCGGATAGATCAGAAACGGGACCGCGTACAGGGAGACGAAGCCGACGGCCGCGACGGCGAGGGTCGAGCCGCGGGCGCCCAGGCGGCCGAGCCGACCGAGGGCCAAGGCACTGAGCACCCCGACGAGACCGCCGAGCGTGGTGCCGGCCACGACGGTGCCGGTCAGCAGCCCGAGCGTCGACTGGAGCGAGCGGGGCACCTCGGTTTCTGAGGTCGGGGTGCCGGCCTCCTCCTCACCGTGGGAGTGGGCGGCACCCGGCTCCTCGTGACTGTGGGTGTCGGCCGGCGCCCCGGACTCCTCGATGGCGATGGCGGCGTCGATCGACGGTTCGCCGATGACGAAGGCGACTCCGAAGGCGACGATGCCGGCGATCAGGCCGGCCAGCAGACCACGGACCAGGAAACTGCGCGCGGAGATCACGATGCCGGCGCTCAGTGGCACGGGAAGCCGAGCAGGTGCCGGCCGTCGTGGGTCCACTCGTGGATGGCGTTGCCGCCGAACAACGCGGCGGCTCCCTGTTCGGCGGAGATGAAGTACAGCGCGACCGCGAACAGCAGCCCGGCGAAGATCAGCCAGGGCAGCACGGCCCGGACGGCGAGCCTCGGTACGGCGATCGCGGGTGTGGCGGGAGCGTTCGGGACGACGCTCGACGGATTCGACATGTGTCCTCCTGGGTTTCGGCGACCCGTGGTGTCGGCACGGATGCGAAAGGTGGGTCTGACTCGAATCCCCGACCTGCTGCTCTACTCACACAGGGAATCCACACAGTGGCGCGACCGCGTCGGATTCTCACCGACTTCCGGTCCTTTCGCAGCCACACCGTATCCCCGGGATCCGAAGGCCAGCAAGATAGGGTCGCGGCGTGGACACGGCGGACGCCCGGCGGAGCGTACGCAATGTGGTCCGGCACCCGTCAGCGGTGCTCCTCGCGGTGCAGTTGATCGGGGTGTTGATCTACCCGTTCTTCGAAGAGACGGGGATCGGCCGCGGTCTGTTCGAGGCGTTCGGTGCCCTGGTGCTGGCGTTGGCCGTGTGGGCGGTGCCGGGGGCGCGGTGGCGGACCTGGTTCGCGGTCGCGCTCGGGGTGACGGCGGTGCTGTTGTCATTGGCCGACGCGGCCCTCGAGTCGCCGGTGCTGGCCGGGACCTCGGCGGCGTTCCACGCGCTGTTCTACTTCTGGGCCGCGACCAGCCTGATGATGTACATGCTGCGCGACGTCGACGTGACCGTGGACGAGTTGTTCGCGGTCGGTGCCACGTTCACCTTGCTGGCCTGGGGCTTCGCGTACGTGTTCGTGCTCCTGCAGATCCTCCAGCCCGGCTGTTTCACCGCAGCGGTCGACCCCACCGGCCAGCGAACGTGGATGGAGCTGCTGTTCCTCAGTTTCACCACCCTGACCAGTACGGGCCTGTCCGACGTCGTCCCGATCACCGCCCACGCCCGCTCCGTCGTGATGATCGAGCAACTGTGCGGGCTCGGGTACGTCGCCTTGTTCGTTTCCCGGTTGGTCGGACTCACCGTCACCCGCGCGCTGCTCGGCCGCGACGCCCGCCCCCCGACCCAGATCCCGCCCACCGACTCGGTGTAGAGGTCCGAGTCGCGGAACCGGCTCAGACCGCGGGCCCGACGCTCAGGAGGCGTGGACCTCGCGTACGGTCCCCGTCGCGACGTCGTACACGAAACCGCGCACCTTGTCCCGATGCGGGATGAATGGGGATGCCTGCACCCGCCGAACCGACTGGATCACGTCTGCGTCGAGATCGGTGAAGGCCTCGGCGGACCAGGACGGCCGGATGCCGGTCTCCTGCTCGATGTCGGACCGGAATCCATCGTCGGAGAAGGTGAGCATGCCGCAGTCTGTGTGGTGTACGAGGATGATCTCCCGGGTGCCGAGGAGGCGCTGGCTGATGGCCAGCGACCGCTCCACGTCCGAGGTCACGGCACCGCCTGCGTTGCGGATGACGTGGCTGTCCCCTTCGGCGAAGCCGAACACCTTGGCGGGATCGAGGCGGGCGTCCATGCAGGCGACCACGGCGACGGTACGAGCCGGAGGCAACGGCTGCGGGCCGGGAAACTGATCCGTGACGTACTGCTGATTGGCGGCGACGAAATCGTCGGTGACGGTCATGAGGCTCCTGTCGGTGAGCCGGAGATCCCGGCAATTCCTAGTCTCTGGCCAGGGAACACCGCACCGGCGGCGTCTCAGAAGTTGGTCAAGCTCTCTCAGGAGGTGGGGGAGAACCCGACCACGGCGCCGATCACCGTGACGGCGGGCGGGCGGAGGCCAGCGTCGGCGGTGCGCTCGGCGATATCGGCCAGCGTCCCGCGGACCGACTGCTGCCCGGGCAGTCCGGCGTTGGCGATCGTGGCGGCGGGCGTGGTGGCAGCGAGTCCGTGCCGAATCAGGTCGGCGGTGATCGCCCGCAGGGTGGCCATCCCCATCATGATCACCAGCGTCGTGTTCGCCCGGGCCAGCCCGCTCCAGTCGAGCGTGCTGCCGGGATCGCCAGGCGGCAGGTGCCCGGAGACCACGGTGAACCCCTGGGTCAGTTGTCGGTGGGTCAGCGGGATCCCGGCGTACGCGGGGGCCGCGACCGCGGCGCTGACCCCGGGCACGATCTCGACCGGCAGACCGGCCTCGGCGCAGGCCTGCCACTCCTCGCCGCCGCGGCCGAAGATGAAGCTGTCGCCGCCCTTCAACCGAACCACCACCTTGCCCGCGCCGGCATGCTCGACGAGGAGTTCGTTGATCCGCTCCTGCGAGGTGTGGGCGCCGCGGGGGATCTTGGCCACGTCGATGATCTCGGTCCCGGGCTTGGCCTCGGTCAGCGTCTCCAACGGCGCCAGTCGATCGCAGATGATCACGTCAGCGGCCCGGATGGCCTCCAGCCCGGCCACGGTGAGCAACCCGGGGTCGCCGGGACCGCCGCCCACCAGGATGACCCGTCCGATACTCGGCTCGGCCGGTTCCGGGATCGAGGTGGTACGGATCGCCGGCCGGTTGAGTTCCTCGGCGAGGGCGGAGACGGCGGCGTCGCCGAAGGTCGTACCCGTGGCGGCCACGACCACGGCGGCGCGTTCCAGGTCCGCGGCCTCGTACTCGCGCCGCGACCAGGCGATCTCGCCCCGCTCGGCCAGATCTTGCATGGTGGTGGCCGCCGCGGTCGCGATCACCTCGATCTGCGCACCCCGGGCGCGCAGCCGGCTGAGCACCGGCAATCCGGCGGGGTGGCCGCCGCAGACGACGACTCGACGGCCACTGACGTCCAGGCCGTCGATCACGGTTGCTCGCTGATCACCACGAGGGCCTTGAGGAGGGCCCGGCTGGTCTGCGGGTCGCGAACGGCGATCCGGATCCAGTCCGGACCCAGGCCGGGGAAGCTCTCTCCACGCCGGACGGCGAAGCCCTGTTCGCGGAGCGCCTGCCGGACCCCGCCGGGCGGCCCGGCTCGCCAGGCCGAGGTGTCCACCAGGACGAACGGTGTCTCCGGCCGTCCCGCGGCCGGCAGGCCGACCCCGGCCAGCCCCTCCAGCAGGACGCGGCGATGGTCGCCGATCTCGACCGCGGCCGCCTCGGCGATGGCCCGGGCCTCCCGCGTCAGGCAGGCTTCGATCACGGCCAGGGCGGGCGTCGACACCGACCACGGGGGTTGCTGTCGGCGCATCGCGGCCACCAACTCCGGATCACTGACCACGTAACCGGCGCGCAGGCCGGCCAACCCCCAGGTCTTGGTCAGCGATCGCAACACCACCAGTCCGGGCCGCGACTGGTTGATCATGGTCTCGCGCTGCCGGGGAACCGCGTCCATGAACGCCTCGTCGACGCAGAGCACCCGCCCCGGCCGCGCGAGGCTCGCGATCACGGCGGCGGGATGCAGCACCCCGGTCGGGTTGGTGGGATTGCCGATGATCACCAGGTCGGCGTCGTCGGGTACCCGCTCGGGGTCCAGCCGGAAACTCTGCGTGGCTTGAAGAACCACCCGGGTGGGGTCGTGACCGGCGGCTCGCAGCGCGGCTTCCGGCTCGGTGAATTGCGGGTGGACGATCACCGGGTGCCGCCAGGCACGGGCCCGGGCCAGCAGCGTGAATCCCTCGGCGCCGCCCGCGGTGGGCAGGACCTCATCATGATCGCGATCGTGGGCGGCGGCGATGGCGGCCGCCGCCGCCTCGGGTCGCGGGTACGTCGCCAGCCGGACCGTCGTGGCGTTGATCATGCTGGCCAGCCAGTCCGGCGGGGCCGGCAACCGTACATTCACCGCCAGGTCCACGAGGCCCTCGGCCACGTCCGCGTCCCCGTGATGATCGAGGTCGTGACGACCGAGATCGACCGCGGCCGCTGCCTCGTACGCGTGGACCGCGTCGCAGAAGCGCTGGGCCAGCTCCGGATACCCGGCCCAGTGCGTGTGCAGGTACGAGGCGTGCAGACTGGGCCGACCCACCCCGGATCCGACCCCGTCGATGAGCCAGCCGGGTTGCCCCTCACCGTCGAGGGTGACGGCGGTGCGGTGGAACTCGTGTCCGGTGACCCGGGTGCCGGCCGGCGCCAACAGATGATCATGGTCGGCCACCGCTTGGCGGTAGCCCAGCACCAGCTGCGGCGTCATCGTCGCCGTCGCGTCCAGGGCCGCGACCATCGGCTTGCCGTCCACCGTGCGGCACAGGTACAACAGGCCGGCGCACTCGGCGACGGTCGGCACCCCGGCCGCGACGGCCGCCGCGACGGCGCTTCGCAGGGTCGCGTTCGCCGCCAGGTCGCCAGCGTGCACCTCGGGGAACCCCCCACCGAGGTAGATCCCGGCGGTCCCGTCGGGCAACCCCTCGGCGCGCATCGGATCGAAGACCACCGGCTCGCAGCCCGCGGCTCGGAGCAGTTCATCGGTCTCGGCGTAGCGGAACGTGAACGCCCGGCCGCCGGCCACGGCGACCACCGGCCGGCCCTCCGATGCGGCCCGGACCTCGGCCTCGGGGTGCCACGGGGTACCGATCAGCCGGGGCGCCGAGTGCGCCGCTGCCAGAACCCGGCTCAGATCGACGTGTTCGGCTACCTGTGCGGACAGCCGGCTCATCGCCGCCTCGGCGTCGTCCCGCTCGGCCACGGGCACCAGGCCGAGATGACGGGACGGTACGGCGAGGCCCGCGTCCCTGGGCAGCACGCCGAGCACCTCGATCCCGGTGGCGTCCATCGCCGAGCGAACCTCACGGGCGTGCCGATCGGAGCCGGCCTGGTTCAGGATCACCCCGGCGATCCGCAGCCCGGGTTCGAAGGTGCTCAGGCCGTGCACCACCGCCGCCGCGGTCCGCGACAGGTGGGAGATGTCGATCACCAGCACCACCGGCGCGTCGATCAGCCGGGCCACATGGGCGGTGGAGGCGAAACCCTCGCCGCCGATCTGCCCGTCGAAGAGCCCCATCACGCCTTCGACGACCGCGACGTCCGCAGGGACGGGGGTGGCCGCGCCATGCAACAGCAGGGGCACCATCCGCTCGGACCCACACAGGTACGGATCGAGGTTGCGGCCGGGACGCCCGGTGGCCAGGGTGTGGTAGCCCGGGTCGATGTAGTCCGGGCCGACCTTGAAGCCCGCCACGTCCAGACCCTCCGCCCGCAGCGCCCCCATCAGCCCGGATGCAACTGTGGTCTTGCCGTGCCCGGAACCCGGGGCGGCGATGACGAGGCGGGGTAGCCGCGTTCCCGTACTCACCATTCGATGCCCCGCTGGCCCTTCTGGCCCTGGTCGAACGGGTGGTTGATCTTGGTCATCTCGGTGACGAGCTCGGCGATCTCGATGATCTTGGGGTCGGCCCGGCGGCCGGTGATGATCACGTGCTGGTGCCCTGGCCGGTCGGCCAGCGTCGCGACCACCTCGTCCACGTCGATCCAACCCCACTGGATGGGATAGGTGAACTCGTCCAGCACGTACAGCTGGTGGGTCTCGCTGGCCAGCCGGCGTTGGATCTCCCGCCAGCCCTCGAGAGCAGCCTGGGCATGATCATCGTCGGAGCCGGACTTGCGACTCCACGACCAGCCGGACCCCATCTTGTGCCACTCGACCGAGCCGCCTTGGCCGGTGCTGGCGTGCAGCGCGTCCAGGGCCTCCAGGGCCGACTGCTCGCCGATCCGCCACTTGGCCGACTTGACGAACTGGAAGACCCCGATCGACCAGCCCTGGTTCCAGGCCCGGAGCGCGAGTCCGAAGGCGGCCGTGGACTTGCCCTTGCCGTCACCGGTGTGCACGATCAGCAGCGGCCGGTTGCGGCGTTGCCGGGTGGTCAGCCCGTCGGTCGGGACGCTGCTGACCTGCCCCTCGGGCATCAGGCCGCCGCTCCACGCTGGGCCACCGACGTCAGTATTTCGGAGCTGACCTCGGCCACGAGGAGCCGTTCCGCGCCGAGCCGCCGGGCCAACGCCGCGGCCAGGCCGAGGCTCAGCCTGCCGCTCTCGCAGTCGATCACGACCGACGCGACCCCGCTGCGCCGCAGCTGGTCGGCCGCGAGTGCGGAGCGGCGCACCGCGTCGGGCCCGGCGGTCGCCCGGCCGTCGGTGACGACCACGAGCAGCGGGCGTCGTTGCGCGTCCCGGATCCGCTCGACCCGCAGGGTCTCCGCGGCGCAGAGCAGTCCTTCGGCCAGCGGCGTCCGCCCGCCGCTGGGCAGTTCGGCGAGCCGGCGCGCGGCGATCTCGATCGAGGACGTCGGAGGCAGATCGAGCCGGGCTCCGGATCCTCGGAAGGTAATCAGTCCGACCTTGTCCCGGCGTTGGTACGCGTCGAGCAGCAGCGACAGAACCGCCGTCTTGACCGCCGCCATCCGCCGGCGAGCGGCCATCGAGCCGGAGGCGTCGACACAGAAGAGGACCAGATTGGCCTCCCGACCCTCGGTCACCGCCCGCCGGAGGTCCGCTGCGGTGACGCGCAAGGGCCCGACCACCCGTCCGCGCGGACTCTGTTGGACGGCCGCGGCCCGGATGGTGGCGGGCAGATGGACCGCACCGGTCGTCGCTTCGGCGCTGGCCCGGACCGTACGGCCGACGGAGGTGACGGCCCGACTGCGGCGGCCGGCCGCGCCATACCCGGTGCCTCGGGCCTGCAACAGCTTCGTCCGGTACGGATCGCCGACGGCCGCCACTACCTCGGTCTCCGAGCTGCTTGCAGGGTCTAGGTCGCTCCCTGAGCTCGTCGAAGGGCCGTCCACCTCGGGCTCTGAGCTGGGCGACGGGCCCACGTCGTGCCCGGAGCTGGTCGAAGGGTCCCCGTCGTTCCCCTCGCTCGGCTGCTCCCTCGGCTGCTCGTCCGGCTCCTCGGGCGGCGGTTCGTCGTCCCCCAGCAACCGGTCCAGCAGATCCTCGTCCAAGCCGGGGGCGTCGAACGGATTGCGCCGCCGGCGGTGCGGCAGGGCTAGCCGCGCCGCGGCCCGGATGTCCTCCCGGGTGACGTCGGTCCGCCCGTGCCAGGCGGCGTGCGCGACGGCGCCGCGGGCGGTGACCAGGTCGGCCCGCATCCCGTCCACTTCGAATCCGGCGCAGACGACGGCGATCTTGGTCAGTGCCCAGTCGGACAACCGCACGTCGGCGACGAGCTTGCGGGCCGCGAGGATCTGGGCTTGCAGGGCCGCTTCGTCGTCGGCGTACCGCGCCGCCATCGCTTCCGGATCGGCGTCGAAGGCCATCCGCCGCCGGACCACCTCGGCCCGCAACCCCGGATCGCGGGGGGCGGCGATCTCCACCGTCAGGCCGAACCGGTCCAGCAACTGGGGCCGCAGTTCGCCCTCTTCGGGATTCATCGTGCCGACCAAGATCAGCCGGGCCGCATGGGCCACCGAGACCCCTTCGCGTTCGACGGAGTTGCGGCCCATCGCCGCTGCGTCCAACAGCAGGTCGACGAGATGATCATGGAGCAGGTTGACCTCGTCGACGTACAGGATGCCCCGGTTCGCGGCGGCCAGCAGTCCCGGCTCGTAGGCCACCCGACCCGACCCGAGAGCCGCCTGCAGATCGATCGAGCCGATCACCCGGTCCTCGGTCGCACCCACCGGCAACTCGATCAGCCGGGCCGGCCGTCGGACTGGCACCGACGCGACGTGCGGGCCGTCCGGACAGGTGGTATCCGGGTCGGCCGGATCGCAGCCGAAGCGGCAACCCTCCACCACCGCCTGGTCGGGCAGCACCGCCGCGAGGGCCCGGACCATCGTGGACTTCGCCGTACCCTTCTCGCCACGCACCAGCACCCCGCCGACCTCCGGGGAGACCGTGGTGAGGATCAGGGCAAGTGCCATGTCGTCGGACCCGACGACGGCGGAGAACGGAAAGGTACGCACTGGCTGGGAAAGCCTCCTTGCGGGTGTCCGCGCCCGCGGTAGCCGAACGGCGTCTCGAGACGGTGCTCGAGGCGGGCGACGGTGACGTTCTGGCTGTCCGGGTCTCCCCGGGTCACAGTGGCGGGACCGCTCCAGAGGTTCGCTGGATTCCTCACTCGTCGCCACTTCGATCCTCGCACATCCGTGTCGTCCGCTCACAGGCTCGGGGCGGCTAGGGTCGAGACCGTGGCCGGGATCGACGTGGTGGGGATGACGGCCCGCGGTTGGGTGGACCTGCCCGAACCGGAACGGCAGTTGATCGCCGAGGCCGACGTGCTGGTGGGAGCCAAGCGGCACCTGGAGCAGATCGACGAGCGGCTGGGTCAGAGTCGGATGCACTGGCCGACCCCGTTGCGGACCAAGCTGCCCGACTTCCTTTCCGGGTTGAAGGGCCGCCGGGTCGTCGCCCTGGCCAGCGGGGACCCCACGCTGTCCGGGATCGGCACCACCTTGATCGACCTGCTCGGCCCCGACGACGTCCGGATCCACCCCGCCGTGTCCTCGGCTGCGCTGGCCCGCTCGCGACTCGGCTGGTCGGCAGAGAACTCCGACACCATCACCGTGGTCGGCCGTGACCTCAATCAGATCCGGCGCCGGCTCGCGCCCGGCGAACGACTGCTCATCCTGTCCTCCGACGCCGATACCCCGGCCGCCCTGGCCGAACTGCTCGGCGACGCCGGCTACGGGGACAGCTGGATGGTCGTCCTCGGAGATCTCGGCGCCAGTCACGAACGCCGCCAGGAGGGCCGGGCGGCCGACTGGTCGGGAACGAGCCCGGCGCTCAACGTGGTCGGGGTGACCTGTCACGCGGCCGACGACGGAGAGTGTCGTCGGTTGGACCCCGGGGCTGCCGGACGAGGCGTACGAGCACGACGGCCAACTGACCAAGCGCGACGTCCGTGCCTCCGCCTTGGCCCGGTTGGCACCTTCGCCGGGAGAACTGCTGTGGGATCTCGGTGCCGGGGCCGGCTCGATCGCGATCGAATGGGCTCGCATCGACCCGCGTTGCCGGGCCATTGCGGTGGAGCAGGATGCCGATCGGGCCCAACGGATCGGCCGCAACGCCACCCGCCTCGGCGTCCCACAGATCCAGGTGGTCGCCACTGACAGCGCCGACGCCATCGACTGGCTGCCACAGCCTGACGCGATCTTCGTCGGCGGTGGCGCCGACATCGACATGGTCCGGCGATGCTGGCATCTGTTGCGAGACGGTGGCCGGATCGTCGTCCACGCCGTGACCTTGGAGACCGAGGCGGTGGCGATCACCGCGTACCGCACCTGGGGTGGCGAACTGATCCGGCTCGCGGTCGAGACCGCGGCACCGCTGGGCAGTTTCACCGGCTGGCAGCCCGCCCGTGCGGTCGTCCAGTGGAGCGCCCGCAAGTGAGGGCGGTTCGCCTGCCAGCAACCGACGCCCCCCAACCAACCCTGCCTATCGCGCGTCACCCAACTTCGCGCGCCGCCTCCTCCCGACTTCGCGCGCGATTCGGGCGTTCGCGCGGGAAGAATCGCGCGCGAAAGCCCGAAACGCGCGCGAGAACTGGGGCGCCCCCTCCCGAGAGGCTGCGCCCGTGACCGTGCACTTCATCGGCGCCGGCCCCGGGGCGGCCGACCTGCTGACAGTCCGTGCGGTCCGGCTGCTCGAGTCGTCGCCGGTCTGCGTGTACGCCGGGACGTACGTGGGTGCGGAGATTCTGGCCCACTGCCCGACCGACGCCGAGCTGATCGACAGTGCGGTCCTGAATCTGGACGAGATCACCGCGCAGCTCGTCGCGGCCCACGAAGCCGGCCGGGACGTGGCCCGGTTGTGCTCGGGCGACCCATCGCTCTATTCCGCGATGGCCGAGCAGGCGCGCCGTCTCGACCGGGCCGGGGTGCCGTGGGATGTGACGCCGGGGGTTCCGGCCTACGCCGCGGCGGCCGCGCTCGTCGGCCGGGAGCTGACCGTGCCCGAGGTCACCCAGACGGTGATCTTGACCCGTACGCAGGCTGCCTCGACCGCGATGCCCGACTCGGAATCGCTGGAACGTCTCGCTGAGACCCACGCCACGCTCGTCCTGCACCTGGCCGTCCGCCGGGCCCGGGAGCTGACCGCCCGACTGTCGACGTCCTACGGCTCGGACTGCCCCGTCGCCGTCGTCTTCCGGGCCACCCAGGCCGACGAACTCGTGCTTCGCGGCACCCTGGCCGACATCGCCGACCAGGTCGAAGCGGCCGGCCTCCGCCAGGCGGCGGTGATCATCGTCGGCTGGGCCCTCGACGCGGCGGGTTTCCCCGAATCCCACCTGTATCGATCGCGCCGCTGAACCTCAGAATTCGCTCCGCCGCCGCAGCGCCCGCGGTCGCCCGTCGGGGTCGTGCACGGTCCGGTAGAACGGACCAGCCCACAGTTTCGTCAGTTGCGACAAGCGAGGCACGTCGATCGGCCGCAGTCGGCCCGGCGGCCGCGAACCTCGGCAGCCGCCGTCGTGCCAGGCCTGCAGCGCGGCGGCTGACGCGGCGTACACGTCGAACATGCTGCTGCCGTCGACGCAGTCGGCCATCACCCGCAGCAGTTCGGCGTCGTCGAGGTCGCCCGGCGCCGTGCCGGTCTCGATCCGGGAGATGTCGCCCGGGAACTGCGCCGGTCCGACCTGCCGGTCGAGATGTTCGGCGGCCAGGGTCAGTCGAAGCCGCCGGGCGTATGCACTGTGGTCGCCACCCGCCTCGTCGACCACGACCGCGGACAGCTCCGAATCGTGGGTCCAGGAACGCCGGTTGAAGTTGTCCGAACCGATGGTGGCCCACCAGTCGTCCATCACGCACACCTTGGCGTGCACGTAAACCGGGGTGCCCTCGTGGTTCTCCAGCCCGTAGCAGGCGAACCGGTCCGGTGCGGCCTGCCGCAGCATCCCGATCGCCTCCGCTCGACCGAACTGCTGCGGGATCCGCGACAAGGCCTTCGACTGATCCGGCAGTAGGGGCAGGACGGCGATGACGCGCAGACCGGGACTGCGTCGCAGCGCGTCGACGATCGTCGTGGCCACATCGCGCGACCAGAGGTATTGATCCTCGATGTAGACCAGCCGCGTCGCCCGCCCCAGTGCCTTGCCGTACCCGCGCGCCACGCTGCGCTCACCGCCGATCGCGAAGGGGTAGTCCCGGCCGTGCCGCAGATTCGGGTACGTGCGCAGCAGCTGCACCACGTGGGTCCCGCCGTCGACCGGCTCCGGCGGCGGCGCCTGGTCCGGCAGCCGGTCCGGCCGGGTGTCGGTGCGGCTCAGCCGGTCCCGGATCCGGTGCACCGGGTGCCGGCTCAGCGGGGTCGGATCGAGCCAGCGTTCGCGGAACACGGTCTCCACGTCGAAGACGGCCGGCCCGCTGATCGCGACCTGGAGGTCGTGCCAGGGTGGGTTCGCACCGTACGCGGCCGCCATCCGCTGCGGCTGCCGATCGCCGAGGTGCCGGGCGTCGTCGCGCCGGGAGTGGCACAGGTCGATCCCGCCGACGTAGGCGATGTCGCGCTCCGGGTGATCGCCGTGCCGGATGACCACGAGTTTCTGGTGGTGGGAGCCGCCGGTGCGGACCCGCATGTCGAGCAGCGCCTCGGCCCCGTTGCGCTGCAACTGCTCGCCGGTCTGGCGGTTCTCCTCCGCCGAGAACGACAACACGTCCAGGTGCGAACGCCAGATCAACCCTCGGACGTCCACCCCGCGCCGGTCGGCGGCCGCCAACAGTTCCTTCATGGTCATGGCGGGGTCGTCGGTGAGCTGCTCGTCGGGGTCGCCGCGCCAGTCGGTGAAGTAGATCAGGTCGCCCCGTTCGGTGGCCCTGATCCGATCGGCCAGTTCGGCAAAGTACGTGCGGCCGTGTACCAGCGGCCGGGCGTGATTTCCTGTGGACCACGCCTGGTCGCCGGCGTGCTGGTCGTCGAGGACGGTGTGGGCGTTGCCCCGCTCGGACTTGGTCAGCAGCCAGTCGGTCAGGTCGCGCACCCGAGCAAATCTAGACCCGGCGCCACCGAGATTCGTTCGGCAACGGACGCGGCACCGTTACACAGGCGTAACCGCATCGTGGAAATTTTGTTCCAAAATGGTCTAGCCAGCAGCATCGGCGGTGGGGTAGTGTCCGGCGTACGCTCCGGCAGTTGTTCGCATGGATAACCGGCTGCAGGGGACCGACGAACCGCAAACCATGCATCCGGGCTTCCGCTCTTGCGGTGCCGGGTGTTGAGTCAGGTGATACCAGGTTCGAGTCGGACGGGAGCGCAGCTCATGGGCAAAGACGTCAGTACCCAGGCATCTGGGACCACCGCGCAGGCCACCGTGAACGGAACATCCCGTTCGCTGGTCGAGGTCGGCGGGCACGTCACCTTGCTGGACTGGCTGCGGTCCGACGGACTGACCGGCAGCAAGGAAGGTTGCGCCGAGGGAGAGTGCGGCGCCTGCGCCGTGCTCGTGGTCCGACCCGACGGTGAGCCCGGCGATGCGAGCAGCCGCTGGACCGCGATCAACGCCTGCCTGGTGCCCGCCGCCGGCTTCGACGGCCAAGAGATCGTGACCGCGGAGGGCCTCGGCCGGCCGGGCCACCTGCACCCGGTGCAGCACGAGATGGCCGTCCGCGGCGGCTCGCAGTGCGGCTACTGCACACCGGGCTTCATCTGCTCGATGGCCTCAGAGTTCTACCGGCCCGACCGAGAGCCGAGTGCGACGGCCGACCACGAGCACGGGCCGAACGGTTTCGACCTGCACGCCCTCAGCGGAAACCTCTGTCGCTGTACCGGCTACCGGCCGATCCGCGACGCCGCATACGCCCTCGGGAGGCCGAGGGCCAATGACCCCCTGATGGCTCGCTGTTCGCAGCCCGCGCCCGCGCCGGCGCACACCGCAATCGCGAGCACGCAAGGAGAGTTCGTTCGGCCGACCTCCCTCGCGGAGGCACTCGCGCTGATCGCCGAGCAGCCCGAGGCCCAGCTGGTCGCCGGTTCGACCGACTGGGGCGTCGATCTCAACCTGAAGCACGCCCGGGCGCCGCTCAGCGTGGGGATCGACCGGCTGACCGAGCTGCGCACCCTGGACATCGCCGACGACTTCATCGACATCGGAGCAGCGCTGACGCTCAGTGAGATCGAGCGGCGGCTGGCGGGCCGGGTGCCCATCCTCGCCGAACTGTTCCCGCAGTTCGCCTCCCGGCTGATCCGCAACGGCGCCACGCTGGGCGGCAACCTGGGTACCGGATCGCCGATCGGCGACTCCCCGCCCGTGTTGCTGGCTCTGCGGGCCTCGCTCGTGCTGGCTTCCAGGGACGGCGAACGGACGGTCGACCTGGCCGACTACTTCACCGGATACCGGCAGACGCTGAAGCGCCCCGATGAGTTGATCAAGACCATCCGGGTGCCGAGACCGTTGGCTCCGCTCAGCGCGTTCCACAAGATCGCCAAGCGCCGGTTCGACGACATCTCCAGCGTCGCCATCGCGTTCGCCCTGCGGATCGACGACGGCGTGGTCGCCGACGTGGCCGTCGGGCTGGGCGGGGTGGCCGCGACCCCGATCCGCGCCATCGCGACCGAGGAGGCGCTCATCGGTCGGCCCTGGAGCGCCACGGTCGTCCGGGAGGCGGCGGAGGTCCTGGGCCGAGCGGGCACGCCGCTGGACGACCACCGGGCTAGTGCCGTCTACCGATCCGCGATGCTGCGTCAGTCGCTGCGCAAGTTGTACGCCCAGAATCCCGGCCCGCGCGCGGAGGAGGTGGCCTGATGACGAGCCTGCACGAGCGGCCGGCGGACGCCAAGGTCGGGCTGGAGATTCCTCACGAAAGTGCGGATCTGCACGTCACGGGGGCCGCGCTCTATACCGACGACCTGGTTGTTCGCAACGCCGGGGTGCTGCACGCCTGGCCGGTGCAGGCGCCCCACGGCCACGCGCTGATCACCGAGTTGCGGCCCAAGCCTGCGTACGACGTGCCTGGGGTGGTGCGGGTGCTGACCGCCGAGGACGTACCGGGGGTGAACGACGCCGGCATCAAGCACGACGAACCGCTGTTCCCGAGCGAGGTCATGTTCCACGGCCACGCGGTCTGCTGGGTGCTGGCCGAGACCCAGGAGGCGGCTCGGCTGGGGGCCGAGGCGGTCGAGGTCGACTACGAACCCCAGCCGGCCTTGATCACGCTGGAGGAGGCGATCGACGCCGGCAGTTTCCAGGGCCATGAGCGCGTCGTCTCCCGCGGCGACGCCGATGCCGGGCTCGCCGGGGCCGTCCATCGGTTCGCCGGCGAGTTCGAGTACGGCGGCCAGGAGCACTTCTACCTGGAGACCCACGCCTCGCTGGCCTCGATCGACGAGAACGGCCAGGTCTTCGTCCAGTGCAGCACCCAGCACCCCTCGGAGACCCAGGAGATCGTCGCCCACGTCCTCGGTCTGCACAGCCATCACGTGACCGTCCAGTGCCTGCGGATGGGCGGCGGGTTCGGCGGCAAGGAGATGCAGCCGCACGGCTTCGCCGCGATCGCCGCACTCGGCGCGACGCTCACCCGCCGCCCGGTCCGGCTACGGCTCAACCGCACCCAGGACATGACGATGTCGGGCAAGCGACACCCGTTCCACTCCACCTGGGAGGTCGGCTTCGACGATGAGTTGCGGATCACCGGCCTCAAGGCCACGTTGGTGAGCGACGGCGGCTGGAGTCTGGACCTCTCCGAGCCCGTGCTCGCCCGGGCCCTCTGCCACATCGACAACGGCTACTGGGTACCCAACATCGAGGTGGTCGGCAAGATCGCCAAGACCAACAAGACCTCCCAGACGGCGTTCCGAGGCTTCGGCGGTCCGCAGGGCATGATCGTGATCGAGGACATTCTCGGCCGCTGCGCCCCGCGCCTTGGCGTGCCCGCGGAGGAATTGCGGCGTCGGAACCTGTACCAGCCGGGCCAGGAGACCCCGTACGGTCAACCGGTCCGGCACGCCGAGCGGCTGCAGGACATCTGGACGGTGCTCAAGGAACGCGCTGACTACGACCGCCGGTTCGCCGAGGTGGAGGCCTACAACGCAAGCCATCCCGACACCAAGCGCGGGCTGGCGATCACACCGGTCAAGTTCGGCATCTCGTTCAACCTGACGGCGTTCAACCAGGCCGGTGCGCTCGTGCACGTCTACAAGGACGGTTCGGTGTTGATCAACCACGGTGGCACCGAGATGGGCCAGGGCCTGCACACCAAGATGATCCAGGTCGCGGCCACGGCGCTCGGGGTGCCGCTGAGCTTCGTCCGACTCGCCCCCACCCGGACCGACAAGGTGCCAAACACCTCCGCCACGGCGGCGAGCTCGGGCGCCGACCTCAACGGCGGCGCGATCAAGAACGCGTGCAGTCAGATCCGGGAACGGCTGTGCGAGGTGGCCGGTCGGATGCTGGGCATCCACCCCGCCGACGTGCGGTTCCACGACGGGATCGTCACGGGAATCGGATTCCATGATCGCGAGATCACGTTCGCGGAACTGGTGCACGCCGCGTACTTCCAGCGGGTGTCGCTGTGGGCAGCCGGCTACTACCGCACCGAGGGACTGCACTGGGACTCAGAACGGATGCAGGGCGAGCCCTTCAAGTACTTCGCCTACGGGGCTTCGCTGTCCGAGGTCGAGGTCGACGGATTCACCGGCGGCTACCGGCTGCGCCGGGTCGACATCGTGCACGACGTCGGCGACAGCCTGTCTCCACTGATCGACATCGGGCAGATCGAAGGCGGCTTCGTCCAGGGGGCGGGCTGGCTGACGCTGGAGGAATTGCGCTGGGAGACCGGCGACGGCCCGCACCGGGGCCGGCTCAACACCCAGGCGGCGAGCACCTACAAGCTGCCGAGCTTCTCGGAGATGCCGGAAGAGTTCAACGTCCACCTGTTCGAACGGGCCACTGAGTCCGGGGCCGTGTACGGATCGAAGGCCGTCGGTGAGCCGCCGCTGATGCTGGCGTTCAGCGTCCGCGAGGCCCTCCGGCAGGCGGCCGGGGCGTTCGGCTCCGGCGACGAAGAAGTGCACCTGAACTCCCCGGCCACCCCCGAGGCGGTCTACTGGGCCCTGGAGTCGGCGCGCACCCATCAGCCGCACGAGCCGGCGCACGCCGGCACCGGCGCCGGTTGGTCCACTCCCGACGCGGCCCTACGACAAGCACAGGGAGCTTGACGTGGACTGGCTGGGCGCGGTGGCGCAACTGCGCGCGGAGGGCGCCGCCGGGGTCTTGATCACCGTGGTCGAGGTCCGGGGCCACGCGCCCCGAGACGCAGGCACCAAGATGGTCGTCGGCACCGAACAGACGTGGGGGAGCGTCGGCGGCGGCAACCTCGAGGAGACGGCCATCGACCGGGCCCGCGCGATGCTGGCCGACGGCCGCATGACGCCGGAGGTCACCGAGTCCCGGCTGAACTCCCACGTTCGCACCGAACACGGCCGGCAGTGCTGCGGCGGCGTGGTGCGACTCCTGTTCGAACCGCTGCCCGCCCGGCCCGCGATCGCGATCTTCGGGATGGGCCACGTGGGGTACGAATTGGCCCGCATCCTCTCCCGGCATCCGGTGCAACTCCACTTGGTCGACTCCCGGACCGAGCAGCTCGATGCCCTGCGGCTGGCCGACGTGACCGAGGGCGTGGCCGACGTGATCCTGCACCGTGAACTCATCGGCGAGGTGGTGCTGGACCGGTTGCCCCGCGGGGCCCAGGTGTTGATCATGACGCACGACCACGCGGAGGACTTCGCGCTCTGCGACGCCGCGCTACGGCTGATGAAAGCGCGCAGTTCTCGCTTGGGCGGCATCGGCCTGATCGGCTCCCGGGCCAAGTGGCGTCGCTTCCAGAAGCTGCTGGCCGCCGAGGGCCACGACGCCGCGACCATCGCCACGATCACCTCACCCATCGGCCTGCCGGGCATCGAGGGCAAGGATCCCGCCGTCATCGCCGTCAGCGTCGCCGCCGCCCTCCTCACAACCTCGCCTCGAGTGAGCGGAGAATCCGCGGCGCCGGACGGAGGACGATCGAGGCGACAACGCTTTTCCGTCGCCGAGGAGGACGACGGCCGGCGTCTTGAGCGGATTCGAAGCGAACGGACAAATCGCGCATGATCATCTACCGTGCGAGCGTTCTCGACGTGCCGGGTGATCCGTTCACCGAGGACCCGCAGCAGGCGCTGGCGGCCGAGGCCGACGGCGGACTGGTCGTCGACGGCGGTGTGATCATCGCCCGGGGCCAGTACGCCGCGGTGCGGGCCGAACACCCGGGAGCCGAGACCGTCGATCTTCGCGGCGGCGTCCTGCTGCCCGGGCTCGTGGACACCCATGTCCACTATCCGCAGGTGCGCGCCATCGGCGGTCTCGGGATGCCGCTGCTGGACTGGCTCGACCGCTGTGCCCTGCCGGAAGAGATGAAGCTGGCCGAGCGGAGCTACGCCGAGGCGGTCGCCGCTGAGTTCCTGCACGCTCTCGTCTCCGCGGGCACGACGACCGCCCTCGTGTTCGGCGCTCACTTCCGTACCGCCATGGACGCGTTCTTCACCGCGGCGTCCGAATCGGGTCTGCGGATCACCAGCGGACTGGTGCTCAGCGACCGGGTGCTGCCCCCACCGCTACTCACGACCGCCGAAGCCGCCCACGCCGACAGCCTCGCGCTGATCGAGCGCTGGCATCAACACGGCAACCTGCGCTTCGCGGTCACGCCGCGGTTCGCCCTCTCGGCCTCGGAGGTGATGCTGGACGTCTGTCGCGATCTGCTGGCGGTGGACGGGACGTACTTCACGACCCACATCAACGAGAACGGGGCGGAGGTGGATCAGGTCGCGGACTTCTTCCCCGACCGCCGGCACTACCTGGACACCTACGCCCACCACGATCTGGTCACCAGCCGCAGTGTGTTCGCACACAACGTCCACCCGACCGAACACGAACTGGAGGTGCTCGCCGCCTCCGGGTCCTATGTCGCCCACTGCCCGACCAGCAACGCCGCCTTGGGCAGTGGCCTGTTCCCGCTCCGCCGGCACCGTGATCACGGGGTCGGGGTCGCACTCGGCTCCGACGTCGGCGGTGGTACGGGATTCAGTTTGATCAAGGAAGGCCTACAGGCCTACTTCGCCCAGCAGCTTCTCGGACCCGAGGGCTGGCCGCTCACCCCCGTCCACCTGCTCTATCTGGCCACCCACGCCGGAGCCCGAGCCCTCGGCCTCGCCGAGTCGGTGGGAGATCTCAGCGTCGGCAAACAATTCGACGCCCTGTGGCTGCGCCCGCAGCCCGGTACCACGCTGGACCACGTCCTGGCTCACGCCAGTGGCCCCAGCGACGCCCTGGCCAAGATCTTCGCGCTCGGTACGTCGGCGGATATCGCCGGCGTCTGGGTGGCCGGGCGGTGTTTGATGGGCGCGCTCCGCGCTCCGGGGTCATCGAGCTCCGCACTTTCTCGCTCGTTCGTCCCGATTCCGGACGACGAAAAAGCGTGTCGCCCGGAATCGCTCCTCACTCCCGAGAGGCTCCGCTCATGACCCAGACCGCACGAAAGCAACCGACCGCGCCGCCGGCGCAGGGGACGTCGTTCATCGATCGGTACTTCCAGATCACCGCCCACGGATCGACCATCCCGCGCGAGCTGCGCGCCGGGTTCACGACCTGGCTCACCATGAGCTACGTCCTGTTCGTCAACCCGCAGGTGCTGGCGCCGGCCATCCCGGTCCCGAACGCCTTCGTCCAACTGTTGATGACCACCTGCCTGGCCGCGGCCTTCGGCTCGCTGGCGATGGGCATCGTGGCCCGCTACCCCTTCGCCCAAGCCCCGGGGATGGGCCTCAACGCGTTCTTCTCCTTCACCGTCGTCGGGGCCATGGGCTATCCGTGGCAGACCGCCCTGGGTGCCGTGTTCGTCTCGGGTGCCCTGTTCGTGATCTTGAGTGTGATCGGAGCCCGACAGGCCATCGTCCGAGCCATCCCGCTGGGGTTGAAGTTCGCGATCACCGCCGGGATCGGCGCGTTCCTCGCGTTCCTCGGCTTGCGCAGCGCCGGCATCGTGGTCGCCAACGAGGCCACGCTGATCGGGCTGGGCGACCTGTCCCAGCCCACCGCGTGGTTGGCTGTCGTCGGGCTGCTGCTGACCGCGGTGTTGATGTACCGCAAGGTCAAGGGCGCGATCCTGTTCGGCATCCTGATCACCTCGCTGCTGGCGATCATCTCCCGGGTGCCGGTCTTCGTCGGCCCCGACGGCAACATGGCGGCCTTCGGCGGCTTTCCCAACGGGGTCGTCGGGCTGCCGGTGTGGCCCGTCGACCTGGTCTTCCAGCTGGACATCGGCGCCGCTCTCGGCCTCGGCCTGTTCAGCGTCGTCTTCACCTTCTTCTTCGTCGACTTCTTCGATGCGACGGGCACGCTGACGGGTCTGGCCCAGCGGTCCGGGTACCTGGACGAGAAGGGCGACATGCCGCGCGCCCGCCTGACCTTCTCGATGGACGGCCTGGCGGCCATGTTCGGCGCCCTGATGGGGACCTCGACCACCACGGCGTACGTGGAGAGCGCCTCCGGCATCGAGGAGGGTGGCCGGACCGGCCTGACGGCCAGCACGGTCGGTGGGCTCTTCATCCTCTCCATGTTCATCTGGCCGCTGGCGGGCGCGGTGCCCGGAGCGGCGACGGCCCCGGCGCTGATCATCGTCGGTGCGTTGATGATGGAGGGCGTGAAGCACGTCGACTGGGACGACATGTCGGAGGCCCTGCCCGCCTTTTTGACGGTGATCGCCATGCCGCTCACGTTCTCCATCGCCAACGGGGTCAGCTTCGGCGTGATCAGCTACTGCGTGATCAAGCTGCTCAGCGGCAAGGGCAAGGCGATCCACCCGGTCCTGTACGTGGTCGCCGTGCTGCTCATCGCCCGCTACATCTTCTTGGGCAGCGGATAGCCCGCAATCCGGAGACTTGCTGCTCGATCCCCGTAGCCCCCCGCGACCCGCGGGAGTCTCGGGCTCGACCGCCATCGAGCAGCAAGTTGCCGGGTTCGCCGCGCTGGTGCTCAGGCTTCGCGGCTCTTCGGTGAGCTCTCGTGCGTCTTGGCCGGGTCCCGCTCGATCACCGGATCCAAGATCTCGTCGATCTTGGCCAGCAGATCGGCGTCGAGTTCGATCCCAGCCGCGGTGACGTTGTCGTGCACCTGCTCCGGCTTCGAGGCGCCGATGATCGCGGTGGCGACGTTGTCGTTCTGCAGGGTCCAGGCGACCGCGAGAGCCGCCATCGACAGCCCAGCCTCGTCGCCAAGTGGCTGCAGCTGCTGGACCCGCTCCAACACGTCGTCGCGCATCCAGCGCTTGATCATGTCGGCGCCACCCTTGTCGTCGGTGGCCCGCGACCCCTCCGGCGGCTGCTCACCGGGCCGGTACTTCCCGGTCAGCACGCCCTGAGCGATCGGCGACCAGACCACCTGCGAGATGCCCAGCTTCTTCGACACCGGCACCACCTCGGCTTCGATCACCCGCCACAGCATCGAGTACTGCGGCTGATTGGAGATCAGTTGGAAGCCGAGCTCGCCGGCGAGCCGGTGGCCCTCGCGCAACTGGTCCGCGGTCCACTCGCTGACCCCGACGTAGAGCACCTTGCCCATCCGCACCAGGTCGGCGAACGCCTGCATGGTCTCCTCCAGCGGCGTCTCCACGTCGTAGCGATGCGCCTGGTAGAGATCGATGTAGTCGGTTTGCAGCCGGGTCAGCGAGCCGTGGGCCGCCTCCATGATGTGCTTGCGGGACAGTCCGACGTCGTTGTGCCCCTTCGGCCCGATCGGCCCGAAGACCTTGGTGAAGATCTCCAAGGACTCCCGACGTTCGCCCTTCAACGCCTCCCCGAGCACCGTCTCGGCCATGGTGTTGGCGTACACGTCCGCGGTGTCGAAGGTGCTGATGCCGACGTCGAGTGCGGCCCGGACACAGGCGGTGGCCTGGTCGTTCTCCACCTGGGAGCCGTGCGTCAGCCAGTTGCCGTAGGTGATCTCGGAGATCTTCAGCCCGGAATTGCCGAGGTAGCGAAAGTCCATACCCCACCTAAGCACGAGCGCCGGGCGCGCCCGACGGGTGTCCTCAGCTCGTGGTGTGTGGCTTCCCGGGCCAGAACGGCCACTCCTCGAACCACGCGACCCTGCCCTCTTCGGCGAACCGCAGTAGCCACAGATCCGTGTACTCCTGCGGGTCGTCACGGAGGTACGTGACGACCAACCGCACGACCGCGGTACGGTCCTGGACCGCAACGGGCTCCGCCGTGACGGTGAACTCCTGACCCTCGTCCACGGTCCAGAACTCCTCGATGGCAGCGTGGCCGACCTTGGCGGGGTCGTACGGCGAGGTCAGGTACTCGGCGTCCTCGGTGAAGAGTTGCCGGACGGCGGCGGCGTCGGCAGCCCGCCAGGCGCGTTCGTACTCGCCCACCCAGGCCATCACCTCGCTGGTGTCCATCACCCCATTGTGATGGGCCTGATGACCCGAGCGAGCAGCGCGTGGTCACCCTGGCAGTCCACGCCGGCGGCCAATGCCTGATCCGGATCGAGAGCGCCGGCCAAGACGCCGAGGACCGACCGCGGCGGCCCGGTGATCACGAGGTCCGGCTCGTCGACCGCCGGGCCGATCCGAGCCCGGACTCGACCACCGTCGACGTCGACGGTGACCGGTTCGTCGCCGGTCCGGATCTCGATCGTCGCCGGTCCAGCCTCGGGCTCGGCGTCGTGCAACATCCCCTCGGCCGGGATCACGAGCCAGCGGCTGCGGAACGTCTCCTCGCCACTCGCCGCCGCGACCCGAGGGCCGGCCCACACGGAGAGGGCGTCGAGCGCCGGCCGCAAGCGCCGCCCCCAGCCGGTCAGCCGGAACTGCGGTGTCGCGACCGGCGGCGCCGGTGGCACCCGCTCGATGACCCCGGACTCTTCGAGGTCGCGCAGCCGCTCCGCCAGCAGGTTCGTCGCGATCCCCGGCAGTCCGTCGCGCAGATCGGTGTAACGGACCTGATCCCGGACCATCAGCTCGCGCACGATCAGCAGGTTCCAGCGGTCGCCGATCACGTCGAGGGCGAGGGCTAGTCCACAGAGCTGTTGGTAAGACTTCACGAATCCTCACTTGACAAAATCAACTAGCTACTTGAGATTTTAAACCATGACCGAACTGAAGGATCTGCAAGCAGCTCAGCGCGCCGTGGGATCGCTGGTCAGCGAGGTATCCGACTGGGATGCCGCCACACCCTGCCCCGGGCTGACCACCCGGGACATGGTCGCGCACCTGATCGGCGGCGACGTGATGATCGCCGATCTGCTCCGCGACCGGCCCTTCGATCCCTCGACCCTGGGTACGCCCTCGCCGGACGGCTACCGCGCGGCCGCGGCGGAACTGGCTGGCGCCCTCGCGGAGCCCGGGGCCCTGGAGAAGACGATCATGGCGCCGATCGGACCGGCGAGCGGCGGCCAGATGATGATCATGCGCACCATCGAGCACGTCGTGCACGGCTGGGACGTCGCTACGGCCCAGGGACTGCCCACGGACGAACTCGACGCCGTGGCGGCACCGCTGATCCCGATCACCGAGGTCCTGCTGGTGCAACTGGGCGACGCCGTCGGTGCCCGGCTTCCCTTCGCCGACCCGGTAGTCGTGCCCGACGATGCACCGCCCCTGGATCGGCTGGTCGGCATGCTCGGGCGCAACCCGCAACGGGCCCCGGCCTGAGCGTCAGCGCGCCGGCACGATCGCGGGCACCGAGCGTCGAGTCCAGACCCGGCCGTCGGTGACGGTGGTGCCGGCGGCCCCGATGATCAGGAGGCAGCGCATGTCGATCTGGTCGGCAGCGAGGTCGGCCAGCGTGGTGATGATCAACTCCTCGCCGGGTCGGCCGACGTCGCGCCCGATCACCACCGGGGTGTCGTACGGCCGGTACTCCAGCAGCAGCTCGCGGGCCTGGGCCAGCTGCCCGGTCCGGCTGCGGGAGGCCGGGTTGTAGATGGCGATCACGAGATCGGATTCGGCGGCCGCTCGCAACCGGCGCTCTATCGTGGCCCAACCCTTCAGCCGGTCCGACAGCGAGAGGACGGCATAGTCGGCGCCGAGTGGAGCACCGGCCCGAGCCGCGACCGCCTGGGCGGCGGTCACCCCGGGTATGACCCGGATCCCCACGCCGACGTAACGCGGGTCTTTCGCTGCCTCGAACACCGCCGACGCCATCCCGAACACGCCGGCGTCGCCGCCGGACACCACGGCCACCCGCTCGCCGCGCAGGGCCAGATCCAGGGCGAACTGAGCCCGCTCGAGCTCGACGGTGTTGCCCGACGGGTGATACACCTGACCCGGACGGGGGGGCAGTCGCTCCAGGTAGGGGCGGTAGCCCACGATGTGCTGGACGGTGGCGAGGGCGGCGTCGGCCTCGACCGTCCGACCGTCCGCTCCGCCGGGCCCCAGACCGACGACGACGAGATCGCCCGGTGACCGGCCCGGGACCGCCTCGGCGCGGGCCGCCCGCCCGGCGCGGTCGGCTCGCCGATCGCGGCCGGGGACCATGATCATCGAGAAGTACGGCACCGATGCCGGATCCACGATCGCCGCCGGGAGCACCCGCTCGTCGGGGGTGCTGGCCCGCTCGATGTACACCGCCTCGGCCAGCCGGCCCGACTGCCGCAACGCCTCCAGCACCCCGGCGTAGGTACGTCCCAGCTTCATGATCATCACCGCGTCGAAGCCGGCCAGCCGGCTCGCCAACTCGGGCACCGGCAACGTGCCGGGCAACACGGTGAGCACATCCTCGTGCCGACCCAGGGCCACCGGCACCGCGGCCGACGTGGCACTGAGCGACGTCACGCCGGGCACGATCTGGCAGGAGTACGACCCGGCCAGTCGATCATGGAGATAGCCGTACGAGCTGTAGAACAACGGATCGCCCTCGGCCAGCACGACCACGTTCCGGCCGGCGTCGAGGTGGGCGGCCAATCGGTCCGCCGAGTCGTCGTAAAAGGTCGTCATGGCGCCGTAGTACCCGTCCGGATGATCACTGGCGCCGGTGGTGACGGGGTACCGCAGGAGTTCCTCGATCACGCCGTCGGGCAGCAGGTCGGCCACGATCGAGCGGGCGATCGAGCGGCCCTGGGGCCCGGAGTGGTACGCGATCACCTCGGCCGCACCGATCAGCCGCGCCGCCCGCAGGGTGAGCAGCTCGGGGTCGCCGGGCCCGACCCCGATGGCGAAGAGCCGACCACTCACCAGATCTCCTCGGGCCGGGCCAGGGCGTTCACAGCCGCGGCGCACAGCGCCGAGCCGCCTCGTCGACCGTGCACCACGAGGTAGGGGATGTCCCACGGGTTCTCGGCCAGCGCGATCTTGGACTCCGCCGAGCCGACGAAGCCGACCGGGATGCCGATGATCGCCGCCGGCCGCGGTCCCCCCGCCGCGATCAGCTCCAGCAGCTGGAACAGAGCCGTCGGTGCGTTGCCGAATGCCACCACGGAACCGGCGAGATCGCTCCCCCACAAGGAAACCGCGGCCGCCGTGCGGGTGGTCCGCCAGCGAGCGGCCAGCCCCGGGACGCGCGGGTCGTGCAGCAGGCAGCGCACGTGGTTGTCGGCCGGCAGCCGCCGCCGGGTCACCCCGGACGCGGTCATCTCGGCGTCGGTGAAGATCGTCGCCCCGCCCTCGAGCGCGGTACGGGCCGCCGAGACCAGTCGGGGGTGGACGGCCATCGCCGACGGCAGGTCCACCTCGCCGCTCGCGTGGATCATCCGGACCGCGACGGTCTGGGCGTCGGCGGGCACGCTGCTCAGGTCCGCCTCGGCGCGGATGGTGGCGAAGGACTCCCGGTAGATCGTGTCGGGGTCGCGGACGTAGTCGTACCGCGGCGTCGGCGGGGCGAGCGGGTCGGTGATCGGGTCGGCCGTCACGACGCGACGAGCTCCCGGTGCGGTACGGCCGGGGCGCCACAGCGGCGCTCACACCCGCTGACATGCACCCGGTCGCTGACGCCGGTCCGGACGAGGTCGGTGGCCAGGGCGCGGGTATCAAGACTGGTCCGGCCGCAGTGGGGCGCCCCGACGCAGGCGCTGACCAGGGCCCAACTGGACGTGGCGTCGGCGACCAGGCCGGCGTCGAGCAGGACCGGCAGCCGAGCGGCCGCGCCGGGGACGACCAGCCCCCGCCACGGCGTGATCACCAGCGGCCCGTCCCCGGCCACCCGCGCGACCGTCGCGACCTGGGTTCGGGTCAACAGTCCGAGCGGGACGTGTACCGACGCGGCCCCGGCCACGGATCCCAACGGGGTCTCGACGGGCGCCGGTCGCCCGTGGTCGGCGACATGTTCGGCCTGGGTCTCGGCCCAGCCCGGCAGCTCTCGGACGTGCCACACCCGGCCAGGAGTGACCGAAGCGGCCACCAGGAATGCGTGGGCGAGCCCGATCAGGGTCGGCACCGCCTGGTCCGCGGCGACCGGGATCCGGCAGCGGGGGGACCCGATCAGGACCTCGCCGGATGATTCGGTCTGCGCGCGGTAACCCAGGTCGAACGGCAACTCGCTGACGTCGCCCGTGCCGTCGTCCAGGGCGAACAGGAAGCGGCCGGGCAACTCCGCCAACGCCTCGTCACCCACCAGGCTGCGGTCGAGGACGGCCACCAGGGTCCGCAGATCCGCGCGGCCCGGTGATCGGAGTTCACCGGTACGAGAGTCGGCGGCCAGGCCGGTCAAGGGTGAGGCCACGATGTTGCGAACCCGGTCGTGCCGGGCCGACGGCAGGAATCCGAGGGCGGCGAGGTCGCCGGCCAGAGCCGGGGGCACGGGATCGGGTAAGCCGCGGATCTGCAGCCCGGACCGGCTGGTCAGCTGGAGCTCTCCGTTGCCGTACCGCCGAGCGAGCCGAGCTACGCCGGCCAGCCCGGCTCCGGTCGTCTGACCGCCCGGAATCCGGATCCGGACCAGCAGCCCGTCCTGGGCCGGGTGCGGCCGCAGCACCCCAGGGCAACGGTCCGCGGCAGTCATTCGGTCATCGTAGGCGCGTGGCCGCTGTCGCGCCCCGACGTCCCAACCCCGCTGAGCGAGCGGCCCTAGCCGCGGCGCACCAGTCGGCGCCGGACCGGCTGCCCGATGAGCTCGGCCACCAGAACTCCGGCGGCAATCGCCAACCCACGGGCCCCCGCCTCGACCAGGCTGACAATCCCATCAAAGGCCTCGCCAGTGCTGAGTTCGAGGAGGCCGGTGTAGATGGTGAGACCGGGCAGCAGCGAGAGGATGCCCGGCACCACCACCATCAACGAGAGCGCCCGCTGGAGATTGGCGAGCAGGTAGCCCGTGAGACCGACGGCGAACGCGGCCAGTGGGTAGGTCGCCACTCCGCCCGGGCTGATCTGTTCGGCCAACACCAGGACCACCATGCCGATGGCGCCGGACAAGGCGACGGCGGGCAGCAACCGGTACGGCGCGTAGTAGGCGACCGCAGCCGCCGTGGCTGCGATGACCGCGGAGATCACCCGGACGGGCAAGTCGTCCAGGCCAATGACCGCCGGGATGACAGACATGTCGACGGCGAACGTCCTGCTGATCGCGAGGCCGAGCGAGACGCCGCCGACCAGTCCGCCGACGACGACCAGTACCTCGAACATCCGCGCCGTGCCAGTCACGAAGTAGCCGCTCAGGCCGTCCCGGACGCCGTTGACCAGCGTGCCGCCGGGCAACAGGGCGACGATGCTGCCCGCGACCACCAGCGACGGTGTCTGTTGCGCGCCCAACACCGTCGTGCTCGCCGCCGCGAGCGTAGCCACGAGTCCGCCGAGGACATTCAGGTAGAAGGTCGGTACGCGATGCCGCGCAAGCCACCGGCCGATGAGGTCGATGGCGATGGCGACCGTGACGACCACGAGGACGGCCGACCAGTTGCCGCCCAGCTGCGCGACGATCGCGCCGGCCAGGACACCGCGGGCCAGCGTGACGACATTGCGGGAGTAGGGGTGGGAACGACC
This sequence comes from uncultured Actinomycetota bacterium, assembly GCA_963821695.1. Lineage (GTDB taxonomy): Bacteria > Actinomycetota > Actinomycetes > Propionibacteriales > Propionibacteriaceae > Microlunatus. The sequence continues at coordinate 336,138 of CAWGEY010000005.1, forward strand.
TTCGATCTCGGCCAGCCGCTCGAACGCTTCGCTCCGGCTCAACTGTCCTCCGGTGAGGGCCAAGAGCAGCTGATGGGTGGCCGCCAACCGGGTGTAGTCGTCACTGCGCTGGTGGACCACACCGACCGAGGTCAGCGGGGGCTGGCTGGGGTCGGGCCGGACCGACAAGACGATGGAAGTGAAGGTGACGTCCACCTCGGGCCGCGGCAGACCCATGACCAGGGCCGCCGCGCGCACCGACGCCTCCACGTCGTCCACCGAGGCTCCCCGGGCGAGCATGATCGCGCCGATCCGCAGGGCGAAGTCGAACGACCGCTGCTGCTCTACCTCGACCGGGGCGGGCAGCGGCCGGCGGACGGCCCAGAGATCGAGCGGCGGCGGACCGCCGATCAGCGTCGGCGGATCCTCGTCTGCCCAGACCCGATTGAAGCGCCGGCGCAGGCGACGCCAACGCTGCCCGCCTCGCCGTGGCTCCGGGGTGGTCATGAGCGCAGCCTCTCGGGAGTAAGAAGCGATTCCGGACGACGCGAACAGCCAGCCGGCGCCGAAGTCCGCCGTCCGGAATCGCGACGAACGACCGAGACGCGGCGGAGCTCGTGACCCGGAGCGCGAAGCGCGACCGACAACGTGGTCATGCCATGACTGCCTTTCGGGATCCCGTCGGGCCGGGTCCGTCGAGCAACCCTACGAGAACCGCAGCAGCACCTTCGAGGAGATCGAGGCATCCTGAGCCACGGCGAAGGCCGCCAGCGCGTCGGCGGCTGCGAACTCATGCGTGATCACCGGTTCGATCGGCAGACTGCCATCGGCCAGCGCGGCGATCACCGCGTCGATCTCGTCGTTGAAGCGGAAGGATCCGGTCAGCTCCAGTTCGCGACTGATGGCCAGCGAGATCGGTACGGGCTGGTCCCCCGCCGGCAGCAGGCCGACCATGACCAGGCGACCGCCGCGAGCCGTGCCACGCAGGGCGCTGCCCAGACCACGGTGACTGCCACTGGACTCGAGGGTGACGTCGGCCTGCACCCCGGCTACGGCCTCGGCGTCGGCGGCCGGCAGGGTCCGGGTCGCGCCGAGCTCCCGCGCCAATCCCAGGGCCCGCTCGTGCAGGTCCACCGCGACGATCTCCGCCGCACCGGCCCGGCGCAGCACCGCGATGATGAGGGCGCCGATGGGCCCGGCGCCGATCACCAGGACCGTCTTACCGCGGACGTCTCCGGCGCGGGAGACCGCGTGCCAGGCCACGGAAGCGGGCTCGATCAACGCCGCGAGACGCAGGTCCAGGCCGTTCGGCAACGCCCGAAGCATCCGGCCGGGCAACACGGCGTACCTCACGAACGCCCCATCGCGGTGCGGAAAGGTCGCCGCGCTACCCAGGTAGGTGCACCGGGGCGACAGGTTGGGCCGGTCGGCCGGATAGCGGGTGACACCGTCGTCGCCCGGCGTGGCCGGATGCACGGTCACGGCCGTGCCCGCGGGCAGCCCGCGCCCGTCCGCGGCGGCCTGGACCACGGTGCCGGATACCTCGTGGCCCAAGATCATGGGCGCCCGCAGGATCGATTCGCCGGCCGCGCCGTGGGTCCAGTAATGCAGGTCGGAGCCGCAGACCCCGCCGTACGCGACTTCGACCACGGCCTCGTCGGGGGCGGCGGAGCGCAGTGGCACGTCCTCGACCCGCAGGTCGCCGGCCCCGTACGCGATGACGCCCGGCGAGGCTGCCGGCCAATCCATCTCAGACCACCGCCGTCATGCCGCCGTCGACGTACAACACCTGGCCGTTGACAAAGTCCGACGCGGACGAGGCCAGAAAGATCAGCGCGCCCACCAGGTCGTCGACCTCACCCCAGCGCCCGGCCGGGGTTCGGCTGGAAACCCACGCCGTGAACTGCTCGTCGGCGACCAGGGCTCGGGTCAACTCGGTGGCAAAGTATCCCGGCGCCAACGCGTTGGACTGGATACCGAGCGGCGCCAGGTCCGCGCACATGCCCTTGGTCAGCATGACGACGCCACCTTTGGTCGCGCTGTACGGGGCGATGCCGGGACGGGCCAGCTGGCTCTGCACCGACCCGATGTTGATGATCTTCCCGCTGCCCCGCTCAGCCATCCCCCGGGCGACCCGCTGGCCGACCAGGAACGCACTGGTCAGATTCGTCGCGACCAGATCGTGCCAGTCCTCGACGGAGAACTCCAGCAACGGCGTCCGCCGCTGGATACCGGCGTTGTTCACCAGGATGTCCGGGGCACCCCAGGCCTGCTCGATGCGTCCGACCCCGGCGTCGACCTCCGTCGGCGAGGTGACGTCGAAGGTCTCGATCGCGGTTTGGCCACCCGTCGTCTCGCTCAAGGCCGCCGCCGTAGCCTCAGCCCGGGACCGGTCTCGGCCGTGGATCACGACCCGGGCGCCGGCCTCCAGCAAGCCCCGCGCGAGGGCCAGCCCGATACCTCGGCTGGACCCCGTGACCAGAGCCGATCGTCCGGTGAGATCGAATCTGTTCATCGCTCGATCAGCACCCCGGCGCGCTCGTCGTCCAAGGCGTCCGGCAGCCGGGTCAGGTCCCGCTGTCGGGTCTCCGGCACGATGAACGTGGTGGCCAGCGTGATTGTCGCGAGCACGAAGGCGTAGATGGCCAGCGGCACCCAGGATCCGCCGTACTGCTTGATCAAGATGGCGCCGAGGACACCGGCGAGTCCGCCGGCGATGACGGCGCTGAACTCGCGGGAGATCGCCACCCCGAGGTAGCGGTGCTTGTTCCCGAACATCTCCGGCAGCATCGCGCACTGGGCGCCGAGCATGGTGTTGACGCCGAAGCCGATGGCCACGGCGATGACCAGGATCACCAGCGCCGGATTGCCCAACGAGATCAGGTACCAGCCAGGGAAGGCCAGCAGGAGCATGACGACGGCGCCGAACCGGTAGACCCGCACTCGGCCCACCCGGTCGGAAATGTAGCCGGCGAGTGGCACGGTGATCATCCCGATCAGCGACGCCACCGCGACCGCCAGCGGGCCGATCGACTTGCTCACCATCACGGTGCCGGTCGCGTAGGCGACGGCCAGGGAGTTGAACATGTAGGAGCCGCCGTTCTCGGCCATCCGGAGGCCGATGCCACGCAGCATGCTGCCCAGCGAGTGACCGAAGATCTCCCGCATCGGGTGCTCCTCGACCTGGTCGTGCTTCTCCAGCTCCACGAACGTCGGGCTCTCCTTGAGCCGCAGCCGGATGAACAGGGCGATCAGGATGAGCACGATCGAGGACAAGAACGGGATCCGCCAGGCCCAGCCCAGCAGAACCTCTTCCGGCAATCCACCGAGGACGGCGAAGACGCCAGCAGCGAGCAGGGTGCCGGCCTGGATGCCGATGAACGGTAGGGCTGCGAAGAAGCCGCGGCTCCTGACGGGGGAGTACTCCGCCATCAGCACGGTCGCCCCGGCCTGTTCAGCGCCGGCGCCGAAGCCCTGGCACAGCCGCAGGAAGACCAACAGGATCGGGGCCCAGACTCCGATCGTCTCGTACGTCGGCAGGGCACCGACCAGGGTGGAGGCGCCGCCCATCAACACGATGGTGGCGACCAGCACCCACTTGCGGCCGAGCTTGTCGCCGATGGTGCCGAAGAACAGGCCGCCCAGTGGGCGGGCCAGGAAGCCGACGCCGAAGGTCGCGAAGCTGGCAATCAGCGCGGTGGCGGGGTCGAGGTTGCTGAAGAACAGCTTGGAGAAGATCAGGGCCGAGGCGAGCCCATAGAGCGCGAAGTCGAAGTATTCGAGGGCGCTGCCCGCCGTGCTGGCGAGCGTGGCGCGGCGGAGGTTGGCCGCGTACTCCGGGTCGTCGGAGTTGGCGACGGGTGGGGCGAGCTGCGAATCAGCCACTAGTCATCTCCCTTGATGATGAGCGCTACCTGGCACGGTGAGCGAGTTGCCTCACCGTACCAACCTGCTGAACAAAGTTCAACCAGCTGAACGCATTCATTCGATCGCTCGCCGATACAGCGGATTGGTCAGCCGCTCCACCGCATCGGTGAGTTCGCCCACGATTGCCGCCACGAAGTCTTCTGTGGCTGTCGCCGCCATGAGCGAGGTACCGATCGCAAGTGGTTGATCCCCGCTGGACCAAGGCGGGAGCACGAGGGACACGCCGAAGATGCCGGGGTGCACCTCGTTGTCGTCGATCGCGTATCCGCGCTGCCGGGCGCCGCGAATCTTGGCCAACAGGGCGGGCAAGGAGCGTACGCTGCGGTCGGTCAGCCGCGGGAAGTGCTGGGGGCCGTCGAAGCGCGCGGTGATCTCGGCGTCGGTCAAGGTGGTGAGCAAGGCGTTACCCACGGCGGTCGGCGCGGCGGGAAATCGACTTCCGATGCTGGCCGTCAGCCGCATCGGGGCCCGACCCTCGTGCCGGGCGAGATAGACCGCATCCGTCCCGTTGAGCATGGCGATCTGCACGACTTCGTGACTGAGCAGGGTGGCCTCGCTGCAGAAGGTGTAGAACTCCCGCATCTGGTTGAAGCTCGCGACGTATGCACCGCCGAGTTCCACCGTCCGCCGGCCCAGTTTGTAGCCGCCGTTGGCGCGGACGATCATCTCGCCCTCCTCCAGGGCCTGGCACAGGTTGGAGGTGGACGACTTCGCGGCGTCGATGCTGCGGGCGATCTCGCCGAGGGGGATGGGCGCTCCCTCGGCGTCGGCCAGCAGGGCCAGGATCCGGAGCGAACGCGTGACCGCTGGGGCCGGCGATCGCTCCGGAGCATCAGACTCAGGAGAAGTCACATCAGTAGAAGTCAACGGTGTCCACCCGGTTCCGGAGCTCCCGGCCGTCGAGTAGTCGGGTGGCGTTGTCGGCGAAGAGTTCGGCGATGAGTCGGTCCTCGGCCGCGTTCAGGGCCGCGGTGTGCGGGCTGACCAGCACGTTCGGCTCGTCCCACAGCGGACTGTCCGCCGGCAGCGGCTCGACCGCGAACACGTCGAGGGCGGCGAAGCCGATCCGACCGTCCCGCAGGGCGGGTAGCAGCGCTTCCTCGTCCACGACCGTGCCGCGCCCGACGTTGACCAGGATGGCGCCCGGCCGGACCGCGGCCAAGATCTCGGGGCCGATCAGCTTTTCGGTGGCCGCGGTGCCGGGCAGCGTGAGCACGATGGCGTCCACCTCACCGACGGCGCCGGCGATCTGCTCCGTCGTGATCAGCCGGTCCACGTGATCCGTCGGGCGTTGATGCCGGCTGGTGCCGATCACGGTGGCGCCCAGCGCCTTGAGCCGTCGGGCCACCTCGGCCCCGATCCCGCCGAGCCCGACCACCAGCACCGTCATCTCCGAAACCTGGCGCAGCTGCCAGCGCCCGCTCCACTCGTGCCCGCGCTGCTGGGCCTGGAGCCGGGGGAGGTCCTTGGCCCCGGCCAGCACCCCGAAAACGGCGAACTCGGCCAGCGGTCCACCGTGCACTCCGGCCGAGGTGGTGAAGACGACCCGCTGCAGCTGGTCTGCGCTCAATGCCGCCGCTTTGACCTGGGCGCCGCCGCCCGCCGCCATGGTGTGTACCCAGCGCAGGTCCGGATTGGCGCCTACGGTGCGCCTCAGGGCCGCCGAGTCGACATCAGGTACGCCGTAGAGAACCTCCGCCGAGTCGACCAGCGCCTCGAAGGCCGCTTGCTGCTCAGGTGCTCGCGCGAAGCTCGGGTCGCCGCCGAAGTCGGCCGGGTGCCGCATCGGCGGATACAGGGACTGATCCCGGATCAGGTCGATGCGGGGCTCGAGTTGCTCGATGTGGCGGCACAGCTCTTCGGACAACGGCGTCGCGACGACGACGCGCAATCGATCGGCGATGATCTCTCTCCTATCGGGCGGGTATGTCGTCCAGGGTAGCGATGATTCAGTTGGCTGAACAGTGTTCGCCATGCTGATCCACGCCAACGTCGTTTCGGTTAGGCTGCGCGGCATGATCGAGGCTGCCGCACCCATCGTCGGGATCATCGGGCTGGGCGCCATGGGCGGGCCGATGGCGCGCAATCTGCTCGGTCGCGGCCGGCGGGACCGTCCGTGTCACGGCTCGCTCCCCCGCCAAGGCGTCGGATCTGGTGGCGGCCGGCGCCGAGTGGCACGAGACGCCGCGCTCGCTGGCCGCCGGCGCCGAGATCGTGATCATGATGCTGCCCGACCTGCCCGAGGTCGAGGCGGTCCTGGACGGGCCGGACGGCATCCTGGCCGCGGAGCCCGCCGATCTGGTCCTGGTCGTGTCGTCCACATCGTCCCCGGACGGCGTACGCGCTCTGCAGGCCCGGCTGGTCGAGCAGACCGACGCTCGGGTGCGAGTGGTGGACGCCCCCGTATCGGGCGGCGTCGAAGGCGCCGCCGCCGGCACCTTGTCGATCATGGTCGGCGGGGAAGGTGGCGACGTCAGCCGGGTGCTCCCGGTGCTGAGCGCGTGCGGGACAGCCGTCCATCTCGGACCCCTGGGCGCCGGGCAGGTGGCCAAGGCGTGCAATCAGATGATCGTGGCCGCGACCGTGCTGGCCCTCGGAGAGGCGGCGGTGCTGGCCGACCGCAGCGGGCTGGATCTGCCGGTGCTGTTCGAGCTGCTGGCCGGTGGGTACGCCGGCAGCCGGGTGCTGCAGACTCGCGGGCCGGGCATCGTCGGCGAGGACTACCGACCCGGCGGACTCGCCAAGTACATGGTGAAGGACCTCGACTTCGCCACCGCCGTCGCGGACCGCACCGGCACCCGCCCGGTGCTCCTGCCGGCGCTCAAGGCGGGCTTCGAGGAACTCGTCGACCGCGGTCTGGGCGATTTCGACATCGCCGTCACCCGCCGCTTCGTGGCCGAACGCTGAGCGACGCCCCAGCGCTGATCACGCAGGCCGCCCTGGGCAGGGCGACCCGCTGGGCCGCTGCTCAAGCCTGGTGGTGTTGCACGATGTTCAACACGTTGCCGTCGGGCGCTCGGACGAAGAAGCGGCGCACCCCCCAGGACTCCGATGTCAGTGGGTGCACGATCTCGTAGCCGCGTCGCTGCGCGTCGTGGAACGCCGCATCGACATCGTCGACCATGATCGAAATCACCGGATCCTCGGGTGCCGTGGCGTCCCGGGTCACGACTTGCAGGTGGGCTCCGGTCTCCGGGGAGCTGAATCGAGCCACCCAGCCCAGGTTGAACTGCTCGCTGCTCAAGCCGAGGTAGCCCGCGTAGAAATCCTTCGCCGTTGCGATGTCGGCAACCTGCAGGTCCGCGATGATCTGCACCACCCGTACCACGAGAGGCCCTCCTTCTGCTGCGCTGAGGTCAGCATCGCATCGGCGCCGCCGCTCCTCTTGCTCGGCACCGCCACAGCGTCCCCGACGGCGGACCCTCCGGCCCGCTGGTGAGACCATCGGGGCGATGACTCTCACCGACCTGATCCCCGCCGACCTCGGCCCCGACGCGATCTTCGAGGCGTTCACGGGTTGGGCGGGCGACCACGGGTTGAGCCTCTACCCGGCGCAGACCGAGGCGCTGATCGAGCTGGTCTCGGGATCGAACGTGATCTTGTCCACCCCGACCGGCTCGGGCAAGAGCCTGGTGGCCACGGGGGCGGAGTTCGCCGCGCTGGCCCGGGGCGGCCGTACGTTCTACACCGCGCCGATCAAGGCCCTGGTGTCGGAGAAGTTCTTCGCCGCCACCGAGATCTTCGGCACCGAGCAGGTCGGCATGATGACCGGCGACGCCAGCGTCAACGCGCGGGCCGAGATCATCTGCTGTACGGCCGAGATCCTGGCCAACATCGCGCTCGCGCGAAGGCGCCGACGCCGACGTGGCCTGCGTGGTGATGGACGAGTTCCACTACTACGCCGACCCCGACCGGGGCTGGGCCTGGCAGGTGCCGATGCTCGAGCTGCCCCGCGCGCAGTTCCTGCTGATGTCGGCCACGCTGGGCGACGTCACCCACTTCCAGACCGACCTGACCCGGCGTACGGGGCGGCCCACCGCCGTGGTCAGCTCGGCCGAGCGCCCGGTGCCGCTGCACTACGAGTACGTCACCACGACGCTGCTGGAGACCATCGAGGAGCGGCTCGCCACCCACCAGGCGCCGATCTACGTGGTGCACGGCAGCCGGGCGGCGGCCATCGAGCAGGCCCAGGCGCTGAACAGCCTGCGGGTCTGCACCCGGGAGGAGAAGGACCAGATCGCCGAGCTGATCGGCAGCTTCCGGTTCAGCGCCGGGTTCGGGAAGACCCTGTCCCGGCTGGTGCGCAACGGGATCGGGGTGCATCACGCCGGCATGCTGCCGAAGTACCGCCGGCTGGTCGAGCTGCTGGCCCAGGCCGGCCTGCTCAAGATCATCTGCGGCACCGACACCCTGGGGGTGGGCATCAACGTCCCCATCCGTACGGTGCTGCTCACCTCGCTCAGCAAGTACGACGGGATCCGGCCGCGGCTGCTGACCGCGCGGGAGTTCCACCAGATCGGCGGCCGGGCCGGGCGGGCCGGCTTCGACGCCGCCGGCACCGTGACCGTGCAGGCGCCCGATCACGTGGTGGCCAACCAGAAGGCCCTGGCGAAGGCCGGCGACGACCCGAAGAAGCGCCGCAAGGTCGTCCGCAAGAAGCCGCCGGAGGGCACGATCGGCTACGGCGAACCGACGTACGAGCGGTTGATCCACGCCGAGCCCGAACCGCTGCAGTCCTCGTTCCACGTCAGCCACTCGATGCTGCTGAACGTGATCAACCGGCCCGGCGACTGCTACGCCGCGATGCGGCGCCTGCTCACCGAGAACGACGAGCCGCCGGCGCGGCGGCGGACCCACATCCACCGGGCGCTGTCGATCTACCGCGGGCTGCTCAGCTCCGGGGTGGTCGAGCAGCTGCCCGAGCCCGACGCGCTGGGCCGGACCGCCCGGCTGACCGTCGACCTGCAGCCCGAGTTCGCGCTGAACCAGCCCCTGTCCCCGTTCGCCCTGGCCGCGGTGGACCTGCTGGACCGGGAGTCGGAGACGTACGCGCTGGACGTCGTTTCGGTGATCGAGTCCACCCTGGAGGACCCGCGCCCGGTGCTGTCCGCCCAGCGCTCCAAGGCCCGCGGCGAGGCGGTCGCGGCGATGAAGTCCGACGGGATCGAGTACGAGGAGCGGATGGTCCTGCTGGAGGACGTCACCTATCCGCAGCCGCTGGCCGAGCTCCTCGGGGTGGCGTACCAGGCGTTCGCGAAGTCCCACCCGTGGGTGCTGGACCACGAGCTGGCGCCGAAGTCGGTGGCCCGGGAGCTGTCCGAGCGCTCGATGACCTTCACCGAGTACGTCAGCTTCTACCAGCTGGCGCGGGCGGAGGGCATCGTGCTGCGCTATCTCGCCGACGCGTACAAGGCGCTGCGCCAGACCGTGCCGGAGGACGCCCGGACCGACGAGCTGAGCGACCTGATCGCGTGGCTGGGCGAGCTCGTCCGCCAGGTCGACTCCAGCCTGCTCGAGGAGTGGGAGCGGCTGCGCAACCCGGAGGCGCCGGAGCCCGCCGACGATCGCCGCCGCGCTGGACGACCGGACGCCGCCGGTCACGGCGAACCTGCGGGCCTTCCGGGTGCTGGTCCGCAACGCGCTGTTCCGCCGGGTCGAGCTGGCCGCGCGCCGGAACTGGCTACGAGCTGGGCGAGCTGGACTCCGCGTCCGGCTGGTCGGCCGAGCGAGTGGCAGGAGGCCCTCGAGCCCTACTTCGCCGAGCACGCCAGCCTGCAGACCGGAGCCGCCGCGCGGGGGCCGGCGCTGCTGATCATCGACGAGCAATCCGGGAACGAGCATCGAGGGGCAGCGCGCGAGACCGGGTCTGGACCGTCCGGCAGATCCTGGACGATCCGGCCGGCGACCACGACTGGGGCATCACCGCCCGGATCGACCTGGCCCGCAGCGACGCCGAGGGCACCGCGGTGGTCCAGGTCATCGAGGTCGGTCAGCTCGGCAGCTGGTAGCGGGGCGGTACCGTCGGTATTCCGGGAGCAACGACGCACCAGGAGTTGAGACATGCGGGTCGACATCAAACAAGGCGGCGACGGGGTGGCCTGCTGGAATGCGGACGCTATCGCCGCGTACGCCGCGTCGATCGATGCTCGCGAAGCCGCCCTCGGCGACGCCAATCCCGATCTCGTGATCACGCCCGGACTGGTCAAGTGCTACGGCTGCGAGGTCCTCGAGTTCGACATGGGCACCCGATGCACGGCCGAACTGACGCGAACGCTCTATTCCGTGGTGGACGAGGTGAGTCCGCGCAACAGCGACGCCTCGGCGTCCCTGGGCGACATCCCGGGCCTGCTCACCCGCATCGATGCGGAGAACGCGGTCGATCAGACGCCGGAGATCCACGAAGCCGCAGCCGCACCACCGCCGCGCCGGCCGGGGCTGATGGGGCTGCTCGGCCGCCGCGGTTGACGCGGTAGACGCGGTTGACGCGGTTGACGCGCCACGGTTAAGCCGCCGCAGCGCTCCGGTTGGCCGCGCAGGCACGAAGTTCGGCGAGCGCCGTCTGCACGGGCGGCGTGTCCTCCACCGAGGTCTGCACCAGGGCGAAGATCGACCGGACCGGGGTGGGAGAGACCACCGGGACCGTGACCACGCCGTCCGGCAACCGCCGCGCCCCGAGCTCCGGCAGCACGGTGATGCCGATGCCGGCTCGGACGAAGGCGATCGCCGTCGGATAGTCGTGCGCCTCGATGTGGAACGGTGGACTGAAGCCGGCCGCATGAGCCGCCTCGATGAGATTGCGGCGACACCAGCCGCGGGCGAAGTCGTTGTCGATCCAGCGCCGATCGGCGAGATCGGCCAGGCCGACCTCGCTTCGACGCCCGAGCGGATCGTCGGCGGCGACCACAGCCACGTACGGATCCTCGAGCAAGTGATGAGCCGACAATCCGGGGCGGTCCGTGCCGGCCTGTTCGACGGCGATCTGGAGATCGGGACGATCTGCCGGATCCGTCGGCACGTCCTCGCGGAGGGAGAGGTCGAGCCGGACGCCGGGGTACTCCGACAGCAGCGCGGACACCACCGCGGGCAACCAGGCGGCGCCGACCGAGGCGAAGTACGCGATCGACAGGGATCCGGTGCGGCCGGCCCGCAGGTCACCGACCAGGGCCGAGACCTCGCCGAGTCGAGACAGCAGACCGTCGACCTGTGCGGCCAGGGTGCGCCCGGCCGCTGTTGGGCTGATGCCGCGTCCCACCCGCCTGACCAGGGTGAGTCCCGTCTCGCGCTGCAGTGCGCTGACATGCTGGCTCACGGCGGACGGGGTGTAGCCGAGATTGGTTGCCGCGGCCTGGATCGAGCCACTGGCCACCACGGAACGGAACACGCGGAGTCGATGAACATCGAGCATCCTCAAACACTACAGTCGAACTGAAGATTCGTGTAGATCTATTTGCTTGTGCTTACGTATCGCGGGGACGAGGCTAGAGCCGTGACCACCATCGCGCGCAGCCCTCACGAGGCCATGGCCGACAGCTCCCGGACGACCGAGGGAATTGCTCGCCGGCGCTGGGCCCCGCTCGCGGCGGCCGCGGTGACCATGGTGTTGTGGGCCTCGGCATTCGTGGTCATCCGCGCGCTGGGTGGGGTCTTCGCCCCCGGCCCGCTGGCGCTGGGCCGACTCGTCGTCGGGGCGGTCGTTCTCTCATTCATCGCCCTGCACGCGAGCCGGCGTGGGTTGGCGATCCGCGTTCCCCGGGGCCGCGCGCTGGCCCTCGTGATCGCGTACGGAGCGCTGTGGTTCGGTCTCTACACCGTCGCGGTGAATGCGGCCGGCCGCTACCTCGACGCCGGCACCAGCGCGATGCTGGTCAACCTCGCACCGATTCTCATCGCCGTGCTGGCCGGTCTGTTCCTGGGTGAGGGGTTCCCCCGCGGCCTCGTCGTGGGACTGGCGATCGCATTCGCCGGGGTCGTGACCATCTCGCTCGCGACCACCACCGGGCGGATCAGCCCGCTCGGCGTGGGCCTCGCGCTCGCAGCGGCCGGGTTGTACGCGGTGGGGGTGCTGTTGCAGAAGCAGGCGCTGCGCACTCTCGACCCGGTGACCGTGACCTGGTTCGGAGCCCTGGCGGGGGTCGTGGCCACCGTGCCGTTCGCACCCGCACTCGTCACCGAGTTGGCGGCGGCCCCCGCCTCGGCCGTGCTCGGCATGATCTACCTCGGGGTCTTCCCGACGGCGATCGCCTTCAGCCTCTGGGCCTACGCCCTGGCCCACACGACCGCCGGCCGGATGAGCGCCTCGTCCTACGTCGTGCCCGGGATCGCCGTGCTGATGTCGTGGCTGTTCCTGGCCGAGGTGCCCGTGCCCCTGGCCTTGCTCGGCGGGGCGATCTCCCTCGCCGGGGTGGCGATCACCCGGCTCGTGCCGGACCGGAAGGCTCGCTGACCGCTCCGTACACTCACCCGGTGACCCGGATCGCCCTGCTCTCCACGTCCGACACCGATCTGCTCTCGGCCCGCGCGAGTGGGGCGGACTATCTGTGGGCCAATCCGAGCAAGGCGGCCCACACCGACCTGGCCGCCGCGCTGGAGGCGTCCGACCTGATCGTCGTGCGGCTGCTCGGCTCTCCGAGGGACCTGTGCAGTGGGTTCCTGCGGTTCCGGGCCGCCGGAAAACCGATGGTTGTCGTCGGCGGAGAGCAGACCCCCGACGCGGCCCTGATGGAGCAATCGACCGTCCCCGTCGGGGTCGCGGCACAGGCGCACGTCTATCTCGCTCAGGGTGGTCCCGGCAACCTGGCGCAACTGCACGCCTTCCTCTCCGACACCGTCCTGCTCACCGGGATCGGCTTCGAACCGCCGGCCGAACAACCCACCTGGGGTCTTCTCAGAGCCTCATCGGTGGACGCAGCCCCACGGGTGGGGATCCTGTTCTACCGCGCCCAGCAGGCCGCCGGGAACACCACGTACGTGGAGGCGCTCGCCCGCGCGGTCGACGCCGCCGGCGGGGTGGGGGTGCCGATCTTCGCGTCTTCGTTGCGCGATGCGCCGGCCGATCTGCTCGAGTACCTCGGCACCCTCGACGCCTTGATCACCACCGTGCTCGCGGCCGGCGGCACCCGGCCAGCCACCGTGTCGGCCGGTGAGGATGACGAGGGCTGGGACGTCCGCGCCCTGGCCGCGCTCGACATCCCCATGCTGCAAGGTCTGTGTCTGACCTCACCGCGCGAAGCCTGGGCCTCCTCCGACGACGGGATGAGCCCGCTCGACGTGGCCACCCAGGTGGCGGTACCGGAGTTCGACGGCCGGTTGATCACGGTGCCGTTCTCGTTCAAGGAGACCGACGCGGACGGCCTGCCGCATTACGTCCCGGACACCGAACGGTGCCGCCGGGTGGCCGAGATCGCTGTCAACCACGCGCGGCTGCGGCACATCCCGCCAGCGGAGCGCCGGATAGCCCTCGTGCTCTCGGCCTATCCGACCAAGCACTCCCGGATCGGTAACGCCGTGGGGTTGGACACCCCGGTGTCGGCGATCCGGCTGCTGCGGGCCATGCGGGCGGCGGGCTACGACCTCGGTGAACCCGGGGATATCCCCGGCACCGATCCGCTGCCCGAGGTGGAAGGCGAGGAGCCGGACACCACGGCCGGGAATGCGCTGATCCATGCGCTGATCGACGCCGGCGGGCAGGACCCGGAGTGGCTCACCGCCGATCAGCTGTCCGGCCAACCCGTACGCATCTCGGCCGACACGTACCGCGGTTGGCTCAGCGAACTGCCCGACGACCTGGTCGCGGCGGTGACCAAGGCCTGGGGTGAGGCGCCGGGGGAGTTGTTCGTCGACCGGAGCCGCGACCCGGCGGGTGAGATCGTGGCCGCCACCGTGCAGGCCGGGAACGTGGTGATCTTGGTCCAACCACCCCGAGGCTTCGGGGAGAACCCGATCGCGATCTACCACGATCCCGACCTGGCGCCGACGCATCACTACCTGGCGACGTACCGCTGGATCGAGCGCGAGTTCGGAGCGCACGCCGTCGTCCATCTGGGCAAGCACGGCAACCTGGAGTGGCTACCCGGCAAGAATCTGGGCATGTCGGCCAGCTGCGGAACCGACGCCGCCCTCGGGTCGCTGCCGCTGATCTATCCCTTTCTGGTCAACGATCCCGGGGAGGGCACGCAGGCCAAGCGCCGGGCACACGCGACCATCGTCGATCACCTGGTGCCGCCGATGGCGCGCGCGGAGGCGTACGGCGACATCGCCCGGCTGGAGCAGTTGCTCGACGAGTACGGCAACGTCGCCGCGATGGATCCCGCCAAGGCGCCGGCGCTGCAGGGGGAGATCTGGACCCTCATCCAGGCGGCCCAATTGCACCACGACCTCGGACTGAGCGAACGGCCGGACGAGCAGGAGTTCGGTGACTTCGTGATGCACGTGGACGGCTGGCTCTGCGAGATCAAGGACGTGCAGATCCGCGACGGGCTGCACGTGCTCGGCCAACCGCCGGAAGGCGACGCGCTGGTCAATCTGGTGCTCGCCATCCTGCGCGCCAACCAGGTGTTCGGCGGCCAGGTGAACGGGGTTCCCGGCCTGCGCGCCGCCCTGGGTCTCGCCCCCACCCCGCCGGCCGCCGTCGTCGTCTCCAGCCCTTCAACTTCGGCCCCCTTGCACGCGTTCGGCCCCACTGCGGAGGGGCCGAACGGCTCGAAAGGGGCCGAAGTCGGCGCGGAGGAGAGTTGGCGCGCGCAGACCGACGTGGTGGAGGCGCAGGCCCGGGCATTGGTGGAGGCGTTGGCCGCTGCCGGCTGGCGAGAGGATGCGGTGCCCACACTGGTCGCAGACGCCCTCCGACACGGTCAGGGTGCGGACGTCGAAGGGGTGATCGCCTCGCTGCGGTTCGCCTGCACCGAGGTGGTTCCGCGACTGGCCAAGACCAGCGGCGAGATCGCTGCGGTGTTGCACGCGCTGGACGGGGGGTACGTCCCCGCCGGGCCGTCCGGGTCACCGTTGCGCGGCCTGGTCAACGTGCTGCCGACCGGGCGCAACTTCTACTCGGTGGACCCGAAGGCGATCCCCTCGCGGCTGGCCTGGCAGACCGGACAGGCGATGGCGGATTCGCTGCTCGCCCGCTACCTCGCCGACACCGGCGACTACCCGCGTTCGGTGGGGCTGTCGGTGTGGGGTACCTCAGCGATGCGGACCTCCGGCGACGACATCGCCGAGGTGCTGGCCCTGATGGGCGTGCTGCCGGTGTGGGACGAGATGTCGCGGCGGGTCGTCGACCTCGAGGTGATCCCGCTCGAAGAGCTGCAGCGGCCTCGGATCGATGTCACGGTGCGGATCTCGGGGTTCTTCCGCGACGCCTTCCCGCACGTGGTCGCGATGCTGGACGACGCCGTCCGCCTGGTGGCCGGCCTCGACGAACCGGATGAGCAGAACTACGTCCGCGCCCACACCGCGGCCGATCTGGCCGACCACGGCGATCACCGGCGGGCGACGACGCGGATCTTCGGATCCAAGCCGGGCTCGTACGGCGCCGGCATCCTGCCCCTGATGGAGGCCGGGAACTGGCGCGATGACAGCGACATCGCCGAGGTCTACACGACCTGGGGCGGCTACGCGTACGGCCGGGATCTCGACGGCGCCCCGGCCCGCGACGACATGGAGGCCAACTACCGGCGGATCAACGTCGCGGCCAAGAACATCGACACCCGCGAGCACGACATCGCCGACTCCGACGACTACTTCCAGTACCACGGCGGCATGATCGCGACCGTCCGCGCCCTGACGGGATCCGAGCCGGCCGCCTACGTCGGCGACTCCACCAGCCCGGAGTCGGTCAAGACCCGCAGTCTGACCGAGGAGACCGCCCGCGTCTTTCGGGCTCGGGTAGTCAATCCCCGCTGGATCGCCGCCATGCAGCGGCACGGCTACAAGGGCGCGTTCGAGCTCGCGGCGACGGTGGATTACCTGTACGGGTTCGACGCGACCGCCGGGGTGGTGCCGGACTGGATGTACGCCCAACTGGCCGAGAAGTACGTGCTGGACAAGGAAAACCAGGACTTCATGCGGCACGCGAACCCGTGGGCGCTGAACGGCATCATCGAAAAACTCAACGAGGCGGCGGATCGCGGCCTGTGGGCCGAACCCGACCCCGAGCAGCTCGCTGAGCTGCAACGGGTCTATCTCGACGTCGAGGGCGACCTCGAGGACCGGGTGGGCTGATGCCCCCTACGACAGAGCCTGTCCTGAGCGTGTCGAAGGGCTCCGGACACGGCTTCGATCCCGGCGCGCTGCCCGGGACGGCGCTGGAGTTCCTGACCGAGCGCCACCTCGCCTCGCTCACCACCTTGCGCGCGGACGGCAGCCCACACGTGGTGCCGGTCGGATTCACCTACGACCCGCGACCCGGCTGGCGCGGGTGATCACGTCCGGCGATTCGATGAAGGCCCGCAACGCCGGACGGGACGGGGCGATCGGGGCGCTCTGCTCGTTGGACGGGGCCCGCTGGCTGACCCTCAGCGGCCCGATCCGCGTGGAACGCGATCCCAGCGCCGTCCGCGATGCCGAGCAGCGTTACGCCGCCCGGTACAAGACGCCGCGGGAAAACCCGAAGCGGGTGGTGTTGATCATGGATGTCGCTGCCGTGCTCGGATCCACTCGGCTCAGGCGACACTAACGGCGGGCGTGCTCGGAGCGGAGATCAGCCTGCCTTGCCGTACGCCCGGGTGGGCTGCAGGCGGACGACGACCCGGCGATCGGCGACCATCGCGGCCCGGTACTCGTCCCAGTCGGGGTGCTCTTGGCCCGAGATCGAGCGGTACAGCTCCACCAACTCATCGACCGCTTCGTCCCGGGGATCGCTGGCGACGTCGGACAAGGTGACCTCACCCTCCAGCACCGCGTACCTTCGGCGGCTCGGGTTCGACGCAGTCGCACCAGGAGGACCTCGAGCGGATCAGTGCAAGCCGAGCGGCTGGCGAAGTCGGGTCTTGCGCCGAGGCCACCGGTTGACGTAGGACGTAGGGACGTCGGTTTCAACGGAGAGGCCTCTTGTGCAGCGCTCGTCCCGTACGAAGATCACCGTTGTGCTCGTGTCCGCCGGGATCCTCGCGGCGTCGAGCATCCCCCTCACCGCACCGGCCCAGGCCGCACCGGCCCAGGCCGCACCGGTCGCCGTGGTCGATCTGACCCTGCCGACATCACCGGAGCTGTCGGAGGCGCGGCGACTGGCCGACCGGCGCGTCGTCGTGACCGGCGACCGTGCCTGGGTGCTGGGCACGGCTGACGGCCGCTACCCCGCCGCCGGATTCCACACCCGCGGCGAGATGGGCGGCTTCTGGCTGCCGAACCTGAAGCTGTTGGACGGCATGTGGTTCGGCATCGACGACGCCTGGATCGGCGCGGGCACCAAGACCAGCACCGGGTGGGGGTATGTCCGCACCGACCTGCCGGACACCAACGGTGTTTCGGTCAGCCGGACGGATTTCGTGCCCGACGGGGTGTCGGGCGCGCTGGTCGGGCTGACGCTGCGGTCGTCGACCGAGAGAAGATTCACGCTCAAGGCCGATGCGCACTCCGAACTGCTCGGCTCGTACCCCTGGGGGGAGACAAATCCCGCGCAGACTCAAGCCAACCTGAAGGACTCGGTGGCCGTTCGTGGTCGCCACCTCGAGTTCTCAGACCGTGGCACCCCACCCATCTCCAACGGCGAATTCCACGACTGGGGCGCGGTGGTCGGGTCCAGTCTGGCGCCGACGGCGACGAAGACCGGCCCCAACTTCCGGGGTCCGCAGGGCGAGGGATCGATCGGGGAATCGAAGCGTCCCGTCATCTGTCCGGCGTCAGGCCCGACCGCCCCGCCGCAGCCGGACCGCTGCGACGACACCGAGTACGGCAAGGGTGTCGGGGGGCAGCTGCGTTACCGCATCAGCCTGCGCCCCGGTGAGGCAAAGACCATCTGGTTCGGCGTGGGTGGCTCGGCCAACGGCGTGCGCGGCGCCCGAAGCGAATTGCGGGCCGCCCTGGAGAACCCGGAGCAGGCCCTCCGGGCCAAGGTGGCGACCCGGTACCGGGTCGACGAGCAGACCAAGATCAACCTGCCCGGCAACAAGTTACTGGCCGACAGCATCCGCTGGTCCAAGCAGATGCTCGCCGCCTCCGAACAACGCGTGAGCAACCTCAAATTGCGGGAGGTCAACGCCGGCCAGAACTACCCGCC
The DNA here is from genome assembly GCA_963821695.1 of uncultured Actinomycetota bacterium. GTDB lineage: Bacteria > Actinomycetota > Actinomycetes > Propionibacteriales > Propionibacteriaceae > Microlunatus. The sequence continues at coordinate 354,259 of CAWGEY010000005.1, forward strand.
GCCGACCGGCCGACTCGACCGCATGCGCTGGTTCGGCGCCGGCTGGCCCGACTACACCTGGCTGTTCGGCACCGACGGTGAGTACACCGCGTACGCAGCGGTGGCCGCCGGGCAGTTCGCCGTCATCAAGGACCACCTGCGGGCGCTCCGCGACGTGTCGAACGTGATCAATCCCGAGTCCGGCAAGATCGTGCACGAGGTCACGCCGGACGGCGCCGTCTTCTTCGGGGCCGACGCCGACGCGGGCAACACCGACGAGTCGTCGAAGTACCCGACCGCGGTCAACCTGGTTTACAAGTGGACCGGTGATCGCCGCTTCCTGCGCGATCTCTATCCGGCCAGCGTGAAGGCGATGAAGTTCGTGGCAGGGCTTGACGAGGACAACGACGGCTGGCCGGAAGGGTTGGGCAACGTCGAGCGCGAGGGCATGGGAGAGGAAAAGCTGGACAACGCGGTCTACACGATCCGCGGCTATGCCGACGTCGCCGACATGGCTCAAATCCTCGGCGACGGCGATACCTACCGCTGGGCAGTGGGCAAGGCTCGGGCGCTGTTGCAGAAGTTCGAGCAGGACTGGTGGTACGGCGGCGACACCGACTCCTACGCCGACTCCCTCGACGACCCGGGCAACAACAAGGTGTTCCAGCGGCACTGGATCGGGCTGACGCCGACCGATGCGGTGGTGCCGCGGATCCCGGGTCGGGCTGCGGGCCCTCTCGCCTCCCAGGCGCACGCCAACGCCACGCTGACCGAGCACGAACTGGACTGCTACAGCAGCGACCTCGGGCTCTACCACACCGGCACCGGGCCGACGTCGGCCCCGGCCGGCAACCCGGGGTCCAGCTGCGACTCGGTCATCTCGGAGGTGCCGAGCGAGCGGAACGTCTTCACCCTCAACTCCGCGATCGCCGCGGTCAGCGAGGGCAATTACGGCCGTCTCGGCTTGAATCAGCAGGGCATTTACACCACTGGCAACGCGCGCTCCCAGCTGGATCCGGACCTGTGGGAGATGCCCGGCATGATGCCGGAGATCGTGCCCGGCGGGGACTTCGGGGCCAACATCGACCGGCTGTTCACCGAGCGCTCGATGGTGATGCAGGCCTGGGGCGCGTACGGGACGATCTGGCCGGTGGTGCACCAGTGGCTGGGTGTCTCGCCCGACCTGGGCCGGGGCACAGTGGCGGTGGTCCCGCAGATCCCAGCCGACCAGCCCTCGGCTACCGGCAAGGGCATCCGGCTAGGCTCCGGCTCCATCGACGTGTCGGCTTCCCGGGCCGGGAAGACGTACACGACCACGGTGATCCGGGACGGCCGGGTCGGTCTTCGCATCGGTGCCGTCGTGGCATCGCAGGCGGTGGCGTCGGCAAAGCTGAACGGGAAGACGGTCAACCTGCGGGATCTGCGGACCGTACGCACCGCCCGCGGCTGGGAGGTGACCGCCGACCTCCGTCCGGGTCAGGAATCTTCCGTCCTGGTCATCACCCTGCGCTGAACGGCGTCGGTCAGCCGCGGCACCGAACTCAGCGCAGGTGCGTGACTGCCGCGCTGGTGAGTGGCACTCAGGGTCTGCGGCGGACGCTGGAGCACGGTACGCACCGCCGTGCCTCCGGACGAGCGAGCAACCGCTGGGTCGGAATTGCGTTGTTGCAGGTCTCACAGATCCCGTAGGTCCCTTCGGCCAGCCGCACCTGAGCCGACTTGAGTTCGGCAACGGTTCGCTCGGTCAGGGCGAGGAGGGCAGCCTCCCGGGCTTGGTCCAGTGACACGGTTGAGCCTTCGGGATCATGCTCGTCGTCGGTGAAGTTCAGGCTGCGGTCCATCCGGATGTCCTCGACCGCCTGGGTCAGCGCGGCGCGCTGTGCTTCAGCCTCGGCCAGCCGGGTCGCGATCAGCCCGGCGTACGGGTCGGTCTCCGTCCTAGTCACCCCCTCCGTGGGTGACGCCATCCTGGTGCAGCGACAGGTGTGGCCGCCAGGCCAGCAGTTCGAACTGATTCACTGGGACACATGTGCAGATGGATGGCGTACTCAGGAGATCCCATCGTCGCCGAAGAACTGCTCTTCCGTCCGAAACACTCGATCATCGACCAGAGCCTGCACTCCAGGCTTGGCGCCACCACGACCAATGGCGACGGGTTCGGCATCGGGTGGTACAGCGACGACCCTCAGCCGGGAGTGTTCAAGAACATCGACCCGGCCTGGAACGACCCGAACCTGCGGGAGATCGCGCGCCGGATCCGGACGCCGCTGCTGTTTGCGCACATCCGCGCTTCGACCGGCACGCCGGTGCAACGAAGCAACTGCCATCCGTTCCGACACGACCGCTGGCTGTGGATGCACAACGGCGCCATCCGCGGGTTTCACCAGATCAAGCGGGACCTGCTGATGGCGGTGGACCCGCTCCTGTATCTCGACATCGAAGGCTCGACCGACTCCGAGGCGATGTTCTTTCTCGCCCTCACCTTCGGCCTGACCGACGACCCGTTCGGGGCGGTAGCGCGGACGGTCGGGCTGGTCGAGAAGGTCGGGCGTGCGCACGGGGTGGATTACCCGGTGCAGATGACGGTCGCCACCACCGACGGGGAGTCGGTCTGGGCTTTCCGCTATTCCAGCGAACGGCAGAGCCGTTCCCTGTTCTACTCCACCGACGTCACGTCGCTGCGCCAACTGCATCCGGACGTCGCCATGCTTCGGACGGCAGGTGCGGAGACGCGGCTCGTGGTTTCCGAACCCCTCGGGGACCTGCCCGGCGCCTGGAACGAGGTCCCCGAATCCGCCGCAGGCGTGATCCGGCCAGGGGCCGACGAGATACGTCCGTTCGCGCCAGCCGCACCCTGAGGTAGGGACGCAGTCGTGCGCAGGATCCTGATCGTCGGCGGCGGCTACGCCGGGTTCTACACGGCCTGGCGGTTGGAGCGGAAGCTCCGTCCGGGCGAGGCCGAGGTGACAGTGGTCGATCCGCGCCCGTACATGACATACCAGCCGTTCCTTCCAGAGGTGGCGGCCGGTTCGATCGAGGCGCGGCATTCTGCGGTGTCGCTCCGCCGGCATCTTCGCCGTACGCACGTGATCGCCGGCCGGGTGACCGCCATCGATCACGCCCAGCGCACGGTTTCCCTGCGGCCGCCGGCGGGCTCAGATCGTGAGTTGGCCTACGACATCATCGTCGTCACCGCGGGAGCCGTCACCCGCCAATTCCCCATCCCCGGGGTTGCCGATCGAGCCATCGGCCTGAAGCACGTCGAGGAGGCGGTCGCGATCCGAGACCGCCTTCTGGTGGCCTTCGATGTGGCCGCGGGCCTGCCACCGGGTCCGGAGCGGCGACGGCTTCTCACCGTCACGTTCGTGGGTGGCGGATTCACCGGTGTCGAGGGATTCGGGGAGCTGCTCTCGCTGGCCACGTCGCTGCTCGACCGCTATCCCGAACTCAGCTCCGCCGACCTCGACTTCCACCTGGTCGAGGCCCAGGGCCGGATCCTGCCGGAAGTATCCGACGATCCCGGAGCGTGGGTGGTAGCGACGCTGGAACACCGTGGGGCGCACGTCCACCTGAACACCCAAGTGCTCTCCGCCGAGGACGGGCATGTCGTCCTCTCGTCCGGGGAGGAGTTCGACTCCGAGATCATCATCTGGACGGCTGGCAACGCCGCCAACCCGGTGGTGGCCCACCACACCGATCTGCCGGTGGATCCTCGAGGATTGCTCGTCGTCCGGCCCGACCTCCGAGTTGGCGCCGCCGGGAACCCGGTACCGGACGCTTGGGCGGCCGGAGACAACGCCGCGGTGCCCGATCTGACGTCGTCGATCCCGGGGGCGCGAACGACGCCTAATGCGCAGCATGCCGTCCGCCAAGGTAAGCGGCTGGCCGCGAACCTGATCGCAACTCTGCGCGGTGGCGAACCAAGGGACTACGTCCACCACAATCTCGGCGTCGTCGCCACCCTGGGCCTCGGCCGAGGCATCTTCGAGTCCGGACCCATCGTGATCAAGGGATTCCCCGCCTGGCTGATGCATCGGGGTTACCACGTGCTCGCCGTCCCGTCCTGGGAGCGAAAGATTCGGGTGCTGGTCGGCTGGGTGCCTGCCGTTCTCTTTGGCCGTGACATCGTCTCGCTGCAGGCCGTGCAACACCCGCGGGCAGCCTTCGCCTCCGAGGGCGACATCTCGAAGTCAGGCTGACCGCGACCTTTCGCCTCGGTCGGGCGACCGATTTCGCCGGGCGCCTTGACATTGGGTAAGTCGCGACGTGGAGTTCAGGGCCGGAACTTACCCATTCATGACGTCAGCGGCCCGGGCCGCTTCAGGAAGCTAAGCCAGGGCCGCTGGACTCGCCCATGGACTGCCGGTCCGCCGTACCGGAGCCCCGGTCTCCATCAGGCGCTCCAGCAAGTCGGCGGCTCTGGTCACCCCGCCCAACCGCTCGAGCTCGGTAGCGATCCCTCGAGCCCGCCCTTGGTACGCCGGGTTGCCCAACACCTCCGACACCGCCTGTGCGACAGCATCGGGCTTCGGCCGGCTCTTCCGCAGGTTGACACCGACTCCGAACTGCGCCACCCGGGCGGCGATCTCCGGTTTGTCCGCGGCACCTCCCGGCGCGATGACCAAAGGGACTCCGGCGGCGAGAGCGGCCAGCACCCCACCCCAGCCGCCGTTGGTGACCACCACGGCCGCCTTGGGAAGCACCGAGGCGAAGTCGACGACGTCGACCACTCGGGCGTTCGGCGGCGTTGCGATCCCGACGTCGAGGCGGCCACGCTGCCCAGTGGTGGCGAGCACATCGACGTCGAGATCAGCCAGCCCGAGCAGGGCGGGCCGCAGGAGGTCTTCGGGGTCCACGTCACTCGTACCCTGGGTGACGACGACCAGCGGCGGCGACGACGGATCGGCCGCCGCCTCGTCCCGGGCCAGGGCGGGATAGGTGGTCCCGACCGGCGCGATGCGCCCCACGAAATGCGCAACGTCGGGCAGGTCCGGTCGCGGTACGTCGAGGCCGGGACAGCCGGTCGCCAGGATCAGCCAGTCGGAGAAAAGCGCCATCCCGTACGGCCGCGGATCCCGCGGCAGGCCGACCTCGGCCCGCGCCCGGTTGTAGGCCCGGTGGAACGGCGACGTCATGGCCCGATACATCAGCCATCGGAGTCGGTCCCGTTGCCGTCCCAGAGCACCGTGCGCCGGCGGCCCCCGAAAACCGGGCGCCGAATCGAAGCCCTGATTGAACGGCAGCACGTTGAGCAAAGCCCACGGCAGCTTCCGCAGCTCGGCGGTCAGCACCCCGCCGAAGCTCATCGGGTCGGCGACCAGCACGTCGCTTGGTTCTCGGTCCAGCTCTGCGCAGAGATCCTGCGCCTGGCCAGGGGCGGTGCCGATGAAGCCGTCCCTCACCAAAGTGATGCCGCGCCGCAGGCCGGGACGCTCGGCCCCCGGAAAGCTGGCCCCCAGATCGGACTCGTCGTACTCGCGGGCCGCCGACCAGGGGACGAAATCCGCACCGAGGTCGGTGAAACGCTCCCGATAGCGCGATCCGGAGTACACCCGCACCTGGTGGCCACGACGCACCAGCTCCGCCACCAGCCCCGACACCGGACCCACGTGTCCGGCCAGCGGCACCACCGTGACCAGCACCTTCACACCGGACATGATCCTCCCGTGATGCGGGCGGCGGCAGTCAATTTCCGCCCGCGCCGGCCCCGCCGGTGATACTCGGGTCGTGCACCCGCCCGAGGAGATCACGTCCACCGCGCCACGGCTGCTACGCCGGCGGCTGCTGCGGCAGGAGTGGCGGGACGTGACGATGCTCCACTGGCCGGCGGACCCCGAGATCGTCGCGCGTCTGCTCCCGCCGGGCACCAGGCCGGATCTGCTGCACGGCGTGACGTACGTCGGCCTGATCGGCTTCCGGATGTACCGGCTCGGCCTCGGTGTCGGGCCGGCGTTCCCGTACCTCGGCACGTTCCTCGAGACGAATGTGCGCCTGTACACCGTGGACATCGAGGGTCGTCGTGGCGTCTTCTTCTGCTCTCTGGATGCCGAACGGCTACCGGCCGTGGTCGCCGCCCGGGTCGGCGTGGCGCTGCCCTACCTGTGGTCGCGGATGCGTCTGGACCGATCTGGCGATGTCCTCAGCTACCGGTGCCGGCGCCGTTGGCCGCCACCGGCGGCCCACGGCACGATGCGGGTACGCGTGGGAGCCGCCATCGACGAAGTCTCGGAGCTGGATGCCTTCCTCACCGCCCGCTGGGGCCTGCACACCAGCTGGTACGGCCGGACCATCTACCTGCCCAACGTGCACGAGACATGGCCGCTGCAGCAAGCCGAGCTCCTCGCTCTGGAGGACCCGATCGACGGTGGACTGCTGGCCGCCGCCGGCTTCCGCGTCGACGCAGCTCCGGTCAGCACGCTCTACGCCCGGCGGGTCCGGGTGACATTCGGGTCGGCCATGGTGATCCGGCCACGTTCCCACCCGCGACGACCTGTCGCAGAATGATCCCGTGCAGGTACCCCACCCCTCCGTACGGCAGGGCACCGAAGAGGCCTCCGTCACCCCGCTCGAGTTGTTCTTCGACCTGGTCTTCGTCTTCGCGCTGACCCAGGTGACGGCCTTCATGGCGGACGACCTGACCTGGACCGGCGTGCTCCGCGGCACGCTTGATCGTGATGCTGATGTGGTGGTCGTGGATCGGCTATGCGTGGATGGCCAACGTCGCCAGCCCGGATCAGGCCACCATGAAGGCGCTGATGCTCGTCGCGATGGCGGCCATGTTCCTGATCGCGCTGTGCATCCCGGAGGCGTTCGACGACGGCCCGGGCGGGCTGCTGGCCCCCCTCGTCCTCGCCGTCTGCTATCTGGTGTTCCGGCTGATGCACCTGGGCATGTTCTTCTATCTCGCGGGTGACGACGACATGTTGAAGCGGCAGTTGCTCCGCTTCACCCCCAGCGTCTTCGGGGCCACCATCCTGCTGGTCATCGCCTCGCAGTTCACGGGCTGGGTGCAGACCGCGTGGTGGGTGGCGGCCCTCGCCGTCGACTACCTCGGTACCGTCCTGGCCGGCTCGAACTGGCGGCTGCCGGCGCCCGGGCACTTCGCGGAGCGGCACGGGCTGATCCTGATCGTCGCTCTCGGGGAGTCGATCGTCGCCATCGGGGTGGGCGTGGCCGAGCGGCCGATCTCGTGGCCGATCATCGTCGCGTCCATCGCCGGCCTGCTGGTCGCCTCGATCATGTGGTGGGCCTACTTCGACGTCAGCGCCCTGCAGGGCGAGCATGCCCTGGCCAACGAGCCGATCGAGACCCGTCCGAAGCTGGGCCGGAACGCGTACACGTTCGCGCACCTGCCGCTGATCCTCGGCGTGGTGTTCGTCGCGCTCGGGTTGAAGAAGGTGCTCGAGTACGTCAGCGACACCGAGCACCACACCCTGACCGATCCGCTCAAGGGCGTGGCCCTGGCGGCGCTGTTCGGCGGCGTGATCGTCTACCTGCTCGGCCACGTGCTGTTCAAGTGGATCACCGTGCACCACTGGTCCGTGGTCCGGCTGGGCACCTCGGCGGTGATCCTGGTCGGCCTGGTTCGCGGTCGGGCCGGTACCAGCCCTCGGGCAGCTGATCATCCTGGCCGTGATCCTGCTGGTCGCGCTGGTGATCGAGGCCGTGGTGTACGCGGAGGCGCGCCGCGAGGTCCGGGCGAGATTGGCGCATCACTGACCTGCCTCGGGCCACCTTGCCCTGGATACCGGCGGGGGGTAACTTGCAGAGGTACCCCGTAGGGGTATGCGAAGCACCAGGGAGACGCCCGATGATCGAGCACGACCACGCCAGCCACCCTGCGCAGGACGGACAAAACGCGCAGGACGGACAGAACGCGCAGGCGGCCGATCACCACGCCCACCACCAGGACCATGCCGGCCCGGCGGACATGGCGGACATGGCGGACACGGCGGTCACGGCGGACACGGCGGTCACGGCGACCACGTCGGCCAGTTCCGCCGGCTGTTCTGGATCATGCTGGTGCTGGCGGTCCCGGTCGTCGGGTTCTCGCCGATGTTCGCGATGCTGCTGGGCTACCCGCTGCCGGGGTGCCCGCTCGATCGACTGGATCTCCCCGGTTCTCGGCACCGTCATGTACGTCATCGGCGGCCGCCCGTTCCTGACCGGCGGCGTCGACGAGCTGCGCAGCCGGCGGCCCGGCATGATGCTGCTGATCGCGCTGGCCATCACGGTCGCGTTCGTGGCGTCCTGGGGAGCCAGCCTCGGCCTGCTGGACCACGAGCTGGACTTCTGGTGGGAGCTGGCGCTGCTGATCGTGATCATGCTGCTCGGCCACTGGATCGAGATGCGGTCGCTGGCCCAGACCACCTCGGCGCTGGACTCGTTGGCGGCCCTGCTGCCCGACGAGGCGGAGCGGGTGGTCGGCGACGGTAGCGAGACCGTGTCGCCGGCCGAACTGCGGCTCGGCGACGTGGTGATCGTCCGGCCCGGCGGCCGGATCCCCGCCGACGGCCGGATCCGGTCCGGGTCCGCCCATCTGGACGAGTCCATGATCACCGGCGAGTCCCGGCCGGTCCGCCGCTCGGCCGGCGATCCGGTCGTCGCGGGCACCGTCGCCACCGACTCGGGACTGCGGGTCGAGATCACCGCCGTGGGCGAGGACACCGCCCTCGCCGGCATCCAGCGGCTGGTCAGCGAGGCGCAGAACTCCTCCTCCCGGGCCCAGCGCATCGCCGACCGGGCGGCGGCGTGGCTGTTCTGGTTCGCGCTGGGTGCCGGTGTGATCACCGCGATCGTCTGGACCGTCCTCGGTCTGCCCGACGAGGCGGTCGTCCGGACGATCACCGTCCTGGTCATCGCCTGCCCGCACGCGCTCGGGCTCGCCATCCCCCTGGTGGTGGCCATCGCCACCGAACGCGCCGCGCGCGGCGGCGTCCTGGTGAAGGACCGGCTGGCGCTGGAGGCGATGCGTACGGTCGACGCCGTGCTGTTCGACAAGACCGGCACCCTGACCAAGGGCCGGCCCACGGTCGTCGGGGTCGAACCCGCAGCCGGGCTCACCGCCGACGAGGTGCTCGCGCTGGCCGCCTCCGCCGAAGCGGACTCCGAGCACCCCCTGGGGCGGGCGATCGTCGCGACCGCCGCAGCAGGGTTGGGAGTCCTCCGGCCCGATCGAGCTGCGACCTGCCGCCGACTTCAGCTCCTCACCCGCCGTTGGCGTCTCGGCGACGGTCGACGAGCACCGGGTGCAGGTCGGCGGCCCGTACCTGCTGCACGAGACCGGCGCGGGAGAACTCGGCATCGCCGACCGCTGGCGCGGCGCGGGGTCGATCATCCTGCACGTACTCCGCGACGGGCAGGTCATCGGTGCCCTGCAGCTGGCCGACGAGATCCGGCCCGAGTCCCGGGCGGCGGTGGACGCGCTCCGCCGGCGCGGGGTCGCCGTCGTCGATGATCACCGGCGACGCCGAAGCCGTCGCCGCCGCGGTGGCAGCCGACCTCGGGATGGACCGCTACTTCGCCGGAGTCCGGCCCGAGGACAAGGCCGGCAAGGTCAAGCAGCTGCAGGCCGAGGGCCGACACGTCGCGATGGTCGGCGACGGCGTCAACGACGCTCCGGCGCTGGCCCAGGCCGACGTCGGGATCGCGATCGGCGCCGGCACCGATGTGGCCATCGCGTCGGCCGGGGTGATCCTGGCCAGCGACGACCCCCGGTCGGTGCTCTCGGTGATCGAGTTGTCGGAGGCCAGCTACCGGAAGATGAAGCAGAATCTGTGGTGGGCGGCGGGCTACAACCTGCTTTCCGTACCGCTGGCGGCCGGGGTGCTGGCGCCGATCGGGTTCGTGCTGCCCATGTCGGTCGGGGCGATCCTGATGTCGCTGTCGACCATCGTGGTCGCGCTGAACGCCCAGCTGCTGCGCCGGCTGGACCTCCGGCCCGACCGGTTCACCACCGAAAGGACGCCAGCGTGACCACCGATACGCATGAAGGGCCGCACGGCTACATCGCCGACAAGAAGCGGTACCTCGACCGCCTCCGGCGGATCGAGGGCCAGACCCGCGGCCTGCATCGGATGGTGGAGGAGGACAAGTACTGCATCGACATCCTCACCCAGATCTCGGCGGTGACCTCCGCACTCGAGGGCGTCGCGCTGGGACTACTCGACGACCACCTCAAGCACTGCGTCGTCGACGCCGCCAAGCAGGGCGGCCCCGAGGGCGACGCCAAGATCGCGGAGGCTTCGCAGGCCATCGCCCGCCTCGTTCGTTCCTGACTTCCGTTCAGGAAATCATCTGCCGGCCCGCTGGTAGCGCTGGCCGATGATGCGACAGGCGACCTTCAGCTCGACGGGCTCCGGCTCCGTGATCTCGGCGTCGAAGGTGGCCAGCAGGCCGGCTATCCCGGCCCAGGACCACGCCCCGAGGGTGATCCGAGTCCGGGTGGGGGTCACGCACTCGACCACCGATCCGCCCGGTGCCCACCGGGCCACCACGTCGGCGGGCAGGTCCAGCAGTGCCGTACCGAGACACTGCCAGCGGGCTGGGGTGTCCCCACGATCAGGGCTGGTCATGACGTAGTGGGCGACGCTCGGATCGGGGAGTTCGCGTCTTGGGAAGGGGATCCCGGTCGGCCCGTGGGCATGAATGCGATCGACGCGATAGACAGCCCAGTGTTCGGCGGCCGGCTGGTAGGCGACGAGATACCAGCGGCCGGTCCAGGTGACGAGGTGGTGCGGTTCGACCGCCTGGGGTGGGGTGAAGTCAGCCTCGGAAGGGTGGGGCCGGCGGCCGTCAGCGGTCAGGTAGTCGAAGCGCAGCAGCTGACCGGTGCGGAGGGCGTGCCCGACGGCCCGCAGGGTTTCGGCCGCGATGGGGGGAGCGGGGAACTCCCACGAGTTGCGGATCGCCGTCAGGTGCAGGGCGTCGACCTCGGCCCGCAGCGGACTCGGCAGCACCTGTTTGATGCTGGCCAGAGCGCGGCTGACGGCCTCGTCGATGCCGGACACGCTCGCCGGCGCCGTTTGCAGAGCGACGGCGATCGCGACGGCTTGTTCGTCGTCCAGGAACAGTGGGGGAAGGTTGGTGCCGGCGCCCAGGTGGTACCCGCCGTCTGGTCCCTTGGTCGCGTCGACGGGGTAGCCGAGTTCTCGCAGGCTCTCGACGTCGCGGCGGAGCGTACGGGTGCTGACCCCGAGTCGGTCCGCCAGGTCCGGCCCGGACCAGGTGAAGCGGGCGCCCAGCAGCGAGAGCAGCCTGAGGAGCCGCGCCGACGTGGTGGCCATGTCCCTATCTTCGCCGGCATAGCGGACGCTCGGTGGCCGCTATGCGTGTGAACGTGGAGACATGAGTGAACAAGCGCCCACGCCCGACCGATCCGGCTCCCGGATCGACCACCTCAACATCGCCGTGCCGGATCTTGCCGCCGCGGTTGCCTTCTACGAGCCGACGCTCGCGTCGATCGGGATCGTCAAGATGCTCGAGATCCCTGCGAACGCGCACTCCGAACCAGCCCGGCGCCATGACCGGCTTTGGCTGGCCCGAGGTCAAGCCCTTCTTCTGGCTCGTCGACCACGGCACGGTGGGCACCAACATGCACCTCGCGTTCACCGTCGATCGGCGGGGGGACGTCCAGACCTTCTATGACGCGGCCTTGGCCGCCGGGGCGACGGTGCTGTTGGCTCCGGGCGTGCGCCCTGAGTACCACGCCGACTACTACGGCGGATTCGTCTACGACCCGCACGGCATCAACCTCGAAGCCGTGTGCCACCACCCGGCCCCCTGAGCGGTGTGTCACAGAACGAACTCGACCGGTGTCTCCATGTGCGACAACAGCAATCAGGAGGAGACATGACCGGCAGCACCCGCGTTCCCGAGGTCGAGATCACCGGCGTCTACGGCACCGTCGTGAAGACGATCAGCAAGCGGATGTTCGGCGAGGTACCCCGATCGGTGGGGGTGATGTGGCAGCACCCGGCGGTGCTCAAATTCAGCTTCGGACTCGGGCAGAAGTCCGCCAAGTGGCACGAGTGCGACAAGGATCTGAAGTCCTACGCGCACATGGCGGTGGCTGCCCTGATCGGCTGCTCGTTCTGCCTCGATCTGGGCTACTTCCAGGCTCACAACGAGGGGCTCGACGAGGCCAAGGCGCGGGAGATCCCACGGTGGCGTGAGTCCGAGGTGTTCTCGCCGCTCGAGCGCGACGCGCTGGAGTACGCCGAGGCGATGTCGCAGACACCGCCGACGGTCACCGACGAGCTCTCGGCTCGGCTGCTCGACCAGCTCGGCGCACCAGCTCTGGTCGAGCTCACCGCGTGGGTGTCCCTGGCCAATCTGTACGCGCGGACGAACGTGGCGCTCGGCATCGAGGCCGAGGGATTCTCGGCGGCCTGCGGCCTGGCGCCCCTGGCGCAGCCGAGCGGCAGCCGCGCGAGTTAGCTTCGCAAGCATGACCGACGACCCCTTCGTCACCCACCGCAGCCTGCTGTTCACGGTCGGCTACGAGATGCTCGGCTCCGCCGCGGACGCTGAGGACGTCGTGCAGGAGAGCTGGCTGCGGTGGTCGCGCCTCGATGCCGCGGCTCGCGCCGAGGTGCGCGACCCGCGGGCCTACCTCGTCCGGATCGTCACCCGGCAGGCGCTCGGCCGGCTGCGTACGGTGGCCCGGCGACGGGAGGATTACGTCGGTGAGTGGCTACCGGAGCCGCTGCTGACCAGCCCCGACGTCGCCGAGGACGTGGAACTCGCCGAGAGCGTCTCGTTCGCGATGTTGACGGTGCTGGAAACTCTCGGACCCACCGAGCGCGCGGTGTTCGTGCTCCGCGAGGTGTTCGAGACGCCGTACGACGAGATCGCCGCGGCGGTCGGAAAGACCCCCGCGGCGGTGCGGCAGATCGCCCACCGGGCCCGTGAGCACGTGGCCGCGCGGCGGCCACGGGTTCAGGTCGGCCGAGCCGAGCAGGCGGTCGTCGTCCAGCGGTTCCTGGCCGCCATCCGAGGTGGCGACCTGCAGGAGCTGCTGGACGTGCTCGCCCCCGATGTCGTCCTGGTCTCCGATGGCGGCGGTCTGGTCGCGGCGGCTCGGCATCCGATCGAGGGCGCCGAGCGGGTGGCAGCCCTCCTGCGGGGGCTGGCCAAGGCGCCCGGCCGGCTCGAGGCGGCCCCGGTGTGGCTCAACGGTGGGCAAGCCGTGCGGTTCGAGCTCGACGGCGAACTGAACACGGTGGCCAGCCTGGTCATCGCGGACGGCCGGATCGGCCGGATCTACGCCGTCCGAAACCCCCACAAGCTCGCGCGCCTCGGTTCCGAGACCTCGGTCAGTCGATGCTGAACTGGATCTGGTGCCAGCCGGTGGCACCGGACGGAAACACCCGAGTGCGCTTCTCCGGCTGGGCGACGCCGTTCAGATCGGTGGCCCGCACCTGGGCGGAGTGCCGGCCGGCCGGTCCGTCGTAGCGGTACGACCACTGCCGCCAGAGGTCGACCCCGGCGTCGGCGCCCAGCTTTGCCTCCTGCCAGTCCCCGTCGTCGATCTTGATCTCGACCTTGGCGATGCCCCGGTGCTGCGCCCAGGCGACGCCGGCGAGCACCGACTTGTCCTTGGGCAGCGTGCCGAGGGACTGCGGCAGATCGATCCGGCTCTGGACCAGGATGGGAGCGTCGGTCGCCCACTTCCGCTCGGTCCAGTACGCGGTCCGCTTGGCGTAGGTGGTGAACTCGATCCGCTTCAGCCACTTCGTCGCCGACACGAACCCGAACAGCCCGGGCACCAGCATCCGGGCCGGGAAGCCGCGTTCGTCGGGGAGCGGTTGACCGTACATGCCGACGGCGATCATCGCGTCGCGCCCGTCGTTCACCGCCTGGAACGGCGTCGAACAGGTGTAGCCGCTGTCGAGGGAGTACGAGAAGACCTGGTCCACCCCGGCCTGCACCCCGACCCGTTTGATGATCTCGGAGAACGGCACCCCGAGCCAGCGAGCGGTGCTGACGTACGGGCCGCCGACCTCGTTCGAGACGCAGGTCAAGGTGATGTCCCGCTCGATCAGCGGCATCCCCAGCAGGTCCCCGTACGTCAGCGTCACCGGCCGATCCACCATGCCGTCGATGGTCAGGGACCAGCCGTCGGCGGAGATCTGCGGGGTGACCAGACTGATGTCGACCCGGTAGAAGTCAGCGGGAGGCGTGCTGAAGGGTGTCATGCCGGGCAGCTGGGCACCGGCCGGGATCGGCTTGGCCGCCGAGACCGGGTTCGGCAGCTTGAACACCCGGCGGGCCGTTCGGCCGGCGCCTTCGAGCAACGTGCCCGCCACGCCGGACACCGCACCGATGGCAGCGACCGCGGCCGTGCCGAGCAGCAACCCGCGTCGGCTGACGGCACCGGTGGCGCCTGGAGCGGCGCCACGGGGGTGCCGGGTGAGAAAGGCCAGGGCGGCTACCCCGACCACGCCCGCCACCAGGGACGGTACGCACTCGGTCGGGCCGAGCCGGTAGATCGTCGCTCCCGCTCCGACAAGGCCGAGGGCCCCGATGCCGATCAGGGCCACGATCCGTTGGCGCCAGGCGATCAGTCCGATCACCGCGGCGAAGACGGTCAGCGCCAACCCGATGCTGGCCACCAGGAGCGGCTTGTCGTAGTTGCCGAAGTTCTTGACCACGAACTCCTTCGCGGGCGTCGGCGCGAGGTCGATCGCGACCGAGCCGACGGCCAACAACGGAGAGGCGGCAGGGTTCAAGAAGGCGGCCACCAAGTGCCCGACGCCGATGGCGGCTGCGGCGCTGGCCAACCCGGCCAGCATCCGCAGCGGTTTCGCGGGCCTGGATGGCCTCTCGGGAGGCGGCGCGGCGGGTCTGCTCGCGGGCAGCGTGGGACTGGCGGACTTGCTCATGATGTTCCTTCGGAAAGGCGGGTCGTGCGAAGCCCCCGCCTCGCCGAGTCAGGGCACGCTGCTCAGATCAGGACCTGGGCCAGGATCGGCATGGTCGGCGTCCGGGAGCCGCCGCTCGGTTCGATCGTGACCGCCAGCGAGGTGGAGTCGGCGATCGATCCGGTGAACCACTGGCTCTTGGAACCGGCGGCCATGGTGGCGTCCGGGGTGGCCTGGCGGCCCTGCAAGGTCCAGAGCTGGAAGACCTTGTCGGGGCCCGGGTTGGACAGGTTGTTGGGGATCAGCAGCGCTTCGTTCCGCTGCTTGGAGACGACGAATGTGTAGTTGGCGCCGTCGCGGGTCTGGGTCAGCACCCGGGCGTCGGGTGCGGCGAGCAGAGTGGTCTCCCTCTGGGCGGCGGACTGAGCGGCCACGTTCGCCTGATGCTGCTGGGTGAGGTTGACCACCAGGGCGCCGAGGGCGAGAGCCACGACCGTGGCCGCGGCGACCAGCGCGACCAGCATCCGCTGGCGGCGGCCGGCGCTGCGGGTGCGGCGGACCGCGAGCTCGTCGATGGGAGCGGCGACCGGCTCGGTGTCCGTCCGTACCGGCAGGGGTAGGGAGCGGTCGAGGTCGTCGGTCAGGGGCGGCAGCGGCCGGATTCGCTCGATGGTGGCCAGCATCGAGCCGCGTACGGTCCGCGGCGGACCCATCGCGACCAGCCGCGCCAATTCGGCGGCCGTCTCGGTGAACTCGAGCACCTCGCGAGCGCAACTGTCACACCCGGCCAGATGGCCCTCGAACGCCTCGCGTTCATCGGGATCGAGAGCGTCGACGACATAACAACCGACATCGATGTGCATCTCGTGCAACCCCTTCATGCCTCCACCCCCAATGCGTCTCTGAGTCCGATCAGTCCGTCCCGGATTCTGGTTTTCGCCGTGCCCAGCGGCAGTTTCAGCAGCTTCGCCACCTGTACGTGGGTGTAGCCACCGAAGTAGGCCAAGGTGAGCGCCTCGCGCTGGATCTCGGTCAACGAGGCGAGTCCGCGGCGGACCCGTTCGACGTCGAGCTTCTGCTCAACGCCCGCCCAGACTCCGTCGACCTCACGTTCGGCGTTGAGCTGGGCGTACTTGATGTCGCGGGCTGTGTCGCTGCTCTCGCTGCGGACCCGGTCGACCGCTCGGCGATGGGCGATGGTGGTCATCCAGGCCAGCACGCTGCCCTTGGTCGTGGAGTAGCGAGAGGCTTGCCGCCAGATCTCCACGTAGACCTCCTGGGTGACTTCCTGAGCCAGTTCCCGCGACCGGATCACCCGGACGATGACGCCGTAGATCCGGTCACAGGTCTGGTCGTACAAGTCGGCGAACGCATCCTCCTGGCCGCGGGCGGCCCGGCCGATCAAGGAGATCAGCCGGGCGGCCTGCAGTTCGCGACCAGACACCAGGCCCTGAGCGTTGTCGATCAACCGGGCGGAGGGAGTCCTGCTCCCGATCCGGCGATCGCTCTCTGATGCACTCATGAGGACCTGGTTCGCTGCTCAGGACTTCGGCAGCAGGACGTGATCGATGATGTAAACCGTCGCGTTGGCCGTCTGCACGTTGCCGCAGACCACCATCGCCTGGCCGTTGACCTCGAAGGATTCACCGGAGCCGGTGACGGTCACCTACTGGGACTTGTTGAGGCTCTGGTGCTCGCCGGCCAACTGATCCGGGCTGAGCTTGCCCGCCACGACGTGGGCGGTCAGCACCTCGGTGAGCAGACCCTTCGGGTCGGCCAGGGCCGCCTTGAGGGTGGCCGGCGGGACCTCCTTGAACGCGTCGTTGCTCGGCGCGAACACGGTGATGTCCTTGGCGGTGTTCAGGGTGTCGACGAGGCCGGCGGCCTTGACGGCGGTGACCAGCGTGCTGAGGGCCGGGTTGTTGCTCGCCGCAGTGGCGACCGGGTCGGCCGACATCCCGTCGAACGAACCCTTGCCGGTCTTCGGTACGGCAGCGCAACCCGCACCGAACGGCTGGTCACCGGACATCGAGGGTGACTCCGAGGGCATCGTCGACGACGGGGCGCTCGAGGTCGGCGGGGCGGCGGGAGCGGCGGCGCCGCCCGCCTGGGGTGCGTTGCAGGCCGCAACACTCAGAGGAAGCAGGAGCGCGGCGCCGATGGCGGCGATTTTCGCTCGGGTGGACGTGATGATCATGGCAGTGGTCTCCTTGTCGCAGCTAAGGGTCTCCGGAGACGCTCGCTTTGCTGTTTCGTACTTACAGCCGCGTATTCGTCACCCGGGTTGACATCAGATTGGTCTTTCGGGTAACGAATTAGTTTCTGAGGCGGCGGCGCGTACGTAAACGTGAGCCGAACGAGGACCAGGGCACCGATTACGAGGGAAACTGCGGCCTGCGCCACGGAAACCGCGGGTGTTCAGCTGCGTCCGTCGCCCGCCCCACAACCCGGAAACTGTGGCCAGTTTCCCTGTTTGGGTGGGGGTCGGCGGCGTGTCGAGTGCGATTTCCCCACAGTTGCGGCGATCTGGATCAGCCGGATCACTCGCCGGCGCGCAACAGGTAGGTGTCGAAGACCCACCCGCGGCGGGCGCGGATCCGGGCACGTTCCTGCCGGATCTGCGCGATCACGTCGACCAGTCGCCCCGAGACCAGACTCTGGTCCGCGAGGCCGAGCTGAGCACCCCAGAAGATGGTCAGCTCCGGATGCTGGGGGATCAGCTCCTCGGCGGCCAGGTGGGCGTCGAGGACGACCAGGACGTCGCCGAGCCCGGCGGCGTAGTCCGACAGTAACCGGCGACCGGTGGTGACGTGGACTCCTCGGCCGATCCGGTTGAGCACGATCCGATGGGCGGCAGCCAGCAATTGCAGGCTGCTCACCCCCGGTACGACGCGGAGTTCGACCGCCAGTGCGGGGCTTGCGAGGGACTCCGCGATCCGGATGGTGGAGTCGTAGAACGCCGGGTCACCCCAAACCAGGAAGCCGACCTGCCCGCCGGCCGGCAGCAGTTCGGTGATGGTCTCGCGATAGCGGTCGGCGCGGGCGGCGTGCCAGGTCCGGACCGCCGCGGCGTAGTCGACCGGCGCCTCGTCGCGCGGCGGATCCACGACCTCGACCACGCGGTAGCGATCGTGAGTGATGACGGCCGCACACAGCTGGGCGCGCAGTTCGGCGAGGTCGTGCTTGGCTTCGCCCTTGTCGGCGACGAGGAACACCTCGACCGCGTTCATGGCGTCGATGGCCTCCCCGGTGAGCTGCCGGGGCTGTCCGCTGCCGATGCCGATCACCCAGACCGTGATCTTCACGGCAGGATCAGATCCAGGTCGAGATGGGTCTCCACGGCGTCAGCCAGAGTGTCGATCATGGTCGTGCGGCGGTCGTCGTACCCGGGACCTTCCGGGTCGACTCGCCAGGCCGATCCGGTCTGGATCGCCCGCTCGGCGAGCCAGCCGCGGCGGAAACCGTCGTTCTCGAACGCGCCGTGCCACATGGTGCCCCAGACCGACCCGACCCGGGCCCCGTCGAGGAACGGCTCGATCTCGTCGGTGGCCGGGCCGGACCGGATCGTGGCCACGCCGTGGTGGATCTCGTACGCGTTCACGACCTCCCCGCACCAGCTCCCCACCGGACGGCCCAGCACCTTGTGCGGCCCGAACGTGACTTCGACCGGCAGCAGGGCCAGCCCGTCGACGGTGCCGGCGCCCGACTCGGTTTCGTCGTGGATCCGGGTGGCGAGCATCTGGTAGCCACCGCAGATGCCGAGCACCGGGGCCTGCCGACGGGCCCGCTCCGTGATCGCCTCCGCGAGCCCGCGATCGCGGAGCCAGGCCAGGTCGTCGACCGTGGATCGGGTGCCGGGCAGCACGGCCAGGTCGGCGCCGGCCACCACGGCGGGGTCGGTGGTGACCAAAACGTCGACCCCCGGTTCGGCGGCCAGCGCGTCCACGTCGGTCACGTTGGACACCCGGGGCAGCCGGACCACCGCGACCTGCAACGCGTCGGGCCGGTCGGTCGGGCGGCGCCAGCGTCCGACCTCCAACGTGTCCTCGGCGTCGAGCCAGAGGTCGGGCAGCCAGGGCAGGACGCCCGCGAACGGGATCCCGGTGCGCTGGGTGAGGTCGGCGAGCCCCGGGTCGAGGACGCTCCGATCGCCACGGAACTTGTTGATCACGAAGGCACGGATCAGCCGCCGGTCCGCGTCGTCCAGCAGGGTCACGGTGCCGTACAGCGAGGCGAAGACACCGCCGCGGTCGATGTCGCCGACGACGGTGACGGGGAGGTCGAACCGGCGGGCCAGGCCGAGATTCACATAGTCCCCGGCCCGCAGGTTGATCTCGGCCGGGGAGCCGGCGCCCTCACACACGATCAGGTCGTACTGCTCCGCCAGTTCGGCGTACGCGGCGAACGCGGCCTCGGCGAGGGCGCGCCGACCGGTCGCGTACTCACCGGCCTCCAGCGTCCCGTACGGCCGGCCGCGGAGCACGACGAACGACCGCCGGTCCGAGCCGGGCTTGAGCAGCACCGGGTTCATCGCGGAGCTGGCCTCGACGCCGGCCGCCTGCGCCTGCAGGTACTGGGCCCGGCCGATCTCGGCACCGTCGGCGCAGACCATCGAGTTGTTCGACATGTTCTGCGCCTTGAATGGTGCGACGGCGATTCCGCGGCGGCTGAGCGCCCGGCAGAGTCCGGTGACGACCAGCGACTTCCCCGCGTCGGAGGAGGTGCCCGCGATCAGCAGACCGGGAGCGCGCGACACGTCAGGAGTGTAGGGCGCGACCCTACGACGCCGATCGCGTCGACTCGGGCAGCGAGATCAACAGGTGCACCTCCACCGGATCGACCCTGCCCTTGAGCGCCAGCCGACCCAGCGGAGCGGTGACGGCCCCCGGCAGCGCCGCCAAGGTGTCGGGACCGATGGCCACCCCACCCGCCGGGGCCTCGCTCTCGATCCGGGACGCCACGTTCACGACGTCGCCGACGATGGTGTGCGTGCGGCCGCCTTCGGTGCCGACCAAGCTCACCGAGACCTCTCCGGAGTTGATGCCCACCCGGAAGCGCGGCCACTCCGGCCGTTGGTCGGCGACCGCCGAAACCGCGTGCTGCAGGCCCAGGCCGGCCGCCGCGGCCCGCGCAGCGTGGTCGGGCTGGTCGCCGCGCTTGTTGAAGGTCACCATCAACGCGTCCCCGACGATCCGGTCGACGTCACCTCCGTGCGGGGTCACCACGGCCGGGATCGCGACCTCGAAGTAGGTGTTCAACATGGCCGTGATCTCGTCGGGTTCGCGGTTCTCCGAGAAGGTGGTGAAGCCCTCCAGGTCGGCGAACAGCACGCTGATCTCGCGGCGGCCCGCGGTGGTGTCCGCCAGGTACAGGTCGGCGAATCGTTCCTCGCGCCAGGAGGCCCGCGCTCCGACGGTCACCAGCGCGAACGCGACCAACAGCAACACGTGCCACTCCCACCAGCTGAGGTGCCAGTTGCGGGCCACCGCGATGGCCACCATCGCCTCCGCCAGCAGGATGAACGCCGACATCACCGCCAGCAACATCAGCGACCGATGCCGGCGCCACAACTGGAAGTACCGGCCCGCGCACACCACGTAGAGCACAACGGTCGGGACGGCCAGGGCCAGCGGCAACGTCTCGGCGAGGCGAGAGGGTTGGCCCAACGGTGGCAACCTCGCCAGCGACCAGGCGGCCCAGGCCAACATGACGCCCAGCAGCACGAAACGGGCCAGCTTGGCTCGCCGCACCGCCCGGACGGCGCGCTCGCCTCGCAGGTCCGCGGCGGACAGCGCCGCGAAGACCGAACCGAGCGCGATCCCGACGGGCGTGGCGATCGTGAAGCCGGTGTTGCTGCGAGCCAGCAGGACTCCGGGAGTGGCCAGCGCATGCAGGGCGAGGAAGCCCGCGGCGGCGAGGAACGTCAACGACACGTACAGCACCCGGGCGTCCCCACGCCGTCCGGCCGCCTCCCCGGTCCCGTACGCCAGCACGGCGGCGAGGATCGCGGAGATCAACACCAGCCAGAAGTGCGAGGGTTGGTGCTCCCAGCGCAGATCGAGGGCCGGTCGGGCGATCAACACGAACAGCCCGAGCAGCGGCACGGCCAAGACGGCGGCCGCGCCGGCGTACCGAGCGGACGGGCGAGCGGACGGACGAGCAGTCATCTCGGCGACGGAAGACCGGCCAGGAACTGGTGGACTTCCGATACCACGACCGATCCCTCCCCGACCGCCGAGGCGACCCGTTTGACCGATCCGCAGCGCACATCCCCGACGGCGAACAGACCCGGTACCGTGGTCTCGTGCGGACTCGGTGGCCGCAGCAACGGCCAGCGGCCCGTGGCTTGGCTGTCGGCCCCCGTCAGCACGAACCCGTACGAATCCCGTTCGACGTCGGCCGGCAGCCAGTCCGTCCGGGGCTGCGCGCCGATCATGACGAACAGGCCGTTCAGCGGTAGCTGCTCCGTTCGTGCCGCGCCGCGGTGGCTGAGGGTCACCGACTCGAGTCGGCCGTCCCCGTGTGCCTCGATCACTTCGGTGTCCAGGTGGACCCGGATGATCGGCTGGGCGGAGATGGCGTCGGTCAGGTACGCCGACATGCTGGAGTTGAGATCGGCGCCCCGGACCAGCAGATGCACCGCCGAGCAGTAGCGCGCCAGGTGCAGCGCGGCCTGACCCGCGGAGTTACCTGCGCCCACCACGGCCACCGAGAGTCCGGTCATCGCGTGGGCGGCGGACACGCTCGCGCCGTAGTACACGCCCTGACCACCGAGCTGCTCCAGACTCTGCACCCCGAGCCGTCGGTAGGAGACGCCACTGGCGATGATCACGGCCCGGGCGGTCACCTCGCCGATGTCGCCGACGGTCGCGCAGAATCCGTCGGCGGAATGAGTGAGCCGATCCACCTGCCTGGTGAGCAGGAACCGAGCGCCGAAGACCCACGCTTGCTGGTAGCCGCGTTGAGCCAGTTCCGCTCCGCTCAGCCCGCGCGAGAACCCAAGATAATTTCGGATCAGCGAACTGGTGCCGGCCTGGCCGCCGATCGCCTCCCGTTCGACCACCAGGGTCTGGAGGTCCTCCGACGCGGCGTACACGGCGGAGGCGAGTCCGGCCGGTCCGGCCCCCACCACGAGCAGGTCGACGTCGCGAGCCGCTGGGTCCAAGCCGGTCGGCAGTCCCCACGCGTGCAGGATCTCCGCGTCGCTCGGATCGATGAGGACGGGACCGCCGATCGCCGGCATCCAGACGACGACCTCGCCCTCCGGGTGATCGGTGAAGTCCAGCATCTGCCGACCCAGTTCTGAATCCCGCTCCCGGAAGGCGTGGGGGATCCCGTTCCGGGCGAGCAGGTCGCTCACGGCGTAAGCCCGGCCCGTGTGGTGCGTCGCGACCACGACGACTTCCCGGAGGTTGCTCTCCTCACTGCGCGACCATTCGTGGATGAACTCGGAGATGGTGCGGCGGAAGAACTCGTCCCGCAGGGTCCACGGCTTCAAGACGTAGTAGCTGAAGTCCCCCACGGCGATGCCGTGCAGGATCGTGCGCGCCGACTCCGGCGACGACCACGCCCCCCAGGGCACCAGCAGCGCCCGTCTCGCGTCCGGATGCAGGGTGCGGGCGGCCGCGAACACCGCCGACCGCCGCTCGTCGTCGTCACCGCCGTCGACCAGCACCAACGCGACCTTCTGGTTCCGGTCGTGCGCGCCCTCCAGGGTGCGCACCCCGTCCTCGTACCGCAGTTCCCCACGCACCCGGAAATCCGCTCCGAACGCCCGCTGCAACTCGGTTTCGATCCGCCCGAGCTGACGCGCGTCGGTATCGACCGCCAGTACGAGGGGTCGCTCGCCCCATTCGTCCCCCGACACGGTCCTCAGGCTAGTACCGAGATTTGGGCACCGCGGTACTAGCCACTCGAGATCGGTCGAGGTGGCGTCAGCCGAATCCGCCCGCTAACGCCGATCGAGCCGCTGGATGATCGCGATGCCGGTCAGCACCAGAACACCGCCGACGATCTGGCCGGGCGAGGGCTGTTGGCCGACCAGGATGATCGCGAACACGACCGCGAACAGCACCTCGGTCAGCGCCACGAACGAGGCGAGCGAACTGCCGAGCTTGCGGACCGCCATGATCCCCGTCAGGTAGGAGAACACGCCCGCAATGCAGATGATCGCCAGCACCGGGACCCACCACGGCAGGGTCTGCCCGGCCAGCGCAGCGGGATTGAGGCTCGCGGCGAACGGGACCAGGCCCACCGCGCCCGCGGCGATGAGCACGAGGGCGCCGACGCCCATGCCCGCGGTCGTCATCAGTAGCGGTGACGTCATCACCGTCGGGTCCGTGTCGTCGGCCAGGATGAAGTACGCGCACAGGCAGAGGGCGGCGCCGAGCGCCCACAGCACACCGACCGGGTGCAGCCGGAGGCCGCTGTAGAGGTCCAACACGAGCGTCATGCCGACCATGGCCACACCGGCGCCGATCAGGACCGGCCGGGTCGGCGCCTGCTTGCTGCGCCACCAGTGCCAGCCGATGAGCAGGACCGGCGCGGTGTACTCGATCAACAGCGCGACCCCGACCGACAGGTACGTCACGGCGCTGAAGTAGCAGAGTTGCGCCAACGCGACCGCGATGATCCCGTAGGTCACCAGCCGCCGGGTCTGCTTGAGCGTCGGAAACCCGGTTCGCAGCAGCACGATCAAGGTGGGCACGGCGAGGAGCAAGAACGCGCCGCCGACGCGGATGGCGACCACGGCTGCGGGGGTCCAGCCACTCTCCAGCAGGGACTTGGCCAGCGGCCCGGACAGGCCGAACGCCGCCGCAGAGGACACGGCGAGCGGGATGCCCACGCGGGTCGCCGTTGCTCGGCTGCCGTTCACGGTTGTCGGCTGCGTCGTGGTGGTCATGGTTCTCGCCCCCTGTCATGAGCTAAAGTATCTGTTACTCATGACACTACGGTGTGGCCACGTCAGGAGTCAACATGCCTTTCACTCATGACACCGAAATCTCGCTGGTCGAGACGGCGGCGCTCGTCAACACCATCGGCCAGGACGGCGACAGCCTCGTCACCGCCGAGGATTTCGATGCGCTGCTCGTCCGCAGTCCGTACTCTGGCGAGATCCGGCGGACCGCCGAGGAGCGCGAGGCCGTACGCGCGCTGCGGCCCCGGCTACGGCGCGCGTGGACGATCAAGGACCGTGACGAGGTGGCCGCGCTGATCAACGAGATCCTGGACGAGTGTGACGCGCATCCCTACCTGGCCAAGCACGATGAGTGGGACTGGCACCTGCACGTCACCCGCCCCGGCGCCCCGCTCGCCGATCGGATCGCGGCGGAGGCCGCGATGGCCCTCCTCGATCTGATGCGGGCCGATGAGTTGCAGCGGCTGCGGATCTGCGCCGCCGACGACTGCGAAGACGTGCTGGTCGACCTGTCCCGCAATCGCTCCAAGCGGTACTGCGACACCGGCAACTGCGGCAACCGGGCCAACGTCGCCGCCTACCGCGCCCGGCAGCGGGCCACCTAGTGTTCGAGACCTCCGGGCGGGAGCACTAGTGCCGGCCTCGCGGCGCTCGCAGGTGCCGCCGTTCGCGGTGATGAGTGTGCTGCAGCGCGTCGCGGAGTTGCGGGCCGCCGGGCGCGACGTGGTGTCACTGTGCGTGGGCGAGCCGTCCCAGGGCGCGCCGTCGGACGTCCGGCGACGGGCCGAGGAGATCCTGGGCGAGCGACATCATCTCGGCTACAGCGAAACCTTCGGTCTGCGGGCGCTCCGGGTGGAACTGGCCGGGCACTACCGACGCTGGTACGGACTGGACGTCGATCCCGGTCGGATCGCGCTGACCACGGGCTCGTCCGGGGCGTTCACGCTGACCTTCCTGGCCGCGTTCGAGGCCGGGGATCGTATCGCGCTGGCCCGGCCGGGCTACCCGGCGTACCGCAACATCTTGGCCACCCTCGGCTGCGAGGTGGTCGAGTTGGACTGTGGGGAGCAGGTGCGCTTCCAACCCACGCCCGAGCTGCTGACCGCCGCCCACGCGGAGGCCCCGCTCGCCGGGTTGGTCGTCGCCTCGCCCGCCAATCCCACCGGCACCATGCTGGACGCCGACCGATTGGGAGCGCTGGCGCGGTGGTGCGGCGCGCACGGCGTCCGGCTGATCAGCGACGAGATCTACCACGGCGTCACGTTCACCGGTTCGGTCGGTGAGTGCGCCTGGCGCTTCGATCCCGGCAGCGTGGTGATTTCGTCGTTCTCGAAGTTCTGGGGGATGACCGGATGGCGGCTCGGCTGGTGCCTGTTGCCCGAGGACCTGGTCGGCGCCGTGGACGCCCTTGCCGGCAACTTCGCGCTCTGCGCACCGGTACCGGCCCAGCACGCCGCGGTGGCGGCCTTCACTGCTTCGTCGTACGCCGAGGCCGCTGCCGCCGTCGAGGAGTACGCCGACACCCGCACGGTGTTGCTCGACGCGATCGACGAACTGCGGTGGACCAAGGTGGCGCCGGCCGACGGCGCCTTCTACCTCTACGCCGACATCGCGGCGGTGCTCGGGCCGTACCCGGACAGCGCCGCCTGGTGTGCCGCCCTGCTCGACCGCGAGGGGGTCGCGCTCACGCCGGGCAGCGACTTCGACCGGGTCCGCGGCGGCACCGCGGTCCGGGTTTCGCTCGCCGCGGGACCGGAGACGGTCGCGACCGGCCTGATCAAGATCCTGCGGTTCCAGCGCTCCCTCGCCTGATCCGTCGGACGCCGGATCAGTAGGGTGCTCGGGTGCCCACCCGCGCCGACCCGGTCACGCTGGCCAGCGAACTCATCGCGATCGACTCGGTGAACCCCGGGCTCGTTCCGGGCGCGGCGGGTGAGGCGGCGGTCGTGGACTTCTTGCGGACCCGATTGGCCGACGCCGGCTTCGCAACCCGGGTCGTGACCCCGGACGGGCAGCCGGATCGGCCCAGTCTGCTGGCTTGGTCGCGCGGCACCCGACCCGGCCCGACGTTGCTCCTCAACGGCCACGTCGACACGGTGGGGGTCGAGGGCATGGCGGCGCCATTCGAGCCGAGGATCGAGGGCGACCGGTTGTCCGGCCGGGGCGCCGCCGACATGAAGGCCGGTGTCGCCGGGTTGGTCGTCGCGGCGGAGGAGATCGCTCGCGAGGATCGCGGCAGCGTGGTGCTCGCCCTGGTCGCCGACGAGGAGGACGCCAGTCTCGGTACGGAGACGCTGCTCGCCCACCTGCCGGAGACGGGACTGCGACCCGATCTGGCCGTGATCGGGGAACCGACCCACCTGGACAAGACGGTGAGCCTGCGCGGCTTCGCGGTCGTCGAGGTCGAGTTCGCCGGCCGTTCGGCGCACAGTTCGCTGCCGGCGGAGGGAGTCAACGCGGTGGCCCATCTCGGCCGGCTGCTGGCCGCCGTCGAGGAGGCCGACGCGGAGCTGGCCGGCCGCGGTGCGTGGCTCGCCAGCCAGGCGTCGGGCGGCTCGGCGCCCTTCATGATCCCCTCCTCCGCCCGGGCGACGATCGAGCGCCGGACCGAGCCCGGCGAATCGGTGGCGGACGCGCTCGCCGATGTCGAACGGATGCTGCAGCGGCTGCGGGACGTTGACGCAGACGTATCGGCCTCCGCGCGGCTGGTGGTCGGGCGGCCGGCCTGGCAATTGGCGGCGTCCGGTCCGGCCCACGACTTCGCCGAGCTGCTGGACACCGCCCTCGCAGGCGTACCGGGACGGCAGGAGGAGCCCTTGGCGGCGCCGTACTGGATGGAGGCGCCGCTGTTCGAGGACGCCGGGATCCCCGCGGTCATCTGTGGTCCGTCGGGCGGTGGGCTGCACGCCGTCGACGAGTGGGTCGACCTGCGCCAGGTGCGGGCGTACCCGCGAGGTCTGGTGACCGCCTTCCAGGCTCTGGTCGCGGCCGACCGTGCCGACTGATCCGCAGGGGCTGCGCGGCGACGCGCCGCTGTTCGATGCCTGGCTGCGGTTCCACGAGGCGGCACCGGCCCCGTTCACCATCCCCGGACACAAGCAGCGACAAGATCTGATCGGCGACGTCGTGGCCGGCGACGTGCCGCTGTACGCCGGGTTGGACACGATGCGCCTCGAACGCGGCGTGCTGCAGGCCGCCGAGGCGCGGGCCGCGGAGCTGTGGGGCGCCGATGTCGCCCGGTTCTCGGTCGGCGGCTCCACCCACGCCAACCAGGCGCTCGCCCTGGCCGTCGGCCGGGAGGGCGACCAGGTGCTGGTCGGCCGTACGCTGCACCGCTCGATGTTGCTCGGTCTGGTGCTGGCCGGACTGTCCCCGGTGTGGCTGCGGCCGGGTGTCGACCCGGCGACCGGGCTGCCGCTCGGGGTGACGCCGGAGGTGCTGGCGGACGGCTTCTTGCGGGCGCCCGAGGCGGTCGCCGTGCTGGTCGGCGACCCGTCGTACGTCGGCACGGTCGCCGACGTGGCCGGCCTCGCGGCCGTCGCGCACGCCCACGACGTACCGCTGGTGGTCGACGCGGCCTGGGCCGCGCACTTCGGATTCCATCCGGACCTGCCGCCGCACGCGTTGCGCCAAGGGGCCGACGCGCTGGTGACGTCGGCGCACAAGGCGTTCCCGGCCTGGTCGCAGGCCGCGCTGATCCTCGCCCGCGGCGAGCGGATCGACCTCGCGCGCCTCGACGCCGGGGTCGAGGCCACCGCGACGACCAGCCCGGCCGGCGCGATCCTGGCCAGCATCGACGCCTCGCGGGCCCTGATCGCCCGGGACGGGCCGCGGTTGTACGGTGCGCTGATCGAGCGGGTGGCCGGGGTTCGAACACGACTCGGTGCGGTTCCGGGCCTGGTCGTGCTCGAGGGACCTCGGGTCGATCCGGTGAAACTCACGATCGTGCTGCCGGGCGCCGGCGTCGACGGACTCGTCGATCGAGCGCGACCTGCTGGCGGCCGGGCTGCCGGTCGAGATGGCCGACCGGGACACCATCGTCGCGGTCGTCACACCGGCGGACGACGACGCCCGGCTGGACCGGCTCGTCGACGCGCTGGTCGCGAGCATCGAGCGCCACCGCGGTGCCCCGCGGCCGGTGGCGCCCGCTGCGGCCTGGACGGTCAATCCGGTCACGGTCGTCGATCCGCGGACGGCCTTCTTCGCGCCACATGCCACCGTGCCGGCCGCCGAGGCGATCGGCCGGACCTGCGCGGAACTGATCGCGCCGTATCCGCCCGGCATCCCCGTGCTGGCTCCGGGTGAGCGGGTCACCGCCGAGGCGGTCGGCAGCCCTGCTCGAGGCCCGGGATCAGGGACTTCGGGTGGCGTACGCGGCCGACCCGACGCTCGCGACCCTGCGGGTGCTGGCCTAGCCGAGGCCGATGAAGTGTGCACTTTCGGCCCTGGTTGCGCGCGTGTCGAGGGCGAGAACTGCACACTTCGTCCGTGGCCGGGGGCGGGGGTTCCGTAGAGCAGAGCTCTCACCAGGCGTAGGCCAGCAGATCCGCGAGCAGGGTGTCGCCGTCGACCTCGAGACCACGGGCGGCGAACCAGGTCGCGACGTTGCGGCAGTCCCGGGCCAGGAACTCCATCCCGTGCGGGTTGCCGACGATGTCGACGGCCTGGGGCAGATCGATGATCACGATCCGCTCGCCGGTGGCGAGAATGTTGAACGCCGACAGGTCGCCGTGGGTCAGACCCAGGCGGGCCAGCACGCGCATGGCCTCGACCAGCTGCGACCAGTAGTCGGCCAACAGCTCCCGCGACGGACGCACCTGGGCCAGCCGCGGCGCGGTGTCGCCGGCGGTGTCGGTGATCAGTTCCATCAAGATCTCGGCGCCGTTCAGTTGCACTGGGTACGGCACCGGGATACCGGCCGAGAAGAAGTCGCCCAGGAACTGGAACTCCGCCGTGGCCCAGGCGCCGGACTGGACCTGTCGGCCCCAGGCGGTGCTCTTCGCCGTGGCTCGCCGGTCGCGCGTGTTGCGCATCCGGCGGGTCTCCACGTAGCCGGCGTCGCGGTGGAACAACCGGTGCTCCTCCGGTCGGTAACGCTTGGCGGCCATGATCACCGAGTCGTGCTCGGTGGCGCGTTCGAGCAGGAAGACGTCGGCTTCCTTGCCCGTTTTGAGGATGCCCAGTTCGGTGTCGATCGCCGCGTCGGCAGTGATCACCCAGTCGGGCCAGGGTTCGGGGCCGGCGAGAACCCCGATGTCGTCCCAGGTGGACCAGCGCTGGCCCTCGCCCGGTTCGTCGGGTGGGACGTAGTCGATGAAGAAGGGGTCAGGGGAGGAACTTGCTGAGTCGGTCAACGACACGAGAATTGTGCTCCTGAGCGGTACGGATGAAGGGCATGGCGTTGCCCGGGACATTGCTGGACACCTCACGCCTCCTCCGCACTCCCAGGTCCCGCTGATCGGAACCGACGAATGCCGATCACCATGGGCCAAACAGGTAGGACATGCAAGTTGTTTTCTCACTCCCAACCTCGAGGCGGTACGTTGGGAAGGCAGTACGGAACCGCCCTACCAGTGCCTCATCCGGCCCTCGGCGGATCCGTACGGTCCTTACTGAGCACCACCTGCGTAGCGGCGATCCCGCGGCAGGACTGACCTGGATCCGCCTATCGGCGGAGCCAACCGAGAGGATGCTTGAACGAGGTGAGCAACAGCGACGCGAGCGGCCCTGGACCGGGTCTCGCCCCCCACATCGAGCCGGACATCGAACTGGTGCAACTGCTGACGCCGGAGGGGGAGCGGGTCGATCATCGCGACTACGCCTTCACCGGCGACGACGAGCAGGTCCGCGGCTTCTATCGCGACATGGTCATGACCCGGCGGATCGACGCCGAGGCGACCGCCCTGCAACGCCAGGGCGAGCTCGGGATCTGGGCCTCCTGTCTGGGTCAGGAAGCCGCCCAGATCGGCTCGGGCCGGGCCATGAACGCCCGCGACTTCGTCTTCCCGACCTACCGGGAGCACGGGGTCGCGTGGTGTCTGGGGGTCGATCCGCTCAAGCTGTTGGGCCTCTTCCGCGGGGTCGACCTCGGCAGTTGGGATTCGGTCGCCACCCGCTTCCACCTGTACACGATCGTGATCGGTGCGCAGGCATTGCACGCGACCGGGTACGCGATGGCCGTCGAGCGGGACGGCTTGGTCGGCACCGGAGATCCGGACCGGGACACGGCGGTGATCGGCTACTTCGGCGACGGGGCGACGAGTCAGGGCGACGTCAACGAGGCGTTCGTGTTCGCCAGTTCCTACAACGCCCCGATCGTGTTCTTCCTGCAGAACAACCAGTGGGCGATCTCGGAGCCGATCGAACGGCAGTCCCGGATTCCCTTGTACCGCAGGGCTGCCGGCTTCGGCTTCCCGGGCGTCCGGGTCGACGGCAACGACGTGCTCGCCGTGCACGCGGTCACCAGCGAGGCGCTCGAGCGGGCGCATTCCGGCAACGGCCCGACGTTGATCGAGGCCTACACGTACCGGATGGGCGCGCACACCACGTCCGACGACCCGACCAAGTACCGGCTGGCCGACGAGCTGGAGCACTGGCGGCTGAAGGACCCGATCGAACGGGTCCGCGCCTACCTCTCCCGGCACGGCGCCGCCGACGACGCGTTCTTCGCCGACGTCGAAGCGGACGCGACCAAGCTGGCCGGCACCATCCGGAAGGGCTGCCTGGACCTGCCGGATCCGGAGTTGGTTGATCTCTTCGACTACGTGTACGCCGAGCAGACGCCGTATCTGACCGGCCAACAGGCCGCGTACGCCGAGTACCTCGCCACCTTCGAGGAGGTCTCGGCATGAGTAGGGTCACGATGGCGAAGGCGCTCAACGCCGGGCTGCGACGGGCCCTGGAGGCCGACCCCAAGGTGATCCTGGCCGGGGAGGACATCGGAAAGCTCGGTGGCGTCTTCCGCGTCACCGAAGGATTGCAGAAGGACTTCGGCGAGCACCGGGTGATCGACTCCCCGCTGGCGGAGTCCGGCATCATCGGCACCGCGTTCGGGATGGCGCTGCGCGGCTACCGGCCGGTGTGCGAGATCCAGTTCGACGGCTTCGTGTTCCCGGCGTTCGACCAGATCGTCAGTCAGGTCGCCAAGGTCCACTTTCGCTCGCGCGGCCGGCTGCGGATGCCGATGGTGATCAGAATCCCGTTCGGCGGCGGGATCGGCGCCGTCGAGCACCACAGCGAGTCGCCGGAGGCCTACTTCGCCCACACGGCCGGGCTGAAGGTCGTGGCCTGCTCGAACCCGGTCGACGCCTACTGGATGATCCAGCAGGCGGTCGCCTCGGACGACCCGGTGGTCTTCTTCGAGCCCAAGCGGCGGTACCACGAGAAGGCCGAGCTGGATGAGAAGGCGACGCCCCCGCCGCTGCACACCGCCACGGTCGCACGGGCTGGATCCGACGTCACGGTGCTCTGCTACGGCCCGATGGTGAAGACCTGCCTGGACGCGGCGGCCGCGGCGGCCGAGGAGGGCCGCGACCTCGAGGTCATAGACCTGCGCAGCCTGGCTCCGCTGGACCTGGAGACCGTCGCCACGTCGGCGCGCAAGACCGGCCGGGTGATCACGGTGCACGAGGCTGTCGTCAACCTCGGCCTCGGCTCCGAACTCGCGGCGCGGATCTCCGAGCAGTGCTTCTACTCGTTGGAGGCTCCGGTGCTGCGGGTGGGCGGATTCGACACCCCGTACCCGCCGAGCCGGGTCGAGGACGAGTACCTTCCTGATCTGGACCGGATCCTCGACGCGGTGGATCGCTCCCTCGCGTACTGATCCGCGGCTCATCGAGACCGACAGCGAAACGCGATAGGAGTCGTCCGTGGCGGTGCAGCAGTTCCGGCTTCCGGATCCGGGTGAGGGTCTCGTCGAGGCCGAGATCGTGACCTGGCGGGTCGCGGTCGGCGACCAGGTGAACGTCAACGACATCGTGGTGGAGGTCGAGACCAGCAAGTCGCTGGTCGAACTGCCCAGCCCGTACGCCGGGACGGTGGCGGCCCTGCTCGTCGCTGAGGGCGACACCGTCGACGTCGGTCGGCCCATCATCAGCATCGACGACGGGTCCGCCGGTGTTGCCGGGCCGCCCGCCGGCACGCCGAAGGAGGACCTCGTGCCGGCCGTCCCCCAAGCGGAGGAGGACGGCGCCGCGAGCACCGACGAGGTCGCCGAACACGGTGCCCCCGGCGGGCGAGTGGCGGTGCTGGTCGGCTACGGCCCACGCACCACCGAAGCGAAGCGTCGGCCGCGCAAGACCGGCCGCGGTGAGGGAAGCACGGGCGCCGCGCACGACCAGGCGGCCAGCACCTTCTCCACGGCCCAACCGGTGTCTCGCCGGGCCGACGCCCGGACCCCGCTGCCGCCCGATCAGGCTGAGTCGGTCGGCGGGCCGCTGCCGGGTCCCGGGACGGCAGAGGATCCCGCGGAGCCGGTGCAGCCGAGCGTCCTGACCAAGCCGCCGGTACGCAAGCTGGCCAAGGATCTGGGGGTCGACCTGCAGTCACTCACCGGTTCCGGACCCGGCGGGGTGATTACCCGCGAGGACGTCGACCGTGCTTCGCGCGAGAAGAGCGAGGAGGGCGCAGGCGCCCACGATCGCCTGTTCCGTCAAACCAAGCCCCTCCTTCGTCGGGGCGGTTTGACGGTCAGGAGACCCGGATCCCGATCAAGGGGGTGCGCAAGGCCACGGCCCAGGCGATGGTGCAGTCGGCCTTCACCGCCCCCCACGTGACGGAATGGGTGACCTGCGACGTGACGGCCACGATGGAGTTGGTCGAGCGGCTGAAGACCCGGCGGGAGTTCGCCGACGTGAAGGTCACGCCGTTGCTGATCGTGATCAAGGCCGTCCTGCTGGCCCTGCGCCGCACCCCGGAACTCAACTCCAGTTGGGATTCCGACGCGCAGGAGATCGTGATCAAGCACCTCGTCAATCTCGGCATCGCGGCCGCGACGCCGCGCGGACTGCTCGTGCCGAACATCAAGGGCGCGTCCTCGATGGAACTCGTGGACCTGGCCCGCGAACTGCAGCAACTCGTCGCCACGGCCCGGGCCGGTCACACACAGCCGGCCGACACCGCCAAGGGCACCTTCACGATCACCAACGTCGGGGTGTTCGGGATCGACGCCGGCACCCCGATCCTCAATCCGGGCGAGGCCGGCATCTTGTGTGTCGGCCAGATTGCCCGTCGGCCGTGGGTGATCGGCGCCGGCTCCGAGGAGCGCATCGAGCCGCGCTGGGTGACCACGCTGGCGTTGTCGTTCGACCACCGGTTGGCCGACGGCGAACAGGGCTCGGGCTTCCTGGCCGACATCGCCGCGATCCTCGGTGATCCCGGACTGGCGTTGCTCCATTGAGCGCCCCGCGACAAGCTCACGAAGCGCTGGAACAGGCCCGCCAAGCCATCCATCGGCGTGACTACTACTCGGCCTTCCCGGAGTCGCCGAGTCCGCGGGTGTACGGGGAGGCGGCCGCCACCGACGGCCGGGCCGCCTTCGACGCTCACCTCGGCCGGTCTTTCGACATCACCACGCCCGGCGCGGACGGCGAGGCGGCGACGGACCGTTCGCCGTACGGCTTGGCGATGGGGGTCCGCTATCCCCGGCTGACCCGCGATGGCGTCACGCCGCTCCTGGATGCGGCGGAGGCGGCTCGCGCGGCCTGGGTCGAGGCGGGCCCGGAGCGCCGGATCGAGGTCTGCCTGGCCATCCTCCACGCGCTGCACGCCCGGGTGTTCGAGTTGGCGTACGCGGTCCAGCACACCAGCGGGCAGCCGTTCGTGATGGCGTTCCAGGCCGGTGGAACGCACGCGCTCGACCGCGCGCTGGAGGTGATCGCGTACGCCGCTGAGGCGATGTCGTTCCACCCGGCGCAGGCCCGGTGGACCAAGCCCGGCCGGGGCGGCGACGTGGTGGTCGACAAGACCTTCACGGTCGTGCCGCGCGGCATCGGCCTCGTGATCGGCTGCCGCACCTTCCCCACCTGGAACTCCTACCCGGGTCTGTTCGCGTCTCTCGTGACCGGCAACCCGGTCGTCGTCAAGCCGCATCCGCAGGCGGTGCTGCCGCTGGCGATCACCGTGCAAACGGCGCAACGGGTGCTGGCCGAGCACGGCTTCGATCCGCGACTGGTGACCCTCGCCGCGGAGGAGCCGGGCGATGACCTCGCCCAGGACCTGGCCCGGGAGGATCGGATCCGGCTGATCGACTACACCGGCGGGTCCACCTTCGGCCGTTGGCTGGAGGAGCACGCACGGCAGGCGGTCGTGTTCGGCGAACTCGCGGGGGTCAACGCGATGCTGCTGCATGGCACCGACGACCTGGTGGCGATGTGCGACAACATCGCCTTCACCCTGGTCTTGTACTCCGGCCAGATGTGTACCACCACGCAGAACTTCTTCGTCCCTGCCGACGGGCTGCGAACCCCCGACGGAACCGTGTCGGTCGAGGATTTCGCGGCTTCGTTGGGGGGTGCGATCGAGCGGCTCCTCGGCCCCGACCAGCGGGCCGTCGAACTGCTGGGTGCGCTGGTCGGCGACGACGTGCTGGACCGGCTCGAGCGGGCGTCTCGACGCGGTCAGGTCGTGGTCGCGAGTCGGGCCATCACCCACCCGGAGTTCGCCGCTGCACTGGTCCGGACGCCGACCGTGATTGCGACCGACCTCGACTCCGACGATTTCGCCGTGGAGTGCTTCGGCCCGGTGTCGTTCCTGATCACCGCGGGCTCGATCGAGGAAGCGCTGACCGCGTTCGGCCGGACGATGGCCGAAGGTGGCGCGATGACCGCGGGGGTCTACAGCACGGACGCGGACGTGATCGAAGCCGCCCGCCGGCTCTCGCTGCGGGCCGGGGTGGCGCTGAGTGAGAACCTGGTCGGCCCTCTCTATGTCAACCAGTCCGCGGCCTACTCCGACTTCCACGGCACCGGACTCAACCCCGCCGCCAACGCCAGCTACACCGATCTCGCCTACGTGGCCAACCGCTTCCACGTCGTGCAGAGCCGCCGCCTCGCTTCCTGAGCGGCGCATCGGGCGAGCTCGGCAAGCTGGGATGCCTGCCCTTTCGGGCAGCGGCCGCTGCCCGAAAGGGTGCGTGCGGAGGGCTGGCGGGGCCGCGGTCGCACTTGAGATGGTTAGCGGTCCCGCACACGGGTGGCCCGGGGAGGCCCAATGCACGCGCAAGCCGTCGAAGCCACCGTTGCCCGGCAACGTCCGCGCGTCGGTCGGCCTGACTTCGCATTCCCGGTCGGGGCGTACCCGACCCGAGGCCTGGATGGCGTCCGGCTGGCGAGCGTTCAGCGATCGGCGGGGAATCGGGCGGCGCTGGCGCTGGTGCAGCGGATGAGCGTGCAGCGCGACCGGACCGGTGCGGCCGATCCAGGGGCGAACGAGGCGAAGCGGTTCCTCAGTCGCTACTTCGTCGGCGAGGGCTATCAGCGACGGCGCAACGTGGAGGGTATCGCCGCAGGTCTGAAGGAGCGCATCCGCGGGCAGCAGTACGCCCTCGTGAAGGCGGTCATGGCCGAACTCGAGTCCGGGATCGAGGACGACGTGGCGGCGGCGACGATGAAGCTGGTGCTCGACGTCGACCTCGAGCGGGCTGCCGAGGATGGCGCCGGCAAGGCGATGCTCGACGTCTTGTACGAAGCGCTGATGACTGGCACCGTCGAGGACGCCGAGCGCAAGGAGGGAAACCGCATCCTGGTGGCCAAGCGGAGCGGCCAGTCGCAGAGCGCGTTCCTCGACACCATGAAGCAGCGGATGATCTTCCCCATCCGCAACATCGGGCTGCGGTTCGCGTCGGCCACGTTCAAGGCCACGCGGGAATCCGACGGCAGGATCAAGGTGCGCTACACCTCGGTCAAGGTCAGCGAGTACAAGATGTTCGCCGACGACCTGGCCACCCTCGGTGGCTGGTCTGCCGTTCGCGATGGCCTGTTCCTCGATCCGGAGCAGGTCGTCGCGGTCCGGCTGTACGACGAGGACGGCGGCAAGACCCCGATGGACATCCCGGCGCTGGCCTTGATCGACTTCGGCCAACAGATCCAGGACAAGACCATCAGCACCGCCGCCACCGCCTTCTTCCTCGGCCTCACGCTGGGGATGGGTGCCCTGGGTGGCGGGGCGATCCGCGGCCTCCAGGTGCGCGTGGCGGCTGGCGAGCCCGCGAAGGCCGCCCTGTGGGCCATGCGCGGCGTGATCTGGGCCGACCGGGTCGCCTACGGGGTGCAGGCCGGGGCCATGTTCATCAACGGCCAGCGCGACTGGATCCTACGGACCTGGCCCGACGGCGGCCGTGAAGTCCTCGACGCGGTGGACAGCGCCAACCGGATCGCCGCGTTCTACGGGTCCTGGGGTCGCCTCACGGCGGAGTCGCTGATGGCCCTGGGCCGCAGGGCCATCGCCGCCTCCAACGCCTGGAAGGCCGCTACCGCGCGCCGCGTCCCGACCGACCCGAAGGACAAGCGCCTCGTCAATGCCATCGACGACGAGATCGACCTGCTCGCCGCCGAACTCGCGCACGCCCAGCAGCTGGCCGCGAAGCGCCCTGCACCAGCGGCGCCGAAGGGTGCAGGAGGGTTCGGGCGGGCTCCTCGGGTGGTGGAGCCGAAGCGCCAGCTGCGCGGCAGCACGGGCGACGCGTACGAGCACATCGTCCGCGACAGCGGTGGCAGCATCCGGCTGAAGCGCAACGGCCACTCCATCGTGTGCCAGCGCTGCGCCGACGAGATCTCGTGGTCGGCCGGCGTGGAGAAGGACTACCGACGCGAGTTGAGAAACCCCGAAGCGGCGGGGTACAAGACCCGACTCGACCAGCTGAAGGTGCGGGAGGCGGCCACCCCGGTCTCCGACACCGCAGCCCGCGCGGCGTTGGCCGACGACTTCACCATGCTCGGTTTGGAACTGGACCAGTTCAGGCTGAGATCACGCCTGCTGGCCGGCGGTCTGCTCCGGCCGAACGAGGTCGACGACCTGATCAGGATCGCCGGCGGTGACGTCGCCGTGGTGCAAGGACTGCTGCACGTGTCCCGCAACGATCCGCGCAAGGTGCGGGCGCTGCTCGCCTGGTCGGCCGGGCGCGGTTCGCCGGCCAACCGGATCTGGCAGTTGGCCAAGAAGTTCGAGAAACGCGCCGTCGCCGAGAAGGTGCCGCTGGTGTCGACCAGGCTGAAGCCGTACGCCACCGAGGCGAACTTCTCGCACTTCCTCGAGGCCCACCACTTCACGTACTTCGATCCGAGACTGATCCCGGCCCGACCCGCCGGTGCCACCACCATGTGGTCGGTCAGCACCACCAAGGACCAGTTGGAGGGCTTCCTGTTCGAGGCGGTCGAGGTGCTGAAGAGCAAGCACTGGCCGGTTCCGCGGCTCGGCACGCAGGGCGCGGAGACGGTCGTGCTGAAGAACGGCGTGCACGTTCGATTCGGGGTGCACCAGGACGGCTACATCGGCCAGTTCTATCCCCTGAGCGGTCCGGAGAAGCTGGTCGATCAGGTTGTCTGGGACGAGCTGGTCGAAGTGTTCGAGGTGTTGTTCACCCGGCCGCCGCGCTGATCAGGATGCCGACAGATCGCCGTTCACCAGCGTGTCCCCGTCGACGATGCGGCCGGTATCGACGAGGTCCTGCAGGGCGTCGCCGTCGTCCCAGCTGTTGACGTTCATGGCCGCAGCGACCGTGCCGTCCCGCAGCCAGAAGGCGATGAACTCCCCACCCTCGAGATCCCCGCGGATCAGCAACTTGTCGGTGGTCGGATCGGCCAAGCCGCGGTACTCACAACCCATCTCGTACTGGTCGGAGAAGAAGAAGGGCCGCTTGAGGTACGGCTCGTCGGCGCCGAGCACGTTCTGCGCCACGTGCTGGCCCTGGTCACCGGCGTTGGCCCAGTGCTCGACCCGGACCCGGTTCGAGTACTTCGGATGCGCGTGGGCGGCGATGTCGCCGACGGCCCAGATGTCGGGGTCGGAAGTGCGCAGGCCGGCGTCGACGGCCACGCCACCCGCCTCGATGGTCAGACCAGCCTGGTCGGCAAGCGCAATGTTCGGCACCGCGCCGACCCCCACGACGACCACGTCGGCCTCGACCGAGCCGCCGCCGGCCAACCGCACCTCGTGGACCGCGTCCTCGCCTGCGAACCCGACCACTCCGATGCCCAGCCGCAAATCAACTCCGTGAGTCTCGTGCAGACCGGCGAAGTAGGCCCCGACCTGCCCGCCGAGCACCCGGATCAGGGGCGCGGACTCGGGTTCGATCATCGTCACCGCCGCACCGCGTTGCACGGACGCTGCCGCCACCTCGCACCCGATCCAGCCCGCTCCCACCACGACCACCTTGGTGCCCCGGCTGATCCGCTCGCGCAGGTTCCAGGCGTCGTCCAGGGTCCGCAGCGTGCAGACGCCGGGCAGGTCGAATCCGGGCAGGTCCAGACGGCGGGCGGCCGAGCCGGTGGCCAAGACCAGCTTGTCGTACGGGTGCTCGGTACCGCCGGCGGTGACGGTGTGCCCGGCGGGCGAGATCCGGGTGACCACGGTGTCTCGGAGCACCGTGATGTCGCGGTCGGACAGCGGCTTCTCCCCGCCGACCCAGTCCGGCTCGTCCCGCTCTCCGATCAGCAACGCCTTGGACAGCGGCGGCCGCTCGTACGGCCGGGCGGGCTCCTCGCCCATCAGGGTCAGCTCACCGGCGTACCCGTGCTCCCGCAGGGCCAGCGCGGCCGTGCCGCCGGCCAGCGAGGCTCCGACGACGACGATCTTCGAGGGGGTGGCAGCCATGTGGGCATCGTCTCACCGCGACCCCTCAACGGATGCACCAGCTTCTTGGATCGGCACCACGTGCACGTGGTGCCGATCCAAGAAACTGGTGCAGCTGTAGTGCGGCAGGGGCTAGAAGGCTGCCTCCGGCAGGTCCATGATCGCCAGGTCGGTGGCCTCGGCGATCTCGCGCTCGGCGGCGAGCTTGGGCAGTACGGTCCGGGCGAACCAGCGGGCCGAGGCGAGTTTGCCCTCGTAGAAGGCCTGCTCGGCCGGGCTCAGCGGGTCGTTGAGCCGCTGCAGCGCCACCTCCGCCCCGCGCAGCAACAGCCAGGCACACGCGACGTCGCCCATGGCCATCAGCAGCCGGGTGGTGTTGAGTCCGATCTCGTAGATGCTCCGCGGATCGTCGGCACCGCCGAACGGGAGCCGGCTGACCAGGTGCTCGACGATGGCGCCGACATCGGCCAGCCCGCGTTGCAGCAGCGCCCGCTCCTCCTTGAGTTGTCCGTTGCCGCCCTCGGACCCGAGGAACGCGCCGATCTGCCCGGAGAGATCGCCCAACGCGCGGCCCTGGTCCTTGACGATCTTGCGGAAGAACAGATCCTGGCCCTGGATGGCGGTGGTGCCCTCATACAGAGTGTCGATCTTCGCGTCCCGGACGTACTGCTCGAGCGGGTAGTCGCTCAGGAAGCCGGACCCGCCGAACGTCTGCAGCGACTCGGTGCCGAGCAGCACCCACGAGCGCTCCGACCCGTAGCCCTTGACGATCGGCAGCAGCAGATCGTTGAGCCGTTCCGCGGCCTCGTCGCTGGTGCCGTTCAGCCGAGCGGTCCAGATCCGGTCCTGGATGCTGGCGGTGTAGAGGACGAGTGCCCGCAGACCCTCGGCGGACGACTTCTGGGTCATCAGCGAGCGCCGCACATCCGCGTGGTGCGTGATGGTGACCCGTGGCGCACTCTTGTCGGCAGCCTGGGTGAGATCGGCGCCCTGCACCCGGGTCTTGGCGTACTCGAGCGCGTTGAGGTAGCCGGTGGACAGGGTCGCGATCGCCTTAGTGCCCACCATCATCCGAGCGTGCTCGATGACCTGGAACATCTGCGCGATCCCCTGGTGCACTTCGCCCAGCAGCCAGCCCTGCGCCGGCCCGCCGGCGCCGACCGACGGGTCGCCGAAGGTCAGCTCGCAGGTCGTGGACGCCTTGATGCCCATCTTCTTCTCGAGGTTGGTGGCGTAGACGCCGTTGCGCTCGCCGGTGAGGTCACCGGTCTCGTGATCGAAGTGCCACTTCGGCACGATGAACATCGAGAGGCCCTTGGTGCCCGGGCCGCCCTTGCCCTCGACGCCGACGGGCCGCGCCAGGACCAGGTGCACGATGTTCTCGGTCAGGTCGTGCTCGCCGGAGGTGATGAAGCGCTTTACCCCCTCCAGGTGCCACGATCCGTCCGGCTGAGGGATCGCGCGGGTGCGCCCGGCGCCCACGTCGGAGCCGGCGTCGGGTTCGGTCAGCACCATGGTCGCCGCCCACCGCCTCTCGACCATGATCTGGGCCATCCGCCGGTCCCGCGCGGTCCCGTTGAACCACAACACGGTGGCGAACTTCGGCCCGGCGGCGTACATGTACGCGGCCGGGTTCGCGCCGGTGATGATCTCGTTGACCGCCCACTGCAGGGACGGCGGCGTGCTCTGGCCGCCGAGTTCGGCCGGTAGCTCCAGCTGGTACACGCCGGACTCCATCAACTCGGCGAAGGACTTCTTGAAGGCCTCGGGCAATCGCACCTCGTGGGTCGCCGGATCGAACTCCGGCGGATGCCGGTCGCCGTCGGTGAAGGACGTGGCCAGCCGGGTCCGGGCCAGCGTGTCCACCTCGCGGAGCAGGTCCTGCGCGGTGTCGTGATCCAGGTCCGCGTACGGTTCCCGGCCGAGGATCTCGTCTCGGCCGAGCACTTCGAAAAGGTTGAAGTTGATGTCCCGCAGATTCGACTTGTAGTGACTCATTCCGACACCCCTCGACGGTTCCGAGCAGTAGGTTACTCGTCAGTAACATAGCCTATGTTACTCGCCGGTAGCTCCCGGAAACCAGGCCGGGCGGCCCCCAATCCAGCCGGCCCGTACGATCGGCGCAGCGTGTCGAGAGGGGATCTTGATGAGCGAGGACACGGGCCTCTGGCTGGCGAACCCTCTGGCGGTGTTCAGCGAATCCGACGCCGCAGGCGGTCTTGTGATCGCCGGTGCCGAGATCGTCGAGCTGGTGCCGGCGGGGGCCACCCCGGCGACGGCGGGCGCGGCACGCTTCGACGCATCGGGGCTGGTGATCGTTCCCGGGCTGATCAACACCCACCACCACTGGTACCAGACGTTGACCCGGGCCTGGGCTCCGGTGGCGGACAGCACGCTGTTCGGCTGGTTGGTCAATCTCTACCCGGTGTGGGCGCAGCTCACCCCCGAGGACCTGATCCTCGCGACCCGGGTGGCCGTGGCGGAGCTGTTGCTCTCCGGATGCACGATGGCGGCCGATCACCACTACGTCTTCCCGCCCGCGGTGCCCGACGGAATCGATCTGCAGGTCGAGGTGGTCCGGGAACTGGGGATTCGCGCGCTGCTGACCCGC
Organism: uncultured Actinomycetota bacterium; assembly: GCA_963821695.1. GTDB lineage: Bacteria > Actinomycetota > Actinomycetes > Propionibacteriales > Propionibacteriaceae > Microlunatus. Next base: position 395,417 of record CAWGEY010000005.1, read on the forward strand.
GGGTCGATGTCGCTGGGCACCGACGACGGCGGACTGCCGCCCCAGTCGGTGGTGCAGGACCACGACACCATCCTGTCCGAGAGCGAGCGGCTCGTCGGGGCGTACCACCAGCGCGGTCCGGGGGCGATGGTGCAGATCGGGCTGGCGCCCTGCTCGCCGTTCTCTGTCACCCGCGAACTGATGGCGGACAGCGCCGAACTCGCGACTCGCCTCGATGTCCGTTTGCACACCCATCTCGCCGAGACGATCGACGAGGAGGAGTTCTGCGCGAGGAGGTTCGGCCTGCGTACGGTCGACTACCTCGACAGCGTCGGCTGGCTGAGCGATCGGGTCTGGCTGGGCCACGGCATCCACTTCGACGACGCCGAGGTGGCCAGGCTCGGCGCGGCGGGCACCGGCATCGCCCACTGCCCGAGTTCCAACATGCGCCTCGGTTCGGGCATCGCCCGCGCCGTGGAGTTGGAGGAGGCGGGATCACCGGTCGGCCTCGGGGTGGACGGGTCGGCCTCCAACGACGCCTCGAACATGATCATCGAGGCCCGCCAGGCGCTGCTGCTGCAGCGACTGCGATACGGCACCGAGCGGGTGCCCGTTCGCCGCGCCCTGGGCTGGGCGACGCAAGGATCGGCCCGCACCCTGGGCCGGACCGACGTCGGCACGATCGCCGTCGGGCAGCAAGCTGATCTCGCGATGTTCTCGCTCGACGACCTGCAGTTCTCCGGCAGCCACGATCCGGTGGCGGCGCTGCTGCTATGCGGCGCCCAGCGAGCCGAGCACGTTCTGGTGGCGGGGGAGTGGCGGGTTCGGCAAGGCGAGTTGCTGGGCGTGGACGTACCGGCGCTGATCGCGGAGCACCGCGCGGCCGCCCGGGCACTGCTCGCGCGCGCCACCGGATAGGGCCGACAGCGGGCGGCCGTGTCCGACCCGTTATCCGTAACCGCGGATTGTCTCGGCGTGGGTCTTGTGGACTCCGGCGGCGAAGACTGATAATCCGCTGAGAGGCGCATCTTCCCCAATGCCGCAAGGAGTGGTCCATGACCCGACTAGACACGAACTTCTTCGACTACGGGATCTTGATCATCTACTTCGGCCTGGTGGTCGCGATCGGCGTACTCGCCCGGCGCGCGATCGCCACCAGCGAGGATTTCCTGCTCTCCGGGCGCTCGCTGCCCGCCTGGGTCACCGGACTGGCCTTCATCTCGGCCAACCTCGGCGCGATCGAGATCTTGGGCATGGCCGCCAACGGTGCGCAGTACGGCGTCTCGACGGTGCACTTCTATTGGATCGGTGCCGTCCCTGCGATGGTGTTCCTCGGCCTGGTGATGATGCCGTTCTACTACAGCTCTCGGGTGCGCAGCGTGCCCGAGTACCTGCGGCGGCGCTTCAACCGGCCCACCCACGTCTTCAACGCCTTGACCTTCGCGCTGGCGGCGGTGCTGACCGCGGGCGTCAACCTGTACGCGTTGGCGCTGGTCATCGAGGCCCTGATCGGCTGGCCGCAGTGGCTGTCGATCGTCGTGTCCGCCGGCTTCGTCCTGGCCTACATCACCCTCGGCGGGTTGTCGGGTGCGATCTACAACGAAGTCCTCCAGTTCTTCGTGATCATCGCCGGCCTGGTGCCGATCGTGGTCATCGGCCTCACCGAACTCGGCGGCTGGGAGGGACTGAAGAGCACCGTCATCGCCAACGGGCGCCTTGACGAGGCTGACTTCTCCACCTGGGCCGGCACCCAGGTGGGAAGTTGGACCAACCCCCTCGGTGACTGGATCGGCATCGTGATGGGTCTCGGTTTCGTGCTGTCGTTCGGCTACTGGACGACCAACTTCGCCGAGGTCCAGCGGGCCTTGGCCGCCAAGAACCTGTCGGCGGCGGAACGGACCCCGCTGATCGGCGCCTTCCCGAAGATCTTCATTCCCTTCCTGACGATCATCCCCGGCCTGATCGCCATCGCCGTCATCCCGAACATCGGCCAGCCGGGAGAGGGCAACCCGACCTACAACGACGCAATTCCGCTGCTGATGAACCAGTTCCTGCCCAACGGTGCCCTCGGGGTGGCGCTGGCCGGCCTGCTGGCCGCGTTCATGGCCGGCATGGCGGCGAACGTCAGCTCGTTCAACACCGTGTTCACCTACGACCTGTGGCAGACCTACATCAAGAAGAACCGGAGCGACCACTACTACCTGAACGTGGGCCGGATCGTCACCGTCGCCGGCGTCCTGATCGGTATCGGCACCGCGTTCATCGCCGCCGGTTACACGAACATCATGAACTACATCCAGGCGTTGTTCTCCTACTTCAACGCCCCGCTGTTCGCGACGTTCATCATCGCCATGTTCTGGAAGCGGACCACCCCCTGGGCCGGCTTCTGGGGCCTGCTCGCCGGCACCGTCGGCGCGTTTGTGTTCGGCAACTTCATCGGTCCGAATCTGGCCTACTTCCACGCCGGCCAGACCATGGAGGGTGAGCTCAACCTCCAGATGGTGAACTTCTACGGCGCCATCACCGCCTTCGTGGCCGACGCGATCGTCACTGTGATCGTCACGTTGGTGACGACGCCGAAGCCGATCGAGGAACTCCGCGGCCTGGTCTGGGGCGTGCCCGATCCCGATGCCGGTGATCCGCACGAGGGCTATGTACGCAAGTGGTACGAGTCGCCGAAGCTGCTCGGCTTCACCGCCTTGGGCATCACCCTCGTCCTGTCGATCATCATCGAAGTCCTCTAGGAGATCAGATGACCCAGCACGAACCCACCTCCGACGAGATGGCTCCGAAGGACGCCCCCACGTCCGCCGCTTCCAAACTGTTCGACATCCGCTTCATGATCGGCGGCCTGTTCACCCTGTACGGGTTGCTGCTCACCATCTACAGCTTCTTCATGACTCCCGCCGACATCGACAAGGCCGCCGGCATCAACATCAACCTGTGGATGGGCATCGGCATGCTCATCCTCGGGCTGCTGTTCCTGCTCTGGGTCAGGTTCGCGCCGCTCCAGCACCCAGATCCAAGCGAGATCGACACCACCCGGCCAATGGTCCACTGACTTAATGGAAGCTGCTCGTGCCCTGACGTAGCCACCGAGCTGCGAGCTGCCGGGTGTCCAGCCGCAGACTCGGGGGCTGAGGACGAGCGAGTCGGCCCGCGCGATCTAGGGTCGTGAGCATGAGCAGGCGATTCGCGCGCCGACGATCGAGGAGGAAGCCGCCAGTCCCGAGCGGCTGAGACGCGCGAGCAGCTCAAAATAAAAAGCGCAGCAGGACCACGCGGCGGGGCCGACGGCGGTCGCGGTGAGCATGAAGCGGTCGGTGGAGCGGATGGGGCCGCGGCGTACGGCGCAGACGCTGTTGCGACTGAATCAGGCCGAGGGCTTCGACTGCATGAGTTGTGCCTGGCCCGATCCGGAGGTCGGGCACCGGCACACGGCGGAGTTCTGCGAGAACGGCGCCAAGGCGGTCGCCGAGGAGGCCACCACCGTCCGCGCCACCCCGGAGTTCTTCGCCCGGCACAGCATCGCCGACCTCGACGCGCACAGCGAGCACTGGCTCGGTCAGCAGGGTCGGATCACCGCGCCTATGGTCAAGCGAGCGGGGGACAGCCACTACCGCGCGATCGGCTGGGATGCGGCCTTCGAGCTGATCGCGGCCGAGTTGAGGGGCCTGGACTCCCCCGACGAAGCGATCTTCTACACCTCGGGCCGGACGTCCAACGAGGCGGCGTTCGCGTACCAGTTGTTCGTCCGGGCGTACGGCACCAACAACCTGCCCGACTGCTCCAACATGTGCCACGAGTCGACGAGCCTCGCGCTGGCGGAGTCGATCGGGATCGGCAAGGCCAGCGTCACGCTCGAGGACGTGCACGCCGCCTCGCTGATCGTGCTGGCCGGTCAGAATCCGGGCACGAACCATCCGCGGATGCTGTCGGCATTGGAGGAGGCCAAGCGGCGCGGCGCCACGATCATCGCCATCAACCCGCTGAAGGAGGCGGGGCTCGTCGGGTTCAAGAACCCGCAGCGACCCCGCGGCTGGGTGGGCTCCGGCGTCCAGCTCGCCGATCTGCACCTGCCGATCCGGATCAACGGCGACCTGGCTCTGTTCCAGGCGTTCGGGGCGCTGTTGGTCGAGTGGGACGCCCTCGACCACGACTTCATCGCCCGGCACACGAACGGCTTCCCGCAGTGGCGGGAGCACCTGCGGAAGCTGGACTGGAGCGAGGTCGAGCGAGCGACCGGACTCAGGAGAGCCCGGATCGTCGAGGCGGCGGCCCTGCTGCGGGACTCCGATGCCACCGTCTTCTGCTGGGCGATGGGCCTCACCCAGCACCACAACGCCGTGGCCACCATCAAGGAGATCGCCAACGTCGCGTTCGCCCAGGGCAACATCGGGAAGCCGGGGGCCGGGCTGCTGCCGGTGCGCGGTCACTCCAACGTGCAGGGCGACCGGACCATGGGCATCTGGGAGCGGCCGCCGGAGCACTTCCTCGACGCACTGCAGGCGGAGTTCGGCTTCGACCCGCCGCGCGAGCACGGGTACGACACGGTCGACTCGATCCGGGCCCTGCGCGACGGCCAGGCGGCGGTCTTCATCGCCCTCGGCGGCAACTTCGTCCAGGCGGCACCCGACACGGCCGTCACCGCCGATGCGCTGCGCCGGGCCCGGCTCACGGTGCAGATCTCGACCAAGATCAACCGCTCCCACCTGGTCTGCGGCGACACGGCGTTGATCCTGCCGACCCTCGGTCGGACCGAGAAGGACGTGCAGGTCAGCGGCGAACAGGTGGTCTCGGTGGAGGACTCCACCTGCTCGGTGCACGCCTCCCGCGGCCCGCTCCCGCCGGCCAGCCCGCTGCTGCGCTCCGAGGTGGCGATCATCACCCGACTCGCCGAACGCACCCTCGGCGAGCGATACGGGATCGACTGGGCCGGGATGCGCGACGACTACCGCAGCATCCGCCGCCACATCTCCCGGGTGGTGCCCGGCTGCGAGGGCTTCGAGGTGAACGTCTCCCGGCCGGGCGGCTTCGTGCTGCCCCATCCGCCACGGGACAGCCGGACCTTCCCGACTCCGTCCGGTCGGGCCGAGTTCGCCGCGTCGTCGCTGGTGATCATGGACCTGGAGCCGGACCAGTTGCTGCTGCAGACGCTGCGCAGTCACGATCAGTTCAACACCACGATCTACGGGCTCGACGACCGCTACCGCGGCATCAAGGGTGGCCGGATGGTGGTGTTCGTCAACCCGGACGACCTGGCCCGGTTGGGCGTCGCCGACGGCGAGGTCGTCGATCTGGTCGGACACTGGGCGGGCGATGATCACGAACGCCGGGCGAGCGGGTTCCGGGTGGTGGCCTACGACACGCCCCGCGGCTGCGCGGCCGCGTACTATCCGGAGACCAACGCCCTGGTGCCGTTGGACGCCACCGCCGAGGGCAGCAACACCCCGACCTCGAAGTCGGTGATCATCTCCCTCGAACGCGCCGGTGCCGCCGGAACCACGCGGTCGGGTACCGGTCAGGACGCGGTCGGCGCGGACCAGGGGCACAAGCGCAGTCCCGAGCCCGACCAGCTGTCCTGACCTCGCGGGGGTAGCGTGACCGCGATGAGTGACGTGAGTTCGGCCCGGGACCTGCTGCTCGACGCGTTCGGCAGGGTGCACGAGGGTGTCGCCGACCTGGTCGGCGGCCTGGATGCCGCCACGGCAGACTTCCGGGCCGACCCGGAGGCCAACTCGATCGCCTGGCTGGTCTGGCATCTCAGCCGGGTCCAGGACGACCATGTCGCCGGTTTGGCGGGGGTCGACCAGGTCTGGCCGCGCTGGCGGGAACGCTTCGACCTGCCGTTCGCGGCGGACGCCACGGGGTACGGAATGACCGCCGCTGAGGTCGGCCGGGTGCACGCGCCGGCCGAGTTGCTCGCCGGCTATCACGGCGAGGTCCACGAGGCGACCGTGCGCTATCTGGCCGGATTGACCAACGAGGAGTTGGCGCGCATCGTCGACGAGCGCTGGGATCCGCCGGTGACCGCCGCGGTCCGGCTGATCAGTGTGTTCGAGGATGCGAGCATGCACCTGGGGCAGGCGGCGTACGTCAAAGGCGTGGCCGAGCGGACCCGCGCGTGAGTGGATCGCCCGTGGAGCATCGGTTCTACGGTGAGCTGGCCGACTGGTGGCCGCTCATCTCGCCGCCGGAGGAGTACGCGGAGGAGGCGGCCTTCGCAGCGTCTTTGCTGCAGCCGGACTCCACGACCGATCGGCCCGACGTGTTGGAACTCGGGTCGGGCGGTGGCCACCTCGCCAGCCACCTCGCGGACCGGTTCGGGTTGACCTTGCTGGACCTTTCCGCGCCGATGGTCGCGGTGTCCCGGCGGCTGAATCCGGAGGCCAGGCACGAGGTCGGCGACATGCGCACGGTCCGGCTGGGCCGCGAGTTCGACGCCGTGCTGATCCACGACGCGGTCGACTACATGACGACCGAGGCCGATCTCGCGGCCGCCATCGCCACGGCGTACGCCCACTGCCGGCCCGGGGGCCGGGTGGTGATCGTGCCCGACGACGTGGTGGAAACGTTCGAGGAGCGGACCGAACACGGCGGGAGCGATGGCGAGGACGGCCGGGCCGTCCGCTTCCTGTCCTGGTCGTACGACCCGGATCCGACCGACAGCGAGACGCTCACCCAGTACGCGTTCGTATTGCGCGCACCAGACGGTGGCGTCCAGGTGGTCTCCGAGACCCACCGCTGCGGGCTCTTCAATCGGGAGACCTGGCTCCGGCTGCTGTCGGCGGCGGGCTTGACCGCCAGCGCCCACTCCGAGATCGCCGCCGACGGCGAACGTCCGCGATTGTGGTTCGTCGGCGTCCGAAGCTAGCCGACGCGGAAACTGGTGGAAACCTGCAGTTGCGACGGCCTTCTTCCGCGGCTTTTGCGGAAACTGCTCACAGTTTCCGCAAAAGGGGGGCGCGGGGACCGGCGGAGGTGCGTTTTGCCCACAGTTACTTAGGTTGGGGTACGCCAGGCGGGGTCGCGACCCGCCAGGCCGACGACGTGGTCCAGCAGCGTCGCGTCGTCCGGTACGGGCACGACCGGGCCGTAGATGTCTCCGCGGCTCTCGGGATCGTCGGCGGTCTGCGCCAGGAAGTCGTACGACACCTGGAGGGTGACGTCGTCGGGCCGGTACGCCTGACCGGTCGCGACGGCCAGATCCCAGCCGTGCACCACCAACTCGTTGAAGGCGACGAGCCCCATCACCTCGGCCGGCCAGGTCACGCCGCCGGCCGTCGTGTCGCCCTCCCAGGCGTCGGGGAGTTGCCAGGCCCCGGCCAGGGCGGCCAGCTCACTGGGGATCTCGTCACGCCAGTCGGCGGGCAGGTTCTCCGCGGACGGGGGCGGCGGCGGGTCCGCGGCACCGTCGGCGGCCGGAGGATTGGCCTTGGTGGCGGCGTTGGTGAACTCGATCGAGAGGCCGCGGATGTGCTCCAGCAGGGTGGCGACCGTCATCTGCGGGCAGGGTGTGGAACCGGTGAGTTGATCGTCGGCCACCCCGGTGACCAGGGCCATGACCTGCGCGGCCGGTGCGGTCAGATCCATCATGGTCGTACGCGTTCCCTCCGAGTGCGGACCGCTCATCCTGCTGACTGGCACGGGTGCTGTCAATGCCGGGCGGCTGTGCGGCGAGCGGTCCCACTCCGATCTCGCTCCGTGCGGGGTGGCCCGGACGCCCGTACCGGTTGCACTAACGTGATGGGAAAGATCATGGCCGGAGGGACGAAGCTCGGGACAGGAGGCAGGTGAGCGACAAGCCGCAGGAGAGCGACAGCGAGGCGACGGGTCACGAGCCCAGCGAGATCACCTACGACGAGCAGTTCTATCCTGCGCGGCCCAAACGCCTCCGCCCCCGCGGCCGGTTGCGCTGGTTCGAACGTCGGCCGAAGGAACAATCGGGAAGGCCGGCCGGCGATAACCCCGACTACGTCGACTGGCTGGTCGACGCGTCGATGCTCGCCGACGCCACCGAGTTCGCCCGCCAGTTCTCTGGCCAGGGCAGCATGTGGCAGAACCCGTTCGCCGATCCGGATCCCCGCTCGGCGATCGAGAAGGCGTCGGTCTGGTTCACCGCGTATCCCATCTCCATGATCACCAAGCCTGGCGCCTCCTTCCTCGGCACCCTCGGCGACCCGGACCTGTGGGAAGCCTTTGCCCAGATCGGGATCGACGGTATCCACACCGGCCCCGTGAAGAAGGCCGGTGGACTCGACGGCTGGAACGAGACCCCCAGCGTCGACGGACACTTCGACCGGATCAGCACCCACATCGACTCGGCGTTCGGCACCGAGGACGAGTTCCGCAGCATGTGCGAGGTCGCCGCCGAACACGGCGGCACCGTCATCGACGACATCGTGCCCGGCCACACCGGCAAGGGGGCGGACTTCCGGCTGGCGGAAATGAAGGTCGGGGACTATCCCGGCATCTACCACATGGTGGAGATCCCGGAGACCGACTGGCACCTGCTGCCCAAGGTCGCCCGGGGCAAGGACTCGGTGAACCTCGACTACGAGGCCGAGGACCTGCTGGAGAAGTCGGGCTACATCATCGGCCGGCTGCAGCGGGTGATCTTCCACGACCCGGGGATCAAGGACACCAACTGGAGCGCCACCCGGCCCGTCATGGGGCCGGACGGGGTCGAGCGACGGTGGGTGTACCTGCACTACTTCAAGGAGGGACAGCCCTCCATCAACTGGTTGGACCCGTCGTTCGCCGGCATGCGGCTGGTGATCGGGGACGCTCTGCACTCCCTCGGTGATCTGGGGAGCGGGGCACTGCGGCTCGACGCCAACGGTTTCCTCGGTGTGGAGAAGAGCACCGAGGGCAACCCGGCGTGGTCGGAGGGGCACCCGCTGTCGGAGGCGGCCAACCAGTTGATCGCCAGCATGGTGCGCAAGGTCGGCGGCTTCACCTTCCAGGAGCTGAACCTCACGATCGACGACATCCGCAACGGGTCTGAGCGCGGGGCGGATCTGTCGTACGACTTCGTCAACCGGCCCGCGTACCACCACGCGTTGGCGACGGCGGACACCGAGTTCCTGCGGCTGACGCTGAAGCTGTCCCGGGAGTCGGGGGTGGAGCCCGTGTCGCTGGTGCACGCGCTGCAGAACCACGACGAGATGACGTACGAGCTCGTGCATTTCGCGGCCGGCCACGCCGCGGAAACGTTCTCCTTCCGGGGCGAGGAGATCTCGGGTGCGGACCTGGCGGTGACGATCCGGCAGGATCTGATCGACCGGCTGACCGGCGACGCCGGCCCCTACAACGCGACCTTCACCACGAACGGCATCGCGTCCACCAGCGCGACGATCATCGCGGCTTCGCTGGGCTTCTCGGACCTGAGCCGACTCCGCGACGACGACATCGAGATGATCAAGCGGGCCCACCTGCTGGTGTCGATGTTCAATGCCTGGCAGCCGGGGGTCTTCGCCATGTCCGGCTGGGACCTCTGCGGCATGCTCACCCTGGAACGCAAGCAGGTCGCCTGGGCCCTCTCGTCGGGGGACACCCGGTGGATCCACCGGTCCGCCTACGACCTGATGGACTACCGGCCGGAGGCGACCGAGTCCCTGTCCAAGATGCCGCGCGGAGTGAGTCTGTACGGGTCACTGCCCGCGCAACTGCAGGACCGGAACTCGTTCGCGTCCCGGCTCGCTCAGATCCTGACGATCCGGCGTCGACACGGGATCGCCACCGGCGCCCAGCTCGACGTGCCGCAGGTGTCCAACAAGGCGATGCTGGTGCTGGTCCATCAACTCGACCGGATCCTGCAGGTCACCGTGCTCAACTTCTCCCCCGAGCCGATCTCGGGGAGCATCCGCTCCAAGCACCTGCCGAAGGGCTACGTCGTCACGGACATGATGAGCGGATTGGAGATCGCCGAGGTCGACGACCTGCACAACTTCGGCGTCACCCTCGAGGGCCTCGAGGGACTGTCGTTGCTGGTGGCGCCGCGCGATTGACGTGTGTGCACACGCCCTCACTGAAATCCGCACAACAGAAGGCCGTGCGCGGGCGAAGTGGCGCGTGTCGCAGACTCCGAGGCGATCCGTTGTTCGGATTCCAGGGTGGACTAGTTCTCCCAGCGGACCTCGTCGGGTGACTTGTCGGTACGCAGCCCCTTCCACACCGGGTGCCGCAGCCGCCCGGGTCCGGTCAGCTCGCCGTAGGTCACCTCGCCGACCAGTTGGGGGCTCACCCAGCGGGCGTCCCGGGCGTCCTCGCGCGGCACGTCGTGGGCCGCCGGGGTCTTGCGCGCGAGGGGCTTCAGCAGGGCGTCCATCTCATCGAGTTGCCGGTCGTTGAACCCTGATCCCACCCGGCCGACGTAGCTCAGGCCGTCGTCGCCGGGGATCGCCATCAGCAGCGAACCGATCCCGCCGTCCCGGCGGCCCTGACCCGGCCGCCAGCCGATGATCACCACCTCCTGTTCGTGGTGCAGCTTGATCTTGAGCCAGGTCTGGCCGCGGCGTCCGGGTTGGTAGATCGAGGTGCGCTTCTTGGCCACCACGCCTTCCAGAGCCAGCGCCCGGCTGGTGGCCATGGCGGCGTCCAGATCGCCGTCGAAGATCGGTGGGACCTGGATCCGCGACCCCAACGGGGACGGGAGGAGCTCCTCGAGGATCCGGCGCCGTTCCTCGTACGGCTCCTTGATCAGGGAGCGGCCGTTCAGGTGCAGGATGTCGAACACCATCAACTGGGCCGGCTGGGCGGCCGCGGCGGCCTTGATGTCGGCGGGGCGGGTGAGATTGATCCGATGCTGCAACAGTCCGAAACTCGGCCGGCCGCGTTCGTCGGTGACCACCACCTCGCCGTCGAGAATCGCGGACTCGACGTCGAGTTCGGCCAACGGTTCGGCCACGTCGAAGTAGGCGGCGGTGTCGTCGCGGCCGCGCCGACTCAGGAGTCTCACCCGGCCGCCGGCGAGGTAGGCGACCGTACGGACGCCGTCCCACTTCATCTCGAACGCGTACGTCTCCTCGCCGTGCACCTTGTCTTGGGTCGTCAAGGTGGCGAGCATGGGCGCGATCTCCTCCGGGAACTCCGCCACCTGCGACTCGTCAGACTCCTGGCCGGCTCCAGCGTCCTGGGACTCTGCCAAGTCGGCGGGGTCGGGATCCATCAGGTGCATCAGCCAGTTGCGTTCCGGGCGGGAGTTGGACCCGCCGCCGGTGTGGATCAGGGCGTACTTCCGGACTCCGCCGAGTCCTCCGTCCGGCTTGCCGAACAGGGTGACGATGACCTCCTTGCCCTCCCGCCATTTGTGCAGCCGGTACGTGCCGGCGTCCCAGATCTTGACCGTGCCGCCGCCGTACTCGCCACGGGGGATGCCGCCCTCGAAGCTGCCGTACTCCAGCGGATGATCTTCGGTTTGCACCGCCAGGTTGTTCTTGCCGCCGTCGGTGGGCGGCCCCTTCGGTACGGCCCAGCTGACCAGCACACCGTCGCGTTCGAGCCGGAAGTCGTAGTGCAGTGCCCGGGCGTGATGCTCCTGGATGACGAAGCTGTAGCCCTCCTCGCTGGCATTCGGCGGCTCCTCGGGCACGGGCTCCGGGGTCTTGCTGGCGTCCCGCATGCTGCGGTAGGTCGTCAGCTTGTCGGAGCGCCGGACCGGGGTAGCGCCGGGGATGCCCATGCCAGCCATCGGGTCGCCGAGGTCGCCGATCCGGGCGAGCATTTCGTGGTACTCGAGGTGCCGCAGGTCGGGGTCGTCAAGTTCAGCCCAGGTACGTGGCGCGGCGACGGTGGGCCGCGTGCGTCCCCGCATGGAGTACGGGGAGACGGTGGTCTTGTTGCCGTTGTTCTGACTCCAATCGATGAAGACCTTGCCGGCCCGCTCGGAGCGCTTCATCACCGCGGTCACGGTGTCGGGATGATCGGCGGCCAGGGCGCGGGCCAGTTCCCGCGCGACCGCGCTCGCGGCCTCGTAGCCCGTCTGCCCGTCCAGCGGGGCGTACAAATGGATGCCCTTGCTGCCGGACGTCACCGGCACCGGTTCGTGGCCGATGTCGGCGAGGATGTCCCGGGCCCAGCGGGCAACCTCGGCACAGTCGGCCAGACTCACGCCGTCGCCCGGGTCGAGGTCGAGCACCAGTCGGTCGGGATGCTTGGGCTGGCCGTTTCGGCCGAACCGCCACTGGGGTACGTGCAACTCCAGGGCGGCCAGCTGGGCCAGCCAGACCAGGGTGGCCAGATCGTTGACCACCGGGTAGTGGTTGTCGTGATCGCGATGGCTGATCTTGTGCCGAGGCACCCAGTCCGGCGTGCCGGAATCGAGGTCCTTGGTGAAGAAGACCAGCGGTTTGCGCGCAGTCGGGTTGTCCGGGTCCCCCACCCCGTTCGGCCACCGCTTCCGGGTGGCCGCACGTTCGAACAGGTGCGGCAGCATCACGTCCGCGACCGCGGCGTAGTAGCCGATCACGTCCGCTTTGGTCGTACCCGTTTCGGGGTAGAGAACCTTGTCCAGATTGGTGAGCTTGATCGCCTGGCCGTCGATGGTGACGGTCTGGTGTTGGCTGTCCCGGCCCGCCGTCCCGCTTCCCGGCATGGTTCCATCATGCCGGGCCGCGGGACGGGCGGTGGACCTCGGTCCGGACTCAGCCGAGGCGGCGCCGCAGAGCGAGCGCGGAGCCGAGCAGGGCGAGCAGTCCCAGCAGCATCGCCAAGACGATGCCCTGGGGTGCGCCGGTGTGGGCCAGTTCGCCGGTGTCTCCCGTACGGAGCGGTCCGCCGTCTTGGACGGGCAGCACGAACTGGTCAAACGTGAACCCGCTACCCAGGTCGGCCACCGTACGGAACAGACCGTCGCCGCCGCCGAAGCTGGACGACGTGCCGGACCCATCGGTGTTGGAGCCGTCACCGTTGTCGCCCGGATTCCCACCGTTGTCACCCGGATCGGTCGGGTCGGTCGGGTCGGTCGGATCCGTCGGATCGGTCGAGCCGCAGGTGCCACCGTTGATCCGAACGCAGATCGTGCCGTCGACGACCTCGGTCACCGTGGCGGTGATGTCGGTACCGACGGTCGGCAGCAGGTCGTTGCCCGGGTTGCCGCTGCCAGAGCCGTTGCCAGAGCCGTTGCCAGAACCGCAGCCCACCGCGTTGACCAGGACACAGGCGTTGACGGGGACGTCGATGAGCTGGCCGCCGGCCTCGATCACGATCGGCGGGATGATCTCGTCCAGGCCGCCGATGGTGTCGCCGCCGGTGCCGGTGTTCCGGCAGCCGTCGGCGTTGATCCGGACGCAGGCGTCGACGGGGAGGTCGAGCACCTCGGCGTCGGCATCCACGATCACGGACGGGACGATCTCATCCAGTCCGCCGGTGTTGCTGCCGGTGTTGCCACCGTTGTTCGAGCTACCGCCGTTGGAGCCGCGACCGCTGTTCTCGCAGCCGTCGGCGTTGATCCGGACACAGGCGTCAACGGGGATGCCGAGCACCTCGGCGTCGGCGTCCGCGATCACGGAGGGGACGATGTCGCCCAGTCCGTTGGACCCGCCACCGTTGGTGCCGCCACCGTTGGTGCCGCTGTTGCTGCCGGCGCAGTCTCCGGCGTTGATCCGGACACAGACGTCGAGCGGGAGGTCGAGGACCTCGGCGTCGACATCGGCCGCCGCAGCCAACCGCTCTACGTTGGACCTGGCCTTGGCGTCCGCCTTGGCCTTGGCTGCCGCTGCGGCCCGTGCCTCGGCCCGTGCCTCGGCACGACGCTCGGCACGCCGCTCGGCCCGCTCCTCGGCGCGCTGCTCCGCGCGACGCTCCGCTCGCCGGTCGGCCCGGATCTCCGCCCGAATCTCGGCCCGGCGCTCCGCGCGACGGTCCGCTCGCCGCTCGTCGAGATTCACATTCGCATCGGCGTCGACGTAGACCCGGCTGTTCCGACGCTCCCGTCGCTCACCCCGGTTGTTGTTGTTGCGATCCCCGGACCGGTTCAGATCGACGTTGGCCCGGACCCGCGCCGAGCGATCGGAGCGACGCTGGGAGCGGTTGGAGTCACGGTCGGTGTCGACGTTGACCCTGGCCTCGGCCCGGTTCTGCGACCGGCGGTTCGACCGATCGGAGTGGTTGTTGTTGTTGTTCTTGTGGCCCAGCTTGATCTTCACCTTGGCGTTGACCCGGTCGCGGCCGGAGTCGTTCCGGTCCGCCTTGACCGAGATGTTGGTGTCGAGACCCAGCGGGCTCCTGTCGTCCGCGTGGGCGATTCCGGCGCTGAGGGCCAGCACGCCGATCGCGCCGACTGCTCCCCCCAAAATTCTCTTCGTGAATGCATTCATGATGTTCGATCTCTCTTCTCCGTGATGAGTGGTGTGCGAGCCGTCTGGCTCGAAGGTCGTGATGAGGCACGACCCGGGGCCGACCACCGCGAATGCGGGGTCAGCAGGAGGGAGAGAGAAAGCTCAGTCGGGTGCGAAACCCGGCCGGTTCGGCCGCCGCCAGGCAGCGAGCCGCAGTGCAGAGATGTCGGTCCGACCCTGAGCGGGACGAACCGCGAAACCCAATGACGCGGCGACAGCCACGAAGGACACTCCACCCGCGCCGGAGCCCGCAGCTCCCGAGGCGCCGAGCGCGCCTGCCGCGCCGACCGCAACCACCGTGAGGAGCCCGACCGTACGGCCGATCGCCGCCCCGTCCAAGCCGCCCACGGACTTCGACATCGCCACGACCACGTCGGCGACGCTGCCACCGACGGAGGACGCGAACGAACCGCCCGCGCCGATCGGGTCGGGCGCCCCGGACACCGGCCCGACCAGCCGCGCCGCGGCGTGCGGCGCGGAACTCAAGGCGGCGGTCCGGGCGACCTCGGCCGTCGTGGCCAGGCTGGGAAGTAGCGTAGGAGTACCAGAACGGTCATCCGGTACGGGCGGAGCCGGCACGCCAGGTGTGCCCGGAAGACCGGGCAACTCCGGCAGCAGCGGCAGGCCCGGCAGATCCGGCCGGGTCGGAAGCACCGAGGTCACCGTTTCGAGCACGGGGGCGGCCGAGCGGGCAAGCCCGTCGGCACGGTGCAGCACCGGCGTCGCAACCCGGTCGACATGCCCGCCGGTGGTCGTGACGACCTCGATCACGCGGTCGGTCGCGGGGGTCGTGATCTTCGGCAGACCCGCCCCGGCCAGGACCGCGTCAGTCCGGTCGGTGATCTTGCTCACCGGCGCCGCGGCGACCTTCTTGATGATCTTGGTCACCGCCCCGGACTGGGCTGATTTTCCTTTTTCAGCAGCGTTCTGGGCCTTCTCAATCTTCGCTGCGCGGTCCGCCTTGGACGCCCGCTCGGACTTCGCCACCTTGATCTCGCGGACCTGGTCGTTGGCTTTGGCGCGGTCGCTCCGGTGTGCGCGATGGACGGTACGCTTGACGATCTTCTCGGTCCGATTGACGCGCTCGTGGGTCTGGTGCCGAACCGTACGAACTTGCTGGCGGACGGTGCGCGGGACCTCACGCGTCACCCGCCGCGGCGACCGGTTCGCCTGGTAGGACTTCGAGCTCGATCGATTCGCCCGCGGCCGATCCGACGAGCCGGAACCGGTGCGTGATGCCCGGCGGGGCGAGGACTTCGCCCGCTCCGTCGATTTCCCCGATCCAGCCTTCGAGGAGCCCGACTTGGAACCCGATCTCGAGTCCGACTTCGAGCCGCCGGTGACCTTCTGGACCACCCCGCCGGCCTTGCCGCCGACGTGGTCGAGGAGGCCGCCGTTGGCGACGGCCGAGGTGGCACTGAGCGACAGGCCCGCCGCGACTCCGACACAGACCAGCGCGGCTCGCAGGATCCAGGTACGCGCGACACCGGGGGCGGCGTGCGGAGCATTTTCCGACGGCCGCCACTCACAGTCCCCGAGACGAGGAGTGTCGATGGCAGTAGGTTAGCGAGACCGCGGATGTTTCGTGGCGAAACCGAAAAAATGTTGGCGGGAGGCCGGTGAGGGCCACCGGACGGGGGTGTTTGACTGGGATCATGCGAGCGATCTGGAAGGGCGCGATCTCGTTCGGTCTGGTGAACGTGCCGGTGAAGCTGTACTCCGCGACAGAGGACCACGACGTCGGGTTGCACCAGGTGCACGACAAGGACGGCGGGCGGATCCGCTACCAGCGACGCTGCGAGAAATGCGGCAAGGTCGTGGAGTACGCCCACATCGACAAAGCCTTCGACGACGGCTCCACGACCGTGGTGCTGACCGAGGAAGACCTGAAGTCGCTGCCGGAGGAGCGCAGCCGGGAGATCGAGGTCGTCGAGTTCGTACCGTCGAGCCAGGTCGATCCGATCATGTTCGATCGCAGCTATTTCCTCGAACCCGACAAGGCGGCCGTCAAGGCGTACGCCTTGCTGCGCAGGACATTGGACGAGACCGAGCGGACGGCAATCGTCCAGTTCTCGTTGCGCCAGAAGACCCGGCTCGGCGCGCTCCGGGCGCGGGGCAAGGTCTTGATGCTGCAGTCGCTGCTGTGGGACGACGAGGTACGGGAGGCCGACTTCGCCAGTCTCGACGCCGACGTCCGGGTCTCGGCCCAGGAGCTGAAGATGTCGTCGTCGCTCGTGGAGAACCTGTCGGCCGACTTCGCTCCGGACAAGTTCTCCGACGAGTACCAGGAACAGTTGCGGGAGCTCATCGCCGCCAAGTTGGAGCAGGGCGAAGCGCTCGACACCGCCGCCACGTTTGGTGAGGAGGAGGACGGCTCGCCGGACGAGGGTCAGGTCATCGATCTGATGGAGGCTCTGCGCCGGAGTGTGGAGGAGAACCGCGCGCGCCGCAGCGGTGGATCGGCGAAGAAGACGGCCAAAAAGACGGCCAAGAAGGCACCGGCCAAGAAGACGGCCAAGAAGACGCCGGCCAAGAAGGCGGCGGCCAAAAAGGCAACCAAGAAGGCGCCGGCCAAGAAGAAGTCGGCCTGATCCTCCGTACCGAAGCAGTTCTCGCAGCCGCTCGGGTTCAAGGCATCCGCTCGAGGTGCACCTAGAGCAGCTGCCTGAAACTCGAGCAGCTGTGGACCCGGGTTGCGGGAAGTCGAGCGGCTGGCGGGAACTCGAGCAGCTGTGGACCCGGCTGGCGGGAACTCGAGCGGCTGGCGGGAACTCGAGCAGCTGTGGACCCGGCTGGGGGAACTCGAGCGGATTGAGTCTCTCAGAGGCGCGGTCGGGTCAGCCGGGGAAAATCAGCGGCAACACGTACAGCATCGTCAGGGACCAGGTGAGGTGGGTCAGGATCGGGGCGAGGACGCCCCCGGAGGCGCGGCGTTGCAGGCCGGTCACCGCGCCGAGAACGGCAGCGGCGAACACGAGCACGGGGTTGCCGCCGGCGACGGTGGCCAGGGCGTACAGGATCGTCGAGATCAAGACCGGGTATCGGATGCCGATGGCCGCGAACAGCGCCCCACGAAAGAACAGCTCCTCGGCCAGGCCGTTGACCACCAGGATCACGGTCACCAAGAAGAGGTTGCCGAAGCGCGCGTATCCGAGGACATCCTCCGCCAGGCTGGCCAGCGGCGGAATGTAGCGGATGACAAAGGCGCCGGCGATGAAGACGACCGCCAGCAGGGCACCGACCAGGATCGGCGTGATGATCGGCCGGCGTAGCTCGTCTCGCAACATGATCGAGCCGAGGTGCAATGGCCCGGACACCAGGCTGCCGATCGTCCACACCGCCGCCAGTCCGAAGGTGAGCGGGTAGAACAGCGGGTCGCCCTGCCGGGTGGAGAACGACAGGCCCAGCAAGGTCGCCCCCATCACCAGCGTCACGGCGACCACGATCCGCCGCCGCAGGAACTGCCGGTCGCTTTGCCGGTGGTCCCGCTCGACCTTGTCGAAGAAGACCGGTCGGACCGCCTTGACCGCCTTCCCCGTCCACTGGCGCGGTCGCGATGCCCGCGTGCCTGGCTGCTGGTCAGCCCCGGGAGTCGGTCCGTTCCGCGGTTCGGTGGTCATGACCCGGACTTCACCGTGCCCGCCTGCGCGCGCTCCCGATCGGCGAGGGCCAGGACCACGGCTTCGTCGTAGCTCATGGTCTGACCGGGGACCACCTCCCGGATCGAGTGATCCGTGACGACCACCTCGTTGTTCATCGAGTCCACCAGGTTGCGGGCGGTGGCGGTGTCCACGTCGGTGACCAGCGACAGCCAGCGGGAGGACAGCCGCGGCGTCAGCATCGGTACGACGAGGATCGGCAGCGGCCGGTGATGCTGGATCCGGGCTACCCGCTGCATCATCTCCGCGTACGTCACGATGTCGCGGCCGCCGATCTCGAACACCCGACCGCGCGCCTCGGCGGGTTCGAGCACCCCGGCCAGGTAGTGGATCACGTCGGGCAGTGCGATCGGCTGGGTCTTCGTGGTCACCCAGCGGGGCGCCACCATGGCGGGCAGGTGCTGCACGAGCTGCCGGGTGATCTCCCAGGAGATGCTGCCGTGGCCGATGACGATCGCGGCCCGCAGCGCGGTCACCGGCACCCCGTCGGTGCCGAGCAGGTGCTCGACTTCGCGGCGGGACCGGAGGTGGTCGGAGAGGGTCTCGTCGTCGTCGCGCCCGAGGCCGCCGAGGTAGATGATCCGTTCAACTTCGTTCGCCGCGGCGGCGGCACTGAACGCCCGCGCCGCGTCCGCATCCTTCTGCACGAAGTCGTCGTCCTCGAGGGAGTGCACGAGGTAGTAGGCGGCGTCGACCCCGTGCAGCGCGCGCCGGAGACTGTCCGGATCGGCGACGTCGGCCCCCACCGCACGGCCCGGTCCGTCGTAGCCGTCGGGGTTCCGGGTCATCGCGAGGACGTCGTGGCCGGCCTCGTCCAGAGCCCGGACCAGGTGCGAGCCGATGAAGCCGGTCGCGCCCGTAACCAGCACTCGCTTGGCCATGGAGTCTCCTCGGGGATGTGGGGCGGACGAGCTACCCGGTACCAGCCACGGTGAGTTCGGCCGCGGCCCGGGTCAGCTGTGACAGATCAGAAGTCTGTTCGGCCAAGCTCCGTTGCGTGGTTGCACCTGTTCCTCTTCTCTGTACCCGGCGCAGCCCATCCAGCACCAATTCTTCGTCGCCAGAGTCCTGCAGCGCCGGCCGGACGTGCCCGAGCAGGGTGGCGACGACGTCCGCCGCGGGTCGGGGCCGGCAGTCGTATGGGTCCAACAGGTCGCCGTCGAGCGCGGACCGACCCGCCCGCCAGCCGGCCATCCGGAGCAGGTCGGTCGCCACGTCCGGGGCCGGCCGCCCGTCGGCGGCCTCCCGGGCGGCGGTCTCCACCAGCGCGCGGGCCAGCGCCGCCACCAAGACGGCGTCGGCGGCGTACAGGCAGACGTCGGTCACCCGGAGTTCGACCGTCGGGTACTTGTAGGAAAGGCGGGCGTCGAAGTAGATCATGCCGCGGTCGAGCAGGACGCCCGAGTCGACGAGGGCCTCGGTCCGCCGGTGGTACGCCGCCGCCGACCCGAACACCTCGGTCGGCCCGGCGCTGGGGAAGCGGGTCCACGCCTGGGATCGGAAGCTGGCGTAGCCCGAGTCGCGGCCCTGCCAGTAGGGAGAGTTCGCCGACAGGGCCAGCAGGATCGGCAACCAGATCCGGATCCGGTCCAAAACGGCGACGCCCTCATCGTCATCGGTGACCGCGACGTGGACGTGGCAGCCGCAGGTGAGCTGCTCCGCCGCGGTCAGTTTGAGCAGCTCCGCCATCGCGCGGTACCGGGAGTCCGGCGTCAGCGTCGGTTCGACAGGCAGCGGTGAGGTGCCCAGGGCCGCGACCCGGGCGCCGCTGTCCCGGGCCCGTTCGTCGGCCGCGCGCCGCCAGCCGAGCAGGTGCTCGGCCAGGTCGGCGAGGTTCTCGGTCGGGGCGGTCTCCAGTTCGATCTGTTGCTGCTGGAGCTCGGCGGCCAGGTCACCGTCGGGTACAGCCTCGTCCGCGGCCGAGCGGAGCACCGTACCCGCAACCGCGGTCGGGACTCCGGTGTTGGCGTCGATGAGGAGCAGCTCCTCCTCGACCCCGACCGTCCGCATGGGCCCCAGTCTGGGGCGGGACCTGGCCCGCGTCGTCGCCGGGTGCGTTCAGTCGTCCGCTCAGTCGTCGACGAGTTCCCGCGCGTCGCGCTCCGCGGCGGTCAACTCCCCGACCCGTTTCCGCGCTTGACGGGCGACTTGTCGTGCCTCGTCCTCGGCCCGTTCGGCCTCGTCGAGTTGCCGGCGCAGATCCTCCACCTGGTCGGCGAGGGTGTCGGCCTCGGCGGTGACCCGGTCCGCTTCGGCCTCGGCGTCGGCCAGCACGCCCTTCGCCTCCTCCCACGCGACCCGGGCCGCTTCTCGGGCCGCCTCGCGCTCGGCGTCCTCCGCCGACGGGGTGGCCTCCGCCGCGTCCGCCTCGCCTCGCGCCGACTTCTTCGCAGCCGGTTTGGGGGTCGCAGTCTTCGCCGGCGCCGGCGCCAACCCGAAGGTCCCGAAGCCGCCGTAGCTGAGAGCCTGGTTCAGCACTCCGCGGCGTACCCGTTCGGTCTGCTCGGGATCGGCCAACGCCGCCTGCAGGGTCTGCGCGACCTCCTGCCGGGCCGCCTCGGTCGCGGTGTAACCCGCCTCCGCCCCCAGCGCGACGGCTCGCCGGCTGAGGGCGTTGACCGCCTTGGAGCGCTCACCCGACAGGGCCCGCAACTCGGCGGCGTCGAGCTTCTGCTGGGCTTCCCGCAGGGCGGCGCCGAGATCGAGGAGCCCGGCCAGCTCATCCCCGGCCGCCCGGGCCAGCAGGTTCACCAGCCATGCCGACCGGGTCGGCTTGCGCAGCTGCCCGATCTCCTTCGCCAAAGTCTTGTCCCCGGCCGCCTTCGCCGCGGCCACCTGCTCGGTGCGTAGCGCCATGAACTCGTCCGGGTCGACCGCGTACAGCCGGTCCTCAACTTCTGCGAATCCCATCGGCGAGTCACTCAGTCGGAGAACGTCAGGTCGCAGTTGTCGATGAGCCGAACGGGCCCGACCTGGGCGGCGACGATCATCGTCGCCGGACCGCGATGTTCCGGCCCGACCTCGATCATGGTGTCGGGGTTCACCAGGGCCAGATAGTCCAGGTCCAGTCCCGAGTCGGCCACCCCGGCCAACACCTTGCCGGCGGCGGCCAGGGCGGACTCGGGCAGGCCCTCCCTCGCCGCAGCCCGCAGGGCGGCGGACATGGCCAACGCGGTCCGCCGATCGGAGCCGGCCAGGAACCGGTTCCGGCTCGAGATGGCGATGCCGTCGAGATCGCGGACGATGGGCGCGCCGACGATCCGGATGGGCAGATTGAAGTCGGTCACCATCCGCCGGATGCAGGCCAGCTGCTGGGCGTCCTTGCGGCCGAAGATCGCGACGTCCGGGCCGCTGATCTGGAACAGCTTCAACACGACGGTCAACACCCCGTCGAAGTGGCCCGGCCGGGCGGCGCCCTCGAACACCGTGCCCATCGCTCCGGCGTTCACCGACACCTGTCGGCCCGCCGAGTAGATCTCGGCGACCGACGGGACGAAGACCAGATCCACGCCGGCCGCCCGGCAGGCCTCCAGGTCGGTGTCGACGGTGCGTGGGTAGCGGGCGTAGTCCTCGCTGGGGCCGAATTGCAGTGGGTTGACGAAGATGCTCACGGCGACCAGATCGGCGTGCTGCCTGGCCAGGCCGATCAGCGACAGGTGTCCGGGATGCAGGGCACCCATCGTCGGGACCAGCCCGACGCGGGCGCCGGAATCGCGCGAGCGGGCCTTGTCCCGGGCCTTGTCTCGGTACTTCCTGAACTCCGCGACGGTGGTCGCGACCTTCACCGGCCGCCTCCACCGAGCGGGTCGAGGTCGGGACGCAGTTCGAAGGTGTGTTCCTCGGCCGGGTAGGTCCCGGCCGTCACGTCGGCGACATACGCCGTGGTGGCGGCGCTGATCACCTCGGCCAGCTGGGCGTACTGCTTGACGAAGCGGGGCATCTTGCCCGTCCGTAGCCCGAGCATGTCCTGCCAGACCAGCACCTGGGCGTCGCACTCGGGCCCGGCGCCGATCCCCACGGTGGGGATCTCCAGTTCGGCCGTGATCTGCTTGGCCACCACGCCCGGCACCATCTCCAGCACCACCGCGAACGCCCCGGCCTCCGCCACGGCGTGCGCGTCGGCGATCACCTGGTCGGCGGTCCGACCGCGACCCTGCACGCGGTAGCCGCCGAGCCCGTGCTCACTTTGCGGGGTGAACCCGATGTGGCCCATCACCGGGATGCCGGCCTGCACGATGGCTTGGATCTGGTCGGCCGAGCGCCGGCCGCCCTCCAGTTTGACCGCGTGGCAGGCCGACTCCTTCATATAACGGACGGCGGTAGCCAGCGCCTGCTCCGGCCCCTGCTCGTAGGAGCCGAAGGGCAGGTCCCCGACAACCAGCGCGCGGCTGGTGGAGCGGACGACCGCCTTGACCAGCGGCAGCATCTCCTCCACCGTCACGGGCAGAGTGCTGGGGTAGCCGTAGACGTTGTTGGCGGCGGAGTCGCCGACCAACAGGACCGAGACCCCGGCCTGCTCGAAGAGCGCCGCGGTGTACTGGTCGTAGCTGGTCAGCATCGCCCACCGGTCGCCGCGAACCTTGGCCGTCTGCAGGTCGGTGATCCGGATCCGCCGCGCCGGTGGCTGGGCGGGGGACGATTCGCCTGCCTGGGTGGCGTGCGTCACCGTTGTGCCCTCCTCCCATGCCGTGCTCGGCTCGCCTCCGATTGGGCGATGACGCGTACCGGAGGGAAGCTGACCTGAATTCGTGCCGATCCAATTTAGCGCACCACGCCCTGGTGTCCGGTCCGCTGAGCGGATGGTCCTCAGCCGCGGGTACGGGTGGTGGTGATGTGCTCGATGATCGCCGTGGTGGAGACCGACGGTGTGCGCGGCAGGTAGACGACGTCGCAGAGGTCGTTGACGAAGTCGAACTTGCCCGCCCAGTCGTCACCCATCACCAAGACATCGGCCCGGTGCTCGCAGATGTAGTCCCGCTTCAGATCCAGGCTCTCCTCCACGAAAACCTTGTCCACGCTCTTGACGTTGGACACGAGCTCGAGCCGCTCGTCCTGGCTGAAGACCGGGTTGCGACCCTTCTTGGAGAAGTTCAGGGCGTCGGAGGACACCCCGACAACGAGCCGATCGCCGAGCTCGGCCGCGCGGTTCAACACCCGGATGTGTCCGACATGGAGTACGTCGAACGTGCCGAACGTGATCACGGTCTTGCTGGCCATCGTGTGCCTCCCGGTACCTCGTGTGGGCCGAACGTTGGGCGTCACCCTATTTGGCCCAGCGGCCGGGTTCGCGCATTTGGACCGGACACCGTGATCGGAGTGGCTGTTGGTCCTGGGCGGACGCCGTGCCGGTGGCGCATGCTGCCGGCCGCGGAGCTGGCGGCCCACCCGCCCGGCGGGGACAGATGGGCCACGCTCCAACTCGACGCAGCCGGCGCTGGGGTCCGACGTCATCGAAACTTGCCTGGCCCTCGCCGAGCGCATTCCACTATGATCGCGACGGCGACTCCGACGTAGGCCGGTGCTGGGGCACAGCCTAGACGGGCCGATTTACATTGTAAATACGCCATTCTCCGAGGGCCGGGTGAACAGATGGCTGAAGTCTCGGGTCCTGACGCCGCCGTGCGGTTGGCTCGTCCGGCGCGACAGCCGCTCGACCAGCGGCGGATCCTGAACGAAGCGGTCGCGTACATCGACGAGCACGGGCTGCCGATGCTGACCATGCGCCGCCTCGGCGCCCGGCTCGGGGTGGAGGCCATGGCCCTTTACCGGTACGTCCCGGGGCGGGAGCAGTTGCTCGACGGCGTGGTCGAGGTGGTGATGGACGAGCTCTACCGGGACACCATGGAGCGACTGCCGGCGACCAACTGGCAGGAGTACCTCCAGCAGACCGCCCACGCCGTCCGCCGGTTGGCCCTGACCCACCCGCGGGTCTTTCCGCTCGTCGCCACCCGACCGCCGGCCGCACCGTGGTTGCGACCGCCGCTGCGGAGCCTGCGCTGGGTCGAGAGCTTCCTGGAGCAGTTGAAGGAATATGGGTTCAGCTCGATCCAGACGGTGAAGCTGTACCGCTCGTTCGCGACGTTGTTGCTCGGGCAGCTGCTGCTGGAGTCGTCGACCTCGCTCACGACCGAGGCCGAGATGCCGGTCGCCGAAGACATCGAGTTCATCGAGACGAACGACCTCGCCGCCTATCCGTTGGTGACCGAGTTCGCCCCCATGCTGAGCGAGGCCGCGTACGACGACGAGTTCGAAGAGGCGCTCGAGGACTTGATCAACCGGGTCGCGCCCCTCCTGGACTCGAGCTCCCCCACGTAGCGGACCGTCCACGAGCCGCGGCGCGTTAGGGTGCTGCCGTGCCGGCACCGCCACGGAATGCGAGACAGGATGAGCTGGTCGAGCCTCCGCTCAAGCGGATTCCGCGGTCGTGCTCCGACGTGTTCCGGTTCTGGGCCGCCCTGGGGTTGAGCGGGCTGCTCGCCATCGCCACGGAGATCGTCATCGAGCTGTTTCGAGACGCCGGGGTGCTGGGGCCGCGGACCGCGCGCCAATCGGCGATCGAACTCGACTTCGGAGCCCAGCTGATCGGCTGGAACTCTTTCACCGTGGCCTACCTGTTGCTCGGGCTCCGGGCGTTCTCCCGGTGCGACCGGGCCGAACTGATCCGCCGGATCAAGGGCTCGCCGCTACCGAAGTCGGCCCTCCTGCGTTACCTGCTGGCGGGCGGGAGTGGACCCACCTGGGCCATCGTGATCACCGTCGTCGCGTTCAGCACCATAGTCGTCGCCGCCCAGGAGCGGGAAAGCAGCACTCGACTCGTGATCGGGCTGATCGCCGTCACGATCGTGACCTGCTGGACGACGATCACCTTCAGCTTCGCCCTGCACTATGCCCGCCGCGATGTCGAGGTCGGTGGGCTGGAGTTCTCCGGCACCGACGAACCCGTTTTCGCCGACTACGCCTATCTGGCCATCGGCTGCTCGGCCACCTTCGGTACCACCGACACCGCGATCTTGACCACCGCCATGCGGCGGACCGTGAGCGTGCACAGCGTCATTGCCTTTGTCCTGAACACTGTCGTCGTGGCCGTCCTGCTGTCGGTGATCGTCGGCTAGGGCTAGGGAGAGGACGCCGGCACCCGGACCGCCAGGCAGCTCGGCACGACCTCGGCCTCCATCGTGGTGAACGTACCTTCGACGTCGCCGTCGAGTTGGAAGTTCTCCGGCTCCTTGATCCGGATGAATGCGCTGGTGTCCGTGTGGATCTCCACCGGGTCGTCCTTCTGCGGCCGGCGGGTGATCAGCCGCCCGGCGACTTTGAGCCAGTCCCACCACCGCCGGGGCGAGACGATCATCAGGTCGAAGCGGCCGTCGTCGGGCTCGGCCTGCGGGATCAAGGTGATGCCGCTGATCCGGCCGACATTCCCGATCATGATCAGCATCGCGTGCCGACGGCGGGTGTGGTGGCTCGCACCGAGCTTCACCCGGGCCCTGATCGGCAGCCGGCCCATCGCCTTGCCGATGGCGAGGAAGTAGGCCGCCGTACCGATCTTGGATTTCAGCTCCGGGTCGGTCTCGTCCATGATCATCGCATCGAAGCCGGCCCCGGCCATCACCGCGAAATGCTCGACCCGCTCACCGTCGATCGTCAGTTTCACGAGGTCGATGGTGCGGTCCCGTCCGGTCAGCGCAACCTCGAGGGCTTCGCCTTCCCCGTTGGGGATGCCGAGGTTGAGAGCGAGCAGGTTCGCGGTGCCTTCGGGGATGATGCCGAGCGGGATGCCGGCGTTGGCCAGACCGTCGGCCACGACCCGTACGGTGCCGTCGCCGCCCGCCACCAAGACGAGGTCAGCCTGCTCCTGAACGGCCTGCCGGACCCGCGAGCGACCCTTGTCGTCCGCCTCGGTCTCGAGCCAGCTGACCTCGTACGGCCCGTGATCGTCCAGCGCCTGCTCGGCCGCCGCTCGAAACGTGGCACTGACCTTCACGGGGTTGAAGATGACCGCACAACGGGGTCGGGCCGAGTTCACCCTTCATCCTGACATTGCGCCCCCGCCGGAGCCGGATAGGGTCGCCGGCCGCGACGGAGGCGAATCGGAGCATCGAATCCGGCCGAAATCCGCCCCCGACCCCGGCCGGGAGATTTAGGATCCGCAGGTGGTCGAACACCTGACGATGAACACCGTGGTGCACGCTGCCGTGCGCCGCGATCTCGATCGCCTCGAACGGGCCCTCCACGGGCTCTCGCCGAGCTCTCGGGGGGAGGCGGCTCGGGTCGAGCAGGCCTGGCAGTTCCTCGACGGTCAGCTCACCCATCACCACCGCAGCGAGGAAGAGATCTTCTGGCCGGCGCTGCGCGAACTCGGCGTCCGCGAGGACCTGGTCAGCGACCTCGACGGCGAACACCACCGGATGGCTGAGGCGATGGGGTACACCCGGGCCGCGATGTCGGCGCTGGCGGCCGATCCCAACGCCGAGCACGTCGCGGATGCGAAGCTCGCCGTCGCCAAGCTCCGCGGGACCATCGAGACCCACTTCGCCCACGAGGAGCGCGAGCTGGAACCCATCGCCGCCCGGGTCGCCGGCATGCCGCCGATGAAGAAGGCCGAGGTCGCGGTTCGGAAGACTCAGAGTCTGCCGG
Organism: uncultured Actinomycetota bacterium; assembly: GCA_963821695.1. Classification (GTDB taxonomy): domain Bacteria; phylum Actinomycetota; class Actinomycetes; order Propionibacteriales; family Propionibacteriaceae; genus Microlunatus. Next base: position 422,031 of record CAWGEY010000005.1, read on the forward strand.
CGGCCGGTGCCTACCTGAGCTGGCTGCTCGACGACGCCGACCCCAGTGCCCAGGCCTACGTCGAGCGACTGGCGCCGAAGCCACTGCTGGTCGTCGTCCTTCGGCTGTTCGGAGGCCGTTACCGCCGGGTGGCGCTGGCGTAGCGTGACGGGCGTGAGCGATCCGGGCAGGTCCGAGACCAACCCGTTCGCCGGCTGCGGCGAAGCCGTGATGCGGCGCCGCACCTCGTTGAAGTGGCGTACCTACGGTCCCGATGTGCTGCCGCTCTGGGTGGCCGAGATGGATGCCGACCCGGCCCCGGTGATCGTCGAGGCGGTCGAGCGGGCGATCCGCAACGGCGAGACCGGCTACCCGTACGGCACCGCGCTTCGCGACGCCTTCGTGGGCTTCGCCCAGGACCGGTGGGGGTGGTCGGTGGATCCCGAGCCGGTGGTCGAGGTCGCGGACGTGCTGAGCGGCCTCAGCCAAGCCCTCGCCCTGCTGACCGGACCCGGGGACCCGGTGATCATCACGACGCCCATCTGGCCGCCGTTCGCCCAGGTGATCGAGCACCTCGACCGGGCGGTGGTGCCGGCACCGCTCGGAACGACCGGTCGACTGGACTTCGCCACCCTGGAGGAGGCGTTCGACCGCAGCACGTACCGAGGCGGCCGGGCCGCTCTGCTGCTGTGCAGCCCGCACAACCCCACCGGCGTCGTTCACACCGCAGCCGAGTTGACCCGGGTGGCCGAACTGGCCGATCGATTCGGCGTCCGGGTGGTGGTGGACGAGGTACACGCCCCGCTCTGCTACCCCGGGAACCGCTTCGTCCCCTACCTCAGCGTGCCGGGCGCCGAGTCCGGGCTCGCGGTGATCTCGGCCGCCAAGGCCTGGAACATCGCCGGGCTGAAAGCAGGGCTGCTCATCCCCGGGTCGGCGGCCGGGGCGGACCTCGCCCGGCTGCCCGACCTCGTCCGCTACGGCGCGAGTGCGATCGGGATGGTGGCGCACGCCGCCGCCTTCGCGGCCGGCGGCGGCTGGCTCGACGCCCACCTCGCCGGGTTGGAGCGGAACCGGGCCCAGATCGTGGAGCTGGTGGCTCGCTGGCTGCCGGAGGTGGTCCTCCGGCCGCCGGAGGCCACGTACTTCGCCTGGCTCGACTGCCGCGCGCTGGACCTTCAACCCGATCCGGCCACGGCGTACCTCGAACGCGGTCGGGTCGCCCTCAGTGGTGGCGAGACCTTCGTGGCCGGGGGTGAGGGCTTCGTTCGACTCAATTTCGCGGCGGCGCCAGGGACCCTCGCGGAGGCGCTGCGGCGGATGGCGGAGGTCAGCGGGCCGGCCGCCTGAAAGCGGTTCCCGGTTCCTGACGTGCTGCACGGCACGCCTGCCCTCAGCACCGATCCGCTCGGAAACTGTGCGACCCTACCGCTGAGCACGTGGGGAACGATCGGGAAGGTGGGTGTCGGTGACTGCAGGAGCGGACTCCGGATGGAGTTATCACCGCGGGGTCTTCACGTTCAACCGGCCTCGGATCATCGAGGTCGCCGCCATCGTCGTCATCCCGGTGATCGGTGCGCTGCTGCCGTACCTCACCCTGGGTTACGAGAACTACACCTCCGAGCCGGTCCGGCCAACGGCCAGCCTGTTCCCGGCGGCGCAGATCATCCGGCTGCTCAATCTGGTGTACGTGCCCGCCGCCGAGGGCGGAAATCCCGACGACGTGCTACGCGGGATCGATCTGATGGCCTTCGGCTCCAGCGCGCATCAGGTCGGCATGATCGTGGCCATCCTCACCTGCTGGGGACTGTTCATGGACGAGATCAACAAGTTCTTGTGGTGGCCGTTGCACCTGTCCGGTTGGATCCTGATCGCGGGCACGATCGCGATGTGGGCCGGTGTCCTCTGGTTGCAGTCCCTGGGCGTCGACGCCCACCTCGGACCCGGCTGGCTGCCGCTCACCATCGCCGGCATCGGCATCCTGGTGATCACCTTCCGGGCCCGATCGCGGATCGACACCTACCGCGGCGCCTGACCTCGCCTGCGCCGGCCCGATCGCCAGGTCGATTTCGAGCTAGCTGTAGATCTGCTGAGGGGATCGCCGGATCGGTTGGTGGCGCGTAGGCGGTCGACGATGGTGAAGCCATGGTGCAGTTGGAGGAGGCCGCGGCGGTGCGGCGGTTGGCCGACCGGCTGGGATTCCCACTCGGCGGCGAAGCGTTGCGCGCCGCGCAGGAGGCGGGATACGACGCCACGGTGCAGCGGCTGCTGGATCCGGTCGGCCCGGACCGTGGGGTCGCCGCGACGCCGCCGCCGGTGCTCGAGCGGGTCGAGCGGCCAACCAAGAACGCGGCGAACGACGGCGACAAAAAGGCGTACCGGCAGTCGGTTCGCCAGCAGCAGCTGCAATCGATCATCTGGTGGCTGGACCGGATGGTGGCCGCCGAACAGCCGACCACAGAACGGCTGACCTGGTTCTGGCACGGTCATTTCGCCACCAGCGCGCAGAAGGTCCGGCAGCCCGCGCTGATGCTGGCCCAGAACGAGACCTTCCGCCGGCTCGGCCGTGGGGGCTTTCCCGACCTCGCGCAGGCCCTGATCATCGACCCGGCGCTGTTGATCTGGCTGGACGGCAACGACAACACGGTCACGGCGCCGAACGAGAACCTCTCGCGGGAGTTCTTGGAGTTGTTCGCGCTCGGCCACGGGCACTACACCGAGAGCGACGTCCAGCAGGGGGCCCGGGCGCTGACCGGCTGGAAGATCAACCGCCGGACCGGGCAGGTGCTGCTGCGACCGGCCCTGCACGACGAGCAGGCGAAGACGCTGCTCGGGCAGACCGGCAACTTCGATGCGGCCGGTTTCGTCCGGGTGGCCGTCGCGCAGCCGCAGTGCGCGCGTTGGATCGCCGCCCGGCTGTGGTTCCGGCTGGTGTCGGACCAGCCGCCTCCGGCCGCGACGCTGGAGAGGCTGACGGACGCGTACGCCGACGGAACCACCGCGGTGCTGGCCGCGATCGCTGCGGAGGAGGCCTTCCGGGATGCTTCGACCAGTCTGGTCAAGCAGCCGGTCGAGTGGCTCGTCGGGCTGTTGCGCGCCGTCGGGCTGCGGCCGTCCGCCGCCCCCGAGCGGGTCCAGAAACGGCTGCTGGCCTGTCTGCAGGGGATGGGGCAGGTCCCGTTCCGGCCGCCGAGCGTCGGCGGCTGGCCGGCCGGCGGGTCGTGGCTGACCACTGCCGCCGCCCGGGCCCGGGTCGAGGCGGCGCGGGCCGTGGGGTCCGCCGCCGACTTCGGTGACCAGTTGAAGGTCCCGAGTCGGTCGCGGGCCGATCAGGTGCAGCGAATGTTGGGGGTGGACCGGCTCACCGCCCGAACCCGGGCCGCCATCGACCAGGTGGCCGACAACCTGCCCGCCGCGTTCGCGGTGGCGGCCTGTGCCCCCGAGTACGTCGTCTCGGCCTGAGGAGGTCACCCGTGCAGCACAACTTCGAGCAGGACCCGCAGATCCCAACGCCGATCCCGACGCCGATCCCGACCCAGGGGCCGACGCAGCCACCGACAGCGCCCGAGCCGAGGCTGTCGAGGTCGGTCAGCCCGCTCACCCGGCGCCGGTTCCTGGCCTTCTCGGGGGTGGCCGCGGCCGGGGCGCTCGCGGTCGGCGCGACCCAGATCAACTGGCTGGACCTGGTCGCCGCGGCCCGGAAGACCCCGCTCGATCCGGCCGCCGGCGTGCTGGTCATGGTCACCTTGTACGGCGGCAACGACGGCCTCAACACCGTCATCCCGGCCGGGGATCCGGCGTACCAGTCGTACCGTTCGGAGTTGGCGTACGCACCGGAGCACGTGCTCGACCTGGGGGAGGGACTCGGGCTCAATCCGGGAATGAAGGGTCTGCACGGACTCTGGCGGCAGCAGCAACTGGCCATCGTCCGCGGCGTCGGCTACCCGAAGCCGGACCGCAGCCATTTTCGCTCGATGGCGATCTGGCAGACCGCGAGTCCGGAGACCAGCAGTCCGAGCGGCTGGCTGGGCCGCTGGCTCGACGCGACCACGACCGACCCCCTGCTGGCGGTCTCGCTGGACTCGCTGCTGCCCCCGATGCTGGCCGGGGAGAAGTTGGCCGCCGCGTCGCTGGCGGGTCGTAAGTCCCGGGCCGTCGACGACGCTCTCGGCCGGGCCGTCTATCTGCTCGGGCGGACCGATCCCGCGGACGGGGTGTGGCAGGCGCGGGCCAGCAAGGCGATCGCGGACCTGCAGTCGACGACCGCGACCCTGGAGACGGCCCGGGCCGGCGCGCCGGATGAGGACGACCCCGATCCTGATGAGCAGCAGAGTCAGGGGGCCTCGGCGGGAGGCCAGAGCAACCTGGCCCGGCAACTCGACACGGTGGCGTCACTGGTCGAGATGGGCGTTCCGACCCGGGTCTACTCGGTATCCCTCGGCGGCTTCGACACGCACTCCGACGAACGGGGCACTCAGGAACGGCTGCTGGCCGAGTTGGATTCTGCCCTCACGAGGTTCACCGAGCGACTGCAGCGCAGCGACCGCGGCCGCCAGGTCGTGACCGCCGTCTACTCCGAGTTCGGTCGCCGGGTGGCCGCCAACGGCAGCGACGGCACCGACCACGGCACGGCCGGCCCGATGTTCGTCCTGGGCCGCGGCGTCGGCGGTGGCTTCTACGGCGCCGAGCCCGATCTGTTCGACCTCGTCGACGGCGACCTGAGGGCCACCACCGACTTCCGCTCGGTCTACGCGACCCTGCTCGACCGCGTTCTCGGGGCCGATCCGGCGCAGATCCTCGGCGGCTACCGCCAACAGGTGGACAAGCTCATCGCGTGAGGTCGGATCGGTCGCCGGCCCTTTCGATCGAGTGTGCATTCGTTGCCCCTCTTCCGTGGTGCGGGTGGGCGTCTACTGCACGGTCGACGGCTGAGGGTCACGGCCGAGGGTGAAGCGGCAGACTGAGCCGGAACCGCGCCCCGGGGAGGCCGTCGTCGCGGTCCAGGCAGGCGAGATCGCCGCCGTGCGCACGGGCGTAGCCGCGGGCGATGGCCAGGCCCAGGCCTGAACCGCCGATGTCGGCGGATCGGCCGCTGTCCAACCGGACCATCCGGTCGAAGATCCGCTCCCGGTCGGCGGACGGCACGCCGGGGCCGGAGTCGATCACGTCCAGGTACGCCCAGCCCTGGTCGGTGCCCGTCTCCACGTCGACGGTGCCGTGCGGACCCGCCGCCCGGACGGCGTTGTCCATCAGATTGCGTACGACGCCGGCGAGCTGGTCCGGATCGCCGGAGGCCACCGGGTCGCTGCCGTGCTGCCGGACGGCGGCCTCGGGTACGAGCAGTCGAGCCCGCTCCACCTCGGCCGCGGCCAGGGCAGCCAGCGCGACGGGCCGGAACGGGACGGGGCCACCGGCGTCGAGGCGGGCCGCGGCCAGCAGGTCCGACACCAACGTCCCGGCCCGGCGGGCCTCGCGGACCAGCAGCACCTCGAGTTGCTGGCGTTGCTCGGCGTCGAGCCGGTCGGCGCTGTGCAGCAGCGTCTCGGCTGCGGCCTGGATCCCGGTCAGCGGGGTCCGCAGCTCGTGGGCGGCGTCGGCCAGGAAGGTGCGGGTGCGTTCCTCGGCAAGCCGGGCCCGCGACTCCGCGCCCTCGAGTTCGTCGAGCATCTCGTCCAGGGCGGCGGCGGTCTGCCCGATCTCGGTGTCGGTGCGGGTCGGGCGGAGCCGGGACCCGCGGCGCCCCTCGGTGATGCTGCGGGCCAACGCGGCCACGGTGTCGAGCGGGCGCAACGCGAGTCGTACGGTGAAGAAGACCAGCAGCGCGCTCAGCAGCACCGCCGCCACGGACGTTCCGATCAGGACCCGGCGCAACTGCCGTTGCCCCTCCCGGACCAGCGAGGCGTCGACGGCGAGCGTCAGCTCGGCCCCGCTGACCCGGCCGACGCCGTTGAGGGTGACGGCGACCTGGCGGACGTCGGGCCCGGCCGGCGCGGTACCGAACACCGTCCCGTTGCGCAGCACCAACTGGGCCTGGACGCCGGCCGTGGTGACCCGGTTGACGATCTGCTGCGGACCCGTACCGTTGCGGGCCAACTGGCGCGCCAACTGCACCCGGCCGTCGAGCAGGGTGTCGAGATTGCGCTCCGTCTGGGCCGCGAACAGCGCACTGACCACGATCGTCACCAGCACCAACGTCACCGTCACGACGGCGATGACCGCCACCGTCACCCGGGTCCGTACCGAGACGGTGTTCAGCACTGGTCCGGTGGCGGCTGGCGTCATGGGGACTGGCGTCATGGGGACTCGGACAGCCGGTAGCCCTGGCCGCGGACGGTGTGCAGCAGGCGGGGGCCGCCGCCGGTCTCCAGCTTGCGGCGCAGGGCGGAAACGTACACCTCCACCACGTTGTCGTCGAAACCCTCGTAGCCCCAGACGGCGGTGAGGATCTGGGTCTTGCTGACGATCTGGTCGCGGTGCGCGGCCAGGTACGCGAGCACCCGGCGCTCGGTGTCGGTCAACTCGACCCGGTGCCCGGCCCGGGTGACAGCGACGGCGTCGGCGGTGAGCTCCAGATCGGCGACCCGCACCACGCTGCCGCCGGGCCGGGTCCGGCGGAGCACCGCGTGCACCCGAGCCAGCAGTTCGGCGATCGCGAAGGGTTTCACGACATAGTCGTCCGCACCGCCAGTCAGCCCTTGGACCCGGTCACCCGTCGAATCCCGCGCGGTCAGCATGATCACCCCGGCGGTACTCGAACGCCGCACCACCGGCAGCAGGGTGAAACCGTCTCGCCCGGGCAGCATCACGTCGAGCAGCACCAGATCGGGCCGGAAGGAGCCGATCGTGGCCTCCAGGTCGTGGCCGTCGGAGAGGCCGCAGGTCTCGAAGCCGTGCGCGGTCAGGGCGGTCTGCACCGGTATCCGAATCGCGTCGGAATCCTCCACGATGAGGATCCGGGACGCCGACATGACGGTTATTCTGCCCACTCCGGCTGTGGCCGGGCAGCGTGAAGAGAAACAGTGCAGCGAGGAAGGAAGCCGTACGCGTGGAGGATGGCACGGTAGCCGGCGGCCCGCCCGATCCGCAGGCCTGGCACGCTCACCTGGCCCGCAACCACGACCTGGCGCGCAACAGCAATCCGCGGATCGGGATGGCGTACGACGTTCAACTCCGTACCGACCCCGAGCCGCGCAGCTCGACCTCGCGCAAGACGCCGGCCCTGCAGCGGGTGCTCAGCTTCCGGCTGCGGCGGGTCGGGCCCGACGGCGAGCTGCTGGCGCCGGTGGCGGTGGAGATGCGCGGCTCCGCGGTGACCGGGACGGTGTCGGAAGGCGACCTGGTCCAGGTGCCGAAGACCGCGCCGCCGGTCGGCTCGCTCAAGCACGGCGGGGCCCTCAAGCTGGCCAGCGTGACGAATCTGACCACCGGTTGGGAGGTTCACACCGACGCAACGGCGGGGCTGAGGATGCTCAAGGTCGTGCTGGCGGTGTTGCTGGGCTTGGCGGCCGTCGGGGTCGTGCTGGTCGCGGTGTTCCTGGTCGGGTTGACCGCCGGTCTCTGAGAGCCGCCGAAGACCCGGACGCGCGGGCCGGTGCGGCTGTCCGCCCCCTGGACCACGGTCCTAGGGTGAGTTCTATGACGGTGTTGCCAAGACGACGCGTCGCCATCTTGGGTGCGGGCATGATCGGCGAGGTCCACCGGCGGGCCGCGTTGCTGGCCGGGGCGGACGTGGCTGGGGTGCTGGCCTCCAGCCCCGAGCGGTCCCGGGAGGTCGCCGAGGCGTGGGGCGCCGAGCACGCGTTCACCGGGATCGAGGAAGTCGCCGCCAGCGACGTCGACGTGGTCCACATCTGTACGCCGAACTCCTCCCACGTGCCGTACGCGATCGCGCTGATGGAGGCCGGCAAGCACGTGTTGTGCGAAAAGCCGCTCGGACTCGGACTGGACGAGGCGCAACTGGCCGCCGACGTCGCGGCCAAAACCGAGGTGGTGAACACGATCCCGTTCGCGTACCGCTTTCACCCCATGGTGCGCGAGCTCCGGGCGCGGGTGCAGAGCGAGGAGTTCGGGGCGCTGAACCTGATCCACGGCAGCTACCTGCAGGACTGGCTGCTGGATCCCCGCTCGACCTCGTGGCGGGTCGACCCGGTGCTCGGCGGACCGTCCCGGGCCTTCGGCGACATCGGTTCGCACTGGTGCGACCTCGCCGAGTGGGTCACCGGCGACCGGATCGCCGAACTCGTGTCGACCACGGCGATCTCCATTCCGCAGCGACCGGCCGCGACCTCGGCCAGCTTCAGCGCCGCGCCCACCAGCGACGCCGACGACGACGCACCTCTGGTCGACGTCACCACCGAGGACACGGCGCTGATCATGTTCCGGACCGAGAACGGCGTGGTCGGGTCCGCGGTGATCAGCCAACTCAGTGCGGGCCGCAAAAACCGGCTCTGGGTCGAGATCGACGGCATGCACCAAAGTGGCGTGTTCGACCAGGAACTGCCCGAGCAGTTGTGGATCGGCACCGAAGCCTCCACCCAGCTGCTCGTCCGCGACCCCAATCAGGGATCGAGCGAGCAGCGCCGGCTGGCGACCCTCCCGGCCGGCCACCCGCAGGGGTACGCGCAATGCTTCGAGAGCTACGTCGCCGACTCCTACGCCGCGGTGGATGCACACGCCGGCGGTGGAGAACCGCCGCCAGGTCTGCCCACGTTCGCCGACGGTGCCCGCGCCGCGGCCATCTGCGACGCCATGCTCCGTTCCGTCGACGCGAAAGGCTGGGTCGCGGTCAACGCGTGACCCCGGCCCACGACCCTGCCTACAAACACTGGAGCCACGATCATGGCCACTCTCGCCCCGGCCGGCACCGCAACCTACGTACGGGCGCTGGACGCCCCGGGCCTGGGGATGGCCGACCTCGGAGGCAAGGCCGCCTCCCTCGGCCGGCTGGTGCGGGCGGGGCTGCCGGTGCCGGAGGGCTTCGTCGTCGACACCGGCGCGTACCGCCGGTTCGTCTCCGGGGCGGGCCTGCAAGAGGCGATCGAGCGGCGGCTCTGGATGATCTCGATCGACGACCCGGGCGAGGTGGCTGCGGCCAGCGGCGACATCCGGCGCTGGTTCGCCGACCATCCGGTGCCCGGCGACATCGCCAGCCCGGTCCGGGATGCGTACCGGGCGTTGGGTCAGGGACGGGTCGCCGTCCGGTCCTCGGCGACCGCCGAGGATCTGCCGGGGCTGTCGTTCGCCGGTCAGCAAGACAGCTACCTCAACATCGGGCACACCGACGCGCTGCTCGACGCGATCCGGTCCTGCTGGGCCTCACTGTTCAACGAGCGCGCCATCACATACCGGGCCCGGCAAGGGATCGGGCTCGACGGCCTCGCGCTCGCCGTGGTGGTGCAGCGGTTGATCAACGCCGAGTCCTCCGGAGTGATGTTCACCGCCGATCCGGTCACCGGCGCCGACCGCCGGATCCTGATCGAGTCGGCCTGGGGACTCGGCGAATCACTGGTCGGTGGCGAGGTCGATCCCGACCGGTTCCTCGTGGGTCGGCGCAGTCTACGGGTCGTCCGCCGCGACATCTCCACCAAGCAGACGATGACCGTACGCGGAGGCCAGGGCACCCGGTCCGAACCCGTACCGGACCGGTTGCAGCGGATGGCCTCGCTGCCGGACCGTGACGCGTCCCAGCTGGCGAGCTACGGGATCGAGATCGCGGAGCTGTACGGCACCGAGATGGACGTCGAGTGGTGCCGGGCCGACGGCCAGATCTTCCTGCTGCAGGCGCGGCCGATCACCACCGGCGAGGCCAACGACCGGGACCCGTGGAACGACTCCCGGTCCGGCAACTTCTTGTGGACCAACACCAACGTCGGCGAGGCCATCCCGGACGTGATGACGCCGGCCGCCTGGTCGATGGTGCAGGTGTTCCTGTCCGACGCGATGGCGACGGCGTCCATCCCGCCGTACGTCGGGTACGGCCGGATCGGCGGCCGGATCTATCTCAACGTCAGCGTGATGGCGGCCCTCAGCGGCGTCGTGGGGGTCAACGAGCGGGCCTTCCGCACCCTCACCGAGGAGGTGTTCGGCCGGCTCCCCGACGACGTGGCCATCCCGCCCGTCAAGGTGTCCTGGTTGAAGGCCGCGGCCGCGGTGGTCCCGGTCGCCGCCCACGTACTGGCGGAGGCGAAGCGGGATGCGCGCGCGCTCGACGAGTACCTCGCCTCGCACCCCCAGCGCTGCGTCGAACGCCGCGCTCAGATCACCACCATCACGAAGGGCACCGAGCTGGCCCGGTTGTGGCGGATGCGGATCGAACCGGAGTTCCACCGGGTCAGCATGATGCTGTCGGCGGCGACCCGGAGCAGCGGCGCGTCGTTCGTCACCACCCGGCAGCGGCTGCAGAGCCTGGTGGGCGACGAGCGGGCCAACGCGATCACCTCCGGGCTCGGCTCGCAGGACGGCCAACTGGCGAGTCTCGGGTTGCTCGAGGGCCTGGAGCAGTTGGCGGGCGGCGAGATCGACCGGGCCACCTTCAACCTGCTGTACGGGCACCGGAGCCCGCACGAGTTCGAGATCTCCACCCCACGACCGGCCGAGGACCCGGACTGGATCGACCGGCAACTGGCGGCCCGGCCGAGCGAGGGACCCGGCTACCGCGCGATGTTGCGCAAGCAGGAGGAGACCCGCGACGTCGCCTGGCGAACCCTGCAGTACGACCATCCGGTGCAGGCCAAGATCCTGGGCTGGCAACTCGACCGCTGGGGTCAGATCGCGCGGGATCGCGAGCACGCCCGGACCGAGGTGATCCGCTACTTCTGGGTGCTGCGGAGTTACGTGCTGCGGGCCGGCGAACTGACCGGGTTGGGCGAGGACATCTTCTTCCTCGACGCCGACGAGATCGTCGACGTGCTGGACGGCGACGAGCCCGACCGGTTCGCCATCGACCGGCGGCGGGAGGCCTACGAGCGCTACAGCGCCTTACCGCCGTATCCCGCGCTGATCTCGGGCCGGTTCGACCCGTTCGCGTGGGCCGCCGACCCGGATCGGCGGACCGACATCTTCGTCTCGGGTGCGCACGCGGACGGATCCGGTGCCTCGGAAGCCAAGGCGAAGGAATCGGTGACCGGCTTCCCCGGCTCGGCCGGCGTGGTCGAGGGCATCGCCCGGGTGCTGACCAGCGCCGATCACGGCCACCTGCTCCAGCCCGGCGAGGTACTGGTCACGTCGGTCACCAACGTCGGCTGGACCCCGATCTTCCCGCGGGCCGCCGCCGTCGTCACCGACGTCGGCGCGCCGCTGTCGCACGCGGCGATCGTGGCCCGGGAGCTCGGCATTCCCGCCGTGGTCGGCTGCGGCAACGCGACCATGCGGATCAAGACCGGTGACCGGGTCCGGGTCGACGGCTCCGCCGGTCTGGTGGACGTGCTGGACGCGCTGGCCGTGCCCGTGCTGGCGGGGTGACTCCCCGGATCGACCGGGGCGTGCTGGCCGGGTCGGTGGCCGAGGTCGCTCCGCTGCTGCTGGGCGCCGTGCTGCGGGTCGGTGAGGTCGCGGTCCGGCTGGCGGAGGTGGAGGCGTACGACGGCGCCGACGATCCCGCCTCCCACGCCTATCGGGGGCCGACGCCACGGAACCGGGTCATGTTCGGGCCGCCGGGACACCTCTATGTCTACTTCTCGTACGGGATGCACTGGGCCGCGAACGTGATCTGCGGGGCGGATGGGACCGCCTCCGGGGTGCTGCTGCGGGCCGGAGAGGTGATCGTTGGGCTCGACGGCGCGCGGTCGAGACGTGGTCGCTCTGCTGATCGGGATCTGGCGCGCGGGCCCGGCCGGCTGACCCAGGCGCTGGGGATCACCGCCGAACACAAGGGGGTCGACCTCTTCGGCGAAGGCCCGGTTCGATTGGAGCCGGGGGAGGCGCCGGTGTCGATCTCTGCCGGCCCGCGGGTGGGCGTACAGAGCGCCGCCGACCGGCCCTGGCGGTTCTGGGTCACCGACAGCCCGTACGTCTCGCTCTACCGCCGCCACCCCAAGGCGTAGACCCTTCTCCCCCCACAGATGCACCACCTTCTTGGATCGGCACCACGTGCACGTGGTGCCGATCCAAGAAGCTGGTGCATCTGGAGGACGCTCGCGGCTCAGGCCAGCGGTTGCAGGGACCCGAGGACGGAGGGGATGAACTCCGCCATCGTCGGGTGAATCGGGAGCGCCCGCTGCACGGCTGGGTACTTCACGCCCGCCTGCATCGCCAGCCCGATCATCTGGACCAGGTCATCGGCGTGCAGCCCCACGATCGTCGCGCCGAGGAACTCCTGCGAGTCGGCGTCCACCAGGATCCGCATCAGCCCGTCGGTCTCGCCCTCGAGGATGGCCCGGCTGACACTCGACATGGGTACCTCGGCCTTGAGGACGTTCCGGCCGGAACTCTTCGCCTCGGCTACGGTCATCCCGACCCGGCCGAGCGGGGGATCGGTGAACATCGCGTACGCCGTGATCCGCCCGTCCAGGTTGCGATCGGGATCGAGCATGATCTGGCTGTCCTGGTAGGCGGTGTGGGTGAACGCCCCGTGCCCGTTGACGTCGCCGAGGGCCCAGACCCCCGGCACCGAGGTCTGGAACCGGTGGTCGATGGTGAAGAAGCCGCGCTCGTCGGTCTCGATCCCGTGCTCGCCCAGCAGGTCGGAGTTGGAGCGGCGCCCGGTGGCGACGAGCAGGTGGCTGCCCGTGATCGTGCCGCCGTCGGCCAACTCCACCGTCACGCCGCCGCCGGCACCGGGCGACACCCGCGCCGGTCGGGTGTAACGCAGGTCCACACCCTCCCCGGAGAGCAGGTCCGCGATCAGCTCGGACACGTCTGCATCCTCACGACCGGCCACCCCGGAGCCGACCAGCATCGTCACCTCGGCCCCGAACCGGCGGAACATCTGGCCGAACTCCAACCCGATGTAGCCGCCGCCCACGATGATCAGGTGCTCGGGCAGGGCGGTGAGTTGCAGCAGCTCGACCTCGGTCAGGTGGTCGACCTCGGCCAAACCGGGGATCGACGGCTCGGCGGCCCGGCCGCCGACGTTCAGGTACACCTCCGGCGCCGTCAGCGTCCGTCCGTTGACCTCGACCCGGTGTCGGGTCCCGGCGGGATCGGTCTGCAGGGTGGCCGTACCCGTGATCAGGTCCAGGTTCTCCGTCCCGGCCACCCAGTCGGCCAGCGAGGCGCGCATCTTGTCGATGATCCGATGGACGCGCTGGATCGCGACCCCGAAGTCGACGGTGACGTCCCCGGTGTGCACGCCGTACTCGGCCGCGCGGCGGGCCGAGTGGGCGACGGTGGCGGTGGCGCGGAGGGCCTTGGTCGGCTTGCAGCCGTGGTTCAGGCACGTCCCGCCGACCTCGGCCATCTCGATCAGGGCGACCCGTTTCCCCTCGCCGGCCCGCGCGCCGGCGACCCCCGGGCCGGCCTGTCCGGCGCCGATCACGATCACGTCGTACGCGTCGGCCTGCTCACCCGTACTCGTCGAGGTCTCGCTGGTCATGACGGCTCCTTCCGGCGGTATTGCTTCGGTTTGTGTTTCGGTGGCGGTGCTTCTGGTTGTTGCTCCGACTGCGTTCCTTCGGCTCCCGGCCGAAGCTGAGAGTTTGACACCCGATTTGTTATCGAAGGGGGGCGTCTGCATAGACTTCCTGGCTCAAGGTCACGATTTGATCTCGACGCTGACCTCGATCTACTCGGAGGAAGTCTTGCCTAGGTACCGACCGCGGCGCGCGCTGCGGCCATCGACGGCCGTTCGTCTTGCCCGGATCACCGTACCCGCTGTCATCGTGGGCACGCTGGCCACCGGCATCGCTGTCGCGGCCTGGCCGCAGCAAGCGTCCCTGAGCGCTGTCCCGGCGACGAACACCAGTGCCGCACCCGCGGACCGTACCGTCCCGAACCGCGCCACCCGTGATCAGGCCCGGCCGGAGCCGACCGCTTCGCTGCCGGCCGACTCGCCGTTCGCACCGAATCGGGTCCGCAGGGTCGACAGAGCGGAGAAGGCGGCGCAGAGTGCCAATCAGCAGGCCGCCTCGAAGAGCTCGGCCAAGACCGCACTCAAGGCCGCGAAGGCCGAGCCGGTGCTGGATCTCACGGTGGTCGGCTCGCGCTACCTGACCGAAGACCTCAACCTGCGGACCGAACCCGAAAAGGACGCCAAGGTTCTGTCCGTGCTGGACACCCGCAGCAAGGTACAGATCACCGAAACCGTCGAGGACGGCTTCCGACTCATCGTGCGGGACGGCAAGGGTCGCTGGGTGACTGATGACTTCCTGTCGAAGAAGAAGCCGCCGAAGGAAAGCGCGATCTCCGGGGAGTCGTGCAACAAGAACCCCTCGATCGAGGGTGGCCTGCAGCCAAACGGCATCAAGGTCTACCGCGCGCTGTGCGCCCGGTTCCCGAACATCACCTCGTTCGGCGGCCGGCGGCCGGCCAACGGCGGTTTCCATCCGTCCGGCCGGGCGGTGGACGCCATGATCTCGAACGGCGGTTGGGAAGTTGCCCGCTGGGTCCGGGCCAACGCGAGCCGGCTCGGCGCCAGCGAGGTCATCCACGCTCAGAAGATCTGGACCGTGCAGCGCAGCGGCGAGGGCTGGCGGTCGATGTCCGACATGGGCAGCGCCACCGCCAACCACTACGACCACGTACACATCAGCGTCTACTGATCCAGTTCCCAACTAGCCCTGTTCCGCTGAGATGTGGGCTATCTGTGAGAACCGTTTGTGATTGGCCCGCGACAGACCTAGTGTGCTGTCATGGTGGACCCTTACCAGTTGATCCTGGGCATCATCGCCTTGGTCCTGGTGGTCCTGGCGCCCATCGGTTTCATCCTCGCGTACGAAGGTCTGGCCGGACGTTTCGACTCCAGCATCGCGGCGTGGCGGCGCAAGCTGGTCGAGCGGCGAGAGCACAAGGCCGGCCTCAAGGCGCTGCGGGAGCAGCGAGGCGCGCCGATCGAGCAGCTGGCCGCTGATCTGCATCGGCTCCGGGCGGCCGTCGGGCAGGACCAGAATCGGTCCGCCGCGCATCAGGTGGGCAATCGGCTGGCGTACGACCGGGTCCTGATCGAGGTCTGCGCGATGCTCGAGATCGAGCACGAACTCGACCATGATCTGCGCGGCCTGGAGCAGGACATCGAACGGGTCCGGGTCGAGGCCGAACTCGAACGGGCCGGCTTCGTCGTTGGCGACGGCCGGCGCTTCGGTCAAGCCGCCTGAGTCTGAGCTGAGGCCGCCGCTTCCGGCTGCGCCGTCCCACGCCGCGTTGCGGTAGTGGTTGCTGTGACGAACATCATCGGTCCAAAGCCGCCGTGGAATATCGGTGGCGGTAGCGCTGTTGCTAAGATAACTTCGAAATCGAAGGTTTCGAAATGGAACCTTATCCAGCACTACCAACAGAAGGACGGTTGATCATCATGTCACTCGCGAAGGCCATTCGGAGCCGCCGTGAGGCCATCCGGAGCCGCCGTGAGTTGCAGCGAGCGATCAGCAACGCTGTCACCCCCAGCCTCCGCGACGAGCTCATCCTGGTCGCTCAGCGCGACCTGTCGCAGCGCACCCGCTGACTCGCAGAACCTGCACTTACCCACCCACCACCGGCCCACCGGACCCACCCACCACCCGCCAACCCGGAAACTGCTCACAGTTTCCGGGTTTTCGGCGTCTGGGGGCGCAGGTTGCTGCAATATGCCGACAGTTACCGGCTGTGCTCAGAGCAGCAGCAGTACGCCCAGGGCGAGGCCCGCGGTGTTCAGAATGAGGAAACTGACGATCCACACTGCGGCCGGCACCCGGGTCAGCCTGGCCAGTTGATCGGCGTCGGAGTGCCGGGCGGGGCTCTGCCGTCGTTGCCGGATCAGTTCCAGCACGGGTCGAGGTGAGGCGACGAGCAGGACCCAGGTGATCAGGTACGCAAGCGCGGTCAGCCAGGCCGCCGGCAGGTACCAACTGGCCAGTCCCAGCGCGCCCCCGCAGACGAGGAGCACCAACAACCCGTACGGGTTGCGAATCTGCACGCACATCACCGCCAGCCACCCGACCAGCAACCACAACAAGCCGAGGGCGTGCCCGTTCACGAGGAGCAGGGCGGCACCGATCCCGGCGACGGCCGGAGCGAGGTAGCCCGCGAGCAACATCGCGACCATGCCCGGTCCGGTCGGCTTGCCCCGCGACACGGTCAGTCCGGACGTATCGGAGTGCAGGCGAATGCCCATCAGCCGCCGGCCGGTCACCAGAGCCGCCAGCGCGTGCCCACCTTCATGGCTGATCGTCACCAACTGGCGGGTGGCGGGCCAGGTCGCCGGCAGGAGGACCAGTACCAGCGCGATGGCGGCGAGCAGGAGCACCGTGGTCCGCTCCGGCACCGGTTGCACGAGCACGGCTCGGCGCCAGATCTCTGTCACGATCTCCACGGGTCAAGACTGCGTGCCGCGAGCAAGATTCGGCTCGGGTTGCGGCCTCGAGGGCCGCGGAAGTCGCGTTCGGTGGAGAACGACTACGGGGCAGGGGACTCGTGACGCGAGCAGGGCAGCAGGGTCAACCCGGCGAGCCGGCCTCGCGGGCGACCGCCTCCAGCCGGGCCCGGTAGTCCGACCACCACTGCTCATCGCCCTCCGGCAGGTTGCTCACGTCGGGCCGCAGCCCGGCCGCGCCGTCGATCAGCTCCCGCCCGAGGTCGAGTTGACCCGCGTGCCGGTGCGTCTCCGCGATCATGTGCAGGCCGATGCGGTGCAGCGTGACGTCCCACCGCTCGGGCGGCCACCACGGCACTCGCCCTGGCGCATCCAGCGGCAATGCCTCCAACGTCGCGTCGGAGTGCGCCCAGACCCGGCGGTAGAGGGCGATGATCTCCTCCCGGGTCTCCGCGGCCGTGGCCCACATGTCGGAGTTCACCGCCGCGTCCTCGCTCATCCACGGCAACGGCTCCGGGAACGGCCGGTCGAAGACCAGGCCGAAGTACCCCGCCTCGGTGCCGGCGACGTGCTTGACCACCCCGAGCAGATTGGTGCCGGTGGGTACGAGCGGGCGGCGGACGTCGTACTCCGACACCCCGTCCAGCTTCCAGAGCAACGACTCGCGCCCCTGTTGCAGGTAGTGCCGGATGGCAGCCTTGGGATCCATCGGCCTAGCTTCCCATCCCGAAACGTCAGAGCGCTCCGCTCGTCCACAGCAACCCGGCGGCCCCGCTCAGCCGGTTGGCGAACGCGACCGCCTGCTCGTCGGTCAAGCCGCTGACGAAGTCGACGATGCCCCGGCCGCGACCCATCCGGGCGATCTCGGTGTCGCTGCTCGCGCCGTCCAGCAGGGCCGGGTCGTCGGCGGCCACCCGGTGGTACCCCTCGGTGGCGGTGGCGACCAGATCGATCAGCCGCCGGGGCGCCCGGGCGGCATCCGTACGGTCCGACAGCCACGCGTCGAACCCCGCCACCAACTGCGTCAGGGTCTCCGACTGACCACGCTGGAACATCGCCAGGTCCGGCCGGTCGAGGATGAAGTACGCGTGCACGAACTTCAGCACCGACACCTGGTGCCACGCGGGCGCCGACAAGGTGACGTACGCCCCGCGCACCGGCGGGTCCGGATCCAGTCGGACGGCGAAGATGAACCCGTCGATCCACTGCGAGGTGAAGCCCGAGACGGCCCGGTCGGCCATCATCGACCCGTCGTACGGCGCGGCGAGCACCCCGTCGACGAACACGTCCGCCACCAGCGCGACCGTCTCGGTGAAGGTGTCGTCGTCGAAGATCCAGCCGTCCTTGGCGGCCAGCCGGCGGCGCAGCTGCTCCAGCCCGGCGCCCGGCCAGCGGCCCATCGCGCGTACCTCCGCGTCGCTCATCCGGCGGAGTCGGTGGTGATCGGCCAGCCAGGAGCGAAACTCCCCGGAGACGGGGGAGAACTGCAGCACCCCGGAGCGGTGGAAGTCCTCGACGTCGTGCACCGAGTACGCGATGTCGTCGGCGAGATCCATCACCGCGCACTCCAGCGTCTGCCGCCCGGCCGGCAAACCCTCGAAGACCCCCAGCACGGCCTGCATCTCGGACAGATCCGCGGTGTACGCGGAGAACTTCATCGCCCCCGGACCGTCCTCGCCGAAGCCGGCGCCGCGGGGCGGTTCGGGCCACTCGCTCGGATGCGGATCCGGCACCTGGAACCGGCCCCACGGATACTTCAGCACCGCCGCCCGAACGGCCGCGGTCAGATTGAGGCCCTGGTCACCCGGCCCGTGCACCTCGAGCTCGGTGAGGATCCGGAAGGTCTGGGCGTTGCCCTCGAACCCGTCGTGTAGCCCGAACCGCTCCCGGGCCAGCCGATCCAGCACCCGCTCACCGAGGTGCCCGAACGGCGGATGGCCGAGGTCGTGGGCCTGCGCCGCCGCCTGCACCACCACGTGATCCAGCCCGCCGAGGGAACGCAGCACGTCGCGTTCGCAGGTCCGCAGCAGCCGGACCGCGATGGCGCGGGCGACGGCAGTGACCTTGATCGTGTGGGTCAGCCGGTTGTGCAGGACGCCTCCGGTGGCGCCTGCGGTGACCACCTGGGTGACCTGGGCCAGCCGGGCGAACGACGGGGCGAACCGGATCCGTTCCAGGTCGGTGCGGAACTGCGATTCGTGCCCGCCGTAGCGATCCTCGGTCTCCGGAAGCGCCCGGGCCAGTCGCTGGTCCATGACTCCAACATAAGGCGGCGGTAGCGTCGCACCAGCTGAATGTCGCACCAGCTGAATGTCGCAAGGCTGAATGTCGCGAGGCTGAATGTCGGAAGGCCGTCCATGCCGGAGCACACCGTCGGGCGCGTGGCGGAGCGGGAGCAACTCCGCGCCGCACTGGCCGAGGCCCGTACCGGACGCGGTCAACTGGCCGTCATCGTCGGTGAACCCGGGGTGGGCAAGACCACGCTGCTGGCCGAGTTGGCCGCCATGGGCCGCGAAGCCGGTCTGACGGTCCTCACCGGACGGGCGGCCGAGGGCGGCGGATCGTTCCGTCCGCTCGCCGCCGCGCTGCTGCCGGCCGTACGAGCGGGGCTGCTGCCGGACACCGGCGAGCTGCGACCGTACCGTGCGGCGTTGGGCCGGCTGATCCCCGACTGGGCGAGCTCGTCGCCGCCGGAGACCGCGGTCGATCCGGTGGTGGTGCTCGGAGAGGGTCTGCTGCGGCTGTTCGCGGCCTGGGATCCTCGTGGTTGCGTACTGCTGGTCGAGGATCTGCACTGGGCGGACGCCGACACCCTCGCCCTGCTGCACTATCTGGCCTCGGCCGCCTCGTCCGCGCCGCTGCTGATGGCGGCGACCATGCGACGATCACCCTCCTCGCCCGCGCTCGACCGCCTGCTCGACGCCGCCGGGACCGTACTCGCGCTCCGCAGATTCGGGCCGGCGGAGATCGACGCGATGATCACGCTACGCGGCCGCCGCCTCGGCGACGCCGATCGGGCCCTGCTGCGTACGCGTTCCGAGGGCTTGCCATTGCTGGTGGACGAGCTGCTGAGCGCGGTCGATCGCGAGGACCCATCGCAACAGCTGGCCGCAGCGGTGCCGGCCAGCTTCGCCGCGCTGGTCCGGACCCGTCTCGACGCGCTCGACGACGAGGGTCGCCAGGTGTTGTCCGCCGCCGCCGCCCTCGGCTCCCAACCCGACTGGGACCTGGTTCCCGTCATCGCCGGGGTCGACGGCGCCGAGGCCGTGTCCCGGCTGCGGCAAGCCGTGGCCACGGATCTCCTGGTTAGCGACGGAGCGGCCCTGGGCTGGCGCCACGTGCTGACCCGGGACGCGATCTGGACCGGACTGCTGCCCCCGGAGCGGGCGACCCTGGCGCGGCGAGCCGCCGAGGTCCTGCTGGCCCGCGGCGGTCCGACGTACGAGCTGGCGGCGGCCGATCTCCTGGTCGAAGCGGGCGACCTCGATCAGGGCGGCGCCGTGCTGCTCCGGGTGGTGGACCGGGAGCTGGCGGCCGCCGCCCTGCACAGCGCCGCCGCCGTGCTGGACCGGATACCGACCACGCACCGGGCGCCAGCCGCTTCGGCCCGTCGCCGGGTGGAGTTGCTGAGGTTGACCGGTCGGCTGGACGAGGCGATGGACGTCGGCCTGCCCGCGCTCCAGCAGGCCACCGGCGACGAACATGCCGAACTCTGCCTGCGGTTGGCCCGGGTGGCGGTGCTGCTGCGTCGTTGGGGAGACGCCGACGACCTGGTGGCCCGCGCCCGCCGGCCCGACGATCCTCGATCGCTGGTCCTGCTGGCCGACTCCGCCCACGGGGCCGGCCGGATCCCCGCGGCGGCGGAGCTGGCGGCGCGAGCGGTGACGCGAGCTTCGACGGCCGGGCAGCTCGAGGTCCGGTGCGAAGCGCTCGTCGTGCAGGCCCGGATCGTCCGGCTCAGTGACGGTGAGCGGTCCCGGAGTTTGTTCCGTGAGGCCGCCGAACTCGCCGGCGAACACGGGCTGAAGCACTGGCGCGTCGAGGCCTTGTTGGGCGTCGGGACGATCGAGTTGATGTACGACGAGGCGTCGACCGTGTTGCCCGAGGTACGCGATCTGGCGACCGATCTGGGGCTGCTGGTGACGGCGACCGGAGCCGAGTTGCTGCTGGCCGACCACCGGCTCGTGGTGGAGGGTCCCGAACCGCTCGCCGCTGCGGCCGACTCTCTCGTCGAGCGCGGTCGGCTCCTTCGGCTGCCCGGCTTCGTGCACGCCGGACAGACGCTGCAGGGGACCGCCCTGGCCGTGGCGGGGAGCCGTACGGCATTGACCGCGCTGCTGGCCGACATGTCCGCCGGTGCCAAGCTAACCCTGGAGTTCGAGGCGCAGGTCGCCACCCTGCGGGCCATCTGCGCCGCCGTCGAGCACGACCTGGTGGGCGCCGCCGCGCAACTCGACGCCGCGGTGGAGCCGCTCCGTCGGCACGGCTCCACCCCACCGCTGCACTTCTTCGGCTTCTGGGTCCTGCTCCGGGCGGTCGTCGGGGACCGCGACGAGGAGGCGCGGGCCTGGCTGCACAGCTCCGCCGTCTCGATGCGCCGGGCCAACCGGGGCGCCCTGCACTTCGCCGAGGCCGTGGCGGCGGGTCGTACGGGAGACCGCGAGCGGGCGGAGCAGGCGTACGGCGCGGGTGAGGTCGATCTCGCCCCGGTGCCCTGGTGGCACCGGTTCCTGCGCCTGTTCACCCTGGAGTGCGCGCTCGCCGACGGGTGGGGCGAGCCGGTGCCGCTGCTGCGGGCGGACCTCACGGCCCACGAGGCGGCCGGCCACGAACGGCTCGCTCGGCGCTGCCGACAACTCCTGCGGGGGGCCGGCGCGCCGACCCGACGAGGCCGGGGGAATTCGGCGGTGCCGCCGGAGTTGCGCGCGGCGGGCATCACCAGCCGAGAACTCGACGTGCTGGATCTGGTGTCCGCCGGTCGCAGCAACGCCGAGACGGCGGCCGCGCTGGTGCTGTCCATCCGTACCGTCGAAACCCACGTGGCCAACCTGCTGGCCAAGACGGGGGCGGCGAATCGCGCCGAGCTCCGTGCGTGGCGGACCCGGCTAACTCCGTAGCCGGCACGGATCCGCGGCCGCGGATCAGCGCGGATCGTGGTGCTCACCAGCTGCTCACCAGCTGCTGACCAAAGCAGAGCACCGCGAAAGGCGACCACCATGCTTGCCCAGTCAACCCACCAACAGACCGAGAACTACGACGTCATCGTCGTCGGGGCCGGACCCGCCGGACTGACCACTGCCACCGCCCTGGCTCGCCACGGCATCCGGGTGCTGGTGATCGAGAAGCACCCCGGACTGTCGATCTTCCCGAAGGCGATCGGAGTCCGCCCGCGCAGCATGGAGATCTTCCGCGGCTGGGGCCTCGAGACCGAGATCGGGCGGCGATCCCAGCCGGGCCGGACCACCATGCGCGTCGGACCCTCGCTGTCCTCGCCCGGCCAGGAGGTGAGTCTGGGCCTGCCCGACGCCGCGGCGCTGCGCCCGCTCACGCCGGTCGACGTGGCCCTGTGCGGACAAGATCAGGTCGAAGCGGTGCTGTACGAGCAGGTCGTGGCCCACGGCGGAGTCGTCCGGTTCCGGACCGAGCTGACCGCCGTGACCCAGACCGGCGACGGGGTCCGGGCGACCGTACGGTCCCGCGACGACAGCCACCAGTCCGTGATCACCAGCCGCTTCCTGGTCGGCGCCGACGGAGGCCGCAGTCTGGTTCGCTCGCTGACGAACATCGGATTCGAGACGTTGGGCTCCGAGGGCGACCACCTGTCGTTCCTCTTTCGAGCCGACCTGTCGTCGGTGATGCCGGACCCGCCGCATGTGCTGAACGTCGTGGTGGGGCCGGAGGTCAACGGTCTCTTCGCCTCGACCGCGATGAGCAACCGGTGGATCTGGGACATGGAGTGGCACCCGGAGGCAGGGGAGCGGGTCACGGACTGGACGCCGGCACGGGTCACCACGCTGCTGCGCCGCGCGACGGGTCTGCCGGATCTCGAACCGGAGATCCTCGGCGCCTTCCCCTGGGACTTCGGGGCGGGCGTCGCCGCCGCGTACCGAAGCGGCCGGATCTTCCTCGTCGGCGACGCCGCTCATCGGACCACCCCGCGCGGCGCCACCGGGATGAACACCGGAATCGCCGATGCGCACAATCTGGGCTGGAAACTGGTCTGGGTGATCAAGGGCTGGGCGGGCGAGTCACTGCTGGATTCGTACGAGGCCGAGCGGGAGCCGGTGGGCCGCGGCAACGCCACCGCGTCGATGCAGTCCATGATCGGGCGGCCGGCCTCGGACGGGCTGGCCCACGACTTCGGCGTCTGCTACGCCTCCGGCGGGATCGTCGGCGGGACGCCGTTGGCCGGTCGCCGGGCGCCCCACGCCTGGGTCGAGCTGGGCGGTCGGCGCGTCTCGACCCTCGACCTGTTCGACGGCCGCTTCACCGTGATCACCGGTCGAGACGGCCACGATTGGCGGGCGGCGGTCACCGACGTCGCCGCGGGCGGCGGGCCGGTCGTTGCGCTGAGCGTGGGGACCGAGCTGGCCGATCCGGACGGGGAACTGGCCGAGCGCTACGGGCTGACCGATCAGGGGGTCGTGCTGATCCGGCCGGACGGCCATGTCGTCTGGGGCTGCTCAGCGATGCCGGCAGGTGCGGGTGATCGGCTGGCTGACGTGCTCGGCCTCGCCACCGGACATCGGGTCGCCGACCTGGTCGGCTGATGGCTCAGTAGGCTGCCGGGCAGGCCAGCCCCCCGACCCAGGAGAGCCTGAGATGAGCACACCCGTCGACGCCACCAGCACCGCCGCTTGGGCGAAACTCAGCGAGCTCCACGCGGGGCTCCGACCGGACCTCAGGGGCTGGTTCGCGGCCGATCCCGGGCGGGCGGAGCGGCTCACCTACACCGCTGGCGACCTCTTCGTCGACCTCTCCAAGAACCTGATCGACGACGATGTGCTGGCCACGTTGATTCGGCTCGCCGACGAGGTCGGCGTCACCGCCCGCCGGGACGCCATGTTCGCCGGCGAGCACATCAACGTCACCGAGGACCGCGCGGTGCTGCACACCGCGTTGCGCGATCCGGCCAGCGTCGAGGTCGACGTGGACGGCACCAACGTCGTACCGCTGGTGCACGAGGAACTCGACAAGGTCTACGCCTTCGCCGACCAGGTGCGCAGCGGCGAGTGGCGAGGGGTCAGCGGAGAGCGCATCGCCACGGTGGTCAACATCGGCATCGGCGGCTCCGACCTCGGCCCGGTGATGGTGTACGAGGCCCTGAAGCCGTACGTGCAGCAGGGCCTGCAGGCCCGCTTCGTCTCCAACATCGACCCCACCGACGTCTTCGAGAAGACCGCCGACCTCGATCCGGCGACGACGCTGTTCATCGTCGCCTCCAAGACCTTCACCACCCTGGAGACGCTGACCAACGCCCGGCTGTCCCGGGACTGGCTGCTGCACGGGCTCAAGGCCGCGGGCCTCATCGACGACACCGAGGCCGCGGAGAAGGAGGCGATCGAGAAGCACTTCGTCGCCGTCTCGACCGCGCTCGACAAGGTCGCCGCCTTCGGTATTGACCCGAAGAACGCGTTCGGGTTCTGGGACTGGGTCGGTGGCCGGTACTCGGTCGACTCCGCGATCGGCACCTCGGTCGTCGTGGCCATCGGCAAGGGAAACTTCGCCGACTTCCTGGCGGGCTTCCACACCATCGACGAGCACTTCCACACCACCGAGCTGAGCCGCAACGTGCCGGCCCTGATGGGCTTGATCAACGTCTGGTACAACAACTTCTTCGGCGCCGCGACGCACGCCGTGCTGCCGTACGCGCAGTACCTGCACCGCTTCCCGGCGTACCTGCAGCAACTCACGATGGAGTCCAACGGCAAGAGCGTGCGCTGGGACGGCTCGGCGGTGACCACCGACACCGGCGAGGTGTTCTGGGGCGAGCCGGGAACCAATGGCCAGCACGCGTTCTACCAGCTGATCCACCAGGGCACCCGGCTGATCCCGGCCGACTTCATCGCCGTGGCCACCCCGGCCCATCCGCTGGTGGATGGCGACCACGACGTGCACGAATTGTTCCTGGCCAACTTCTTCGCCCAGACCGCCGCGCTGGCGTTCGGCAAGACCGCGGAGGAGGTCCGGGCCGAGGGGACCGCCGAGGCGATCGTGCCCGCCCGGGAGTTCAGCGGCAACCGCCCCACGACGTCGATCATGGCGCCGGCCCTGACGCCGTCGGTACTCGGCCAGTTGATCGCCCTGTACGAGCACATCACCTTCACCGAAGGTGCCGTCTGGGGCATCGACAGCTTCGACCAGTGGGGCGTGGAACTCGGCAAGCAGCTCGCGCTGAAGGTGACCCCGGCGGTGGGGGGCGACGAGGCCGCGTTGGCCGAGCAGGACCCCTCGACCCGGAATCTGGTGCGCTACTACCGTGCGCACCGCGAGCGCTGAGCCGTACTTGCCAACCCCTCACCGCCACCGGTCAGAAGGACACGAGGTCCACGCTGTCGGAGCGAAGGACGGATTCCTGTTCGAACGCCTTCTCGTAGCTGTCCCGGATCTCTTCGATCTTGACGCTGCTCGGGCCGGCCGCTTCGAGCGGGTAGAGCAGGATGATCACCTTCGAGCGTTCCTTCACGATTCTTCCCGACGAGTCGCGGAACTGTCCGAGGGCGTCGTATTGGGTGAGGCCGTCCGGGAAGCGTGGCGTGACGACGCGGTTCACGAAGACCCGGAACTGGTCGTCGGTCACGTCGGGGCCGGGCTTCTCAGTGCCGAAGAACAGCTCCGTGCGGCCGAAGCGGTCACCGATCGGTGGTGCCGGCGGCGCGCTGGTGGGCGCCGTGGTCGGCGCCATGGTGGGCGCCATGGTGGGTGCCATGGTCGGTGCGGTCGGGCTGGGACCGACGGGCGGCGCACCGCGGTCGTCGGCGAGAGCGACGGTGGCGGCCAGACCGGCGGTGGCGGCAATCGCCGTGGCCGTGACGGCGACGGTCCGGAGCAGGGCGCCCGCGGAGCGCGGGTCGCGGGAGCTGACGGGTGGCATGGGAGTTCTCCTCGATCGACAGATTGGGTTGAGGAGACCAGGATCGGCGGCCACGCCCGCCGCGGGTATCCGTCGGCACTACCGAACTCCACGCCATCGATACTGAGCCCGACCAGGCCGATTGCGTGTGGAGTTCGATCCGACTACCAACCACAAGTCTCCACGCAATCTCGGTTGCGCCGGTGACGGACATGTTCATCGGCGTCGACTGGGGCGGGACCAAGATCGAAGTGATCGCGCTGTCGGCGGCCGACGAGGAACTGGCCCGGATGCGGGCGGCGACCCCGTGGTCGGACTACGCCGCCTGCCTGGCGATGATCGCGCGATCTGGTGGCCCAGGTCGAGCAGTCGGCCGGCGGGACCGGCACCGATCGGGATCGGGCTGCCCGGCTCGCTGGATCCGCGGACCGGGGTCGCCAAGGGCGCCAGCTCGACCTGGATGAACGGGCGGGCGGCCGAGGACCGGACCTCGAAGCGTCCTCGGTCGGCACGTCCGGGCCGCCAACGACGCCGACTGCTTCGCCGTCTCCGAAGCCATCGACGGCGCCGGGGTCGGCCACCGGGTCGTCTTCGCCGTGATCCTGGGCTCCGGGGCGGGGGCCGGCATCGCGATCGACGGGCGTCGCCCACCACGGACCCAACCACAGCGCGGGGGAGTGGGGCCACAACCCGCTGCCACTGCCCGACGTGACCGAGATCCCCGGCCCGGCCTGCTACTGCGGCCGGCACGGCTGCCTGGAGCGCTGGGTCTCGGGCTGGGCCTTCGCCCGGGACTACCAGCGGCACGCCGGGGTGGATCTGCCCGAAGCACCCCTGCTCACGGCTCCGCAGGTGATGGAGCGGGTGCGGGCCGGCGACCGGCTCGCCGGGCTGGTGTGGGGGCGGTACCTCGACCGGGTGGCCCGGGGCCTGGCGCTCGTGGTCAACACCCTCGACCCGGACGTGATCGTGATGGGCGGCGGCATGTCGAACGTCCCGGAGCTCTACGACGAGCTCCCGGCCCGTGCTGGCCGCGCGACATCTTCAGCCCGTGCTTCTACACCCCGATCGTGCAAGGCGCGGCACGGCGATTCCAGCGGCGTCCGCGGCGCGGCGTGGCTCTGGCGCGAAGGAGATGGTGACGATGACGAGAGCCGCTTGGAGTTCGGCCACGAGGTGATCGCCGAAGCCGGCGCGATGGCGCTGGAGTACTTCGGTCGGGTGAGCACGCTCCAGGTCAACCGCAAGGACGCCAAGGACTTGGTCACCGAGGCCGACGTGGCCGTCGAGAAGCTGATCCGGGCCCGGCTCGAGGAGGCGTTTCCGGAGGACGCGTTTTCTCGGCGAGGAGACCGGATTGAACCGACCGCCGGCGCGCCGGGGATCTGGGTGGTCGACCCGATCGACGGCACCCAGCCGTTCGTCAGCGGGCTGCGTACCTGGTGCGTCTCCATCGCCTACCTCGCCGAGGGCCGGGTCCAGTTCGGGCTGGTGTTCAACCCGGCGGCCGGCGAGTTGTTCGCCGGCGGGGCCGGTCGCCCGGCCGACGCTCAACGGCGAGCCGATCGGCCCGCATCCCGGGGTCGAACTTCACCGACGGGCTGGTCTTCCTGGGCTGCGTCCTCGCGGTCGTCGGCGGAACAGGTCGTACCCGTGCTGGACCGGTTGCTGCGCGCCGGTGGCATGTACGTCCGCAACGGCTCCGGGGCGCTCGGGTCTGTGCGACGTCGCCTGCGGCCGGCTGATCGGGTACGTCGAGCCGCACATCAACTCCTGGGACTGCCTCGGCGCGATCGGGGTGCTGGAGTCGGCCGGCTGCCCGGTGTTACGACTTCCTCGCCGACGACGGGCTGCTCACCGGGCAACCCGATCGTCGCCGGGCCGCCGCAGCTGTACGACGAGCTGGTCTGGCTGCTGCACGGTTGACGCCGAGTGTGCGGTTTCTGCCCCGGACGGGCACCGATCCGGGGCCACGACTGCACACTCGCCGAGCCCGGGGACGCGAACAGCCGCACCCCTGACGGGATGCGGCTGTCGGGTCTGCTCGGGACTAGAGCTCCGGGCCCTCGGCGCGGAGCTTGTCGACGTCGGACATCGCGGTCCGCAGGTCGGAGAGCCACGTCTCGGCGTGGTCGCCGACCAGCTTCACCGCCCAGGACAGCGCCTCGGACCGGGATCGGGCGACCCCGGAGTCGACCAAGGTGTCCAGCACCTGCCGCTCGGGCTGACGCAGCCGCGTCATGACCGGGACCGAGATGTGGGTGAACAGCGCCTTGACCTCACCGAGCTCGGCGCCCCACGAGACCTTGCGGCCGTAGCGCTCCTGAGCCTCGTCGGCGATCTGCATCCGGGTACCACGGGTGTCGGCGCGGAACCGGCTGATCCGGCCCTCCGCCTCGGCGCGATCAGTAGCCTCGTCGGCGAGCGCCCCGGACACCACGATCTCCTCGCGATCCACGGTCACCGTGACCTCGCTGAACCACTCGCCGGGCAACCGGCCCTCGAACCAGGCCTGGGCGTCGTCGGCGGGCGGGACATCCACGTTCTGCCAGCCACCGGGTCGGCCGAATCCGCGGCCCCGACCCTCTCCGCGACCTTCGCCGCGGCGCCCTCCACGGCGACCACCTCGGCCGCCACGCTCACTCTCGTCGTGAGCTTCTTCTTCTGAGTGCCATCTCATTGCGCACTCCTCTCTGTGAATCGTCGTACGCGTATTGCTGTACGAACAATTACAAGATTACACATCTTGCGATATATCGTCAACGCTTGGTTGGTGATCGTCGGAACCGGAGGTCGTGCAGGGTCTTCAGGCAGGCGATCCACTCCCGCAGGACGCCCCAGCGCCAGGCCCGAGACGGCGCGCCGGAGGGCTGGATCTGGACCGATCGGTCGCCCACCCCGATCGCGTCCAGTCCGAGCAGTCGGGCGGTGCCGACGGCCCGGGGCAGGTGGTACGTCTGGCTGATCAGCGTCAGCCGGCGCTCGCCGTACACATCCCGCGCCCGCAGACAGGTCTCGTACGTGTCGAAGCCGTCCGGATCTTCAGTGACGTCATCCTCGGGTATGCCAGCGGCGATCAGATAGCGGCGCATGGCCAGCGGCTCGTCGTACTCCCGCGCTCGGGCGTCGCCCGACATGACCAGTCGCCGTACCCGACCGGCCCGGTAGAGCCGGAGCGCCACGTCCAGCCGCGCGGCCAGGAAGGGCGAGGGGATCCCGTCGGGCTGGACCTGCGCCCCCAGGACCACCCCGACCGGCGTGGCCGGCGCGTTCGCCTCGCTGAAGATCCGGCCGCGAGCCGCCAAGCGGACGTACGCCGCCGCCGCCACCACGACCCCACTGGCGACGCCGGCAGCCACCCCCGCCCCCACCCCAGCAGCCACCCCGGCCCCCACCCCGGCCCCCATCCCGGCGCCCACCCCGGAAACTGTCCACACTTTCCCTATTTGGGCGTCCCGGTGCGCGGTATTTGCGGAAACTGTGCACAGTTTCCGATTCGGGGAGGGCGTCATCCGGGCAGGGTAGGCCCTACATCACGCACGCGCCGACCCGACTGTCAGTGGCCCGGCGGATGCTCAGGGGATGAACACGAAAGCTCTCGAGCGGGTCCGGATTCCGGTGTCTGGCCCGTTCGATCTCGCCGAGGTGGCGACCATGGGATTCGGGCACCGGGACGAACGCGCCTTCGACGGCGTGATGCGGCTGGCCTTCTGCCTGGACGACGGCACCGGCCAGGTCGGGGTCGAGGCCCGGCAGGACGGCGATGAGGTCGACATCACGATCGTGCCGGGACCGGGCGTCGATCCCGACACCGGCGAGGTCGCGGCGCAGGTCGCGCGGGTGATCTCGGCCGATCACGACGGTCAGGTCTATGCCGACATCTGCCAGGCGGACCCGGTGCTGAGGCGGGTCTGGTCCGTCGCGCCGGGATTCCGGCCGGCCAACTTCTATTCACCGTACGAGGGGGCGGTCTGGTCCGTGCTCAGCGCCCGTCGCTCGCGCCAGCAGGCCATCCCGGTCCGCGACCGGCTCGGTGCCGAGTACGGGGCGACCTTCGAGCTGGCCGGTCAGACGGTGACGGCCGCGCCGACCCCGCGGCAACTGCGCACGGTGACCGGCGTCCAGGGCCTCCCGGCGGACCGGATTCCCGCGCCTGCACGCCATCGCCGACGCGGCGGAGCGCGGCGATCTCGCCGTCGAGAGGCTCAACGCGATGGAACCGGACGAGGCCAAGGCCGAATTGCAGAGGCTGCCCGGCATCGGCCCGTTCTACAGCTCCCTGATCGTCATCCGATCCTCCGGCCGGGCGGACGTACTGCCCGACGAGTCGCATGTCCGAGAGGCGGTGACCCAGCGCTACGGTCGCGACTTCACCGATCGGGAGTTCGCCGATCTGGCCGAGGGCTGGCGACCGTTCCGGACCTGGGTGGGGGTGATGCTCCGCGCCCTGGGCGACCGGGCCGACGCGAAGGGAGGCGCAAACTAGAGCGGTGCCCGAGGGAGACACGGTCTGGCGGTCCTGCCGACGCCTGCACCAGGCGCTGGCGGGAAAGGACCTGACCAGCACCGAATTCCGGGTGCCGGCGCTCGCCACCACCGATCTCGCCGGAGTCCGGGTCGAGGAGGTCGTGTCCCGCGGCAAGCACCAGTTGTTCCGGTTCGGCAACGGCTACACCCTGCACACCCACTTCCGGATGGACGGCACCTGGCGGACGTTCCCACGGGGACGCCGCTGGTCCGGCGGTCAGCCGTTCCAGATCCGGGCGGTGCTCCGGACGGCCGACACCGACGCCGTCGGTTATCGGCTGCCGGTCATCGAACTCCTGCCGACCGCCGGAGGAGCACATCGTGGTCGGGCACCTCGGGTCCCGACCTGCTCGGCTCGGACTGGGACCTCGAGGAGGCCCTGCGTCGGATCCGCGCCGAACCGGAGCGAACCGTCGGTGAGGCTTTGCTGGACCAGCGAAACCTGGCCGGCATCGGCACCTTCTACCGCGCCGAGGTGCTGTTCCTGCAGGGCCTGCATCCCCGGACTCCGGTCGCGACCGTGCCGGACCTGCCGCGGGTGGTGCAGCGCGCCCAGCAGCTGCTGCTGGCCAACCGGGCCCGGCCGGAGCAGTCCACGACCGGCGACCTGCGGCAGGGGCGGCGGGCGTACGTGTTCGAGCGGCCCGGGCCAACCGTGCCGCCGCTGCCACACCGCGATCCGGAGCGAGGAGTTCGGACCACTGGGCCGAGAGCGGCGCAGCTACTGGTGCCCGCATTGCCAGCCGGTCATCGAGCGAACCGGAGAATCCGTGTCGGCGAAGGAGGAGGGATGAGCGAACACGCTTTTCCGTTCGCGAAGACTGACGACGCCGCCGACTCGAGCGGATACGCAGGTTTGCGGACAACACGGAATACTTGCTCCTCGTGCCCTCGCTCCCGGTCCAACTGAACGCGCGCATCGAGGCTGTTGCCGGCATCGACCCCGAACTGCGCTCGGCGACCCGACCGCAGTTCGGGCATTTCCAGTCCAACGTCGCGCTGCGGTTGGCCAAGATCGAGGGTGCAGCCACCGCGGGCCATCGCGCAGCGAATCGTCGACGAACTCGACGTCTCCGATCTCTGTGAACCGCTGGAGATCGCCGGCCCGGGCTTTCTCAACTTCCGGCTCCGCACCGACGTCCTCGCCCTCGCGGTCAGCGACCAGTTGGCCGACCCGGACCGGGGCCTGATCCGGACCGACCAGCCGCAGCGGGTGGTGATCGACTACTCCGCGCCCAATGTGGCCAAGCAGATGCACGTGGGGCACCTGCGCTCCACGATCATCGGCGACTGTCTGAATCGGGTGCTCACCGCCAGCGGTCACCACGTCATTCCGCAGAACCATGTCGGGGATTGGGGCACCCAGTTCGGGATGCTGGTCGAGCTGATCGCCGACGACGGCATCGACGCGCTGACTCTCGACCTCGATTCCGCCGAGCAGCTGTACCTG
This sequence comes from uncultured Actinomycetota bacterium, assembly GCA_963821695.1. Classification (GTDB taxonomy): domain Bacteria; phylum Actinomycetota; class Actinomycetes; order Propionibacteriales; family Propionibacteriaceae; genus Microlunatus. The sequence continues at coordinate 453,501 of CAWGEY010000005.1, forward strand.
CGGGCCAACCAGCGGTTCAAGACCGACCCGGAGTTCGCCGACCGGGCCCGCCGGCGGGTGGTCGCACTGCAGGCCGGTGACGAGGCCACCCTGACCATCTGGCGGCAACTCATCACCATCTCGCTCAACGGTTTCCACACCGCGTACGACCGACTCGGCGTGCTGCTCACCGACGCCGACCTCGACGAGGAGTCCTCCTACAACGACGACCTGCCCGGCATGATCGCCGACCTCGAGGCGAGCGGGGTGGCGGTGATCGACGACGGCGCGTTGGTGGTCTTCGTCGAGGGGTTCAACGCCCCGATGATCGTCCGCAAGCGCGACGGTGGCTTCGGCTACGCGGCCACCGACCTCTGCACCATGCGGCGCCGGATCACCGACTTCAACGCCGACCGGATCATCTACGTCGTGGGCGCCCCGCAGACGTACCACTTCGAGCAGGTGTTCGCAGTCTCCCGGCTGGCCGGTTTCCTGCCCGACCGGGTGAGTTGTGAACACGTCGCCTTCGGTCAGGTGCTCGGCAAGGACGGCAAGAAGTTCTCCACCCGCGAAGGCACGGCGGTCACCCTGAGCAGCCTGCTCGATGCCGCCGAGGAGCAGGCCTCGCCGCCGATCGCCCTCGCCGCGATCAAGTACGCCGACCTGTCCAACGGGCTCAACAAGGACTACGTCTTCGACATCGACCGGATGGTGCAGACCACCGGCAACACCGGCCCGTACCTGCAGTACGCCCACGCCCGGCTGACCCAGCTGCTCCGCCGGGCCGAGGCCGAGGGCCTCCCGTCCGCAGAGAAGATCGAGGTGCTCGACGAGTCTGCCGAACAGACCCTCGCGCTGCTGCTGATCGGGTTCGGCGAGGTCGTCGACGAGGTCGCCGACACCCTGCAGCCGCACAAGCTGTGCTCCTACCTGTACGAGGTGGCCGGCGCCCTCTCGATCTTCTACGAGCAGTGCCCGGTGCTGAAGTCCGAGGGCGAGATCCGCTCCTCCCGGCTGGCCCTGTGCGCGGCCACGAAATCGGTCCTGGCCACCGGCCTCGACCTGCTGGGCATCGAGGCCCTGGAGCGGATGTAGCCAGCACCTGGCTCTGCACCCAGACCCGGGACGCCCGACCGCCGCCCACTTCCCGCGCGGGAGTTCCGCATTCGCGCGCGAGATCTCCCGAGCGGAGACCGAAATCGCGCGCGGCAAGCGTCACCCGGGCTCGCCCTACGGAACGGTCGGGTTCGACTCGTAGGCTCCCAGATCATGCGGGGTGCCGAAGCGGCTGTGGGCCGCGGTGGTGCGCCACTGTCCGCGCTGATCGGTGATGGCACCCGAGGGATGACCGCCCGCGTCGATGGCCTTGCTGCCAGTCAGCAACGCATGGGTACGGGTCGGTCCGCCGTTGTCCGCCAGCGGTCCGAGCCGGGCGCTGACCGAACTCAGGCTTCCCTGGTCGGAGAGCGAACAGCTGGAATCGGTGGACAGGCTGCGATAGCCCTGGATGTTGTAGGCGGCGCAGTTGCGCGGCGCGTTGTTCGCGAGAATCGAGTTCTCGACCGAAGGCCCGTGGCCGTAGCTGTCGTAGCTGTTGTCGAGGCCGCCGCCTCCGAAGCTGGACGTGTTGCCGGCCACGGTCGACTCGAAGATCACGGCCAGGTTGTCCTTCTTGAGGCTGCGGACGGCGACACCGCCACCGAGTGAACCGGAGTTGCCGCTCACCGTGGAGTTGTCGAGCCGGAACACGCCCGAGTTGACGCCCTCGACGTCGATGCCGCCGCCGGTACCGTCGGCGCTGTTGCCGGCGATCAGCGACCGCTCCACCTTGACGGTGCCCCCGTACGTCGCCGGCAGAGCGCTGATCCCGCCGCCGATCCAGGCGCTGGTGTTCCGTTCCACGGCGGTGTCGCGGATCGTGACGGTCGCGTTGGCGGACAGGATGCCGCCACCCCCGTCGGCGTAGGACGGTGTGTCCTTCGCGGTGGCCTCGTTCTCACTGATGCGGCTGTCCTCGATCCGGGCGGTGCCCTGGCGCACGTTGATGCCGCCACCTCGGCCGGCGCTGTTGTGGTGCACGTAGCTGTCGGTGATCACGATCTCGCCAGCCGTGCGAATTCCGCCGCCGTTTTGTTCGTCGCCGGTCTCGGTGGTCGGAGCGCGGAATCCGCCCGTGATCACCACGTTGCGCAGCGCCGCGTCGTTGCTGATGGTGTCCAGGACCCGGTCACCCAGGCCGGTGCCGTCGATCGTCGAACGCAGCCGACCTGCTGTCGTGCCAACGATCTCGATCGAGCCCCACACGTCCAGGTCGCCGCGCGCGCTCTGGTCCTCCTTCTCGCCCGCGATGCTCAACCGGTACGTCCGCGGGCCGAGTTCGATCTTGACCTTGCCGGGCGTCACGTTCCCCTGCATGACGGCGGCCCGCAGCGTACAGCGTTCCGCGGGACCGGGGTCGGCGTCGCAGACGTCGTCGGCGAGGTCGGCGTCGCGCTCGTCGACCACGCTGGTCACGGCGAAGACGGTCGGCTCCACCTCAGCCGCCTGGGCGGTTCCCGGTATGGCGGCGCCGACCAGGGTCGCGACGGCGCCTACCGCCACGACGCGGGCGGCAAGGGTACGGATGATCGATGAAGGCATGGTTGCTCCTGGGTCGTCGCACCGTGCAGCGGGCACGGTTCGGTGCGTACGACGGTAGGGAGCGGGCCGGGCGGGGGTCGTCGGTAGCGAATACGCAACCGCGGTCGGCAACTACCGAACTTGGTCGAGGCCTACTTCATCGGGTCGGGGTTCTGCTGCCGATCGGCGGCGAGCCAGGCCGCGCCGACGATGCCGGCGGTGTTGAGCAGCTTCGCCGGTACGATCTCGGACTTCAGCTTCAACTTCGGCAGGAACTTCTCCGACTTCTTGCTGACGCCGCCACCGACGACGATCAGGTCCGGCCAGATGAGCGCCTCGAGCCGTTCGTAGTAGCGCTGCAGCCGCGGTACGTATTCGGAGTAGGACAGCCCGAGCTTCTCCTTCACACTGGCGGCGGCCTGGGTCTCGGCGTCGTGGCCGTCGATCTCGATGTGCCCGAGCTCGGTGTTGGGGATGAGCACCCCGCGGTAGATGAGGGCGCTGCCGATGCCGGTGCCGAGGGTGGTCATCAACACCAGACCCTGGTGACCCTTGGCCGCGCCGAAGGCGACCTCGGCGACCCCGGCGGCGTCGGCGTCGTTCATCAGGTAGATGTCGCGCTGCAGGACGTCCTCGAAGATCTTCTCCGCGGGCGCATCGATCCACGACTTGTCGATGTTGGCGGCCGAACGAGTCTGGCCGTGCGTGACCACGGCCGGGATCGTGATCCCGAGCGGGCCGTCGCCGACGCTGTCGTGGAAGTGTTCGGCGATCTGCTTCACCACGGCGGCGACGTTGGCCGGCGTGGAACGGCTCGGGGTATCGATCCGCAGTCGGTCACTGGCGAAGAGGCCGGTCTTCAGATCGACGGGGGCACCCTTGATGCCGCTCCCACCGATGTCGATGCCGAGGACGGGACGGTCGGACGCGGTCGACTCGCTCATAGCGGGAGACTATCGAGATCACCTCGGCGCCGGTACCCGCGGTGGCGCCGCCCTGGTCCGCTGAATGCAGACTTGGGCGATGTCCTCCTCCGACGTGGTCACGACGAGCCGGCTGATCCCGGCGCCGGCGGCCGCCATCTTCGAGCTGCTGGCGCGGCCGGCCCTGCATTCGCTGATCGACGGCTCCGGGTCGGTACGGGGGGTGCAGCAGCGGACCCCGGAGCGGATGACGCCCGGGGGCAAGTTCGGGATGCGGATGAAGATCGGCCTGCCGTACAAGATCTTGCTGCGGGTCGAGGAGTTCGAGGAGGGCCGGCTGATCTCCTGGCGGCACCCGGCCGAGCACGTCTGGCGCTACCGGCTCGATCCGGTCGACGAGCAGAACACCATGGTCACCGAGGAGTTCGACTTCCGGCAGGCCCGCGCGCCCTGGATGATCAAGGCGATCGGGGCGCCGAAGCGCAATCTGCGCTCGATGCAGCAGACGCTGGTCCGGATGGAGGACTGGGCCCGTTCCGGTCACCCGCTGCCGGAGGCCGGATCCGTGCCTGAGCCGCGAGCTGGCGCAGACACCAGGCGTACGTGCCGGGGTCGAAGTCGTACGTGTCGGAGAAGTAGAACGCGTAGAACGACCCGGTAGTGGCCGATCCAGACCGCGGCGTCCGGTCCGAGCCGGCGCACCGCCTCCTCGGTCAGCCACGCGGCGTCGGCCGCGGCCTCCGGGTAGTCCTCGAGTTCCAGAAAAGCCACCGCGCCGGTGATGTCGAGCAGCGGGTCGGCCACGAGGGTGTGCGGGCTGAAGTCGCCGACGCCGGTGACCGCCGGAGTCCCGTCGCGATCGCTGACGTAGACGTTGGGCGGGCAGAAGTCGCCGTGCACGAACCGCGGCTCGACGGTCCGCCCGACCAGGGCCTGCTGCAGCCGGTCCCAGACCTCGATCACGCCGGGTAGCTCCTGCTCCAGCCGCTGCCGGCTCCGCCGTACGGTCCCCGTCATCTGGGCGGTGAGCAGCTCCGCGAGGCTGTCGAACTCGCGCGGATCCTCCCCGATCAACCGAGCGAAGCGCGGCGTCGGGGGCGGCAGCTGCTGCAAGCGCGGCGGCGGCATCGAGGTAGCCGAGCAGGACCTCGCGGCGCTGGTCAGGCTGCGGCCGGGACAGCCACCCGGACATGCTGCCACCGGAAAACCGCCGGTCGATGGTGAAGAACCGGTCGCCGATCCGGCCGGCTTCCAGGATCTGCGGTACCTGCAGGGGGAAGGTGGCGAGCGCGTTGGAGAAGGCCCAGCGGTCGTAGAGCCGCTCGGAGTTGATCGACGGTGCGCGCGGGCGCCTCGTGGGTCGCGCGGTAGATCCGCAGCACCCGGTGCTCGTCGAGCGCGTACACCTCCGACTCCCCGCCCGAGCCGAGCAGCGCGCTCCGCTCCACACCGAATCGTTCGAGCACCTCACCGTCACCCGAGTCGCGGGCGTCGGCGCGGACGGCCGCAGCGGAGCGGCGCTGCTGATCGGCCACCCGAGCGACCTTGGCCCGTTCGAGCTGGGTCAGCGCCAGCGCACGAGCCGCGCCGGCGTCGATCTGGTGGGCGACCGCGCTGACCGGTCCGCGGGTGAGGTCGAGGTGCACGTCGGCCAGCCCGAGCCGGCGCTGCAGCGGCCCCTGCTCGATCCGTACCGACTGCGTCTTCGCGTGCGGCACGATGTCGCGGGCGTGGATGAGCCAGCCGTGCTCGGTCACCAGGACGCGGTCGTCGTAGCCGTACCGCAGGGTCCAGAAGTCGAACCAGCGCAGCCACCGGGCGTTCGGCGGCGACGGATGCAAGGCGACGGCGTCGAGATCGACCCCGGGCAGGATCCGGCCCAGCGCCAGCTGGACCTGGCCGGCGTCGGCCACCGGCAGCAGCACGCTGGTCGCGCCGGAGGAGTCGCCGTCCTCGGAATCGCTGTGGCCGTAGCCGAGGATGTTGATGTCGATCTTGTACCAGCCGAAGGGCCGCCACAGCAGCGATTGGGCCACCCGGATGCCCTGGATCCGGTCGATCGGGATCGACTGGCTGGTCAGGCTGGTCAGACCGCGGGCGGCGCGCAGCCCGCGGGCCGACTCGGCGAGAGTGAAGTTGAACATGCCGATCAGCCGTCGCCCGATCAGGGTGACCAGGCCGATGATCATCGGGATCAGGCCGGCGATGGCGAACGCCGACCACGTCGAAGTAGCTGGTCACACCCAGCACCACGATGACGCCGAGCAGCGGCCATGAGCCACTCGCTGGACAAGCAGGAAGCTGCCGATCAGCCGGCCCGGGTCGACGATGACGAGGCGCTGGTCGTCGGCGCTCAGGTCGGTCAGGACGCTCGCGCCCGGCCCGCGTTGGTCGGTGATGCTGGCGCGGTGGCCGTGGGCTCGGGTCAGCAGGTAGTCGCGCAGCCGGTCGGCGTGGCTGCGGCTCAGGTAGTGCAACTTGATCACGCTGTCGCCGACCTCCATCCGGAGCTCGGCGAGGCCGAAGATCCGGGCGGCGAACGGCTGCACGATGTCGACCGACTGCAGCCGCTCGAACGGCACCTTCTTGGACGACTTGAAGACCGCACCGCTCTCGATCCGCAGCTCCTCGTCGTCGATGACGTAGCGGGTGAAGTACCAGCTGACGAAGCCCGCCAGCGCGGCGATCAGGACCACGCCGGCGACGATGAGGAACAGGACGCGGAGGCCGCCGCGGCACCGGGTTGCCCTCGCCGCCGGGCAGGAAGTCGCGGACGAGATAGACCGCGATCGCGACGAACACGATCCAGCCCCGGATGAACGGGGTCAGCGGATGCAGTCGCTCGGTCTGCTTGGGCCAGCGCTGGCTCGGAGTCGGGCTGGACCGGGGCGGTCGCGGCGTCGGCGGCGTCGGCGGCGCGGGTGGGGGCGCGGGCGTGGGGGAACTCATAGACCCGAGGCCTGGGCCTCGCCGCGTTCGGTGAGCCGGTCGCGGAGGCGGGAGGCCTCGTCGGGTTCGAGGCCGGGGATGGTGGCGTCGGTGCTCGGGCTGGCGGTCTTCAGGGTGACGCTGGCCAGCCCGAAGGAGCGGTCGACCGGGCCGGACTGGACCTCGACGAGCTGCATCCGGCCGTACGGGACCGCGGTCAGCGTCCGGAACCAGACGCCGTGGGTGATGTAGAGGTCGTCCTCGCGTTCGACGTAGCCCCAGGAGCGCCAGGTGCGGGCGAGGAAGACGTAGCGCGCGACCCCGATCGCCGCGGCGCCGAGGAAGATGATCAACGCCAGCCACCAGAGCCGGGCGAAGATCAGGATCAGCGCGGCCGGCACGAAGCCCACGATCGCCCACCAGATGGCGCTCATCATGCGGCGTTCGGTCAGGTACTTCGGCGACAGCCGCTTCCACTCATAGATCGGCGGCGCAAACAGTTCATCCATGGTCAGTCCAGGCTAACGGGCCGGCCCGCCCTGAGTCTGTCGAAGGGCCCATGGGGCCCACCCACTCAGTGGCGGCAGTGACCCCGGCGCTTCTTCTGCTTCTCCGGCTTCGGGCCCTTCACCTCGACGCCGCCGAACAGGCTGAGGCCCTTGATCACCAGCACGGGCGCGCCGGGCTTCGGCTCGCCGATGTACTTGATGTCGGTGCCGCCGAAGATGCCGACGGTCTGGTCGCGGACCTCGATGCCCTCCGGGACCTTGATGTCGAGACCGCCGAAGCACCAGGCGCCGTTGATCTCCACCACCGGGGCCTCGAACGTGGCCTCGCGCAGGTCGAGGTCGATGCCGCCGAAGATCGCGTACGCCTGGGTGAGCTTCGCATCCGCCATTTGCCCTTGCGGGTGGCGCCGCCGAAGATCCCGACCATGACGTCGGGCTCGCGTCTGGGCGTTGGTGGTGTCGATCGTGAACGTCGGAGGTGGAGTCGGTCGTGGCCGGCGGCGCCGCGGTGTAGGCGGGCGGGGGAGAGGCGAGTACGAGGTCGGAGGTGATGGGGATCAGTTCGTCGAACGTCTTGGCCGTCAGCACCCGCTCGAGGCGCTCGTCGTGCTCGTCGCGGGTGATCCGGCCCTCGGCGTACGCGGTGGTGAGCACCGTGGTGACCGTGTCCCGGTCGGCGTCGGAGGCCCGCAGGTTCCCGCCGGCGATGGGACCGACGTGGGTCGGTTCAGCAGCGGGCTCCACGAGGGTCGGCTCGACCGAACTGTTCGACATGCTCGTCACCGTAACTCTGCGGCGCCGGGCGTGGCGAGGACAATTGTCACAAGATCAGGGGCCCTGAGGGATGTTCGGGGGTGGCCCCTGAGTGGATCTCGGGCTCGAGCGGAGTACCGCTCAATCGTGGGCGAGACCGATGTCGAACAGGTTGCCCTCGGGATCGGCCAGGGTGGTCCACTTCGCTGCCGTACTCGTCGAAGCTGCCGAGTTGCTCGGCGCCCAGTTCGACGGCCCGAGCGGCCTCCGCGGCCGGGTCGGTGCTGGTCAGGTCGAGGTGCCAGCGGTTCTTGGCCGTCCGCGGCTCGGGGACCTGGAGGAACATCAGGGCCGGAAACGTCCGGTCCGCCGAGGCGGGCACCAGGGCGTAGAACTCGCTGGCTCCCGGGTCGATCGGTCGGCCGACCAGTTCCGACCAGAATCCCGCCAGCTGGACCGCGTTCTCGCAGTCGATCGCCACCTGCCCGAACCCGAGTTCAGCTGCCATGGCGGAAGCGTAACGTCGACGAAACCGGGCAGGATGGCGACATGGACAGCGCACAGCTCGACAAGATCCGGTCCGGGCGCGGCTTCTTCGCCGCCCTCGACCAGAGCGGCGGGAGTACGCCGAAGGCGCTCGCGGAGTACGGGGTGGCCGAGGACCGGTACCACGATGAGGCGGAGATGTTCGACCTGGTGCACGCGATGCGGACCCGGGTGATGACCAGTCCGGCCTTCGACGGCAGCCGGGTGCTGGGCGCGATCCTGTTCGAGCAGACGATGGAGCGCGAGGTCGAGGGCGTCCCGACGGCCCAGTACCTGTGGGAGCGCAAGCAGGTGGTGCCGTTCCTGAAGGTGGACCTGGGCCTGGCCGACGAGGAACGAAGCGTCCAGCTGATGAAGCCGATCGACACCCTCGACGATCTGCTTGCCCGCGCTCGGCGGCAGGGGATCTTCGGCACCAAGATGCGGTCGGTGATCAAGGACGCCGACGAGGACGGCATCGACGCGATCGTCGAGCAGCAGTTCGCGTACGGGCTGCGGATTGCCGTCGCCGGGCTGGTGCCGATCCTCGAGCCCGAGGTGAGCATCTCGAGTCCGCACAAGGCGGCGGCCGAGGCGATGCTGCGGGACGCGTTGCGGTCGCGACTGGACGGGCTGGGGGAGGAGACCACCGTCATGTTCAAGCTGACGATCCCGAGCGAACCCGAGCTGTACGCCGACCTGGCCGCGGACCCGCGGGTGCTGCGGGTGCTCGCCCTGTCCGGCGGCTACAGCCGGGACGAAGCCTGCACGCTGCTGGCGGAGAACCCGAGCATGATCGCCAGCTTCTCCCGCGCCCTGCTGCAGGGGCTCACCGACGAGCAGAGCGACGAGGAATTCAACGCGACGCTGGAGCAATCCATCGCGGAGATCTCCGCGCCTCGGCCCACGGGTAGGCGATTTTCGCCGTTCCGCCGACCGCCTGGCGACCCCGAAGGTGAGTGCTACCGTTCGCCTGACTTCAACGCAGAGGAGCGCTCGTGCATCGATTTCGGCTGGTGATTCGGGCCGTCAGCATGCTGCTCGGCGGCGTCCTCTTCGTGCTGGCGGCGATGGCGTCGGCGCAGGCCGATGAGTCTCCGCCGGCCGCCGACGCCACGACGCTGGCGGGCGCGGTGGGCGAGGCGTTCGCCGACTCCGCATCGGTGGGACTCGACCGGCTCGTCGAGGACGCCACGGTTCCGCGTGAGTCCGGCGACGGCCTGACGGTCAGGGCGGCCGGGTCGGCCCAGCCGGTGACGATCGGCCTGCCGGGCGTCGATCGCGGCGCCGCCGTGACCGAGTCGGGGAGCGCGGTCTACGAGGACGTCGCTCCGGACACGTCGTTGGTGGTGCACCGGGTGGATGTGTCGGCGACACCGGAGATCAAGAGCGCCGTCCGGACCCTGATCACCATCGAGTCCGCCGCAGCGCCGATCCGGCACGCGTTCCCGGTCGATCTGCCCGCGGGGGTCCGGCTGCGACTGTTGCCCGATGGCTCGGTGGCTGCCCTGGACGGGGCTGGTCGGGTCGTCGGCGGGTTCGCGGCACCGTGGGCGGTCGACGCGGCCGGCGCCGGCGTGTCGACCCGGTTCGAGATCGTCGGCGACACCCTGGTCCAGGTCGTCGACCACCGCGGGGCGACGTACCCGGTGGTGGCCGATCCCGTCTGGTTCGTCCCGATCATCGTCGCCGCGGTGCGGATCGCGGCCCCGATCGTCATCCGGGCGGCCACTAAGGCGGCGGCCAAGCGGGCCGCCGTGGCGGCGGCGAAGAAGCTCTACGCGAAGAAGCCGATCAAGGCTTCCGCGCCGAAGAAGGCCACCTACAGATCCAAGACGCAGTCCAACGCCCGGCACAACCTGATCGTGCGGACGGGCAAGGCGCCGAAGAACTGCCAGGCGCACCACACGATGCCGATCAAGTTCGTCTCCGCGTTCGCGCAGGCCGGCATCAACATCCACGACGCCAAGTACCTGCTGTGGTGGACCTCCAAGAAGGGGGTGAAGGGGAACCACGCCAGCAAGGCCGCCGAGTACAACCGGAAGTGGCAGGCATTCTTCGATCAGTTCCGGCGGACGGGAGACAAGCCGACCAAGGCCGCCATCTTGAAGCAGCAGGCGAAGATGAAGAAGGCGTACGCGAAGTTCTACCGGTGCTGAGGCAGGGATCCCCGTGAACACGAAGGTCACTACTGAGTGGTACGAGCTCGAGGCCCGGTCGTCGGCCAAGGACCTCTGGGCCATCCCCAAGTGGGAAGGACAATCCGAGCTCGGGCCGTGGCTGCTCCCCGACGGCCGCGACATCATCGAACTCATCGCCACCGGCGACGTCGACGAACTCGGTTTCCCGATCTGGTTCGAGCCCTACCAGTCCTACCGGCAAGCGGGCGACCTGATCTGGACGACGTCGTGGATGAAACTGGCCTCCGAGCGGTTCGTCGAGGTGTTGCGGTCGGTGGGGGCGACCGGATTCCAGACCTACGAGACGAACCTTCGGACCAAGAGGGGAGAGGCCATCCCCGGATTCGTCGGGCTCGGGGTGAACTCCAGCAGCGACGACACGGACCTGAGCAACCCCTACCCGGCGCCGTCGTTCAGCTTTCGGGCCCGGCCGCATGTGGTCGACGCCCTCAAGTCGGCCGGCGTCACCGAACTCAAGATCCGACCCTGGCGTGAGGAGTGAGCGAGCTGTTGGCCTCGTGCGCCGATGCCGACGTTGTGCGCCCGGCGTCAGTTAGAATCCTCACGCGGCTCGGCCGAAGCCGCGCGCGGATGTAGTTCAATGGCAGAACATCAGCTTCCCAAGCTGAACATGCGAGTTCGATTCTCGTCATCCGCTTTTCACCTTGTCAGAACCTATTCGGCAAGATTCGCCCGGTTTGGACCGCTGGAGCCGGGCCCCCCACGGGCCCCTTTCGTGTTCTCCGCCTTCGCGACCCGAGTCTCCAGCTGGGCATCCAAAGCGGCAGCAATGGCCTCGTCCGCCGCCCGACTGCTGTGCTGGTAGATCAAGGCCGCAGCTGGCGAGTCATGGCCCATCCGCGTCATGAGATCGCGCAGACTCGCCCCCGGAGTTGGGCAGCCGGAGTGTACCCGTGTGCCGAAGGTCATGAAGATGGAGGTTCGGCACGCCAGCTCTCGCGATTATCGGACCAGCCGATCGCGGGATTGAAGTTTCCCCGACGCATCGGCTCACCGTACAGACCCGGAAAGACCAGAGCCGTCGACCCCGGGTACGAGAACATGTCGAGGTGATGAGTCAGCTCCGGCAAGATGGCTCTTGGGAACGACACGACGCGAACCCTGCCCGTGACTTAGGCGGCCCGAGCTGAATCCCGCCACCAGTGACGGCGACGTACTGACGTCGGACACGAACCGTGCATCGATCGAGGTCGAGATCCTCACGAGTCAGAGCCGTGATCTCACCCCAGCGAGAGCGCGAAGGTCTTCAACAGGATGAAGGCGCGGTACCGCTCAGCCACCAGATCCACCAACGCATAAAGCTCGTCAGCGTCAGCACAGGCCGCTCCTCCGCATGCTCCTCGCCAGCCCCCTTGATTCGGCAAGGGTCGACCATGATCAACTCATCCTCGGTCACCGCGGTATTGAGCACCGCTCGCATCAGCCGGTAGCCCTTAGCCACCAAGCCCGGGGAGACGCCTTCCCGAAGCAGCGCCTCCCGCCACGCCCGGACAGCAGCCGTGTCCAAGCGTCCAAGCGGAACCGAACCCAGCTTGGGCAAGAGATGGACGCGCAGGAGAGACCGGTAAACCTGAATGGTGTTGGGACGGAGCCGTGGGCGCTGAGCGATCCAGCTCTCCGCGTACGTGCCGAACGTGATCTTGCTACCCGCCGGATCGACGAGACCCCCTGAAACCGCCTGCCGCTCAAGTTCCGCAGAGGACACGCACAGCCTCCCTCTTCGTCGCAAACGTCGTCGGATAGGCGACTCGCCGCCCATCCTTCGCCCGGTAGCGGACTTGCCAGCGACCCGAATCACGCTGACGGATTGACCCGAAGTAGCGCCGCACGGTCACGATAGCCCTCGACTGGACAACCACACCCGATCGGCCAGGCCGCCGTCGAAGCCCACCCCGTGCTCGACCGCAAGCGCATCCAGTCAGCCGCGTCGAACCGCAGGAACTTGCCCAGCTTGAAGAACCTCACCTTGCGGTCGCTCACCACGCGACGCATGAACCGCTCGGTCACGTTGAGGTACGCCGCGGCCTCGGCCAGCGTCAGATACCTCGTCCGTGTCACACCCAAACCTGTCGGCCCCATGATCACCTACTTCTCGTCGCCTGCTTGGGTGCTCGGCCTCCCCGAGCCGAGACTGTCTGGTCTCCGAGCTGGGCGTCAAGGGCACTTCGTGTCCTCCGGATTCGCTGTGCTCAGCGCTCGAGACCGGATGGGCTGGCAACCGGGAACCGATGCTTTGGCAGTACTCAAATAGAGGTCAGGGTCGCCGGTCCGGCGTCAGTTGCCGAACGATCCTCCACAACCTGAGCGGCGGACTGTTGCGCTGCCTCGTACTGTTCCCGCCAACGTTGCCGTTCCGCGATCGAAGCCAAGATGACCAAGGTGTAGATGGCCGGGTCGGTCTTGGTGTCAGTCCAGACGAACCGCGGGAGCCCGTCCGGGCGAGGTCACAGTCGCGGCCATCCGTTCGATCTCCGGCGCGAGCATGCCGGCCTCAGCAGCGCCTCCCGGACGACCGTAGCCCGGTCGGCCCGATGGAGAGCAAGAGTCTTGCCGGACCATTGCCGAGAAACGAGGACCCGCCGGCCACCGCACCCAGGTTCTCCCGATCATGCGCCGGCGACTGGCACCGGCCTGGTTGCAAGCCAGGGCGCGCATGTGGGGTTGGATGCCGTAGCAACAGCCAATTGGCGCAGCGCGGAGAGCACGGAAGAACGCGGAGCTCGGCGTGAAGCCGATCAATATGGCGCCTCCAGCTCAGGATCAGCGCTCGCTCGTCATCGACGAAGCGTGCGGCGATCGACTTCGTCAGGTACTTCGTCAGATACCGGACGGCCCGGTCCGCCTCGACGGACGGGGCGATGATCCCTGCGCATGTCCAGCTGGGAACCGAACCGCATCGCGTGCGCCGGACGGGTCGCGGGTCAACGACCACCGGCTCCAGCACTTCCTGCCACGTAGGCAGGACCAAGCCCCGTGTCGGGTCAACGTAGTCGCGCGCCGTCCCAGACCGGCCTCCGGTCCGCACAAAGGTCGGGCGAGTCGAGGGATGGCCACCACAGCTGCAAGTAGGTAACCGGCCACCACCTGCCGGATCAGCTGCCGAGGGATCGCCCCCGCAACGCGGCATGCAGATGGGGAGCCAAGCCGCTCTGTGGCTCAACAGCAGCGAAGTACTGCACCTTGTAGCCAGCGCAGCGGCTCAAGTTCTGCCAGAACCGGTCTACCAGCTTCGGGAAATGCAGCGCATCCAATGCCGCCCGCCGATAGTCGTAGCTGCGGGATCGACCGGCACCCCCGAAACCGGACAGGATCTTGCCGTACGAGGGCAGGGTGAGGGTGAGGAACATCGAGGGCCGATACTCCCGGCCGTCCGGGGCCGGAAAGACCTTGCCCACCGTCCGGTCCTCCGGCGCCACCCGCGGCAACTCCGGAGCGCCTGCGCGACGTCGTGTCGATCGCACCCGCCGGCGACCGGCACGCGACCGAGCGTCATCTGTTGACTGTTAGTGATCAGGCCTCAGCGTGGTCCTCGAGTCGATGCTTGACCACCGGCTGTCGACACTCAGGTTCATCACAGCGATGCCAACCTTCCTGTGCACTGCTGCATGCGCAGTACCCGGGCCTTCTGAGCACACGGCGGGACACACGTTTCTCGAGTCGAGCCGCAGGGCGATGGGCGATCACGGAAGTCGGTGTCGGTGTCGGCGGTCTAGGACCCGGCGGATCACAGGACGCACGCACACGTGCTGCGAAACGGCGAGATCGCGGGCCATCTCCGGAGTGATCGCGGCGAGCACATCGAGCGTCGAGAGTCACGCGGCCATGCCGTGCCCGATCCACGGATCGGTCTCGATGGCCGCGCCTCGAGGCCGGCCCACAACGTGACCCGGGTCAACGCTGGCGAAGGCCGCCGCGCAGCTCGGCCGGATCATCCAGCAGCAGCGCGGCCGCCAGACACGCATCGGCCACCGGGCAGGCCTCGCACATCCCGAAGTCCGGATGCATCCGCATAGCGGCAGGCGGCGTCCTCCAACCAGGTCGAGATCCGCCAGGCTACGCGGCAGGCCGGTGTGCTGCAACACCAGCTGCCGGTAGTGCAGCCGGCGATACTCGATCAGCCGGAGCCCGATCCTGCCAGCTGGACGCTCATGCCGCCGCACCCCCCGACGAGGCCCGCGACCGCGGCGACCGAGGCCGTGACCGCAGCCGCTGTTCCTCTGCTTCGACCAGTGGCACGACGATCGGGATCTGGTGGGGTGCCCGGAAGCGTTGCGCGCAGCTGCGGATCATGTCGTCGGAGACGTAGCCGGCGCGGACCCGGACCGGTCGGTTGTCCTCGCCGAGGACGTAGCCGACACCGGGGGTGTCGCGGCTGATCTTGTGGCACAGTGCGCCGGCGTGGACGGCGCCGTCGCCGAGCACCATGGCGACCTCTTCCCGATCCCGGAGCCGCAGCCCCAACGATTGGGTGAACAGGTGCCGCATCCGCACGGTTTCCTTGCGCGGGTCCTGCAGGAACGCGAACATCACGTAGCCGACCGCCCGGCCTTGGGACAGCACGATGTTCAACGCGGCTTCGGCTCGGCGGGTCAGGTCCCGGTCCGGCAGGTAGGCGATCAATGCGGCCAGCTCATCCACCAGGACCACGATCAGCGGCTCGGCGATGGACGGGGTGTGTTGCCGGGTGTGGCCGGCGAGCCGGGCGGCGCGGGCTTGCAGCTGGGTGGCGGCGTCCTCGAGCAGGATCACCGCATGCAGGGCGGTCTGGGCGTAGCGGGTGAACAGCGCCCGGCCCATCGACAATTCCATGCCGCCCTTCAGATCGACGCCGTGGACCTGGACCAGCCCGGTCTTGATAGCGGGGGCGAGGGCGAACATGAGACCCCAGATCAGCGACGCCTTCCCCGAACCCGAGGAGCCGGCCACCAACGTCGACAAACCGAGCGGCAGCCGCCACGGGCCACCGTCCTCGGTCCGGCCCAGCCGCAGCCGACTCAGAGCCGGCACCCCAGCACCGGCCGGCGGTACGGTGGCGTCGAAGGCGGTGGCGAGCGGGTCGGTGAAACCCCACACGATCGAGCAGCCGGTCATCGACGGGTCGGCGTCGATCCGGCAGCGCCGGGCGCCCAGCGCGACCCGCAGCCGATCCGCGACTGCCTCAACATCCTCGACGGTCTGGCCGATCAACAACCGTGGCACCGCGACCAGCTGGCCGTCGACCCAGCGGATCCGGCCCCGACCCGGAATGCTGACCCGATCCACCGGCGGCACCGGAGGCTGACCCGGCACCCGTACCGGCCGAACCACCGCGGAGTACGGCGGGCCAGGCCGACCGATTCCATGATCAGCGGCCAGCTGCCGCTTCAAGCGACCGTTTGGTGCGCGACCGCCATAGCGGATCGGCGAGCCATCGCCGATACGACACCGGTCCGATCCGGGCCCACAGCGCCACCCCGAGCACCGGCAGCACCAGGGCGGCGACGATCAGCAGCTGGTCATGCCACCACTGCCAGACCAGCGCCGCCAGCCAGGCCGATGAGCGCAGCGGATACCGCCACCACAACCGGGCGGCACCCGCCAGCCACCACCACAGCTCCCGACCCACCGCCCGAATCAGCCGGCGGATCGTGGCCAATGATCGCGCGGAGGCGACTGCGGGCATCACGACACCAGGCCGACGAGGGCCGCGCCCTGGCCGTTCGATAGCCAGCAACGCCTCGCGGGCGTCGGCGACCACCGCCGCCAACGCCTCCACCGTCGCCACATCCCGAGGAACAGAGTCGATTCCTTCGGCCAGCCGGACCACCACGAACGGCGCATAACACGTTGGATACGGCACACACACCAGCTTGTCGGCATCGATGCAGCTGGACGCTGACCGTCACCGCCGGCGGCAACTCAGGCCACCCTCTCGGCAGCCGCACGCGTCACTGGCGACCTGGCCGAGCTGCCCCGGATCCGAGCTGCATCCGCCCGAGAGCGTCACTGGCCCGCCAACAGGCATGCGCCAGCTGCTCCAACACCGCCGGATCCGCGACCACCAAGGTCAGATCCCCCTGCGAAAGACCAGGGTCGCGAACGGACCCTGCCGGCCACGGAACGTGCGAATCTCCACGACCCCGGAGTCGACCCCAACTGGCCGCAGAACCGGGCCAGCCGCCACTTCCCGGCCACGACCTACGCCGCCTTACCCTGTTCGGACCGGCCCTGGCTCCGACCTTCGCACCGGTGAAAGCCCAGAGGCCCACACCGAGTAGGCGACCTTCGACCGACCCATCCCGGTCTCCTTGATCCACGGGGTGACCGTCAGCCCCTCCAGGATCACCGGCCGGACCGGGGCGCCCTCGATCGCCACCGGCGGCACCGGCTGCACCGCGGCGGCGATCTTCACCTTGAACGTCCGCTCCCGCGCTTCCGGGTCGAAATCCATCACGTCGACCGTCCACACCGGCAGCCCCGAATCCTTGTCGGCCTGCTGCACCTCCACCTCCGCCGTCGACTTGTCGAAGTCGGCCAGCGGTTGCACCGCACCCACCACACCCACGCCGTGCGGGAACACATCCGCGCACTGCACCTTGAACGGACCCTGAATCGCCATGACGACCTCCTCCAGCTCTCTGGCCCGCTTGGCTGCTGGCCTTCTGGCACTAGCAAAAGGCCGATTGCAACAGCCGACCCGGACAAACTGTCCGGGCTTGCCCCCGCGTGTGGTCTTCGGTCTGCTCAGCGCTCTACTCTGTGGATATGCGCGGCGCTGGCGACCACTTCACGGTCGGGGATCGGATCGCCTTCTACAGGCGCCGACGCGGCCTGACCCAGCGCGTGCTTGCGAATCTCGTCGGCCGATCAGAGGACTGGTTGAGCAAGGTCGAACGGAATGAACGCGACGTTCGCCGCCTCGACGTACTCGGTGAGGTGGCGCGGGCTCTCCGGGTAGTCTCGGAGACCTTCTTGGCCAGCCAGTGCTCGTCGAGGATGCGCAGCCGCGTGACGATGACGTGCCGGCTATCCGCGACGCATTGATGCGTAACCGGCGGTTGTCCCGCACCTTGTTCGGCGCCCGTGCCGCCGCTGTCGTCCAGATCGGTCCGTGCACCGTTTCTCCGAACTTGCGTGGGATGACTATCAAGCAGGCGGGCTGGGTCGAGTGACTGCCTCCCTGCCGGATCTGATCATGAGCGCTCAAGCCCTGGAGGAATCCTCCTCGGCCGCAAGGGATGCTC
>CAWGEY010000006.1:0-976108 GCA_963821695.1 uncultured Actinomycetota bacterium
CGGCGACCAGCGTGAGCAGGCCACGCCTCCGCAACAGCCGCGGCAGGTCGTAATCGAGTCCGCGGTCGTGGAACTCCTGGTCGGTCTCGCGGTGGTTGACACGCATGATCATCTTCTCCTTGGGGGGCGCCCGTCCGATGCGGGCAGGACCCAGGCTATAGCTGTGGATCGGCCGAAATCGCACTCGAACGGGCATTCATGCCGCCGCCATAGGCACTCACAGCAGACCCACAGGAACCTCACGCATCGCTCGCGGCGGGACTATTCTCGCCCGCGTGGCCCATCTGTTATCGGTGAATCTCGGTCGTCCACAGCCGAACCCGTACAAGCAGACCCGATGGCGACCGGGATCGGCAAGCTACCGCAGAGCGAGCCGGTCGAGGTCCGGGCTCCCGGCCCCAAGCACGGCGGTCTGGGCAGCGGCGTGGTGGGCGACTACATCGGCGACGTCCGGCACCACGGCGGCGACGGTCAGGCCGTGTACGCCTTCGCGCGCGAGGATCTCGACCGGTGGGCGGACCGCCTGGACCGGGAGCTCCCGAACGGCTTCTTCGGCGAGAACCTGACCACCGTCGACCTGGATGCTCAACGAGGCCCGGATCGGCGAGCGGTGGCAGATCGGCGACGAGGTCGTGCTGCAGGTGACCTCGGCCCGGATCCCCTGCGCCACGTTCCGGGGCTGGGTGGGGGAGAAGGGCTGGCTGAAGACGTTCACCGCCGACGCCCATCCGGGCGCGTACCTGTCGGTGATCACGCCCGGGACGGATCCGCGGCGGACGACCCCATCGACGTGGTGCACCGGCCCGACGCACGACGTCACCGTCGCCTGATGTTCCGGGCGTTCACCACCGAGCGGGACCTGCTGCCGAGCTGCTGGCGGCGGGGGAGGACCTGGAGCCGGAGACCCGAGCGGCCGCGGAGTCGTACCGTCCAAGCGGTAGGGCTCCGCCGCGGGAATCGATGCGGCTCAGTCGAGGAGCTCGGCGATCCGGGTGTAGCCGCGAGTCGCGGGCCACTGCAGCGCCGTGTCCGGCCGCTGGGAGTCCTCGATGGGCTGTCGACGCCGCCGCGCACCAGGGCGGCGACCGTCCGCACGTGCGACTCGCCGCCGTCGCCGAGCACCACGGCCTCGTGCAGGGCGGTGTAGCCGAGCCGGTTGACGTGGTCGATGTCGACGTCGGTCTCCAGCAGCACGTCGATGATCCGGTGGAAACCGCGGTCGGCGGCCCGGATCAGGCCGGTGCCGCGGTAGCTGTCCAGGCTGGGACGTCGGCGCCGTGCCGCAGGGTCAACCGCAGCAGCCGCGGGTCGTCGCCGACCTCGCTGGTGGAGATCAGGTACGCGCTCTGCACCGTCTCGTCCTTGGCGTTCGGGTCGGCGCCGGCCCGCAGCAGCTGCCGCGCCACGCCGAGGTGGTTGCCGTACGCGGCCGCGACCAGCGCGGTCGCACCGAGTCGTCCCGGGCGGCGATCGAGGCGCTGCTGGTCAGCAGCTGCTCGACCCGGTCGGCGTTGCCGGCTCGTGCGGCGCGGATGAGTAGCGCGGCCGCGGTCCCGCAACTCGTCCGCGTCGTCGATCAGCGCGACGATCCGTCGTAGCCCTGGCGGCGGCCAACTGGCGGGGGTACGCCCGTTCCGGTCGCGGATCGAGGGGTCGGCTCCCGGCCCCGATCAGCTGGCGGACGACGTCGACGTGGTCGGCCGAGCCGTTGCTGAGCACGATCGCCTCCAGCAGCGCGGTCCAGCCGAGGTCGTTGACGTGGTCGAGCGGGACGCCGGCGTTGATCAGGATCCGCACCGTGTCGAGTGTGGCCGTGCTCGCTGGCCGGGATCAGGGCGGTCCCGTCGTACCGGTTGGTGCTCTTGACGTTCGCCCCGTGCCGGATCGTGGCCCGCAGGATGTCGTCGTAGCCCTCGGCTCCGGCGTAGAGGAAGGCCGAGTCGGACAGGTCGTCCTTGGCGTCCGGGTCGGCCCCGGCCTCCAGCAGCAGCACCGCGACCTCGGTCTGCTTCGCCTTGGCGGCGACGACGAGCGGGGTCTGCCGCCGCTCGTTGCGGGTTTCGAGGTCCGCGCCTGCGGCCAGGGCCCGGCGCGCGCCCGGCGACGTCGTCGGCGGCGGCGGACTGCAACAACAGGCGGTTGGCCAGCTTGGGCGTCATCGGTCTCGCTGTCCTCGTGGGGGTGCCTGGCGGCGCGGGTCGATGGTGAGTGAGGGGCGCTCGCGGCCGTCGGCTCGGCCCGCTGCAGCCGACCGGGACGAGGGGACCGGACCCGGGCTCGGCCGGAGGGGTCGGTCGCCGCGGACCCGATCGCGCAGCTGGTCAGCAGGGCCAGTAGCGGAACGAACGAAAGCGAGTGCCGACGAGCCATCACCCAGAAATGGTATACCATTTTCGCGTGCCAGGATTCGCCCCCGAGGCCGACCGCATCGTCCGGCAGCTGCAGGACGAGATCATCGACGGCGTCCGCCCGCCGGGCTCGCGACTGGTCGAACGGGATCTGGCCGCCGAGATGGGTGTCAGCCGGGTGCCGGTCCGAGACGCGCTCAAGACGCTCGTCACCGAGGGCCTGGCCACGCCGCGGCCCCGCACCTGGACGACGGTTCGCGAGTTCAGCGACGCCGACATCGACGATCTGATCGAGGTACGGTCCGCGCTGGAGACGCTGGCGTTCCGGCTCGCCGCGCAGCGCCGGACCGAGCAGCAGCTGATCCGACTCCGCGAACATCTGGACCTCGAACGGCGATCGGCCCGCACCGGCGATGGCCGGACCGCCCGCCGGGCCGGCGCCGACTTCCACGAGACCGTCGTCGCCATGGCCGGCGAACAGCCTGCTCAGCGAGCTGTTCGCGAGCACCCGGAGCCGGATGCGGTGGTTGCTCGGGCAGCACAGCGAACTCGGGCTGATGGCCGCAGGAGCACGCTGCGCTCTGCCATGCACTCGTCGACCGCGATGTCGACCGGGTCGCCCTGCTGGCCCAGTCGCACCTGGTCACCAGCCGTTCGGCGGCGCGACGCCACCGCCAGGCCGAATCCTCGAGCACCTCCCAGGCCCTGCGCGGTGGCGACGGAGGGGAATAGTCACCATCCTCAGACGTTGTCGCCTTCATGACCCCGACACAAACCGCAGACAAGAATCTGGCCAAGAATCTAGCTGAGCAGAGTGGGACCTTCGAGGTGTAAGGAGCTGGGTCCGGTCCGCCGGCTCGGCTTCGGCGCCATGCGGATCACGGGCCGCGGCATCTGGGGCGAGCCGGCCGATCGTGAGGTGGCCCGCAACGTCGTCCGCCGGGCGGTCGAGCTGGGCGTCGACTTCATCGACACCGCCGACTCGTACGGCCCGAACATCAGCGAGGAGATCATCGCCGAGGCGATCCATCCGTACGGCGAGGTCAAGATCGCCACCAAGGCGGGCCTGACCCGCAGTGGCCCGAACGTCTGGATCCCCGTCGGGCGGGCGGAGTACCTGCGGCAGCAGGTCGAGTTGAGCCTGCGCAAGCTGAAGGTCGACCGGTTGGACCTGCTGCAGCTGCACCGGATCGATCCCAAGGTCTCGACCGACGAGCAGTTCTCGACGCTCGCCGACCTGCAGGCGACCGGCAAGGTCGCCGCCCTCGGGCTGTCGGAGGTGAGCGTTGCGGAGATCGAGGAGGCGCGCCGCTACTTCACCGTGGCCACCGTGCAGAACCGCTACAACCTGACCGACGACAAATCCGCGGACGTGCTCGAGTACTGCGAGGCCAACGGGATCGGCTTCATCCCGTGGGCGCCGATCTCTGCCGGTGACCTCGCCAAGCCGGGCGGTCCCGTGGCCGAATCGGCTGCGCGACTCGGTGCGACCGCTTCCCAGGTGGCGCTGGCTTGGCTGCTCAGGCGCTCGCCGGCGATCCTGCCCATTCCGGGCACGGGCTCGATCGAGCACCTGGAGGAGAACATGGCCGCCGCCGAGCTGGAGCTCGACGACGCCACGTACGCCGAGATCACCGCCGCCCGCTGATTCTCAGGCGGAGATCGCGAGCGTTGCGCCGATCCGGTCCGGGTCGGCCAGCGCCTCGGCGATGGCGTCGGCGACCTGGCCGCGAGTGACCTTCATCGACGTCACCTCACCGCGCGCGGAGACCAGCGCGGCCTCCGCGTACGGGTCGTCGGAGAGCGCCACCGGCCGCACCAGCGTCCAATCCAGACCGCTGCTGCGGACGTAGCGCTCCTGCCGCTCGGAGTCCTTGAGCTGGTCGCCGAGCAGCAACCGGAACGTGGCCTTCCAGGAGAAGGAGAGGCCGTCGTAGGAGTCGCCCGCGCCGTAGGTCGACTGCACCACCAGGCGCCGTACGCCTTGGCGCTGCATCGCCTCGATGACGGCTCGGGTGCCGGCGGAACGTACGTCCAAGGACGAGCTTGCCCGGCGGCGGATGCGGACCTTCAGCGGGTTGTCGGAGATGCCGAGGGCCACGACGACCGCGTCGGCCGCTCGGACCGCGTCGTCCAAGGCGGTCGGATCGGCGACGTCACCGCCGACCGATCGCACCCCCGACGGCACGTCCGTGCGGGCGATGGTGCGGGCAAAGGCGGTCACCCGGTGTCCGTTGGCGGTCAGTCTCTTGACGATGGCGAGTCCGCTGCCCCGGCTGGCCCCGATCACGGTGATGTTCATGGGTCTTCCCTCTCTGTGGTTCTGGTGAACCTCAGCCTGGATCATCTCCGCTGGACGAACAATGCATGATCGTCTCCTTCTCTTGCCTGATCGTCCACGCGTCTGGAAAGCTGGCGTCATGGACCTACCGGACGTGTTGGCTCGACCCCGCAGCGGCGACGACGTCCTCGGCCAGGTCGAGACCACCGGCGTCTTCCACGCGACCACCCGACTGCGTGAACCGTGGGGGATCGCGATGCCGCCGCTCCCACAAGTCGTCGTTTACCACCTGGTGACCTCGGGCCGGGCCGTCGTGCAGGTGGAGGGGACCAGTACTGACCTCAGCTCCCGGCGACCTGCTCGTGGTGCCGCGGGGGACCGGCCACCACATCCTGAGTGCCCCGGACGCGACCGCGACCCCACTGCACCGCATTCCGCGGGATGTCGTCGGACCACGCTACGAGCGCCTGGTCCTCGACGGTGGCGGGGTGAGCGCCGGACTGGTCTGCGGTGCGGTCCGGTTCACCGATCTCGCGGTCGGCCGGCTGATGGCCGAACTGCCGCCGGCCCTGCTGGTGCCTGCGTCGCAGGCGTGGACGCGGACCCTGATCGAGATGATCGCCGAGGAGAGTGAGACCGGCGCCCCCGGCAGCGACGTGGTCACCGCGCGGCTCGCCGACGTCCTGCTGGTGCGGGCGGTCCGTTCCTGGTGGCAGGAGGCGGGGCACGACCGGGGCTGGCTCGCCGCGGTCCGCGACCCATCGCTCGGACCCGCCCTGCGCGCGTTCCACGCCGCGCCGGAAGACGACTGGGGGCTGGTGCGGCTGGCCGACGTCGCGGGTCTGTCCCGCTCCGCCTTCGCCGCCCGGTTCACCGAACGGGCCGGAGTTGTCGGCGATGGCGTACGTGACGGACTGGCGAATGGACCTGGCCGCCCGGCTGCTCACCGAGTCATCGCAGACCGTCGCGGCCGTGGCCCGCCGGGTCGGCTACGTCTCCGGGCCGGGCTTCAGCCGGGCGTTCCAGCGGCGGCACGGGCGACCGCCCGGATCGTGGCGCGCGGATCCGCCCGACGAACTCGCCGCCGAGCTGGCCTTGACGTCAGAGCAGAGCCTTGGCGAGTAGCCGAAGGGTCTGCTCCCGGCCCGGACCTTCCTCGGCCGGGGTGCCCCGGTGGGCGCCCGCGATGGGGGAGACCATCACCTCATCGGTACCGAACTCGCCGGCCAACGCTCGGACCCCGGTCGCCACTGACTCGGGCGTGCCCACGAACCAACTCCGGGCGAAGTCGTCGGCGACGGCCTGGTCCTCGGCGCTCAGCGGGTCCTCCTCGGCGTCCTCGATCCACTCCTGCGGGGCGAGCGACTGTCCGGTGCGGAGCCGCCACATGGCCCGCCGCTGCGGCAGGCTGGCCCGCACGGCCTCCTCCTCCGTGGCGGCAACCACCGCATTCACCACGGCGATCGTGGTCGGTGCGGGCGTCTCCGCCGACGGCTGGAACTGCTCCCGATAGCGGGCCAGCGCCGCCAGGGTCTGGCCACCGCCGAAGTGGTGGGCGAAGACGTACGGCAGCCCCAAGGATGCGGCCAGATCTGCGGAGTACGTCGACGACCCGAGCAGCCAGACCGGTGGCGCGCCACTCGCGTTCGGGGTCGCGGTCAGTCCGTAGGTCCGACCGCCGAGCGACAGCTGGACGCCCTCGGGCTGCAACATCAGCGCGAGCGCCGTCAGATCGTCGGGGAAGGTGTCGGCGAGCTCATTGCGGCCCTGCCGGAGCACGTGGGACGTCACTGGATCCGATCCGGGCGCTCGGCCGACCCCGAGATCGATCCGGCCGGGGAAGCTCGCCTCCAGCAGCGCGAACTGCTCGGCGACCACCAGCGGCGCGTGGTTGGGCAGCATCACACCGCCGGAGCCGACCCGGATCCGCCGGGTCGCTCCGGCCAGCACGGCGATCAGCACGGGCGGATTGGTGGCGGCCACGGCCGGCATGTTGTGATGCTCGGCCACCCAGTAGCGGGTGTAGCCCAGGTCGTCCGCGGTCCTCGCCAACTCGATAGAGGCCGCGACGGCGTCAGCGGTGGTCTGGTCGGAGCGAACGGGTACGAGGTCGAGCACGGAGAGCCTGATCACCTCTGCTCCAACCGCCCGGTCCATCACGTCATTCCGCGGCACCGTCGCCTTTTGACCCGTGGCGGGCGACCGCGTAACCTTGGTCCTTGTGTTCGGGCTTGCCCGACCCGTTGTGCGTGCCCCGAATGACTTTCTGCGGTGGTGCGTACAGGTGGCTCCGTCAACGACTTGCAGAAGTCGGCGGACCACGTCCCACCCACGCAGCAGAAAGAGACACTAAGCGGTGCCCACGATCAACCAGCTGGTCCGCAAGGGCCGCTCCGACAAGGTGAGCAAGAACAAGACCCCGGCGCTCAAGGGTTCGCCTCAGCGGCGTGGCGTGTGCACCCGCGTGTACACGACCACACCGAAGAAGCCGAACTCCGCCCTGCGCAAGGTGGCTCGCGTTCGCCTGTCGTCCTCGGTGGAGGTCACCGCGTACATCCCGGGAGTGGGCCACAACCTGCAGGAGCACTCGATGGTGCTCGTCCGCGGCGGCCGGGTGAAGGATCTCCCCGGCGTCCGCTACAAGATCATCCGCGGCTCCTTGGACACCCAGGGCGTCAAGAACCGCAAGCAGGCGCGCAGCCGCTACGGCGCGAAGAAGGAGAAGTAATGCCTCGCAAGGGACCGGCGCCTAAGCGTCCGGTGATGGTCGACCCGGTCTACGGGTCGCCGTTGGTCAGCCAGCTCGTCAGCAAGATCTTGACGGACGGGAAGAAAACCATCGCCCAGGGCATTGTGTACACGGCCATGGAAGGGACCCGTACGAAGACCGCGGTGGATCCCGTACAGACCCTGAAGCGCGCGCTGGACAACGTCCGCCCGACGCTGGAGGTCAAGAGCCGCCGGGTGGGCGGCGCCACCTACCAGGTGCCGGTCGACGTCAAGCCGAACCGGGCCACCACCTTGGCCATGCGCTGGCTGGTGAGCTTCGCCCGGCAGCGTCGTGAGAAGACCATGTCCGAGCGGTTGATGAACGAGATCCTCGACGCGTCGAACGGTCTGGGTGCCGCGGTGAAGCGCCGCGAGGACACCCACAAGATGGCGGAAGCCAACAAGGCGTTCGCTCACTACCGCTGGTGAGCTGCTGGCGACCCCAGCTCTCGTCCCAGCCGAAACCCGTGCCTGACCCCTGGCACGCGAAACTCTGCGAAGGATTGAAGGCCACCTCATGGCTGTCGACATCAAGACCGACCTCTCCAAGGTCCGCAACATCGGGATCATGGCCCACATCGACGCGGGCAAGACGACCACGACCGAACGCATCCTCTTCTACACCGGTATCAACTACAAGATCGGTGAGGTGCACGAGGGCGCGGCCACCATGGACTGGATGGAGCAGGAGCAGGAGCGCGGCATCACCATCACGTCCGCCGCGACGACCTGTCACTGGAAAGACCACCAGATCAACATCATCGACACCCCCGGGCACGTCGACTTCACCGTCGAGGTGGAGCGTTCGCTGCGCGTGCTCGACGGCGCCGTGGCGGTGTTCGACGGGGTCGCCGGCGTGGAGCCGCAGAGCCAGACCGTGTGGCGGCAGGCGAACCGGTACAAGGTGCCGCGGATCTGCTTCGTGAACAAGCTGGACCGCACCGGCGCCCGCTTCGACTTCTGCGTGCGAGACGATCAAGAACCGGCTGAACGCGATTCCGGCCGTGCTGCAGCTGCCGATCGGCTCCGAGGCCGACTTCATCGGGGTCGTCGACCTGGTCAAGATGCGCGCCCTGACCTGGCGCGGCGAGACCACCATCGGCGATGACTACACGATCGAGGAGATCCCGGCCGACATGCTCGAGGCGGCCACGGCCGCGCATCACGAGCTGATCGAACTGGTCGCCGACTACGACGACGACCTGATGGAGGCCTACCTCACCGACGAGTCGTCGATCGATCCGGATCTGTTGCAGATGGCGATCCGGCGGGCCGTGCTGTCGTCCCAGATCACCGCGGTGCTGTGCGGCAGCGCGTTCAAGAACAAGGGCGTGCAGCCGTTGCTCGACGCGGTCATCGCCTACCTGCCCGCGCCGATCGACGTGGGGGCCATCGACGGCTTCAAGCCGGGCGACGAGTCGGTCAAGATCGAGCGGCACCCGAACCGAGGCCGACCCGTTCGCGGCGCTCGCGTTCAAGATCGCCGCGGACCCGCACCTGGGCCGGCTGACCTACATCCGGCTCTACTCGGGCAAGCTCGAGGCCGGGTCGACGGTGCTCAACTCGACCAAGGGTCGCAAGGAGCGGATCGGCAAGATCTACCAGATGCACGCCAACAAGCGCGAGGAGATCGCCCGCGTCGGCGCCGGTCAGATCGTCGCCGTGATGGGTCTGAAGGACACCACCACCGGCGAGACCCTGTGCGACCATGGCCAACCCGGTTCAGTCTGGAGTCGATGGACTTCCCGGCGCCGGTCATCGAGCAGGCGATCGAGCCGAAGACGAAGTCGGACCAGGAGAAGTTGGGGATGGCCATCCAGCGGCTGGCCGAGGAGGATCCGACCTTCCGGGTGCACACCGACGACGAGACCGGCCAGACCATCATCGCCGGCATGGGCGAGTTGCACCTCGAGGTGCTGATCGACCGGATGAAGCGCGAGTTCCGGGTCGAGGCCAACATCGGCAAGCCGCAGGTGGCCTACCGCGAGACGCTGCGGCGCGCGGTGACCAAGGTCGACTACGTGCACAAGAAGCAGTCCGGTGGTTCGGGGCAGTACGCGAAGGTCATCATCGACCTGGAGCCGCTGGAGCCGGGTTCGGGGTACGAGTTCGTCAACGGCGTCACCGGCGGCCGGATCCCGAAGGAGTACATCCCCGCCGTCGACGAGGGCATCCAGGACGCGATGCAGTTCGGCGTACTGGCCGGCTACTCCGGTCGAGGACATCAAGGTGACGCTGCAGGACGGCGCGTACCACGATGTCGACTCCTCGGAGCTTGCCTTCCGGATCGCCGGTTCGATGGTGTTCAAGGAGGCCGCCCGCCGTGCCGATCCGGCTCTGCTCGAGCCGGTGATGGCCGTCGAGGTGACCACTCCGGAGGACTACCTCGGCACCGTGATCGGCGACCTGAACTCCCGTCGCGGGCACATCCAGGCGATGGACGACTCCGCACGGCAACAAGGTCATCGAGGCCCTGGTGCCGCTGTCGGAGATGTTCGGGTACGTCGGTGACCTGCGGTCGAAGACCTCGGGCCAGGCCTCGTACTCGATGGAGTTCCACTCCTACGCCGAGACGCCGAAGTCCATCTCGGACGAGATCATCCAGAAGGCTCGCGGCGAGTGATCCTCGGCTCCGCCCGGTTCGCGTTTGACGCGTTTGACCGGACGGGCGGGAAAACTTCTCCGGACCAAATCTAGCAGACCAAAACCAAGAAGTAACGCCCCGCGACCGCGTGGCGAACACGAAGAAGGAGCCCCAGTGGCCAAGGCCAAGTTCGAGCGGACCAAGCCGCACGTCAACATCGGCACCATCGGGCACATCGACCACGGCAAGACCACGCTGACCGCGGCGATCACCAAGGTGCTGCACGACAAGTACCCGAATCTGAACGAGGCCTCGGCCTTCGATCAGATCGACAAGGCGCCCGGAGGAGCGGCAGCGCGGGATCACGATCTCCATCGCGCACGTCGAGTACCAGACCGAGAAGCGGCACTACGCTCACGTCGACTGCCCGGGTCACGCCGACTACATCAAGAACATGATCACCGGTGCGGCCCAGATGGACGGCGCGATCCTCGTGGTCGCCGCCACCGACGGCCCGATGCCGCAGACCCGCGAGCACGTGCTGCTGGCCCGTCAGGTCGGCGTGCCGGCGATCGTCGTCGCGCTGAACAAGTGCGACATGGTCGACGACGAGGAGATCCTGGAGCTCGTCGAGCTCGAGGTCCGCGAGCTGCTCAGCGAGTACGAGTACGACGGCGACGAGATCCCCGTGGTCAAGGTCGCGGCGTTCCCGGCGCTGAACGGCGACGCCAAGTGGGGCGAGTCGATCATGGAGCTGATGGCTGCGGTCGACGAGCACATCCCGCAGCCCGTGCGTGAGATCGACAAGCCGTTCCTGATGCCGGTCGAGGACGTCTTCACCATCACCGGTCGTGGCACCGTCATCACGGGCCGGATCGAGCGTGGCGTGGTCAAGGTCAACGAGACCGTCGACATCATCGGCATCCGCGACGCCAAGCAGACCACCACGGTCACCGGTGTGGAGATGTTCCGCAAGCTCCTCGACGAGGGCCAGGCGGGCGAGAACGTCGGCCTGCTGCTCCGTGGCACCAAGCGCGAGGACGTGGAGCGCGGCATGGTCGTGATCAAGCCGGGCACGACCACCCCGCACACCGAGTTCGAGGCGCGCGTCTACATCCTCTCCAAGGAGGAGGGCGGCCGTCACACGCCGTTCTTCAACAACTACCGCCCGCAGTTCTACTTCCGTACCACCGACGTGACCGGCGTGGTGAACCTGCCGGAGGGCACCGACATGGTGATGCCGGGTGACAACACGGACATGTCCGTGCAGCTCATCCAGCCCATCGCCATGGAGGAGGAGCTGAAGTTCGCCATCCGCGAGGGTGGCCGTACCGTCGGCGCCGGTCGCGTCACCAAGATCCTCAAGTGAGCTGACCGCATCGGCCCCGGACCACCTCGAGGGTCCGGGGCCTTTCGCATCCCCAGCCTGACCCTCTCCGGCCCTGCACCCCCGGCTGCGCGACCTTCTTGCATCCGCACCACGTGCACTCCGTCGGTGACGATCCAGGGTGGTCGATCGGCTCCGCGGAACGGTGTGCGCGTCAGGTGATCGCAGGCGCGGCGGCGTCCGCGTTCAAGCGGCGGCCGGAGAGCTCGGCGATGCGGACGCGAACTCGTCGGGCTGGCCAGCTCGGCCAGACCCAGCGGACGACCTCCCAACCCAGCGCGCGGATAGCGTCCTCGCGGCGCTTCTCGCGTATCGAGGACATCGGCGGCGGACTCGCCCGGCTCAGAGCAGCTCCTGGTACTTGACGCGCCGTCGAACTCGCCGATCGTGCGTCAGCTCCTCCCAGGCGAAGTCGACGCGAGCCACGAGCTCGCCGTGTCGGCGAGCATGACCGCTGCAACTGCGGGCTCCGGGAGTGCCGGCCTGAGCATCCGCACGCGGACTCGCTGATCGACTCGCCGGCACTCTCCGCTGCGGCCGTCGATGAAGTCGGCCATCCGGCGCGCCTGGCGGACCCCGGCCAACCGGTCCACGCTCGAGCATCGCGGTGCAGCATCTCCGATTGCCAGGCCCGAGGCCGAAGCGCCCGATCGCCGGCCGCGACGGCTCGTCCATCGAGCGGAGTCGGCGCGCCAGGTCGAACGACCGTACGCCCAAGAGAGGTCACGGCGATGCCGTCAACGATGGTGACGTCCGCGGGCCAGCGGCGTCTGTGTGGATCGTGACCCATTGCGCCGCTTGCCGCCGCTTGCCGTCACGCGGTCAGGTGCACGTGACAGTGACGGAGATCGCTCGCCCAGACCGGGAGACCGTGGAGCACGGCGGCCGAACCGTGGCTGACAGACGGCCTCCGGCCCTGAGCTGCGGCAGCGTGGCCTCGATCAGCGCGTCGATGGGCCTGGTCGCCGCCGGGATCGTCCTCGTCCGGATCGCGCGGCGCCGAGTAGGTAGAGCCATGGCGGACCGGTCCGAGGGTGCCACGCCGCGATCGAGCGCGCGTAGCTCACTGCGGTCAGACCTTGCGAGATCGAGAGCCTGCTCGGCCGAGCTGATCGTCGTCCATGATGCGGACCCGACCACGGCTCATGCGACGCGCCAAGGCGTCCGTGTGGACAACCCGCGTCCATGTGGACAACCCGGGCCGCTCGTACCACGTAGCCCATCTTCGCTGGTCGATACATCCATCGCGAAGTCGGTATGTGGTGCTGCCGCGCGAGAGGTGTCACCTCCGGCTGGGTGAAGGGCGTCGGTCGAGGTCTCCGACGGCGTCGTACGGCCTATCGGGTCAACTCGTGGTCACGTTCGTCTGGGAGTCAGCGGGGGACAGGAGGGCGACCGGGTAGGTTGCGAGCAGGTCGGCGAGCAGAGTCGGGCCGGCGTACGGTCGGCCGGTGAGCACGTCGACGACCAGGCCGTCGAGGTCGAGCACCGTGTCGCCCCAGCCGCCGCGGGCGGCGAGGCGCACGGGGAGCCGGGTGGCGACGGTCACGACGCCCGCCACGGTCGTACGCGATCACGTGGTCGGCCGCCGGGCCGGACGCCGTCACCGGCGTGTACGGTGAACAGCTCCGGTGCGTCGCGACGCAGCCGCAGGGCCCGTGCGGTCACCAGCAGCTTCGCTGCCCCGGTCGCATCGACCGGGCGGAGCGCGCCGGTGAGACGTCGGCCAGCAGCTCGGCGCCGCGCGCGCGAAGTCGACCGGTCGCCGGTTGTCGGGGTCGACCAGCGAGTCCTCCCACAGCTCGGTGCCCTGGTAGACGTCCGGGATCCCGGGCATGGTGAGCTGGACCAGCTTCTGCCCGAGCGCGTTGGACCATCCCGGCGCTCGACTGAGCGCCCAGCGCAGCCCAGGCCGCGCGCAGCTCCGGATCGTCGTAGGCCCGGTCGACCGCCGCGTGGACCGAGCTCCTCGTACGCCTGCGTCCACCGACGTCCAGCCGGTCTCCATGGCGGCCTCCCGCATCGCCTTCTCGGCGTACGCGTGCAGCCGCTCCCGCTCGACCGGCCCGACGCCGACCAGCGTCTGGGCCAGGAAGTAGTGCGAACGCCCGGTTGGGGATGGCGGTCGCGGCCAGGAAGGCGCCGGCGAACTCCGCCCACTCCTGCGGCAGCTCGGCCAGCACGCGAGCCGGGCGCGGACGTCCTCGCCGCGCTTGGTGTCGTGGGTGGACAGCGCCGGTCATCGCCCAGCGGCATGCCGCTCGGGCGACCTGCTGCAGGCGTGGAAGTCCTGCAGCGAGATGCCGAACTCACCCGGGTCGCCGCCGACCTCGTTGAGCGCGACGAACCGGGCGTAGCGGTAGAAGGCGGTGTCCTCGACCCCTTTCGCCATCGTCGCGCCGCTCAGCTGCTGCATCCGCCGGGCGAGCTCGTCGTCCGGGTCGTGCAGTCGGGGCGACAGCGCCCGCGAACGCCGCGGCCAGCTCCGGCCGCCGCTGCTCGGCCAGCGACGAGCGCCCGGTCCAGGTCGGCCGCCCGTCCGGCAGGTAGGACCGGTAGACCGCAAAGGCCACCGCCAGCTCGGCGATCGCGGCCGCCGCATCGGGTACGTCCGGGGCCAGCGCGGCCAGCCGTCGACCTCGGCGACGAGCAGTCGCGTCGACCACCATCCGCTTGCCGATCTCGATGTGCTCGGCGATGGTTTGCCGGTCACCGGTCAGCCGCTGGTAGAGCGCGGTCAACTCCGGCTCGGCAGCCGGTCGACGAAGAGGCCGTTGACCTCGCGCATCGCGTCGTAGCCGGTGGTGCCGGCGACCGGCCATCCGGCAGCTCCTCGCCCGGTTCGAGGATCTTCTCCACGGTGATCCAGGCGTCCGGCGCAAGCGCGCCCAGCCGGTCCAGGTACTCGGCCGGGTCGACCAGGCCGTCGGGATGATCGATCCGCAGCCCGACGACGCCGTCGGCGACCCAGTCCGGCGACCGGTCGTGGGTGGCGTCGAAGACCGCCGGGTCCTCGACCCGGACGCCGGCCAGCGTGGTCACGGCGAAGAACCGGCGGTAGTTCAGGTCGCGGTTGCCGCGCGAGTGGTGCACGAGCTCGTAGTGCTGCCGGGCGTGCACCGCGTCGGCAGCGTCGCCCGGGCCCAGGTCCCCGGCGCCAGCGGGAACCGGTGCTCGTAGTAGCGGAGCTCCCCGTCCTCGCACGTCAGCTCCGGGTCGTCACCCAGCACCGGGACGAGGATCCGGCCGGCTCCAGTCGATGTCGAACCACTCCGCGTACGCAGACTCCGGCCCGAGCTGCAGCACGTCCCACCAGGCCGGGTTCTCGTGCGGGGCGGCGATCCCGAGATGGTTGGGCACGATGTCGACCACGACGCCGAGACCGTGCTCGCGCGGCCGCCGCCAGCAGCCGCCGCCAGCCCGCCTCGCCGCCCCGGCCGGCGTCGACCCGGCGGGGATCGGTGGTGTCGTAGCCGTGGTCGACCGGTCGTCGCCTGCAGGATCGGCGACAGGTAGATCGCGCCCACCCCGAGGTCGCGCAGGTAGCGGCGACGTCGCGGCGGCGTCGGCCAGGGTGAAGACGTCGCGGATCTGGAGCCGGTACGTCGAGGAGGGCGACGTCGCCACCGGCAGGTCACCGGGCACGGTCCGAGCAGTGCAGCGGCACGGGCGCGAGGCTATCCGAGCAGCATGACGGCTCCGGAGCGGCGGGGGTCGGCGCCGCCGCCGAGCGCTGCTGAGCGCCGACACCCCACCGAAGTACGGGTCCCGCTGCTCCGCCTCGACCACCTCGTCGCCGGCGGCCCGCAGCGCCGCGATCACCTCGGCCGAGAAGCCGGGCTCGAGCCGGACCAGGCCGGGCAGCGCATTCAGCCGCGGCTGGTCGATCGCGGCCTGCGGGTCCTCCCCGTTGAGCATCCGCAGCACGCTCTGGACCAGCGCCGGCCGGATCCGGCTGCCGCCCGCGGCACCGGCCGCCACCACCGGCCGGTGCTCGGCGTCGACGGCGACCATCGGCGACATCATCGAACCCAGCCGCGTGCCCGGGGACGGGCACGCCGCGGAGCAGCTCGCCCTCGCCCATCATCGAGTTGAGGTGGACGCCGAAGCCCGGCACCCAGACCCCCGACCCGAGCCCGAGACTCGTCGTGATCACGCACGCGTTGCCGTCGCGCGTCGACCGCGCACAGGTTCGTGGTCTCGGTCCGCCGGTCGATCCCGCGCAGCGCGGTCACCAGGCCGCGGGCGGTGTCCGGGTCGTGCCGCGGGTCGCCGTGCATCCAGGCCGCCGCGGCCGCCATCGTGCCCAGCACGTCGTCGAGGTCGTCGCCCCGGGCCAGCACCGTGTAGCCGCCGAAGCCGGCCTGCCGCGGCGCGCTCTCGATCACCGCGTAGCCCGCCAGGTCAGCCGCGTCCAGCGCGCCGAGTCGGCGCACGGCGGCCACCAGCGCGTCGCGTAGTCGCCGCGGTAGAAGGCTCGCGGGTCCTCGGCCAGCAGGTCGTACGCGTGCGCATGATCGGGATGCCACAGCCGGTCGCCGGCCTGCAGCAGCGAGCCGTCCGGTCGGCCGTACACGCTCGACCCCGTCGCCGACGCACCATGGCCGGGACCACCCGCGGCAGCAGGTCGGCGTGCGCCTGCGGGAACGGGGTGCCGAGACTGGCCATCCGCCCCGGGGCCACGACGTCCGGCCACGCCAGCCGGCCCCACCGCCGCCACAGGTGGTGGGCCCCGGCCGGGATGCCCGGGACGGCGACGGTCGGCGGCCCGATCTCGTACGGCATCGCCTGCCCGACGAAGACGACCTCGATCGGCGTTCCCGGCCCGGACCGTCGACCACCCAGGCCCGGGCACGCCGACGAAGAAGTCCACGCAGCGCGTGCTGCGGTCCGACGCGTCGTAGACGGTCGCGAAACCGCCGCCGCCGAGCCCGGTGAACAGGGTCTCGGCCGCGCAACTGACGAGCATCATCGCCACCGCGGCGTCCACCGCGTGCCCGCCCGCCGCCAGCACGTCCGCGCCGGCCTGCGCGGTCGCCGGATGGCCTGCGGCCACGCCGGGCAGGATCGTCACGCGCGACAGCGTAGCGATCGATGGGCTCCGGCCCGGTCGAGCGGACGTCGGTACGGTCGTCGACTCGTCGCTGGCAACGCTCACTGTCGAGAGCTCCGCCCATGACGGGTGTCATGGACAGGTCCTGACATCGATCGGGGGACGTCGAGCGCCATGGACCAGAATCATCAACGTGACCACACCGAACACCGCCGCGCATCGGTCGCGCTGCCGCGTCGCGACCAGCACGATCGCCCGTACGCCGTCGAGCTCCGCGGCCTGACCAAGTCGTTCGGCCACGTGCCGGCGGTGCGCGATCTCGACCTCGACATCGCGGCCGGCGAGATCGTGGCCGTGCTCGGGCCCAACGGCGCCGGCAAGTCCACGACCACCGAGATGATCCTCGGCATCACCCAGCCGGACGCCGGCGAGGTCCGGGTGTTCGGGCTGGATCCGCGCGCCGCGGTGCTGGACGGCCGGGTCGGCGCGATGCTGCAGGCGGGGGCGCTGTTGCAGGAGGCCACGGTGAGCGACGTGCTCAAGCTCATGCACGGCCTGCACCGGCGACCGCTGCCGCTGGACGCCGGTCATCGAGCGGGCCGACCTCGGCGGCTTCCTCAAGACCAGGACCGACAAGCTGTCGGGCGGCCAGGCCCAGCGGCTGCGCTACGCGCTCGCGATCATGCCCGACCCGGACCTGCTGATCCTCGACGAGCCGACCGTGGGGATGGACGTCGAGGTGCGGCGGGCCTTCTGGGCCTCCATGCAGGACTTCATCGCGGCCGGGCCGCACCGTGCTGTTCGCCACCCACTACCTGGAGGAGGCCGACGCGGTCGCCGACCGGATCGTCGTCCTGGACGACGGCCGGCTGGTGGCCGACGGAACCAGCGCCGAGATCAAGTCCCGGGTGGCGGGTCGGACGGTCAGCGTGGCGGCCGCCGGGGTCGACGAGGCCGAGCGTCGCGGCGCTGCCGCTGGTCGCCGGCTTCGAACGGCAGGGCGCCCGGCTGCTCCTGCACACCCCCGACTCCGACGCCCTGCTGCGCGTCCTGCTCGACACCCAGCCCGGCGTGCACGACATCGAGATCAGTTCGGCCCGCCTCGAGGACGCGTTCCTCGCCCTCACCGCCAAGCCGTGACCACGCCAGCTTCGAGAACCGAGAAGGGAGACCCTGTGACCGCCACGATCACGGCCCCGACCTCCAGCACCACCTGGCGCCGCGCCGTGCACTACACCCTGCGCAGCGCGATCATCACCGGGAAGAACTGGAGCTTCGTGCTCTTCTCGGTGGGCATGCCGGTCGTGCTCTACCTGGTCTTCAGCCAGATCTTCGGCGGCGCCGGCAGACGACCGCGATACGACTACCGCGCCGTGATCATGGTCTCCATGGCGGCGTACGGATCGCTGGGCGCCGCGCTGAGCGGCGGCGCCCAACTCGCCGTCGAGCGCCGCTCCGGCTGGTTCCGTCAGCTGAGCATCACCGCACTGCCGTCGCGGGCCTTCCTCTGGGCGAAGGCGGCCGTGATCATGCTGCTCGTCCTGCCCTCGATCGCCCTGGTCTATCTCGCCGGCTTCGCCATTCGGCGGCGTCCGGCTGTCCGCGCGGGGACTGGCTGGCCTCCCTCGGTCTGCTCTGGCTGGCGCTGCTGCCGATGACGGTGCTGGGCATCGTGATCGGGCTGTGGGTGAAGGCCGAGGCGGTGCAGGGCGTGACCACCCTGGTGCTGCTGGTGCTGGCCATGCTGGGTGGTCTGTGGTTCCCGGCCCAGCTGATGCCGCCCGGTGATGCAGACGATCGCCCACGCGCTGCCCTCGTACTGGCTGGCCGAGTTGGGTCGCTACCCGATCCTGGGCGGCCCTTCCCGTGGCCGGGCGTGCGGTGCTGGCGTCTGGTTGGTCATCCTGACCGGGCTCGGGGCGCTGGGCTATCGTCGAGCGGTGGCCACCAGTAAGCGCTGAGCGATGAGCGGACCGACGGACCAGGTGTCGCGCCGAGCTGTTCGCCTCTCGGGCCGTGCGAGTCCTGCGAGGACCCGACGGCCGCGCCCGGGGCGTACAAGGGGGACGGCCAGGCCCCCCGCTGGAGCCTCCGCCGCGCGGTGCAGAACATGGCCTGGG
Organism: uncultured Actinomycetota bacterium; assembly: GCA_963821695.1. Classification (GTDB taxonomy): domain Bacteria; phylum Actinomycetota; class Actinomycetes; order Propionibacteriales; family Propionibacteriaceae; genus Microlunatus. Next base: position 18,543 of record CAWGEY010000006.1, read on the forward strand.
TCTACGCCGCCGGCCTGGTCTTCCTGCTCTTCGGGGTGTCCTCGATCGCGACCAGCGGCGACACGCCCGAGGTCGTCGCCGCAAGCCATCGTGATCGCGCTGATCGCGGTGAGCTACCTGGCCACGGCCTGGATCGCCGACACCTCGCTCGTCGTCCGCTGGTGCTACATCGCCGGATTCATCGGGCTGCTCGCTGCTGCATCGCGCCGTGGTGGGGCTGGTCGTTCGTCAACTACGGCGTCTACGTCTCGATCATGATCGCGACCCTGATCCCCTGGCGCCAGGCCCGGATCGCCATCGTCGCGGTCAACGTGGCCATCGCCGCGGTCGCGACGTCAGCGCGGACAGCACACCGTTGTTCATCGCGCTGATCGGGTCCGTGGTCGGGCTCTCCACCGGGGCCGGGATCGAGGCGGGCCGGATCGGCGCCCGGCTGCACCGGGCCGAGCAGCGGGTCTCGGCGCTGGCGCTGGTCGCCGAGCGGGAACGGATCGGCCGCGACCTGCACGACATCCTCGGCCATTCGCTGACCGCCATCTCGATCAAGGCCGACCTGGCCGAGCAGCTGATCGACCGGGACCCGGCGGCGGCGAAGGCCGAGATCGCCGAGCTGTCGAGTCATCGCCCGGCAGTCCCTGGCCGACGTCCGGGCCACCGCGTCGGGGATCCGCGAGGTCCGGGTCGCCGCCGAGATCGCCAGTGCCCGCTCGGTGCTGGCGGCCGCCGGGATCGAGCCCGTGACGCCCACCGCCGTGGAACCGATGCCCGACGCCACCAGCGAACTGTTCGGGTACGTGGTCCGCGAGGCGGTCACCAACGTCGTCCGGCACAGCGAGGCGCGGCGCTGCGTGATCACGGTCAGCGCCCGACGAGGTCAGCGTGAGCGACGACGGCCGCGGGGATCTCCGACCGGACCGCGGGTTCGGGGCTGCGCGGGCCTGGCCGATCGGATCGAGGCGGCCGGCGGAGTCCTGGAGGTCGAGCGCCGGCCAAGCGGCGGGACCCGGGTGCGGGCCGAGCTGCCGGTCGATCAGGTCGCCGACAGCGGCGGCCCGTCGGCGCCAGCGACGCCGCGGCGCCCGGTGCGCCCGTGATCAGCGTCCTGCTCGTCGACGACCAGGCGCTCATCCGGCAGGCCTTCGCGGCCCTGCTCGCGCTCGAGCCGGATCTCGACGTCGTCGGCCAGGCGGCTGACGCGGCCTCCGCCGTCGCCCTGGTCGCCGATCGGCAGCCGGACGTGGTCTTGATGGACGTCCAACTGCGCGAACGACGGCACGGCGGGGGAGGACGGCATCGCCGCGACCGCCACGATCACGGCGCTGCGCCCGCAGACCCGGGTGATCGTGCTGACCACCTTCGGCCGGCCGGGATACCTGCGCCGGGCGATGGAGGCCGGCGCGGTCGGCTTCCTGGTCAAGGACGCACCGGCGGACCGACTGGTGGATGGCATCCGCCGGGTCCACCAGGGACTGCGGGTGGTCGATCCGGCGCTGGCCGCCGCCAGTCTGGCCATGGGCACCTCGCCGTTGACCGAGCGGGAGACCGAGGTGCTGGCCGCGGCGGCGGGCGGTCAGTCCACGCAGGCGGTCGCCGCGTCGGTCCACCTGTCGGAGGGCACCGTCCGCAACCACCTGTCGTCGGCCATGGGCAAACTCGGCGCCGCGAGCCGCGCCGAGGCGGTCCGGATCGCCACCGACAACGGCTGGCTCTCCTGACCGCCTCCTCCCGCGCACCGAGGGGCGGTCGACACTAGGCTGCGACCGTGCAGTCTGTCGGCGTCGCTGCGCTTCCCGGGGCCTCCGCGCGCCCCCTTCTGGTGGGGCTGCTGGCGGTCGGCGCGGGACTGGTGCCGGCGGTGGCGACCAGCCTGCTCTCGCCCTGGTCGGCGGCGGGCGCGGCGGTCGGCTATCTGCTCGGGGCGGCGCTGATCGGCGGATCCTGGCGTGGTCCTCGCTTCGGACTGGCCAACGCGGTCACCCTCGCCCGGCTCGTCGGCACCTGCTGGGTCGGCGGACTCACGATCGAGGCGGCGGTGGCCGGTCTCGACACCGGTGATCGGTTGCTGCTGATCGCCCTGGCCACCGGCTGCCTGATCCTCGACGGTGTCGACGGCCGGGTGGCCCGGGCCCGCGGGGAGGTCAGCGGCTTCGGCGCCCGGTTCGACATGGAGACCGACGCGCTGCTGCTGCTGTGTCTGAGCCTGGTCATCCCGATCGCTCGGCGTCGCCGGGTGGTGGACGCGTCGCGGTCAGCGGACTGCGGTACGGCTATCTCGCCGCGTCCTGGTTCGTCCCGGCGCTGCGGGTGCCGCTCTACTACAGCTACGCCCGCAAGGTGGCCGCCGCGATCGGCGGGATCTCGCTGGTCGCCGCCCTGGCCGTGGACCTGGTCTGGCCGGGATGGCCCGCGAGCCTCTCGGTGTTCCTCGGGCTCGCCTGCCTGTGCTGGTCTTTCGGTCGCGACATCGCGTGGCAGATTCGGCGGTACCGACGGGCACCGGCACCGCCCCGCGGGCGTACGCTGAGCCGCAGGTCCGGAGTCCATGAAGGGGTGAGCTGATGCGTCACCGCCACGAGCTGGATCCGACCACCCACACCGTCGAGCTGGACCAGTTGCGCGCTCTGGACGCGGCGCCTGGCCGCCGCCGGGGAGGCACGCTCGGGGCCCTCGATCACCGCCCACGAGCTCGGCATGGCCGGCGTGGACGTCGTGCACGGGCGTGCAGGGGAGACCCTGCCGGACTCCGCGCTGCTGGTGCGCCTCAGCTACGACGGACCGCCGGAATACCCCTACATCCACGGCCACTTCCGCTCCGACGGCAAGATCGTACGAGCCGAGCTGCACACCGCGGCCCTCCAAGCGCTGGCCCACCACCTGCACCTCCAACAACTCTGGGGCGTGTAGGAAGCCCGAACGAGGAAGTCCCGAGCCAGGAAGTCCCGAGCGTGCGAGGGACCCCGAGCGAACGGAAGGATCCGCGGCGTCGGTCTGAGGACGATCGAGGCGACGCGCAGTCTGTTTGGGCAGGACGTGTTCGTCGCCGAGGAGGAGGAAGGCCGGCGCCAAAGCGGATCCTGAAGTGAGCGGACAAAACCAATTTGCCCGTGTTGGACGTCCGTGACAGAATCGTCAGGTTGCTCCGACGGGGGTCGCCGGGGCGTGCCCATGATGCGTTGACGAAAGTCAACACATCGGGTCCGCCGCACCGAGAGGCCCTCCCGCCAGGTCCAGCGCACGTGCCAGTCACGTGCCGGGCCCGGCGCGCCACCCAACGCAGGCACGAAACGGGTTCCGGCCCGGGCTTGAACACGGGTGCGTGTGGACGAGCGACACGCCCGACCTCGGGGGTCGGACGACAGGTGAACGTACGAGTAGGACGAGTAGAAGGACGGACTGTGGCGGGACAAAAGATCCGCATTCGGCTCAAGGCGTATGACCACGAGGTCATCGACTCTTCGGCCCGCAAGATCGTCGACACGGTGACGCGTACCGGGGCTCGCGTGGCGGGGCCGGTGCCCTTGCCGACGGAGAAGAACGTGTTCTGTGTCATCCGCTCCCCGCACAAGTACAAGGACAGCCGGGAGCACTTCGAGATGCGTACGCACAAGCGGCTCATCGACATCATCGACCCCACGCCCAAGACCGTCGACTCGCTGATGCGGCTCGACCTGCCTGCCGGCGTCGACATCGAGATCAAGCTCTGAGGACACGACTTTCATCATGAGCGCACGTACTGAACGCAAAGTGAAGGGTCTGCTGGGCACCAAGCTCGGCATGACCCAACTCTGGGACGAGAACAACCGGGTCGTTCCGGTGACCGTGATCCAGGCCGGCCCCTGCGTCGTCACCCAGGTCCGCACCCCCGACTCCGACGGCTACAACGCCGTCCAGCTCGGCTTCGGCGCGATCAAGGCCAAGAAGGTGACGAAGCCGGAGGCGGGTCACTTCCAGCGAGCCGACGTGACCCCGCGCAAGCACCTGGTGGAGATCCGGACCGCCGACGCCAGCGAGTTCACCCTCGGCCAGGAACTGACCGCCGAGGTGTTCGCCGCCGACGAGATCGTCGACGTGACGGGCGTCAGCAAGGGCAAGGGCACCGCGGGGGTCATGAAGCGGCACGGCTTCGGCGGCCTCCGGGCCAGCCACGGCGTGCACCGCAAGCACCGCTCGCCGGGTTCCATCGGCGGCTGCGCGACCCCGGGCCGGGTGTTCAAGGGCCTGCGGATGGCCGGTCGGATGGGTGTTGACCGGGTGACCGTACAGAACCTGACCGTGCACGCCGTGGACGCCGAGCGTGGCCTGATCCTCGTGAAGGGTGCGATCCCGGGCGTCAAGGGCGGCCTCGTCGTGCTGCGATCGGCCGCGAAGAAGGGAGAGCCGGAATGAGCGAAACGCATACCGTCGACGTGCTCGACGCCAGCGGGAGCAAGACCGGCTCGGCCGAGCTGCCCGCGCACCTGTTCGACGTCACGGCCAACGTGCCGTTGATCCACCAGGTCGTCGTGGCCCAGCTGGCCGCGGCGCGGCAGGGCACCCACTCGACCAAGACCCGCGCCGACGTGCGCGGCGGTGGCGCCAAGCCGTACCGGCAGAAGGGCACCGGTCGGGCCCGGCAGGGCTCGATCCGCGCACCGCAGTACGCCGGCGGCGGTATCGCGCACGGCCCACACCCGCACGGCTACGCCCAGCGCACGCCGAAGAAGATGATCGCCGCCGCGCTCCGCGGAGCGCTCTCCGACCGGGCCCGCGACGGCTTGGTGTTCGTGGTCTCCGACCTCGTGTCCGGCGACAACCCATCCACCAAGTCGGCCCTCGCCGGTTTGGCGAAGGTGACCGGGGCCGACAAGTTGACCAAGAAGGTCCTGGTCGTCCTGCACGTCGACGAGGATCTCGCGTGGCTGAGCCTGCGCAACGCCGCGGCCGTGCACGCGATCGCGGTCGGCCAGTTGAACGCCTACGACGTGTTGGTCAGCGATGCGGTGGTCTTCACCCAGGCTGCTCTGGACGCCTTCGTGTCCGGCCCGGTGAAGGGTCGCCGGACTGATCTGGTCGAGGAGGACGACAAGTGAGCAACGCGATCAAGATTCGCGACCATCGCGATGTGCTGCTCGCCCCGGTGGTGAGTGAGAAGAGCTACGGGCTGCTGGACGAGAACAAGTACACGTTCCTCGTCTCTCCCGACGCCAACAAGACCGAGATCAAGATCGCCGTCGAGGCCATCTTCAAGGTCAAGGTCACCGGGGTGAACACGATCAACCGGCAGGGCAAGAAGCGCCGGACCCGCTACGGCTTCGGTAAGCGTCCCGACACCAAGCGGGCCATCGTGAGCGTGGCCGACGGTGAGCGGATCGACATCTTCGCCGGGCCGAACGGCTGAGCGGGCGAAGGTAGAGGAAAGGACTAGACGGTGGGTATCCGTAAGTACAAGCCGACCACTCCGGGCCGACGCGGCTCTTCGTGTGGCCGACTTCGTCGAACTGACCCGTTCCACGCCGGAGAAGTCGCTGCTCGTGCCGAGCCCGAAGACGGGCGGCCGCAACAACAGTGGCAAGATCACGAACCGGCATGTGGGCGGTGGGCACAAGCAGGCCTACCGGCTGGTCGACTTCAAGCGGTACGACAAGGACGGGGTGCCGGCCAAGGTCGCGCACATCGAGTACGACCCGAATCGCACCGCCCGGATCGCCCTGCTGCACTACGCCGACGGCGAGAAGCGCTACATCATCGCGCCGCTCGGCCTCGGTCAGGGGGCGCAGGTCGACGCCGGCGTCGCCGCCGACATCAAGCCGGGTAACAACCTGCCGCTGCGCAACATCCCGGTCGGCACCACGGTGCACGCCGTAGAACTGCGGCCGGGGGGCGGCGCCAAGCTGGCCCGCTCGGCCGGTGCGTCCATCCAGTTGGTGGCCCGCGAGGGCGCGAACGCCACGCTGCGGATGCCGTCGGGCGAGATGCGGATGGTCGACGTCCGCTGCCGCGCCACCGTTGGCGCGGTCGGCAACGCCGAGCAGTCCAACATCAACTGGGGCAAGGCCGGCCGCAACCGCTGGAAGGGCAAGCGCCCGACCGTCCGTGGCGTGGCCATGAACCCGATCGACCACCCACACGGTGGCGGTGAGGGCAAGACCTCGGGTGGACGCCACCCGGTGTCCCCGTGGGGCAAGCCGGAGGGCCGCACCCGTGACAAGACCAAGGCGAGCAGCCGGATGATCATCCGCCGTCGCAAGTCCGGCAAGAAGCGCTGAGAGTCGGGAGAACTGAGAACACATGCCACGCAGCTTGAAGAAGGGTCCCTTCGTCGACGACCACCTGGCCAAGAAGGTCGAGGTGCAAAACAGCCGAGGGACCAAGAACGTGATCAAGACCTGGTCGCGCCGTTCGATGATCGTGCCGGACATGATCGGCCACACCATCGCGGTGCACGACGGGCGCAAGCACGTTCCGGTGTTCGTGACCGACTCGATGGTCGGCCACAAGCTCGGCGAGTTCGCCCCGACCCGGACGTTCCGGGGGCACGTGAAGGACGACCGAAAGGCCCGTCGCCGCTGAGTGGCGGGACGGAGCCGAAGAGAAAAGGAAGCGAAACAGATGAGCAAGGACTCACGCCCCAGCCGGCGCTTGGCGCTGCTGGGCGACCGTCCCGGTTCGTACGCGATCGCCCGGCAGGTCCGGATGTCGGCCAGCAAGGTGCGGCGGGTCGCCGACCTGATCCGTGGCCTCGACGTCGACGACGCGTTGTCCACGTGCGAGTTCGCGCCGCAGGCGGCCAGTGAGCCCGTCTACAAGGTGCTGGCCAGTGCGGTCGCCAACGCCGAGCACACCGACAACCTCCGGCGGGCCGATCTGTACGTGTCCCAGATCTTTGTCGACGAGGGCATGACCATGCGGCGGATCCGGCCGCGGGCCAAGGGCAGCGCGAGTCGCATTCTCAAGCGTTCCAGCCACATCACCGTCGTCGTCGAGCCCAAGGAGGCCTGAGCATGGGCCAGAAGATCCAGCCGTACGGCTTCCGCCTCGGCATCAGCACCGACCACAAGAGCCGCTGGTACGCCGACAAGCTCTACAGCAGCTATGTCGGCGAGGACGTCAAGATCCGCAAGTTGTTGACCAAGGGTCTGGAGCGGGCCGGCATCTCCAGCGTGGAGATCGAGCGGACCCGGGACCGGGTCCGGGTCGACATCTACACCGCCCGCCCGGGCATCGTCATCGGCCGCAACGGCGCCGAGGCGGAGCGGGTGCGCGGCGATCTGGAGAAACTGACCGGCAAGCAGGTGCAGCTCAACATCCTCGAGGTCAAGAACCCCGAGACCGACGCGCAGCTGGTCGCCCAGGGCGTGGCCGAGCAGTTGGCCTCCCGGGTGCAGTTCCGGCGCGCGATGCGCAAAGCGCAACAAAGCGCGATGCGCGGTGGCGCGCAGGGCATCCGGATCCAGTGCTCGGGTCGTCTGGGCGGTGCCGAGATGAGCCGGTCGGAGTTCTACCGCGAGGGCCGGGTGCCGCTGCACACGCTGCGCGCCGACGTCGACTACGGCTTCCATGAGGCGAAGACCACCTTCGGCCGGATCGGGGTCAAGGTCTGGGTGTACAAGGGCGACGTGTCGGGGAGCCGAGCCGAGCGGGCAGCCCAGAAGGCGGCGCGCAACGCCGCCGGCGGCCGGTCCCGGCCGGGTCGTCCGGCTCGCGGCGATCGTCCGCAGCGCAGCGAGCGTCCGGAGCGCGGTGGTCGTCGTCGCGCCGACGGTGCCGTCGACGGCGGCACTCCCGTCGAGGCGGCGGCGGCGCCGGGACAGGAGGGCTGAGCAGTGTTGGTTCCCCGCAGGGTGAAGTTCCGCAAGCAGCACCACCCGAATCGTCGGGGTGCGGCCAAGGGCGGCACCAAGCTGGCGTTCGGCGAGTACGGCATCCAGTCGATGGAGTCCTCGTACCTGACCAACCGGCAGATCGAATCCGCCCGAATCGCCATGACGCGGCACATCAAGCGTGGTGGCAAGGTGTGGATCAACGTCTACCCCGACCGCCCGCTGACCAAGAAGCCGGCCGAGACCCGGATGGGTTCCGGCAAGGGGTCTCCGGAGTGGTGGATCGCCAACGTCAAGCCGGGCCGGGTGCTCTTCGAGCTCTCCGGAGTGACCGAGGACGTGGCCCGCGAGGCCATGCGGCTGGCCATCCACAAGTTGCCGATGAAGGCCCGTTTCATCAAGCGCGAGACAGGTGAGATCTGATGGCGAAGAGTGCCACCGCGCCCGAGCTGCGCGCTCAGACCCGGGCCGAGCTGGATGCCAAGGTGACCGAGCTGAAGGCGGAGCTGTTCGGGCTCCGGTTCCAGGCCGCCACCGGCCAGTTGGAGTCGCACGGCCGACTGCGGGCCGTCCGCAAAGACATCGCGCGGATCTACACCGTGCTGCAGGAGCGAGCCCTCGGGATCACCGACGATCCCGACGCCGCCGAAGTAGCTGACGTCGAAGAAGTGAAGGCCTGAGATGAGCGAAGCAACCACCGAAGCCGGTACCGAGACGAAGCCGACGGCCGACCGCGGTCCGCGCAAGGTCCGGACCGGCTACGTCGTGAGCGACAAGATGGACAAGACGGTCGTCGTATCCGTCGAGGACCGGGTCAAGCACCGGCTGTACGGCAAGGTGCTCCGGCGCAGCCGCCGGATCAAGGCCCACGACGAGAGCAACAGTGCCGGCGTGGGCGACCGCGTCCGGGTGATGGAGACCCGGCCACTGAGCGCCACCAAGCGCTGGCGGATCGTGGAGATCCTCGAGAAGGCCAAGTAGGAAACGAAGTTCCACCAGGCCCGCGCAGGGAACCAGTGCGACATACAGGAGATAACAGATGATCCAGCAGGAGTCGCGGCTCAAGGTCGCCGACAACACCGGAGCCAAGGAGATCTTGTGCATCCGCGTGCTCGGTGGCTCCGGTCGTCGCTACGCCGGCATCGGTGACGTCATCGTCGCCACCGTCAAGGACGCCATCCCGGGCGGCAACGTCAAAAAGGGCGAGGTCGTCAAGGCCGTCATCGTCCGCACCGTCAAGGAGCGGCGTCGCGCCGACGGCTCGTACATCAAGTTCGACGAGAACGCCGCCGTGATCCTGCGCGCCGACAGCGGCGAGCCGCGCGGCACCCGCATCTTCGGCCCGGTGGGCCGCGAACTGCGCGAGAAGCGCTTCATGCGCATCATCTCGCTCGCCCCGGAGGTGATCTGAATGACCAGGAACAAACTGCACGTGATCAAGGGCGACCGGGTCAAGGTGATCGCCGGTAAGGACAAGGGCCTGACCGGCGAGGTGATCGCGGTGCACCCCGAGAACCATCGGGTGACCGTGTCCGGCGTGAACATCGTCAAGCGGCACCTGAAGGACACCTCGGCCCAGCCGCAGTCCCGACAGACCACGAAGGGCGGGATCGTCTCCTCCGAGGCGCCGATCCACGCCTCCAATGTGCAACTCGTAGTCAAGAACTCCGCCGGCGACGAGGTCGTGACCCGGATCGGGTACGAGCGGACCGAGGTGACCAAGCGTCGCCCGGACGGTTCGGAGTACAAGGGCACCCGGTCGGTGCGGATCGCGCGCGCCACCGGAGAGGAGATCTGAGATGACCGCCACTACGACGGAGCGGACCAGCAGCACCAGCAGCACCAGCGAACCGCGGACCGTGCCGCGGCTCAAGCAGCGCTACCGCGAAGAGATCGCACCGGCGCTGCGCCAGGAGTTCGAGTTCGCCAACGCCATGCAGGTCCCCGGGCTGACCAAGATCGTGGTCAACATGGGGGTTGGCGAGGCCGCCCGCGACTCGAAGCTGATCGACGGGGCGCTGAAGGACCTCGCCACCATCACGGGGCAGAAGCCGGTGCTGACCCGGGCCCGCAAGTCCATCGCCCAATTCAAACTTCGCGAAGGGATGCCGATCGGCGCCCACGTGACGCTGCGCGGCGACCGGATGTGGGAGTTCGCCGACCGGCTGCTCACCTTGGCGTTGCCGCGGATCCGAGACTTCCGGGGGCTGAACAGCCACCAATTCGACGGTCAGGGCAACTACACGTTCGGACTGAACGAGCAGGTGATGTTCCACGAGATCGACCAGGACCGGATCGACCGGACGCGCGGCATGGACATCACGTTCGTGACCACCGCGGCCAATGACGCCGAGGGCCGCGCGCTGTTGCGGCACCTGGGTTTCCCGTTCAACGACAACCCGAAGCCGGCCAAGACCAAAGCCAAGGGTCCGGCATGGTCCGCCCGCAAGAAGTGATTCAGGAGTTGTGAGCTAACAATGGCGAAGACAGCCCTCAAGGTGAAGCAGGCCCGGAAGCCGAAGTTCGCCGTCCGTGCCTACACCCGGTGCCAGAAGTGCGGCCGGCCCAAGGCGGTGTACCGCAAGTTCGGACTCTGCCGGGTCTGCGTGCGCGAGATGGCGCACAAGGGTGAACTGCCCGGCATCACCAAGTCCTCCTGGTAACCACTCGAACCACGCACAACGGAACAGGTCCTGCGCAGGAAACCGGCCGAGAGAGAAGTAACAGATCATGACCATGACTGATCCGATTGCGGACATGTTGACGCGGGTGCGGAACGCCAGCCAGGCCTACCACGACACCGCCGTCATGCCGCACAGCAAGATCAAGGTCGGCATCGCCGAGATCTTGACCTCCGAGGGCTACATCGCCGGCTACGAGGTGCTCGACCCTGGAGAAGGCGAGGTCGGCAAGAAGTTGTCCATCACCTTGAAGTACGGCCAGAACCGAGAGCGCTCGCTCGCCGGTATCCGCCGGATCTCCAAGCCGGGCCTGCGGGTCTACGCGAAGTCGACCGGACTACCCAAGGTGCTCGGTGGTCTCGGGATCGCGATCATCTCGACGTCCACCGGACTGCTGACCGACAAGCAGGCTCACTTCCAGAGGGTAGGCGGGGAAGTCCTCGCCTTCGTCTGGTAACGGACGAGACTGCAGAGGAGAAAACATGTCACGCATCGGCAGACTGCCGATTCCCGTCCCGTCCGGCGTGGAGATCACCCTCGACGGGCGACAGGTCTCGGTGAAGGGCCCCAAAGGCACGTTGTCGCATACCGTCGCGGAGCCGATCACCGTCGAGCGGGCCGAGAACGGCGAGATCGGCGTGTTCCGGCCCGATGACGAGCGGATGAGCCGGTCGCTGCACGGGCTGACCCGCACCCTGGTCTTCAACATGGTCACCGGGGTCACCAACGGGTACGAGAAGAAGCTCGAGATCGTCGGCGTGGGCTACCGCGTCATCAGCAAAGGCCCGACGGAGTTGGAGTTTGCCCTCGGCTTCAGTCACCCGGTCAAGGTGAAGGCCCCTGAGGGCATCACGTTCACGGTGGAGGCGCCCACGCGGTTCACCGTGCTGGGCATCGACAAGCAGCAGGTCGGTGAGGTCGCGGCCAACATCCGCAAGCTGCGCAAGCCCGAGCCGTACAAGGGCAAGGGTGTCCGGTACGCGGGCGAGCACGTCCGGCGCAAGGTTGGAAAGGCTGGTAAGTAGTCATGGCTGTCTCTTTGTCTGCCCGCAAGGGCACGGCGGCACGGACGGCTTCGCGGTTGCGGCGTCAACTCCGTGGTCGGAAGAAGGTGTTCGGCGCGGCCGAGCGGCCGCGTCTGGTGGTCACCCGTTCGGCCAAGCACATCTCGGCGCAGGTGATCGACGACACTGTCGGCCGTACCCTGGCGTACGCGTCCTCGATGGAAGCTGATCTGCGGACCACCGAGGGCGACAAGACCGCCAAGGCCAAGCAGGTCGGCGAACTGGTCGCCGAGCGGGCCAAGCAGGTGGGTGTCGAGCAGGTCGTGTTCGACCGCGCCGGGCACAAGTACCACGGTCGGATCGCGGCGCTGGCAGACGGCGCTCGCGACGGCGGCCTCGGATTCTGACGAGAGAACAGGTAAAAGCGATATGAGTGGAAGCCAGCGCCGCGGTGGCGGTGCAGGTGGCGACCGTCGCGGCCGTGACGATCGTCGTGGCCAAGGCGGCGAGAAGAGCAACTACATCGAACGCGTCGTCGCGATCAACCGGGTCGCGAAGGTCGTGAAGGGTGGCCGCCGGTTCAGCTTCACCGCGTTGGTCGTGGTCGGCGACGGCGACGGCACGGTCGGGGTCGGCTACGGCAAGGCCAAGGAGGTACCGGCCGCCATCGCCAAAGGCGTGGAGGAAGCCAAGAAGAACTTCTTCGTCGTGCCGCGGATCCAGGGCACCATCCCGCACCCGGTCCAGGGCGAGAAGGCGGCCGGCGTCGTCATGCTGCGTCCGGCCTCACCGGGTACCGGGGTGATCGCCGGTGGCTCGGCTCGCGCCGTGCTCGAGTGCGCCGGCGTGCACGACGTGCTGGCCAAGTCGCTGGGCTCGGCCAACGCCATCAACGTGGTGCATGCGACCGTCAAGGCGCTGCAGAGTCTGGAGCAGCCGGAGCAGGTCGCGGCTCGCCGGGGCAAGACCGTCGAGGACGTCACGCCGGCCGCGCTGCTGCGGGCCCGGAAGGAACCGGTGGGCTGATGAGCAAGCTCAAGGTCAGCCAGCTCAAGTCGAGCATCGGCTGCAAGGCAAATCAGCGGCAGACGCTGCGAACTCTCGGTCTGCGTCGCATCGGTGACGTGTCGTCGCACGAGGACCGGCCCGAGATCCGAGGCATGATCGCGAAGGTGACCCATCTGGTCGCCGTCGAGGAGGTTGACTGACATGGCGCTCAAGGTTCATCACCTGCGCCCGGCCCCTGGGGCCAAGACGGCCAAGACCCGCGTGGGTCGCGGCGAGGGCGGCAAGCGCGGTAAAACCGCGGGCCGGGGGACCAAGGGCTCCAAGGCGCGCAAGAACATGCCCGAGAACTTCGAGGGCGGGCAGATGCCGCTGCACATGCGGGTGCCGAAGCTGAGGGGCTTCACGAACCCGTTCCGGACCACCTTCCAGGTCGTGAACCTGGACAAGATCTCTGCCGCGTTCCCCGATGGTGGAACGGTCGGGGTCGACGAGCTGGTCGCGGTCGGTGCTGTTCGCGCCGGTCAGCCGGTGAAGATACTCGGCAGCGGCGAGATCAACGTGACCGTCCAGGTGAGCGCACACGCGTTCTCCGGCTCGGCCAAGGAGAAGATCGAGGCCGCCGGCGGGAGTGTCACCGGGCTTCGATCCTGACTCGTAGTCGCGGCCACGTCGCCGCGAAACCTGGGTGCAGGACGCCCGATGGGTGCTGGTCGACGCGGTCGACCGGCACCCATCGCAGTTCTACCGACTCCTCCTGGAGCGTGAGCGTGACCGGCTCCAGCAGGTCCGCCAGCACCGTCGTGTAGGACCAGCGGCCGTGATCGTCGATCAGGTCGCTCCCGATGCGTACGGCTCGAGCCGGAACCCCGGTCTCTTCGGCCACCTCGCGAAGTGCAGTCTCGGCGGCGGTCTCGTGGGAGTCTCGAGCTCCGCCCGGGATCCCCCAGGTGTCACCGTTCGCGGTCCACGCAGCCCGGTGCTGGAGCAGGATCCGGATCGGGTCGGCGCTACGGTCGGTGAGGAGGAGACCTGCGGCACCGTAGCGTCCCCAGTGCCGGTGTCCGCGCCCGCACCGTACCCACCCGCTCCCGTCGCCCTCCACGCACGTCATCCTCCCCGGGAGATGCACACGGGCCCCAACCGCCTCCGGACGAATGTTGTCAGTCGCGCCTGATGTAATAGATTGCATGTTCGATAACAATCCCACCGATTGCTTGACGGGTACGGGCGGGGCGACGATCTACGATGACTAGTGGGCGTGACGGCGGTTGACGTAGCGGGCGAATTGCGGCGCCGTGTTCCCGATCTGGCGACGACGAAGCTCCACAAGCTGCTGTATTACTGCCAGGGTCACCATCTGGCGGCAACGGGCGCGCCGATGTTCAGCGACAGCGTGGTGGCTTTTCGATTTGGGCCCAGTCGTCTCCCGACTCTGGAAGCAGGCGCACGAGCACGGCCCTGGGCCGGGCGTGCCGCTGGAGGATGAGGCGGTGCTCAAACACGATCGGCTACGTGGTGTTTCGGTACGGCCGGCTGACGAGCAGGAATCTCGTGAACCTCACGCACTCCGAGGATCCCTGGCTGCGCGCCGATGAGCATCGAGCGCCGGGAACGAGCGCGCGAATCGAGTTCGCTTGGCTGCATCAGTACTTCTCGTCCGATGCAGATGACGCCGGACCGTACGGGATCACCCTCGAAGTGTCCGTGGTCGAGCGGTGGCTGGCCGGAGCACCTGATCGTCGGCAGGATCTTGTCGTCTTGGATTCGCTCGACGAATTGCGCCGACGCGCCGATGCCTCCTGAGCAGGTCTGGCGTTCATCCAACTTTCCGGAGCCACCGTGAGCTGGCCGGCCTGACCTCGCACCAGCGGTCGGGCGCATAGGCTGGCCTGCCTCGCTCACCCGAGTCTCGGAGGTCCATGTACCCGCTGGAGCTGACCGGCATCCTGGGCTGGGCCGAGTCGGTCATCCAGGCGCTGGGGGCGTGGGGGGTCGGCGCTCTGGTTCTGCTGGAGACGGTGTTCCCGCCCCTGCCGAGTGAGGCGATCCTGCCGCTCGCCGGCTATCTCGCGCAGCGTGGGGACCTGAGCCTGCCGTTGGTCGTCCTCACCTCGACCCTGGCGGCCTATCTCGGCGCATTGGGACTGTACGCGCTCGGCGCGGTGCTGGGGCAGGAGCGGGCCATCCGGTTGCTGGCGAAGATCCCCTTGCTCGACCGAGAAGATCTGGAGGGCGCGGCCGACTGGTTCCATCGGCACGGTCGGGGCTCGGTCTTCTTCGGCCGGCTCATCCCCGGGGTTCGCAGTCTGATCTCCCTCCCCGCCGGTGCGGACCGGATGAACCTGGTGACGTTCAGCGTCTGCACCATCGCCGGCAGCGGAATCTGGAACGGGATGCTGATCGGCCTCGGTGCCGCGCTCGGCGAGCAGCATCACCTGGTCGAGCAATACTCCCGGTACCTGAACTACGCCATCTACGCCGGTCTCGCCGCCTTCGTCGGCTGGCTGATCGTGCGGAAGGTCCGTCGGCACCGCACCGCCACCGACTGACCCGGCGGATACTGGCGCACAGTGCACCGACTACGGTGCACACGTCAGCAGCTGATGGCGAGATCGGCAGGAGCGGTATGAGCAAGAACACCCTGGTCTTCTCCGACGACATGTACGACGCCCAGCTCGGCCGCACGCTGTTCAAGGTCGCGGCGTTGAGTGCCGATCTGGGCGAGGCTCTGGCTACCGCCCGCCAGATCGCCAAGGCCGATCCCGACCGCTGGTACGACGGCTGGACGGCCCGCGCCGACGCCGTCCGCGACGGCATCGACGAGTTGACCGCTGCGTCCCGGCCCGGCGCCTGGCTGCGGGCGTCGGAGTACTACCGGCAGGCCTTCTTCTTCCTCCGGCATTCGATCGCGGATCCGCGGCTCCGCCAGGCCTACCGGGGCCACGTCGACTGCTTCACCGCCGCGCTGCCCCTGCTGGCCGAGACGCACGCTGCTGTGATCGAACCGGTCTCGATCCCGTTCGAGGGCGCGGAACTGCGCGGCTACTTCTACCGCTCCGGCGCGGTGGGGGAGCGGCGGCCGACCGTCCTGCTGCCCTGCGGCTACGACTCCACCGCCGAGGAGAGCCACAGTTACGCCGTCGCCGCGGTCCGGCAGGGGTTCTCGGCCCTCACGTTCGAGGGGCCGGGTCAGGGCGGGGCCCTGATCGAGCAGGGTCTGCTGCTGCGGCCGCAGTTCGAGCAGATCCTCAGCCCGTGGGTCGACGCGGTGCTGGCCCGCGACGACGTGGACCCGGCGGCCCTGGTGCTGATCGGGCGGTCCTTCGCCGGCTACCTCGCCCCCCGGGCCGCCGCGTTCGAACACCGACTGGCGGCGCTGGTCTGTGATCCCGCTCAGCCCGACATGGCCGCGCACCTGCCCGAGGGCCTGGTCGGCAGGGTCGCGGCACCGGTCTCGGAACTGCAGATGAAGATCGACCCGAACCGGGCCGAGTTCTTCGGCGCCCGGATGGCCGCGCACGGGGTCAGTACCGTCGAGGAGTACTTCGCCGAGATCCGTAAGTTCACCATGCTCGAGGTCGCGGGCCAGATCGGCTGCCCGGTGCTGGCCGTGGAGTGCGAGGGGGACTTCGCCGGCGGTGGCGGCGCCACCCTGGCCGCCGCGCTGCGCTCGCCGGCCCAGGTGCTGAACCTCACCGCCGCCGAGGGCGTCGGCGGGCACTGCGGCGGCGTCGGTCAGCTCGCGTGGGAGGACCGGATCTACCCCTGGATCCGCAACACCCTGAAGTCCTGACGAGTGGAGCCGAGGGATCGGCGTCTGAAGCGGATCCTGGAGTGAGCGAAGCGAGCGCCTCGACTGCGCGGAGGGATCCGCGTCGCCGTTCGGAGGACGATCGAGGTCGACACGCTTTTCGTCGGCCGAGGAGGACGACGAACGGTGGCTGGAGCGGATCCTGGAGTGAGCGGATGACACAGAATGTCCGGTTCCGGGCGACTTCTTGGTAATCTCGGTCGGTCCTGCGCGTCCGCGTACTCCCCCGGGGAGTCAGTGGGACACCGACGCCTGGGCGGTTCGAGGAAAGGGAGGGTCACGGGTGCTTGCCGCGTTCGCCAACGCATTCCGGACACCGGATCTACGCAAGAAGATCTTCTTCACGCTGGGAATCCTGGCCATCTTCCGGCTCGGGTCCATCATCCCGACCCCGAACGTGAACGTGAAGCAGGTCGACTTCTGTCTGCGTCAGGCCACCACCGGTGACCAACAGGGTCTGTACTCCCTGATCAATCTGTTCTCCGGCGGCGCGCTGCTGCAGCTCGCCATCTTCGCGCTCGGCATCATGCCCTACATCACGGCGAGCATCATCCTGCAGCTGCTCACGGTCGTCATCCCGCGGCTCGAGGCGCTGAAGAAGGAAGGCCAGTCGGGGCAGACGAAGATCACCCAGTACACGCGCTACCTCACCTTGGTGCTGGCGGTCCTCAACTCGACGGCGTTCGTCACCCTCGCGGTCAACGACCAGTTGTTCGTCGGCTGCCCCGGCCTGGTGCACGACAAGAGCGTGTTCCCGGTCGTCACCATGATTCTCACGATGACCGCCGGCACCGGCGTCATCATGTGGCTGGGCGAGCTCATCACCGAGCGCGGCATCGGCAACGGCATGTCGGTGATGATCTTCACCCAGATCGCCGCCACCTTCCCGAGCGCCCTGTGGGGTCTCAAGGTCGCCCGTCCGGGGGCCAACGGCTGGCTGATATTCCTGCTGGTCTGTGCGCTGGGTCTGGTGGTGATGGCGGCGGTCATCTTCATCGAGTTGTCCCAGCGCCGGATCCCGGTGCAGTACGCCAAACGGATGGTCGGCCGGCGGATGTTCGGCGGTTCGACCACCTACATCCCCATCAAGGTGAACCAGGCCGGCGTCATCCCGGTCATTTTCGCCAGTTCGCTGCTCTACATCCCGGCGCTGTACGCCCAGTTCCAGCCGGACTCCCAGGTGGCGAGCTGGATCCAGACCTACTTCGTCCGCGGTGACCATCCGCTCTACATGGTTACCTTCTTCCTGTTGATCGTGTTCTTCGCGTACTTCTACGTCGCCATCACGTTCAACCCCGAAGAGGTCGCGGACAACATGAAGAAGTACGGCGGGTTCATTCCGGGTATCCGGGCGGGCAAACCCACCGAGGACTACCTCGGCTTCGTGCTGTCGCGGCTGACGTTCCCCGGCTCGCTCTATCTGGGCCTGATCGCCCTGCTGCCGTCGGTGGCGTTCATCTTCTTGAACGCCAACCAGAACTTCCCCTTCGGAGGCACCTCGATCCTGATCATCGTCGGGGTCGGGCTGGATACGGTCAAGCAAATCGAGAGCCAGCTCCAACAACGAAACTACGAAGGGTTCCTCCGCTGATGCGTCTCCTCATCATGGGCCCGCCCGGGGCCGGCAAGGGCACTCAGGCCAAGCTGATCGGCGAGCACTACCAGATCCCGGCCATCTCGACCGGCGACATCTTCCGCGCCAACGTGCGCGACCAGACCCCGCTCGGCCAGGAGGTGCAGCGCATCATGGCCGCGGGCGGCTACGTCAGCGACGAGATCACGAACGCCATCGTCGCCGATCGGCTGAACCACGACGACGTCGCGGGCGGCTTCTTGTTGGACGGCTACCCGCGGACCGTGGACCAGGTCGAGGCGCTCGACGCGGTGCTCGACGCCCAGGATCTGCGGCTCGACGCGGTGCTGTCGTTGGAGGCCGATCCCGACGAGGTCGTGGCCCGGTTGCTGAAGCGGGCTGAGATCGAGGGCCGGGAGGACGACACCGAAGAGGCCATCCGGGTCCGGCAGCAGAAGTACGCCGAGGAGACCGAGCCCCTGCTGGAGCTGTACGGCAGCCGTGGCCTGCTGGTCAGCGTGGATGCGCTCGGCTCCGTCGACGAGGTGGCCACCCGGGTGTTCGAGGCGCTGGACCGCCGCTCCGACCCCGTCTCCGCCTGACCTCTTCAAGATCCGGGAGGACTACCGAGTCGGCGCTGCGCCGACTTCGGTAGCCACTACCGACGCTGCGATCCGCTTCGAGCGGTGCACTGGTTGCGCGACAACCGCACCTTCGAAAGGACTCTTCGCATCATGATTTCTCGTACTCTCGCCATTGCCGCGGCCCTGGGCTCGGCCGCCCTCTCCGCGGCGGTGCTGTTCAGCCCGATCTCGGCCGCAGCGCCTTCCGCGAGCCTGCCCTCGGTCGGCCCGACCGTCTCGCCGACCGTCTCGCCGACCGCCTCGCCGAGCCCAACCACCCCGCCACCGACTGTGAAGCACGGCTGGTACCACGGGCACCGCACCACGACGTTCGCGCTCGAGCGCGCGGCCGGGGTGGTCAGGGCGGGCTGTCTCCCGTACGCGAAGGCCTCCGTGACGGTCATCGCCAAGGGTGACGTCGAGGTCATGAAGGTCCGCGCCGCCGGGCTGCCCCGCCACACCGAGTTCGACTTCTTCGTGCTGCAGGTGCCGGACTTCCCGTTCGGATTGTCCTGGTACCAGGGCGATCTGAGCACCGACCGGTACGGCCGGGCCGAGGCCACGTTCGTCGGCCGGTTCAACGAGGAGACCTTCAGCCTGGCACCGGGCGCTGCTCCGGCTCCGGTGCTGCACGAGTCGCCGACCGCGGATGCATCGACCAACCCGGTCACTCCGCCGGTGCACCAACATCACCTGGGCTTCTGGTTCGGCTCCGCGGCCGACGCGGACCGGGCCGGTTGCGGGGCGACCGTCACCCCGTTCAACGGGGAGCACGACGCCGGTACCCAGGCGATGAGCACCCGCCAGTTCCCGGCTGAGGCCGGGCCTCTGGGGCGCGTCAAGTCCTGACGCCCCCGAACCCCCGGAGGGGTGGTCGGCTCAGCCGACCACCCCTTCGGCGTGCTCTGGATGAGGGGTGCGGTGGTGAACCACCCGGGCGACGGAGCTCAGCTCGCGTCCGGCAGCTCCATGTAGAGCACCTCCCAGGCGTGGCCGTCCGGATCGGCAAAGCTGTGCCCGTACATCGGGTCGTCCTCGATCTTGTCCAGCCACGGCTGGCCACCGCCGGCCAGGGCGCGTGCAACCAGCGAGTCCACCTCGTCCCGGCTCTCGGCCGACAGGCAGAAGATGGCGGTAGTGCCCGTTCGGGGATCCCCGAGCGGCCCGGCGAGGAAGTCGGAGAACCGGTCGATCTGCAGGGCCATCACGCAGATCGTGTCGGAAACCACCAGGCAACTGCACTGCCGATCCGAGAACATCGGATTGAGCCGGAAGCCGAGCCCGGTGTAGAAGTCGGTGGCCGCACGGATGTCACGGACCGGCAGATTGACGAAGATCATCCGTTGCATGGCTGAGCTCCTGGGGTCGACGAAGCCCGCGCACGGGCACGTGCGAATCAGACCGAATAGCCCTTCGCAACTCATCGGGTCTTGGGTAGATTCGCCCGCATGAGCACCTCGGTTGCGGTCGACGACACGTTCCTCGAGTTGGTCGAGCCGATGCGGCGGGAACTGACGGCCCACTGCTACCGGATGCTCGGCTCGGTCCATGACGCGGAGGACCTGGTCCAAGAGACCTACATCCGCGCCTGGCGCGCCTATCACGGCTTCGAGAACCGCTCGTCGCTGCGGACCTGGATGTATTCGATCGCGACCAACGCGTGCCTGACCGCGCTGCAGAGCAAGCACCGCCGGTTGCTGCCGTCCGGGATCGGCGCGCCGTCCGGCGGTCCGAGCGGGACGCTGGAAACCCGCACCGAGGTGCCGTGGTTGGAGCCGCTGCCGGACGCGGTGGTCTGGGGTCGAGACGCCGACGATCCGGCGGAGGAGATCGTCACCCGGGAGAGTGTCCGGCTGGCCTTCGTCGCCGCCTTGCAGCACCTGACCCCGCAGCAGCGCGCCGTGTTGATCCTGCGGGACGTGCTGGCCTGGCACGCCAGCGAGGTCGCGACCGCGCTGGACACCACGGTGGCCGCGGTCAACAGCAGCTTGCAGCGGGCTCGCGCCCACCTGGCCAAGGTGGACCTCAGCGATCCGGCGCCGCCGGACGAGCATGCCGAAGAGTTGCTCGCCAACTACATGGCGGCCTTCGAGGCCTACGACGTCGAGCGGATCGTCTCGCTGCTGACCGAGGACGCCACCTGGGAGATGCCCCCCTACCTGGCCTGGTACCGCGGGCGGGACGCCATCCGCACCCTGGTCTCCGGATACTGCCCGGCTGAGGGGCCCGGCGACCAGAGGATGGTCAAGGCGATGGCGAACGGCCAGCCCATCCTGGCGCTCTACATGCGCGGCCCCGACGGCGTGCACCGCGCGTTCCAGATGCAACAGGTCAGCTTCCGGGGCGGGGCCGTCGCGGCCGTCACCTGCTACTTCGACACCAGTCTCTTCGGGAATTTCGGGTTGCCGCAGACCCTCGAGTAGTCGCCCGCTCTCCTGATCGGCTCTGGATCGGAGCTCGGAGTACGCTGGCGCGGTGAGCGAGCTGCCCATCTCGTCGCCGTACCGGAGCACCCCGCAGGCGCCGGTCAGCGAAGCGGAGCGCAACCAGTTGAGTGCCCGGCTGAACGCCGCGTACGAGGCGGGCGCCCTCGATTCCGACGACTTCGCGGTCCGGCTCGACCGGCTGTTCGCCGCCCGCCAGATGGGGGAGTTGCTGCCGGTGGTGGAGGGACTGCCGCCACTGCAGACCTACCAGGGCCCGGCGTTCGGCGCGGGTAGCAGTGCTCCCGGCCAGGTCAGCGACGGACGAAACGCGACCCGGTTGACCCTCGTGGTGATCGCGGTCCTGGTGGCCATCATCGTGTTGATCGCCGTGTTGCTGCTCATTCTGTTTTGACAGACCTGCGGTATTCGCGGCGGACAGGCGTTTGGTTTGGCTACCCTTACTGTGTGAAATCACACAGGGTGTGGCTGCTCGCCGCCGTCGTTCGACGCGCCCGAAGCCGATAAAATCGATTCGTGCCTCGACAGCAGATCACCCAGCAGAAAATCGCTGAACACGTGGCTCGGTTGGGTGAGCTGTACCCTCCCCTCCGTCTGGACGCGGTGGACCGGACGATCCGCAATCCCCAGGCGGTCGCCGCCCGCTACGGACACGTCATCGACTATCTCGCCCGCGTCGAACTCGAGGTCGACCGCAACGTCCTCGAACTGCTAGTCCTGCTGCCCGACGTGGACGACACCAACAAGACCTTCTACGCCGACGTCTGGCAGCCGCAGGAGATCCAGCACGGGCTGATCCTGGACCGGCTGCAGCAAGATCTCGGCCGGACGCCCGCTGCGCCGCACCTGGACGTGTCGTTCAAGATCAAGATCTTGGGGGCGCTGGCCAGCCTGAAGCCGATTCAGGAGATCGCCAAGTTGCTCTACTTCCTCACCGGCGCGAGCACCGAGCGGCAGGCGGTGCTCGCCTACAACCAGATCAACACCGGGATGAAGGAACTCGGCGAGGACGCGATCGCCGAGACGATCATCACGCCCATCAAGCAGCAAGAGCCGGGCCATTTCGCCTTCTATCAGATGTCGGCGACGGCCATGATCCAGGACAAGCTGCTCAAACCCTGGCAGCTGTTCTTGACCCGGGTGCTGCGCGAGCGGTCGTACAACCTCGTCGGCACCAACGCGATGCCGAACTACAAGGCCGACATGGGCGGTGTGGTCAAGGATCTCGGCCTGGACAGCGACCTCGAGGCGTACGCCCGCGAGGTCGGGCGGGTCGAGCAGCGGTTGCTCTGGGCGCACAAGGAGGGGATCGAGTTCCCGTCCTACATCCTCAAGGCCCTGCGGGAGAGCGTCGACCTCTACACCGAGCGCGCCGCTCGCGGCGCCGCGCTCGGCTGAGTTCAGTTCAGGGGCAGCTGGCCCGGTACGGGATGCCCGGCGCGTATCCGCGCCACTGTTCCTCCGACAACCCCCGTCCGACGATGGCGCACGCCTGGCGCACCGGGTCGGCCTGCATCCGCAACCGGCCGCCCAGGTCCCACAACCAGAGGTTGGCGCCTTCCGCGGCCGTGGCGAGACTCCGGCCGGTCGCGCTGAAGGCTAAGCCGTAGCCACCCCACCCCAGGAGCCCGAGGGCCCCGACGGGGGCCGGACGTTCCGGGTCGGTGAAGTCCCACAGCCGGGCTGTACTGTCTCCGCTGACCGAGGCGAGGGTCTGCCCGTCGGGACTGAACGCCAGGCCGTACACCGTTCCCGTGTGTTCCGTCAGACTGGACAACACACGTGCCCGACCGGGGTCGGCGACGTTGAAGATCACGATGCTCGAGTCGGCGCTGCCGCTGACCAGCCACCTTCCGTCGGGACTGACGGCCAGCGCCGTGATGGCGAGGCTCTGCCCCAGACCGGTGAAGCGGAGCTCCGGAGCGCTCGCGTCGGAGATGTCGTAGAGACCGACCTCCCGGTCGCTGCCGCCCGTCGCCAGCCGGTTGCCGTCGGTACTGAAGGCGAGGGCCCGTACCGCCCCGAGATCGGTGAGCCGGCTCAGTACCCGGGGTTTCCGCGGGTCGGAGATGTCGCTCACCAACACGGTGCCGTCCTTGTCGCCGGAGGCCAGGCGCGTTCCGTCGGCGCTGATGGCCACGACGAGGATCCCGGCCGGGTGACCGGGGATGGCGGCCACGCGCTCCAGGCGTCCATCCGGGGAGACGGTCCACAGGACCACCGAGCGGTCGCCCGCACCGGAGGCCAGCAGGTTCTTGGGCTGGTTGGCCGCCAGTCCGGAGTAGCCGGGCCCGGTGGCGAACAGCGCCTTGTCCCACCCGGGCTGCCACACCATGACCCGACCATTGCGGGAAAGAGTGACCAGCCGGCGGTCGGAGTTGACGAAGGCCACCTCCTGCGGGTCCTGGTCGTCGACGATCAGTTCCCGGGGCTGCGACGGCTCCGCGGGACTCGTGACGTTCCAGAGACTGGCCTTGCCGAAGTAGCCTCCACTGGCAACCCGCCGACCTCCGTCGAGAAAGCTGGTCGCCAAGGCGAAGCCGCCCACCTCCGCGGTGAAGACATGCCGGAGTTGATCGGAGTAACGGTTGTAGACGATCAGCTCGCGGCCCGCCCCGACCGCCAGCTGAGAACCATCGGGACTGAAGCTGAGGGTGCCGACGTCGCCGGCCAGCTCGGCACTCGCGGGCGGCTCGGCCTGCAGCACTGGCGGAGTCGCACCGCGGTAGCCGTACACCCGCAGCAGCCGCGGATAGCCGCCCACGGCGAGCGTGGCGCCGTCGGGGCTGAAGGTCACCGCAGCGACCGAGTCGCCGAGCTTCGTCAGCTGGTAGCGCACCCGTGGTGCGGTCGCGTCAGCCACATCCCAGAACCGCACGGTCTGATCGAGGCCGCCACTGGCGAGCACGGTTCCCGACGGGTGGAAGGCCAGTGTCCGGACCTCCCCGGTGTGGCCCGTGAGGCGGGCGATGCGGCGCACCTTGGCTCGGTCGGCCACATCCCAGAGCTGGATCAGCTTGTCCTCGCCGGCGGTGGCCAGAACCTTCCCGTCCGCGCGGAACGCAAGGTCGAAGACGGTGCCGGTGTGGGCCGTCCAGCCGGATGCCTCCACGATCCTGGACAGGTCGGATGTGTCGTACAGCACCACCCGGCCGTCGGACTGCGCGCTGGCCAGCAAGCGTCCGTCCGGGCTGAAGGCGAGCTGATTGACGAAGCTGGAGGTGCCCTCCAGCGCGGCCAGGCGAGTCGGTGCCGCCGGGTTGGAGACGTCCCAGAGGGCGATCCGCTGATCCCAGCCGCCGGTGGCGATCACCTGGGTCAGGTTCGGATGAGCGACGATCGCGGCGACGGAGTCGGTGTGGAAACCCAACGTGCCGGCGAAGTGGTTCCGGCTGGCCAACTTGATCAGTTCCGCCTTGGCCTCGGTGGTGGCGGCGATGGCGTTGGCCGCGATGCCCAGTTTGAGCGAGGTCTCCGGATCGGCATCGGCCCCCGATCGGGCGAGTGCGAGCAGCTTCTGGGCGGTCGCGTTGCTCCGCTCCAGGCCGGCCACCGCCTGTTGCCGAGAAGCCTCCCGCTGCTGCCCCATCGCGAACACCGCAGTGGCCCCGGCGACCACGACGACCAGCGCCATCGCCGCGGCGAGAATCCGCAGCCGGCGGTTGGACCGGCGGGTCTTGCGCAACTCTCGCTCGGAGTAGTGCTGGCTGGCGGCCAGGAATTCCGGCACCGGGCCGGACGTCGGCACGATCCCGGCGACGGGAATCGCGCGGGCGGCCGCCTCGAGGAACACCCCTCGAGGCAGGTACGAGGACTCGTGCCCGGACTCCATCCAGGCCCGCGCCGTTTGCTCGAGGTCGGAGCGGATCTGAAGGGCTCGCCGGGACTCTTCGATCGCCGTCCGCAACGGCTCCCAGGTCCGCAGCAGCGCCTCGTGACTGACCTCGACGGTCGGCCGGGATTCGCCCTCCGACGCCCGCAGCAGGCGCGCGTTCACCAAGGTCGAAACGATGTCGAATTGGGCCGGCGTCAGCTCGCTCGTCGGCAGGCTCCGGCGGACCACCGCACCGCCGGGCTGCACACTGACCAGTTGCAGCAGGGTGTCGAGTACGTCCTCTCGGCGGTGTCGCCGGGTCAGCTCTGCCAACACCCGATCCGCCTGGCGCTGCAGCGCGCCGGCGACGCCTCCGGCGGCGTCGTACTCCAGGTGGGTGATCACCCCGTCGGCGGCCGCCGCGTCGTACAACTGCCGCAGGGTGTAGGCCAGCAGGGGCAAGGCGTCGCCGCCGCCCGTATCGTCGACGATCCGGGGAATCAACCCGGGCTCGAACGTGACCCCCGACCGCCGGGCGGGCGCCTCCACCACCTCGGGCAGCCGGGACCGCGAGAGTGGCCCGACGAGCATCGTGTGGTCGAAAACCTCTGCGCCGCCCGCGCGGTCGACGATCGTGGTCAAGAAGTCCGACCGCACCGTGGCCACGATCCACAGCGGACTCTCGGGGTGCAGTCCGCCTCCCAGCAGCCGGAGAAACGACGCTCCCTCGGCCGGCGTGGACCGGGTGACCAGCTCCTCGGCCTGGTCGACGAAGAGGACGACCCAGGGCGGCTGCTCTGCGTCGGCGCCGTAGCTGAACCGGGCGGCGAGCTCACGCAAGGCCTGGGGGTCGTGCCGGAGCTGGGCCTCCACGTCGGCGGCATCACGCCGGATCCCCACCTCGTAGAGACCGGTGGCCAACGATCGCGCCAGCTGCGTCAGCGGACGTTCCCCGGGGACGAGGGGTGGCAGGACTCGCCAGCGTGCCTGACGCGCCAACCGGGGGAGCAGCCCCGCCCGGATCAGTGACGACTTGCCCGAACCCGACGGCCCGACGACCGCGACGAACTCACCCCGAGACCGGCCGGCGGCCGGCTGCAACACCGAGACCAGGGTCGTGGTCTCGGCCGTGCGACCGAAGAAGACGGCCGCGTCCCGCCCGGCGTACGCGTCCAGGCCCGGGTAGGGGGAGCGGAGGCTGTCCCAGGCGAACGAGTCACCGGGATCGACCCCCGCCCGCTGCAGGCCGGCGACCAATCGGAGGTAGCCCGGGTCGTTGTCACCGCAGAGATCGGTGGACTGCAGGTCGGCGAGCATCGCGTGCTGCGCACCGGGGGAGATCTGCACCGGAAAGATCGGCTTGCCGAGCGTCCGGGCCAGCGTGATCTCAGCCGTGCACCACAGCGAACCGACGGAGGCCGGACTGGCAAGGAAGACGACGGCATCGGCTCGGCGGAGCTGAGTGTGCAGTTCAGCCTCCCAGCGCCGCCCGGCGGCAATGCCGTGCTGGGGATCGATGTCGAGGAAGAACGACTGGTAGCCGTACGCCTGGAGACGGTTGAGCACGCGGCGGACCGCCGCGTTGTCCACGCTACTGTGGCTGATGAACAGCGAGACCATGCCTGAGTCCCCCGACGACATCCCTAGGCAAAGTGCACCCGGTCTGCATTCTCACCGAGATCGCGCCCGCTCGGGGCCAGTCGGGAAATTTGGGTTGCTCTCCGCCTTTGGCGTAGACTCATCGGTCGGCCAACTATGCCGGTGGCCGACTTTCACCCGTTGTCGATGCGATAGAGGATTATGGCGAAGAAGGAGGGTGCACTCGAACTCGAGGGCACAGTGGTCGAGGCGCTGCCGAACGCGATGTTCCGCGTCGAGTTGGCGAACGGCCACAAGGTTCTGGCCACCATCAGTGGCAAGATGCGACAGCACTACATCCGCATCCTGCCGGCTGACCGGGTGGTCGTGGAACTCTCCGCCTACGACCTGACCCGCGGTCGCATCGTCTACCGGCACAAGTAGCCACGCCCAGTCCCACCATCTGTCGAGCAGGGCCAATATCGGCCTGCCCGGCACCGAAAGAGAGAGCTCGATGAAGGTCCAGCCGAGCGTCAAGAAGATCTGCGACAAGTGCAAGGTGATCCGCCGGCACGGTCGCGTGATGGTGATCTGTGAGAATCCGCGGCACAAGCAGCGGCAGGGCTGATCACCAGCCCGACCCGCACGACCACAACTCAATACCGTCACCACCACGAAAAGTGTGATCGCACCCCGGAGGTTCGCCTCCGGGTCCACCCTCGGTCGGAGGCCGAGGCCCACTGGTTCGAAAGCTGGCCATCACGGGACGCATCACGCCAGACACCTCCGCGACTCCCTATCCCTGGGTGGAACCAGGCCGGAGTTCGTCATCGAAAGGCAGCACTCACACATGGCACGTCTCATCGGTGTCGATCTGCCCCGCGAGAAGCGGCTGGAGATCGCCCTCACCTACATCTTCGGGGTGGGCAAGACCCGCGCCCTGGAGACCCTGAAAGCCACTGAGATCAGTGGCGACCTCCGTGTCCACCAACTCAACGACGAACAACTGGTAGCCCTCCGCGACTGGATCGAGGCCAACTACCAGGTCGAAGGTGACCTCCGCCGCGAGGTGGCCTCCGACATCCGTCGCAAGGTCGAGATCGGCTCGTACCAGGGCCGCCGGCACCGCAGCGGCCTTCCGGTCCGCGGTCAGCGCACTCGGACCAACGCCCGCTCCCGCAAGGGTGCGCGCAAGCCCGTCGCCGGCAAGAAGAAGGCGCGCTGACGCGCGACCGTCTCGGTTACAGACACGTAGAGACTCAGGAGAACCAGGGAATTCATGGCTACTGCAGGCCGTAACACCGGCGCCAAGAAGGTGCGTCGCAAGGAGAAGAAGAACGTGGTTGCGGGTCACGCCCACATCAAGTCCACGTTCAACAACACCGTCATCTCGATCACCGATCCGTCCGGCGCCGTGATCGCGTGGGCCTCGGCCGGCACCGTCGGCTTCAAGGGCTCCCGCAAGTCCACGCCGTACGCCGCGCAGATGGCCGCCGAGGCGGTCGGTCGGCGTGCGATGGAGCACGGTATGAAGCGGGTCGACGTGTTCGTCAAGGGCCCCGGCTCGGGCCGCGAGACCGCCATCCGGTCGCTCGGTGCGGTCGGCCTGGAGGTCGGCGCGATCTCCGATGTGACCCCCGTTCCGCACAACGGTTGCCGCCCGCCCAAGCGCCGGCGCGTCTGACCGCCCGGCATTCGACGAATACTCAAAGGACTTAGAAACATGGCTCGCTATACCGGTCCCATGACCAAGAAGTCGCGTCGGCTGGGGGTTGACCTGGTCGGCGGCGACAAAGCGTTCGAGAAGCGCCCGTACCCGCCCGGCGTGCACGGGCGTGGCCGTACCAAGGAGTCGGAATACTCCCTCCAGCTCCGCGAGAAGCAGAAGGCGCGGTTCTCCTACGGCGTGCTGGAGAAGCAGTTCCGCCGCTACTACGAGGAAGCCAACCGGATGCCCGGCAAGACCGGTGACAACCTGTTGGCGATTCTCGAGACGCGGCTGGACAACGTCGTCTACCGGGCCGGCTTCGCCCGGACCCGGCGGCAGGCCCGCCAGCTGGTTTCGCACGGCCACTTCACCGTGAACGGGCAGAAGGTGAACATCCCGTCGTACCGGGTCAGCGCCCACGACGTCATCGACCTGCGCGAGAAGTCGCGGGAGCTCCTCCCCTTGGTGATCGCCCGCGAGACCCATGGTGAACGTGACGTGCCAGGCTGGATGGATGCGCTGCCGACCAGGATGCGGGTCCTGATCCACCAGGCGCCGACCCGGCAGCAGATCGTCATCGACGTCCAAGAGCAACTGATCGTCGAGCTCTACAGCAAGTAACGCAGTGCGCAAGACCCGGCGGCGTCGGATGCGTCGCTGGTTTCCGCGGGATCAAATAGCGGTTCTCGCGGGGAAGGAAGAACAGACATGCTGATCGCTCAGCGCCCGACCCTCACCGAAGACTTCGCCCAGGACAACCGCTCGCGGTTCGTCATCGAGCCGCTGGAGCCGGGGTTCGGCTACACCCTCGGCAACTCGCTGCGTCGCACCCTGCTCTCGTCCATCCCGGGCGCCGCCGTGACCAGCATCAAGATCGACGGCAACCTGCACGAGTTCTCCACCATCGAGGGCGTCGTGGAAGACGTCACCGAAGTGATCTTGAACCTCAAGGGTCTCGTGGTGTCCTCCGAGGAGGACGAACCCGTCACGATGTACCTGCGCAAGGCCGGCGCCGGTCCCGTCACCGCCGCCGACATCGCGCCGCCGGCCGGGGTCGAGGTGCACAATCCCGAGCTGCACATCGCCACCCTGAACGACAACGGACGGCTGGAGATGGAACTCGTCGTCGAGCGCGGCCGCGGCTACGTCTCCGCCGTGCAGAACAAGAGCTTCGACGCCGAGATCGGCCGCATCCCGGTCGACTCGATCTACTCGCCGGTCCTCAAGGTCACCTACAAGGTCGAGGCCACCCGGGTCGAGCAGCGGACCGACTTCGACAAGCTGATCCTGGACGTGGAGACCAAGCCGGCCATCCGGCCCCGGGACGCCGTGGCGTCGGCCGGCCGCACCCTGGTCGAGCTGTTCGGACTGGCTCGGGAGCTCAACCTGGAGGCCGAGGGCATCGAGATCGGGCCTTCGCCGATCGACGAGCAACTGGCCGCCGATCTGGCCCTGCCAGTCGAGGACCTGAACCTCACCGTCCGGTCGTACAACTGCCTGAAGCGCGAAGGCATCCACACGGTGTCGGAGCTGGTGTCCCGCAGCGAGCAGGACCTGCTCGACATCCGCAACTTCGGCTCGAAGTCGATCGACGAGGTCAAGCTGAAGCTGCACGAGATGGGTCTGTCGCTCAAGGACAGCGCCCCCGGCTTCGACCCGCTCAGCGCCATCGGTCGCTACGACGAGCTGGACGAGGACGAGGACGCGAGCTTCAGCGAGACTGAGCAGTACTGACACTGCTCGCCGCAGGGGCCGGAGTTCGCTCCGCTCACGCAATTCAACTGAGATGCTGGTGGCCTGATCGGCTGAAGAAGAGAAAGAAAACGGAGACGAGAAATGCCAACACCTGCCAAGGGCGCGCGGCTCGGCGGTAGCCCGGCGCACGAACGGATCATCTTGGCCAACCTGGCCACGCAGCTGTTCGAACACGGCCGGATCATCACGACCGAGGCCAAGGCGCGTCGGCTGCGGCCCGTGGCCGAGAAGTTGATCACCAAGGCCAAGCGGGGCGACATCCACGCCCGGCGGCAGGTGCTGACCACGGTGCGGGACAAGAGCGTCGTGCACGAACTGTTCACCGAGATCGCCCCGAGTTTTGCCGGCCGGGAGGGTGGCTACACCCGGATAACCAAGGTCGGGCCACGCAAGGGCGACAACGCCCCGATGGCCATGATCGAACTGGTGACCGAGTCCCTGGAGGACTCCCGGAAGACCAACGCCCGGGGGACCGCCAAATCGGCACCCGCTAAGAAGGCGGCTCCGGCCAAGGCCGCAGCAGCGGAGCCGGCGGCCGACGAGTCGCCCGCCGAGGAGCTGGTGACCGAGACCGAGGAGCGGGAGACCGAGACTTCTGAGCAGGAGGCGCCGAGCGACGACACCTCCAGCGAGGAGGCCGCCGAGGCCGCCGAGGCTGAGGCCTCGGAGCCGACCGAGACCGAGGGTCCCGCGGCCGGTCGCTCCTGACCTTCTCGCACCGCCACAAGGTGTGGCGAAGGGCACCGACAACGGTGCTCTTCGCCACACCTTGTTGCGTTACCGGCTCCCAGCGCCTGCACAGCTTCCCCACACGTGAGTTCGGCAGGCTGCTCCTGTGACCCGCCGTGTTGTCGTCCGTCTCGGTGTCCTCGGGCTGATCGTCGTCGGCGCCGTCGCGCTGCGCTGGACGATGTTCGACGTCGTCAGCGGCGACTACCAGGCCTTTCTGCTGCCCTGGTACACCCACCTCGCTCAGAACGGTGGCTTCGCCGCCTTGGCGGACAGCTTCTCCAACTACAACACCCCGTATCTGGTGTTGCTGGCGGCGTTGACCTATCTCCCCGTGCCGCCGCTCATCGGGATCAAGGCGCTCTCGGTGGTCTTCGACCTGCTGCTCGGCTTCTTCGCCTACCGGATCGCCCGGCAGGTCCGGCCCGAGGCGAACTGGGCGCCGACCGTCATCGCCGGCACCGTCCTCCTCGTGCCGACGGTGGTGCTGAACAGCGCGGCCTGGGGCCAATGCGACTCGATCTACGCCGCGCTCTGTCTCGGCAGCCTGTCGATGCTGCTCGATCGGCGGCCGTGGGCGGCCTGTCTGCTGTTCGGGGTCGCGTTCGCATTCAAGCTGCAGGCGATCTTCTTCCTGCCCGTGCTGATGGCCGTGTTGATCGTCAACCGGATGCGGGTGCGGGCTCTGCTCGCCGCCCCGGTCGCGTTCTTCGCCATGCTGGTCCCAGCGTTGCTGGCGGGTCGGAGTCTGCTCAGCCAACTGGCGGTCTACCCGGCGCAGGTCACGAACAGTTCAGGTGTGCCCGCCGGTGCTGGTCGGCGCGGAACCGGCGGAACGGGCGGCGGTCCCCCCGGGTTCGGCCAGGGCGGCGGCCCACGCGGTGGAAGTGCGGCGGACGCTGTCGGCAGTGGGCACGCATTCACCTTCAACGCGCCGACCCCGTACGCCTGGCTGCCCGCCGATGCCGGCCCGATCTGGCTATACGCCGGGCTGACGGTGACGGCGGCCGTCGGGGTGGCGCTCGGGATCTGGCTGCTCGTGCGGCGGCGGACCCTCAGCGGGGGAGAGGTACTGCTCGCCGCCGCCGCGTCCACCCTGGTGTTGCCGATGTTGTTGCCCCAGATGCACGAACGGTACTTCTATCTGGCGGAGGTCTTGTTGGTCGTCGCCGCCGCGGTGGACAAGCGGATGCTGGTCCCCGCACTCGGGATGCAGGTCGCCAGCGTGATCACCTACGCGAGCTACTTGCGCGGCAGCAACATCATCCCCCTGGAGTGGACCGCGCTCCTCGCCGTCGCGGTGACCCTGATTGCGGTGGCGATCATGGTCTGGCGGCTGCGGATGCCCGAAGCCACCCGCGCAGCGCAGCCGTCCGCTGGCGGGGACGCCACTATTGGGGGCAGAGATTTGTCGACCGCGCTCTGCCACACCTGCCCGAGAAGAGGCTTGAACTCTGTGACGGTAGCCGGATTCTTGCTGAAGGCATCGACGAAGGCCTTCATCGTCATGCCTTGGCGCTTGGGCGTCGCAGGCAGTCAGTCCGACATAGGCGAGTTGGAAGTTGGACAGCCCGGCCGCGTACTTCTTGATCGAGGCGTCGAGGTCGGTGTCGGCGCCAGTCCTGGCCCGCCTTGCCGATGGAGGATTGCGAAGCGTCATCCAGAGCGATCCGAGGCCTTTCCTGCCCCGCGACCTTAGCTCTTGGTATTTCCCCTTCGTCAGCCTTCCTTCGTCAGCGCAATTCGGTGACCTCAGCGGACGTCAGGTCGAGATCCAGGGCAATCTCCTCGTGCAGCTTGGGTACATCGGCGAGCAGTCGTTTGGTGTACTCGTGCTGCGGATTGAAGATGACCTCGTCGGTCGTACCCTGTTCCACCATCACCCCGTGCTCCATCACCAGCACCCGGTCGGCGAGGTAACAGGCCTGACCGATGTCGTGGGTGATGAACAGCACGGTCATGCCCAAGTCCTCGCGGAGATCCTTCAAGACGTTGAGCACGTTCACCCGCAGTGACGCGTCCAGCATCGAGGTGGCCTCGTCGGCGATGAGGAACGTTGGCCGCAGCATCAGCGCCCGGGCGATCATGATCCGCTGCCGCTGGCCGCCGGAGAGCTGGTGCGGGTGTCGACCGAGTACGTCGGTCGTCATCCCGACGTGCCCAAGTGCCTCCTCCAGCCGGTCCTGGCCGACCTTGGTGTTGAGTAGGCGCATGGATCGGTAGAGCAGCCGTTTGACGGTGAAGAACTGGTTGAAGGAGGAGAACGGGTCCTGGAAGACGGCCTGTACGTCGCGCCAGTACGTGGTCCGCTCGCTATGGCTCAGGTTGGTGACGTCCTTGCCCTGGAACGAGATGGTGCCAGACGTGATCGGCAGCAGGCCAAGAACCATCCGGGCCACGGTCGACTTCCCCGAGCCGCTCTCGCCGACGATCGTGGTGATTGAGCCCTGTTCGAGGGTGAAGCTGACGTCCTTGACGGCTTCGACGACGTTCTTACCGGTACCGAACGTCTTGGTGACGTGATCGGCGCGGAAGATCTCGGTCATGAGCGAAGCCTCTCGGGAGTGACAGACGCGACGGTCATCAGCGGATCACCGCCGGCGCGTCGAAGCTCTCGCGATCGAAGGCGGCCATGCCCTCGATCCGAGTGTTCGCATAGGCCGGCTCGGGGGCCAGCACCGAGCCGAGCAGCGCCCGGGTGTACGGGTGCAGTGGATCGTCCACCATCGCCGCCGTCGGCCCGGACTCCACCACTTGGCCCTGGTACATCACCGCGATCTTGCTCGCGACGGTACGCAGTACGGGCAGATCGTGGGTGATGAAGATGATGCCACTCATGATCTTCTTGTCCAGCATGTCGAGCAGCATCTCGATCAGGATCTTCTGCGAGGTGACGTCAAGGGCCGAGGTCGGCTCGTCGGCGATTAGCAGGCGTGGGTTGAGCAGCGTGCTGATGATGGTCACCGTGCGCTGTTTCATACCGCCCGACAACTGGTGCGGATAGGCGTCCAGTACTCGCAGCGGCAGGCCCAGGGTCTTGATCCGGTCCCGGGCCCGATCCAGCGCCTCATCCTTCTTGATCTTGCTGTCGTGGGCCCGCATCACGTCGAACACCAGATCGCGGATCCGCATGGTCGGGCTGACCGAGTTCATCGCGCCCTGAGGGAGCATGGAAACGACCGCACCACGCCAGGCCCGTGGGATTTTGGCCATGTTCGACAGGTCCTTGGCCTCCCCGTCGATCTCCAGCGTCCCGTGCTCGACTATCAACGGAGGGCGGGCCGTCAGCGCGATGATCGAACCGAGTGTGGTCTTCCCACTGCCGGACTCACCGGCCAGACCCAGCACCTCGCCGTCGCTCATCTGGATGGTCACGTCATTGACCGCGAGGACCTCCTTGCCGTCCGGGGTGTGGTAGACGCCCCGGATGTCTTCGGCGTTGAGCAGTCTGGTCATCGGTCACGGCCCTCCTTGGCTGTCGACCGGTGCGGGTCCTTCGACCACCCCGGCTGCCGTGAGTTGCGGCGAGGGACCTTCGGCGGCGGGGATCTCGTACGTCGGCGCGGTCCCCCTCTTGCGCCGGACCCTGCCGCGCCGGAGTCGCGGATTGAACAGCTCGTCGAGGCTGGACTGCAGCAGCAACAGGGCGAACGAGATGAGCGTCAGCATCACCGTCGGCGGCACGAAGGCCCACCACGCGCCGGTGCGCACCGAGCCCCAGGCGATCGCCCAGTAGAGCATGATCCCGAGGCTGATGGCGTTACTCGGGCCGAGCCCGAGCATGCTCAGCGTCGACTCCAGCAGAATGGCCCCGGAGACCTGCAGCACGAACGCCATCACGACGTAGGACAGCAGATAGGGCAGCACGTCGCGCAGCAGGATCGACCAGAAGTTGGCCCCGGAGAGCATCGCCACGTCGATGTGCTCGCGCGTCCGCACACTGGTGGTCTGGGCCCGAACCGCTCGAGCGAGCCACGGCCACGACGTGATGCCCATGACGAGGGCCAGGGTGAAGATGCTGCGATTCGACAACGCCACGCTGAGCAGGATGACCACGATGATCACGGGGATGACCAGAAAGATGTTGGTCACGCTGGAGAGGATGTTGTCCACCATGCCACCCCGGAAACCGGCGATGATGCCGACCGCGAGGCCGATGATCGTGGCGAGTGTGCCGGCGAGCAGACCGACGATCAGGGATGTCCTCGTGCCGTACACGAGGTTGGCGATCACGCTCTGACCTTCGTTGTCGGTGCCGAGCAGCAGCGGCCCGAATCCCTGTGGCTCGTCGTACAGCCCACCAATGGTGGCGTTCGGATCGGTCCGAACGAGAAGCGGGCCGAGGATGGCGACCAGCAACACGCCGATCAAGATGACCAACGCGACGTAGAAGCGGGGGGTGAAATGGACCGACTTCATCAGCGGTCTCCACTCTGTGCGGCTCGGATCCGGGGGTCGATGACGCCGTACAGCAGGTCGACGGCAAAGTTCGCCACCAACATGGCGAGGGTCAAGATGAGCATGATGGCCTGGATCACCGGGTAATCGTTCTGACTGATCGCGTTGAACAACAGCGTACCGAGGCCCGGGTAGGAGAAGACCAGCTCGATGATCAGGGCACCGGCGATCATGCCGGCGATTGACAGGGCCAGGCCCGTGATCTGCGGCAACATCGCGTTGCGGAAGATGTAGCGGACGGTGGTGCGGTCCCGCAACCCCAGACTGCGGCCGTAGTTCACGTAGTCCGAACCGGACTCGTAGATCGCCATCGACCGCATCCCGACGGCCTGGCCACCGACGAAGACCAGCACGATCGACCAGAACGGCAACCAGAAGTACGTGATGGCATCGCCGAAGAAGGTCAGCGACAACTCCGGGCTGAGGCCGAAGGAATAGGCGCCGCCGACCGGGAACATGCCGAGCTGCACGGCGAACACGTAGAGCAGGATGATCGCCAAGCAGTACGCCGGGATGGAGGACAGGAAGAGAGAGGAGAGGAAGGCTCCGCGATCGAACCACCCCCCCTTGAAGGCAGCGATGGCGCCCACGATGTTTCCGACGACCCAGCCGACGACGATGGCCGGCAGCTGGAGCGCGACGCTCCACGGCAGCGACTGCGCGATCAAGGTATTGACCGAAGCCGGGTACTGCGCGAACGACGTTCCGAGATTGCCCTGCAGCACGTTGCCGACGTAGGTGAGGAACTGCTGCCAGATCGGCTGGTTCAATCCGAATTCGGTCATGTACCGCTGGTACATCGCCTCGACCGCCTCGCCCGAGGCCCCGCCGCCCCGCGACATCTGGGACACGATCGTGTCGACCGGATTGCCGGGGATCAGCCGGGGCAGGACGAAGTTCAGGATGAGAGCGGCGACGAAGACGACCAGATACCATCCGATCTTGCGTCCGAGGTAGCGCACGAGACTCATCGCGGGTGCCTTCGCTTCGACATCTGCTCAGTCCGTGATCAGCTACCGATTCGCTTCAGTTTGAAGAACCACCCAATGCCCGCGCTTCGAAACATCGGCGGAGCATACGGGTTCTCCTCGGTCGGGAAGTTCTCCCAATTTGACTGGTTGAACTCGTAGAAGTCCAGCGGGCGGTACATCAGCGGGATGCACGGGATGTTCTCCCGGTATATCTTGTCCAGCTCGGCGTAGGCCTTCAACGCCGTGGCGTCATCCTTGGCCCCCGCGGCGGTGTCGAGCAGCGCGGGCACCTTGTCGTCGGAGAACCGGCCGTAGTTCCAACTGGCGCGCTTGCCGATCGGATTGACGCCGCGGTCGTCCAGCGCATCCCGGAATCGGATCCAGGGACTCGCCGGGGACACGCCGTTGTAGCCGTTCATGACCAGGTCGAAGTCGCCGTTCTGCATCGCGCTCTGCCATTGGGCCTGCTGCGGGAAGTAGGTGTCGATCCCGATGCCGACGGCCTTCGCCGATTTCGCCACGATCTCCAGGGCCGTGTTCCAGTCGGTCCATCCGGTCGGGCACTGCACCCGCCAACCTCCGAGCTTGGTACCGTCGGGCAACACGTAGATGCCGTCGGAGCCCTTCTTGGCCTTGAGCTCGTTCTCCAGGATGTCGATGGCCTTGTCCTTGTCGTAGCTCCATCCGTCCGCCTCCGCGGGGGCGGCGTCGAAGAACTTCGACTCGTATCCGGTCGGAATGATGAGCGACGCCTTGGCGGGTTCGGAGTAGTCCGACATGGCCGTGCTCGCGATATTGGCGTAGTCGATCGAGTACGCGATCGCCCGCCGGACCAGTGGGTTGTCCAAACCCTTCTTCGACACGTTGAAGATCAGGAAGGGGATATTGCCTGGCACGTAGTAGGGCTTCTGCTTGAGCCACGTGCCGACCGGGGCCTTCTTGTCCTCCCACATCTTCCAGATCTGGGCGGTGAATTGCTGCGACGCATCGATCTCGCCGCTCTCGAGCTTGAGGTCGCCGTCGTTGTTGCTCTTGAAGATCGGGTGGTTGATCGTTGCCATCGCCGGAGTGCCGAAGAGCTGCTTGCCCCAGTAGGCGTCGTCACGCTTGAGGTTGACCTGGGTCTGATCGGCCTTGTCCAGTTTGAAGGGGCCGGAACCGAGCGGCTGCATGTTGGCTTCGGCGGCGACCTTGTCGGCGGCGATCTTGCTCCAGTAGGCCTTCGGCACGATCAGCGCGGTGGTGAGGGAGGCCTTGACGATGCCCGGGTTGTACGGCGTCGGCTTGAGCTTGATGGTGACCGTACGGGGATCGGTGGCCTCGACGCTGTCCGCGTACTTCCAAAGGTCGGACCAGGGCATCGAGACGGAGTCCGGTTTTCCGAGTTCAAGGGTGAAGACAACATCCTCGGCTGTGAGTTCGCTGCCGTCGGACCACTTGGTGCCGTCCTGGAGGGGGAGGACGAAGGTGTTGTCGTCGGGCTGCTGAACCTCCTTGGCCAAACCGGGGGACAGCGAGCCGTCCAGCAGGTTGAAGCGGATCAGGGCCTCGAAGAGCAATTCGGGCTGGCCCTGCGCGACAGGGAAGGCAGGTGTGCCCGCGAACGGGTTGAAGTTGGTCGGCGGGCCCCACTGGAAGCCGGCGATGAACAGGGTTTCTCCGGCCGCACCGGCACGGCCCTTGGCGGTGCCGCCGCCTTGGTTTCCGGTCTGCGCGGTACCACAGGCGGACGCGCTGACGCCGATTGCCACCCCGCCGACAGCCAGCCCGGAGAGGGCGAGGAAGTTCCGGCGGCTGGTCTGCGATCCCGCGAAGCCGAAGACGCCGGCTGCGGACTCGGACTTCTCCGTGGGCTCATGGATGTCTGTCATTTCTTCCTTTCGAACTTCCTTGTGCGATTCAGGTGGGAGATATCTGGTGGCGGATCGAGCTGCCGATCGGTGCCTAGGGCGAAGCCACCGGCGGTCGGGCGAGCGGCCAGCGACCGTGCCGGGACGGACCGAATCGGCCGCGCGCGCACGGGACAATGAGTCGGCGGGTCACCGGCGGGAGATGCGATCGGTCCGGTGGTCGACGAGATCGGATTGGAAGAGTGCGCCAGAGCGTGCTGCGAGGCCGGACTTTTGATGGGTGGCAGCGCAACTCCACGGAGCACCCCCCGAACCGGACAGCGTCATCGCCTGCCTCACTCTCGTGCCGAACGAACAGAGTCAACCCACCACTTAACCGGTTCGGTGTCAATGCCCCGCTATCGACTGCTACGCGATTGTTGTGGGCCCACCGATTCGTGAGAGCGCTCCTACGTGCGTACCCTAACCCGGTTCTGCAGGCCTGGAAACGTCAGCGGCATCGCAACCGGTTGCAACGTGCGGGGTGTCGGCGGCTTGGGTCAGGATGACGTCGTGCTGCTGTCCAGACTGGCGGAGGTGTGGGCTGCGCTCGCCGCAACCCGTTCCCGCATCGCCAAACGCGACCTGCTCGCCGCGGTGCTGGCCGACGCCGGCCCGGACGACATCGAGATCGCGGTCTCCTATCTCGGCGGCAGTCTGCGGCAGCGCCGGACCGGCCTCGGCTGGCGCTCGCTGCAGAAGTTGCCACCGCCGGCGGCAGCGCCCACGCTCGATCTGATCGAGGTCGACGCGGCGTTTGCGCAGCTGGCTGATTTGTCCGGCCCCGGCTCGGCGGCGACCCGCGCCCAGCAGGCCGACGACCTGTTCGGCCGGGCGACCGAGGCCGAGCAA
Organism: uncultured Actinomycetota bacterium; assembly: GCA_963821695.1. Lineage (GTDB taxonomy): Bacteria > Actinomycetota > Actinomycetes > Propionibacteriales > Propionibacteriaceae > Microlunatus. The sequence continues at coordinate 57,240 of CAWGEY010000006.1, forward strand.
GGCTTGCTGCGCGGGCTGGTGTTCGGCGAGTTGCGTCAGGGGGCGCTCGATTCCCTCGTGCAGGAGGGATTGGCCCAGGCGTACGCGGTGCCCGTGGCCACCGTCCGGCGCGCGGCGATGCTGTTGTCGTCCACCACGGCCGCGGCCCGCCTGCTGCTCACCGGGGGCGAGGCTGCCCTGGACGCGGTGGGCCTACAGGTCGGGACCGCCATCCAGCCGATGCTGGCGGCCCCCGCGCCGGACGTGGCCGAGGCGGCCGCCAAGGTCGGGTTTCCCGCGCTGGCCGACTTCAAGCTGGACGGGATCAGGGTCCAGGTCCACCGGTGGTCGGACGAGGCCGGCGACCAGGTGCGGATCTTCACTCGTTCGCTGGACGAGATCACCTCGCGGCTGCCGGAGGTCGGGGCCGCCGTCCGCGCCCTGCCCGCGACCAGGCTCGTGCTGGACGGTGAGGTGCTGGCGTTTCGGGCCGACGGCCGGCCCGAGGCGTTCCAGGTGATCGCGTCACGTACGGCGAGCAAGGCCGACACCGAGGTCGCCGCGCGGACTCCGCTGCGGGTCTTCTTCTTCGACCTGCTGCACGTCGACGGCCGCGATCTGCTCGAGGTTCCGCTCGGCGAGCGCAGGCAAGCCCTGGCCGCCGTGGCACCGGAGGAGTTGCTGGTCCCGCGCCGGGAGGTCGCCGACGAGGCGGAGCTGGCGGCGGCGTTCCGCGCGGCGGTGGACGGCGGGTACGAGGGGCTGGTGGTGAAAGGACCCGCGGCGCCCTACGCGGCCGGTCGACGCGAGGCGTCGTGGATCAAGATCAAGCCCCGGCACACGTTCGATCTGGTGGTGACGGCGGTGGAGTGGGGCAGTGGCCGCCGTCGCGGCTGGCTCTCCAATCTGCATCTCGCGGCCCGGGACCCGGACACCGGCGGCCTGGTGATGTTGGGGAAGACCTTCAAGGGTTTGACCGACGAGCTGTTGGCCTGGCAGACCGAGCACTTCCTGGCGCTGGAGGAGAGTCGCGACTCCTACACCGTCCGCGTCCGTCCGACCACCGTGGTCGAGATCGCGTGCGATGGCCTGCAGATCTCCCGGCGCTATCCCGGCGGGGTGGCGCTGCGCTTCGCCCGGGTGTTGCGGTACCGCGAGGACAAGACGGCCGCCGAGGCCGACACCATCGAGACCGTGCGTACCTTGCTCGGACCCCCGGAGCCGGCGACGCCGGAGCCCTAGTGCCGATCTCCAGGTCAGGCGGCCCGAGGCGCCTGCCGGTGAGCCCGGGGGATGATCGCGTCCAGGACGTCGGGCCGCGTACGTCCGGGCGTCGGACCGAACATCGACCGCAGGATGCCGCCGACCAGCAGCGGACTGAAGAGCGTCGAAGCCGGAGCGGTCAGGTGGTAGAGCTGCTCGAAGATCTCGCCGGCCGCGACGTCGCCTTCGGCCGCGGAGCGGGCTACCCGTTCGGTCCACGCGGCGAACAGGCGTTGCTTTGGACTGGGCCGATGCTCGGCGCTGGGCTGGCGCAGATCGGCGCCGGTAGCGATGAGCCACGGCAACTCGGCGACGTCAGACAGCCGACGTTGCAGGCGGCGGTCGGGCCGAGCCCCGGCGCGCAGCGCGTCGCGCAGCACTTGGGCCTGCGCGGCTGCGACGCTGATGCCCTGTCCGTAAACGGGATTGAAGGCTGCGGCCGAATCTCCGACCGCCAAGAGCCCGTCCGGCCAGCCCGAGACGTTCTCGAACCGGTAGCGACGGTTGCCGGTCTGGCGGTGGATGGCCACCTCGCCGAGAGGAACGAGGTGCGTCTCGAGGTCGGCGAGCACCGGATCGCGGAGACCGGCGAGGAAAGTGGTGAAGCCGTCCCCGCTCCGTGGCGGACGCCGCTCACCGTAGCCGCCGCCCATCAGCAGCCATCGACCGCGTTCGACGGGCAGCGCGAGACCTCCGGTCTGGGTCTCGACGGTGGCTCCGATGACGACTCCGGTCCGTAGCGGCAGCGGACCGCGAGAGCGGTAGACGCGGGTCGCATAGCCGAGACGTGCATCGACCAGGTCCGGTTCGGGCACCGCAAATCCGAGACCCGACAGCCAGGTCGGCAGTCGGGACCCGCGGCCAGACGCGTCGACGACAACGTCGCTCACGTGGTCGCTGACCTGCTCCTCGGTGCCACCACCGATGGTGCGGACCGACCAGCGACCGCCGACGGGCCGCAGCCCCGAAACCGTTCGTCCGCCGAGAATCCGGACGCGCGGCAGTTGCTCGACGCGCCGCCGGGCGCAAAGTTCCAACAACGGCCGGGTGGCGGTGATCAACTCGACCCCCCGGCGATCGGTCGGCAGCCAGCCGTACTCGGCGAGCCACGGCATTCGCCCGCTGAGGAACCGGGCGGCGCCCTGCCGGATGAGATCCTCCCGCAGGCCCGGCAGGAACGTCTCGGCGGCCTGCCAACCCCGCCTCAGCATCAGGTGGGCCTGGCTCCCCTGTGGAACGCCTTTGCGGGCGGACGCGTCGTCGCGGAGTTGGTCTCGTTCCAACACGGTGACGTGGTAGCCGTTCTCGGCGAGGGCGGCTGCCGCGAACAGCCCCGCCAGACCGGCCCCGGCGACGATTACGGAGCTCGTCACCCGGTCACAACCAGCCCTGCCGCTTGGACCAGATCAACACCGTGATCGACAGCGCGATCATGATCGCGAGCAGGATCGCCAGGATGCCCCAGTGCGTCGTGTCGTTGACGATGACGTTCATGCCGACGACCGAGGAGATGGCGGTGATCGGCAGGGTGACGGCCGCGATGACCGCCAGCCGTTCGGCGGCGATGGTCATCTTGGTGTCGGTCCGCGCGCGATAGAACTCGGTCACGCCCGTCAGGAACGAGAGCTGACTGTCGCTGATGTGGGCGACCCGCTCGTACTGATCGAGCAGATCCGCCATCAGGTGCATGCCCTCGGCCGGGGCGAAGTCGACCAGCTTGATCGCCCGGCGGTAGATCTCCCCACCCTGGGCGGCCATGGTCCGGATGGTCAGCAACTCGTGTCGGGCCGTGAACAGCTCGGTCAGGAACCGTTGCGGCTCCTCGTCCACCGCCGCCATCACCCGCTGCTCCAGCAGCCCGACCTGGCGGGCCAGATCGGCGACCAGGGCGGCTTCCTTGCGGACGATGGTGGACACCAGGGCGTACGTCAGGCCGAACGGCGAGGTCGGTCGGAGGCGCCCCGCGGCCATCCGGTCCACCACCTGGTAGGTGTCCTGCATGGCGGTGGTGACCGAGACGGCCGGACTCAGCGGTCCGTGCACGGTGACCAGGAAGTCCTCGCCGATGAACTGGTCGAGTTCGAGATAATGCACATGCCCGGCCTTGCCGATCTCCGGCGCGTGTACGACGACGAACAGATGATCGCGATAGACGTGGATCCGGGGAACGTGGTTGCGCTCGCGGCAATCCCGGATCGCCATCGGATGGAACCCGAAATCGACCAGCAGTTGCTCGGCTTCGGGACTCCAGGCGGGGATGTCGAGCCAGAGGAACCCGTCTCGGCGGCCGCGGAGCTCGGTCAACTCGGCCAGCGCGCGGGTGCTCACGCCGTCGCCGTCGATCCAGCGGAGCTGGATCGACGGTCCTGGCAGATCCGGGGGTGGCGCCGGCGTCACGACCGACCGGGGATCGCTCATCACCCACGCTCCTTAGCCAGGCAATGTTTCACACCCGACGTTACTCCGCGTTGAGCGAATCCGGATCGGTCGGCTCAGCTCAGGGCTTGATCAGCCCTGCCGTCTGAGCCACGGCCGCCGCGTAGCGCTGCTGCGCGTCGGCCCAGTTGACGACATTCCACCAGGCGGTGACGTAGTCGGCCTTCACGTTCTTGTACTGCAGGTAGAACGCGTGCTCCCACATGTCCAACACCACGATCGGGATCTGACCGACCGGTACGTTGCCCTGCTGGTCGTAGAGCTGGATGATGTTCAACCGAGCGCCGAGGGTGTCGTAGGCCAGGATCGACCAACCGGAGCCCTGGATCGTGTTCGCGTTGGCGGTGAAATGGGCGCGGAACTTGTCGAAGCTGCCGAAGTACTCATCGATCGCACTGCCGAGGTCGCCATCGGGCTTGTCGCCACCGTCCGGTGACAGGTTCGGCCAGAAGACGGAGTGGTTGACGTGCCCGCCGAGATTGAACGCCAGGGTCTTCTCCAGGCCGCCGACACTGCCGAAGGAATCTGTTTCGCGGGCCTCCGCCAACTGGTCGAGGACGGTGTTGAGGGCCTTGACGTAGGTGGCGTGGTGCTTGTCGTGGTGCAACTCCATGATCTCGCCCGAGATGTGGGGGGCGAGAGCGCCGTAGTCGTAGGGCAGATCGGGCAGGTCGTAGGCCGCCATGGGGATTCCTCTCAGGCCGGATCGTGATCAGTTCGTGAGGTTCATCGCCATCGTACGGCGGGCCGTCGGTCCGGCTGAGCGGGGCTCCGGACCACGCTGTCTCACCGCGGCGGCATCATGTTTACCGTGATCGAACCGGAACTCGACCTGACGCCGTTCGCCGGCCACTTCACCGGCACGCTCTCGCCCCCAGGCTCGCCGGGATACGACCCGGGGCGAACCGGTTTCGACCTCTCCGTCCAGCAGCATCCGGCCGTGGTGGTATCCGCCGCCGACCTGAACGACATTCCGGCTGCGATCCGCATGGCGAACGCGGTGCAACTCCCGGTCGGGGTCCAGGCGACCGGGCACGGGCCGACCTCAGCCACTGACGGCGCAGTGCTCATCGACACCAGTCGGCTGACGGGGGTCGTCGTCGACCCAGAGCGGCGAACGGCCCGGATCCAGGCCGGCGCCACCTGGGATACCGTCGTCGCGGCCACCACGCCGTACGGCCTGGCCCCCTTGGTGGGTTCGTCCACCGCGGTCGGTGCGGTTTCCTACACCCTGGGCGGCGGCCTGGGCCCGCTCGGCCGTCGCTACGGATTCGCCGCCGATCACGTCCGTCAGGTCGATCTCGTGAGCGCCGACGCCCGCCGGATCCGGGTGGACGAGGAGCACGAACCGGACCTCTTCTGGGGTGTCCGCGGCGCCGGCCGGACCCTCGGCGTGGTCACCGAGCTGGAGGTGTCGCTGTTCCCGGTCGCAGAACTGTACGGCGGCGGGATCTTCTTTCCCGGTGAGCAGGCCGACGCCGTGATCGGCACCTTCCTCGACGTCATTGCCCGGGCGCCGGAAGCGCTGTCCCTCGCGGTGGCCCTGGTGGACTTTCCTCCGTTGCCGTTCCTGCCGCCCGCCATCAGCGGGGTCTACGGCTGCCACGTCCGGGTGGCGCACTGCGGAGACCCCGGAGAGATCGAGGCTTTGCTCCAGCAACTGCGCGGCGCGGCGCCGGTGCTGCTCGACACCGTGCAGTCCATGCCGTTCGGCGCGGTGTCCAGCATCGCCGGTGATCCGACGGACCCGCAGCCGGTGTCGGCGCAGAGCTCGGTGCTCGGACCGGTCGACAGCGATTTCGTGGGCGCCCTGCTGGACGGGGTCGGCGCGACGACGCCGTACGTGATCGAACTGCGACACCTCGGGGGTGCGCTCGCCCGCGAACCCGACCCGGGCAACGCCGTCGGACAGCGGACTGGGTATCTCAACTTGTTCACGGCCGCCTATCCGCCCGCGTATCCGGCCACGGCCGAACTGCAAGAGCGACATGACGCAGTGCAGCGCTATCGCACGGGCGGCGCACTGCTCAACTTCCTGGCCGGGCCGCGCGTCACGACGGCCGACGTGCGCGCGTCGTACGGCGAGGCCAGGTGGACGCGACTGGTCGACCTGAAACGGGTGTGGGACCCCGACAACGTGTTCCGCTTCAACCAGAACGTGCCGCCCACCGGGTAACCGGGGCTACGACTCCTGCGGCGCTGCCTCCGCCCGCACCTCCTCGTGGGCTCGTTCGGGGTCCCGCATCGGTGCCGGCTCAGCCGAAGGGCAGCACCAGCACAGACTGGTTTCCGACGCCGAGGGTGCCGGGCTGGTTGCCTAGGGCGTGCCAGACCTCCGCCTTGACCGTGCCGCCAGCCAGATTCCCGAGGGTGCCGGTCGCACTGAGTAGCTGCCGGTCCTGGGTGTAGTGCTCAAAGCCCGGGATCGGGTCCGTGGCGAAGTAGCGGTACGTCTCCACGCGGTCCCAGCTGCCGTTGCCCGTCAGGTCGTACGAGATCCGCAACTGGGTGGCGTTGCCGACCGCACCTCCGGCATCGACGAAGAGATCGAAGGTCGGCGCTCCCGCGGTGTAGCGGAGATCCAAGCCGGAGGCGACGAAGGTCTTCGCGTTCTGCGGGCTGCCGTCGTTCTCGGCGTTGGCCGGAACCAGCGGTAGGGCGCTGGGCGGGCCAGCGGCGCCGAGCGACCCGCTGCCGTTGAGGTACAGCTTTCCGCTGGCCGGCGACGGCGTGGGCGTGGGCGTCGGACTCGGAGTCGGCGTTGGCGTTGGCGTTGGCGTTGGCGTTGGCGTTGGCGTTGGCGTTCGGACGTTGGCGTTGGCGTTGGCGTCGGCTGGTGGGTCGTGTGGTGTCGGCGTGGGCGTCGGGTCCGGACCCCCGGGCTGTCCGTTGGCACTGCCGCCGGACCAGTTCTGCGCCCCGGTAGCAACCGTCTTCCCGGCTGGAACCGGCACGCGCGTGCCGTTGGAGAACGTCACGGTGATCGGACTCGACGTGATGTTGGCGACGACGTAGGTCCGTTGACCGAACTTGTCGAACGCCGCCGCCAGCGGGTGGTTGGCCGTCAGAGTCGAGTCGAGCACCCCGAGGGCGGCGAGGTTGCGGATCCAGTGGAACGTGTGGGCCTTCGTCTCACCCTCCTCCGACACGAAGCTCGAGTTCGCCCGGAACTTGCTCAGCGCCAGGTCCGGATCGCCGAGGGCCAGGAACTCCCACAGGATGTCCTGCCAGGCCCGTGGCTCGCCGGCGTTGCGGACGATCTCGTCATAGTTGATCTTGTTGTACGCCGGGTTCAGCCCGAGGTACAGATGACTGCCGGTGATCGGCAACTGGTTGATGCCGTGGATCTTCTCCGGCATGTCGGTGAACCAGGTCGCGTACGCTCCGCCGTCCCCCCACACCATGCCGACGGTCTTGTGTTGGAACGCGGTGGGGAAGACGTCGTCGTCCACGTCGAACCAGTAGTTCTCGATGGCGGCGGCCTGGGTGGCGTAGATGTAAGCGCCCGCGTCCCGCACTGCCGTGTTGCCGGTCGCCTGGCCCCATTGGATCAACGCACCGGCGAAGTTCATCCCCTCCGAGCTGGACTCCTGGTTGTTGCCGGAGGCGAACGAGCCGTGTCCGGACGCCCAGTCGTGGCCGGCGTAGATGTCGAAGTCGCGGAGGTACGGGAACCGGTCGTCGCCGCGGTCGTAGTTGTTGGCGTCGCGGATCAGCAGGTCGATCATGCCGCCGTACTGGCTTGCCTTCGCCCAGTTCGGATCGAACTTGGCGAGGGTGGCCGCCGCGGCGATGAAGTAGCCGTAGTGGAAGTGATGATCATTCAGTTCCTGATCGGAACCGTAGCTGGCGTCGTAGCCGATCAAGGTCCCCCACTCTTGGTCGTAGTAGAAGAGGTGATTCTTCTCACCCGCCGACGCGGTGAGCCAGTTGTTCATGGTCGCCTTCATGGTGGTCAGCGCCTTGTCCCGGATCGCGGTGTTGCCCAGCTGGTCGGCGATCTCGGCGATCCGGGCGGCGCGGCCGAGGCCTTTGCCCGCCCAGTACGTGTCGGGCTTCTGTTCACCGGCCGGGTCATCGGCGACCTGACTCAGGTAGTCGTTCAGCACCGTTCGATCACTGCCGGACGCGGTGGCCACGGCCGGCACCTCGGGCAGGATGCCGTGGAACTTCATCGCGGTGCTGAAGTCGGATACACCCACCAGGTTCTTCATCCGGCCGCGGGGCGAGATGTATGTGTCGGCGATCGGGGTCTTACCCGTCAACGCCTTCCATTGATGCGGGTAGAGCGAAACGACGGTGCCCGATTCGCTGCCCTCGCGAGGGCTGGTGCTCAGCCGGTACGTGGTCTGCACCGACCCCGCGGCCACGTCGTAGCGATAGTCGACCGCGCTTCCGGTGACGTGGGCGTGCGCGTAGCGACCGTAGTCGTTGGCGAGAGCGATGCGTTGGGCGTCGGTACTGGACGCCGTGGTCGGCAGCACCGCCACGGTGAAGTACGACTTTCCGTCCAGGCTCGAGGTGACCAGCCCACCGTTGACGGTCCAGGTCGCCCCGCTCGGTGCGTACGCGACGTAGTCATGATCACGAATGCTGAAGCCGAGCCGGCTGCCGGTCTGACTCCACACCCGCGGCGTCCCGTCCGTGGTGAGTTGGGCGGTGCCTCCGGAAACCACGTAGTAGGACATCGGCAGCCCGTGACCGATGGTCGCGGTCAGCTTGCGCGTCCCGTCGCTCCACTGGGGCGACACCGTCCAGTCCGTCCAGTCGTCGACGATGACCCGGCCCGCGTTCAACCCGGGCATTCCTACCAACACATCCCGTGTGTACGGGAACTTGTACTCCCCGACCCCCGTCGCGCTGCCCGTGATCGCCGGCACCGTGGGGTAGCCGACTCCGAGCCCGCTCGGGTAGGTGTCGTAGACCGCCGGATGCGCAAACATCGGCTCACCGAACGCGCAATCGGTCCGCTTCCACAGGATCGAGGTCCACCAGTCGTTCGTCGGGACTGGACCCTTGGGTGCGTTGGCTGTCACCGCCTGGCGCGGATTGGTCGAGAGATCACCGCACCCGGTCGGCAGCTTCTGCTCGGCGGGCAGCGTCGTCGTGTACGAGCCGGCTCCGACGGTGGCCGCGCTGGCCCGACCGGGTACCCCGAAAACGGCCACCGCACTCACCACCAGGGCGAACGCGACGGACCAGGCGATGGTCCGGCGCTTGTTGCGCCGGGTCGGACGCAGCCGGTGGCGCGGGGTGTCGCGGCGGGTCTGGCGAGGGCAGGCGGGGGCCGGGGTAGGGGTCACGAAAGTCTCCTCGGGGGCGGAGGATGAGAGCTGGAGGAACAACAATGGGAGCGCTCTCACGCCCCCGTTCTGCCACCGTAACCTCAGCGTCACCTGCCGTCAATGGTCCGATCTCTCGAGCATGAATCGTTATTGCCCCGGGGTGCCGCCGGGTGACTTGGCTCGCTGCGCAAACGATGTCTACTGGGGCCATGCAAACTTCGGCGCCCCCGGCGCTGTCCTTGATCGGACTGCACAAGCGCTTCGGACCCAAGATCGCAGTCGACGACCTCCACCTGCAGGTCCGCAGCGGCTGCCTCTTCGGTCTCGTCGGACCCAACGGGGCGGGCAAGACGACGACGCTGTCGATGGCCACCGGGCTGCTGCGGCCCGACGCCGGCACCGCGGCCGTGCTCGGTCGCGACGTCTGGACCGATCCGGCCGCGGCGAAGGCACTGATCGGCGTCCTACCGGATGGGTTGCGGCTGTTCGACCGCTTGAGCGGGGGCGAGTTGCTGCACTACGTCGGCCTACTCCGCCGGGTCGACCCGGCCGACATCAAGAGCCGCTCCGCGGAGTTGCTGGACGCGATGGGTCTGACCGACGACCGCAACACCCTCGTGGTGGAGTACTCCGCCGGCATGACCAAGAAGATCGGGTTGGCCTGCGCACTCATCCACGCCCCGCGTCTGTTGATCTTGGACGAACCCTTCGAGTCCGTCGACCCCGTCTCCGGGGAACACATCCGCGCCATCCTGCGCGGTTACGTGCGCAGCGGGGGAACGGTGGTGCTCTCGAGTCACGTGATGGAACTGGTCGAAAGTCTTTGCGACGACCTCGCTGTGGTGGCGCAGGGCCGGGTGCTGGCGGCGGGCACCCTCGAAGACGTACGGGCGGGCTCGACCCTGCAGCAGCGGTTCCTGGACCTCGTGGGCTACACGGCAGCAGGAGAGGAGGCGCTGGGATGGTTGCGGTCCTCGTCCGGCTCAAACTGACCCTGCTCAAGAACGGCCTCCGACGCAGCATCTGGCGCACGGTGGGCTTGGTCATCGGCCTGCTGTACGCGCTCTTCATCATCGCCGTGGCAATCGTCGGGCTGGCCGCCCTGCGGTTCGCCGACGTCGATCTGGCGGCGGACGTCACGGTGGTGGCGTTCTCCATCCTCAGCCTGGGCTGGTTGATCATGTCGCTGCTGGTCTTCGGGGTCGACGAGACCGTGGATCCCTCCCGATTCGCCTTGCTGCCCGTCCGGGCGCGGGACTTGACGCCCGGTCTGCTGATCGGGGGGCTGATCGGCAGCCCCGGCATCGCCACGGTGCTGGTTTCCGCGGGTCTGCTGATCACCTGGTCCAGAGGACCGGCGACGGTGGTCGGAACGATCGTCGCGATCGTGCTCGGGGTGACCACCTGCTTTCTGTTGTCCCGGGCCGGAACGGCGGCCTTCACCTCCTTCCTCAGCACCCGCCGGTTTCGCGACCTCGCGTTCGTGGTGCTCGCGATGTTCGGCCTCGTGATCGCGCTCGGCGCCAATCTGCTCGGCGGAGTCGCCGCCGCTGGTCCCGAGGCCTGGCGCGGTTTCCTGGCCGCCGCGGCTACCGTGCTCGGCTGGAGTCCATTCGGTTGGGCGTGGGCGGTGCCGGCTGCGCTGGCTCGCGGGGAGTGGCTCGCCGCAGGCCTCCACCTGGTGCTGGCCATCGCCTTGGTCGCCGTGCTGTGGCTGGCCTGGGAGTACTTCCTGGCGGCCCGGCTGACCGAACCGTTGGACCGCGGCGGCGAGGGCGGTCACGTGAAAGCCGACAGCCTGGCCGGGCGGCTCTACCCGCCCACCCCCGCGGGCGGCGTCGCGCTGCGCACCCTGCGCTACTGGCGGCGCGATCCGCGCTACCTGGCCGGGATCTTCGGCTACGCGATCGCCCCGGTGATCTTGATCGTGATCCCGATCGTCAACCCGGACTCGAACGTGCCCCTGCTCGCCCTGCTCGCGCCGGTGCTGCTGGGTTGGTTGCTCGGCCTGGGCCTCGCGGGGGATCTCAGCTACGACGGGACGGCCGTCTGGCTGCATGCCTCCACCGGGGTCAGCGGTGCCGCCGACCGGGCCGGTCGGGTGATGTCCGCCCTGACCATCTTCGGCCCGCTCATTCTCGTCGTGCTGGTCATCGCCGTCATGATCACCAAGGACTGGGCGGCCCTGCCGGCCGTCGTCGGCCTCACCGTCGGCCTGTCGCTCGCCGGACTCGGGGTGGGGTGCGTCGTCGGTGTGATGTGGCAATGGCCCGCCCCACCCCCCGGGGCGAACCCGTTCACCAAGGGCAACAGCGGCGGACTGCCGGCGCTCGCCGCCTCCGCCGTCACCACCGGCGTCACCGCGCTGGTGATGATCCCGACCGCGGCCCTCGCCGTGCTGGGCCTGTTCGTGCCGTGGGTGCAGTACCTGACCCTCGTGGTCGGCGTCGCCACCGGATTCGTGGCGTTGTTCGTCGGGATCCGGCGCGGCGGAGACCTGCTGGATCGCCGCTGGCCGGAGGTGCTCGCTGCGGTCCGGGACGCCTGACGGCAGGATTCAGCCGATCAGCCGGCCGCTCGGACCCGGTTGTTCCGGGGGTCGTGGGTCAGTTCGGCCAGTCCGAGTTCTTCCAGCAGCGGCGGTACGTACATCCCGAAACGGCCGCGATAGCCGTTGCGCAGGCCGTACCAGCCGCCGACCGGGTTGTCGCTCGCGCGACCCCAGGCCTCGACGGTGCCGTCCTTGACGGGCTTCTTCTCATCTGCCGCTCCCAGATCGACCCAGTCACCCTGCTCCACCAGCCACGCGTGCAGATCCTCGATGCAGCGCAGGTGGTAGGTGAGCCGGGTCGAGCCGACCTGGCACACCAGGATCGGTGGCTCGGCCTCGCGGTCCGCGTACATGGTGTACGCCGACGTGCCCGGGGCGGTCGACAGTTCCCAAGGATCGTCTTTCGTGCCAGCACTCATCCGGATTCCTCTCCCGTGTCGGTCGGCCGGTGGGCGGCCGCCGTGAAGTGGGGCAGCAGGCTCGTCCAGCCGCCGAAGTTGCGGGAACGCCACTCGTGGCCGTCGTCGCCGAGTCGCTCCCAACCGGTGTGTTCGATCTCGAGCCGGGTACCGGTGCCCTCCGGCAGGAATCGGATCACGACGTCGGTGGCGTCCTCGCGGTTGCGGCGCAGGTGCCAGAGGTAGCCCAGTCGCGCGGGCGGATCCCACGCCGTGATCTCGCCCCAGTCGTGTTCCTGGCCGCTCGGCGCTCGCTCGTAGATCCGGCCTCCGACGCGGGGTTCCAGGACCACGACCGCCTCCGGATCCCCGGTCGCCGTGTGATCCGCGGGCCACCAGTTGTCGATCCGCTCCGTCCAGATCCAAAAGGCGTGCTCGGGTGGGCAGGCCAGATCCAGACTCAGCCGGAGCGGTTCGATCATGACGCATCCTCGCTGCGGTGGGCCGCGTCCGGGGCAGTGTTGTCGGCGTAGAAGCGGAAGCGGACGGCGGCGTCGCCCCAGACCGTTTCCAGGTACTCCCGGACGGCGTCCATCCCCTCTGCGCGGACGCGGTAGATCCGACGGGTGCCGCGCGGCTCCTCGGTGACGAGGCCGGCGTCCTTGAGTACGCGCAGGTGCCGCGACACGGCCGGCCGACTCACCGGCAGCCGATCGGCCAGCGCCTGCACGGAACTGCCCGACTGTCCCAGCAGGCGCAAGATGGTGCGCCGCTGCGGATCGCCGAGAGCGTCGAACACGGGGTCGGACATCTGAGAAGTCGCCTCCGTATCCAGTCAGAATCCGTAACTCTGAGGTTACCGTAAGGGTGAAGTTACCGCAGCGGGTGCAGTGCGGTCCGAATCAGGGTGCCGTTCTCGATGAAGAGCTCGCCGACGGTGCCGTACGGCTGGCGGCGCTTGTCGGTCGGGGACCCCGGATTGAAGATGCGCAAGCTGTCGTCGGCAAGATCCTGCGGAATGTGGGAGTGGCCGAAGACCACCAGATCGGCGCTCGGGAAGCGCCGCCGCAGTCGGTTGAGCCGGCCGTCCTTCGGGCCGGCGTCGTGGATCATGGCCACCCGCAGTCCGTCGAGTTCGAACTCGAGGGTCTCCGGAGCACCCCAGGCCGCGACCTCCGGTCCGTCGTTGTTGCCCGAGACGACGCGGACCGGTGCGAATCCGGCCAGCTCGTCCAGCACGCCCGCCGTGCAGACGTCGCCGGCGTGCAGAATCAGGTCGACCCCCTGCAGCCGTTCGGCCACCGCGGGCGGGCAGCCCTTCCAGAACCTGGGTGCGTGGGTGTCGGAGAGCACCGCGACGCGCACGTCTCAGTCCTCCCCGGGCTCGTCGGATCGACCGACCACCAGAACGCGGAATCCCTTGGCGCTGCCGACCCGACGGCAGGCCCAGCCCTGGGCGCTGAGCCACTGCTGGAGCGAGTCGGCGCCGAGGTTGCGGGCCACCACCAGCCGGGCGACCCCGCCGGGACGTAGTCGCGGCAGCCAGCGGAGCAAGAACTCGTGGAGCGCCGCCTTGCCGATCCGAATCGGTGGATTGGACCAGATCTCGTCGTAGGAGGTCTCGTCCGCTATCTCGTCCGGTCGCACCACCCGGATCCGGTCACCGACGCGATGCCGGGCGGCGTTGTCTCGGCACAGGGCCAGCGCCCGCTCGTTGACGTCGACCGCGTCGATCCGGAGGTCCGGCCCGGCCAGGGCGAGTCCGACGGCGATCGGGCCGTACCCGCACCCGAGATCGCAGATGGTCGACGCACCGGTGGGCACCGGCGACTCCCGCAACAAGACGGCGGTACCGAGATCCAGGCCATCGCCGGAGAACACGCCGTTCGCGGTCAGCAGCTCGACGTCGCGGCCGTACAAGCGGGCGGTGATGATCCGGCGCCGCTCGCGACCGCTCGGCTGGTCGCTGAAGTAGTGCTCGGTCACCCGCGAAGCCTCTCGACAGTGGGCAGCGATTCTAGCCACGGCGAGCTCGAGCCTCTGCCGCCCGACCGGGGCCGAGCCACAGGGGCTCGAGCTGGATCGATCTGCTCCTCCCGCCAGGCGGCTGTGCGGTGTTCAGGGACGCAGCAGGTCGGAGTCGCCGAACGCGGCCAGGCGGGCGGCGAAGCGACCGCTGGCCACCGGAGCTACCGGTCCTCCGACCCAGTAGTGGCCGCTCTCGGGGTCGCGGTTGACCTCGATGACGCTGGGCCGCCCGGTGAACCGGCCTTGGGTGATTCGCAGCGCTGAATCGCCCGCCCAGACCCCGTGCTCGACGAGGTAGGCAGCCGCTGGTCCGGCTGCGCTTCCGGTGGCCACGTCCTCGACGCGACCCGCGTTGTCCCAGGTGCGGCCCTCGGGAACGGTGGGATCCAGGACGTAGACGAACTTGGCTCCACTCTCCTCGAGCAGGGCTTCGAACCCTCCGTGGCTGATGTTGGCTGCCGCCAGCTGCTCCGTGGTCACGGGGACGACCAGGTACGGCAGTCCCGTGCTGACGACCTGGATGGGCAGATCGGGGTGCGGGGGCGTGCGCTGCAACCCCAGCGCGGCCCGATAGCGCTCGGCGAGGTCAGCGGTCACGACCCGTCCGAATTGTGCGGGTCCCTGATCCATCGAGGCATCCACCCAGCCGTTCCGGCCCTGCGTACGCACGGTGAGCTTGCGGCCGCCGAGTTCCACCGTCCAGGTTTCCTCGACCGACTCCGGCGGCAGCAGACTGTGCAGTACCGAAGCGGCACCCAGCACGGGATGACCGGCGAAGCTCAGCTCCTCGTCCTCGGTGAACACCCGCAGCCGCGCGGTCCGGTCAGGCAGGTCGACGCCAGTGACAAACACCGTCTCGAACTGGCGAACCTCTCGGGTCAACTGTTGTTGAACGGCGGTCGAGAGTCCGGCAGCGTCGAGCACCACCATCAGACCGTTGCCGGCGAAGGCATGGCGGCTGAACACGTCGACATGGCGGTACGCCAGGCTCAGCACCGATTTCATGGTTGTTCGCCGATCCTCAGAATCCACGCGGGATCCTAGTCGAGCTGGGCGACGGCGGTCGGCGGCCGGTGGGGAAGCGCCGGGACTGCTTGGACGGTCCGGTCCTGCCGAATCAGCCAGATTCCGACCGCACCCACGGCGAGGCCGAGGGCGACACCCCAGGGAGGCATGGCGGCCTGGAACCCGATCAGTCCGCCGACGGCCAGGGCGATGGAGAGGGCGCGCGGTAGCACCCGGGCCCGCCATGACGCCACGCCGAACAGGATCCAGCCGAGGGAGAACAGGGCCACGCTGACCAGCCAGGCCGTCCGCAGCAGGCTGCCGCTGGAGGGTACGCCGATGACCTCCGGGGCGACCTGGGTGAGCCACGGCATGGCGAAGCCCTCGAACCACATGTCGCCGGCGAGGCCCATCGTGCCGACGGTGGCGACGCAGAAGGCGATCGCTCCGAAGAACCCCGCCTGGCTCGCCTGCCGCCAGTACACGGCGATCAGGGCGAGCAACAACAGGGGAAAGGTGACGGCGTAGGCGGCATTGAATCCCAGGAAGACCGGGTTGGTCATCATGGCGACCAGGTCGCTGCGGTCCGTCACGGCGTACAGACCGACGGAGACGACGGCGAACAAGCCTCCGGCGAGCGCGGCGATCGGCCCCGCATGGGTGCTGAGGGGTGATTCGGACATGGACATCCTCCTGGGTAGGGCCTTGCGCACGCGGCGATCGGACAGTGAACTCAGTTGGTTCGGGCCGTCGACTTGCCGGCAGCCGTGTGATCCGGCTCGGCAGCGGCCTCGGGTGGCTTGGTCCAGAACCGGCGGTCGAACACCAGCAGACCCAGGGCGACCAGGCACCAGACCAGGCCCACAGCCAGGTCATCCGGGTCGTGTCGGCCGCGGCCGGCCACAGGGTGCTGGTTTCGATGGTTCCTTCACTGGCGTGGGCGATCAGCGTGATCAGTGAGCTGCCCGAGGCGTGGTTGAACAGCCACGCGTACCAGAAGGTGACGGCGACCGTGGCGGTGGCTTCGATCGGACTGGACCCGAATTGGGGCATCACGAAGAGCGGGATGTGCCAGACGGTGACCCCGACGGCCATCAGCACGGTCGCGGCGAGTGGGGTGCGGGTGGTCTGCAGCTTCGGCTGGGCCCAGCCGCGGAAGCTGGCCTCCTCCGGCAGCTGCGCGTTGAGGGGGTTGACGATGTTGATCGCGATCGCCATCGGCAGTCCGTACCAGACACTGAACTCCGCGATGTCTGGAACCGATGCGCCCAGCGCCGTGTTGAGCCCGATGGACGCGAACTTGATCGCCAGCGGAACGGCGATGGCGAGCGCGTACCAGATCCAACTGACTCGCCAGCGGATCAGTCGGGATCCCATGGCCTTGAGTCCGGCGACGCCCTCGGTCACGAACACGACGATCAGGGCGGCCACCAAGACGCCGGGGGCGAAGAAGCTCTGCCACGGAATGGCGGCCCAGCAGATGGCGTAGGCGAGCAGGAAGAACGTGACGACGGGATGTCGCCGGATGACAGCCATGACAGCCTTTCGATCCGAGGCCGTTTGTCGACCTGATCTCAGACTCGCCGAGTAATGCCGCGCGGCCCAGCGGGCCAGCCCCCCGAAGCCGGGACGGTTTTCTCCCCGTACCTCCAGCCAGGAATCAACGGTCAGACGTCGTCACAACAGCTCCCGACGGGTACGGGCATCGCGCGCCCGCTGGCCGAGTTCGTTGTCGGGCGGGTAGCGCACCTCCTCCAGCGTGAGGCCGTGGGCCGGCAGGACGGGTACCTCGGAGGCGCGGGATGTCGCCCGGAGCAGTTCGGACGGCCACTGCTCGGGTCGGCGGCCGCGACCCACCTCGGTCAGGGCTCCGACCAGCGAGCGCACCATCGAGTGGCAGAAGGCGTCCGCGCGCACGGTCACCTCGATGACCGAGTCGTACCGACCCTCCCGCGCCCGCACCGCCGACAGCTCCAGCAGTGTCCGGATCGTCGTCCCACCGGGCCGCTGCCGACACAAGGCGACGAAGTCCCGCAACCCGAGCAGCGGCTGGGCGGCGGCCTGCAGGGCAGCCACGTCGATCGGCTGATCCAGGGTCAGCACCTCATGGCGCCACAGCGGGTCAGGCTGCGACCCGGCATCGGCGATCCGGTAGCAGTAGCGACGCCAGATGGCACCGAATCGGGCGTCGAACTCGGCCCGGGCCGGCCCGATGGCGGTCACGGCCACGTCGTCCGGCAGTGCACGTCGCAACCGTCCGAGCAGCCGGTCAACGTCGAGCGACGCGTTCACCGGCAGATCGACGTGGGCCACCTGGCCCCGGGCGTGCACGCCCGCGTCGGTCCGGCCGGCACAGACCAGCCGGACCGGTTCCTCGAGCCGCAGCACGCGCGCGAGCCAGAGTTCCAGCTCGCCCTGGACCGTACGGACGCCGGGCTGGGCGGCCCAACCGTGAAACGCACCGCCGTCATAGCGCAGGTCGAGCCGCCACCGCCTCGTCTCGGGAGGTGTTGTCGCGTCGGGTTCAGCGTCGTCGGTAGGCAAGGTCGACGATCTCGCGGCCGGCGTCCAGGCCGCGCTGCTCGAAGCGGGTGACGGGTCGATCGGGGCGCCCGCCGGCCTCGGCGGGTCGATCGGCCACGAAGTCCGGGTGCCGGTCCAGCACACCGCGCATCTGCTCGGCGTACTCCGCCCAGTCCGTGGCCAACCGCCAGATCCCACCGGGCGCGATCCGGACGGCGGCCAGGTCGGCGAATTCCGGCCCCAGGATCCGACGCTTGTGGTGCCGGGCCTTGGGCCAAGGGTCGGGGAAGTACGTCCACAGCTCGGCGATGGAGCCGGCCGGCAGCAGCCGCCGGATGCCCGCGACGGCGTCGGCCTCGACCAGTCGGACGTTGCCCAGGTCGGTGTCGGCCAGCAGCTTGACCAACCGGGCCAGTGACGGCTGGTGCACCTCGAAGGCCAGCAGATTCGCCTCCGGCCGTCGCCTGGCGGCGGCCAGGATCGCCTCGCCGGCGCCCGGCCCGATCTCGACGATCAGTGGTCCAGATCGGCCGAACAGGCCAGCCAGGTCCAGCGGCGGACCCACCGCGACCGAGGTGCTCAAGACCTCGCGCTCCACCTCGACGAGATAGCGGTGCCGATGCTGGTGCCAGGCACGCTGGTGGGGGGCGCGCATCCGCGTACTGCGGCGGACGAACGAGACCACCGGGCGCGACGAACTCGCGGCGCAGGTCTCGGTCACGCGGATGACCGTATATCAGGTCAGCTGGAGATGTCCTTGCTGGAGAACCGGGCCCAGGCCAGTAGCCAGAACACCGCCGCGTAGACCGCGGCCGTGAGCAGCCCGCGACCGACGTCCTCGGTCGCGATCGGGTCCCGCAGCAGGTCACCGAACGCGGTCCACCAGTGGGTGAGCAGGTACGGGTGCAGCCAGGAGAGCTGTTCGATCGTATCGAGAATGATCATCATCAGGTTGACCAGCACGACCGCCACGGTCGCCCCGATCGGCTGCTCGGTCAGGGTGGAGACGAAGAGTCCCAGAGCGCCGAGCGCCGACAGACCCGCTGCGAGGTAGCCGCAGACCAGCAGCAGTCGCCAAAGTCCCTCGGCGAAGCTGACCTGGGTGCCCGACAGCAGGGTCACCTCACCGCCGCCGAACAGGGCCAGTCCCATCACCGTGCCGACCACCGCAATGAGCAGGACGGCGGCGCAGGTGAAGATCACGATGGCGGCGTACTTGGTCGCCAACAGCCGGGTCCGGCCGACCGGGATCGTCAGCAGGTAACGCAACGTACCGATGTTGGCCTCACCAGCCACGGAGTCGCCGGAGATCGTGGCGACCGCGAGCGGCAGGAACAGCGGCAGTTGCAAGGTGAGGGCCGCGAAGGCGACGAAGAGGCCGTTGTCGGTGATCGCGGCGATGAAGCGCGGGCCGCCGGCGGCGTCGCCATCGCCGGTGGCCACCTTGACGGCGATCGCAATGATGATGGGTACGGCGGCCAGGACGGCGAGACCCGCGAGGTTGCGGCGCCGGCCGAAGATGATCGCCAGCTCGGAGAAGAGGAACCGCGGGCCGACGCGAGCCCGCGGTCTGTTCGCGACCTCGAGGACCTCAACCGCTGACATCGAAACCCTCCCCGGTGAGTCCGACGAAGATGTCTTCCAGGCTGGGGCTGACGACCGCGAAGCCGCGTACCGGCACGCCGGCGGCGACCAAGGCGGGGACGAGAGTCTCCGCCGCCGCGTCGCCCAGGACCGCAAACACCGCGGAGCCTTCGGTCGTCACGTCCGTCAAACCGGCTCCGGAGAGCACCTGGGCGGCGTCGGCGAGGCGGTCGGTCTCCACCCGGACGCGCAGCGCGGTGCCGGACCTCAGGTCCTCGATCGGACCCTCGGAGACGAGGCGCCCGTTGTACATGACGCCGACGTGGCTGCACATCTGCTCGACCTCGGCGAGCAGATGGCTCGAGACCAGCACGGTCGCGCCGTCGGCCGCGAGGGCAGTGATCAGGTGCCGGACCTCCCGGGTGCCCTGCGGGTCGAGACCGTTGGTGGGCTCGTCGAGGACGAGCAGGTCCCGCGGCATCAGCAGGGCGCTGGCGATGGCCAGCCGCTGCCGCATGCCGAGGGAGTAGGCGCGATAGCGCTTGCCGGCCGCGGCCAGCAGGCCGACCCGGTCGAGGGCGCTGTCGATCCGACGCCCGGCCGAGCCCGGGTCTGCGTACCGGTCGGCGGCGTCGAGTCGGCCCAGATTGGCCCGGCCGGACAGGTACGGGTGGAACGCCGGCCCCTCGACGAGGGCGCCGACCCGGCGGAGCGCCCGAGGGATCTCGGCCGGCGAACGCGCGCCCAGCAGGGAGATCTCCCCGGCCGTCGGCGCGATCAGCCCGAGCAGCATCCGGATGGTCGTGGTCTTGCCGGACCCGTTCGGGCCGAGGAACCCGTACACCGCGCCAGCAGGCACGTTGAGGTCGACCGCATCCACCGCCAGCTGGGCCCGGAACCGTTTGCTCAGGCCACGGGTGAGCACGGGGACGTCACGTCCGGCGGCGGTGTCCACACCCGACAGTGTGCGGGGCTCCGCCGCCGATCGCTTGCTCGTGATCGGGCTGGTGGTGGCAGTCACCGCTTCAGCGCGTCGTACAGCACGGCGGGCTTCACCGTGCCGACCGCCATCCGGCCGTCGTCGGTGAGCACCACCGAGAACGCCGTACCCGCCAGCACGCGACCCGAACCCCAATCGCCCGACACCTTCGGCAGCTGGTCCAGCAGGGCGCCGAGCTCGCCGCCCTGGGCAAGAGCCTTGTTGCCCGCCTTGTTGCCCGCCGTGTTGCCAGCCTCGCTGGCCGTCTTGCTCACGACGACCGTGGTCCAGCCGGTACCGATCACCTTCGTGTTGGCCTCGCTGCGGGCCTCGCGGACCTTCTTCCCGGCGGCATCCTCGCGAGCGGAATCCGTATCCGGCTTGATCTCGGTGACCTTCGTGCCGGGCGGCGGGTTGAACGCGAACTGACCGTCATCCGGGACCCCGAAGTCGATGGCGGTGAAGCCTATCTCGGCCACCGGATCGCTGCCCTGGCCGTAGACCTGCACCCGCAACGCGATCTTCTTCTCCGCGTCCACGGCGATCTTGACCTGGCTGATCAGACTGCGCTCGTCGCGGGGCTGCAGCACCAGCTCGTACGCGGCCCGGCCGGCGACCGTGACACTGGAATTCGTGGCTACCTCGGTGGTCGGGCCGACGGCGGCGAGAAAGCGCTCCGCGGCCTCCTGCGGCGTCTTGGGTACATCCGTCGGCGCCTGGTTGCGGGCGCTGTCGCGGGCGCCGCGGTCGATGCTGCGATGGGTCGCCTCGTTGTCGTCGCTCGACCAGGTCCAGAGGTCGTCACCGTTCATGATCACGTCGGACTCGCCGAGCGTCCCGAGCAGCGCGACGCGGGCCTTGTCGGGCCCCGCGTACCAAACCTTGAGTGTGTGGTTGCCGGACAGCAGCGAGTTGAAGTCGGAGCTGCGGGAGCCGCTGGCCCCTGGCAACTCCGGGATGCCGAGATTCGCCCGCTGGGTGACCGTGCCGGACAGGCCGTCCAGCTTGGCCTGCTGCACGTCGACGAGCAGTTGCTCCGCCGTTCGCGGCGGGAGTTTGGGGTTGGCGGTCGCCGACGTCGCCACCAGACTCGCTCCGGCCACGACCAGCACCACAGCGAGGGGGGCGAGCCAGCGCAACACGGGCCGCTCGGTGAAGAAACGCATGGGGGCATTCTGTCTCCGAGGCGCTGTGAGAACGCTGAGAGCGCAGTCACCACGGTTCGGCCGTAGCGCGTGTCAGGCTGGGGCGGTGCGCTTGCTGGTGGTCGACGACGAGGTGCGGATGCTCGCCGCCCTGCGCCGCGGACTCACGGCCGAGGGTTTTGTCGTGTCCACTGCTGAGACGGGGACCGACGGGCTGCAGCAGGCCCGGTTCGGCGACTTCGACGCCGTGGTGCTGGACGTGATGCTGCCGGGGCTGTCCGGGTACGAGGTGGTCCGGCGGCTGCGGGCGGAAGACAACTGGGTGCCGGTGTTGATGTTGTCGGCCAAGGACGGGGAGTACGACCAGGCCGATGCCCTCGACGACGGCGCCGACGACTATCTCGTCAAGCCGTTCTCCTTCGTGGTGCTGTTGGCCCGGTTGCGGGCGCTGTTGCGACGCCGGATGGCGCCCCGGCCGGCCGTGCTGACGGTGGGCAGGCTGCGGCTGGACCCGTCGACGCGCGAGGTCTCGGCCAGTGGCCGGCCCGTGGTGTTGACGCCGCGGGAGTTCCTGCTGCTGGAGTACCTGATGCGTAACCCCGGCCGCGTCATCGGCAAGGACGAATTGCTCATCCACGTCTGGGACAGCACCGACGACCTGGCGCCGAACGTCGTGGAGGTCTACGTCGGCTACCTGCGGCGGAAGCTGGGTAGCGAGCAGGTCGTCACGGTCCGCGGGGCCGGCTACCGGCTGCTCGAATGAGCCGGTCGTGAACCGGCTCAGCCTGCGCGCCCGGCTGATGATCATCGGGGTCAGCGGCCTGGCCGTGGCGTTGCTGCTGGGTGGGATCACGCTCATCGTCGCGCTCCGCATCGCCGTCGACCGCGGTACCGACGCCGCCGCCCGAGCCACGGCCGAGCAGGTCGCCGCCATGGTCGCGGAGGATCGACTGCCCACCCCGATCCCGGTCTCGGGTTCGCAGTTGATCCAGGTGCTCGACGGCCAGGGCCGGGTCATCGGCGGGTCGCTGCTCGCCGACCGACTCACCCCCCTGTTGCGCCCGGCCGAACTCGAACGGGCGCTGGCCGGGGCCACGGTCGAAGTGCCCGGAGCGCGCGCCGGGCTGGACGGTCCGCTGCGGGTGATCGCCGAAGCCGGCGGTCGGGCGGACACAAGTGTGATCGTCGGCACCCCGGTCGCCGACGTCCAGGCCAGCCAGCGGGTCGTCGGGATCGCGTTGTTGATCTTGTACCCGGTGCTGATCGCAGTCCTCGCCCTGATCGCGTGGCTGGTGATCGGCCGCACCCTGCAACCGGTCGAGCAACTCCGGCGGGGCGCGGAGCGGATCAGCGGCGGCGTCGCCGACGAGCGGCTGCCGGCGCCGGAGGCCGCGGACGAGATCCGGGCGCTCGCCCTGACGCTGAACACGATGCTCGACCGGCTCGCAGCGGGTCGGGCGCGGCAGCGGGACTTCGTCGCCGACGCGGCACACGAGTTGCGCAGCCCGTTGACGAGCATGCGGACCCAGTTGGAGGTGGCGCGGCACCTCGGCGAAGGCGGCGAGCTCACCGAGGATCTGCTCGTCGACGTCCGGAGATTGTCCGCGCTGGTTGAGGATCTCCTCCTGCTCGCGCGTGCGGACGCCGATCAGCGCCGGCCCACGGTGCCCGAGATCGTCGAGGTGCGGTCCCTGCTGGAAGAGGTCGCGGCGGCCCGGCCGGATCCGCGGGTGCCGTTGACGGTGGCCGCGGGAGAGTCCGTGCTCGTCTGCGCCGACCGCGAAGAACTGCGACGTGCCGTCGGCAACCTGGTCGACAACGCGCTCCGACACGCGCGAACGAGGGTTGCGGTGGACGCCGACGAGGTCGGTATGTCGGTCGTGATCTCGGTCAGCGACGACGGCCCGGGCATCGCGCCCGCCGATCGAGAGCGGGTCTTCGATCGCTTCACCAGGCTGGACGACGCGCGCGGACGCGACGCCGGCGGCACCGGGCTTGGGCTGGCTATCGTGCGGGAGTTGGTCGGTCGGGCGGGCGGGACCGTACGGTTCGTCGATGGTGATCCGCCGTGGAGGCTGCGAGCCGAGATCGCGCTGCCCAGGAGCGAGTGACCCGCGATTCGAGCGATCCGAGAGATGTGCGGGCATGCCGACGAGGCCGCCTGGTGGGGCAGCCTCGTCGGTCGGATGGTGCCAGCTCCTGCTCAGACCGGGATGTGATGTCGCTCGCGGATGCGCTGGTTGATCAACGGTTGTCGTTCGCGGTCTTGCCATCGGGGTGGTCGCCACTCAGGCAGTCCGTCGGCGTTCATGGTGACGGTCCAGCCGGCTTGGACGAAGTAGGCGTGGTGGTAGCCGCAGAGCAGGGTCAGGTTGTCGATGTCGGTGGAGCCGCCGAACGCCCAGCCGATGATGTGGTGCCGTTCGCACCATTGCGGGGGGACGGTGCAGCCGGGGAAGGAGCAGCCGCCGTCGCGGGCGATCAATGCGAAGGTTTGACTGGTCGAGGCGCACCGCTTCGTCCGGCCCAGGTGCAGCGGGCGTCCCTTTGCCGGTCATCACCACGGGGATGATGTCGGCTTCGGCGGCCAGCCGCAACGCTTCGGCGATGGACAGGACGTCACCGGTCGAGGTCTGCACCGTGCCGAACCCGAGACCGAACCCGCAGGCCGCCGCGCTGAGTCCGGTCGGCTGTCGGCCGGCTTGCTTAGTGGCGGCGCGGAGTTGGTCTTCAGTGATGGTGATGATCACCGTCGCCGGGGTGCCGCCCGAGGCGGGCACGTCCCCGGCCCGCAACAGCCGGGTACAGGCCTCGTCCAACCCGTCGTGCAGCCGTTGTTCCCGACTCCTCGGGTCCGGCACTGCCCGTTCCCCACCCTGCGGGCCCGGCTCCGCCGTCGGTCGGGGGGCCGCCAACGGCTCCAACACCGCCCGCACCCGGGCGGCAGCCGCCGGGGTGAGCCGGCCCTCTAGTTTGGTCATCCCGTCCCGGCACCGGCCGAGGTGGAGGTTGCGGCGATCCCGTTGGATCAGATCGCGGGGTCGGGTGCCGTCCGGATCGATGTGGTCGACGACCCGGTCGCAGATCTTGCCCAGCTCGACCGGTTCGAACACCCGCCCATGCCCGACCAGCACCCGCTCGGTCTCCGCCACCTGATCCGGGGCCAAGATCTCGACCTTGGTCAACGTCCGGTCGATCAGATCCACGGCGAACGGCCCGATCTCACCGGCCGCCTGCGCCGCCGCCAGTGCGGGCCGCACCGCCGGCACCGGCTCCCCCACCATCGAGGTCCGCGGCCCCAGCGCCGCCGCGGCGCGGACCCGCCGCTTCGCGTCCCCGTAGGAGATCCGCAACGCCTGCGCCACCAGCTTCTCCACCGACGACACGCAATGCTTCTCGGTCAACCCGCAGCGCTGCACCGCCTGGACCAACAGATGATCCGCCTGCCACAACGAATTCCGGAACCCCTCCAACTGCTGCAACGCCGGCAGGATTTCGTCCTCCGGAAGACCGCGGGTCAGCGACTCCAGCAGCAGCGCCTTCGCTGCTTCCAGTTCCGCGAACCCGGGAATCACCGACATGACCCAATACTATCAGAACAAGTGTTCGAATACAAGTCATGATCGGCAGCTTTTTCAACCACACAAGGGTTCTGGGTTTCTGTGCCCAGGTTGCTTCTCGCTAGAGCAACTGTGAACGAAGAACCGAGCTCCTAGCCGGTCTCCTGGCGGCGCACCCGGTTCTGGCTTGGTACCTGACAGTATGACGATGGAGACCGCCGGACGGACGAAGTGGCGTTGGAGGAGCAGCGGTGTGTCAGGAATCGTTGGGTGACCCTGTGCATCCCATCCGGTATGTGCTGGGCGTATTGGTTTTCGCTCTCCTCGGGCACGCGGTCGTTGCCGCACCCGTGGCCGACGCGGAACCGAAAGCCCAGCCTGCCGACGCGTTCGACTTCAACGGCGACGGGTTCGCCGACCTTGCCGCTGCGGATCCATCCCACGCGATCACGATCGTGTTCGGGTCGAAACGTGGTCTGTCCGCGGCTCACACCCAGAAGGTGACCCGGCAGTCGGCCGGTTTGGCTGGGCGGGTGACGGCATTCAGTGGTCTGGGTCAGTCGATCACGTCCGCCGACTTCGATGCCGATTCCTACGCCGATCTCGCGACCTCCGCCGGAAGGCAAATCATCGTCATCTACGGCGGCCTGGATGGCTTGACCGCTCGCACGAACGTCATCCAAAAGCGCTATCTCGAACTCGATGAAGCAGAAGATTCCCCGCCCATGGCGACCGGCGATTTCGACGACGACGGCAACGTCGATCTGGTCGTGAGCGCCCCAGGTGGGGAGGACTCGTCCGGCAGCGTGGCTGTCTTCCGGGGATCCAAGAACGGCCTGCACGCCGACCAAGCGACCAAGATCAGTCGGGATTCCGGTGGCGTCCCCGGGAAGGGCTTCCCCGAGGATGGATTCGGCAGTGCCGTGGCCGTCGGGGACGTCACCGGGGATGGACGCGACGATTTGCTGATCACTTCGCCTGCGGCTGTGTCTGGGCAATTCGCAGAGCGCGAGTCGGGCGGCGCCATCTACCTCTTTCCTGGATCGCCCGCGGGAATCAGGGCTCGTGACAATTCGGTCATGAAGGCGGACGCGGTGCTCGAGGGCCGGGATTGGTTCTCCGTCGATGCCGGCACCAGACTTGCCGTGGGCGATCTCGACGGTGACCGGACCGCCGATCTGGCGGTTGGGGGTTCGGATCGCTGCAGCGAGAACTACCCGGAAATCGCCTGCGAGCTGGTTGTGGTCTTTCGCGGCGGCGCCGCCGGCTTGCGGCCGAAGGATCACCTGACCTGGAGTAGGCAATCGCTCGGTTCGGTGGCGGGGTCAGGTGATGGCGCATTCGGCTCGACTCTCGCTGTTGGCGATCTCGACAGCGACGGTCATCCCGACCTCGTCGTGGGCGCGCCCTATGAACAGGTCGGGCCAGACCTGGACGCAGGGGCGGTCTACGTCATCTACGGCACGCGGACCGGGCTCAACAGCGCCCGCGTACAGATGTGGACCCAGGGCCATCGAGGGATCAAGAGCGTCGCTCGAAGCGAGGAACTCTTCGGCGGGGGCTACTTCCGCATTCTCGACTTCGGGAAAGGTCGCGATCGCGATCTCTCCGTGCACACTCCCGACGACAACTACATTCAGGCGAAGAACAAGAAACCCGCACAGGGAACGGTGAACGTGTTGTATACCGATCGCCGACCGAGTCAGCGCAACCGACCAACTGTGGTATCCGGAGTCAGCCGGGCTAGGCAACCGCGGCAGTCGAACCCGAGGTTTCAGCGGCGCGTGCTGTTGACCCAGCGGCATCGCAATTGTTACGAGCGAGCATCGATCGGCGGGTCTGGCTGCCGATGGACCGTTTCGCGGCGCATCCTCGGTTGACCAGGTATCGCGGCTGGCACTCGGACCCTCTTGTCTGCTAACCGGTTGGTGTGGACGATGGTCCCCTCGGTCCGCCGCGGCACCGAAGATCATGAGTCTTGTGATCGTGGGCAGTACGCAGGAGCTGGTCGTCATACCCGGTGGGCGAGTGGAGGTCATCATGGATGGCTCTCGGAAGTCATCGATCGAGGTTGCACCGTTGCAGGCCGACGGCGCGCTGCACGGCTTCATGCTGATCGGCCGCTGGCCGCAGGACACGGTGGAGTGGGCGAAGTTCCTCGTCCTCGCCGTGCGGATGGCTGCCGTGCCGGGGCTACTGCCGATGAGTACCGTCTTCCGCGTGCGCGAGGACTTGCCGGACCAGCCTCAACCAGGCCTGGTCGGTCTGGTGATCGCGGAGGGGCAGCTGATCGGCGATCATGCCCTGCACCCGGGCCAGTTCGCCGACCCGCAGCCACCCGGGCTCGTCGTCCTGCATCCGCCGTCGAGTACGTGTTCGTCGGTTCCGGACTACGACGTGGCCTCCGGCTGCCTGTTCCTGCCGGGCCTTCCGCATCTCGGACTCGATCATCGCGCTGCCTGGGTCGAGGCGGACGTGGACGGCACCGTGACCCAGTTGATCAGCAGGTGCGGGATCGATCCGTCCGGGAACGCCGACACGGCCGCGCTGGCGTTGCTGCTCGCCGCCTGACCCGTCCCCGGCGCCGGTTACCCGTTCAGTCCGCGACGGGCCGGCCGCGACGAGTGATCACCCACATCGTCAATTTGAGTTCTGCGTACTTGAGGTGGTCCTTGGCCTGGGCCTGCCACACCTGCTGGCGCCAGTCTCCCGAGAAGCCGACGGCGGTCAGCAGGCCACCCTCCGGGCCTTCCCAGGTGACCTCCGCACCACCGCCGACGATGACGTCACCTGCGGATCGCGCGTCGTAGCTCGTCGCGGCGTGATTGCGCTGGTCGAAGCGGTCCACGATGGTGGGTGGCTTGAGCGCCACACCGTTGCGAGGTCTGATGCCGAAGACCCAGGCTGTGGCATGGCCGGCGTCCGCCTCGAGGTGGTCCTTGCCCCGCACCGTCCAGCTGCGGTGGTTGCCGCCCTCCGGGACCGGGCCGCACGCCGTGAGCAGGATCCCCGGGCCGGCCCAGGTCAGCCGACCGCCGCCGCCGGTCAGCTCGAAGCCATCTGGCAGCACGGCGACGGCCGTCGGCCGGCTGCTGGCCTGAGCCGTCGTCGCCAGGACCTGCTTCACCTCCCACAGGTCGTAGGGATCGTCGAGGTAGATCCCGTAAGCCGTCACCGTGCTCTGCTGCCCGGTAACGTGGTCCTTCGCCGACCCCACCCAGGCATTGCCGTCCGGGTACGAACCGGTGAGCAGAGCGCCGGGGCCGGTGCCGTAGTCGACCACGGCACCGCCGCCGATCAGCTTGAGCCCTGCGCGACTGGCGCTGGCCCTCGCCTCCGGATGGCTGGTGGAGCGGCTGGTCGACGCGACCACCAGGATCTCCAGAGGCGGCTCGCCGTGGAAACTCTCGATGGCATCCGAGAGGGCTTTGCCGGTAGCGATCGCGGGCTGTTTGGTCAGATATGCGGACAGGGCGGGCTGGGACTTGCGGACCGGCGGCAGGAAGACGTCGCGCACCCAGACTTGTTCGAGCAGCGGTGCCAGGTCCTTCACGGCCCCGGGCAGGCTCGGGTCCAGCCGGACCAGCTCCCAGATCCCGCGGGGCTCGTTCCGGTCGATCACCGCCCAGGTCGAGTTGAAGTTGAGGCTCCGCTGCCACACGTCGCGCGCCTCGGTGCTCGTGGTGCCGCCGACGGCATCGATGGTCACCGAGACCTTGGCCTCCTCGAGGTCGAGGGAGTAGCGACCGCCCGTGGCGCTGGCCTTGCCGCTCTGGCCGCGCACGCTGACCGACGCCTCGGCCGAGCCGCCCAGTCCGGCGTACGAACCGGACACCCCCGCGGCCCATTGCAGCGTGCTGGAGACGGCGCTGACCAGCAGTCCCTTGCCGGCCTCGCTGTGGCTCACGCCGTGGGCCCGGTACTGGTAGCGGCCGCCCAGCGTGTTGTGCAGGAAGAAGTGCGAGCCGAATTCGTCGTAGAACTCCTGGATCAAGCGCGATCGCGACTCCGCCGGTAATGTCGTGATGTCCTGTAACCAGCTGCGAGCGTCGTCGCTCAGCCGGATGTCGGGCTTCTCGAACTGCAGGAGTTGGGTCGGCACGTAGTCGAGATAGATCTCACCACACTCTGCCCTGGAGGCGGTCTTGAACTGGGCCGCCTCCGCCGAGGCCCGCTGGGCGTCCGCGTACGTGGCGACTGCCGACACGGCCGCGACTCCGGATCCGACGAAGGTCCCCCCCGAGGCCTGCGCCGCGCCCGCCAGGGCCGAGCTGGAGTTCTGGGCCTCGGCAGTGGCGAACGATCGGGTCTGGCTGCCCTCGTAGTGCTCGGTGGAGTTGTGCTTGCGCCCGCCGCCCCTCTTCATCCGGTCCGGCTGTGCGGGTAGCGCGAGCAAGGGGTTGGTCAGCTGCCGGCTGCCGTCGACGTCAATCCGGAACCCGCACAAGATGTCGAGCCGTTCGATGAGGTCGGCTATGGACAGCGTTGTCTGATCGACGGCGTCCAAGGCATCGCGCGCGGCTGTGGCGTTGGCCAGGGTCTTACTGAGCAGGGCGCTGAGCTTGGTCTTCGACTCGGCGGCGGCGAGTCCGGCTCGGTCCATGTCGGCCAAGGAGACGTCCTTCAGGGCGGCGACGGCCGCCCGATACTGGCTGTCGACCTCGGTCCGCACCGACTCGAACTCCGCCCGCGACGACTTGTCGACCCGCTCCCGCAGCGCCTCGACCTTCTCGATGACCTTGTCCAGGTCCGGAGACTTGCGCCTCGATTGCGTGGCAGCGGCCCGGGACCGTTTCTCGGTGATCTCCCGATCGACATCGTCCGGGCGAATGGCGTCGAGGCGTCGGCTCGCTCCGGCGATCCCGGAGTCGTCCAGCTTCCGCTTGAGCCGAGCCAGAGTCCCGTCCGGCGCAGTGTCCTCCTTGGCGTCCTTGAACTTGTCCAGGGTGGTGATGCCGAGCGCGGCCAGTTCCTGCTCGGCTTCCGCCGGAACGCCTTGCTGATCAAGAAATGACTTCAGGTCGGCCGAGATGGTGGTCGCCCGGCCGCGCTCGGCCGTCGCGATCTGGGCCGGCGCTAGCGCCGCGAACCGGGCAGCCGCCTCGGCGTCCCAGGTCTTGATCTTGGCCGTCAACGCGGTCAGCTTGGCGTCCTGGGCGCCGCGCTCCTTC
Source organism: uncultured Actinomycetota bacterium (assembly GCA_963821695.1). Taxonomy (GTDB): domain Bacteria; phylum Actinomycetota; class Actinomycetes; order Propionibacteriales; family Propionibacteriaceae; genus Microlunatus. Next base: position 87,147 of record CAWGEY010000006.1, read on the forward strand.
AGATCTCCCAAGCTGGCGAGACTGGTTACCCCGGCGCCCCGCAGGATGACGAAAAGCCGATCCCAGTCCGGACCGTCCGAAGCCACGTCGTGATCGATCAAGAACTCCTTCAGCGTCGCAGCGCCCGCCGCGGCTCCGGCGTGCTCGGTGAAGAAGATGGCGTTGTCGACCGCCTCGGGTCGCAGGTCCTGCAGCGCAAGGGCCGCCACCGGGTACGGGCCCAGAGCTTCCAGGGCCGTGTCCAGGGCCACCTGCTTGCTCATCATGACCCTGAGGTCGTACAAGGTGTTCACGTTCAGCTGACTGAGCGCTCTGATGACCTCGGCACCCGACAGCCCGTGCCGGCGCAGGAACGCGGGCAGATCCGCGTCGGTCCCTTCTTTCGTCGGCTTGGTCGCGAGATTCTGCTCGGTCACGGCTGGTTCCTTTCCTGGGCGGTGGGGGTGATGCTCTCTACATGAAGCGGGTGACGGAGTCGAGCACGTCGTCGAAGTCGTCTTGTTGCTCGGGGAAGTGCTTCGTGATCACGTCTCGGAGCAGGGTCAACTGCACATGGAGGGAGGTGTAAGCACGTCGGCGTCGCTGGTCCGTCGCGGATGGCGACGTCGATGACGAGTTGGATGGCGAGGTCGATGACGAGTTGGATGACGAGTTGGATGACGAGGTCGTTTGCAACAAGCGGCCGCCGGCGCCCAGACAGAGCTGGATGCCGGGCCGCACGAGGTCGAGCAGCCCTTTCAGGTTCTCGATCGCGGCGGCCCGGGTCGCCCGCGACGCCAGCAGGACCGTACGGGTGAGGGCGACAACCGTCCCGTCCACGATCGCGAACTCGACGTCGACACTCGAAGCAGTCCACTGCGCGTCGGTAGGCACCGGCGGCAGGAAAACCTTGAACCCCGCCTGAATCGCGTGGACCACGGGAACGGCATCCGGTCTGAGGTGTTGGGCCATCAGGTCCACGATCTCCCGCTTGTGGGCGCGCAACGCCTTAATGTTCCAGTCCTTGGTGTTCTCGAAGTCGATCTTCTCGACGACGGCGTCGAGGATCTGCTCACCGAGCGCGTACCCCGACGTGTTCAACACACTGCGGGGGATCACCAGCAGGCGGCTGTCGTGGTGGTAACTGATCTTGTTAGCGGACGAGCCCAGGGAGACGACCAGTCTGCTGAGCGCGTTCTTGAGCAGGACGGTGTAGCGCTTGATGTTCTGCACGCTCGTCGTGCTCCAGCCGCTCAGCCCGATGATCGAGACGGCGACGAGGATGCGGCGACCGACGATGTCGAACTTCCGCAGACCCTTCTCGATCTCGAGCTGGGCCGCCATGTCCGGGTCCGCCTGCCACGACTTCAGGCGGGCCTCCCAGTTGAACATCCCGATCCTGAACTCGGCCATCGCCACGTACTCCCCGCTGCGCAGCCAGCAGCGATTGGCCTTGATGTCGGCCCAGGCCAGCGCGGCGCCGACGACCGAGCCGTGAGCCCGCAAGGTCTCCCGTTGGGTGGGGGCCCGACCGGCTTCTCGGTAGGCCATGGGCAGGCCGTCGAGGTCCTCGGCGATCTGCGCAGCCGCTTCCCGATAGTTGTCGGCGTTGTCGACCTCACCCGCACCGAGGTAGCCCGGTGCCCAGGAGTCCCGATAGCAGTAGTCCAGGACCGGGAACGCGTTGGCTTGGATCAGCGAATGGGACAACTCGTGGATCACGGTCATGGCGCGATCGGAGATCGGTTCGGTCGAGCCGGGATCGACCAGGCCCACGGAGAGCTCCAACTCGGCGGACGGGGGTGCGCCGGGCCGGCTGGTTGCGGTATTGGCCCCCATGTTGAAGTCCAGCTCTTCGTTCACCTGGACGAGGCCGGCATCTTCCAGCTCCTGGAGGCGCATGTCCAGCAGTCGGAAGCGGACGCCGAAGGTGTACCAGTCCTCTTGCGACGCGGCGCCCCCCAGCGCCCGGGTCTCCTCGAGCCGGGCCCGGGTGGCCGCCTTGACGATGGCCGCGATCTTCCGGCGGATCTCCAACCACACCGACGCCTCGTTCGGCTTCAGGGGCCGCCCGGCCATGGCCGCACCTCCTTGCGCGCGGCGGCACGAACCCGGTTGGCCGCCGTCCTACCTGGTCGGGCTCATCTAATCGACTCCGCCGCTGCAGGCAAGTGGTTTACAAGAGATATTTCGAGCAATGGACAAGAAAGTCTCCCTAGAATGGCCCGACGTGGGCCACATCGATCTCTCCGGCGTCGGGTTCGACCTCCCGGACGGGCGGGTGTTGCTCGACGAGATCTCGTTCCGGGTCGGGGAGGGCGCCGTAGTGGCGCTCGTCGGGCCCAACGGTTCCGGCAAGACGACGCTGCTCAAGATCATCGCCGGTGACCTCGATCCGGACCGTGGCTCGATCGCGCGCAGCGGCGGGCTGGGCGTGATGCGGCAGTTCATCGGGAGCATCCGGGACGACTCGACGGTGCGGGATCTGCTCTACTCGCTGGCGCCCGACCGGCTGCGTACGGTGATGGCCGACGTCGACCGGCTGGAACTCGCCTTGATGGAGGACGACTCGGAGCCGAACCAACTCGCCTATGCCCAGGCGCTGTCCGACTACGCCGACTCAGGTGGTTACGACCTCGAGGTGACCTTCGACGCGTGCTGCATCGCCGCACTCGGAACCCCGTACGAGAAGGTGAAGTGGCGGGCCGTGAACACCCTGTCCGGTGGCGAACAGAAGCGTCTCGCGCTGGAGATGCTGCTGCGCGGACCGGACGAGGTGCTCCTCCTCGACGAGCCGGACAACTACCTCGACGTACCGGCGAAACGCTGGCTCGAGCAGCAGCTGACCCGCAGTCCGAAGACCGTGCTGCTGGTCAGTCACGATCGGGAACTGCTGGCCGAGTCCGCCGCCTCGATCGCCGCGCTCGAGCTCGGCGCCGCGGGCAACACACTGTGGGTGCACGGCGGCGGATTCGCGACCTTCGGCGACGCCCGACGGGAGCGGTTCGCCCGCTTCGAGGAACTGCGTCGGCGCTGGGACGAGGAACACGCCAAGCTCAAGGCGCTCGTGCTGATGTACCGGGAGAAGGCGAAGTACAACGACGGTCTGGCCAGCCGCTACCAGGCCGCCAAGACGCGGCTGGCCAAGTTCTTGGAGATCGGGCCGCCGCAGGCGGTACCCCTGGAGCAGAAGGTGAACATGCGGCTCAGTGGCGGCCGGACCGGCAAGCGCTCGGTGGTCGTGGAGAACCTGGAGCTGACCGGACTGATGAAGCCGTTCGACGCCGAGATCTGGTTCGGGGACCGAATCGGCGTGCTCGGCTCGAACGGCTCCGGCAAGTCGCACTTTCTCCGTTTGCTGGCCCGCGGTGGCTCCCGTCCCGATGTCGAGCACGAGCCGGTCGAGTCACTGGACATCGTGCCAGTGGCCCACACCGGGATGGCGCGGCTCGGCGCTCGGGTCCGGCCGGGCTGGTTCGCCCAGACCCACCACCACCCGGAGCTGTTCGGCCGGACGCTGCTGGAGATCCTGCACCGCGGCGACGAACACCGGGCGGGCATGGGCCGCGAGGAGGCCTCCCGCAAGCTCGACCGGTACGAGTTGGCCCACGCCGCCGAGCAGCGGTTCCAGTCGCTGTCGGGTGGCCAGCAGGCCCGCTTCCAGATCCTGCTGCTGGAGCTGTCGGGGGCGACCCTGCTGCTGTTGGACGAGCCGACCGACAACCTCGACATCGAGTCGGCCGAGGCCTTGGAGCACGGGCTCGCCTCGTTCGAGGGCACGGTGCTGGCGGTCACCCACGACCGGTGGTTCGCCCGTGGCTTCGACCGGTTCCTGGTGTTCGGTGCCAACGGCGAGGTCTATGCCAGCAACGAACCGGTCTGGGACGAGGCCCGGGTGGAGAGGGTGCGTTGAGCCATGCGGTTCCTCTTCACTGCGAACCCCCTCGTGGGCCACTGGCTCCCGATGCTGCCTCTGGTGCGGGCTGTCCGGCGGGCAGGTCACGAGGTCGTCGTCGCCACCGGTCCGGACCTGGTCCCCGATGTCGAGCGGCGCGGCCTGGCCGGCTGGTCGATCGGCGCCGATCTGGAGACCATCCAGGCCCAGCACCGGGCGCGGCCGGTGGCAGCCGAGGAGAGCGAGGTGGACCGGATAATCGGCTCGGGCCTGGCGATGTTCGCGGTGCCGGCGATCGGACGGGCGAGAGATCTGGAGCGGCTGACGCGTGACTGGGCGCCCGACGTCATCGTCAGTGAGATCTACGAACTCGGTGGCAGCTGGGTCCCGGCTCGGTTGCACGTCTGGCACGGCCTCGGTGCGCATTACCCCAACTTCGTCCGGTTGGCCCAGCTCTGTGAGGGCCGGGTGCGGACCGAGCTCGGCGATCCGGTCCGGCGGACATCGGTGGGGGAGACGCCGTACGTCGATCCATTCCCGACGCAGCTCCAGCCGCCGGGCGAGAATCCGTACTCAGACGTCGTCGCGATGCGTCCCGCAGCTGGTGAGGTCGCCGCCGGGGACGCGCTGCCGCCCTCGGTGCGAGGGCTGCCGCACCGGCGGACGGTCTACCTGACCTTGGGCACGCTTTTCAACGTGGCCGAGGAATTCGCCGCACCGCTCGCCGCCCTGTCCGAGCTGGCGGTGAACGTCGTGGTCACGACCGGCTACGACACGGATCCGATGTCGCTCGGCCCGCTGCCTGCGAACGTGGCCGCGGAACGCTACATCCCGCAAGCCCTGTTGCTCCCGCACTGTGCTGCCGTGCTGTGCCACGCGGGCGCCGGCACCATCATCGGCGCCCTCGCGTACGGAGTGCCGTTGGTCTGCCTGCCCCGCGGCGCGGACCAGTACGGCAACGCGGAAGCGGTCGCCCGAGTCGGCGCCGGACTGACGCTGCCGCCAGACCGAGCGAGCGCCGAACACATCCGAGCCGCGGTACAGCAGGTGTTGGACGAGCCCACCTACGCCGCCCAGGCCGTAGACCTCCGGTCGGTGATCGAACGGCTGCCCGACCCGGCGGACGTCGTCATGGCCTTGTGTGAACGAGCGTCAGCCGTCGAGGCGGGATAATTGCGCGATGGGTCGGCCGTCGCGGCGCAGGTTGTCCGTCCCGGCCGGCCGCTTGGGCCAGCCCCGCGGAGAGACTTCGAACGTCTCCTGTCGGCCGTACACCGTGAGGTCCATCAGGGCGTAGTTGTTGTCCATGACCTCGACGCCGCGCATCGTGGTCCAGTAGGTCTCGAACACCTCGGTTTCGACCCGCAGGTAACTGACGATGTGCATCATCCCGACCCGGCGCCCGACGAGGAGTTCGTTTCGGGACGGATCGGTGGAGTACCACGGCACATGCCAGCCCATGAAGTCCCGGTAGCGGGTGCTCTCGTCGTACGGGCCCTGACAGAAGACCGCGTACGTGATGTCACGCGAGTGCAGGTAGGACAGTTCCCTGACCTGGCTGGCGACCCAGGTGCACCCCTCGCACTGCTCTTCGGCGGGGTGACCCGCGTGCCACATGAAGTAGTACGCGACGAGTTGGCGCCGCCCCTCGAACGCCTCGAGCAGCGTCAACGGTCCGTCGGCTCCGGTGAGCGTGAGGCCGGCGTCGATCGGCACCATCGGGAGGCGACGCCGGGCGGCAGCGATCGCGTCGCCTTCGCGGGTGTGTGCCTTCTCTCGCACCCGCAGTGCGTCGATCGCGGACTGCCAGGCGGAACGGTCCGTCACCGGCGGGTGGGCCGCCGACGAGGTCAATGGTTCGGTCAGGATCGGTTCGCTCATTGTCGTCGCCTCAGTCCCAGTCGCTGATCTGCATATCGCCCGGCGCCGGCGCCCCGGATCCGTTCTCGGCCAGGGACTTGAGACTCAGCAGGTAGGAGCCCCACTTGGTGCTGCAGTGGTGCATGAACTCCACCGGCTCGGCCCAGCCCTCGTGCTTGAACAGCACGATCGTGTAGTCGCCGTCTTGTCGCAGGGTCCAGTCGATGGTCGTTCCGATCCACTCCGGCGGACCGTCGACCACGCGCCAGGCGACTTGCTCGGAAGGTCGGCGATCGACGACCTCCATGTCGAAGCCGCCGGCCGGGAACCGGAACTTCAGTACGCCGCCGAGATCGCCGGATCCCGAGGTGTCTTCGGTCCACCACCGGGCGAGGCCCTCGGTCGTCGTCAACGCGTCGTACACCTTCGCCGGGGTCGGCGTCTTGACGCCGATCCGGTGCAGGATGTCCACCATGACTGTCTCCTTCGTCTAGTTCCTGGTTGATCTTGAGCTGGTTGATCTTGATGTTGTCGATCTTTCGTCCGCTGAATCGCCTCCGCGATCCGCTTGATCCGTTGCAGACGGGCGTCCCACGCGGCTCCGGTCGAGGCCAGTTGGGACGCCGCGCGGGCCAGTTGGGCCTCGTCGACCCGGTATCGCTTTTCCCGGCCGACCGGCGACGCCTTGACCAGCCCGACCCGGTCGAGCACACCCAGGTGCTTGGTCACGGCCTGCCGGGTGATCGGCAACGCCTCGCCCAGCGTGGTGGCGGTGCCCCAGCCGTCGCTCAGTAGTGCGTCGAGCAACCGGCGCCGCGTCGGATCCCCGATGGCCGACCACAGGTCGTCATCGACCTCGGCCGCGCCGGCCGACTTCATCGGGTCGCCAATCGCTCCGCGTACGGAGCCAGCCGCGGCAGGTAGAAGTCCCAGCCGGTGTTGTGTTCGGCATACTGATGCTCGAGGACCGCGATCTCCCAGCCCATCTCGCGGAAGCCGGACTCGGTCATCCGCAACAGTGTCCCGGGCCCCGACGGGGTCAGGTCGAAGGTGACCAGCAGAGAGTTGCCCACTCGCGCCGCCTCATCGGCGGGATGCGTCCAGCGGAACGTGAACCTCCGCGGTGGATCCGCGTCGACCACGGTGAAGGCGACGACTGCGCCATCCTCTTCGCGGCTGCCGAAGACGATCTCGCCGGACGATCCGGGTGTCGGGTCGTACGCGGCCTCGTCCGGCCACCACTCCTGCAGATGCTCGGGGCGGCTGACCACGTCGAAGACGATCTCGGGTGCCGCCTCCACGTAGATCTCGCGTTCGATGATCCCTGACTCCATGATGCCCTCCTGCAACGTTTGGTTGCACATGACTCTAGATCAGGAGAGGGAAAAGCGCAACCGCCGGTTGCGCTTTAGCTCGGATCTCAGGCGAGTGCGAGCAGCAGCACGCTGCTCATCGCCAGCCCTGCACCGAGCCGCTGCCAGAGCCGGGTGCGCTCCTTGAGCACGACGCGGGCCAACAGGACCGTACTGACGGGGGACAGGGAGGCCAGTAGGCCGACCAACGCAAGACTGCCGTCTCGGACCGCGAGGAGGTAGAGCACGCCCGAGGCCATGTCCAGCACGCCGGCGAGCCAGCACATCCGGACGGCCGGTAGCGGCGCCCGGAGCGGCGTCCGCCGGAGCCTGGCGGTGGCCAGCAGCACCGAGAGCGAGGCGCACCGGGCGAAGACCAGCGGCCAGAGTCCCGAGGAGTGCGGGGTCTGGGACATGGCCACCATGAACGCGCCGAAGCCCAGACCGGCGCCGAGAGCCAGGGCTACGGGGACCATGACGGGCACCGTCACCCGGCCCGTGCCCGCGGCTCCGGAGCGCGAAACCAGCGCCAGCGCGACCAGGGCCAGCACCACGCCCACCATCGCGAGTGGACGCAGGTGCTCACCGATCGCCACGCCGACCACCACCGGCAGCACGGCGGCGGCGACCGCGGCCACCGGCGCCGCGAGCATCATGACGCCGTTGGCGAGAGCGCGATAGAGGAGCGCGGCACCCAGGCTGCCGGCCAGTCCGGCGAGCGCGCCCCAGCCGACGTCGGCGAGCCGCGGCTGCCCGGGCGCGACGGTGGCGATGGCGAGCAGGGCCAGCGCCAACCCCGCCAGATTGGACCAGATCACGACCGTGACGGTCGGCAACCGCTTGGCGGCGACCCCGCCGGCGAAGTCCGCCCCGCCCAACACGACCGACGACAACACCGCGAGCAGCAGTGGCACGACTCTCCCCTCGGGCCCCGGTGCAGGACCTTCGGCCAGAGGGGGACTCACGAGGACGGGAAATACCTGACTTCCGTAGTCGCTGCCCGGAGTTCGGTAGTGCCTGCGCAGCCGCAGCCGCAGCCGCAGCCGCAGCCGCAGCCGCAGCCGCAGCCGCAGCCGCAGCCGCAGTCGCAGCCGCCGCCGTCATCGGTCGGGCTTCTCGTCTATCAAGTCGGGAGTGACGTGGCTATCCAGCTTCTCGTCGCGCTTCGGCCGACTAGATCGAACGCAGGTCCCATGTTCAATCCGGCCCGTCCCAGGCCGGCGAGTCTCCGGTCGGCCCCGGTCGTCGGCACCTCTTCTGGCTGGCCATGCGTAGGCAGGCAGCTACGGGTCGCCCGAAGAGACGAGCGCCGACCGCAGGGCTACGGACACGGGTTTTCGGGCCGTAACGCCGAGTGGGTCACGCGCTTTCGTGCCGGCTAGCGATACTCCAGCGACGGCTCAGCGCTGTTCGATCGGCACGAAGTCCCGGTTCCGGATGCCGGTGTAGACCTGCTTGGGGCGGGCGATCTTCTGGTCCTTGTCCTGGACGAGCTCCGACCACTGTGCCAGCCAGCCGGGGGTGCGGCCGATGGCGAACAGGACGGTGAACATCTCCGGCGGAAACTGCAGCGCCTCATAGATCAGGCCCGAGTAGAAGTCGACATTGGGGTAGAGCTTGCGCTTGACGAAGTACTCGTCCTCGAGCGCGATCTTCTCCAGTTCCTGGGCGATGTTGAGCAGCGGGTTGGTCCCGGTGACCTCGAACACGTCGTCGCAGGCCTGCTTGATGATCTTCGCGCGAGGGTCGTAGTTCTTGTAGACCCGGTGTCCGAAGCCCATCAGCTTCTCTTTGCCGTTCTTCACGCCGTCGATGAAGTCCGGGATGTTGTCCGTGGTCTTGATCCGGTTCAGCATCCGCAGGACGGCCTCGTTGGCGCCGCCGTGCAGCGGCCCGTACAGCGCCCCGACCCCGGCCGCGACCGCCGAGTACGGGTCCACCTGGGACGAACCCACCGAGCGGACCGCGTTGGTCGAACAGTTCTGCTCGTGGTCGGCGTGCAGGATGAACAAGATGTCGAGGGCGCGGATCAGCCGCTCGTCGGCCGCGTAGTTCGGCTCGCTCATCTTGAAGAGCATGGCGAGGAAGTTGGCCGTGTAGGACAGCTCGTTGTCGGGGTAGACGTACGGCTTGCCCTGCTGGTGCCGGTACGCGAACGCGCCCAGGGTGGGCATCTTCGCGATCATCCGGGTGATCTGCAGCTTGCGGACCTCGGCGTCGGAGATCTGCAGCGCGTCGGGGTAGAAGGTGGACAGCGCGCTCACGGACGCCATCAACATGCCCATCGGGTGCGCGTCGTAGCGGAAGCCCTCGATGAACTGCTTGAGGTTCTCGTGCAGGAACGTGTGGAACGTGATGTCGTGCACCCACGCGTCGAGCTCGTCCTTCGTCGGCAACTCGCCGTGCAGCAGCAGGTAGGAGACCTCGAGGAAGGTGGAGTGTTCGGCCAACTGCTCGATCGGGTAGCCGCGGTACTCGAGGATGCCCACGTCGCCGTCGATGAAGGTGATGGAACTGCGGCAGGAGGCGGTGTTCACGAAGCCGGGGTCGTACGTCGCCAGACCCTGGTCGTCGTCGCCGAGCTTGATCTGTTTGAGATCCGCGGCCCGGATCGTACCTTCGGTGATGGCGAGCTCGTACGACTCGCCGGTGCGGTTGTCGACGACGGAGAGGCTGTCGGCTCGCGTGGCCGCAGCCGCGTCGGGACCAGCAGTGGACACATCTGTCATGGCGACAACCTACGCGGGCGTAGTCTCTGCCCGAAAGTGGGACCTCCTATGATTCGGGACACCTTCACCCACTTTCAGCGCAGCAGGAGACGTCATGAGTGCCACCGTCAACGCCCTGGTGATCCCGGTGTCCGACCTCGCCGCGGCCAAGGCGATCTACACGGAGCTGCTCGGCGCACCGCACACCGACGAGTCGTATTACGTCGGCTACAACGTCGGCGGCTTCGAGGTGAGCCTGGCGCCGGGCGAGGGGACGGGCGGCCCGGTCGCCTTTGCCGACGTCGAGGATCTCGAGGCGGCTCGGGAAGCCCTGCTCGCCGCCGGTGCGACCGAGCGCGACGCCATCCGCAAGGTCTCACCCGAATCCCGGCTGTGCGTGCTGCTCGACCCCGACGGCAACCCGATCGGCCTGCGCGGCGCGTAGTCCCGATCGGGTCTGGCGATCGCTGCTTTGATTCGCTGCTTTGACCGGTCCCGACCAGCCAAGTAGCATGGTGCGCTGTTGCGTTTGCGCGGCTGCCACTGGCCCGCGCCCGTGACGAGCCTTCACTTCGAACTAGGAAGACGGTCGACGAGCGTGTCTACGTACAGCCCCAAGCCGGGCGACATCACCCGTGCCTGGCATGTCATCGATGCCGACGACGTCGTGCTCGGTCGGCTGGCGGTGACCGCGGCGACCCTGTTGCGCGGCAAGCACAAGCCGACCTACGCCCCGCACGTCGACGGCGGTGACTTCGTGATCGTCGTGAACGCGTCCAAGATCGCCCTCGGCGGTTCCAAGCGCGAGGACAAGATGTACCACCGGCACTCCGGTCGTCCGGGTGGCCTCAAGTCCGTCTCGGCCGGCGAGCTGCTCGACACCGATCCGCGCAAGGTCGTGGAACTCGCGGTGTGGGGGATGCTGCCGAAGAACAAGTTGAGTCGGCAGACCATCAAGAAGCTCAAGGTGTACGCCGGCCCGGAGCACCCACACAGCGCGCAGCAGCCGCAGCCGTACGAGATCACCCAGATCGCCCAGTAGTTTCCGCTCGAGAATCAGGATTGCCGCAGTGTCACAAGCGCCCAGCGAAACCGTCGTCGACGAGGCCACCCCGTTCACCGAGGGTGACCGCGAGATCGCCTACCGATCCGAAGCCTCGGCGGCCGGATCCGGCCCGAGCAGCCGGCCCGCCGTGATCGCGGCGGCCGGTGCGACCGGGCGTCGCAAGGAGGCCATCGCCCGCGTGCGGATCGTGCCCGGCAGCGGCCAGTGGTCCATCAACGGGCGCACCCTCGACGGGTACTTCCCGAACAAGGTGCACCAGCAGATCGCCTCCGAGCCCTTCGTCGCGGCGGCGGTCGACGGTTCGTACGACGTGATCGCCCGCATCCATGGCGGCGGCGTCACGGGGCAGGCCGGCGCGTTGCGGCTGGGCGTGGCTCGCGCGCTCAACTCCGTCGACGCCGAGGCCAGCCGCCCGGCGCTGAAGAAGGCCGGCATGCTGACCCGAGACTCGCGGATCAAGGAACGGAAGAAGGCCGGCCTGAAGAAGGCCCGCAAGGCTCCCCAGTACAGCAAACGCTGATCCCCGCGGGCCAAGGTTCGAGCCAGGTGGGGCGCCTGTTCGGCACCGACGGTGTTCGTGGTGTGGCCAACGGGGTCCTCACGGCCGAGGTGGCGCTGGACCTCTCGGTGGCGGCCGCGCACGTACTCGGCGAATCGGGTGAGTTCGCCGCGCACCGGCCGTTCGCCGTCGTCGGCCGAGACCCACGCGCGTCCGGTGAGTTCCTGGAGGCCGCGGTCGTGGCCGGTTTGGCCAGTGCCGGCGTCGACGTGGTCCGGCTCGGCGTCATCCCGACGCCCGGGGTGGCCTTTCTCACCGCCCACACCGGTGCCGACCTGGGCGTCATGCTCTCCGCCAGCCACAATCCGATGCCCGACAACGGGATCAAGTTCTTCGCCGGCGGCGGCGCGAAGTTGGACGACGCGGTCGAGGACGCCATCGAGGCCCGGATGGGCGAGCGTTGGCAGCGGCCCACCGGAGCGGGGGTGGGCCGGGTCCGGGACGACCACACCTTGATCGAAAGTCTACGTCGCTCATCTGGTTGCCAGTCTGGATCGGCCGGTCAGCCTCGAAGGCATCACGGTCGTGGTCGACTGCGCCAACGGTGCGGCACACCTGACCGGCCCTGCGGCCTTCGAGGTCCAGGGCGCGAAGGTGATCCGCATCCACGCCGAGCCTGACGGCCTGAACATCAACGAGAACTGCGGCTCCACGCACATGGACGACCTGCGCGCCGCCGTCATCGAGCACGGGGCCGACCTCGGGATCGCGCTGGACGGGGACGCCGACCGCTGTCTGGCGGTCGACGCCTCGGGCCGGGTCGTCGACGGTGATCAGATCCTGGCCGTGATCGCGCTGGCCATGAAGGAGTCGGGCCGGCTCCGCCGCGACACGGTGGTAGCCACCGTGATGAGCAATCTCGGCTTCCTGCAGGCGATGGGTGCCGCCGGGATCGCCGTCCGCCAGACCAAGGTCGGCGACCGGTACGTGCTCGAGTCGATGCGGGCCGAGAACTTCTCCTTGGGTGGTGAGCAGTCCGGTCACGTGGTGCTGCTGGACCACGCGTCGACCGGGGACGGGGTGCTGACCGGACTGCATCTGATGAATCGACTGGCCGAGACTGGCGCATCGCTGGCCGAGCTGGCGGCGGTGATGACCCGGCTGCCGCAGGTTCTCCTCAATGTCCCGGGAGTGGACAAGTCCCGTGCCGAGACCGATCCGGCGCTGGCCGAGGCGGTGGCGGCGGCGGCCGACGAACTGGGTCGAACGGCCGGGTACTGCTCCGCCCGTCCGGTACGGAGTCGCTGGTGCGGGTGATGGTCGAGGCGACCACCCTGGACCAGGCCGACGACGTCGCGCAGCGCCTCGCCGCGGTCGTCAAGTCCTCACTCGCCCACTGAGTCGGCGAGGGTCCGAACTCACCGCAGCTGAGGAATCAGGCTGGCGATGCCGACCCCGAGCAGGGCCAGCACGAACAACACGAGGCCGATCACGACCGACAGGACCAAAGAGAACAACGTGGCGCCGAGCGCCCCGAAGAAGCCGATCTTGACTGCGGTGCCGGCGGTGATCCGCAGGGCCTGCGCCGCCGACGGCAGTGGCGTCGGACCCGACGGCGGGGACGGCGGGGACGAGTAACTAGAGCTCATGCCCGGCAGGTTAATCGCGGCTGGCGCACCGTCCGGGCCGCAGCGCCGTACGGGATGGGCAGTTGTGCCTGCGGAAGTCGCGTTCGGTGGAGAAACGTGCAGGCTGGGGCTGCGGAAGTCGCGTTCGGTGGAGAAATGCGGGTGCCGGCCCTGCGGAAGTCGTGTTTGGTGGAGAAACCGCGGGCCGGTGGACGGGGAGTGGAAGGTCCGGACACGTCGAAAACCGGTCACCCACTGCACGTGACCGGCTCCGACGTCCCCCGAATGTTCCCCGAGTTGGTTCCCCCGAACTGCTCCCCCGAGTTGCCGCGCTCCGGAATCCCCATTCCGGTCCCCCGTGACGAGTCGCGAACCTCCCCCTGGAAGTTTCGCGACCCGCACGCGGCTTGCGTTGCGCGAATCCGCTCCGCATCGCCTCGACCGGCTGCGCAACCAACCGTGTCGCGGGTGAGCGGACTCGAGGGTTAGGAGCACCACCCCGCGACGCTGATACAACTCGTTTTCGGAAGTTCCGGCGGACCCTCGAAACCTCGAGCGAACCGGAGGATCCGCGACGACGCCGCTGACTGGAGCGGATCCGGAGGTTTGCGGACAAACATCGGGTGGCGTGAAGCCGGGTACTCCCGGCATTTCGCTGCACGTTGTTCGACGGTGACTGCTGATCGTCTGATCAAACTTTGCGGATCCGGACCCACTCCACGCGGTGGTCGGGGTCCTTGCGCAGGATCGCGGTGGCGCGGCCGCGGGTGGGGAGGATGTTGGTGGCCAGATTCGGCCCGTTGATCGTGTCCCACAGCGTCTCGGCCTGCTGCACGGCGGCGTCGGGGGTCGAGATCGGCGTACCGGGTGAAGTAGGACCGCGGGTCGCGGAACGCGGTCTCGCGGAGCGACTGGAAGCGGTGGACGTACCAGCGCCGGATGTCGGCCGGGTCGGCGTCGACGTACACCGAGAAGTCGAAGAAGTCGCTGACCGCGAGGCCGGTGGTGCCGTCGGCGCGGGGCCGGGCGGGCTGCAGCACGTTCAGCCCCTCGATGATCAAGATGTCCGGGTCGCTCACCGCGATGCGCTCACCGGGCACGATGTCGTAGCTCAGGTGGCTGTAGACCGGCGCGGTGACCTCGCGGCATGCCCGACTTCAGGTCCATCACGAACCGCAGCAGGGCGGCCCGGTCGTACGACTCGGGGAATCCCTTGCGGTGCATCAGCCCACGACGGGCGAGTTCGGCGTTCGGCAGCAGGAACCCGTCGGTCGTGACCAGCGAGACCCGCGGCTGCTCGGGCCAGGTCGCGACCAGTTCGCGCAGCAATCGGGCGACGGTGGACTTGCCGACCGCGACGGAACCCGCGATCCCGATCACGAACGGCGTCCGGCCGGTCGAGATCTGCAGGAACGAGTCGGTGGAGGCGTGCAGCTCGCTGGTGAAGTAGACGTAGCGACTGAGCAACCGGGTGAGCGGGAGGTACACCTCGCGGACGTCGGTGAGGCTCGTCGGGTCGGAGAGGCCGCGCAACCGCTCCAGGGTCTCCATGTCGAGCGTCAGGGGCGTCGAGGAGGCCAGAGCCGCCCAGTCCTCCCGGCGGCGCTCGACGTACGGCTCGGCGAGCTGCGAACCCTGCGGCATGGGCGTCAATGTAATGGGTCAATGTCATGGAGGGTTCGGCCCGACCCGACGAAGTAGGGTGGCGGCCATGTGTGGAATCGTCGGTTACGTCGGTCCCCGGGCTGCGGTCGAGGTCGTCGTGAACGGTCTTCGGCGGCTCGAGTACCGGGGGTACGACTCCGCGGGCGTCGCCGTGGTGCCGGCCGACCGGCCGACTCGGCCGACGTCAGCCTCGCGATCGCCAAGAAGGCCGGCAAGCTGGCCAACCTGGAGAAGGTGCTGAGCGACGAGCCGCTGCCGGCCGCGAATCTCGGCCTCGGCCACACCCGCTGGGCCACCCACGGCGCGCCCACCGACCGCAACGCCCATCCCGCACCGCTCGGCCGACGGCCGGGTCGCCCTGGTCCACAACGGGATCATCGAGAACTATCGGGCGCTGCGCGCCGAACTCGAGGCCGAGGGGGTCGCGATCCTCTCCGACACCGATACCGAGATCGTCGCCCACCTGCTGGGAGCGCAGGTGCAGGACGGGGCCGACCTCGCGACCGCGATGCGTACCGTCTGCCGCCGGCTCGAGGGCGCCTTCACCCTCGTCGCGATCGACGCCCACGATCCCGACTCGGTGGTCGCCGCCCGCCGGAACTCCCCCCTCGTGGTGGGCGTGGGGGAAGGGGAGAACTTTCTCGCCTCCGACGTCGCCGCGTTCATCGAGCACACCCGCGAGGCGATCGAACTCGGCCAGGACCAGGTGGTGCAGATCACCCGGGACTCGGTGACCGTCACCGACTTCGACGGCGGGGAGGCCGAGGTGCGGCCGTACCACGTGGACTGGGACCTGTCGGCCGCCGAGAAGGGCGGTTTCGACTGGTTCATGCGCAAGGAGATCTACGAGCAGCCCAAGGCGGTGGCCGACACGCTGCTTGGGCCGACACGACGAGGCCGGCCGGCTGCGACTCGACGAGATCCGAATCACCGAGACGGAGCTCCGCAGCATCGACAAGATCATCGTGATCGCGTGCGGCACGTCCTTCTACGCGGGCATGGTCGCCAAGTACGCCATCGAGCACTGGACCCGGGTGCCGTGCGAGGTGGAGCTGGCGAGCGAGTTCCGCTACCGGGACCCGATCGTCGGACCGACGACCCTGGTGGTGTCCATCTCCCAGTCGGGCGAGACGGCAGACACGTTGATGGCGATCCGGCACGCGCGGGAGCAGAAGGCGCGGGTGCTCGCCATCTGCAACACCAACGGTTCGACCATCCCGCGGGAGTCCGACGCGGTGATCTACACCCACGCCGGACCGGAGATCGGGGTCGCCTCGACCAAGGGGTTCCTCACCCAGCTGGTGGCCTGCTACCTGCTGGGCCTTTACCTGGCCCAGGTCCGCGGCACCAAATTCGGTGACGAGATCAGCGCCGTGGTGAAGGAACTGCAGAGCGTGCCCGCCGCGATCAGCCGGCTGCTGGACGACATGGACGCCGTGCTCAAGCTGGCCGCCGACTTCGCCGACGAACGGGTGGTGCTGTTCCTCGGCCGGCACGTCGGCTATCCGGTGGCGCTGGAGGGCGCCCTGAAGCTGAAGGAACTCGCCTACATCCACGCCGAGGGATTCGCCGGCGGGGAGCTCAAGCACGGCCCGATCGCCCTGATCGAGGACAGCCTGCCGGTCTTCGTGATCATGCCCCCCCGCGGCCGGGATCAGCTGCACGACAAGGTGCTGTCCAACATCGCCGAGATCAGGGCCCGGGGGGCGCGGACCATCGTGCTGGCCGAGGAGGGCGCGGACGAGGTCCGTCCGTACGCCGACGTATTGATCACGCTGCCGAAGGTGTCCACGCTGCTGCAGCCACTGGTGGCGACCGTGCCCCTGCAGGTGTTCGCCTGCGAGCTGGCCACCCGCAAGGGCCACGACGTCGACCAGCCGCGGAACCTGGCGAAGTCCGTCACCGTCGAGTGATCAGCAGGGGCTTGCCTTGATCGTGGGAGTGGGCATCGACGTGTGCGACGTGCGGCGCTTCGCCGAGTCGCTCGAGCGCCATCCCGGGCTGGTGCAGCGGCTGTTCACCGCCGCCGAGGCCGAGCGCTCGGTGGCGTCCCAGGCCGCCCGCTTCGCCGCCAAGGAGGCGCTGGCGAAGGCACTCGGGGCGCCGAGCGGGATGTCGTGGCAGGACGCCGAGATCGTCGACCGACGCCGACGGCAAGCCGTCGTTCGAGGTGACCGGTACGGTCGCCGCGCGGGCGGCGGCGCTGCGGGTCGAGCACATCCACGTGTCGCTCTCCCACGACGCCGGCATCGCCTCGGCCATGGTGGTCTGCGAGGGCTGATGCGGTACGCGTACTCGGTGGCTGAGACCCGCCGGCTGGAGGCCGACTGCATGGCCGTGGTCGGTGACGACGCGCTGATGCAGCGGGCGGCGCACGGCTTGGCCGGCCCGTGGCCCGGCTCCTCCCGAGACCCGCGATCACGTCTACGGGCGCGGGTGCTGATCTTGGTCGGGCCGGGCAACAACGGTGGCGACGCGCTGTTCGCCGGGGCCCGGCTGGCGCGGCGCGGTTGTCGGGTCCGGGCCGTCCGCGCGCTCGGCGAACCGCACGCCGCCGGCCTCGCCGCGCTGCTCGCAGCCGGCGGCCGGATCGGAGCGCTGAGCGACCTGGACGACTCGGCGCTGCGGTCGGCTGACGTCGTGGTCGACGGCGTGCTCGGCATCGGCGGCCGGGCGGGGTTGCCGGAGGATCTGGCGGTGCTGGCTGACCAACTGGCGGCCCTCGATGCTCGTCCGAGGGCCCGGGGTCGTGGCGGTCGATCTGCCCTCCGGGGTGGAGACCGACACCGGTGCGGTCCCGGCGGCGTCGATCGGCGCGACCCGGACCGTCACGTTCGGCACCCTCAAGCCCTGTCACCTGCTCGAGCCGGCGCGCTCCGGTGCGGGACTGTCGGCGCTGGTCGACATCGGGCTCGACCCGGCGAACGCAACCCCGGTGTAGCGGCCTGGGAGGCCGCCGACGTCGCGACGGCCTGGCCGGTGCCCGGGCCGACCGCGGACAAGTACTCCCGCGGGGTGGTCGGGGTCGACACCGGCTCGGAGAGCTACCCGGGCGCGGCGGTGATGTCGGTCTTCGGTGCGGTGTACGGCGGCGCCGGCATGGTCCGCTTCCTCGGACCGGACGCCGCCCGGCCGGTGCTGCTGGAGCGGCTGCCGAACGTGGTCTTACGCCGAGCGGCCGGGTGCAGTCCTGGCTGGTCGGCTCGGGCTGGGGTGACCAGCCCGACGGCCGGCGCCGGGTGGCGGACGCGGTGGTCCACCGGGCTGCCGGTCGTCCTCGACGCCGACGGGCTCGGCTACCTGCCGAGGTCGCTGCCCGAGCACGTGCTGCTGACCCCGCACGCCGGGCGAGCTGGCCCGGCTGCTGGGCCGCGAACGGGCCGAGGTGACCGCCGATCCGGTCGGCGCGGTCGCGGACGGCCGCCGACCGGACCGGGGCCACGGTGCTGCTCAAGGGCGCCACCCAACTGGTGGCGACGCCGGGCGGCGAGACGGTCGATGTGGCCGTGCCGGGACCCGCCTGGACCGGTCAGGCCGGCTCGGGCGACGTCCTCGGCGGGCTGTGCGCCGCGCTGCTGGCGGCGGGCTGTCGGCGCGCGAAGCCGGCGGTGCTCGGCGCCTCGGTCCAGGCGATGGCGGCCGGCCGACGCATCCCGGCCCGCTGCCGCCGCACGAGCTGGTCCGGCGCTGCGCCGACGCTGATCGGCGGAGCTCCGGTCGGCGGGTGAGCCGCGTGAGTCCGGCCATCGACCCCCGGACGGCGTCCGCCGAGATCGACCTCGGCGCGCTTCGCGGCCAACATCGCGGCACTTCCGGGACCTCGTCGGACGCTCGCAGCTGATGGTGGTGGTCAAGGCGGACGCGTACGGGCACGGGCTGATCCGGTGCGCCAGCGACCGCCCGCGCGGCCGGCGCCGACTGGCTCGGGGTGGCCACCCCCGACGAGGCGCTGGCCCTGCGGGCGGCCGGGGATCGAGGGCCGGCTGCTTGCCTGGCTGTACGGGCCGGACGACCGATCTGGCGCCCGCTGGTCGCGGCCGGACGTCGACGTCGCCGCCCACTCGACCGAGCAGATCTCGCGGCTCGTGATGGCGGCGGGCACCAGCGGAACGGCACCGCCCGGGTGCACCTCAAGGTCGACACCGGGCTGTCCCGCAACGGGGCCACGGCGCGAGACCTGGCCGCAGTCTGTGCGCGGCGCGCGGCCGAGGCCGAGCAGGCCGGCGGCATCGAGGTCGTCGGGATCTGGTCGCACCTGGCCTCGGCGGACGAGCCGGGCGCCCGTCGGTGCCCGAGCAGCAGGCGGCCTTCGAGGCGGCCGAGCGAGGTCGCCGCGCGACGCCGGGCTACGACCCGAGCTGCGCCACCTGGCCAACTCCGCGGCGGCCTTGTTGCTGCCGGAGGCCCAGCTGGACCTGGTGCGGATCGGCATCGCGGCGTACGGGATCGATCCCGGCCCCGGCGTGATCGCCGCCGCCGGGGTGCACGCTGCGCCGGTGATGCGGCTGCGGGCCCAGCTCGTCGAACGTCAAGGGGATCGACCGCCGGCACCGGCGTCTCGTACGGGTGGACCTGGCACGCCGAGGACCGACCCGGCTCGGCCTGGTGCCGCTCGGCTACGCCGACGGCATCCCGCGGCAGCGCCGGCAATCTGGCCGAGGTGGCGATGGCGGGACGGCGGGTGCCGATCCGCGGCCGGATCTGCATGGACCAGTTCGTGGTCGAGCTCGTGCGGCCGGATGCGGCCGAGGTCGGCGACGGAGGTGATCATGTTCGGGCCCGGCGACGACGGCGAACCGACCGCGGCCGACTGGGCCGCCTGGGCGAGCACCATCGGCTACGAGATCGTCACCGGCATCGGGTGCCCGGGTGCCGCGGGTCTTCGTCGAGCCGGACGCGGTCCGTGCTGATGCCGGCGCGGAGCAGCAGCGACCAGGGTCTCGGTCTGGTGGCCAGCGTCGCCGCCCTCGCCGCCGGCGGGGTCGCCGCTCGGGCTCGAGCTGGAGCGCCGGATCGTCTCCAAGCGGCTCCGCCGGCGGAGGAGGACGCCGAGCAGTTCTTCGCGCTGCGCTCCGACGGTCCGCTCGTCACCACCCCGGACGGGGTGGTGCTGCACACCGAGGTGGACGAGGTCACGGGGGAGGCAGCCGCCGGGACCGTCTGACCTTGGTCCTGGTCCACGGCTACGCGCTGAGCCTGGACTGCTGGCACTTCCAGCGCAAGCACTTCCGCGGCCGGGTCCGGCAGGTGCTCTACGACCAGCGCTCGCACGGCCGCTCCGGCCGGTCGGCGCCCGAGCGCTGCCGGATCGGGCTGCTGTCGGAGGACCTGCGGCAGGTGCTGGACGAGGTGGCCGGCGGACGGCCCGGTGGTGCTGGTCGGGCACTCGATGGGCGGCATGACGATCATGCATCTCGCCTCGACCCACCCCGAGCTGTTCGGCACCCGGATCCGGGGCGTCGGCGCTGTTCTCCACCGCGGCCGGGGAGATGGCCGATCACTCGCCGATCCGCGGGCTGCCGGGCCGGGCGTTCTCCCGGATCGCGCAGCCGATCATGGCGGCGCTGAACCGGATCCCGGAGGTCGTGCAACAGGCCCGCAGCGCCGGCTCCGACCTGGGTTTCGTGGTGACCAAGCGGGGATCGTTCGGCTCCGACGTCCCGCCCAGCTACGTCGAGTTCATGATCCAGATGCTCGGTCAGACGCCGCTGGACGTCTTGGCCGACTTCTATCCGGCGTTCGCCGAGCTGGACGAGTACGCAGCCTTCGACGTGCTGCGCCGGGTCGAGACCGCCGTGATCGGGGGCGAGGACGACGTGATCACCCCGGTCCACCACACCGACCGGATCATCGAGGTGCTGCCGGACGCCGACGTACGCCGACTGGCCGAGTGCGGGCACATGGGCATCATCGAGCACCACGGCGCCTTCAACGAGGTGCTGGACAACCTGCTCGCCCGGGTCCGCGCCGGGCTGCCCTGAGCCGGTAGGCCCCAACAGATGCACCACCTTCTTGGATCGGCACCACGTGCACGTGGTGCCGATCCAAGAGGTGGTGCCGACGTCGCTGAGGGTTCCGCGTGGTCGGGAGGACGGCTGCAAACTGATAGAATCGATGTCTCCGCGTCGGCGACCTGTCGTCTCGGACCACCCGGTGCCACAGTTGGCACTGAGGCTCGTCTCCCCTGGTTTCGCGAATTCCAGGCCGTTGACGTGCCTGATGAGCGCCCACCTACGGGCCAGAAGTGAGAACGCGATGTCCAGCAAGACGTCGGGTACGCCTGTGCGCGCCCGAACCAAGACCACCAAGAACGCCCCAGCCAAGAACATAAGTCCGACGGATCCCCAAGCAGCGCTGGAGCGCCGCCGAACGCCGCGAACAGGGCCGACCGCCGCGCCGCAGCTCCGGTCGTGGGCACGTCGCGCCCGAGCGCGACGACCGTCCGCGTACCGCCGACCGGTTCGATCGGGCCGACCGTCCGCGGACGAGCGACCGCTTCGAGCGGACTGAGCGCCCCGAGCGGACCGACCGCCCCGAGCGGACCGACCGGACCCGGAATGATCGGCGTACCGAGTGGTCGCCGGACCGACCGCCCGCGCATCGACCGCCCCGCGGACCAACCGCGTCGCACTGACCGCACCCGTGACGACCGCACCCGTGACGACCGCACCCGTGACGACCGCACCCGTGACGACCGGGCCGGCGACGCCGACCAGATGAGCTGGCAGGCTCCGGAGGCACCCGTCGCGGTCGCTCGGCGGCGACGTTCGCCGGTGGCTTCGCCGACCTCGGCCTGCCTAAGGGTCTGGTCTCCGCGCTCGCTGCCAGCCGGCATCACCAGCCCGTTCCCGATCCAGTCCGCCACGATTCCCGACGCGCTGGCCGGCCGGGACGTCCTCGGCCGTGGGCGGACGGGATCGGGCAAGACGCTCGGCTTCGGGCTGCCGATGATCACGACCCTGGCCGGCTCGGTCGCCCCGTCGGGCTGCGCCCGCGCGCCTCGTCCTGGTGCCGACCCGTGAGCTCGCGCTCCAGGTCGCCGACGTGCTGGCCCCGCTGGCCCGCACCCAGGGCCTGAGCCTCGCTCTGGTCGCCGGCGGGATGGCGTACGGCCCGCAGCTCAAGGCGTTCGAGCGCGGCGTCGACATCGTCGTGGCCACCCCGGGCCGGCTGATCGACCTGATGGATCAGGGCGCGGCCGACCTCACCCGGGTCGAGATCGTCGTGCTGGACGAGGCCGACCACATGGCCGACCTCGGCTTCATGCCGGCCGTCACCCAGATCCTCGACACCGTCCCGGCGGGCGGGCAGCGGATGCTGTTCTCCGCCACCCTCGACGGGGCGGTCGACAAACTCGTGCGCCGCTACCTGAGCGACCCGGTCACCCACGAGGTCGATCCGAGCCAGGCGAGCATCGGCTCGATGGAACACCACGTGCTCCTCGTCCGACCCGCCGACAAGGCCCTGCTGACCGCGGAGATCGCCGGCCGCGACGGCCGGACGGTCGTCTTCGTCCGCACCCAGCGGGGCGCGGATCGAGTGGCCGAGCAGCTGCGCGCAGCGGGCGTGCTCGCCGGCGCGCTGCACGGCGGCCTGACCCAGGGCGCCCGGGCGCGGATCCTGGCCGCCTTCAAGGACGGCCGGCTGCCCGTCCTCGTCGCCACCGACGTCGCCGCCCGCGGCATCCACGTCGACGAGGTCGGGCTGGTGCTCCAGGTCGATCCGCCCGCCGGTCCGAAGGACTACCTGCACCGGGCCGGTCGGACCGCTCGCGCCGGTGAGACCGGGGTCGTCGTGACCCTGGCCCTGCCGCACCAGCGCCGCGAGGTCAGTCGGCTCACCCAGCAGGCCGGCGTCAAGGCCGAGCCGCGCAACGCCGAACCCGGCGACGCGCGACTGGAGCGCGCCACCGGATCGCGTACGCCCACGGAGTCGCGGTGTCCCAGTCCGAGTTCGACAAGCTCGTCGCGCCTCCGGCCCGGGAGTCGCGGCGTCGTCCCACTCAGGGTCGCAGAGGTTCGAACGGCGGTCGGTTCGATCGTCCCAGCGGATCCGCTGGGCGCCGCCCCCGTCGGTAACGTTTCGTCGGTGAACATCTCGGTCCCCGATCTCGTCGGTGTCGGTGGCGTCCGCCGCCGACGCGCCCGGCATGGTCGAGGTGATCCACGCGGCGTTCGGGGCCCGCCCTCGCCTCGATCCGCCGTCGACCGCGGGCCAGGAGACGCCGGACATCGTGCGGGCGACGCTTGCCCGCGGCGGCGGGATCTATGCGGAGGTCGGCGGCCGGCCCGCCGGCTCCCTCATGATCACCGCCTCCGGACCCGGCCTGGCCAGCTTCACCCGGGTCTCGGTCCATCCCGACTTCCAGCGGCACGGGATCGCCTCGACGATGGTCGCTCTCGCCCAGGACTATGCGGCCGAGCTCGGTTTCGCCGCGGTGGAACTGTTCGCCCGCGAGGAGTTCGGCGAGCTGATCACGTTCTGGCGACACCGCGGGTACGAGGTGCTTCGGCTTGCCGACCACGGCGTCGTCCTGGGCCGTGCCCTGCCGATCGCGATCGAGGTGCCCAGCGCGGACGCGATGCGTACGGTCGGGAGGCGACTGGCCCGCCACCTCCGGGCCGGCGACCTCGTGATCGCCGCCGGCGACCTCGGGGCCGGCAAGACCACGCTGACCCAGGGCATCGGAGCGGGACTCGGCGCCGAGGGCCGGGTGATCTCGCCGACCTTCGTGCTGTCCCGGGTGCATCACTCGAGCAGCGGCGGCCCGTCGCTCGTGCATGTCGACGCCTACCGGC
The DNA here is from genome assembly GCA_963821695.1 of uncultured Actinomycetota bacterium. GTDB lineage: Bacteria > Actinomycetota > Actinomycetes > Propionibacteriales > Propionibacteriaceae > Microlunatus. The sequence goes on from CAWGEY010000006.1 coordinate 110,597, forward strand.
TCGCCCACGCCGAGGAACTCGACGACCTGGAGCTGGAGGACTCCGCGGCCGACTCCGAACCGGGGCCGTGACCGTGGTCGAGTGGGGGACCGGCCTCGCCGAACACCTCGCCGACTCCCGGCTGGAGATCGATATCCGGCGCACCTCGTCGCCGCACCAGCCAGCCGCCGACGACGTCCGGATGGTGCTGCTCCGTGGGATCGGGGCCCGCTGGGGCGCCGCCGAACGGTCCGGGCTGAACGACGTGCGGACGACCACCGATGGCTGACTCGCCGCTGGTTCTCGGGATCGACACCGCCTCCCTCGTCAGCGTCGGCGTGGCCCGCGGCGAGACGGTGCTGGCCCGCGCCGTGGTCGCCGATCCGCGGGCCCACGTCGAGCAATTGACGCCGCTGATCGGCCGGGTGTGCGGTGACGCGGGCGTACGGCTCGCCGACCTGGAGCGGATCGTCGTCGGACTGGGGCCCGGACCGTTCACCGGACTGCGGGTCGGCATCGTCACCGCGCGGCTGCTGGCCGACCTCACCCGGGCCGAACTCCGCGGGGTCTGCAGCCTCGACGTGATCGCCGCCGATCATCGCAGCGACCTCGACTTCGTGGTCGCCGCCGACGCCCGCCGCCGGGAGGTCTACTGGGCGCTGTACGACCGAGACTCCCACCGGATCGACGGACCGCACGTATCGGCGCCGACCGACGTGCCGCACCGACCGGTGATCGGGCCGGCCGTACCGCTCTATCCAGACCTGTTCGACGCCGTCGACGGCCCGCGCTCGCTCGATCCCGGGACGCTGGCCGCCCACGGCTGGGAGCTGCCCGACGCCGGTACCCGGCCTCTGTATCTGCGTCGGCCCGACGCCGCGGAGACGATCCGTCGCAAGTCGGTCCTGACCCGGCCGACGCTTCGCCGAGGTGTGGACCAGGGTGGTCGCCGTGGCTGAGGCCCGCCGGACCAGCGTCCTGCCCGCCCGGTACGCCGATCTGCCGGCAATCCTCGCCCTCGAGCGGTCGGGCTTCGGCCCCTTGGAGCAGTGGAGCGAACGCAGCTGGAACGGTGAGCTCGCCGGCGACGGCCGGACCGTCCTGATCGCTCGCCGGCATGTCCCGGTCGGGGTGATCGCGCTGCAGACGGTCGCGCACACCGCCGACCTGCACCGGCTGGTCGTGGCGCCCGCCCATCGCCGAACCCGGGTCGCGACCGAACTCGTCTACGCCGGGTTGGAGGCGGTCCGGCACAGCGGCGCGCGCTCGGTACTGCTCGAGGTCGACTTCGGCAACGACCCGGCCATCGCCCTCTACCAGCAGCTCGGGTTCGAGCAACTCGCCGCGCGGGAGAACTACTACGGCCCCGGCCGGCACGCCCTGATCCTCAAGTTCTGGGACCTGTTGAGCTGGGTCCGACCGTGAGGGGGGGGCCCCAGATGCACCCCTTTCTTGCATACGCACCCCGTGCACGGGGTGCGTATGCAGAAGTGGTGCATCTGCGACAGGCGCGGCTCATGAGCGGCCCGCTGGTCCTGGGCATCGAATCCTCCTGCGACGAAACCGGGGTCGGGATCGTCCGCGGCGACACGCTGCTGGCCAACGAGGTGGCGAGCAGCGTCGCGGAGCACGTCCGGTTCGGCGGCGTGGTGCCGGAGGTGGCGAGTCGCGCCCACCTGGAGGCGATGTTGCCGACCCTGCAGCGGGCCTGCGCGACCGCGGACATCGACCTGACCGAGGTCGACGCGGTCGCGGTGACTGCCGGACCGGGTCTGATGGGGGCGCTCGTCGTCGGCCTCGCGGCGGCCAAGGCGATGGCCCTCGCCCTCGACAAGCCCCTGTACGCCGTCAACCACCTCGCCGGCCACGTCGCCGTCGATCTGCTCGAACACGGCCCGTTGCCCCAGCCGTGCGTCGCCTTGCTGGTCTCCGGCGGCCATACCTCGCTGTTGCAGATCACCGACGTCGCCACCGACATCTCCGAACTCGGCGGCACGATCGACGACGCCGCGGGCGAGGCGTACGACAAGGTGGCCCGGTTACTCGGCCTCCCGTACCCCGGTGGGCCGCACATCGACCGGACCGCCGCCGACGGCGACCCGGCCGCGATCCGGTTCCCGCGCGGTCTCAGCACCAGCAAGGATCTGCTCCGGCACCGCTTCGACTTTTCGTTCTCGGGGCTGAAGACCGCGGTGGCGCGCTGGGTGGAGACCGCGGAGCTGAACGGCGAACCGGTCCCCGTCCCCGACGTCGCCGCCAGCTTCCAGGAGGCGGTGTGCGACGTCTTGACCACCAAGGCGCTGGCGGCCTGCGCCGCGACGGGCGCCACGGATCTGCTGATCGGTGGCGGGGTCGCCGCCAACCGACGGCTGCGCGAACTGCTGGCCGAGCGGGCGGCGGCGAACGGGATCGCCCTGCGCACGCCGCGACCGGCCCTCTGCACCGACAACGGGGCCATGATCGCCGCCCTCGGTGCGGCGGTCGTCAGCGCGGGCGGGCGGCCGTCCGCGCTCGACGTCGGCGCGGACTCGGGGCTGCCCGTCTCCCGGATCCTGCTCTGAGTCCGTGCCATCACTACTCCCGCTCGGATTGACCGAGGATGCCCTGGCCGCCGCGGCCGCCGAGACCGATCCGGAATCGCTCGCCGCCTCGGTGCAGTTGCGCCGGCAGTTCGATCCCGACCTTGCCGCCGCGGCCGTCACCCAGGTGCTGCTCCGCCGCCGGGCGGTGGCGAAGTTCGGCGACTCGGCGGGCGGTCTGTTCTTCACCCGGGTCGGGCTCGAGCAGGCGACCCGGCCCGCGGTGGCCGACCACCACGCGGCTCGGCTGCGTGCCGCGGGGGCGCGTCGAGTCGTCGATCTCGGCTGCGGCATCGGTGCTGACGCGATGGCCTTTTTGCGGGCCGGACTCGAGGTGATCGCCGTCGACCGGGACCCGATGACCGCCGACGTGGCGCGCGCAAACCTGGCCGCGGTGGGTTCCGTCACCGCCTTCGAGGTGCGGATCGGCACAGCTGAGGACCTGTGGCCGACGCTGGCTGAGCCCGGGACGGCGGTGTTCTGCGACCCCGCTCGCCGGACCGACCGCGGGCGGTCTTGGCGGGTCGAGGACCTGAGTCCGGCCTGGCCGTTCGTGCTCGATCTGGTGGACGGCACCCGCGCCGCCGGCGTCAAACTCGGCCCCGGCCTGGCCCACCGCCACGTTCCCGAGGGGGTTGAAGCGGAGTGGGTCAGCGATCGCGGCGATACGGTCGAACTCGGACTCTGGGCCGGGCCCGGCAGCATGCCGGGCCGCCGCTCCGCCCAGCTCGTCGACGCGGTCGCCGGGTCCCACGCCCGCCTGGTGGCGGATCCCGGCCGCCCCCCGCCGCTGGTTTCGAGCCCGCAGCGTTTCCTGTACGAACCCCTGGGCACCGTCGTCCGCAGCGGCGGGCTCGCGACCTTGGCCGCCGACCTCGCGGCCTGCGTCCTGCACCCCGAGATCGGCTACCTGACCAGCGACGAGCAGGTGGTCACTCCGTTTGCCACCGGCTTCGCCGTAGCCGAGACGCTGCCCTACACCGAGGCCACCCTGCGGGCCTGGACGCGGCGGAATCAGATCGGCAGTCTCGAGATCAAGACCCGTGGCCTCGGGCTGGATCCCGCCGTCTTGCGCCGCCGACTGAAGCTGCGCGGACCGGCGTCGGCGACGGTGGTGATCGGCCGGACGACCGCGGGTCCGACCGTCCTCGTCGTTGAACGGATGCCGGCCTCGGACGGATCGGGCGCGGACCGACCCTGATTGTTATGGGCACCGAAATTCTCTAGAGTTCGCGACAAGCACCCCCCCAATGCTTGCTCGGAGGCTTTGATGCCCGTTCTCCCGACCCGTCGTCGTGCCTGGCGATCAAGCCTGGTGGGAGGACTTGTGATCACGCTCTCCGCGGCCTCGCTCGCCGTGCTGACTCCGTCCGCCACAGCCGCGCCGAGTTGCGGGGCCTTCACGAGCAAGGTCTACGACCAGGTGAATCCGAGGGTGAACTCGCAGGCGTTGTCGACGACTGCGGCCGGATACCTCAGCTTCCAGGCGCGGGGGTACACCTCGAACCGGCCGGCCAGTCTGACGGCCTCGCCGAAGTCGGGTCCGTCGCTCAAGGCCGTGCATCGGCTCTTCCGGCCCAGCAACCAGAACCACCACTACAGTCTGGATCCCGCCGAGATCGCCCGGGCGGTCAAGCTCGGATACGTCGACCAAGGCACCGCCTTCTACGCCTCGACGGCGTCCGCGAGCTGCCTGGTCCCCGTCCGCAGCTACTACAAGTCGGGTCGGCACCGTTTCGTGACCTCCGCCACGGAGGGCGCGGCGTTGGTGCGGGCCGGCTGGCGCAAGGAGCGGGTGCGGTTCTACCTCGGCAAGGCGTCGGCGAGTGTGTTCACGGTCGCGATCATCCCCGATACCCAGCCTGAGGTGTGGTCCGCCGGTGATCGCCGGTTCGGTCAGCGCACCGGCTGGTTGGTGGCGAACAAGAGCCCGCTCGGCCTGAAGTTCGTCACCCACACCGGCGACGTCGTGGACTGGGACACCCCGTACCACGACCACTACGTCCGGGCCCGGGCCGCACTGACCACGCTGAACGGCCAGATCCCGTACTCGGTCACGCTCGGGAACCACGACACGGCGGCCGTCGGGGTCGGTGGCAGCGCGGCCGACCCGCCGAACACCTGGAAGCTCGTCCGCGACACGAGGACGGCGAACAGCTACCTCAACCAGGGGACCGCGGCGATGGCCGGGGCGTTCGAGGCCAGGAAGATCGACAACACCTTCCACACGTTCTCGGCCGGCGGCCGGCAGTGGATGGTGCTCAACCTGGAGCTGTGGCCCCGCAAGGACGTCATCGCGTGGGCCAACCGCGTGGTCAGGGAGCACCGGAAGCACAACGTGTTGGTGGTGACCCACTCCTTCATGCAGGGCAACGGCACGATCTACCAGCGGTCCGACTACGGAGCCACCAGTCCGCAGTACCTCTACGACAATCTGTTGAAGGTCAACCCGAACATCAAGATGATCTTCTCCGGGCACACCTCGACCGCGGCCCACCGCGAGCTGGCCGGGGCCAACGGGAACAAGATCCAGAGCTTCCTGTTGGCCATGCACGACCGGACCACCAATCCCACGCGGTTGGTGGAGATCAACACCGCGGCGAACACGGTGGCGAGCGCGGTCTACTCGCCGTACACGAAGAAGACATACCCGGGTTATGAGTTGCGGGCGAGGACGGCCGGTTGGGTTCGCTGACCTCCGTCGTCGGCCGACCTGCTGGCACTCACATCTAGCGAGTGCTAATGTCGTTTTGGCACTCTCGCAGTGAGTGTGCCAACCGATCGAGGCGGCACCCGCGACGACGTCTCGGTCATGACCCGACATCAACTCATCAATTCGTGAAAGGGGTTTGAACGTGGCAGTCACGATCAAGCCGCTCGAGGATCGCATCCTCGTTCAGCCGCTCGAAGGCGAGCAGACCACCGCTTCCGGTCTGGTTATTCCAGACACCGCGAAGGAGAAGCCGCAGGAGGGCAAGGTCCTGGCCACCGGTCCGGGCCGCATCGACGACAACGGGAACCGGGTGCCGCTCGACGTGTCCGAGGGTGACGTCGTCATCTTCAGCAAGTACGGCGGTACCGAGGTGAAGTACGACGGCAAGGAGCTCCTGCTGCTGAACGCGCGCGACATTCTCGCCGTCGTCAACAAGTAAGGGAGTTTCGCTTACATGGCAAAGATCCTTCAGTTCGACGAGGAGGCCCGCCGCTCCCTGGAGCGTGGGGTCGACATCCTCGCCAACACCGTGAAGGTCACGCTCGGCCCCAAGGGTCGTTACGTGGTGCTGGACAAGAAGTGGGGTGCGCCGACCATCACCAACGACGGCGTCACCGTGGCCCGGGACGTCGAGCTCGACGACCCGTACGAGAACCTGGGCGCCCAGCTCGCCAAGGAGGTCGCCACCAAGACCAACGACGTCGCCGGTGACGGCACCACCACCGCCACGGTGCTGGCCCAGGCGCTCGTGCACGAGGGCCTCAAGGCCGTCGCGTCCGGCGCCAACCCGATCGCCTTGAAGCGGGGCATCGATGCCGCGGTCAAGGCCGTGGAGGAGAAGCTCCTCGAGGATGCCCGGGACGTGGAGACCACCGAGGACATGGCGAGCGTCGCGACCATCTCGGCGCGGGACTCCGAGATCGGTGGTCTGATCGCCGAGGCGTTCGACAAGGTCGGCAAGGACGGTGTCATCACCGTCGACGAGTCGCAGACCTTCGGAACCGAGCTCGAGTTCACCGAGGGCATGCAGTTCGACAAGGGCTACCTGTCGCCGTACTTCGTCACCGACGCGGAGCGGATGGAGGCGGTACTGGACAACCCGTACATCCTCATCAACTCCGGCAAGATCTCCTCGATGACCGACCTGCTCCCGCTGTTGGAGAAGGTCATCGGCGCCTCGGGCACCCTGTTCGTGGTGGCCGAGGACGTCGACGGCGAGGCGCTGTCGACCCTGGTGGTCAACAAGATCCGGGGCACCTTCACCTCGGTCGCCGTCAAGGCTCCGGCCTTCGGTGACCGGCGCAAGGCCATGCTCGAGGACATCGCGATCCTCACCGGCGCCAAGGTGGTCGCTCCTGAGGTCGGGCTGAAGCTCGACCAGGTCGGCCTCGAGGTGCTGGGTCGGGCCCGCCGGATCGTGGTCACGAAAGACAACACCACGATCGTCGACGGCGCCGGCGAGGGTGACGAGGTCAAGTCCCGGGTCACCCAACTCCAGGCCGAGATCGAGCGGACCGATTCCGACTGGGACCGCGAGAAGCTGCAGGAGCGGGTGGCCAAGTTGGCCGGCGGCGTCTGCGTGATCAAGGTCGGTGCCGCCACCGAGGTGGAGCTCAAGGAGAAGAAGCACCGGATCGAGGACGCCGTCTCCGCGACGCGCGCCGCGATCGAGGAAGGCATCGTGGCCGGGGGCGGTTCCGCTCTGGTGCATGCAGCCGCGGTGCTGAAGGACGGACTGGGCCTCACCGGTGACGAGCGGACCGGCGTGGCCATCGTGAAGAAGGCCGTGGTGGAGCCGCTGCGCTGGATCGCCGAGAACGGTGGCGAGCCGGGGTACGTCATCACCTCCAAGGTCGTCGAGCTCGGTCCGGGCAACGGCTACAACGCCGCCACCGGCGAGTACGGCGACTTGATCGCCCAAGGCGTCATCGACCCGGTCAAGGTGACCCGGTCGGCGCTCGCCAACGCTGCCTCCATCGCCTCGCTGCTGCTCACCACGGAGACCCTCGTGGTGGAGAAGCCGGAGGAGGAAGAGGCAACGGCCGGTCACAGCCACGGGCACAGCCACTGAGCTACGCCTGAGCTGAACCTTCGACAGGGCCCTCCCCGCCTGGGGAGGGCCCTGTTGCGTCTGATTCGGCCCGTGAGCCCTGGAATACGCGCAACGAAAGCCGCGCAACACCCGGTTCGGCGGCGTGTCGCCACCCCTCGGCTCACTCTGTGGAGCGAATTCCAGGGAACGCCCCCGACGCCGGGTAGCGTCGCCTCGTGCTTCGGGTGCCCACGGCCCTGTTCAGCGGTCTGCTCACGCTCTCGCTGGCCGGCTGCGCCCTCGTCCCCGGGTCACCAACGCCCAGCCCGGTCCCGGGCGAGCGACGGATCACCCAGGGCACCGTCGCCACCTATGGACAGACCCGGCTGGGCTTTGCCGGCACCGACGGTGAGGGTCGGGTGCGACTCTCGCAGTGGACGGCCACCGACGAGGGCTGGCTGAGCCGCTGGCGGTTGGGCCCGGGGTCGGTGGTCCCGGCGGGTGGAGCCTTCCTCCAGATGATCCGGCTCGAGCACCGCCAGCGCGACGAACTGGTGCTCGCACCGGCGGCTGAGCTGGACGGGGTGCGCGTGCCGGATCCGCTGCAGCCGGTGTTGTCGCAGACCGGGAACGTCGAGATCGGCGCCAGCCGGCTCGAGTCGACCGGCCCGATCACGGCCGAACGGGCGCCGATCCGGAGCTACCCGAGTCTCCGCCCGCTGGCCGACACGCCGCCCGAACAGATCACGCAGCGTGATCTCCGGGTGGGCAGCCGGCTCACGCTGGGCAGCGTCGTCGTCCGAGTACAGCGGATCCAGCCGGCGGTCGGTGGCCTCGAGCCGTTGGTGGTCTTCACCCTGGAGAGCTGAGCCAGCGGGGCCAGCGCGCGGAAGTCCAGCGACGTGGAGAACGGGTGGTCGGGACGCCTGCGCGTCGGGGACTGGCATCACAGGTGCGGGCCGGGAGGGCAGATCTGGCGGAGACCAGTGTGCGAGTGGTGACACGCGCTGACCGGTGTTACCACTAGACTGCGGCTTTCTCGTTGTGGAGCAAAGGAATCGCCAGTGTCGCAGTTCTCCGGTGATCTCACTCCGGCCGGCGTCCCGCAACCGTTTGCCACCCTCGGACTGACGTTCGACGATGTCTTGCTGCAGCCCTCGCACAGTGACGTGTCACCCTCCGAGGTGGACACATCATCGTGGGTCTCGAAGCGGATCGCGGTCCGGGTACCGCTCATCTCCTCGCCGATGGACACCGTCACCGAGGCCCGGATGGCCGTCGCGATGGCCCGGCAGGGTGGCTTGGGAGTCATCCACCGCAATCTCTCGATCGAGGACCAGGCGCACCAGGTGGACGTCGTCAAACGCTCCGAGGCGGGCATGGTCGACGAGCCGATCACCATCTCCCCGGACGCCACGATCGGTGAGGCCGACGCCATGTGCGGTCGGTACCGGATCTCCGGCGTGCCCGTGGTCGACCGCGACCGGTTGCTGCTGGGCATCGTCACCAACCGTGACATGCGCTTCGAGAGCGACCCGAGCCGGCTGGTCGGCGACGTGATGACCAAGATGCCGCTGGTCACCGGGCCGGTGGGCATCTCCGGGCCGGACGCGATGGCGCTGCTGGCGCGGCACAAGATCGAGAAACTGCCGCTCGTCGACGGCCAAGGGCGCCTGCAGGGCCTCATCACCCTCAAGGACTTCGTCAAGTCCGACCAGTACCCCGACGCCTCCAAGGACTCCCAGGGTCGGCTCCGGGTCGGCGCTGCGGTGGGCTTCTTCGGCGATTCCTGGAAGCGCGCGATGGCCCTGATCGAAGAGGGCGTGGACCTGCTGGTGGTCGACACCGCCCACGGCCACTCCTCCGGCGTGGTCGAGATGGTCCGCCGGCTCAAGGCCGAGCGTGCTGCGGCCGAGGTGGACGTCGTCGCCGGCAACGTCGCGACGTACGAGGGGGCGAAGGCCCTGGTCGAAGCCGGCGTCGACGGCGTCAAGGTCGGGGTCGGACCCGGCTCGATCTGTACCACCCGCGTGGTCGCCGGTGTCGGCGTCCCGCAGGTGACCGCGATCCACAATGCGGCGCGCGCCTGCCGCGAGGCCCGGGTGCCGCTGATCGGCGACGGCGGCCTGCAGTACTCCGGCGACATAGCCAAGGCCCTGGTGGCCGGCGCCGACACCGTGATGCTCGGCTCGTTGCTGGCGGGCTGCGAGGAGAGCCCCGGGGAATTGATCTTTCTCAACGGCAAGCAGTTCAAGACCTACCGCGGGATGGGCTCCCTCGGCGCGATGGCCAGCCGCGGTCGGGCTGCCTCGTACTCCAAGGACCGCTACTTCCAGGGCGATGTCACCAACGACTCGAACCTGATCGCGGAAGGCATCGAGGGACAGGTGCCGTTCCGCGGTCCGCTGGCCGCGGTGGCCTACCAGTTGGTCGGCGGTCTGCGGCAGTCGATGTTCTACACCGGGGCCGGCACCGTGCCCCAGCTGCACGAGCGGGGCCGGTTCGTCCGGATCACGTCCGCCGGGCTGCGCGAGTCCCATCCCCACGACATCCAGATGACGGTCGAGGCACCCAACTACTCCGGCTGACAGCCATTCCGCGACCGGGTGCGGGCCCGGTCGCGACCAGCGCACCAAGAGGGGACCCCAGACCCATGTTCGAGATCGGTCGGAGCAAGCGCGCCGAGCAAGCCTTTGCATTCGACGACATCGCCATCGTCCCGTCGCGACGCACCCGCGGTGAGGAAGAGGTCAATCTCGGCTGGCGGATCGACGCGTACGACTTCGCGTTCCCGCTGATCGCAGCGCCGATGGACTCGGTGATGTCGCCGGCCACGGCGATCCAGGTGGGCCGGCTCGGCGGCCTGGGGGTGCTGAACCTCGAGGGTGTCTGGACCCGGTACGAGGACCCGCTCCCGTTGCTGGAGGAGCTGGTCAGTCTCAGCGACCCGCACCTGGTCACCCAGCACATGCAGCGGATCTACACCGAACCCATCAAGACCGAGTTGATCGGCAAGCGGATCGCGGAGATCCGGGAGGCCGGAGTACCCGCAGCCGGGGCCTTGTCGCCGCAGAACACCCAGGCCTTCGCGGGAGCCGTGGTCGACGCCCAGGTGGACTTCTTCGTCATCCGCGGCACCACGGTGTCGGCGGAGCACGTGTCGTCGGAGAGCGAACCGCTCAATCTCAAGCAGTTCATCTACGCCCTCGACGTGCCGGTCATCGTCGGCGGCTGCGCCACTTACCAGGCGGCGCTGCACCTGATGCGGACCGGTGCCGCGGGCGTGCTGGTCGGCTTCGGGGGCGGGGCCGCGAGCACGACGCGGAGCGTGCTCGGCGTCGCTGTACCGATGGCGTCCGCCGTGTCCGACGTGGCTGCGGCCCGCCGGGACTACCTGGATGAATCGGGCGGCCGGTACGTGCACGTGATCGCCGACGGCTCCGTCGGCCGCTCCGGCGATGTCGCCAAGGCCATCGCCTGCGGTGCCGACGCGGTCATGGTCGGATCACCGCTGGCCAAGGCGGTCGAGGCGCCCGGCGGTGGCTTCCACTGGGGTCCAGAGGCCTGGCACCCGACACTGCCCCGGGGGGAACGGGTCCGGCTCGACGTGGTCGGTTCGCTGGAACAGATCCTGCTGGGGCCCTCGACCGTGCCGGACGGCACGATGAACCTGGTCGGGGCGCTGCGCAAGGCCTTGGCCACGACCGGTTACACCGAAGTCAAGGAGTTCCAGCGGGTCGAGGTCGTCGTCGGGTAGGGATACCTGCCGCGGGTCACCGGCCCGTCGTGGCCGCCGCGGCCGCGACGCCGGTCACGGTGACCGCCTGCGAGTCCCGGCTGCGAGCGTCGTCGTAGAGCAGCAGCAGCCCGGTCTGGGTCGAGACGGTGGCCGGGGCCTGGGTGAGTGCGTAGCGGGCGGTCCGACCGGCCCCGACCGGCACCGAATCGACGCTGCCCGCCAGAGCGTACTTCTCGGCGCCGACGGTCCAGGTCTGGCCCCGGATCACGTCCGTGACGACTCCGCTGAAGTAGTTGTCGTACGCCAGCACCTGGAAGTTGAAGGTCGAGCCGCGGCTCAACCCCAGCACGCTGAGCGGTGCCGACAGCACCTGGGTGCTGGAGCCGAAGTCGGCGTCGGTGTAGTAGTACGCACCCGCGGCCTGGGTGGCGACGTTGAGCACGTAGACCAGGCTCTCCCCGGTGCTGCCGCGCCCGACGGCCTCCTGCTGGAAGATCGCGTAGTCCACTTTGCCGTCTCGGTCGGTGTCGAGGTCGATCTCGTACCCGGCGGGGTACAGCGGTGTGGTCTGGCGCTGCTGACCCGCAATCGCGAACGAGATGGTGTTCCGGACGGGGTCATCGCGCACCCCGGCGGCGGCCAGGTCGATGACGGCCTGGTTCGATCCGGGAGACCCCGGCTGACCCGGCAGCGGTCGCGGTTGCCGCGCACTGGTCCCGGTGAGACCGAACACGTTGACGTTGCCCGCGTGCACCCGTGAGTCGTTGCGCAAGCTCAAGTAGCCACGCCCCTGATCGAGGGTGACGGAGCCGGGCCCGGACACGTCCGCGGACTTGTGCGGCAGCACCGTCCAGCCGAGGTGCACGGTTTCTCCGGCGGATTCGGCGCGGAGGTAGCCGTCGAACTCCGGCTGGTTGAGCTTGGCGCCCACGCCGGTCGACCCAGCCGTATGGGTGAACGGCCAGTTGGCCAGTGCACCCGGTTTGATCGTCACCGAGATGGTGAAGGTCCGTGTGCTGCGCGCCGGTACCCGCACCACCGACGGAGCCTTGACCGTCACGGCTCCGGACCGCCGGTCGGCCCGGTCGCGGAAATCGGATCTGATCAGGTACGCCCGTTTCGCGCCGCTGGTGTTGCTGAGCCGGAGCTTGACCGGGTACGTGGTGGGTCGGGTCAGTCGCGGCAGACCCAGACCGATGTTGCCCTGGCCGGCGAGCTGCGCGCTCAAGACGGTCCGGGCCTGGACGGCTGGGCCGATCCTGACCTCACCGGCTCCGATCCGGCTGATCGGGGTCGGGTAAGGGTTCGCGTTGGCGTCGAAGGTCGTGTTGTTCTGATCGGCGGCGTTCAGAAGTCGCGCCTTGACCGTCCGAGGTGACGCGTCGGGGTAGCGGTCCAGCACCAGTGCGGCCGCTCCGGTGACCACCGGCGCGGCACCAGAGGTGCCGCCGAAAGTGGTCTGAGCGGCGCCGGTGCCGACCTCGGCCGACAACCACGCCCCCGGGGCGCCGATGTCGGGTTTGGCCCGCTGGCCGGAGATGCTGACGCCGCGGCTGGAGCTGCCGACCATCGTGTTGCGGGCCGACCTCGAACTCGCCGGGTCGATGCTGACCCGCACGGCGCCGGCGACGACCGCGGCGGCGAGTCGTTCGCCGTTCGCCTGGGAGATGGTGAGCGTCGGCACCGTGACGGCGGGCCCACCGCTGAAGGAGAACTCCGGCGGGTCGCCGGTCACGTTGTTCCAGAGCACCACAGCCGAGGCGCCGGCCGCCTGGGCGTTCTGGGCCTTGGCCGACGCGTTACAGGTGCCGCGCCGGACGAGGGCGACGGCTCCGGCCGGGAAACCGCCGAAGGCCGCCGCGGTGCAACCCTCTTGGCCGACGGGCTGGGCCAGCGGCGCCGAGATGACCACCGTCGGAGCGGGCGACCAGGGCTGCAGTTTCGCGTACGGAATCCGGTTGGCCGGCGGGCTCACGATCGTGGGCGAGGCGACCTTGATCGGATAGATCACGTCGTCCGGTAGGGCCGTCTGGGCCACACTGATCACCCGTTGGGCGGTCGATGGGGAACCCACGATGAACGGCCGGTCCGCGTCGTTGCCGGCCGAGGCGATGGCCACGACGCCGGCCCGGACGAGGTTGTTCAGCGCCGCACTGGTCTCGTCCTGCGCCTGGCCGTAGGGGCCACCGAGCGAGAGGTTGACGATGTCCATCGCGTCGGAGAGGTCCCCGTCGTCGTTCGGGTCGAGGGCGTAGTCGATGCCCTGCAGGATCGCGATCCCGCTGCAGGCGGAGGAAAGCGCCGAGCAGACCTTGATCCCGTACACGTCGGCGCCGGGTGCGATGCCGGAGTGACGCCCGTCGGTCGCGCGGCCGGCGGCGATGTCGGAGACATGGGTGCCGTGCCCCCAGGCATCGATCGGGTTGGGGTCGGGCGTCAGGGGCGCGTTCGTGCTGCCGCCCCAGGCCTCTCCGACGAAGTCGTAGCCGCCCTTGACCTTGGGTGCGTTCGGCCCGAACAGCGCGGCACAGGCGCCGGTCGGGGCCGAGTTGTGCGCCGTCCGGGTCGCGCCCCGGTAGCACTCCTCGTACGCCGCCTTGGTGCCTGGCCCGCCCAGGTAGGCGTGGGTGAAGTCGATGCCGGAGTCGAGAACGCCGATCTTGACGCCCGTGCCGTCGTAGCCGGCCGCGCGGACCGACGTGGCCTGGAGGTACTTCGCCGCCTGCGCCAGGCTGCCGGAGCCGCCGGGATCGCTATGTAACTCGTAGCGGCCGACCGGCTTCACCGACACCACGCCGGGGAGTTGCGCCACCTCCGTCACGCTGGTGGCGGGCAGCCGCAGCGCCACGACGTTGGCGGCCTTGGTCGCCCGGCCCAGCTCCCGCGCCCCCAGGGCTCGCGCTCGTTGAATCATCCGGTCCTGTTGCGCGGTGACGCTGGCCGTTCGGCCCCGTTGCACCGACCGCGACGGCAGCCGCTTCTCCGGCACGGCGTTCTCCGCCACGGCTGCGGCGATCGGTTCCTCCGACATCGCGACCGAGACGGCGATGGTGCCCGCGGCGGCGCGGAGGGCGGGGGCTACGACCCCGGTCGTCGCCGGCTTCGCGCCACGTAGGTCGGGCGGGATCGGCACAGGTCCAGGACCGCTCGGCTCGGCCTGCGCGGGCAGGGCGGTGGCGAGCACCAGCACGGACACGCCGAGCAGGGCGACCGCGGTGCACACGGCCGACCGCGGATTGGTGCGCGGGCTCATGCGGGCTCCTTGGGCAAACGGTTCACGGGGAAGTTACCGAGTTTCCCGCTGAGTGGCGAGATGAGATGCAGCTACTGTCACATCCGATCGCCGGGAACGGAAGAGCACTCGCCCCGCAGACGAGGGGTCAATGCGGCGAGCAGGTCGGCCTGCTCTGCTGCGTGGCACCCGATGACAGCGGGGTCTGACCGTACCCGGGCCGCGACGGCGCCAGCACCGAGAACCTGGCATCGGCCACGCCCCGACCGAGGGGCCGGGGCGATCGGCTGGACGAAAATCTCCGGCTGTCCAGCGCTTCGCCGACATTCGCCCTATCTTTACGGAGGCGATGTCTCGGAGTCAGGCCGGGACGCGCAGAGAGGTTCTTGTGTCCCGTCGATTCATCCGATGGGTGGCGCTCGGATCGGTCGTCGTGTTGCTGGCTGGGGGAGCCGGCGTCGCGGCGGCCGAACCCACCCCGCCGCCCCCCACCGCGGTCACGCCCGGCGCCGACCCCACCCCGCCCCCAACCGAGGAAGCGCTCGGCGCCGATCTCGCCCCGATCGGCGGAGCGGAGGCGTACTCCGACGAGCTGCCCAACCCGCTGGAGGCCGACCGCCGCGATCTGCGCGACCGGGCGCTGCAAGAGGTGATCGCGGGCACGCGGGAGGTGGAGACCAGGAACGGCTCCAAGGTCGTGCGAGTCGGGGCCAGCGAGGCGCCCCAGGCCGAGGCCGAGCGCGGCCGCCTCCGGCAGGGACGACCGGAGCCACCGCCCAGCGCGGAACGGTACGTCGAGGTCGGCCGCGAGCGTAGCGACCGGGTCTTCGTGCTGCTGGTCGACTTCGGCGACGAGCGGCAGGCGAGCTACCCCGACACCGACACCAACCCCGGTATTCCGGGGCCGGCGGTGTTCGACGGCCCGCGGCAGAACACGATCCCGGCCCCCGACCGGCGCCTGGACAACACCACGATCTGGCGTCAGGACTTCAGTCGCGAGTACTACCAGGACCTGTATTTCGGGCGTGGCAGCCAGTCGTTGAAGAGCTACTACGAGCGCCAGTCGTCTGGGCGGTACTCGATCGAGGGCGAGGTCAGCGACTGGGTCACCGTTCGTTACAACCAGGCCCGGTACGGCCGCAGCAACGGCTTCCCGTGTGCGGCGGAGGTGTGCAGCAACTCCTGGTATCTGGTCCGCGACGCCATGAACGCATGGTTCGCCCAGCAGCGGGCCGCCGGTCGTTCCGACCAGGAGATCCAGGCCACGCTCGCCCGCTACGACGTGTGGGACCGCTACAACCTCGACAACGACAAGATCTTCAACGAGCCCGACGGCTACCTCGACCACCTCCAGATCGTGCACGCCGGCGGTGACCAGGCCACCGGCGACCAGTACTTCGGGGAGGACGCCATCTGGTCCCACCGCTGGCGTGCCTTCCAAAGGGGCGAGGTAGGCCCCGGGCCGCCGGCCACCCCGATCGGCGGCACCGAGGTCGGAACCACGGGCATCTGGGCCGCCGACTACACCATGCAGGCCGAGAACGCCGGGATGGCGGTCTTCGCGCACGAGTACGGACACGACCTCGGCCTGCCGGATCACTACGACACCACCGACCCCAGCAGGGACAACCCGGTGAACTGGTGGTCGCTGATGGGGCAGAGCCGGGTCAAGGCCCGTCGAGACGTCGGGGTCGGCACCCGGGCGGCGGACCTCAGCGCCTGGGACAAGCTGACGCTCGGCTGGCTCGACCACACGGTCGTCGACGCGCGGCAACCGAAGACGGTTGACCTCGGCCCGCACGAATACGCCTCCGGTAAACCGCAGGCGGTGCTGGTCAACCTGCCGGGGAAAGTCACGCCGACACCGACGTCGGGCCGACGCCAGTGGTGGAGTGGCACCGGCAACGGCTACGCCAGCGGTTTGGCCCGGTTCGTCGACATTCCCGCCGCTTCGACGGTGAAGCTTCGATTCCAGGCGAACTACAGCATCGAGGACTGTGGCGCGGTCGCCTGCGACTACGCCTACGTCGAAGTCGGCACCGGTACCGGCGCCGACCTCCGATTCAGCCCGATCCCCGGCACCATCACCAAACCAAGGGAGGGCAACGGCATCGACGGGTCGAGCGAGGGATGGGTACCGGCCGAATTCGACCTGTCCGCCTACGCCGGCCAGGAGGTTGCCCTCCGCTTCCGGTACGCCACCAACGCCACCAACCAGGGAGCGAAGGCGGGGGCGGCCGCGGGCTTGTTCGTGGACGACATCGACCTCACCGCCGACGGCAAGCCGTTGATCACCGAAGACAGCGAGAGCCCGGATGACACGTGGTTCCCGCTCGGCTTCAGCAACGTCGACGCGTCGACCGTCGACACCACCCCCCACTACTATCTGGCCAGCTACCGGGCGGACCTGTCCTACGACCGTTACCTGAAGTCCGGCCCGTACAACCTCGGCTGGCCGGCGACGAAGCCGCAGCTCGTGGAGTTCTTTCCTTACCAGCACGGATTGCTCGTGAGCTACTGGGACACCGCCTACAACGACAACAACACCTCGCTGCATCCGGGCCGTGGGCGGATCCTGCCGATCGACGCGCGGCCGCGGCCGCTCCGAACCGGCTCGGGAGTGCCGTGGCGGGGCCGGATCCAGACCTACGACGCACCGTTCTCGCTGCGGCCCAGTGACCCGCTGGTGCTGCACGCCGACGGTCGGCAGACGTTCGTCCGCGGGGGACGGGCCGAACCGCTGTTCGACGACACCCGCACCTTCGCGAGCGCGGAGTTGCCGGAGATCGGGGTACAGACGCCGAAGGTGGGTCTCACGCTGCGCGTCACAGCGCAAACCGCGAGCACGATGCGGGTCCGGGTGGGCGTCGTGCCGGGTACGGCGGCCGCCGCGTCCGCCGAGCGCTGAGCCGCCGCGTCCACCACAGATGCACCACCTTCTTGGATCGGCACCACGTGCACGTGGTGCCGATCCAAGAAACTGGTGCGCCTGACCGGGGAGCGACGGGCCGGGAACGACGACGCGGGCCCGGCCCCAGCGTTCGCTGGGACCGGGCCCGCTGCCCGTCCTGTCGGCGTGCACCGACACGCCCGACAGGCATGCGCGGACAGGAATCACCCCCCGAGGGAGATCCCCGCCCGAGCACGCTCTATTTGCTAGCTGCTCGCGCAATCGCGCGCTCTCGGCTGCCGGTCTTCCTCCTCGATCGGCGACTAAAAGCGTGTCGCCTCCTCGTCGTCAGACCAGCAGCGCGCGCGATTTCTCGACGCTCGCAGCTATTTGCTAGCTGCTCGCGCAATCGCGCGCTCTCGGCTGCCGGTCTTCCTCCTCGATCGGCGACTAAAAGCGTGTCGCCTCCTCGTCGTCAGACCAGCAGCGCGCGCGATTTCTCGACGCTCGCAGCTATTCGCTAGCTGCTCGCGCAATCGCGCGCTCTCGGCTGCCGGTCTTCCTCCTCGATCGGCGACGAAAAGCGTGTCGCCTCCTCGTCGTCAGACCAGCAGCGCGCGCGATTTCTCGACGCTCGCAGCTATCTCAAGTCTTGACTGTCATCAGCCAAGCCAGCATGTACGCGCGGCTGTTGCCGTCGTCGATCCACTTCGGGTCGAGTTTGCGCGCGGTGTCGAGTGCGGTCTTGCGCTCGGCGTCACCTGCCAACGCGGAGTACATCAGCAGGTAGTCGCCGAACTTCTGGTCGAACTTGCCGCCGGTGGCCTCGGCCACGTTGGCCTTGATCCGCTCGGGGTCGCCACCCAAGTAGCTGGACGCCGGGCTCATCGGGATCACCAGGATGCCGAGCATGGCGGCCGGCTCCGGGGAGAACCAGGTGGCGTAGTCCCGCTTGCCACCCCAGTTCAGAGAGGTGATCTCGTGACCGAACCCTTCGTAGACGGGGTCGGACTTGTCGAAGTTCGTCCAGTACGCGAGCCCCGACTGGGCCTCGCTCGATAACATCCAGGTCGCCTCGCTGCCGAGGTCGGCGTTCCCGCTGGCCTTGGCCCACAGGGCGAGTCCGGTCCAGGCCGTGATGGCCTCGGAGCTGGACTCCTGGTTGTTGCCGTCGGCGAACGGCGCGGTTCCTGAGGCCCACGAGTGGCCGGCGTACGCGTCGAACACCCGGCGATCCGGGAACGCCCCGTTGCTCGCGTTGGAGCCGATGTCGGCGGCGAGCAGGTTCATCACCGGCGCGAACTTCTTGGCCAGCGCCGGGTCGTCCTGGGCCACGATCCCCGCGGCGTACAGGAAGTAGCCGTAGTGGAAGTGGTGGTCGTTGTACTCATCCGACCCGAAGGACGGGGTGAGTCCGACGACGCCCTTGCCCTGCTCGTCGTACACGAAGCAGAACGCGGCACGCGTCTCGCAGCCCTTGGGCTCGGTCCACTTGGTCAACTCGGCCGTGAGCTTCTGCCGCAGCGACGTGGCTGCGTCCAACTTCAGCTGGTCGGCGAGTTGCAACAGCATGGCCGCCCGGTAGAGGGCCTTGCCGCCGAAGTAGGTGTCGGCCGGGAACGGCTTGGTGGCTGCGATGTCGGCCTCGACGGCCGCCGCCAGCTCCTTCTTGTCCGTGCCGCTCAAACCGTCCACGTCAAGAGCACTGGTGGGCTCCGACACGGGCGAGGTGTAGGACAGCTCGTTGCCGGCGTAGAGCTTCAGCGTGCCGTACACGCTGGGGTAGGTGCCGAGTTCGCGGAAGCTGGCGGCCAGGTTTTTCGCCTGGTGCGGCATCGCGGCGAAGGCGGTCTCGCCCTTGCTCTGGTAGCCCAGCTTGGTGGTGACCTGGTCGCCGGCGATCTTGTAGTCCACCGTGCTGCCGGTGACCGGGTTCGCGGCCAGCTTGGCCAGCTCGTCGGCGTTGCCGTCGGCGGGGACCACGAACCAGGTGGCCGAGTCGCCCTTGTCGAGCTTCAGTGAGCCGCCGTCGACGGAGCCGCCGGTGGCGAGTCCGTACGTGGTCTCGCCGGCCTTGAGCGTCCAGTGGTCGCCGGACTTGGTGAACGGCAGGTTGGTGCTGATCTCGCCGTCGGTCTCGGCGACGTAGTGCACGAAGGGGGAGCCCTGCGCGATGGTGGTCTTACCGATCGTCTGGCCGGAACCGTCGAGGCTGTCGATGGTGACGGTCAGAGTGTCGTACGCGCTGACCCGGGACTCCGCGGCCCCGTTGGTCACGGCGATCTCGGGCTTGTAGCCCCCGATGATGGCCTTCTCGCTGGCGGTCACGGTCGGCAATCCGAACGCGAAACCCTTCTCGGCGAGGCCGAAGCTGAGCGGCAGCGGGAACACCGGCTGCGGCTTGTCCCCGAACACCAGGCCGGAGAACCAGCGGTTGGTGGGCGGGATCAGGCCCTCGGCGAGCCGTTCGGTGGGGAGCGCCTTCGGGGTCTTCTTCGTGACGCCGGCGACCAACGGGTCGACCTGCTTGGCGGCGAAGACGGTGCCGCTGCTCTGGGTCTGGCCGGTAGCGGTACCGGAGCCGGAACCGGCGGCCTGACACCCAGCCGTCCCGATCGTCGCCGCGAGGGCGACGATCAGGCCGGACAGGGCGGTCTTGCTGAACGTGAATTTGGGCATATCGGTTTTACGGGTGGTGTCTTTCATCAATCCGTCCTCCCAATCGGGGGCGGTCAAGGTACGAGCGAGGGTGAGCAGGTGACTACTTCAGTCCGATCTGTCGGAGGAAGGAGAACACCGCATCGCTCACGCCGGCCAACGGGCCGTCATCGCGCAACTGGAGGGTGGCGACGACCGGGGTTCCGGTCTTGGTCAGGGTGGAGATGTCGGTCTCGGCCAGCGCTTTGGAGTCGACCCGCACCTCGGTGAGGGCCTCCGCGTTCTCGGTGGCGACCTCGATGGTGGAGGCCGTGCCCTCGACGGTGGAGTTGTTGGGCAACAGGATCGAAACCGGAGCACCCTGCTGGACCCGCTCGTAGTCCCGCGGAGACAGGACGAACTTGGCCTCCACGTACTCCGAACCGACGACCGAGATCTTGGCGAACGGCTGACCGGTGCCCAGTGAGTTGCCGAGCCTGGCCTGCAGGTCGGTGATCTGGCCCTCGACGGTCGCTTTGTAGGTCAGCGTGCCCGCCTTGGGATCCACATCGTAGGACGGGGTGCTCTTCATCTTGAGACCATTGGCGATGTCCTGCTGGTACGCCACGCTCTGGATGGTGAAGAGGTCCTGGCCCTTCTTGACGACGTCGCCTTCTTTGACCATCTGGTCGATGACGGTGCCGCCGTAGGCGGCGCCGACGTCGTAGGAGTCGGTGGCCACGGTGGCCGTCAGGCTGGCGACTTGGGTCTGGCGTTGGTTGAAGATGAGGGTGAGGACGGCGAGGACCAGGATTACGCCCAGCAGCCCCGCGAAGAGTCGAAGTCGATTGATCCAGGTCATTTCGCTGATACCTCAGCTTCCTCGTGCGTCTCGCGGCGAGCGCCGGCGTAGGAGGGAGCGGTCCTTTCGTTGTCGTTGTCGTTGTCGCTGTTGTCGTTGTCGTTGTTGGTGTCGTGGTCGGATGTGTTGCTGGGGTCGATGAGCTCGGAGCGACGGATCCCGAGGGTGTCCTCGAGGGCCGGCGGAACGGCGATGGTGGTCCGCAAACCCAAGCTCTCATCGACTGAGTCGGTGAGGTGGTTGGCGAGGGCACCGGAGTTCTTGACCTTGCGCGGGTGCTTGTTGTGCCAGTTCTCCTTGAGCGCCACGACCATGAAGGCGCCGAGGATGAAGGTGTTGGTGACGCTCCAGGCCGTGGCGAGGCTGAGCTGGCTGTTACCGAGGTCGCGCCAGATCGACACCGCTGAGGTGCATAGCAGGAAGAAGAACGTCAGCACCTGCGGGATGATGAAGTTGAACGGCGAAGCCGCTCGGGTCGTACTGCCCGTGACGTGCCACTTCTGTTCCTTGCCGGAGAAGGCGTTGACCAGAGCGCTGATGTAGATCGGGAACGAAACCGCCGCCAGCATCAGCACCTCCCAGCGGAACGAGCCGAGCGTGTAGAACGCCAGCACGATCTGCAGCAGGTAGAAGCCCGCATAGAACAGCAACCAGGTCGTCCAGTCGATCTGCAGGTTCACGGGCCGGAGGTCGAAGAAGATCTCCAACGAAGGCACGATCAGCAGCAGGCCGGGAGCGATACCGGTCAGGTAGTGCGTCGCCGTGACCAGATACATCAGGCGCTGATCCATCGTCAGCTTGCGCCGCGGGCTCAATGGGTTGTGGGTGAACATGATCTCGAAGCCACCGGTGGCCCAGCGCAACTGCTGCTTGGTGTAGGCCTCGATGGTCTCCGGGGCGTCGCCCACGGCCAGCGTCTTCGGGATGTAGAGGGTCTTCCAGCCGCGCTCGTGGAGCATCAGCGAGGTCCACACGTCCTCGGACTTGGAGTCGGTGTAGATGCCGCCGATGTCGTTGACAGCTGCGCGTCGATAGATCACGTTCGTGCCGACGCAGAACGCGGCGTTGAAGTGGTTCCGGCCCGGCTGGACGAACTTGTAGAAGACCGCCTGCATGTAGCCGGCGCCGCGGGAGACCAGGTTGACCAGGTTCCCGTACGTCTGCGGGGTCTGGACGAAGGCCACGGGCGTGTCGATGAAGAACGGCACGGTCTCGACCAGGAACTCCGGCCTCGGCACGAAGTCGGCGTCGAACACGCAGAAGAAGTCGCCCTTGGCGATCGACAGCGCGTGGTTGATGTTGCCGGCCTTGGCGCCGTTGCTCGACAGCCGCCGGACGTAGTTGCAGCCGAGTTCGTCGGCAAGGTCGCGGACCTCGTCGGAGCGTCCGTCGTCGAGGATCCAGGTCCGGTGCAAACCCCGAATGGCGATGGCCGCCACGGTGGTGGTCCGGATCTTCTCGACCTCCTCGCCGTACACGGTGATGAAGACGTCGACGGTGACCTCACGGCCGTCCATCTGGATCGGCCACAGGTGTGGCTGGTCCTGCAGGCCCGCCGCAGCAATCGCCTGCTTGTCGAACAGCAGCCGCTTGGCCTCGTGGAAGGCGAAGTTCCGCGGGCTCTGCCGGCCGGACAGGATCGTCCACATCGACAGCAGCGCGTGGGTGACGAGGATGACCTCGGCGATGATGACCAACGCGTACGGCAACAGGTCGCCGTGGTTGGCCGGGTTCAGCAGGAACTGCGCGTAGAACAGGATGCCCAAGGTGGCGATCACTGAGATCAGGATCATCACGGGCGAGTAGGGATTGGCCGTTTCCGCTCTGCGGGTAACGGGCACGTGTTTATCGACGCGTGCATAGTCGTGGGCCGGTCTGGCCATGGGACTCTCTCTCCACAATTCGGTGTTTGCGGGGAATCCGTCGGGTGCTTGTCTTGAGGCTGCCGGTACGCGAAGGCCAACTGATCCGGGCAAGATCGATGTTGAGCTTTCGCGCCACGTGCGCCTGCCGTCCCCGACGGCTGCGGCAACGATGCCGTCTTGAGGGTCTCGCTCATCAGTTTGAGCGAGGACCTTCGCACGGCGCGGACTCGCTGGTCTCGCGCCGGGCTCATCGACTTCGACGAGCTCTCGCATCAGGTTCGGGCTGACCGTCTTCGGTCCGCTCCGTGATGCGTTGGCATAACGATAGACGGGGCCGACCGCGGCCTTCAAACGGCCTGACATCGTTGTCAGGTGGCGTCGGGGGTCAGGCCGTCGGTAGTCATTCGGTAGGCGTCAGGGTGGAGATCAACTGGTATCAAGCCAGGCGCCGCTGGTCTACGGTGTCTCCACGTCGAGATAACGCGTGTTGAGCGAACCGTACGGATATCTCCTCGTAACCTTGCGGCCAACTGGTCTGCCTGACTGGTATCACACCAGAGGGCGGCTGGTCTGGCGTGAATCGTGTTCGAGAACGTGACCCAGGCCGGTAATCAAGCTCACACGGGAACGCGTCCGAAACGGCGTGTTCCGGGTCCTCCCGAGGGGTGGCGAGAGCACATCCGCGGGCTCGTCGAGAGGTGACTTCGTGCTCCTTGAAGCGGCTGGATGCGACATCAACTCACCAGTCGAGGTACATCGATCCGCCGGAACGACTGGCATAAGCTTTCGCGCCATGGACGATGCGATGGCTGAGCTGCAGCGGCTCCGCGGCAGCATCGACAACATGGACGCGGCGCTGGTGCACCTGCTGGCCGAGCGGTTCAAGATCACCCAACAGGTCGGCAAGCTCAAGGCCGAGTACGGACTGCCGCCCGCCGACCACGTCCGCGAGGCCGAGCAGATCGCCCGGCTGCGGGCCCTGGCGGTCGAGGCGAAGCTCGATCCCGAGTTCGCGGAGAAGTTCGTCACCTTCGTGGTGGCCGAAGTCGTCCGACACCACGAGTCGCTGGCCCGTACCGCCCACCACGACGCACCCTGACCCTGCTGCCTCGCTCCTGCGCCGCCCCTGTTGGGGGACGGGACGCCGAGCCGGGTCACAAGGCAGCGGCCAGCGCGCGTCCCGCGGTGCGGCCGGTGAACAGGCAGCCACCGAGGAAGGTGCCCTCCAGGGCTCGGTAGCCGTGCATCCCGCCGCCGCCGAAGCCGGCGGCCTCCCCGACGGCGTACACACCCGGTATCGGCGAGCCGTCGGCGCGCAGCACCCGCCCGGTCAGGTCGGTCTCCAGCCCGCCGAGGGTCTTGCGCGTCAGTACGTGCAGCCGAACGGCGACCAGCGGCCCGCCGCGGCCGGCAACGCCCTCGCCCGGACGCCGTGGGTCGAGCAGCTCGTGCGGCGGGGCCACCCGCATCACCCGGTCGCCGAGGAACTTCCGCGCGGCGGTGATCGCCACGATCTGCGGGTCCTTGCCGAGACCGCTGCGGATCTGCAGGTCACGCTGTTCCAGGGTCTCGCGGAGGGCCGCGGCGTCGATCAGGTGCTCGCCGGCCAACTGGTTCATCTTGGCGGCGAGTTCGGCCACGGAGTCGGCGGTGAGGAAGTCGACCCCGACGTCGGCGAAGGCCTGGACCTCCGGCGTCGGTCCCGGCCGGATCCGGCCGGCCAGCAGCCCGAGGTCCTTGCCCGTCAGGTCGCCGTTCTGCTCCGACCCGGACAGCCCGAACTCCGCGACCCATGATCTCGGTGTCCAGGACGAACCAGGAGTAGCCGTACCCGCTCGCGGTGACGTGCCGGAGCGCCCCCAGCGCGTCGAAGCCGGGGAACAGCGGCGCCGGGAAGCCGGATGCCGCGCGCGTCCAGCCACAGCGACGACGGCCCGGGCAGGATGCGGATGCCGTGGTGGCTCCACAGCGGCGCGTGGTTGACGATCCCCTCCGGGTAGTGCCACATCCGGTCCGGGTTGATCAACCGGGCGCCGGCCCGCTGAGCGACCTCCAGCATCGAGCCGTCGACGAAGTCGGGGACGCCGCAGATCAGGTTCTCGGGCGGCTCCCCGTACGCGCGCGGCCAGTTCTGCCGGACCAGGTCGAGATTGCCGCCGATGCCGCCCGACGCGATCACCGCGGCCGGCGCGGTGAAACTGAACTGGCCCGCCACCTCCGTCGGCGACACCGTGCCCCGCGGGCGCGTCGCTGTACGCCAGCACGTCGCCGGTCAGGGTCACCCCGGCGTCGTCGACGACGAGATCGGTGACCCGGTGCCGGTTGCGCATCCGGACCCGGTGCGACTTCAGCACCGCCTGCGGCGAAGGGCTCGACCACCGCCGGGCCGGTGCCCCAGACGAGGTGGAACCGCGGTACGGAGTTGCCGTGCCCCGGCGCGGCGTACCCGCCCCGCTCGGCCCACTGCACCAGCGGGAAGAAGCGGACGCCGAGCTCGTGCAACCACGACTGCTGCTCGCCGCCCGCGAAGTGCACGTACGCCTCGGCCCACTGCCGCGGCCAGTAGTCCTCCGTCGCGGTCGAACGCCGCGCTGCCGAGCCAGTCCGGCCAGCGCCAGCTCGATCGAGTCGTGGATCCGCAGCCGGCGCTGCTCGGGGGTGTCGACCCCGAACAGGCCGCCCAACGACCAGTACGCCTGGCCGCCCAGCGACTGCAGCGGCTCGGCGTCGACGACCATCACCGAGCGACCCCTCGGCGGCCAGCTCGGCCGTGGCGACCAGCCCGGCCAGCCCGCCACCGATGACGAGGACGTCCGCGTCCATATCCGGCATCGTGCCAGCACCCCTCGCGGACCCAGCCGCCTCGGCGTCCACGTGCAGCCTGCCTCGAATCTCACCCCTGTGCTGCTGACGCGAAGCTCGAGCTGCTGCGTGTCTAGGCTGGTGGGGTGAGCGCACCGACGCAGCCGTCGGCCCGATTGCCATTCGATCCGGGCCCGCTGATCGCTGGTCTCACCGCGTCCGGGCCGACGCCGGACCTGGCGATCCCCGTTCGCGCCGACGTCACCGCGGACCTGCCGACGTCCACCCCGGAGGACATCGCGATGGCCGCCCGCCGCGCCCGCGCCGCCCAGGCCGGCTGGGCCGGCCGCGGTGTCGCCGACCGGGCCGAGGTGTTGCTGCGCTTCCACGACCGGCTGCTGGACCGGCTGGCCGAACTTCGCCGACCTCGTCCAGTACGACGGCGGCAAGGGCCGGCTGAGCGCGGTCGAGGAGGTGCTGCACACCGCCCTCAGTGCGCGCTACTACGCCCGGACCGCCGAGCGGGTGCTCCGGCCCCGGCGCGGCATCGGTCTGGTGCCCGGTCTCACCCGGATCGACGTGCGCCAACCGCCCAAGGGCCTGGTCGGGGTGATCGCGCCCTGGAACTACCCCCTGACCATGGCGCTCTCCGACGGACTGGCCGCGCTGGTCGCCGGCAACGCCGTCCTGCTCAAACCGGACGCCGCAGACCCCGTTCAGTCGCGCTGGCCGCGGTCCGGCTGCTCGAGCAGTGCGGGCTGCCGGACGGTCTGTCGGCGTCGTCCACGGGGACGGCGCCGAGGTCGGCGGCCGGAGCTGATCGCCGCAGGTCGACTACCTCTGCTTCACCGGCTCCACCGCGACCGGGCGGATCGTCGCGGCCCAGTGCGCCGAGCGGCTGATCGGCTGCTCGCTCGAGCTGGGCGGCAAGAACCCCCTGCTCGTGCTCGACGACGCCGACGTCGACCGGGCCGCCGAGGGCGCGGTCCGCGCCTGCTTCGCCAACGCCGGGCAGCTCTGCGTCGCCGCCGAGCGGATCTACGTCGACCGAGGCGGTGCTGCCCGCCTTCACCGCCGCGTTCGTGGCCCGGACCGAGGCGCTGCGGCTCGGTTCGTCCACGAGCTTCGACTACGCCATGGGCGGCCTGATCAACGCCGACCAGCTGGAGCGGGTCGACGGCGCACGTCGAGGACGCCCGGGAGCAGGGCGCGACCGTGCTGACCGGTGGTCGGCCGCGGCCCGACCTCGGACCGCTCTTCTACGAGCCGACGGTGCTGACCGGCGTCACGGAGGAGATGCGCTGCTACGCGGAGGAGACCTTCGGCCCGGTGGTCAGCATCTACCCGGTCCGCGACGAGGCCGAGGCCGTCAGCGCCGCCAACGACTCGGAGTTCGGCCTCAACGCCAGCGTCTGGACCTCCGATCCGGCCCGCGGCCGGCGGGTCGCGGCCCTGCTGCGCTGCGGCACCGTGAACGTGAACGAGGGGTTCGCCGCCACCTTCGGCAGCATCGACGCGCCGATGGGCGGGATGGGCAGCTCCGGGCTCGGCCGCCGGCAGGGACCGGGCGGGATCCTGCGGTTCATCGAGACGCAGTCCATCGGCACCCAGTACGCCATCCCGCTCGCCCCCAGCTTCGGCATCCCGCCGGCGACCTTCGTCCGGGCCTTCACCGCCGGGCTGCGGGTGCTGCGGCGACTGGGCCGCGCGGGTGACCCGCGCCTCGAGTGAGCAACCACTAATCCCGGGCCACTCCCCGGTGACCTGCTCGAACGCCCGGGCGCCGAGTCGGTCGATCACGAGCCTGGACGACACCGAAGACGACGGCCTGCAGCGCCGCGGCGGCGACGACCTCGCCGAGCGAGTACTCCGACTGCATCGGGGTCGGCAGATCCTCCTGGTGCCGCGCCCGCCGCCAGAGCGACTTCACGAGCCGGCCGGCCAGGGCCGCCGCACCGAGGCTGGCCACCAGCCCGACGGGGCGGTACGCCCACTTCATCATGTCCGCCATGGTTCCGTCGTCGTAACGATCTTCGCCCAGATCAGGTTCATCCAAGAGGTACCGCGGACCCGGCGACCCACCGTAGACTGCTGCCTTCTCCGGACCGGAAGGGCCAGTGAATCAAGAGGTGGATCAGCAGGTCAACGAGCAGGCACGACCTGGTGATCGTCATCGACTTCGGTGCCCAGTACGCCCAGTTGATCGCCCGCCGCGTCCGCGAGGCCCGGGTCTACTCCGAGATCATGCCGCACACGGCCACGGTCG
This sequence comes from uncultured Actinomycetota bacterium, assembly GCA_963821695.1. Lineage (GTDB taxonomy): Bacteria > Actinomycetota > Actinomycetes > Propionibacteriales > Propionibacteriaceae > Microlunatus. Next base: position 138,193 of record CAWGEY010000006.1, read on the forward strand.
GCGAGATCGTGGCTCGGCGGCCGAAGGCGATCATCCTGTCCGGCGGCCCGCAGTCGGTGTACGCGCCGGGCGCCCCGCAGGTCGACCCGGACCTGTTCGGGATCGGGGTGCCGACCTTCGGCATCTGCTACGGCTACCAGGCCATGGCCCGTGCCCTCGGCGGGGACGTCGCCCGTACCGGATTGAGCGAGTTCGGCCGGACCGAGGCGACGGTCGACCGGGCCGGCACCCTGCTGGCCGGGATCCCGGACCGCCTGCAGGTCTGGATGAGCCACGGCGACTCGGTGGCGGCCGCCCCGGCCGGCTTCGAGGCGCTGGCCTCCAGCGCCGGCGCGCCGATCGCGGCGTTCGAGGCGACCGAGCGCGGGCTGGCCGGGGTGCAGTGGCATCCGGAGGTGCAGCACACCCAGGCCGGCCAGCTCGTGCTGGAACGGTTCCTGTTCGACATCGCCGGCTGCACCCCGGACTGGACGGCGGCCAACATCGTCGAGGACTCGGTCGCCGCGATCCAGGCCGAGGTGGGGGGCAAGCACCTGATCTGCGGCCTCTCGGGCGGGGTCGACTCCGCGGTCGCCGCGGCGCTGGTGCAGCGCGCCGTCGGGGCCCAGCTGACCTGCGTGTTCGTCGACCACGGTCTGCTGCGCCAGGGCGAGGCCGAACAGGTCGAGCGCGACTTCGTGGCCGCGACCGGGGTCGATCTGGTGGTGGTCGAGGCCGCCCAGCAGTTCCTGGCCGCGCTCGCCGGGGTCACCGACCCGGAGGCGAAGCGCAAGATCATCGGCCGCGAGTTCATCCGCAGCTTCGAGGGCGCCGCCCGGGACGTGGTGGGCGCCGAGGGCGAGGTCGAGTTCCTGGTGCAGGGCACCCTCTACCCCGACGTGGTGGAGTCCGGGGGCGGTGAGGGCGCGGCCAACATCAAGAGTCACCACAACGTCGGTGGGCTGCCCGACGATCTGAAGTTCCGACTGATCGAGCCGCTGCGCAGCCTGTTCAAGGACGAGGTACGCGCCGTCGGCGAGCAGCTGGGCCTGCCGCCGGCCATGGTCTGGCGGCACCCGTTCCCGGGCCCCGGACTCGGCATCCGGGTGATCGGGGAGGTGACCGCCGAGCGACTGGACATCCTCCGGCGCGCCGACGCCATCGCCCGCGCGGAACTGACCGCCGCCGGACTGGACCGCGACATCTGGCAGTTCCCGGTGGTGCTGTTGGCCGACGTCCGCTCGGTCGGCGTCCAGGGCGACGGGCGGACGTACGGGTTGCCCGTGGTGCTACGCCCCGTGACCAGTCAGGACGCGATGACCGCGGACTGGGGCCGGCTGCCGTACGAGGTGCTGGAGACCATCTCCACCCGGATCACCAACGAGGTCCGCGAGGTCACCCGGGTCGTGCTCGACCTGACCAGCAAGCCGCCCGGCACCATCGAGTGGGAATAGCAGTCGCTTCGCGACCGTCGGCTGCGCCCGACGAAAGGCGTGGAGCGCTTCGCGCGCGACTTGTTGGTTCCCGACGGTTCGACGGTTTGGACCCCCTACGGGAGTTTGGACCCAGAGTGCCGAGTCCCAACGGGTGTAGGGGGTCCAAAGGGTTGTGGGACGGAGCTGCGCTGGCTCAGGTTGCCGGCTTGTCCTTGTGCTCGTCCGCGGGCGCTGCCTCGGCGTCGGCCGGTGTGGACTCCCAGGCGCTGTTCTCGCCGGGGGTCGCCTCGGGGGTCGGGGTCTCGGGGACAGGCTCGGGATCGGCGACGGGGGCAGCCTCGTTCGGCACCTCGGGGTCGGCGGGTGCCTCCGGCTCCGCCGACGCTGCCGCGGCCTCGTGGGTGGCGGGTGCCTCGGGCGTGGCAGGCGTTTCCGGCGCGGCGGGCGGGGCAGGTGCCGGGCCGGGTTCGGCGGTCGGGGTCGGCGGCGGCGTCGGCGCAGCCCCGGACGACTGGTCCCAGGGAGCTCCGTCCTGGCCCCACACCGGGTCGGCAGCAGTGGCCGACTCGGGCACGTGCACGGTCTGCGGGCCGACGTAGGGCGGTGGCTCCTCTTCCGGGACCACGAGAAGCATGACGATGTAGGCGACGACCGGGATGCCGGTGAACAGCGCGAGCACCACGGTCAGGATCCGGACCAGGGTCACGTCCATGTTGAGATAGGTCGCCACACCGGCGCAGACTCCGCCGAGCATCTTGTTGGAGCGCGAGCGAGTCAGCCTGCGGGCGGGGGGTTGGGGCGGGTAGGCGGTCATCGGGATGTTCCTTCCTTCGGTCATGGGTACGGGCTCCTTCGGTTCGGCGAGGTTCATTCTCGGTTCCGGGACAGCGCCAGGCCGATCACCCCGACGGCGACGAGGGCCAGCGGCGCGACGATCTTGAGCACCTCCCAGTTGAGCCAGCCGGTGATCGACCACCACAGGGAGACGGTGGCCACCCCCGTCAGCAAAACGCCGGTGACCAGGGCCACGACGTCGAGCCGCCTCATCGCTGCAACCGCAATTCGCCGACGTCGACCGAGAGGTCGAGGGTGAGGGTCGGGCGGCCGGCGACCGGCGCCGGCGGGGGGAGGGTGCCGACCAGATCGGTGCCGGTGTACTTGGCCTGGCCGTTCTCGACCACAACCCCGCCGTCGACGCGGTACAACACCTCGACGTTGGCGTTGCCGGGAGCGATCACCTCGAGTCGGCCGCCCTCGACGTGGGCGCAGTAGCTGCCCGAGCGCGGCACGCTGAGTCTGGACAGGTCAACGGTCAGCGAACCGACCTCGTGCTGCTCGCAGTTCGCGGGCAGCGATTCCATGGTGGTGTAGGACACCGACCGGCTCCACTCGCTGGACCGGCCCGGCACGTCCACGACGGTGATGGACAACAGGGCGAGGGCCAGCACGAGCCCGACCGGCAGGATGCCGCGGGCGCGACCGAACCAGGTGGCGGCCACCAGGGTGAGGCCGACCACCAGCAGCGCGGCGCCGACATAGATCACGGGCGCGATCGGCACTCCGACGGTGTCGGCGATCCCGAGACCGGCCAGGGTGAGGCCCAACACCACCAGGCTCACCAGCCGCAGCCGACGGGCGGAGCGGGTCCGAGCCAGGGCCGCCCGGCTGGGCGCCTGGGCCAGCTCGCGGGCAGGTGGGGAGTAGAGGCCGGCCGGATCAGGGGTGGCCAGGAAAGCCGCGTGTTCGGCGACTTCGGGGTCGGCAAGGCGAGGATCGGTGGTCGCCGGGGCGTCGGCGTACGACAGAAATGCCGGGACCGGGGTAGCGGTGGCCGGAAAACTGACCGGCGGCGCCGGTGGGTTCATCGCTACCCCGGGACGCACCGGTTGGGTGGTGACCCTGCCCTGGTGCGCCACCTCGGCCATCCGCTGCCGCCAGGCGTCGGCGGCCTCGGTGAACGGGGTCGCCGGCCCGGGGTAGCGAAAGTCCGGCTGCGCTGCGGGTGGGTTGACGGGCGCGGCGGTGGGCGATTGCGGTGACCCGACGGCGCCGGCCGGTGGGGTGTTCTTCCGTGCCGCACCCGAGCGGTTCTTGTAGTAGCCGAAGTACCAGATGAGGGCGAGCACGATGGCTGGCGTGACGCCGAAGGGGGTGGTGAAGCCGAGGGCGGCGAAGACGATGAAGCAGAGCACCGCGACGATGACGACCCACGCCTCCTTCGGCCATTTCCGTACCGATGGGCTGGCCGCGTCGTGCAGGATGGAGGTCTGGCGTCCGTCGGCAGGAACGAGCAGCCAGCCGGCGAGGTAGAGCACGACGCCGATGCCACCGCTCAACGCGAGCAGGACGGCGCCGACCCGGACCAGGACGGGGTCGATGCCCCAGTACCGGGCGACGCCGCCGCACAAGCCGGTCAGCTTGGCGTCGGTCGCGCTCCGCCGAATGGTCCAGATCGAACTCATGGGGACCATCCTGCCCAGCGCCGGCCCCGCAGCCATCAGGGACGACCCCCAGTGCTCCCGCTTGTTCCGACCGGCCGCCGGGTTGCGGTTCGGGGGCGATTAGGGGTCACCCCGCTGGTGCAGTGGCCCCCTCCGTGTGAGGCTGGAGGTGCCATGTCCACCACTGACCCACCTGGCTCTGTAGCCCGGGTCGACGCCGCGCGTCCGAGTTCGGTCGCGCCCGCAGCGTCCCCGACGTCTGGTCAGCTTCCCACCCCCGACTCCGCGGCCACGGCGCCGCCGCGGCCGCGCGCGACCCGGGTGGCGGAAGGCGCGGTGCTGGGCGGCGTCTGCACCGGCTTGGCCCGCCATCTCGGGTGGCCCGTGATGGTGATCCGGATCGGTTTCGTCGGGCTCGTGCTGGTCCAGTTCATCGGCGCAATCGCGTACGGGGCGCTGTGGTTGCTGCTGCCGCCCCAGCCGCCCGAGGAGGCCCCCGGACTGGCCGCCGCGAGCCGGCAGGGGCTGCGCAGCAGTCACGCCAAGCCGGTCCGCCGCCCGGACTGGGGCATGTTGCTGGCGCTGGGCGCGCTCGGCGTCGGCCTGCTCTGGATCGTGCAGACCAGCGGCCTCGGGATCAGCCAGCAGTTGTTCTGGCCGGTCGCGTTCGCCTGCGCCGGTGCGGCCTTGGTGTGGCGCCAGGCGGACAAGGCGCAGCAGAAACGCTGGCGGGCCGAGGCGGGCGGCAAGGTCTGGCTGGCGCCGTTCGTGGCGCGCGGCGGCTGGCCTGCCCTCGTGCGCGTGGTGGTCGGGCTGGGTCTGGTGGGGGCGGCGTTCGGCCTGGTCATTGCTCAGCAGAACCAGCTGGCGCACCTGCCCGAGGTGATGGCCATGACCGTGCTGGCCCTCGCCGGATTGGCGGTGGTGTTGGCGCCGTGGCTGTACAGGTCGCGGTCGGCGCTGAACGAGGCGCGCGCCGAACGGGTCCGGGCCGACGCCCGGGCGGACATGGCCGCCCATCTGCACGACTCGGTGCTGCAGACGTTGGCGTTGATCCAGCGGCAGGCCGACGACCCGAAGGCCGTCCAGCAACTCGCCCGGCGGCAGGAGCGCGAACTGCGCGGCTGGCTGTACGGCGACCAGGCCGCCGAGACGACCCTCAAGGCGGCCCTGCTCGCCGCGGCCGCGGAGGTGGAAGACGAACAGGGCGTACCCGTCGAGGTCGTCACCGTCGGCGACTGCGACACCGATGAGAGTCTGCAGGCGTTGATCCGGGCGGCCCGGGAGGCGATGGTGAACGCCGCCAAGCATTCCGGGGCGGAACGGGTCGACGTGTACGCCGAGGTCGACGAGGACCGAATCGAGGTGTTCGTCCGCGACCGTGGTCACGGCTTCGACCTCGCCACGATCGGCGAGGACCGCCTCGGGGTGAAGAACAGCATCATCGACCGGATGCGGCGCCACGGCGGCACCGCCACTATCCGCAGCGACAACGAAACCGGAACCGAAGTACGACTGGAGATCACAAGATGACCGATATCAACGGATTCCCGCTCCGACCGCGCCAGCCGGCCGCCCAGCCCGGAGCCCAGCCCGCTGCCCGGCCGGCGCAGCCCGGGGAACAACCACCGGCGCAAACCGGGCCGCGGACGTACCGCGTCGTCGTCGTCGACGACCACGCGATGTTTCGCAGCGGCGTGAAGGCCGAGATCGGTTCGGCGGTGCAGGTGGTGGGGGAGGCCGCGGACGCTGACACCGCGATCAAGGTGACCCTGGCCACCCGGCCCGACGTCGTGCTGCTCGACGTCCACCTGCCGGGCGGCGGCGGAACGGAGGTGCTGCGGCGGGTGCACGAGAAGAATCCCGACCAGAAGTTCCTCGCCCTCTCCGTCTCCGACGCCGCTGAGGACGTCATCGGGGTGATCCGGGGTGGTGCTCGCGGTTATGTGACGAAATCGATCAGCGGCCCCGAACTCGTCGACGCCATCCGCCGGGTCGCCGAGGGCGACGCCGTGTTCTCGCCTCGACTCGCCGGCTTCGTGCTGGACGCCTTCTCCGGGGCAATCGATCTCGCCACCGTGGACGAGGATCTGGACCGACTCTCCCAGCGGGAACGCGAGGTGCTGCGGCTGATCGCCCGCGGCTACGCGTACAAGGAGGTGGCTCGGGAGCTGTTCATCTCGATCAAGACGGTCGAGACCCACGTCAGCAGCGTGCTGCGCAAGCTCCAGCTGTCCAACCGGCACCAACTCACCCGCTGGGCGACCGACCGACGGCTCGTCTGAGCCCGATTGGTCTCACGACGCGCGAAGGCCCCCTCCGAGTGGAGGGGGCCTTCGCCGTTCGTCAGGTGCCGGGCTGGATCAGGGTGGTCCTTCAGGCCGACCGAGATCCGCTGCGACCCTTGATGGCGCCCCAGATGGCCAACACGATGATGCTCCCCACGAAGGCGAGGATCCAGGTCCGCAACGACCAGAAGCTGGTCAGACCTTCACCACCCCAGAAGAGAGTGCCGATCAATCCGCCGACGATGGCGCCGACGACGCCGAGGAGGAGGGTGGCCAGCCAGCCGCCCCCTTGTCTGCCGGGGAGCACGGCTTTGGCCAGTGCGCCCATGATCAGTCCGATGAGGATCCAGCCGAGTATTCCCATGCTCGTCAACTTAGCCCCACGACATGGTCTGACCCAGAATCGTCGCGCTGAATCGGGGTCGCGTCGTGGTTAACCAGGACTCCGGGCCCGCCGCACTAGGGTCGTGGGTGTGGCTCTCGTCCAGCAGATCGTGGTGTTCGCGCACCTGATCGGATTCGCCGCGTTGCTCGGTGGTTGCCTGGCCCAGTTGCGTTCCGGACCGCCGCCGGAAGTCAACCTGGCGATGCTGTACGGGGCCTGGGTGCAGTTGGCGACCGGTGCCGGCCTGGTGGCGCTGGAGATCGTGCAGAGCCGGTCCATCGACTACGTCGCGTACGGGGTCAAGCTCGTCGTCACCGTCGCGGCCGTCTTGCTGGTGGCCAAGAATCGGAAATTCCAGTCGATCCCGGGTGGGCTGTTGCTGATCATCGCAGCTCTGGCCCTGGTCAACGCCGCTGTGGCGGTGTTCTGGGCACCGGCTGGGTAAGGTGCGAGCATGACGGCGAGCGCCCCGTGAGACTCTCGGCCCGGGTGGACTACGCCCTGCGGGCTACCAGCGAACTCGCCGCCGCGGCGCCGCGGACGGTGGATCAGTTGTCGGAGGCCCAAAAGATCCCGGGGAAGTACCTCGAGTCGATCCTCGGCGAGTTGCGCCGCGGCGGCCTGCTGCGCAGCCAGCGAGGACCCGACGGCGGCTACCGGCTGGCGCGACCGGCCGCCGAGATCAGCATCGCCGACGTCATTCGCGCCCTCGACGGCGAACTCGCCAACGTGCGTGGCAGCCGGCCCGAGGATCTCACCTACTTCGGAGCCGCCACGGCGTTGCAGGAGGTCTGGATCGCGCTACGCGCGTCCGAACGCGCGATCTTGGAGAAGGTCACCCTCGCCGACGTTGCCTCGGGAGAACTGCCGGCATCGGTCACGACGCTCGTCGCCGACCCGTCCGCCTGGATCTGATCTCTGGCGTCGTATCCACATAGTGATACGCCTGTCTATATGGCGAGACACCGTGTGCGAATGGTCGACTCGGCGAGCTATCGTTCTCTAGATCCCTAGTGGATCGGTAGGTTTAGTTGGTCTTGAGGAAGATGAGCCATGCGGAAACTGATCATCCTGGCGGTGGTGGGCTTCGGGGCCCAACTCGTCGACGGCAGCCTGGGCATGGGGTACGGCGTCACGTCGACCTCGTTGCTGCTGCTGGCCGGTCTCACCCCGGCCGCCGCGTCGGCGTCGGTGCACATCTCTGAACTCGGCACCAACCTCGCGTCCGGCCTGTCCCACTGGAAACTGAAGAACGTCGACTGGCGGGTCGTGGCCCGGATCGCCGGACCTGGCGCCATCGGCGCCTTCCTCGGCGCCACCGTGCTGTCGTCGCTGTCCACTGAGAGCGCCGCTCCCGTGATGTCGGCGATCCTGGCGCTGCTCGGCGTCTACGTCCTCGCCCGCTTCGTGATCGGCTTCAAGCCCGTGGTCAGGAAGGCGATGACGATCAAGTTCCTCGCCCCTCTCGGCCTGTTCGCCGGCTTCATCGACGCCAGTGGTGGCGGTGGCTGGGGTCCGGTCGCGACCCCGGCGCTGATCGCCGACGGACGGCTGGAGCCGCGCAAGGTGATCGGCACCGTCGACACCAGCGAGTTCGCGGTGAGCGCCGCGGCCAGCATCGGGTTCCTGATCGGCCTCGGGGCGGCCGGCATCAACTGGTACTTCGCCCTCGCGCTGCTGATCGGCGGTCTCGTCGCCGCGCCGCTGGCCGCCATCCTGGTCCGGTTCACCCCGGCCCACCTGCTCGGTGTCGGGGTCGGGGCTGTGATCCTGCTGACCAACTCGCGGGTGCTGATGAAGACCTTCGAGGTCGGGATCCCGGCCCGCTGGGCCGTGTACGGCGCGATCCTGGTGGTCGCCGCCGTCGGCCTCTATCTCTCGGCCGTGAGGCACCAGGCCAAGAAGGCGGCCGCGACAGACAACGCCGACCTCGCCGAGAACGCCGACGCCAAGGTCTAGCCACTCTTTCTTGCGGTCGGCCCGTGTCGGGCATTTCACCTGCGCCGGGTGAACCTGCCGGCGGTCGCTGGGCCATGATGGGGCCGGACGTGGGCCCAATGGGCGACCTGCGGAGGCGGTTTGCGGTGGAGGTGCGACATGGCGACCCGTACTGATCAGTCGAAGGGCGCCTCCCAACTGGTGCTGCTGACGTTGGCCTCGGCCCAGTTCTTGATGACGCTGGACAGTTCGGTGATGAACGTGTCGATTGCTCAGGTCGCAAAAGATGTCGGAACGACCGTGACGGGGATTCAGACGGCGATCACCTTGTACACGCTGGTGATGGCGACGCTCATGATCACCGGGGGGAAGGTCGGCCAGATCCTCGGCCGCAAGCGGGCATTCTCGATCGGCTGCATGATCTACGGTGTCGGATCGCTGACCACTGCTCTGGCTCCGAGCCTGCCGGTGCTGTTGCTGGGGTGGTCGCTGCTGGAGGGCATGGGGGCGGCGCTGATCATGCCCGCCATCGTGGCCCTCGTGGCGGCGAACTTCCCCCGGGACCAGCGGCCGCGGGCCTACGGTCTGGTCGCGGCGGCTGGCGCGATCGCGGTGGCCGCAGGGCCGTTGATCGGTGGCCTGCTGACGACGTATGCCTCCTGGCGATGGGTGTTTGCCGGCGAGGTGATCGTGGTGGTGGCGATTCTCGCCCTGACCAAGCGCATCGCAGACACCCCCGCAGACCCGACGTCCCGGCTCGACCTGTGGGGCACGGCGTTCTCCGCCGCCGGCCTGGGCCTGATCGTCTACGGTGTGCTCCGCGCAGGCACGTGGGGATTCGTCAATCCGAAGGCGGGAGCGCCGGACATCCTCGGACTGTCACCGGTGATCTGGATGCTCGTGGCCGGCGGCATCGTGCTGCGTTTCTTCTTTGCCTGGGAGAACCGGCGGCTGCGCCGGGGCGAGGGTGCGCTCATCGATCCCGCCATGCTGAAGAACGGAGTGCTGCGCGGCGGGCTGACATCGTTCTCCTTTCAATATCTCCTGCAGGCCGGGATGTTCTTCACGGTGCCTCTCTACCTGTCCATCGCGCTCGGGTTGTCGGCGGTCCAAACCGGCGTGCGCCTGCTGCCGTTGTCGATCACCTTGCTCATCGGCGCGGTTGGCATCCCCAAGGTGTTCCCGAATGTTTCACCCCGGAAGGTCGTACGTCTGGGGTTCGTCGCCCTGCTGGCCGGACTGGTGTCACTCATGGCCTCACTGGAGTTCGGTGCGGGCCCGGAAGTCGTCACGGTGCCGATGCTGCTGGCCGGATTGGGAATCGGCGCCTTGGCATCACAGCTCGGTAGCGTGACCGTTTCGGCGGTCCCCGACGAGCAGAGCGCCGAGGTCGGTGGACTCCAGAACACCGTGACGAACCTCGGAGCCTCCATCGGTACCGCACTCGCTGGTGCGATCCTTGTGTCAGGGCTCACCACGTCGTTTCTGACCGGCATCGCGGGAAACGCCGACGTCCCGGACGATCTCTCCTCCCAGGCTCAGGTCGAGCTTGCCGCCGGCATCCCGTTCATCTCCGACCAGGACCTGAAGGCGGCACTCCAACAAGCCGGAGTGAGCGGACCCACCGCGGACGCCATCGTGGCCGAGAACACTCAGGCCCGTCTCGATGGCCTGCAGGCCGCGCTGGCCACCCTCACGCTGATCGCGCTCATCGCCTTGTTCCTCGCCCGCGGCATCCCGACTCGACAACCCGGCGCGGCGCAAGACGCAGCACCGACCGGCGGCGGATGATGCTCGTCTGTCGAGTGGAAACGTCGCGCACTGGCCCGCTCGCAGTTCAGCCGACGACGCCCGCTCGGTGCGCGAGAACGACGGCTTGGACCCGGTCGCGGACACCGAGTTTGGCGAGCACGCGGGCGACGTGGGTCTTGACGGTGGTTTCGGCCAAGTAGAGTTCGGCGGCGATCTCGGCGTTGGAGTGTCCGCGAGACATTGACCGAAGTACCTCCAACTCTCGGTCGGTCAACTCGGCCACGCCTGGCAGCTGGCTTCTCGGATTGGGCCGGGTGACATAGCTCTCGATCAAGCGGGCCAGAACCGTCGGTCCGAGGATCGTGCCACCCGTGGCGGCCTCCTTGACACTGCCGATCAAATCCTCAGGTGCGGTGGTCTTCAGCAGGAACCCGGACGCTCCGGCCCGCAGCGCGGTCACCACGTAGTCGTCGAGATCGAACATGGTCAAGATCAGGACCCGGACGGCGGGCAGCGCGGCCGTGATCTGGTGTGTGGCGGTGATCCCGTCACCACCGGGCATTTCCACGTCCATGAGGACAAGGTCGGGCCGCAAGGTGGTGGCGAGTCGAACTGCTGAGTGGCCGTCGGCGGCTTCACCGACGACGTGGATCTGGGGGTCACTGCCCAGCACCGTAACCAGGCCGGCACGGAGCAGGGCGTTGTCGTCAACCACGATCACCGTGATCATCTCGGTGCCCCGACCGGCCCGGCGTAGGTCGGGAGGTTCGCCACCACGCCGAAGCCGGTCCCGTCCGGGAGCGGACCGGCATCGAGGTCACCACCGGCGAGCCGCACCCGCTCCGCAAGCCCGACGAGTCCGTAACCGCGCCCGATCGGGCCGGTGTCTGCCGGACCGTCATCGATGACCTCCACCCGCGTCTGCGAACCCACGGCTTGAATCCGGACCACCGCAGCGGCTCGGGGCGCGTGCCGGACCACGTTGGTCAGGGCTTCCTGCACGATCCGATAAACCCCAGAGTCCAACCAAGCCTGAGGGTCGGCGTCGACGTCCAGGGTCACCGGGGTCCCGGCCAGCCGGATCCGCTCGGCCAGGTCGAGCAGGTCGCCGTAAGTCCGAGGCGTTGGAGCGCGGCCCGGCAGCAGTCGATCCAGCTCGAGTAGCGCCTGGGTTGCGGTGTCGGCGATGATCGCAACAGACCGCTGGTAGGCGCCACGGTCGGTGGCCCAGACCACCTCGGCGGCGCCAGCCTGCACGGCGATCAGTCCCACCGCGTGCGAGACAACGTCGTGCAGTTCGCGGGCGAGCAGCGCGCGCTCGGCCGCGGCCGCGGTATCGGCGGCAAGCTGCAGCTCACCGTGTCGCTGCTCTGCGACTGCTTTGGACTGGACAGCGATCCGACGCCCCCACCGGACTGCCGCGCCAGTCAGTACGGTCACACCGACGACAACGACCATGAAGCCCAGGTTCACCGGGGCAACGACCCAGGTCGTGGCCAACGTGGCCAGCACGAGAACCAGGGCGCCGACGGCGTCGATCCACTGCCGGCCGCGGACGCAGATCGTCCACACCAACGCGCAAACGACGCCTAGGGAGAAGAAGTTGCCGAAGACCGGTGCGTCGAGTCCGAGCCCGGCGAGCAAGGTGGTCGCGCACACCAGGGCACCGAGTCGCGGGAACACCCTCCGGAATACAACGGTCGCCGCTGCGACCACGATGAGAAGGACCGACAGCCAAGGCACGGCAACGCCGTCGATGAGGGAAGTTGCCACCGCCTCCAAGCCGGCCAGCGTCGCAACAGCGGAGGCGATGACGAGATCCCGGCGCTGGAGCAGCAGGGCCGGGGCGACCGCGGAAGATGATGTCACCACCTTTGACTCCTCCGCTTGGAGGAGCCCGAGTTGGCGACGGAGCTCACTGGTGGCAACGGTCGCGTGCCCGCGGATGCGACGCACCATCGGGCGCGGGTCCGAATCGGCGGCCGCCCGATCGGCGTCAACCTGGATGCTCTCGAGCGCGTCCTGAAGGCACCTGGCGATGTCCTCGCTCAACCTCCTGCGCTCCTCGCGCACGGCCGCCAAGGCAACCACTCCGGGCTCGGTGCGGGTCAGCCGCTGGGCGTCACGACGGGAAGTGCTGGCCTGCCGCCAGGCGAGGACAGCCTGTCGCAGCAGCAGGCTGAAGCCACTGAGCACAATCGTCAGGAACAACCAGTCACCGAATCCGTCGCCGTAGCGGGCGGCGAGTACGGCAGCAGCTGCGGCTCCAGCGGCGACTACCAACGCCACCGTCACGAGCCAGAACCGCCTCATCACCTCAGCATAGAAACCCGCAGTCCAGCCGGCATCGTCCTCGAGGACGACCCACTGTCATCCCTACGGCGACTGGACGAGCTGCGCCGCGGCCGATGCGCCCGGCCCGTGATCTTCCTAACGTCGACGACAGGGCCGGTTCGGCTTTGGGACGCCTAGGAGGAACGATGAACTTCAAACCCCACCATGTTTTCGCCCTCGTTGCCGGGACAATGGTTTCCGTCGTCGCGCTATCCGATGCCGTGACAAAGGGCCTGACCGGCCACGGGGCCTTCGACGAAGGCTCTCAACATCCGGCCTTGATCCTCGCGGCCAGCCTCGTGCACACCTTCACGTACCTGGCCCTGCTGACTGTCGTCGTGCGCGAACGACGGCGCTTCATCGCTGCGAACAGATTCGCCCGCGTCCTTCGCTACGTGCTGATGGCATGCCTCGGGTGGTTCGTGCTCGCCACCGTCGTGCTCGACCCGATCTTCTGGCTCGGTGGAATATCAATGGACTCTTCCGTCGGGGCAATCGGGGGGTCCGTGGGCAGCGCGGCCTTCCTGGGAATGATCCTGTCGAGCCTGCTTCTCGGGCTCGCCGTCCTCCGGAACAACCCCCTCGGAATCGGGGGGCGCATTCTCGGTGCGATGGCTCCCGTGCTGGGAATCCTTGTCCTGCTGGGCTTTGTGGCGAACAGCTGGGTCCACCCCGCCTACCTCGAGGTGATCATCAACTACGGAGTCGCCCTCATCGGGGTAGGCGCCGCTGCCACCTACGAGCCACATCGACCGGTCCTCGAGCCCCGCATCACCGCCTGATCCACGCCTGGAAGCGGTCACACCAGGCCACGTCAGTCGGACAACTTTGCCGCCGCCACGCGTGCTGCCACCCGGCTCCGCGGTCCGATGGCGAGCCACCCCGAGCCCATCAGAGTTCCTCAACCATCGACGGTAAGGACCGGCATGTCGAGCGATCGACCACGTAGCGACCGCGACCCGAAGTCAAGCCTCGCCGCACCGGCCGCCCCACTCCCTCGCCGACAGGGCTGGCTGAACGGGCGGCGCGCTGCCTTGTGCTGCTTCGCAGTCGCCTGCGTTTGTGCCGTGGCCCTGGCCACGAGCCAGTTGTTCACGCAGGCCCCCTTCACCGACCCAGCCTGCTGCGTGCGAGCCTCGGCGGCCCCGGCTTCGTGTGACCCGCGACCAGCTCCTTCGCCCCAGCCTGCTCCGTCACCGACGCACATCAGCGCGCCTTGACAGTCGTGTACGCCGAACCAACCCGCGAGTCCGGGCAGCCTCTTCGAGGCAGGGATCCGACCACCGCCGGTTCAGGCAGCGAGGGCTGGGGGTGGCTGTGCGACCACCAGCTCGGCGGGGCCGCGGATGACGGTGCCGCTGCGCCGGCGAAGTCGGCCGGCGCGATGCAGCTGGGGGAAGCGCTGGACGAGCCGCTCCAGTGCCACCATCGCCTCGAGCCGGGCCAGTGGGGCGCCGAGGCAGTAGTGGATGCCGGCGGAGAACGCGAGGTGCTCGGCGCCATCGGTGCGGAACAGATCAAAGCGGTCGGGATCGTCGTACGCGGCAGGGTCCCGGTTGGCGCCGGCCAGGTAGAGCACCACCATCGACCCCTGCGGCACGTCGACGCCGGCCAGCTCCAGGTCGGCCAGCGGCGCCCGTACGGTGCGCTGTACCGGCGGATCCCAGCGCAGGGTCTCCTCGACGGCGGCCCCGGCCAGTGAGGGGTCCTGGGCGACGGCGTGCCACTGGTCCGGCCGGGCGAGAAGGGCAAGTACCGCGTTGCCGATCAGGTTGACCGTGGTTTCGAACCCGGCCAGCAGCAACAGCATGCACAGCGGTACCAGCTCGTCCGACGCCAGCTGGTCGGGATCCTTGGCCAACAAGTGGCTCACGACGTCGTCACCCGGCTCCTGGCGGCGATAGTCGAACGTCTCCGCCAAAACCCTTCTGAGCCGACGGTCGGCCTCGATCAGCCGAGCCACGTGGGCCAGTGATTGCGGTCCGCTGAGTCCACTGCCAATAGTGGCGCCGTAGCGGGCGAAGGCGGCGCTGTTGATGTCCGGCACCCCGAGGAGGTCGGTGATCACCGCGATCGGCAGCGGCGAGGCCAGGCGGGCGACCAGGTCCCAGGGTTCGTCAGGCGAAACCGCGTCGAGCAGGCCGTCGACCACCTTTTCGATCCGCGCGCGGTACCTGGCAATGGCATGGGGGGTGAAGGCGGGAGCGACCAGCCGCCGCAGTCGCGTGTGGTCTGGCGGGTCCAGCTCGAGCAGCGACAGCTGCCCGTCACCACGGCTGAGACCGCCGCCCTCGACACGTGCGCCGAAGCGGCGGTCCCGGAGCACCTGCCGGCATACCTGGTGACTGGCGGTTTGGTAGCCGACCAAGGGGCTGCGGACCAGCGCACCACGTTGGCGGACCTCCTCGTAGAGGTGGTAGGGATCGCGGACACCCTCGGCGAGATTGAGCCGGGCCAATGGGTCCCGAGTGACGCGCGCATGCCAGACCGTCAGCGAGCGCACCACGACGAACTGACGCGCCAGAGCAACGATGGCGTTCACAAGGGCCTCCCAGGGCGACGCGCTCACCGCCACGCCTCACCGACAGTATGCTCCGGAGCTGGATTCGCCTTCGGTGACGGCGTGGACATTGACGGGCAGGATGGCTTCGGTGGATAGACGGTTTATTGAACGCTTCATTCAACATCCACCCCCCGGCAGCGCCGTCTGAAAACTGACCCGTAGCGACGTCGAGAAGGGGTCAGATTTCAGTCGCCGTTGACACCACGGGTACTGGCCACCGAATCAGGATGGGGGGCGCACACCTCCGAGGGCTCGCTGGGCCACCGTGGGGCTCATGAACTCAACGAGTTCCGCCACGATGGCCTGCGGGACGGGACCGTGGCCTTGCCCCGGAAGCACTCGGCGTTTCACGTTCGGCAGTCCTGCGGCGACTGAGTCCGCGGCTTCAGGTAGTCCGGGCAAGGTTCGGTCACCGGAGAAGACGATGGTGGACACGGTGACGCTAGCCCAGCGGGTACCCCAGTCGGGGTCAGTTTCAATGTCCTGCGACGCCTTGAGGTCGTAAACAAGGGTCGGCGCTACCGCGACCATGCCAGCCCACCATGGCGTCTGCGCCATCTGGTCGACGGCATCGGATGGGATACCGATAATCGCCGTGATGTTGTACCGCATTGCCTCGTCGAGTTGGCCTGCCTTGAGCATCCGCTCGAGCGCGGCGAGGTGACCGCTACGGTCAGATCCAGCGAAATACGGCGGCTCATAGAGGGCGAGCGCTGACACGTCCAGTCCGGCGGTCACCGCGGCAAGAGCCACACCCGCGCCGGAGGAACTCGCGTACAACGCAGCGGGCGCTCCGACAGCCTCGATCAAGGCGGCAACATCTTCGACCTCCCGGTCCAAGGCCCACGGCGGCGTATCGCCAGACCGGTCGCGCCCGCGCCGGTCGTAGTCGACCACCGTGAAGCCTTCCGCGCCCAGCAGCATCGCGATCTCCGTCGTCCGTGGATCGATGGCACGGTGCTGAGTAGTGCCGCCGATCAGAAGGACCGTCGGGCCAGCGCCGTAGGCGTCGTAGTCGATGGTTGTGCCGTCGGTCGAGGTCACAGCGCTCATCGGTTCCACCCTCTCGCGTCCGTTCGAGTTCTGAGCCGAGCACGAGGTGGTGACTCGGGTTATCCGATGATCACCGCCTAGGGAGCGAGCGGACCGGCCGGATGCGCGATCCCAAGTTGAGGAGTCGGGGACCGCTCAGCCGTACCGATGGCTTTTCTCGGGGTGAGCGGCCTCGCGGGTGCACGCCCGGCCGTTCATGGACTTGTGCCCGCAGCGCTCACCACCCTCGGGTGCGGCGGCCTTGGCGGCTGGAGCCGGCTTGGTACTCGGCGCCTGAGGGACCGGGGTCACTGATGTTTCTCCGACTGCGGCCGCCTCTCGACGGGTGGGTCCGCTGGCGCTGATACGGGCGTACTTGGCTTCGCGCATTGCCCTCTGGGCGTCGACCTTGCTCATCGTCGGATCACGCGAAGAGCCTACGACGCCTCACTGACACCGCTCCGCAAAGAGGCCGGGCATGACACGCGAGCGTCGGACCGGTCCGCAAGCCGTCCGCGCCCTCGCGGGGCAGGCCGCAGCGCAGTCACAACGGACGGGGAGGCTCGATGCCGTCCAGGAAGGTTCGCAGCTCGGCGGTGAACCGTTCCGGCGCTTCCACGCAGCTCACGTGACCGACCTCCTCCAGCACGATCAGTCGCGCCGTCGGAATCGCGGCCGCGAGAGCTTCGGCCACCTCTCTCGGCGCCCGCACATCCTGGCCCCCGCGGAGAACGACCGTCGGCACGTCGATGCTGGGCAGCACATCGCGCAAGTCAGCCTGCGCCGACGCCTTGGCCATCGTGCGAAATCCTGACGGCCGGAACGTGTCCGCCATGTTGGCGGCGAAATCCGCGACGCGGTCCTGCGGGGCCGAAGCCGAGAACATGCTCGGCAACAACGCGGAGACAAAATCTGCGGCGGGCAGCTGCGACGCCTCCATGCTCGCCCGCAGTCGTAGGTCAACAGTGTCGGCCGGCAACGATCCAGACCACCCGGCGTACGCACCCGCCAAGAACAGCCCGCGGACAAGAGCGCGGTGCCGGCGGAAGAACTCGATGGCCAGCGCACCGCCGAACGACAGCCCGACCATCACCAATTGCTCGAGCTTCAGGGCCGACACCAATGTGCCCAGACAATCGGCAAAGTCCGGTAGTCGGAAGGACTCGGGCACGTCCGACGAGCCGCCGGAGCCGGGAGCGTCCCAAGCAACGACCGTGTAGGAGTCCGACAACGCCTCGATCTGATGACGCCAGGTGGCCAAGCCGTCACCGACGAAACCGCCCAGGAGAACGAGCGCGGGCCCGTCACCGGCCCGCGTGACAGCAAGCCGGAGCCCGTCTACATCGACTACCTCCACGACCGAAGAATCCCACAGGTCGTCGCCACTCAGCTCCACAGACGAACCAGTCGCTCGCGGCAGCGAGTCACCGCTAGGTTTCCCAGCATGGCACCGGTTCCTGCGGAGATTGCTCGCGTTGTTGCCGAGACGGCTTTTTCCGGCAGCATTCGGGTTGAGGCTGACGGCGGCAGCGGATGGACGGCTGCCTACGGCCCGGCGAGCCGCCGCTTCGATGTTGCCAACCGCCCCGATACGTCCTTCGGTATCGCCAGCGGAACCAAAGGCTTCACTGCTCTGACCGTCATGAGCTTGGTCGAAGAGGGTGCACTCAGCCTGTCCACGACGGCCCGTTCGGTCTTGGGCGCCGACCTGCCGCTGATCAATGACGAGGTGAGCATTGAACACCTCCTGGCCCATCGCTCTGGCATCGGCGACTATTTCGACGAGAACGCGGGGCTCTCGGTACAGGACTACGTCATGCCCGTCCCAGTGCACCGGCTCAGCTCCACTGAGTCCTACCTCGCGGTCCTGGAAGGACACCCACAGGTCCTAGCCCCCGATGAGCGGTTCGCCTACTGCAACAGCGGATACGTCGTGTTGGCACTGATCGCAGAGCGGGTTGCCGGTCAACCGTTCAGCGACTTGGTTCAGGAGCGGGTCTGCCGCCCTGCCGGGCTGACGGGCACGCGATTCGCTCGCAGCGACGCCCCACCGCCGAGGTCTGCCGAGGGATATCTGCTGATCAACGGCGAGTGGCGCACGAATGTCCTACACCTGCCCATGTTGGGCAGTGGCGACGGCGGCATGTACGCGACCGCCGAAGATCTCAGTGCATTTTGGGCCGCGCTGCTGGGCGGTCTGATCGTCTCTCCAGCCAGTGTCGAGGCACTGTTTCACCCTCGCAGCGACGTTCCCTCGGAACGGCGACGCTACGGGATGGGGTTCTGGCTGCACCGCACCAGTCGGGTCGTGATGCTCGAAGGTCTCGACGCCGGCATTTCCTTCCGCAGTGTCCACGACCCAGTGTCTGGACGAACCCTGACCACCCTGTCGAATACCGCCGATGGCGCCTGGCCCATCACGGCCGCGCTGGAGAAGTTCTACGGCCTCGACTGAAGTGCCCGTCCGGAACTCGCGGCTCAGGTCTGGTGCTAGGGAAGCTTCTTCGAGACCGCCAATGGTCAGGAGCCCGAGGAGTCCCGGACTGACGTCAGCCATACTGACGGGATGCGGCAGGTTCTCTGCCCCGTGTTGATTGGGCGGCAGCGAGAGCTGTCGCTGTTGCTCGATGCCATGGCGCGTCCCGTTGACGGGATCGGCGGCGTTGTCGTCGTCAGTGGCGAGGGGGGCGTCGGCAAGTCCCGGTTGGTACGCGAACTGGCCACGGCAGCGTCCGTGAGCGGACGGCTGGTTCTCAGCGGGCGTGCGGTCTCGAGCCCCGCCACGGCTGCGTTCCGGCCGTTCAGCGAGGCGGTGTTGGGCGAGTTGCGTCGCCCCGGACGAGGGAGCATGCCCGAACTCGGACCGTTCAAGGCGGTCCTGGGCCAGCTGGTGCCGGAGTGGGCACCACAGGTGACGGTGGCTGGCGCGGATTCCCCGGTGTTGGTCGGTGAGGGTTTGATCCGGCTACTGCGGCGGCTCGGTGGCGAGCGCGGTTGCCTCCTCGTGCTGGAGGATCTGCAATGGGCCGACCGCGAGTCGCTGGCGGTGCTCGAGTACGTGGCAGACAACGTGCGGGACGAGCGGATCTTCTGCCTGGGGACCGTCCGGCCAGGGGTCGACGGCAGTCTGCCTCCGCTGCTGGGCGTGCTCGCCGACCGTCGCGTGGTCGAGATGCTCGCCCTGGAACCGTTGGACGGTTGGACGACGATCGAGGTGGCCCGGGCGTGTCTTGGGGCCGACAACCTTCCGGAGACGATCGAGGCTTACGTGCGCGACCACGCCGACGGGCTGCCGTTTCTGGTCGAGGAGCTCTTGGCGGTCTTGGTCGGCGCCGGGGTACTGGTGCGACGGCGAGGTGAGTGGACGATGGCCGGTCCGCTCGGATCGCCGCTGCCGGCAACGTTTCTCGACGGAGTGCAACGACGCCTGGACGCCTTGCCCGCCCCGACCCGCCGGGTGCTGCAAACAGCTGCCGTTATCGGTCGGCAGTTCGACTGGTCGCTGCTTCCAGCTGCGACCGGAGTCGAGGAGGCCGCGGTCGGTGCCGCGTTGCGGCGGGCGGCGGCAGATCAGCTCGTGACCGTTACCCCCGATGAGGGCTTCGCCTTCCGGCACGCGTTGACCCGCGACGCCGTACTGGCCGGGATGCTGCCCCCGGAGCGGGCCGCCATCGCCCGACAGGCATTGACCGCGGTCACGGATTGCCATCCCGATCTACCAGACCCATGGGGAGAGCTGGCCGCCGGGCTGGCCGAGTCGGCGGGCGACCGACAGCTTGCGTCTGCGCTGCTGCGGACGGTAGGAGTCCGAGCTGCCGGGAGGGGTGCGTTGGCAACGGCGGAAGCGAATTTGCTGCGTGCCTCGGAGTTGACCGATGACCTGAGAATGTCCACGCTCATCGACGGCGATCTCACGGATGTGCTGGCTCAGGCCGGCCACGCCGATCGTGCTATCGAGCTCGGCAACCGGCTGCTTCGTCGGCCCGATCTGGTGATGTGGCTGCCGTCCAACGGGGTCGAGTTGCATCTGCGGATCGCCAGGGCGGCGGTGGCCGCCGGCCGGTGGCCTGCGGCCGCCGAACATCTCGCGGCCGCCCGCTCCGACCCCGCCGCCCGCGATGGTCTCGCGGCGAGCCTGGGCGCCTTGGACGCCGCGGTGGCGCTCGGGCAAGGTCGGCTCGGCGATGCGGAGCGGCTCGCGGCAGTCGCGTTGACCGAGGCGGAACGGACGGATCAGCCGGCCGAGGCGTGTGAGGCGCTGGAGGTGGCCGGCCGGGTCGCGAGGCAGCGCGATCTAGAAGTTGCAGAGGCCGCTTTCGCTCGGGAGCTGACGACGGCCGCGGCGCACGGGCTCGAGTTGTGGCGACTCCGCGCGATGCACGAACTCGGAACCATCGATCAGCTGCGGACCGAGAGCGTGGAACGCCTGCAAGAGACCCGCGAGCTGGCGGTCGGCCTCGGCGCCGTGGCGTTGGTGGCCACGCTCGACCTGCAGATCGCTGCCGGGTTGATCAAGCAATTTGCCACCGAGCAGGGCCTTGCCGTGGCCCGGCGCTGTGTCGACTCCTCGCGTCGACTCCAGCTCGCCACCTTGCCGATGGCACTGGTGCACGAAGCGGCCGCTCACGCCCAGCGAGGCCGCCGACAGGCGATGGAGACGTGTCTGGACGAAGCATTAGCGCTGGCCGCCGACGACCTCGATGTGGGCGGGAGCGCGCGGGGACACTGCCGTGCCGTGTTGGCGCTGATGAAAGAGGACCGGGCTGTTGCGCTTGACGAGATGACCGCGGGAGCCGCGCTCCTCCTGCAAGCCCAAGCCGGTGTGGCGCCACCGTTCTTGGGCTTGCGGGTGCTCCTGCTCGCCATCGACCACGACGACGACGCCGCGGCTGCCGAAGCCGCCGAGCAGGTGCGAGCATCGAATGCCGTACGGCATCGGATCGTTGGCACGCTGGTCGATTGCTCCGATGCCGTCCTTCTGGGACGAGCGGGGCGACCGGACGCTGCGGCTGACGCCTGGGCGGCAGCCGAGGCGGCGATGGGACCGCTCGTCGATTGGTATCGGCATTATGCGCGGCGGACTGCTGCGGAGCGGGCCCTGGTCGACGGATGGGGCGATCCGCTGGTCTGGTTACGGGAGGGCGCGTCCTTCTTTGCCGACCGCGGTGACCAGCAGATCGCGGCCGCCTGCCGCAGTCTGCTGCGTCGTGCCGGGGTGGTCGTGCCGCGAACGGGCGGCGGGCACCGGACTGTCCCGGAGACCTTGCGGTCGCACGGCATCACCAGTCGAGAGCTCGACGTGCTCGAGTTGCTGGTGGAGGGGCTGACCAACGCCGAGCTGGGTGCTCGGCTGCATCTGTCACCGCGGACGGTGGAGAAGCACGTGGCTAGCCTGCTCGCCAAGACCGGCAGTCGGCGCCGCGCTCAGCTGGCTGGGTATGCCTCCCGGTTAGGTGGGTAGCCACCAGGTCTTGATCGGGTCATCTTCCCGAAGCGCCTGATCATCGCGGGCGGTCAAGCTCGGGTCATGAGTACAACATCTGCTTTTCCGGGAGTCCATCACATCGCCGTCAGCGTTTCTGATCTGGACGCCAGCCGGACCTGGTACGAGCGGTTGCTCGGTAGCGGTCCGGTCCTCGACGAGGACGTACCCTCGCTGACGGGACACCACAAGGGCTTCCACCACACGCTTTTCGCGCTGCCGAGTGGCCTGATCTTCGCCCTGCACCGGCATCACGGACCTGCGGAGTCTCCACCCTTCGACGAGTTGCGACCAGGCCTCGATCACATCGGGTTCGGTTGCCGCAGTCGCGCCGAGCTGGAGCTTCTCGAAAAGAGTCTGGACAGTCTCGGGGTGCTGCACGGTGGCATCGCGGAAGATGCTCTCGGCTACGGCTTGGCCTTCCGCGATCCCGACGGCATCGCCCTCGAGTTCTGGGCGCCTCGGCCATGAAGGCCCACACGCTGCTCGCCGCGGCACCGCTCGACGCGGTCTTGCGCGAGGCCGTCGATCGCAGTGCCCTGCCACAGGTGGTGGCGATCGCCGCCGATCAGAACGGCATCGTCTACCGCGGCGCTGAGGGTCCTCGGGTCGTGGGTGAACCTGAGCCGGTCAACCTGGACAGCGTCTTCCGGATCGCGTCGATGACCAAGATCATCACCACGATCGCCGCGTTGCAGCAACGCGATCGCGGAGTCCTGGATTTCGACGCACCGGTCGAGACCTATTGCCCCGAGTTCGCCGACGTGCCTGTGCTCGACGGTTTCGACCTCGACGGGCCGAGACTTCGGCCGCCGAGGTCCCGCGCCGTGGTCCGGCAGTTGCTGACCCACACGGCCGGGTTGGCGTACTCCTTCTGGGACGTCGATCTCGCCCGATGGGCAGCGGCTCCTCCCCCGGGACTCCCGCCCCGCGGTCGCTCGGGACCTTGCGCGGCGCCGATGGTGAACGACCCCGGCGTCGAGGTGACGTACGGCACGGGCACCGACTGGTTGGGCCGGGTGGTGGAAGCTGCCAGCGGGCAATCGCTGGATGCGTACATCGCCGCCCAGGTCTGCGAGCCGCTCGGGCTGACGTCGACGACCTTCCACCTCGATCACGAGCAGAGAAATCGGACGGTCCCGGTGCACGACCGGGACGCGACCGGATCGTGGGCTCCCACCGGTATCGACTGGGAGACGCGTCCCGAGTTCTGGCCCGGGGGGCACGGCCTGTATTCCACCGCTTCGGAGTTTCTGGTCATCCAACGGATGCTGCTCGACGGCGGGTCGTACGGCGGTGCGCTGATCCTCGCCGAGAGTTCGGTAGGTGAGATGTTCTCGAACCAGATCGGCACCTTGTGGTTCCCCGCCGCAGTGGCGACGACCGACCCGGCCACCACCGCCGATCTCTGCGTCGGAACCGGGATGAAGTGGGGCTGGGGCTTGTTGCTCAACACCCGGCGTCAGCCTGGCCTGCGGTCGGCGGGGAGCGGCGGATGGGCCGGCATCTTCAACACCTACTTCTGGATCGACAGAGTCAGCGGGCTCACTGGGTTGTTCCTCGCCCAGTGCCGGCCCTTCTTCGATCCCGCCATTCTCCGGACGTTCGCCGCCTTCGAGACGGCCGTCTACGCCGCCCGCACGGCCTGATGCCCGAGACCTTCGCGCTGCGGCGCCACGGACCAGAGGATTACGACCGTTACCTGGTGCCGACCTTCTTCCGTCCGTGCGCGAACGAGCTGCTGGCCTTCGCCCCACCGACGGCAGGGGAGCGGGTCCTGGACCTCGCGACCGGGACCGGCGTGATCGCGCGCCTCGTTGCGTCCCGGCTGGGACCGCAGGGATCGGTGACCGCGCTTGACGTCAACCCGCACATGATCGACTACGCGCGCACGGTGCCGACCCCGCTCGGCACATCCGTGACCTGGCTGACCGCAAGCGCCGAGGCCATCCCGCTGCCGAAGCGCAGTGTCGACGCTGTGTACTGCCAGCAGGGTTTGCAGTTTTTTGCCGACCAGCAGGCCGCTCTCGTCGAGGCACATCGCGTGCTCGTGCCGGGTGGCCACGTCGCCATCGCGTCCTGGCGGTCTCTGCGCCACAACTGCGCCTTTGCCGACCTCGTCAGCGTGCTACCGCGGCATCTCCCGCCGACTTCGGTCGCAGCGCTCGAGGCGCCATTCGCCGGACCCGATGCGGCGGAACTCCGCGACCGGTTGGCGGCATCCGGCTTCGACCGGATCCATTTGTTGATCAAGGTCGTCTTGGTACGGTTCGGCTCCACGCGGGAGCTCTTCGAGGCCGAGGTGCGAGGCTCTCCGCTCGCCGAAACCGTCGGCGCCCTAGATCTGAACGCCCGGGAGAACTTGGCCATCGAGGTCGACGACGCGCTGGCTGCCCACACCGACGACGAAGGCGTCCTTCTCCCGATGCAGACCTGGCTCGTCAGGGCCCGCCGTCAGGGGCCCAGCTAACAACCAACTGGCGGCGGGTGGCAACACTCAGGCGTCGGCGAGCCGCCCGGGTTTGCATGTCAGGTGTCGGTGGTTGATCCTGTGGCGTCGGCGGGGAGGACAACCACGTCGGCGAGCGGGATGGCCACGTCGTAGACCGTCCTGGTGGTGAACTCGAACGCGGCGGCCAAGACCCCCGTGTTGTCGTGGAGGAGGCCCTCCCGGGTGGATTGCTCCACGATGCCGGCAACCTCCTCGAGGGTGTAGGTGCTGGTCGCCTCGTCCTTGGGCTCTACCTTGAACAGGCGCAACACACCGTTGGCCAACCTCTGCGGCCAGGGCGACGGCGTCAGCCGACCAGCCCGGACCACGGCGGGCGCGTTCTTCGCCGGCTTTCACTCCCATGCCCGTAGCGCGTTCACTGGGGTGGAACGAATTGCCCTGTCGAGCTGGTCTCTTTGGCCGGCCATCACCGAGGGCCGCAATCCAGTCCAGGGGCGAGGTCCAGCGGGAATTACTGATCAAGCAACGATGGCCAGCGCTCGGAGGCCCACTCCGGCCAGGTCGCATACCCTGGCGGAACTGCGGGGATGCGGGCGTCGAGCAGTTCCTCCTGGTCCGGCACTTGAAACTGCCACTGCCACTGCTTCAATTCAGCGTCGCTCATCTGGAACTGACCCGGCTCGGCAGCGTACCGATCGGTGATGCGTCTGCGCTGCTCCTCGTAGTCGATCGGGAGGTAGACGACCTGGGCGCGGACGCCTAGCGAGTCCGCGATCCATCGGAGCGCTGAGCGCTCGTCTTTGCCCCAGAGACCGAAGTCGAAGACGACGTTGATACCCAACCGGGCAGCCCGCATCCCGACCTCCACCAGCTTGCCCTCGATCCGGTCACGCTGGTCGGCGCGCTCCTTCGAGCGCCACTGGGTCGGGCCGTCATCGTCGAACAACGCCATCTGCCAGTCGTCCGGCGTCAGTCGCAGGGCTGACTCGCTCATCTCCAACTCTTTGGCCCGCGTAGTCTTCCCGGCTCCAGGCAGACCGACGATGAGATAGATGGTCACCCCGTGACGCTAGCCACCTTGCCCAGCACGCCCGAACCCACTTCCTTGGACGATCGGGAAGACACAACCGCGTCCCGCGAGCCGACCGATCATCGGACCGGCAAAGCGGGATTCGGGGACAGCATGAGCGCCCTGCGCTTGTTCGTCGAGGCAGGCGGATCCTGACTGCCGGCAGCGGCTAGCGTTCTGCTATTCGGGGGGCGTGCCGGTTTGTCGGGCGCTGTTGGCGCGGTCGCGACCCGGCTCGATCACGATCAGCGAAGAACCTGAGCGACCTGAGTGGGGGCAAGGCGTTCGAGGGCTGTGACACGGTTATCGCAGCCGAGTTTGCGGTAGATGTGTTCGAGATGCTTGCTCACCGTCTTCGGACTGATGCCGAGCAGGTGCGCGACGGCGCGGGTGGTTAAACCGCGTCTCACCTGGCGCAACACCTGAGTTTCACGTGGCGTCAATCCGAACTGGTTCGGCGGCGGAGCCGGGGCAGCTGCCGTCTCGGCAGGGGGTTCTCCATAGGCACGGTCCAGCAGATGCAGCGTTGGTTGCAGGCGGTGTAGCAGTTCGAGCTCGGCATCGGTGAAGTCCAGGCGGCGTCGATTCAGGGTCCAGGAGACGAATCGCTGGCCGCCAGTCGACACGACGGTGAGCTGCCGGATGCGGTCTACTGGCCGCAGCAGGGCACCGTAGGTGCGGGTTTTGCGTAACTGACGGTCCGTCACGAGATCGCTCAAACGTCGAGGAGCGGGTAGTCCGGCCCTGCCAGGTTCCTTCAGATAGCTCACGATCATGGGATGGTCGTCAATGAGACCGAGGACCGTTTCGCATGCCTCCTCGTCGCGCAGTTCGCCGGGGAAGCCGATCATCTGGGCGCTCGTCATCTGAGAGTTCGTCGAGAACCAGGCGATCGCATCCGAGGGGACCAAGTGGTTCAACATGCGAATGACTGCCCAGGCGTAATTCTCGGTGGCGGACCCCTGAAGCGGATCCGCTACGGATGTTGCGGCCGCGAAAGCCGCCCCCAGGCTCACGACCTGCCCCGCAGTGCCCATAAACACCTCCCGCGGCGCCACTGTCTCGCGATCGTCGCATGCGCACAAGTGCGTATTGCTGAGCCCTCTGGCCACCGCGAGGCTGGACGTAGCTAACTCACAAGAGTCCGCGACTACGGCTGACGATCTCAGCGGCAGAACTCAGGAGGGTGTGATGATCCGATCTCGCGCGTTGGTGGCCGGAGCCCTGATGACCCTGGCGCCAATCGCTGGCCTGACCGTGCCGGCGCAGGCGGGAGAGGATCGGCGCTTTGCCATCGTCGAGGACATCGACTTCGACGCCGACCGCTTCGCGTTCACAGCCCTCCCTCCGCTCTGCCCTGCCGGGACCTTCACCGATGACGTCACGTTCATCGACTCCACTGACACCTACGTCAAGCTCGACATCACGAGCGTGTACAGCTGCGCCGACGGCTCAGGCAGCTTCAACGCGCGCAAGCGAATCAAGATCACGTTCGTGGCCGAGACCACCAGCTTCGCCACGGGAACAGTGAAGCTTGGGCGTGGGACCGGTAAGTATCGAGGTCTCGAAGGAGTTGGGGTCAATAGCGGCACCACCATCGGCGCCGACGGGCAGGCAGCCACAACGGGGAAACTGACCGGCCATCCCCGTTGATCCCGCCCGTCCGGCCCACACTCGAACGGGGACCCGCTCGCGGAACCCGCGCCGATGCCGGACGACTGTTCGGTCATCCAGGCTCAGGTGTCCTCAACGCGATCCATGACGGCTCTATGGACTGCTGTCCCTTGCCATGCCTACGTCACGGGCCGCACGAGCCAGTGATTCGAATCCGCGGTCGACCCAGCCCTCGCTTAACGAGGCCGTCCCCTGGAGCGCAGGCTTGTCGATGACGTGGAACTTGAGATTGTCGATCGTCGCCAAGATTCCCAACCACGGTAGGGCTTGCAGGTCCACCGACCCCACACTGCGTAGCTGGGTGTAGCCCTCGAGAAAGGGGTCGGCGAACTTCGTCGACAATGCTCCGGTCAGGTCCTCGATCTGCCAGCCGGGCCCAGCAAGATCGAGGTCATACCAGTGCAGCTGACCGTCGTCGCTGACATGCAGGTTGTCCAATGAGGGGTCACCATGACGGATTCCCCATCGCAGACCACGCTCAGCGAGCCGATCGAGTTCAAGCCTGGCGGCAGTGGTCGCAGCCTGAACCAACCGGTGCCGTTCCGAGCCGGCATCCAGAACCGCCATCAGCTGCTCGGGTTCATTGCCGATTCGGACCGCGCGTCGGGGGAACCGGCTGTCGAATGAGTCCATGGCATCGTGGCAGAGCGCCAGGGTCGATCCGACGGAGCGATACAGATCGACGGTCCACGGCGGTTTGGGTTTCGCCCCAGGAAGCCATTGAGTCAGGGCGAACGCCCGCTCCCCCTCGGGGGCTTCGAGAACGCCCACCGAGTCGCCGTTGTGCAGGGTCACGTCAGCGGCCACCGGCAAACCAGCATCGACCAGATGTCGCGCAAGTTGCTGCTCCCACCGAACCTCGTCCGTGCTGAAACGACCAGCGCCGTAGAGCTTCAAGACGTACGGCCCCGCGTCGGTATCGATCCGATATACGTCGTTGTTGAACGACCGGATCAGGGTCGCGTCGATGGGCTCAACCGGAAAGTGGTCAGCGACTAATCTCAGCACCGTGGCCACTGCCGGCAGCGATCTGATCCAGGTCTGCGCCGACGCCTGGAAGATCACTTGGGCAATGTAGATGGCACTGGACCATTGATCAAACCGATTCCGGAAGTGCCCGCAAGCATCGTTCCTGCTACGAGGCAACACCGCCCAGCTCCGGTCCGGGCGCCCACTCTCGCCTCAACCAGGTCGAGAATCTCAGCCGGATCCTGAACGGGAGTCAGCGCAGTCCACGGCTTCGGCCAGGGGTTGTTCCTATGAGCTTGTGGTAGGAATCCCCAGTGCCATTGCTCAACGTCGACGACTGCGTCTTGGTTGTGATCGACGCCCAGCCCGGCTTCTACGTCGAGCCCGACCCGAGGGCCCAGCAGGCGGTGGACCGGATCGCCTGGCTCGTCCGCCTCGCTGGTCACTTGGGCGTCCCCGTGGTGGTCACGGAGGAGGACGCGGCCAAGAACGGGCCGACCGACCAAACGATCATGGCAGCGCTCCCTGCTGGGACTCCCGTTCTCGACAAACCGACCTTCGCGCTAACGGGTACGCCACCGATCCTCGAGGCGGTTCTGTTGCCCGGCCGCGGCACGGTGGTCTTGGTCGGGTTCGAGACCGACATCTGCGTCGCCCATTCGGCGGTGGGGCTGGTCGACGCGGGTTTGCGCGTGGTTGTCGTCGAGGACGCCGTCCACTCACCGGGTGAGATGCACGCTCGTGGACTGGCCCGAGCTCGTGCTGGAGGCGCCGAACTCAACCACGTCAAAGGTATCGGCTATGAGTGGGTCCGGACCGTCGAGGCGTCCCGTCGCATCATCGACGCCGATCCGCAGCTGAATCCGGCGCCCTTCCCGCTGTAGGTTGACCGGATCCGGGGTGGGTCCGGAACGGGGCCCGTTTCCGGGTTGCCGCGTCGAGATCCTTGTCGAGACCCGTGATGTCGTGCCAGCCGCCGGCGGGTACGGCGAGGCGGCCCCCCGGTCCGCGATCAGCCACGCACTCGGCTGACACCTCCGGACTCCGCACCTCGCGCACGCCAGTAGCGACAACCAGTAGCTGGACCAGTAGTTTTGCGGGTCCGCCGAGCCGAGCGCTCTCAGTAGCTTCATCGCCATGGATTGGGTCCACGAACTGGCCGCTTGGGCATGGGAGCGCCACCACAACGTTCTCAGCTGGTACATCCGGCCCCTGTTCTTGTTGCCGTTCTGCTTCTTCGCCTATCGGCGCAGCGTGCTCGGAATCGTCCTCACGCTGGTTGCCCTGGCCACCAGCATGGCGTGGTTCCCGGCGCCGGGGGCCCCCAGCTCTGCGGTGATCTTCAAGATCGCCTGGACCTACGCGGTGAGCGGCACTGCCGGCGCGGACGCCCAGCTGGTGCCGGCATTGGCCGGATTGGTCGTGGTCAACGCACTGGTGATCATGGCCGGCCGATTGCTGGCACGGCGCCGGACCAAGGTCAGGCTGGCATGAGCACCGTCGGTCTGCTCGGCAGCAGATTCCCGTACCTTCGGTTCGGCGACGGGCCACAACCGCTCGTTCTGCTGCCCGGACTTTCGTTCGACAACGACGCTCCCACCGCGATGGAGGCCCGGCTCTACGAATTGTCGATGCGCCGCCTCGCGGCCGGTCGCACGGTCACTGTGCTGCGCCGGCCCCGGGGGATCGCCGGCCTCTCGAGCAACGAGCTCGGCACGGCCGATCTCGCTGACCTGTATGCAGGCGTGCTAGCTGATGCCCCCGTTCCGGTGGATGTGATGGGACTGTCGACCGGCGGCCTGATCGCGCAGCAGCTGGCGTTGCGCCACCGCATGCTGGTCCGGCGTCTGGTGCTGGTCGTCACCGGTGCTCGGATGGCTGGGCCGGGCCGCCTGATCTGCGAGGACTGGCTGTCTCAGGTGCAGCGGCGGGACTGGCACACGTTGCGTGGCACGTTGACAGCCTCGGCAGTCGACGGCCGGGTCGCCCAATCCCTGGCTCGACTGATGGGTAGCTCGAACCGCCGGCCTGACACGCACGACGTCGCTGACTTCGAGTTGGTCGTCCGGGCCGACCTGCGACACGACACTTCCGCAGCGCTGATGAGTCTGAGCGCGCCCACCCTGGTCCTGGGCGGTCGCGATGACCCGTTCTTCCCAGAGCGGGTGCTGCGGGACACGGCCGCCGCGATCCCCGGGGCGGCGGTCGCGGTGCACGCCGGCGGACACGGAGTTCCGAAACACCACAGCGCCTGGTTGCAGGACCAGGTCGCCGCCTTCTTGAACGAGACCACGTTCGCAGGACAGGAGTGAGTGATGATGCGCAGATTCCCCTTGGCCGCCTACTTCGTGCTGGCTTACGCGTTGACCTGGTGGGTCTATCCGCTGCTGCGGTTCAACCCCCTGATCGGGCTGCTCGGGCTGTTCGGCCCGGCGCTCGCCGCCATCATCGTCACCGCTGTCACCGATGGCCGGCCGGGCGTTCGAGCGCTGCTGAGCCGTATTGTTCGCTGGCGGGTTCCGCTGCCCTGGTACCTGGTCGCCCTCGGCCTGCCGGCCCTCATCGCCCTGCTGGCCGCGACGTGCTCGATCCTGTTCGGCCCGGCCGTCCTGCGCGTGGGAACCCTCTCGGTGATTGACTTCGTCCTCGTCGTGCTGGTCCTCGGCGAGGAGCTGGGCTGGCGCGGCTATGCCCTGCCGAAGCTGCTCGAGCGGTTCTCGCCGCTCGTCGCCAGCCTGGTCCTCGGGGTGGTCTGGTGTCTGTGGCACCTGCCGTTGTTCTTCATCGCCAATACCCCGCAGTTCGGCCAGCCCGTGGTCGCGTTCCTGATCATGACCACGGCGTACTCGATCCTGCTGACCTGGGTCTTCCTGCGTACGAAGGGCAGCGTGCTGATCGCCACCTTGTTCCACGGCTCGATCAACATCTGCCAAGGGTTCTTCCTGGCCGGCACCGACCCCGCCAGCCGGTATTGGTGGCTCGCGCTGGCCTACGGCAGCGTCGCCCTCCTCGTGGTGGTCGTGCTCGGGCCTCGATTCTCCCGAACCTCTGAAGCCGAACCGTTGGCTGCTGCTGGACGGTTCGAGGAGACGTGAGCGCTGCGACGCGGCGGCCGCCGCTGTGGTGCCGGAGGAGGTGCGTGAGTGATGCGGTCGGCTGATTCGCTCGCCCGTCGAACCCGGTGCGGGGCAGGTCTGGTGTCCGCATCCTCGCCTCGCTGGTGGTGGCCGGCGACCTGTTTCTGCGCCGTGTCGGTGCCCGCGGCTTCCAGCGACGGCTGCCGGGAACGTGACGTCAGGCTGCCGACTTCAGCTGCTCCACCGAGGAGGTCAATTGCCGTCCGAGCCAGTTCCCGTACGTGGTCAGGTCCCAGCCGCGTTGGTCGATGAGCACCAAGGCGAGTTCGGGTGAAATGAGTGCGTAGACCTCGTCGACTGCCTCGGCGAATCGGTCGGTCGTCGGATCGGCGCTCGAAAGGCTAGCCAGAAGGTGGCGGGTGCCCGCCAGTCGCTCGGCTCGGGTTTGGGCGAGGAGGAGAGCCAGTTCCGGCTCGTGGGCTGCATCGGCCAGTACCTTCAAGACCGGCCCGATCCGGCCGACGAGACCGGCAGCCAGCTGTCCGAAGGTGCGCGCCGCCGACGCTGGGTCCGGGTCGGCCAGCATCGCCTGGTATTCGTCTCGTTCGGCGACCGGGCTGTTGGCGTGGTCGCCGACAACGGCGACGTCGTAGACCGCCTTCAACACCGCTGCCTTGCCTCCGATCAGGTGATAGACCGTCTCTCTCGATACCCCGGCGGCGGCGGCGACGCCGCTCATCGAGGTCTTGGCGTATCCCAGTCGGACGAACTCGTGGGCGGCCGCGTCGATGACTCGAGTACGGCTTTGAGCGGTCTGGGCATCCCGGAGGGGGGAGGTGTATTGCCTCTTGTCTTCCTCAGCCATCGTCGCCTATCATTCAAGTCACATACTGTCAGATCAATACATGGAGTGTCAGATCATGTTGAATGATATCGAGCCGCGCCCACCGGTCGGCATTCTCGTCGCGCAGCTACCGGCGGCGAATCTTGCGGCCAGCGTCGCGTTCTACAGCCACGTGCTTGGGCTGGAGTTGCGTCGTGAGTTCGTCGTCGACGGCATCGTCACCGGCTGCTCACTGAGCCGGGGCGACCTGCCATATGCGCTCAGCCTGCGGCTCAAGACCACCCTTCCCGCAGGCGACGCCGACCTGAGCGGAGAGCATCCGGTGATCTGGCGGGTTGCGAACGATGAGGCTTTGGAGCAGTTCCGCCGGCATGCCGAACGGCTCGGACTGTCACCGACATCTCGCCGCCACGATGACGGCAACCTCGTCTGCGTCGTCGACCCGGACGGACACGACGTGCTTGTTGGCCTACCCATTCGGGCCTGGACCGACTTCCAGGGATATGAACTCACCTCTCAGGGGTATCGGCGCAGCCACGATCAACCACTGCTGATCGCCAACGGCAGCCACTGAAGCCGCGGCTGTAGTCGGCCCGCCGACCCTCGACCGAGACGCCGGTCGCCGACCCTTCGACGGCACCCACGGCCGGTGAGAGGGCGCGACCCTGGGTGGTCGCGACGGTAGCTTCGTGCCGCGCAGCCTCGTCAATCAACCGAACATGATGCGCGGTGATGGGTTCTCGATAACGTGGTCGACGCCAGACGTGATGCGGCTGAACGGGTCACGCGGGTGGGCCAGCAGGGTCGTCGTAGCTCGATCTAGCGCGACGCCGCCGCGATGGCTGACCTCCGGCGTACATGGCAGTGCACGGGTGCGCCGGGTCGCAGGGTGATGTCGGTGGACAACGGGATGTCGACCGGCTCCGAGGTGACGCTGAATCGAGCCAGCAGCGTCGTGACCGCAACGACAGCTTCGGTCATCGCGAAGTGCGCGCCAATGCAGCCACGCAGCCCGCCCGCGAACGGGAAATAGGCATATCGTGGCCGGCCCGCCTCCAGGCTTGGCTCGAAGCGGCCCGGGTCGAATCGCTCGGGATCCGGCCAGAAGTCCGTTCGCCGGTGCGTCACCCACGGGCACAGAAGGAGCAGGGAACCAGCCGGAATGTGGTGCCCGCCGATGGTCAGTTCAGTTTCGGCGAACCGGCCGATCGCGTATGCGGGTGGATATAGCCGCATCGCCTCTTTCACTGCCCTGCTGGTCACCGCCAACGCACCGATGTCGCCGGCCCGTGGAGATCGATCGGCCAGCACCTCGGCGATCTCGCGCTGTACCGCCGCCTGCGCGTCTTGATTCCGTCCCAGCAGGTCGATCGTGAACGTGAGCGCCGTCGATGTCGTCTCGTGGCCCGCCAGTAGGAAAATGAGCACCTGGTCCCGGATCTCTTGCGGGCTCATGCGCGTGCCGGTCTCGGGATCGCGGGCGGCGAGCAGCAGGGAAATCAGGTCCCGTCCCGGCGCCGTCTCGCGAGCGCGGCGGTCGATGACGGCGTCGACCACGTCGTACAGGGCTCGCTGAGCCTTGGTGGCGCGAATCTGTGAAGGGACTGGCCAACTGCGCGGCAGCCGTAGCGGGCTGATCCCGCGCCGTCGTACGTGCTCGTTGAGGGTCGGAAACGTCTCGCGGATTACCGGGACGGCGGCATCCACATCGGTGCCGAACAGCACCCGGCCGACAGTGCGCAAGGCGTAGTCGACCATCCCCTCACCGACGTCCAGGGGCGCGTTCGAGGTAGCGGCCGCGTCCCATCGATCGGCCAGGCGATTCGCCTCTTCGGCCATCACGTCGACGTAGCCGGCGATCCGGCGGTGGCTGAACAACGGTGCGACCGTGCGGCGCTGCTGCCGCCACTGTCGACCACCGCTGGTCAGCAGACCGTTGCCGAGGTACGCACCGATTTCTTCGTAGAAGGGCGTGTTCTTGGAGTAGCCGTCCGGATCGCCGGCGAGGATCTGCTCGACTGCGTCGGGATGAGTCACCAGATAGATGACCCGGCGCAGTCCTGGGATCCCCAAGGTGAGCCGGACGACGTCGCCGTACTCGGCCACCAGCTCCTCGTACGTCCCGAGCTGGTCCCGGCTCAGGCGCCCGATCAACCGCACCGAACCCCGCGGGCCCGGTACTCCCGCATTCACTGCAGCGCCCGAAGGTGCTCGTCGACGTCCATTCTCATGCCACCCAAGTCTCGTGCGCGTTCGGAAAAGTCGGAACCCTTGAGTTCTCAAGGATCTGGATCTGCTCTGTATGAGTGCTCCGCCGACAAATGCGTACACATTCTCGGTGGTTGAGTGGTTGCCGGTCAGGCGCCGGCCGTTGCGCCGGGCTCGTGGCTGAATGTCAGGCTTCCGGGTTCCGCTGGCTCCCGCGGACGATAAGCAGGAGGTGCTCGTCGACCCAGGAAACCTCGGGACCGGACAGACGGGTCACGAACGTTGCGATAGACGCGCGTAATTCGTCCGGTGTGTATAGCGAGAAGGTCGAGTAGTGATGACCCGCGGCCTGGTCCCTGAGTCGCTCGACCGTGGTCGAACGCCGGTGCGTGAAGGTCTGTGTCTCGACCAACCTGCAGCCCGCTGGTCTGCCGGACGGCGTCCCGGAGCGCGGCCTCGCTGTACAGCCGCTGCTCGCGTTCGATGAAACCCGGAAAGTGGCGGCCCCAGATCGTTCTCGCGTTCTGCTCCGGGGTCCGGGTGTAGATGCAGAGCCAGCCGTCGGGCCGCAGCACGCGGGCCACGGCGGTCAGGAACCGACCGAGGTCGAAGTGGTGAACGCAGTTGAACGCGATGACCAGGTCGAGACAGGCGGTCCGCCACGGCAACTCTTCGGCGGTTGATAGCAGCGGTACGACCCTCGAACCGTGGTGATCGTTGCCGGCCATGAGCTCTGCCAGCATGGCAGCCGAGATGTCACTGGCGACGAGCAGAGAGCCCGCCGGCAGCAGACCGCACAGCAGCCGCGAGTACCGCCCCGTCCCACAGCCGATATCCAGCCCGACGACGGGGCGGTCGGGCAGGAGCTGGCCGATTCTGCGCACCGGCGCCTCGTCGGTGGTGCGCAGTGACTCGTAGTCGGCGGCTACCCGCTCGAAATGGTCGTCCATGACCACTTCGACACCTCCCGCGCTCAATGTGTGTTGGCGACCATCATGCACTCCGCGCCGAGTTCACACACTGTTCACCGCCAGGCAACCAACAGCATTGCCAGGGCGACCTTTGCGGCGGGCCTGCGGTGACGCCGCCGTCCTGACCGGCGTGGCCGCCGTGACCGGGGCGCCCAGCAGTGAGGCGGAGCCTCGCCGTTAGAGGTCAGCGTTCAGCGGCGATCCCGGCTAGCAGAGTCAACAAGCGCGAACGGCATGCTTGCCTGATGCAGCGAGTCGTTGTATTGGGCCGAGGTGGCGCTGGGAAAACCACCGCTTCCCGGCAGCTCGGCGAACTGCTCCGTGCGCCGGTGATCGAGCTCGATCTCCTGTTCTGGTCGGTCGATCTGACGCCAACACCGCCCCCCCGCTGGATCGAGCTGCAGGCTGAACTCGCGGACGGCGAACGATGGATCATGGACGGAGATCTGGGTCCCTACGACATCCTCACGCCGCGACTGGCCCGAGCTGACACAGTCTTGATCCTCGACTTTGGACTCGCCCGATGTCTGTGGCGAGCGGCTCGTAGATCTCGCGAACGGTTCGACTTCTGGTGGTGGGTCATTACCTGGCGCCGCCGCGCGAAGCCGGCACTGCTCGATGCCATCACGACCGATGCGCCCCAGGCCGTTCTGCACATCGTTCAGAACCCACGCCAGCTCCGTGCCCTCATCAACGACGTCGGGCATTAACCGCCTCACAAGCCGTCGGGCCTTTGGATTGGGTCAGCCAGTTTTGCCGAGATACCTCGCATTCGCCTGCTCCATTGCCTTCAACGCGCCGCCGTCCCAGGCGGCCGAGATGGCGGCGGACATGGGGTCGGGGAAGATCTCGTCGCGGCCGACGAGCACCCCGTCGAAGACGGCGTGAGCCACGTCGGCAGGCGCGGCCTTGGGTAGTTGCACGTCTCGGATCATGTCTGTGTCAATCGGCCCGGCGAGCACGGCGTGTACGCGGACCCCGGTCGCTGCGAGCAGGGCGCGCAAGGACTGGGTCATCGAGAACGCGGCGGCCTTCGACAACGAGTAGGCGGGCGTGACCGGCAGCGGGGCGAGAGCCGCGATGGAGAGAATGTTGACGAGCCTGCCGCGGGCGTCTATGAGGCGCGGCAGCAGGGCCTGCGTCAGGGCGCGGGGACCGAACAGGTTGACCGCAAGGTGCTCGTTCAGGCTGCCGTAGTCGGTCAGGTCGTCGTATCGCAGCACGCCCGCGTTGTTGATCAGCATGTCCAGCTCGTCGATCTCGCGCGCTACGGCCGCGATGTCGCCCGCGTCGGTCACGTCAAGCCGCACCGGGGTGACGCGGTGGTCGACGACGGGCAGCGGACGGCGGGTGCCGGCGTAGACACGGCGCGCGCCGCGGGACAGTGCTTCGGCAACCAACGCAGCGCCGAGCCCGCGGTTCGCTCCGGTGATCATGATCGTGAGGTCGTCGAGCCGTGCCGTGGATCCAGTCATGGTGTGTGCTCCTTGAGTGCTGGTGAATGGCAGTCACCACGACAGACACCACGTCCACGGGGAGGTGGCGGCCGCTGGGCAACCAGTCCTGGTCCGCAGGTTCTGTCGGATGGGAGGCTGCGATGGGGGATCTTCCGGCATCGCGTTGCTGAGGTTGTCGAGAGGCCCGATTGCTCAGCTGGAGGTTGTCTTGTCCATGGCTTCAGGCTGGGGCAGCGATACGGCTGTGCGGATCAGCAACGACTACCCAGAAACGGGTTCCGCCTACTGAGGTGAATCGGCCCGGACTTGCATCGGGTACTCGACGCTGGTCGACGTCGCGTACGCGCTGGTTTTTCGTCGCGGTTGGTCGCCGTTGGTCGCGGTTGGTCGCCGGGGCCCGTAGATGCCGGCGATCGCGGCTATCGGGACCGCTCCTCGAGCTCGAGGAGGACCTCCTCGAGCTGGTCGACCGCGGCGGGCACTTCGGCCGGGTATGCCGCGTCGATCCAACGACCCGTGCTGTCCGGCAGCTGCCATTCATAGGTCATGACCGCCTGATCGGCACCGGTGGCCGGCCGGTCCTCCAATGCCTCCAGTCCGGCGGCGGTGATCGCGGCGCGTGCCACCTCCACCTCTGCACCGGTCAAGGTGGCGAGCAGCTCACGGGTCTCGCCGACGACCAGCCAGACTTCACCGCTGTTCAGATAGTGCCGCTGGCGCACCGCACCGCGGGGTGGATCGAGATAATTGGTGCGCAGGTACCAGCTCATTTGACGGTCCACTGCTTGCTGGTCACCTGTTCGATCGCCTTGAGGAACGGCACGTAGTGGCCGCGCAGGACATCCGAACCCTGCGACATCATGCTGGCCGAGTTCTTCACCACCATCTCGTCCGCGGCCTCCTCACCGAGCTCAGCCTTGACATCCTCGTAGTGCGAGGACTTGTCGCCGGTGAACTTCTTGGTGCTGTCGGGTCCAGCGTCCTCCTCGACGTACTCATCGCCGAGGCCAAACATGTGCCCGGCCTCGTGCGCGGCGGTGTTCTGCTTGACCTCGCGTGTCCCGTCGGCGCCCATGTCCGAGACGAGTACGTCGACTCGGCGGAACCGCTCCTCATCGGTGGCGTTCTTCTCACCGGCAGTCATCGAGGTGCCCGAACTCGACGGGCCCAGTTCGGCCAGCAGCGCGGCCAGCACCGCGTCCGCCCGCCGCTGTCCCAGGTCGTCGTTGTGCTTAACGGTGCCAGGGCTCGTCGAGCGGCCGACGGCGAACAGCTGGAGGTCGTGCTTCTTGCCGTCCGGTGTGGTTCGCGCTCCGAAGGGGATGTTGGCCTTCTTGATCTTCCCGGCGACTGCGGAGATCTGAGTGCGGATGTCCGGGGTGATCTCGGCCGAGTTGTTGGCGAAGCCGGTGATCTGTTCGGTGATCGGCTTGTCCCTCACCGTGTGGGTCTCCTCCTCCGACACGTCGCGCTGCTCGAGGTGCGAGACCCCTTCCCCAGCGTTGGACCGGAATCGGGGCAGTGCTTTCTCACCCGACTTCCCTTTGGGGATCTTCAGGGCATCCATCTTGTTGTGCGCCTTGCCCGCATCGGTCAGCTCGACCTTCACCGCGACGACGGCGCGATGCTCGATTAGGGTCGGGTCATTCGTCGCCAGTACGTGTTTCGCGCTCCAACCGGCAAGGATGCTGGTGGTCAGGTCGCGACCGAACTTCTCCTTCTCGGCCTGATTCCACCTGAAGTCGGCTCGCATCGTCGGCGTCACGTGCCCGCGGAACGGTTCCTTGCGCGCATCGGCCGCCGTGAAATCCTTGAACTCGATGTGGATCCGCAGGGTGACGGTGGCGGTGCCGACCTTGGGCACCTCGCCGACCGGGGTGTAGGTCAGCGCGAAGCGGGGTCCGTCGAAAACGAAGGTGGTCTTGTCGAAACCCGGGTCGGACACCGGAGTCGGGGCGTTCTGCCGACTCACGACGGGAGTCGCGGTCAGGGTTGTCGCGACCGCCCGGTTGCCCGCCAGGCGTTGCAGGCCGAGCAGTCCGAGGGGACTCAGGGCGGCAACGAAGCCTTCGGCCGGCAGGATCTGGCCGCTGTCCGTGCGGCCGACCGGCTGCTGGTCGCGTACGGCGTCCGCGCGCTCGGCAGGGGCAGCTGTCGCCTGCTGTGCCTGCATCTCCCCACCGTTCGTCCGGGCCCAGGTGCCCTGGGCAAGGATGGTCGGTGCCGGACCCCGCGCCGCTCGACCCGGTGTTCCCATCGTGGACCAGGGAACCGGATCGGGCCAACCCGAACCCGTGAGTCCATCGGGGTCGAGGTGTCTGCCCGATAGGGCATAGGCGCGCCACTACGCAGCAGGGACCGGCTTCGACGTTGTCACCCGCACCCAGGACGACGCAATTACTCGCTATGGAAGGGGACCCGCTTGCGGGCAGGTGTCAACCGCAGACGCGTGCCGCTAGACCACGCTTCGGGTGCCGCTAACCTGACCGTCCAACGTGAACCGGGTCGAGACTGACGCGGAGGTGCCCACTTAGCCGCGCTTGCGTGTCAGGTACTTGACCACCAGCCGACGGGCGAGCAGTTGGGTGACGCCGATACCAATACCACTAGCCGCAGCCCAGCTCACCGCACCGCCCCAGGACACTTTGGGGTCGCCGAGTTGCGGCGGTTTCTTCCCAGTCACAGCCGTCCAACCCAGATTCAGCAAACGCTTGGTGGCGATGGTGGTAAGGATGCCGA
This sequence comes from uncultured Actinomycetota bacterium, assembly GCA_963821695.1. Classification (GTDB taxonomy): domain Bacteria; phylum Actinomycetota; class Actinomycetes; order Propionibacteriales; family Propionibacteriaceae; genus Microlunatus. The sequence continues at coordinate 177,283 of CAWGEY010000006.1, forward strand.
CGACGACCAGGCACACCCGCTGCATCAGCTTTTCGGATTCGGGCACGCTGGGCTCCTGGGAGGCGAGGGTCTTGTTCCCCAGCCATGCTAGTGACATCCAGGGCGGTGGCCTCAGGGGCGTCGACGTCGGACTACGGCTCGAGGTTGTGCTGGTGATGTCGATCACGAGGCGCGATGACCCGACAACGGCAGTAGGAGGGCCTGTGCTCAGCAGCAGCAGCATCGGTGGCGGTTCTGCTGTGGATCGCCTAGCTTGCCGCAACACCTGCTTGTCCCGAGCGGTGCGGATTCCTGGCGACAGACACTGTCGACGACGTCAGTTGGGCTGAGCCTCGTTCCGCGAACTCGAGGTGGCGCCCAGCAGACTGCTGGAAGTCTGCCGGATCCCGATCTGGTCCCACAGGATCGACTTGATGTCGGCGGCAGCTGCTCAAACGATCGCGGTCAGAATCGCGGCACGGATGGCGCACACCAGCAATACCGAGCCTGATCCCAATCCGGTGGAGCACTCGGAGTGATGCTCCGGCTCGCTGCAGCATGAAGCTCGCCGCGACAGTGAGGATCATCAGGATGGCCAGCACCAACAGACCCGGATCGTGGAAGATCAAGGCCGGCGGCACGAAGTGGGCACCGACGACCAGAGCGATGTGCTCGGGCAGTATCTCCGGGAAGCTGAATCTGCTTGCTTCTTAGGCGCCGAACAGCTCCCAAGGTCCTGCCGCTTGAGCTCGTGCTCGTAACAAACCATTCAGCTCGCCCCGGTACCCCTTTTCTACTGAGACGTACCGACCATTGGCTTGCGAGATGAGGTAGTACTGCCAGCCGTTGCCGAGATTCTTCTTCGTGAACTTCTCCCAAGGTCCTACCTTGGTGGCTCGGGCTCGCAACATGTACTTGTATGGCTCAGCTGCGTTCATCTCCACCGAGACGTACTTGCCGTTCGCGTTTGACTTCAACGTGGCGTATGCGTCGTTGATGCAGAGGGTGAACTTCTCCCACGGTCCCCACTCATCTGCTCGAGCCCGCAGAGCTCCGTTGCGAGACCCTGACCAGCCGAGCTCCGCCGACACGATCTTCTCGTTCGGCCCAGACAGCGAGAAGCCGAAGTTCTTGTTGCAGTTCTCAGCTGCGTGCGCCACGGGCGTCACACCCAGATTGATGTTTCCACCAGCGACGAGGGCCAGTGCGACGGCCAGCACGGCAAACAGCCGGAAGGCGAAGTGCCATGGTTGGAGGCGGCGCCGGGCGGTGACACGCCCGGCGCCTGCCGTGCGGGCTAGAGGCTCGCTAGAGAAGATCACTGCCAACGTCCTTTCGGCAAGACTCGTTGACGCCGGCCTGTGTGGCGTCGCCGGAGATGTGTGTTTCATGTGATGTAGGACGGCTCCGCACGTTCGCCTGTGACGCGGCACCGCTCCCCGTGCGGCCCAATGCGACCGAACGCGGCCCCAAGTTGTAGAGCACCAGGGCGCTTACCGGAGCCGAGCAGATCCGGAGACTCCGGCATGGAGCGCAGACTGCGGCGGCACCCAGAGTCGCCGTTAGGGGCGGATCGCCGGTGCTCGGCCAGCCGCTCCCTACCTACTGTCTAGGAGATCGTCGGGTGGACGGAGCTCGCGCGGATCCGAGGTCGGGGTGTTCAGCGCCTGGTCTCGTACCTGGATAGGAGCACGCCGTCGGGAAACGTCCGGGTCTGCACCAGGTTCAGGTTCACCCAGTTGTCCAGGGCCGTGAAGAACGGCGTGCCGCCGCCGACCAGGACCGGGTGGGTGACGATCGCGTACTCGTCGATCAGCCCGGCCCGCATGGCTGCCGCGGCGAGGGTGGCGCCGGCGACGTCTATGGGACCGCCATCCTCTGTCTTGAGCCGGGTGATCTCGGTGACAGCGTCGCCGGTGACCAGGCGGGCGTTCCCGTCGACCGCGCTGGTCGTGGAGGAGAACACCACCTTCGGCATGTCCCGCCAGCGGCGGGCGAACTCGATCTGCGCCGGTGTGGCGCCAGGTTGCTGGTCGGCGGTCGGCCAGTGGGAGCTCATCAAATCCCACAGTTTCCGCCCGTACAGCGATAAGCCCGTCGCCCCCACCCGGTCAGACCACCACTGGAACAGCTCGTCACTCGGCACGCTCCAGCCGAGGTCGTCGCCGGGTGCGGCGATGTAGCCGTCGAGGCTCAGGTTCATGCCATAGGTCAGTTTCCGCACGGTCTCAGCCTGCCGTGGGTCGGTTTCTCCGTACAGACCAAGACGGCGCGTAGGGCTGCCCGGTCATCAGTGGAGTCAGGGTGCGCTGATCGGTACTGCTGCGTCTCCCATCGGCCGAGCCTTCTTGTGCCCACCCAGCTACAACAAGGGTCGGAGCGGGGTCAGCACCGTTTCGGAGAACTTCGCCATCGCGTGCCGGCTGCGCCACTCCTGTTCGCTGAGCTCGACGGTGTTGGAGGAGTCGATCGCGAAGATCTCCTGCATCTGGCGCGCGACGTCGGGACTGAAGACCTCGATGTTGATCTCGTAGTTCCCCAGCATGCTGAGCCGGTCCAGATTCGCCGTCCCGATCGTGGACCACTGGCCGTCGATGGTGGCGGTCTTTGCGTGCACCATCGAGTCGGAGTAGAGGAACAGCCGGACGCCGCCGCGGAGCAACTGGCCGTAGTAACCGCGGGACAGCCAGTCGGCCACGATGTGATTCGACCGGGCCGGCACGATGATCCGGACGTCCACTCCGCGCTTCGCCGCCCGGATCAGCGCGGTCAGCAGGTCGGTGTCAGGGATCAGGTACGCGTGCGTGAGGTAGATGTGGTCCGACGCGCGGTCGATGGCCTCCAGATACATGCCGCGGACGGGGTAGACGGCGTTCTTGGGGATGTTGCGGTGCACCCGGATCTCGGGCTGCCAGTGCAGGCTGCCGCGGTCGGGAAGCGCCGGACGCTGCCGGTTCGCGAAGAGGTTCCAGTAGTCGATGAACGCGTTCCGCATGTCCCAGACGATGTCGCCGGTGAGCCGCGCATGGGTGTCGCGCCAGTCGGTCGCGTACAGCGAACCGATGTTGTACCCCCCGACGAACGCGACGTCGTGGTCCACCACCAACAGCTTGCGGTGGTCGCGGCCGGTGTTGCGGGGAAACCGGAAACCACTGACCACCACGGGGTGCCGCCGAACCCGGATGGACTTGGGGAAGGTGAAGAACGGCCGCGGTACGACGAGATTGGCGAAGCCGTCGAACACCACGTACACCTTGACGCCGCGGTCCGCCGCCTCGATCAGCGATCGTTTGAAGGCCTGGCCGATGGCGTCGGACTTCCAGATGAAGGTCTCGAAAAAGATCTCCTCCCTGGCCTGGTCGATGGCGCCGAGCATGTCGGCGTAGAGATCCTCGCCGTAGGTGTAGACCGTCACCTCGGAGCCTCCGGCGGTCACCGACCGAGGTGGCAGTCGCGGGAAGACCACCGCCGAGCGGCCGCGCTTGCGCCACTGGTCGATCAGCACCAAGGTGATCAGGGTCACGCCCTGGACGGCCGCAGCGGCCAGCACGGTGCGCTTGATGATCTTGCTCACCGGGATCCGCCGCCACCACATGACCTCCACGATAATGGGGTCCGACGACGCCCGCGGCGAGCCAGCCGTCGGACGTCGGAGTCGGCGTCTAGGGTGGCTCTGATGAGCACCGCCCCCACCTTCGACTTCGGGTCGGATCCGAGCACCCCAGCGCTGTCGGAACATCAACTCTGGGAGGCCACCCTGCCGCAGACCGGAGACCAGGAGCGGTCCCGACGCGCGAACCGCAAGACCACCGAGGAGCTGCTGGCGGGTCTCAATCCGCCGCAGCGCGCCGCGGTGTTGCACGCGGGCGCGCCGGTGCTGGTGGTGGCGGGTGCAGGTTCGGGCAAAACCCGGGTGCTGACCCGGCGGATCGCGTATCTGGTAGGAGAGCGCAAGGTCCATCCCGGCTCGATCCTGGCCATCACGTTCACCAACAAGGCGGCGGCGGAGATGCGGCACCGGGTGACCGATCTGATCGGGAACCGGGCCCGGCTGATGTGGGTGTCGACCTTCCACTCCGCGTGCGTGCGAATTCTGCGGGCTGAGATCGGCCGGTTCAACATCTCCCGGACCTTCTCCATCTACGACGACGCGGACTCCAAGCGCCTGATGGGCCTGGTGGCCAACGACCTCAACCTGGACCCCAAGCGGTTTCCGGTGCGGGCCATCATGAACTGGGTCTCGACCTGCAAGAACGAGTTGGTCGACACCGACACGGCCCAGACCATGGCCTCGGGGCCGAACGAGGAGGTCTATCAGCAGGCGTACGCGGAGTACCAGCGCCGGCTGACCGCTGCCAATGCCCTCGATTTCGACGACCTGATCATGACGACGGTGCACCTGTTCCAGGCTTTTCCGGACCTGCGCGAGCAGTACCGGCGGCGGTTTCGGCATGTGCTCGTGGACGAGTATCAAGACACCAACCACGCCCAGTACTCCTTGATCCGCGAACTCTGCTCCACCGAAGTCGAGCCGGCGCCGGGTGAACTGGTGACCGAACCGCCCGAGCTGATGGTGGTGGGCGACTCCGACCAGTCGATCTACGCCTTCCGCGGCGCCACGATCCGCAACATCAACGACTTCGAGTCCGACTTCCCCGGAGCGGAGACGATCCTGCTCGAGCAGAATTACCGCTCGACCCAGACGATCCTCAACGCTGCCAACGCCGTGATCGTGCACAACGAGAACCGCAAACCGAAACGGCTGTGGTCCGACGCCGGCGACGGCGAGCTGATCGTCGGCTACGTGGCCGACACCGAGCACGACGAGGCCCAGTTCGTGGCCGGAGAGATCGACCGACTGAGCGACGCCGGCCTGAGCCGGTACGGCGACGCGGCCGTCTTCTACCGCACCAACGCCCAGTCCCGGACCTTCGAGGAGGTCTTCATCCGGGTCGGGCTGCCGTACAAGGTAGTCGGCGGCGTCCGCTTCTACGAGCGACGCGAGGTGCGGGACGCCATCGCGTACCTGCGGGCGATCGCCAACCGGACCGACGACGTCTCGGTTCGGCGGATCCTCAACGTGCCGAAACGTGGAATCGGCGATCGGGCCGAGGCGGCGGTTGCCGAACTGGCCACGCGGGAGCGGATCAGCTTCGGTGAGGCCCTGCGCCGGGTGCATGAGATCAACGGGCTCGCGTCCCGGTCGGCCCGGCTGTTGACCGAGTTCGCCGACTTCATGGACGCGCACGAGGCCATGGTCACCGCCGAGGTGCCCGCCGACCAGATCCTGACCAGTGTGCTGGAGCGGTCGGGTTACTTCGCGGCGCTGCAGGCCTCGGACGACCCACAGGACCAGACCCGGCTGGAAAACCTGGTCGAGCTGGTGTCAGTGGCGCGGGAGTTCGTCTCCGGGGCCGTACCGGGCGAGGCGCCGCAGTCCCTCACCGAGGAATTGCTCGGCTGGGACCCGGCGACCGGAGTCGTCATGGGCCCGGCGGGCGTACCCGAGGCCTCCGACCTGGATCCCCATTCGACAAGCTCAGAACAAGATTCGACAGGCTCAGCAGGGCCCCTGGGGGCCGGCGCCCCCGAGCCGGATCCGTCGCTCGGGGCTTTCCTGGAACGGGTCGCGCTGGTCGCTGATTCGGACCAGATCCCGACCCAGGGCGGCGAGGAGGCGGGTGTCGTCACCCTGATGACCCTGCACACCGCCAAGGGTCTGGAGTTCGACACCGTCTTCCTCACCGGTTTCGAGGACGGGGTGTTCCCGCACCAGCGGGCGCTGAACGACCCGAACGAGTTGGCGGAGGAGCGGCGGCTGGCGTACGTGGGAGTCACCCGGGCCCGCAAGCGGCTCTACCTCAGCCGGGCGGTGGTCAGATCGGCCTGGGGGAGCCCGCAGCACAATCCGGCGTCCCGGTTCCTGGGCGACATCCCCGACCACCTGATCGACTGGCGCCGGTTGGCGAGTGCCGTCACCAGTTGGCGCAACACCTCGGCGACCAGCCGTTCGAACACCAGTTGGCGGAACGAGGTCGGCTACGGGGCCGCGACGAGTCGTACGCCGGGCTTTGGTGCCAAGCCCAAGCCACGGGTGATCCCGGTGCTCGAGCCGGGAGACCGGGTCATCCACACGACCTTCGGGATGGGGAAGGTCGTGGCCACTTCCGGCTCCGGCGACGATGCCAAGGCCGACGTGGACTTCGGCTCCGCCGGCCTCAAACGGTTGTCCTTGCGGCACGCCCCGCTGGAGAAGCTGTAGGTACGGATCGGGCTGGGCCCGGCCCACCCGTCCACCCGCGAGAATCTGTTCCACCTGGAGGAATCTGCGCCCTTTGGAGCGGGCGCGGACTTCTGAAAGTGGAGCAGATTCTCGAGGGACCGACGTCAGAGGCCAAGTTCGCGCAGCCAGGGCCAGGGGTCCACGGCCCGGTACACGTCGCCCGGCTCGACCCCGGCGGGGTAGATCTCGAAATGCAGGTGGGGGCCGAAGGCGCGGCCGGTCTGGCCGACTCGCCCGATGACCCGGCCGGCGGCGACCGACTCGCCGACGGAGACCTCGGTGCTCGACATGTGGGCGTACAGGGAACTGGTGCCGTCGGAGTGCTTGATCGCCACGTAGGTGCCTGCCCAACCGCTGGCCCGGCCGCTGCCGGCGGTGGTCACGACGCCGGCCCGCGGTGCGTGGATCTGGGTGCCGGAGCCGGCGGAGAAGTCCACGCCGGTGTGGTAGCGGGCCCAGGCGCCGGTCGCGCCGAATCCGGCGGCCACCCGGGCACCGGGCACGGGCAGGGTCGCCTTGCCGTCGCCGAGCAGCTGCTTCTTGCGCTCGCGCTCTGCCGCGCGCCGCTCGGCCTGCTTCTTGGCGAGTTTCCGAGCCTGCTTCTGGGTCGCCACGGCCTCCTTGGACAGCTCGGCGGAGCGGGCCCGTACCGCGTTGCCGACAGTGGCCGGCAACTGGGCCGGCAGGGCCGTACGGGCGGAGTCGCGGGTCGGCCGAGAGTCGGTGCCGGCGGAGGAGCGGGCGTCGGTGGTGCCGGACTCCCGGGCGAAGGCCTTGGGCCGCGGTACGCCCGCGGCGACCGACCGTTCCACCGCGGGCTTCTCCACCGCGGGCAGCGGACCGGCGGCCAGCGGTCGCTCGGCGTTGCCGACCAGTACGACCGACGCGGCGGTGGCGATGCCCAGGACTCCGACGGTCAGCACCGCCAGGCCGCGGTGCCGCCAGGTGTGCGGCGATGGCTCGATGAGGGCCCGGCGGGCCAGGGACTGCTGGGAGGGGATCGCGGGTTCAGGTTCCGCCGAAGCTTTTCGGGCAGGCCAAGACAGACGTAATGGCACGGAAGGGACTCCTCGTTGCGACGACAGGGATGGGTCTCGGCTTCGAGGCCGTAATCCCCGAGGGCAACCTCGGACTCAGCCAGAAGCCCGCCAGTCATGAACTGAACGGTGGACTCTGCGTCGAACATAACGGATTGATAACAGGGGGCCCAAACCGAGAGCGCCTAATGTGACGCGATCCACAACCGGTGGATAACGCTGTCGGGCAACAGATCTCGCCGCCCACACCGCGAGCCGGCCCGGTCTAGTTGGTGTTCACACCCCGCGCGCGCAACCAGCCGATGGGGTTGATAGCCCGGTAGACGTCGCCGGGGGTGACCCCCGGCGGGTAGATCTCGAAGTGCAGGTGGGCGCCGAAGGACCGGCCCGTCGATCCGACGTAACCGATGACCTGGCCGGGCTGTACCGACTGGCCGACCCGAACGGCGATCGATTGCATGTGCGAGGACATGCTGCTGTATCCGCCGGCATGCCTGATGGCCACGTGGTTGCCGGCCCAGTTGCCCTTGTTCCCGGCGTACGTCACCACCCCGGCGGTCACGGCCCGGATCGGGGTACCGAAGCCGGCGCGGAAGTCCAGGCCCGTGTGGTAACGCGACCAGGCACCCGTGGCGCCGAAGCTCGCCCCGACAATGGCGCCCGGGACGGGCGATCTGGCGCCCCCACCCGTCGGGATGTTGCTGGTATCGGCCGGATCGGAGGCGGTGGTCTCTGCCGGATCGGTGGTCGTCGTGGTGCCGGTCGTGTTGTTCTTGGCGGCGAGTTCGCGCTGGACCTCGGCGGTCACCCGCGCCTGAATGGCCTTGCGGGTCCGTTCCTGAGCGAATTTGACAGCGGCCTCGCGCCGTTCCCGGTCGGTCTTGGCCAGGTCGGCCTTGCGGGCATCGCTGCCGCGCTCGAGGGCGGCCTCGGCGATGTCCTCGGCCGACTTGGTCAGATCCTCCGACCGCTGGGCGGCTCGTTCCTCGATGACCGCGTCGCGGACGGTGCTGCGCGACTCGCCATCGGCCTCGCCCGTACGCCGGGTGAACGCGGCGACGGCCGGGAGATCAGCTGTCGCCGGTGCTTTGCCCACCCCCGGCAGGGTGCCGGGAAGTTGGCTGCCCTGGGGGATCGACTGCGGGTTGGCCTGCTGGAGCGTGGTTTGCGGTGTGACGACGGCCGCGGTGGTCTGCGCGTTGGTCGTCAAGACGACGGAGCCGGCGACGGCGAGTCCCAGTGCCGAAATGGCCAGGGCGGCAATACCGTGGGAAAGCCAACCACGCCGTTCCTCGGGCTCGAGGTCGGACATGCTTCCGCCCGGCGACTGCCGAGACGGCCTGACTCCCACGTGCAGTAACTCCTCTTCCGCTTCCTACGGCTCGGCCGTGCCCACAGCTCTCGACCATCGGCTGGGTACCCGGCTGCTGCTCACAAGGAGGGGGAAGTCCCCTAGAGACACAACACCACTGACCAGACTGACTACGCACCTGACGACATACAACTGACACCACAATTGAGACGTATCCGTTGCCCGCCCGTACCTTCAACGTCCGACCGAGGGCCGATGACGCTCATCAGAAGATAACGGACTGATAACCAAAAGCTCAAACCCGATCCACAACCTGTCCACACCCCGGTCCACAGCGTCGTGTGGACAGCCGCGGATGTCGACCGACGATTCTACGCGGTTGCGGCCTGCTCCGGGGCCGGATCGGGATCGAGATCGCCGAGGGCCGCCGCGATCTGGAAGGCGATCTCGCCGTTGTTCGGCAGCGACAGGTGTCCGATTCCGCTGACTCCGACGTTGCGGGCCAGCAGATCCGGGTGCTCGATCCGGGCGTTACGGCTGGGCAGGATCAGGTGATCCAGATCGGAATAGAAGGCCAGGAAGCGGGTGCGGATCCCGGGGGCCGGTTCCGCCAGCTCTCGGATCAGGTCCGACGTCGGCCGCAGCTGACGGACCAGCGGCATCAACTGCCCGATCCGCGCCAGCTCGGTCCCGGCGTGCGGCGTGCCCAAGGTGATCAGGGTGCGTACGTGTTCGTGGCCGCCCATCCGCTGGACGTAGTAGCGGGCGATCAGCCCGCCGAGGGAGTGGCCGACGACGTGGATCCGCTCGTAGCCGGACTCAGACGTCAAGTTCTCGACGGCCGCGCCGAAATCGACCGCCGCCTGCCGTACGTCGCGGGTCAGCAGGCCGTAGTCGAACCAGGACAGGTCCGAGAAGCCCCTTCGTCGCAGAGCCCGCTCCAGCAGCGCGAAGATCGAGTGGTTGTCGATGATCCCGTGGACCAGCAGGATCGGCGTGGCCGCGGCGTCGACGGCGTAGTGCACAAGTCCGCGTTGCTGGGGTGTCAGTCCGGCGAGGTCGTGCCGCCGCCGCTGCGCCCGGTCCCCGGGCTCGGTGAACAGTCCCAGCGGGTACATCAGGAAGTGAGCGGTCATCCAGCCCGCCTCCAGCGCGACGCCGGAGGCCACCCGCGGCACGTCGCGCGTCAGGACCCGGCGGATCCCTCCCATGCCTGCGCTGAGCACGGACGCAGAATACCTGTGGCAGCAGAGGTATGAGGGCGTACGCGCCCGACGGGCGAAGCGGCCGGACCGGATCAGACCAGACCAACCAGACCGGATCAAACCAGTGAGCCAATAGCCATGACCGGTGAAGGTTGGTGATCGGGCAGTCAGGCCCACGGGGATCACTGGTCCGAGGTGGGCAAAGGCTGCTCGGTATGGTGACCACGTGCCCGTACGTCCGCGTCGCATCGTGGTGGCGAAACCCGGCCTGGACGGCCATGACCGGGGCGCGAAGGTCGTGGCTCGGGCGCTCCGCGACGCCGGCATGGAGGTCATTTACACCGGGCTGCACCAAACGCCCGAACAGATCGTGGCGACGGCACTCGCCGAGGACGCCGATGCGGTTGGGCTCTCGGTCCTGTCCGGCGCGCACATGACGCTCTTCCGGCGGGTGGTGGATCTGCTGGCGGCGGCCGACGCGAGCGACATCGTGGTGTTCGGGGGTGGGATCATCCCGGAGGCCGACCGCGGTTCGCTGGCGGAACTGGGGGTCAGAAAGGTCTTCACCCCCGGCGCCACCATGGCCGAGATCGTCACCTGGGTCGAGGCGAACGTCTCCGTCGAGCCGTGACCCGGCCTTGGGGTCGGGCGGCGTACCACTAGGGTGACTGGCACGCTGACGCGACGATCAAAACTCATTCGGATCGGGGCATCTGGAGCGGGCCGGCCGAGGCCCCTCCCGCCTGAGGACCTGGAGGCCGGTGTGGACCTGTACGAGTACCAAGCGAGGGATCTCTTCGAGAAGCACGGAGTCCCCGTCCTGCGTGGGATCACGGCGGTGACCCCGGCCGAGGCCCGCGCGGCCGCGGAGCAGCTGGGAACCCCCGTCGTGGTGGTGAAGGCGCAGGTGAAAACCGGCGGCCGCGGCAAGGCGGGCGGCGTCAAGGTCGCGAAGTCGCCCGATGAGGCCGAGTCGAGGGCGGCGGAGATCCTCGGTCTCGACATCAAGGGCCACGAGGTCAAGACAGTCATGATCGCCGAGGGCGCCGACATCGCCGAGGAGTACTACTTCTCACTGCTGCTCGACCGGGCCAACCGCCAGTACCTGGCCATGTGTTCCAAAGAGGGCGGCATGGACATCGAGACGCTGGCCGTCGAACGGCCCGATGCGCTGGCCCGGGTCCCCGTCGACCCGAACACCGGGATCGATCAGGCCAAAGCCGACGAGATCGTGTCGACGGCCGGATTCGAGGGCGAGGACGCGGCCGAGATCGCCCGGGTGCTGCAGCTGCTCGGCCGGCTGTACGCCGCTGAGGACGCCACCCTGGTCGAGGTCAACCCGTTGGTGAAGACCGGCGACGGCAAGATCGTGGCCCTCGACGGCAAGGTCACTCTCGACGGCAACGCCGATTTCCGGCACCCCGACCACGAGGCGCTGGAGGACAAGTCGGCGGAGGACCCCCTGGAAGCGGCGGCCAAGGAAAAGGGCCTCAACTACGTGAAGCTCGACGGCAGCGTGGGCATCATCGGCAACGGTGCGGGGCTGGTGATGAGCACCCTGGACGTCGTGGCGTACGCGGGCGAGGACTTCGCCGGCAGCCCCAAACCTGCCAACTTCCTCGACATCGGCGGGGGCGCGAGTGCGGAGGTGATGGCGAACGGGCTGGAGATCATCATCTCCGATCCGCAGGTGAAGAGCGTGTTCGTGAACGTGTTCGGCGGCATCACCGCCTGTGACGCGGTGGCCAACGGGATCGTCCAGGCCTTCGAGCTGCTGGGCAGTCGGGATGAGCACGTGGACGTACCGCTGGTGGTTCGCCTCGACGGCAACAACGCCGAGGAGGGCCGGCAGATCCTCACCGACGCCGCCCTCACCGGTCTCGAACAGGTGGACACCATGGACGGCGCGGCCCGCCGCGCCGCCGAGCTGGCCGCGAGCTGAAGGGGGAAACGACATGGCTATCTTTCTGAACTCCGACTCGCGGGTCATCGTGCAGGGCATGACCGGATCTGAGGGCCGCAAGCACACGGCTCGGATGCTGGCGTCCGGCACCAACATCGTCGGCGGCGTCACCCCCAAGAAGGGCGGACAGGTCGTCGAGTTCGACGGGGCCTCCGTACCCGTCTTCAACTCCGTCGGCGAGGCCGTCGCCGAGACCGGTGCGAACGTGACGGTGATCTTCGTGCCGGCCAAGTTCACCAAGGGCGCGGTGGTCGAGGCCGTCGAGGCCGAGATCCCGTTGGTCGTGGTGATCACCGAGGGCGTTCCCGTCAAGGACACCGCCGAGTTCTACGCCCTTACCAAGGACTCGAAGACCCGGATGATCGGTCCGAACTGCCCCGGCCTGATCTCGCCCGGGCAGTCCAACGCCGGCATCATCCCGGCCGACATCACCAAGGCGGGCCGGATCGGGCTGGTGAGCAAGTCGGGCACGCTGACGTACCAGATGATGTACGAGCTCCGCGACATCGGCTTCTCCTCCGCCGTCGGGATCGGCGGGGACCCGGTCATCGGGACGACCCACATCGACTGTCTGCAGGCGTTCCAGGACGACCCCGACACCGACGCGATCGTGATGATCGGCGAGATCGGCGGCGACGCGGAGGAACGGGCCGCCGAGTACATCAAGGCGAACGTGACCAAGCCGGTCGTCGGCTACGTCGCCGGGTTCACCGCGCCGGAGGGCAAGACGATGGGTCACGCCGGAGCGATCGTGTCCGGCTCGTCGGGCACGGCGGCGGCCAAGCAGGAGGCCCTGGAGGCCGCCGGGGTCAAGGTCGGCAAGACGCCGAGTGAGACCGCCGCGCTGATGCGCGAGGTGATGACGAAGGGCTAGGCCCGTGCCGGGCTGGCGGACCCTGAGTTCGCGGGTCGCGTACGAGAACGCCTGGATCCGGGTGCGCGAGGATGCGGTGCTGCGCCCGGACGGCGAACCCGGCGTGTACGGGGTGGTCGAGGTGCGTTCGCCCGCCGTGTTCGTGGTACCGGTCACCGAAGCGGGCGAGATCGTGCTTGTCGCGGTCGAGCGGTATTCGATCGGCCAACTCTCCTGGGAGGTGCCCGCGGGTGGCACCGACGGCGAGGCTGCGCTCGTGGCCGCAGCCCGGGAGCTCCGCGAGGAAGCCGGGCTGGCGGCCCGCGAGCTGACCGAACTCGGGTCGGTGTATTCGTTGAACGGAGTCGCCACCGCGCCGGGACGGGTGGTGCTGGCGAGCGGACTCGAACCGGTGGCCGGGGCGGAACAGGAGGTCGAGGGGATCGTCGCGACCCGTACGGTCCCGCCGGCGGAGCTGACGGCGATGCTCGCCGCCGGCGAGATCAGCGACAACGAGACGCTCGGGGCCCTGCTGCTGGCGCTGGTCCACCTCGGCCGGGCGGGGTAAGAACCGGATGGCAGCCTCAGGCGGCGTAACTCGACCTTCGTCGGAAAGGCGGCTCGGGCGGGGTGTCGAGGCCGCGTAACTCGACATTGGTCGGAAAAGACGGCTCGGGCGGGGGTGTCGGGGCCGCGTAACTCGACATTGGGCGGAAAAGACGGCTTGGGCGGGGTGTCGGGGCCGCGTAACTCGACACTGGTCGGAAAAGACGGCTCGGCGGGGGTGTCGGGGCCGCGCAACTCGACACTGGTCGGAAAACGCAGCTCGGGCGGGGGTGTCGGGGCCGCGTAACTCGACATTGGTCGGAAAAGGCGGCTCGGGCGGGGTGTCGGGGCCGCGCAACTCGACACTGGTCGGAAAACGCAGCTCGGGGGGCGGCGGAACTCGCGTACGGTCGGAAAACGGCGCCCAGGGATCGGTCTGGGACTCTATTTGACCTGGGTCGCGCGCTGGCCTGCGCGGGCGGTGACGGCGGCGAACTCGTCCTCGGTCAGGTCCAGCTTGTCCTGCGGATTGAGGAAGGTGAACACCACCTTCGGACCGGCGGCCGCGATTCCCACCCGGAAGCTGGTGGTGGCATCCGACTTCTGCTTCACGATCGTGGTCCAGCCCGCGACGGGGGTGTTCCGGGCGCCGGCGGTGGTGAACTCCTTCGGCTTCGCCACGCTCGCCGTGAGTTGGCGGTCCTCGCATTCGTTCCAGTCGTCATGGACCTTGTCGGCCAGCTTCGTTGCGTCCTGCGGTGTCTTCATCGTCAGCACGACCTCGTCCAACCCGAACCGGCTGGCGGAGTCCTGCAGTAGGTACGTCCGCCAAGCGCGGGCGGTGGCCGGCTCCTTCGCCCAGTCGACCCGTTCGCAACCGCTGCCCTTCAGCACATCGCTGTCGGGAGTGGCGGGCTTGTTGGCCACCCAGGTCGTTGCGGCGGCACCGACCGGCGGTAGGTCGGCGGTGGCGAGGAAGCCGAGGACGTCCCCGCCGACCGGCGGGGCAGCGGCCGCCACCCGGACGCCGGTGGCGCAGGTACCGCCCGCCGGCTGGCACTGGGTGTTGAGTACGTCGCCGGTGGCCAGCGCGACCTTGTCGACCCCGGGCGCCGTGTCCGACTGCGCCACGTCGACGACGTCCAGCACCCGGCCGGTGCGGGCGAGCACGACGGCCCGGTACTCCGAGACGGCCCCGTCCGACACCCGCAAGGTCAGCCCTACGGACTGGTCGCCGAGCCCGGTGATCACCGCTCCCGAGTCGATGTAGGTCGCCGCCATCGTGCAGCCGCCGAGGGCTCTGGCCGCCACGGCGTAGGCCTGGCCGGCCTCCTCCGGCGTCGCGTACGCATCGGACTGCTGGAGGATGGCGGGCGGATTCTTGCCCGTGCTGTTCAGCACGCGGAGAATGCTCTGTTGCGGTATCGGCTGGCCCTCGACCGGGTCACCGCCGAGGCAGGCGGGCTGGGGGGAGTCTGCGGACTGCCCCTTCTGGGTCAGTTGGACCTTCCAGGTCCGTTCGGCGTCGACCTTGCTGGCAATCTGCGGGCTCATTAGCATCGCGTCGGTCAGCAGGGCGGTGGGATCGGGTCCGGACGGCGAACCGCTCGGCCCGCTGGGTGCGGTGCTGCCGGTCGGGACGCTGGGCGGCACCCCGGGCGCCGCCGACTGCCGGGTCAGACTGAGCACGGTGTAGCCGAGGGCCAGGCCGAGGATGACTACCGCCGCGACGGCACCGATCAGCAGCGGCGTCCGGTTCCGAGTCGGACTGCCAGGCTCCTCGTCGAGGAGATCGTCGTCCTCCCGCCGGACGCGGGCGCCGGTTGCGGTCCGCGGCAGGATCGTGGTCTGGTCCTCATCCCGGGCGCGCCGAACTGGGGGCCGCTGGCCGCTCTTGGCCCGGGCGCGGGCCCGACTGAGAATCTGGGTCTGATCGTCCGTCCGCTCGGTGACCCGCTCGGTGGCCCGCTCGGCCGGACTCTCGGCGTTCCTACTGCCCTTCGGCCGCACCGCGGTCGCGTCGTCAGCAGTGGCCTGGCGACCGGGGATGGCCACGGTCGGCTCGGTGGCGCCGTACACCTCGTCCCGGTAGAGCGGCTTCGGTGCTTCGTCGTCAAAGGCGTCGTCGACGCGCGACGGGTCGGTCGTGGGCTCGGTCGAGGGCTCCGCCGTCTCGTCGGGCTCGTCTCGATAGGCTCGTCGCGGACGGTAGGGCCCCGGTGTGTCGTCGACCATCAGACGGGGTGCTCCTAGCGAATTCGGTACGCCCGGACCTGCTCAGGCGGGCACAGACGGAGTAAGACTTTACCTGCTCCGGGCGTGTCTTCACGATGCGAGCGTTCGGCCCCGCGAGCATGGAGAGGCCATGGCCTCCCTGCTCTCGCCACGCTCGTCGCGTGCGCCCCTCTCGCTCAAGGCCACCGAACCCACCGAAGACCGGCCGGACGTCGCAGGGGGCGAGCCACGGCAGCCCAGTTGGAGTTGGCTGCTGGCCGCTGCCGGCGGGGCGTTCGTCACCGCGCTCGCGGGCTGGGTGCTGGTGGCGGGGATGGCGGTCGTCGGCTGGGTGACCTCCGATCCGGGCACCCTCGGCGACGCGCTGGGTGTCGGCACCGAGTTCTGGCTGCTCGGCAACGGCGGCGGCACCACCGTCGCGGGGCTGCAGCTGACCCTCGTGCCCTTCGGCTACGTCGCGATCATCGCGTTCTTGATCAGCCGGTGTTCGGCGTTCGCCGCCCGGGCCCTGCCGCCGGAGAGTTCCGGGGCCGGCTCACCCGTGCTGAGCGCGGCCGTGGTCATGACCGTGGCCTATCTCGCGCCGCTGATGGCCACCGCCTTGCTGCTGGGGCACCCGTTCGCGGCCGTCCGGGCGGCGGCCGTGATGAGTCCGGTGGTGGCAGTGTCCGCCGCCTTCGGCGCCGCCCGAGCCCTGGACTACCGGCCGAGCGACCGCTGGCCGGCCTGGTCCCGGGCGCTGCCGCGCGCGGTGGTGGCGTCCCAACTGGTCCTGCTGGCGACCGGAACGATCGCCGTGGTGGTGGCCGCCGTCGCAAACCTCGGCCGGATCGAACGGTTGGTGCAGACCCTCGACGCCGGTCTCGCGGGCAACGTCGCCCTGTTGGCGTTGCAGCTGGTCTTCGCGCCGAACTTCATCGTCTGGGCCGCCGGCTACACCCTCGGCGCCGGTTTCAGTCTCGGTGCGGGTTCGGTGGTGGCGCCGACCGGTACCGAGCTCGGTCTGCTCCCGGCGGTCCCGGTCTTCGGCGCGCTGTCGGAGGGCGGGGCACCAGCGAGTACGCAACTGTGGTGGCTGGCCGGCGGGGTTCTCGCCGGGGTTGTCGCGGCCCTTGTCGTCGTGCTGGCCAGACCATCCGCCGGGCCGGTCGAGACCACCCTGGTCGGCGGGCTGGCGGGGGCCCTGGGTGGGGCCGTGTTCACCGGGCTGTCCTGGCTCAGCGGGGGTGCGCTCGGTAGCGACCGGCTCGCCGACGTCGGCCCGACCCTCACCCCACTCATCCTGCTGGCCTGCTCGACCCTCGGACTCGGCGGTCTAGCCGCCGGACTCGGCCTGGGCCTGGTCCGGCTCGCCCGACGTGCGATCCGCCGACGCCGGGCCCGCGGCTGAGACGGCCGTCGCGGCAGTCTTCCGATCAGGTCGGTCGGCTGAACGGAGGGCACTGGATAGGGTGGCCGGGTGCCCGCAGCCAACGAGATCTTGGGTGCCTCGTCGCCGGCTCGGCTGGTGGTACTCGTCTCGGGCACCGGCACCTTGTTGCAGGCGCTGCTGGACGCCTCGGTGGATCCCGACTTCGGCGCGGCAGTGGTCGCCGTCGGCTCCGATCGTGATGGCGTCCTGGGTCTGGAACGCGCCCGGTCGGCGGGCCTGCCGATCTTCGTCCACCCGTTGCCGCGCGGCGTCGACCGCGACCGCTGGGACGCCGAACTGACCGATCTCGTCGCCCGGCACCAGCCTGACCTGGTGGTCAGCGCCGGCTTCATGAAGTTGTTCGGAGCGACCTTTCTCGCAGAAGTTCGGCGGTCGGACCATCAACACCCATCCCGCGCTGCTGCCGGCCTTCCCCGGCATGCACGGACCGCGCGACGCGCTGCGATACGGCGTGAAGGTCTCCGGAGCCACGGTGTTCCTCGTCGACGCCGGGGTCGACACCGGGGTGATCGTGGATCAAGACGCCGTACCCGTTCTCGACGACGACACCGTCGAGAACCTGCACGAACGGATCAAGGTCGCCGAACGGGACCTGCTGATCCGACCGTGCATCGCCTGGCCACGCACCCGTGGCGGGTCACCGAACGAAAGGTGCATGATGAGTGCCATGAGTGATCGCCGCCCGATCCGGCGCGCGCTGGTCTCGGTGTACGACAAGGCCGGACTGACCGAGCTCGGCGCCGCCCTGGTCGCCGCCGGGGTGGAGATCGTGTCCACCGGATCGACCGCCCGGACCCTGGTCGACGCCGGGTTCCCGGTCACCCCGGTCGAGCAGCTGACCGGCTTCCCCGAGTGCCTCGACGGCCGGGTCAAGACGCTGCATCCGCGCATCCACGCCGGCCTGCTGGCCGACCTGCGCCTCGACTCCCACGCCGAGCAGCTCGCCGAGTTCGGCATCGCGCCCTTCGAGGTGTTGATCAGCAACCTCTACCCGTTCACTCAGACGGTGGCCTCCGGGGCCACCCCGGACGAGTGCATCGAGCAGATCGACATCGGCGGGCCGGCGATGGTGCGGGCCGCGGCCAAGAACCACGCCTCGGTCGCGGTCATCACCTCCCCGGCCCAGTACGACCGGCTGCGCGCCGCCCTGGCGGCCGGCGGATTCACCCTGGCCGAACGGCAGGCGCTGGCGGCGGCCGCCTTCGTCCACACCGCGACGTACGACGTCGCGGTCGCCTCCTGGATGGGCAACGTCGTCACCGACACCAGCGACGGCACCGGCTTCCCCGCCTGGATCGGGGGGACCTGGGACAAGGCGGCGGTGCTCCGCTACGGGGAGAACCCGCACCAGCGCGCCGCGCTCTACGTCGACGGCGCCTTCCCCGGCGGACTCGCGACCGCGGAGCAGCGGCACGGCAAGGAGATGTCGTACAACAACTACGTCGACACCGATGCAGCCCGCCGCGCGGCGTACGACTTCGACGAGCCGGCGGTCGCGATCATCAAGCACGCGAACCCGTGCGGGATCGCGGTCGGCGCCGACATCGCCGAGGCCCACGCCCGGGCCCACGCCTGCGACCCGGTGTCGGCGTTCGGCGGCGTGATCGCCACGAACCGGCCGGTCAGCGTGGCCATGGCGCAGCAGGTGGCCGAGGTGTTCACCGAGGTGATCGCCGCCCCCGGCTACGAGGACGGGGCGCTCGAGGTGCTCACCCGGAAGAAGAACATCCGGATCCTGGTGGTCGAGCCGGCCCGGCGCGGCGGCGTCGAGAGCCGCCGGATCTCCGGCGGGCTGCTGCTGCAGGCGGTCGACACCGTCGACGCCGACCACGACCGGGCCGCGAACTGGGAGCTCGTCAGCGGGCCAGCGGCCGAGCCGGCCGTCCTGGCGGACCTGGAGTTCGCCTGGCAGGCCTGCCGGGCGGTCAAGTCCAACGCGATCCTGCTGGCGCGGCACGGGGCGTCGGTCGGGGTCGGCATGGGTCAGGTCAACCGGGTCGACTCCTGCCGGCTGGCGGTCGAGCGGGCGGGGGAGCGGGCCACTGGGTCGGTGGCGGCCTCCGACGCCTTCTTCCCGTTCGCCGACGGCCCGCAGATCCTGATCGACGCCGGGGTCGCCGCGATCGTGCAGCCCGGCGGTTCGGTCCGCGACGCGGAGGTGATCGAGGCGGCCCAGGCCGCGGGCGTCACGATGTACCTCACCGGCGCCCGGCATTTCTACCACTGAGCTGTGTTGTCCAGCTCGCGCCCGCTCCGCGCTCGCCGGGTTCGTCCGGAACGCTGCCCACTCCTGAGAGGCTCTATCCATGACGGCACAGATCCTGGACGGCAAGGCCCTGGCGGCCACCATCAAGGCCGACCTCACCGATCGGGTACGGGTGCTGGCCGAGCAGGGCCGCACGCCTGGTCTCGGCACCGTGCTGGTCGGTGACGATCCGGGCAGCAGGGCCTACGTGGCCGGCAAGCACCGCGACTGCGCCCAGGTCGGGATCGCCTCGTTCCAGGTGGAGCTGCCGGCGTCGGTCTCGCAGGACGAGCTGGAGGCCGAACTCGCCCGGCTGAACGCGGACCCGGCCTGCACCGGCTACATCGTGCAGCTGCCGCTACCCGGCGGACTCGACGAGTTCCGGGCCTTGAGTCTGATCGACCCCGACAAGGACGCCGACGGTCTGCACCCGGTGAGCCTCGGCAAGCTGGTGCTCGGCGAACCAGGTCCGCTGCCCTGCACCCCGCGCGGGCATCGTCGAGCTGCTGCGCCGCAACGGCATCGAACTGGCGGGCCAGGTGGTCTGCGTGATCGGCCGGGGTACGACGGTGGGCCGCCCGCTGGGACTGCTGCTGACCCGCAAGAGCGAGAACTCCACCGTCATCCTGTGCCACACCGGCACTCGCGATCTGCCGGCCCACACCCGGGCGGCGGACGTGATCGTCGCGGCCGCGGGCCGGCCGGGCCTGATCACCGCCGACATGATCAAGCCGGGGGCGGTGTGTGTCGACGTCGGCATCACCCGGACCGAGCACGGGCTGGTCGGCGATCTCGACTTGAGCGTGCGGGAGGTGGCCTCGCGGGTCGCGCCGGTACCCGGCGGCGTCGGGCCGATGACCCGGGCCATGCTGCTCACGAACGTGGTCGAACGGGCCGAGGCGCTGGTCCGGGCGTGAGGTTTCGCTGATGGCGGGGCGCTGGTGGCCGGTGCTGGTCGTGGCCGCGGGGGTGGTCGCCGGCCTGCTCATCGCCGTGCTGAGCCGCGACAGCTGGCGCGTCGGGGCCGTGGTCATCGGGTGCTCGCTGCTCCTCGGGGCGGGCATCCGGATCGCCCTACCGCCGCGGGAGGCCGGCCTGCTGCAGGTCCGCAGCCGGGCGTTCGACGTCGTCGCCCTGATCGTCGGCGGCCTCGCCATCGTCGTGTTGGCGCTGGCGATCCCCGCCGGGTGAGTTACCGGCTGCTGCTCGCGCCGAGCGCGACGAAGAAGATGATCGTGGCGATGATGCTGAAGACGATCGCGATGATGTACAGGATGCTGAACACCATGCCGAGGATGCGGCCGATGTTGACGTTCTGCTCGTTGCTGTAGGTCTGGCCTGAGCCGCGGATCTCCTTCATGACCTTGTTGCCCATGAACCAGGCGACGAAGGAGACGATCGGGACGAAGATGCCGACGATGCCCAGCACGAGGACGGTGGTGCCCTGCGGGTGCTCCATGGCCACCGGCGGATAGCTCTGCCCGTACGGCATCGGCTGGTTCTGCTGCGGCTGCTGCGGCTGCTGCGGCTGGTACGGCTGGTTCTGCTGCGGCTGGTACGGATCGCTCTGCTGCGGCTGGTACGGATCGCTCATGATCTTTCCTGTCCTTCCGGCCCGCGACTCCGTGTCAGGGGCGCTGCGAGCAGCCTAACGGTCGGCGGCCTCAACTGTCCGCGAGTCCGGCCACGACCGCGAACCCGATGAAGATCACGTAAAGCCCGAGCAGGACGACCGAGATGATGCCCAGGACCCAGCCCGCCGTGGCCAGGCCGCGGCCGCCCCACTGACCGCCGGCGGCGTCGATCTCGCGCCGGACCCGGCCGCCGATGACGACCCCTCCGATGCCCACCGGCGGGCAGAGCACCAGCCCGAGCAGCCCGAGCACGAAAGCGGTGGTCGCCCGCGGGTGCTGGGGTGGCGTGACGTAGGCCTGGTAGGCGCCGTACGGCTGGTAGGGATTCGGCTGGTACGGGAGGGTCTCGTACGGGTTCGTGTCGTACGGGTTGGTGGGGTACGGGTTGCTGGGGTAGGAGCCGGCTCCGGGGGCCGACCCGGAACCGTAGCTCGGCATGGACTGCTGGTCGTACGGCTGGTACCCCGGCTGGGTCGCCGCCGGCGGATCGGTCGAAAAGGGCCGCGTCGGCTCCGGTGCGCTGGGCTGGCTCGTGGGCGGGTAGCCGGGCCACTCCGATGCCGAGGGCTGTGGTGACGAGGGTTGCGACGACGCGGGCTGCGACGACGCGGGCGACTGCGAGGACGCAGACGAGGGATCGGTCGTCGGGCGCTCCCACCCGGTGGGCTGGGCAGACGGCTGGGCCTCCTCAGGGCGCTCCCAAGGGTCGGGGTACTGCGGTCCGCTACTGCTCATGCGCTCAAGTGTGATGCATCCGGGGTCTCGCTCAGGTGAACGGCAAGATCTCGAGCGCCGTGCCGAAGTCGGGTAGCTGCGGGCCTCGGCGCAGCAGCCAGGCCAGGGCTTCGCTCGGCCTCTCCCTGAACTCCTGGCAGCGCCGCGCGATCGCGCCGCTGATCTGCGGGGCGGCGAACGACGTGCCCGACCAGACCGCCCACGGGTTCTCGCCGGTGAACTCGTCGGGGTCCCGCCAATCGATCTCCACGGTCTCTCGACCGCGCACATAGGTGGACAACACGGCTTCACCGGTCGTGGAGCAGGTGACCCAGAAACCCCGGCTCGAGAACTCGGTCGGCTCGGCGTCCAAGGACAAGGCGCCGACGGCAACCACCGGCACCCCGATGTGGGGCATTCCGCTGAACGCGGCCGGGAAGACCGGTCGGCGATTGCCGTTGTTGCCGGCGGCGGCCACCACGACGACGTCGCGATCGGTGTCTTTGCACCGCTCGCCGATGATCTCCAAGGCGACCAGACTGGCGACCGGCGGCTGGTCGTGCGGCATCTCCGTGCCGAGCGACAGGTTGATGATCTCGGCGCCCTCGTCGAAGGCCTGCAGCATGGCGATGGCGACGTCGACGTCGACCCCGATGCCGTCGCGACCGACCGCCCGGCGGGCCAGCACGGAGGCGTACGGTGCGACCTGGCGCAGGATGCCGGTGACGAAGGTGCCGTGTCCGGCGCAGTAGTCGAAGTAGCCGAGCTCGCCCGGTTCGGCGGAAGCGTTCTCGTACAGCGGATCGATGTCACCGGCGGCCACCTCGATGCCGTCCAGCCAGTGGTCGGATCGTTCCTGGTTGCTCAAGCCCGTGTCGATCACCGCCACCGTGACGTCCCGCCAGCCATCGGGCCTACGCTCGGACGCGAAGGCGACCCGTCGCTCGGTCGGTTCCGGCCCGGTCTCGGTGGGATCGGACTTTGTCACATAACCGAGTGGGGTGACGTGATTCATCGACGCCTGGTACCCGGCCAACCGCAGCTGGTCCACGACGATGCCGAGTTCGCCGGTGCTGAGATCGGGGTCGGAGAGCAAGGTCACCCGACCGTCGAGCTCCTCCACCGGATCACCGGTGAAGGCGTAGGCCGCCAAGACGTCGCTCATCGGCTGGTCGCGGGCGTGGTCGCCCGTGCCCTGGTAGTCGCTGGTCCGGACGACGATCTCGTTCAGCGTCAGCAGCGGCTCACCGGTCTCGTCGATGAACTGCTTCAAGATCGCCGCCGTTGGCTTGAGCAAACTCACCGGCTGGCTAGCCCGCCGGCGGATCAGCGAGCGGTTGAGCTCGAGGTGCTTGACGCGGCGGCCGAGGCCGCCGGAGAGCCCCGCGCGTTGCCGTGCAGCAGCAGTCCTGGCTCGGTCGTCGGGACGTGGATAGTTCGATCCGCCGACTTCGGCGAACGGACGTCCGGGTGTGATGGGCATGGTGCATCCTCCCCGCTCAGCTGATCAGGCCAGGTGAACGTATCGTCGGCGAATTATTGGGTCAAGGGACTCACGCCGCGCCGTAGGCGTTGAACGCGCACCAGTTGACGAACTCGAGTTGATCTTGGAGGTCGAGCTCGGCGCGGGCGGCGTGCAGTCCTTCGCCGAGCGAGTCACCTGCGCGAAGTCGCTCGTGCAGGCCTCGCATCAGCGGAACGGATGCGGCATCCGGAACGACGACGACGCTCGCCACCAGGCCACAGGTACCCCGCGCCAGCAGGGCGCTGACGAAGCCGAGCACCTCGTTGCCGTCGTACGTCGCCTCGACCGCCGAGTCGCAGGAGGCGAGCACCATGCGGTACGGCGCGACCCCGCGGATGTCCATCTCGTGCAGGGTCAGCAGCCCGTCGTACAGCTGCAGCCCGGAGAAGGCCGGATTGTCGGCACGCAGTCGGCCGTGGCAGGCCACGTGGGCGACGTCGGCGCGGGCGAGGGACGGCAACACCGCCTCGATCGTGGAGTCCGGGGGACGCAGCACGGTGGCGGCGGGATAGAGGCCGCGCAACTGCTCCACCTCGGTCACCGCACCGGGCAGATGGGGTCCGGCCACCAACAGCACCTCGTCGGTGCGCTCCCGCGGGCGAGCGGTCCGCTCCCAGAAGGAGGCCGCCGGGACCACGAAGACCGGCGCGGCGTGCAGCGCCGACCACGGCACGCGCCGCAGGCCGGTGGTCGGACTGACCACGATCGGTTGATCGGCGGCCAGCCCGAGTGGGGTCAGGAGTTGCGCGCGCATCGTCGCCAAGCCGTGCTCGACGCTGTCCCGAACGGCCTGGGCGGCGAGGGCCGAGCGGGCCGGCCGGGAGAGCCGGCGCAAGCCGAAGAGGACAACGTCGACCGCACGCCGGAGGTCGGCCACGGAGCCGAGCTGAACGACCCGGGTCCGGCGCCGGTCCACCACGACCGCCAGCACGCTGTCGGCCAGCACCGCGTACTCGACCAACACCCGCTCGCCGAGCTGGCGCCGCAGCTCGGTCACGCTCACCGGACGATCGGTCTCGGCCAGCCCGCCGGCGGTGATCCAGGTCCGGCGCCGGATCTGCTCCTCGATCCGCCGCTGCCGCGCCAGCAGGGCCCATGGCTCGCCGCCTCCACGCTGGGCCTCGTCGATCTCTTCCCCCACCGCGCGCAGTTCGGCCAGTTCGTCGTCGATGCCGAGTTCGCTGACCGGTTCCACGGCGACCAGGGCGGCCGCGCGGGTCCGCTCCAGCCAGCCGAGGATCTGGACCGGAGTGCCTTGCCGGAGGAGGGCCCGCAGACCCAGCTGGCCGAGTTCGGCGCCGTGGCCGGAAGCTCGGACCCGCAGCTCCAGCGATGCGAAGGCGGCCCGGTGCGCGGCCAGGTCCCGCAATCCCACCCGGCAGTGCCGCAGCCGGGCCGGGTCGTCCTCCGCCGTCGCCAGCGAGCGGGCCAGGTGCGCCTTCAGCCGTAGCAGCACCGGGGCGCGGCGGCCCAAGTCCGCGGCCCGCAGCAGGTGATCGCGGGCCGGGTCGGTCCGGCCCAGGGCCAACGCGATGCGACCGGCCGTCAGGTGGGCGTCGACCGCGTACGACGGCAGACCGAGTTGTTCCAGCGTGACGGCCGCCCGGCGGACCTGCTGCAGCGTCGCCTGTGTGGCCGACCCGGCGACGTAGTGGACCTCGCCCATGATCACGTCCGTCCGGGCCCGCCACGGGATCCGGCGCTGGCGGGCGAACTGCGCCCGAGCGTGCGCCGCGGCGGTCGTCGCGGCCGCGCTGTCACCCTGCAGCGCGGCCAGCTGCGCCACCCGGAGTTGTCCTTCCCCTGTCATCAGGTCCACGCCGTGCCGCTCGAGTTCGCCGGCGGCCTGCACCGCCATCGCGTACGCCTCCGGCAGCAGCCGCAGATCGGTCAGGGCGTCCACGTACTCCAGATAGTGCTCAGCCAGGGGCAGCCCGGCGTCGGCGTGTAGCCGGGCGGCCACGGCGAACTCCTCCAAACCCTCGGTGAGCCGACCGGTCTGGGTGCTGATCCAGGCCCGGGTCGAGGCCACCACCGCCCGTAGGTGCGGGCCGACGTCCGGCAGCGTGCCCGCGTAGTCGATCAGCCGCCGGGCTGCGTCGGGATGGCCGAGCTGCGACTCCACGATGGCGAAGTTGTTGGCGGTCTTGGTCAAGATCACCGCGGACGCCCGAGGGTCGTTCAGGATCCGTCGGTAGGCGGCGCCGGCCCGGGACAACTGGCCCAGGCTCTGGTGCAGTACGGCCTGCTGGAACCACAGGTCGACGGCTCCGTCGGCTCTGTCTGGCTGATCGCTCAGCTGGCTCGTCAGTGCGGCGGCGGCGTCCAGATCACGCTGAGCCATGACCAACCGGCCCAGTTCGTGGTGGACCGCCACCCGCGTGAGCAGCACCGCGCGGAGGTCGTCGTGCAGTTGGTGTCGGCGGGCGATCCGGACGGCCTCGTCCAGGAGTTGCTTGGCCCGCCGGTTGTCCAGCCGGGCGCGCTCGACCCACGCCTGGGCCCGCAGGGCTGGGATGAGCGCGGTGGGCTGGCGGGTCTCGCGCGCCTGGGCGGCGATCAGCGCTACCTCCACCGCGTAACTCTGCGGGTCGGCGACGACGTCGTGGTAGATCGCCCGGGCGCGTTCAGCCAGCTCGGGTCCCGGGCTGGCCGGAGCCGCGTTCACCGGCTGAGGCTATCGCAGAGCCCTGCGCTCAGCCCGCTGCGTTGAACCAGTCGGTGACCACGCCGGCAGCACCTCGGCTGACGTGGAATCGCATGGGACCGGTGCCGGGTGTGACCAGCGTGAATGAACCGAACTCATCGGCCTCGACGCTTGATCGCCGACCGTCGGCCCGCTCGGCTTCGACAGTGGCCGCGCCGGTCGGGCTCACTTGGCCGACCACCCCGTCGGCGGACACCTCGATCTCGAGTGAAAGCTCGGCGGACTCGAAGGCCAGCGTCTGGATGGTCGTGACGGCTCGGCTGGTGGTCTCCAGTTTGTCCTCCCACAGCGAGTCGAAAACGAGCGCCGCGAACTCGTCGTGGACGGCCAGAAAGGAGAACGCGTCTTGCGCATTCGCGATCAGCTGGTCATCGTCTGGATGGCGGCTTCGCTCCAGGGCCTGCTTCAGTTCGACGAGCAGTGCGTCGTCGCGCTGGGTGGCGTCTGGTGTCGTGGTGTCCACCTCGTTCACCTCCTCGGTGTCGTCGGGCCGGTCAGCAGGGTCGGTCATGGTGCCTCGTCGGTCTCGTCACGTCTCACTCGTCATCTCACTCGTCACGTCTCAGCCGGCCTTCTCGGCGGCGAGCAGGCTGGCCAGGGCCGGACTGCGCCGCAGCCGTTGCAGCGCCCGGGCCCGGGTGGGTCCGATGGCTCCGATGGGGATGTCGAGCCGTTGGCTGATCTCGGCGTAGCTCACCGGTGGATCGGTGAGCAGCAGGGTCAGCAGTTCGCGGTGGCGAGCCGAGAGTTCGGCGAAAGCACTGAGTAGTGCCCCGTGTCGCTCGTCTCGCATCATGTCCTCGTCGATCTCTCGTTGTTCGGCGCCTGGCCCTTTGGTCCGCGGTGGATCGAGCAGCGGGTCGAACGTTGCCGTCCGCTGCCGGATCCGCAGCACCCGCAGGCACTCGTTCCGGGTCGTGGTCACGATCCACCCAGGCAGCGCGGCCGGTTCGCGCAACGAGGACAGATGCTGTACCAGACGCAGCCACACGGTCTGTGATACATCCGCGGCGTCCTGCTCGATCAATCGGTAGCGCGAGGCGACCGATCCGACCAGCGGGCTGAAGCGGATGACCAGTTCGTCCCAGGCGGCCTTGTCCCGCTGAGTGGCGGCGTGCACCAACTCAGCGATGGTGTGCTCGGTGTTCCCCACCACAGCGTAAGCATCTCCCAACCGGTCGGGGGGCTGCCCGCTGTGCCAACGCTGAGTCAGATGCCCTGAGCCGTCCCGTGATACGTCCGACGTCCGCCTGACCGGGCGGGCCGCTGACTGGATGTTAGTGGTTGCTGCCGATCGTGCCGTCAGCCGATCAGGCCGAGATCCTGGACGGCTTCGCGTTCCTCGGCCAGTTCGGCGGTGCTCGCGTCGATCTTGCCGCGGGAGAAGTTGTCGATCTCCAAGCCCTGGACGATCTCGTACGCCCGCCCGGACGTGGTGCAGGGGAACGAGGAGATGATGCCCTCCGGCACCCCGTACGAGCCATCGGACGGCACCGACATGGATACCCAGTCGCCGTCGGGGGTGCCGAGCACCCAGTCGTGCATGTGGTCGACGGTGGCGTTGGCGGCGCTCGCGGCCGAACTCGACCCGCGGGCCTCGATGATCGCTGCGCCGCGCTTCTGCACGGTCGGCAGGAAGGTCGATTCCAGCCACTCCTGGTCGTTCACGAGTTCCGCGGCGTTGCGGCCGTTGACCTCGGCGTGGAACAGGTCGGGGTACTGGGTGGCGGAGTGGTTGCCCCAGATCGTCATGTGGGTGATGTCGTTGACCGAGCTGTCGGTCTTGGCCGCGAGTTGGGCCATCGCCCGATTGTGGTCGAGCCGGGTGAGGGCGTTGAAGCGCTCCTGCGGAATGTCCGGCGCGTTCTGCTGGGCGATCAGCGCGTTCGTGTTCGCCGGGTTGCCGGTGATCAACACCAGTACGTCGTCCGCGGCATGATTGTTCAGGGCCTCGCCCTGCGGCTTGAAGATCGCCCCGTTGGCCTCGAGCAGATCGGCACGCTCCATCCCCTTGCTGCGCGGCCGGGCGCCGACCAGCAGCGCGATGTTGACGCCGTCGAAGACCACGTTGGGATCGTCGCCGGTCTGGATCGAGCTCAGCAGCGGGAACGCACAGTCGTCCAGCTCCATCACGACGCCCTCCAGCGTCTTCAGCGCCGGGGTGATCTCGAGCAGGCGCAGCTCGACCGGCGTATCGGGGCCGAGCAGGGATCCGCTCGCGATCCGGAACAGCAGGCTGTAGCCGATCTGACCGGCGGCGCCGGTGACGGCGACCTTGACGGGAGTGCTCACGAGGGGTCCTTTCGAGCTCGCGGATGCGTACTGTGACGCTAGCAACCCACGTCGTCGCCCATCTCTCGCCCTACTCCCGAAGGGGATCGCCCGTGCGCCCACTGGTCGGCGTGAGGTGACCGACACGGCGGCGACGCTCGAGGCGGTCACGACAGCGTTGCGCGGTTCGCGTGGGACGCGGTGGATCGGGGTCGACGGCTTGGGCGGTTCGGGTAAGACGACGCTGGCCGCGCGGATCGAGCGGGCGCTGCCCGGCGCGGTGGTCGTGCACATCGACGACTTCGCCCGTCCGGACGTGCAGGGTTGGGAACGGGATCGGTTCGTCGAGCAGGTCCTGCGGCCGCTGCTGGCCGGCCGGCCGGCCCGCTATCAGCGCTGGGACTGGCCGACCGACACGGGAGCGGAGTGGCACGAGATCGCGGCCGGGGTGCCGGTTGTGGTCGAAGGCGTGTCGTCGACCGACGTCCGGCTCGGGGTGCCGTGGGACTTCACCATCTGGGTCGAGGCGCCGTACGAGGTGCGGCTGGCCCGGGCGATCGAGCGGGACGGCGAGGCCATGCTGGACCGCTGGCTCACCGACTGGATGCCGAGCGAGGACGCGTACGAGGCGGAGCAGCGTCCCCAGGACCGGGTGGATCTGATCGTCGACGGTGCTGGCGGACCGGCCTGATCGAATCTGCTCCACCGCCGGAACTCTGCACCCGAGGCTGCGGGCGCAAACTTCTGGAACTGGAGCAGATTCTGATCAGGGAGTGGCGAGGCAGCGGGCCGGCAGGTCGAACCAGCGCAGGTGCTCGAAGTCGGCCGACATGCCTGCGGGCTCCTCCGCGGCCGCGGGGGTCGCGGCGGCGAACAGTGCCTCGGCCTCGTCGAGGTAGCGCCGCAGCTCCGACTCGGGCGCCCGCTCCTCGTGCCGCGGATAGCTCAGCGTGCCGTCGGCCCCGTAGGCGAGCTGATTCAGCCGCAACGGCGGCTCCGCCGGGCCGTCCCGATGTCGCCAGAGTCCGCTCGAGACCTCGAAGGTGTAGTCCCCGAGCAGCTTCCAGCCGTGCCGGGCGATGAGCCGCGGCGCCTCGATCAGATAGTCCAGCACGGCGGGTGAGATGAAGTAGTTGAAGTTGATCCGTACCCAGCCGGGTTTGATGCCCTCACAGCCACGGGAGATCTCCCGCTCGAACGCGTGAGAGCGGTCGATGTCGATGCCCAGCAGCCGGTGACCGTACGGTCCGGCGCACGAGCACCCGCCACGCGACTGGATGCCGAACAGGTCGTTGAGCAACGCCACGACGAAGTTGTGGTGCAGGTACCGTCCGCTCGGCGCCCGGACGACGAACGACACGATGGACAGCCGCTCCGCGTCGAGGTTGCCGAGCACCTCCAGCGCCGGTTCCTCCCGCCAGGCCGTGACCGCGCGTTGCAGGAAGCGGTCCTCCTGCGCCCGGATCACGTCGACCCCCACCGCCTCCTTCAGCTGGAACACCAACCCGGCCCGGATCGACTCGACGATCGCCGGAGTGCCGCCCTCCTCGCGCTGGGTGGGGTCGCTCAGATAGCGGTGTTCGGTCGGGTTGACGTAGGCGACCGTACCGCCGCCGGGCACGTCGGGCACCCGGTTGCGGAGGAGCTCGCGCCGCGCCACCAGGACCCCCGGAGTGCTGGGTCCGCCGATGAACTTGTGCGGGCTGAGGAAGATCGCATCCTTGTACGCCCCCGAAGCCACTGCTTCGGCCGGCTCCCCGTGGTACATCTCGATCTCGACGTACGGCCCGGCAGCCGCGAAATCCCAGCAGGAGATCGCCCCGTGGGCGTGCAGCAGGGCCGAGATCGTCCGGGTGTCGCTCACGATCCCGGTGACGTTGCTGGCGGCGGAGAACGATCCGATCTTCAGCGGCCGGGCCGCGTGCCGGACGAGTTCGGTTTCGAGGGCCGCCGTGTCGATGTGGCCGTCGCCGTCCTGCGGGATCACCACCACGTCGGCGATGGACTCCCGCCACGGCAACTCGTTCGAGTGGTGCTCGAACGGCCCGATGAACACGACCGGCCGCTCGTCGAGCGGGATCTGGTCCCGCAGCCGGTAGCGGTCGTCGAGGTCGGCGGGGATGCGTAGGTTGAGGATCCCGACGAACTTGTCGATCGCGCCCGTACACCCCGATCCGGTGAAGATCACGACGGTGTCCTCGTCGCCCCCGACGGCGTCGCGGATGATCGCGCGACTGTCTTCCCTCAGCCGGGTGGTCGCCAACCCGGTGCCGCTGGATTCGGTGTGGGTGTTGGCGTACCGGGGGAGCACCTCATCGCGGATGAAGTCCTCGATGAAGCTCAGCGCCCGGCCGGAGGCTGTGTAATCGGCGTAGGTGACCCGGCGCGGACCGTACGGCCCCGGAACGACCTGATCGTCACCGATGACCGCCTCCCGGATCCGGCGCAGCAGCGGCGGGTCGGTCAGCTCCGAACTACCCACCCTGCGACAGTAGCGAGGCGAGCCACCGGCCGCATCGGATCAGCGCAAACCGCCGAGGGCGGCGTTGAGAGTGGCAGACGGGGTCATCACCGCCGTGGCCAGCTCGTCGTCGGGGCGGTAGTAGCCGCCGACGTCCACGGGGGATCCCTGGACCTCGATCAACTCCTCGGCGATCGTCTGCTCGTCGGCGGCCAACCGCTCGGCAAGCGGCGCGAAGGCCGCCGCCAGCTCGGCGTCGTCGCTCTGCCGCGCCAGTTCCTGCGCCCAGTACAGGGCGAGGTAGAAGTGGCTGCCCCGGTTGTCGATGCCGCCCACCCGGCGGCTGGGGGACTTGTTCTCGTTGAGGAACGTGCCGGTCGCCCGGTCGAGGGTGTCGGCCAGCACCTGCGCCTTGGCGTTGCCGGTCGTCTGCGCGAGATGTTCCAGACTCACCGCCAGGGCGAGAAACTCACCGAGGCTGTCCCAGCGCAGGTAGTTCTCCTTGAGCAGCTGCTGGACGTGCTTCGGGGCCGAGCCGCCGGCCCCGGTCTCGAACAGGCCGCCGCCGTTGATCAGCGGGACGACCGAGAGCATCTTGGCCGAGGTGCCGAGTTCCAGGATCGGGAACAGGTCGGTCAGGTAGTCCCGGAGCACGTTGCCGGTCACCGAGATCGTGTCCTCGCCCTTGCGGATCCGGTCCAGCGAGAAGGCGATCGCCTCGGTCGGGGCCATGATCTTGAGGTCGAGGCCATCGGTGTCGTGCTCGGGCAGGTACTGCTCCACCTTGGCGATCAGATTCGCGTCGTGGGCCCGGCCGGCGTCCAGCCAGAACACAGTCGGAGAACCGGTGGCCCGGGCGCGGCTGACGGCGAGTTTCACCCAGTCCCGGATCGGGGTGTCCTTGGTCTGACACATCCGCCAGATGTCCCCGGCGGCCACCGGGGTAGTGAGCACCACCTCGCCCAGCTCGTCCACCACCTGCACCGTGCCGGCGGACGGGATCTCAAAGGTCTTGTCGTGCGAGCCGTACTCCTCCGCGGCTTGGGCCATCAGCCCGACGTTGGGCACCGAGCCCATGGTGGTCGGGTCGTACGCCCCATGGGCCAAGCAGTCCTCGATCACGACCTGGTAGATGCCGGCGTAGGAAGAGTCGGGGATCACCGCGAGGGTGTCCCGCTCCGCCCCATCCGGGCCCCACATGTGACCGCCGATCCTGATCATGGCCGGCATCGAGGCGTCCACGATGACGTCGCTCGGGACGTGCAGGTTGGTGATGCCCCGGTCGGAGTCGACCATGGCCAGCTCGGGCCCGTCGGCCAGGCCCTGCTCGATCGCAGCCTTGATCTCGGCCCCGTTGTCGAGCGCGTCCAGGCCGCTGAGGATCCCGCCCAGACCGTTGTTCGGGCTCAGGCCCGCGGCGGCGAGGTCGGCGCCGTACCGTTCGAACACGTCGGGCAGGAACGTCTGGACCACGTGGCCGAAGATGATCGGGTCGGAGACCTTCATCATGGTGGCCTTGAGGTGGATCGAAAACAGCACGCCGGACTCCTTGGCCCGGCCGATCTGCACCTTCAGGAAGTCTTCCAGGGCCGACACGTGCATCGCGGTCGCGTCCACCACCTCGCCCGCCAGCACGGGCACGGAGTCCTTGAGCACCGTGGTCTCGCCGTCGTCGCCGACCAGCTCGATCCGCAGCGACCCCGCACTCTGGATCACCGCCGAGGTCTCGCTGCTGCGGAAGTCGTCGGCGCTCATGTGCGCCACCTCGGTCTGCGAATCCGGTGACCAGGCGCCCATCGAGTGCGGGTGGGTACGCGCGTACTGCTTCACCGACGCGGGCGCGCGTCGGTCGGAGTTGCCTTCGCGCAACACCGGGTTGACCGCACTGCCCTTGCACTTGTCGTAGCGGATGCGGCTCTGCTTGTCTTCTTCGGTGGTCGGGTTGTCGGGGTAGTTGGGCAGGTCGTACCCCTGCGACTGAAGCTCGGCGATCGCCGCCTTGAGCTGCGGCACCGAGGCGGAGACGTTGGGCAGCTTGATGATGTTGGCGGCCGGGGTCTTGGCCAGGGCCCCGAGTTCGGCCAGGTCGTCGGCCTGCCGCTGCTCGTCGGTCAACCGCTCGGGGAACTGGGCGATGATCCGCCCGGCGAGGGAGATGTCCCGGGTTTCCACCGAGACGCCGGCCGTTGCCGTGAAGGCCTGGATGATCGGCAGGAAGGAGTACGTCGCCAGCAGCGGCGCCTCATCGGTCCGGGTGTAGATGATGGTGGCAGCGTCGGTCACCTGACGAACGTTAGCGAAGCCCTGTCCTCAGCCGCCCGGTCACCCGGGAGAAGAGGCCCGGGGACGAGACCGGTGCCGGTGCCAGGCCGCCAGCATCTCCGCGTGCGAGGCATTGGGGTGCTCTGCGTGCCACGTCCGGGAGAAGCGGTTGAGTTCGAACTGAGGTCCGATCGCCGACACTTGGTCGCGGCCGGCGGCTCGTCGCCGTCCAGTACCGCGGCGAGCCGTTCGGTGAGCTCGGCCTTGCCGCCTCGGGTCGAGACCCCCAGTGCCTGGGCCAGGCCGGTGAGCTCGCTGAGCAACCAGTACCAGCGGCGGAGTTCCGTACCGGTGAGCGACGGGCTCAGCGGTGGCCTCGCCGACGACGTCACAGCGTCGCCGCTCGGCCGATCTGGACCAGCTTCCAGCCGGCGTCGCGCCAGACGGGCCCGGAGAGCTTCAACCGGCCGTCGATCATCACCCTCTGCCGGACCAGCCGGCCGAGCTGCTCGGGATCGAGATTGCGGAACTCCGGCCATTCGGTGAGGTGCAGCACGATGTCGGCGCCGGTGACGGCTTCGGCCACCGAGTCGACCTGGACGAACCCGTCCCGGTGCGGCAGTTCGGCCTGCGGGTCGTAGATGGAGACCTCGGCACCGGCCGCGTGCAGTTGGTCGGCGACGGTAAGCGCGGGGGAGTTGCGGGTGTCGTCGGTCCCGGGCTTGAAGGCGGCGCCGAGCACGGCGATCCGCTTGCCGGTGACGTCCCCGCCCGCCTGCGCGATGGCCAGCTCGGCCAACTCGGCCCGCTGCCCGCTCGTTGATCGCCTCGACCGCCTCGATGAGATCGCTCAACCGGTGGACCCCGAGTCCGTCGGCGCTGACGGCCAGGGCGCGGATGTCCTTGGGCAGACAGCCACCGCCGAAACCGAGTCCAGCGTTGAGAAACTCCCGGCCGATCCGCTGGTCGTAGCCGAGCGCGTCGGCGAGCAGGACGACGTCGCCGCCGGCGGCCTGACACATCTGCGCCATCGCGTTGATGAAGCTGATCTTGGTGGCGAGGAAGGCGTTGGCCGCGGTCTTGATCAACTCGGCCGTGGCCAGATCGCAGCGCACCACGGGGGTGGCGTCGCTGAGCGGCAGCGAATACACCTTTTCCAGCTTGGCCAGGGCCCTCGGACTCTGTACGCCGAACACCAGCCGGTCCGGTCGCAGGGTGTCCTCGACCGCGAAACCCTCGCGCAGGAACTCCGGATTCCACGCGATCTCGACGCCGTCACCGGCCGGGGCCAGGGTGCGGACCCGTTCCTGGAGGGCGGCCGCCGTACCCACCGGGACGGTCGACTTGCCGACGATCAGGGTCGGCCGATTGAGCAACGGACCCAAGGTGTCGATGGCGCTGTGCAACTGGGACAGGTCCGCGCCACCGCCCGGCAGACTCGGGGTACCGACCGCCAGGAAATGGACGTCGGCCCAGTCGGCGATCTTGGTGTAGTCGGTGGTGAACCGCAGCCGGCCGTCGGCGGTGTGCTTGGTCAGCAGCGGCTCCAGCCCGATCTCGTAGATGGGGGAGCGACCCGCGGCCAGCGTGGCGATCCGATCGGCGTCGACATCCACACCGACGACGCGGTGGCCGAACTCCGCCATCCCCGCCGCATGCGTGGCACCCAGATAGCTGGTGCCGATCACACTGATCCTGAGCGTCACGCGGGTGAGTGTGCCACAGGGTGCGCGACCAGCAGCGCCGTCGAGGGCGACTCGACTTCGCGGTCCACCAGTCAGCCGGCGCTCTCGCGCAACACCGTCTGAGCCTTGATCACCACCGGATCTTCGGAGGCCGGCCCCAGCGCCAGATCGACCGCCTGCTCGCCGATCTGCTCCAGCGGCAGCCGTACGGTGGTCAGCGAGGGCGTGAAGTCGCGCAGCGTCGGGATGTCGTCGAAGCCGGATACCTGGACGTCGCCGGGGACCGAGAGTCCCAGGGACCGCAGACCGGTGATGGCCCCGAGAGCCATCACGTCGTTGACGGCGAGGAGGCAGACTCGGTCTGCCCGTCGTCCTACGTCGAGTTCCTGACAGCACTGCACCGCCGTGGCGAAGCCGCCCTCTCGGTTGAAGTCGCCGTGCAGGACGGTCAGCGGCTGCAGGCCGGCCGTGTCGAGAGCGGCGCGATAGCCCTCGACCCGCTCTCGGGCCGTGTTCAGTTCCGGTGGGCCGCCGAGAATGGCGAAGTCTCTGAGTCCTCGCTCGACGAGCGCTCGTACCAGATCGGCCGCTCCCGCCCGGTGTTGGATGTCGAGGTGAAAGGCGTTCGGAATCCCCGACGGTCCCAGGGTGACGACCCGGCCACCGTTGGCGCCGTACCGGCCGAGTTCGAAGGCCAGCTGGTCGTCGGCACGGAGTCGGCGGGATCCGGCCAGGATGATGCCGTCGGTGCGGTACGAGACGAAGGCAGCCACTGCTTCGAGTTCGGCCGACTCGCTGCGTTCGGCCCCGGCCAGCAGCACCTGGCTCCGCCGCCCTTCGGCGGAGCGCTGCGCGCCGCGGGTGATGCTCGAAAAGTAGGGATCCGCGATGTCGTGCACGATCAGGCCGACCAGACCGGTGGCGGAGCGGGCCAGGGCCTGGGCCTGCGCGTTGGCCACGTACCCGAGAAACTGCGCCGACGTGCGGACGCGCTCAGCGATCGGCTCCGCCGGGGTGCGGGCCGATCCGTTGAGAACCCGCGAGGCGGTGGCCAACGAGACGCCTGCGTGGCGGGCGACGTCGATGAGGGTGACGGCCGAACTGGTTCCTCGCTCGCGCGCTCGACGCCGCGGGCGTTCCGCGTCGGCGCCGTTGGTTGACCCTGCCACGAGCTGGAGTCTACAGTGGAAAGCGATTTCCGGCGGGGCGCTCCCCCCCATCAGCACGGCCAAATGTCCCGCTCACGTAGGAGTCAGCGATGTCGTCTCTCCAGCTCGATCCCGACCGAGCGCTGCCCTATCCGGCGGAACACCGCAAGCTCGCGCGGGAGATCTATGGAGAGACCAAGGACCTGCCCCTGATCTGCATGCATGGGCACGTGGAGCCGGAGGTGTTCGCCGACGACCTTCCGTTCGCCGATCCGGCGCAGCTGTTGATCGTTCCTGATCACTACGTGTTCCGGATGTTGGCCTCGCAGGGCATCGAGCCCGCTCGGCTCGGGGTTCCGCGGCGGGACGGCGGACCGGGCGAAACCGACTCGCGGAAGATCTGGCGCACCTTCTGCGAGAACTGGAAGCTCTACCGAGGCACGCCGTCGCGGTTCTGGTTGGAACACGAACTCGTCGAGGTGTTCGGCGTCGATCTGGTCCCCAGCGCGGAGACGGCCGACGCCATCTACGACCAGATCGCCGCGTGCGTGGCCGATCCCGCCTTCCGTCCGCGCGCCCTGCTGGATCGCTTCAACATCGAGGTCATCTCCACCACCGATCCGGCCACGTCGGACCTGCCCCATCATGCGAAGCTCGCCGCGGAGGGTTTCGGGGACCGGATTCTGCCCACCTTCCGGCCCGACGCCCTGGCCTACCTCGACCGGCCCACCTGGCGCACCGACGTTGCCGAACTGGCGAGTGTCTCCGGGATCGACACCGCGACGTACGGCGGTTTCCTCGACGCGCTACGCCAACGCCGCGCCGCGTTCGTCGCTGCGGGCGCCCGAGCCACCGATCACGGCCACCTGCTCGCCGACACCACCCCGATGGAGGATTCCGCGGCCGGGGAGCTGTACGCCCGCGTCCTCGGCGGCGCGGAACCGAGCGCGGCGGAGGTCGACGCTTTCGCGGCCAACATGCTTTTCCAGATGGCGGCGATGTCGGTCGAGGACGGACTGGTGATGCAGATCCACCCCGGCGTCCTCCGGGACCACAGCAGCGCGATCGTGGGCCGGCACGGCAGCGACAAGGGCTACGACATTCCGGTGCGTACCGAGTTCACCCACGCGCTGCGCCCGATGCTGGATCGGTTCGGCATCGATCCCCAATTCCGGGTGATCCTGTTCACCGTGGACGAGACCGCTTTCAGTCGCGAACTGGCCCCGCTCGCCGGCACCTACCCGTCGGTTCGGTTGGGTGCGCCGTGGTGGTTCTTGGATTCACCGGAAGGCATGCGCAGGTTCCGCGAGGCGGCCACCGAGACCGCGGGCTTTTACAACACGTCCGGCTTCGTCGACGACACCCGGGCGTACGCGTCCATTCCGGCCCGGCACGACCTCTCCCGCCGGGTCGACGCCGGCTACCTCTCCCGGCTGGTCCTGGAGCACCGGCTCAGCCTCGACGAGGCCGTCGAGACCGCGGTCGACCTGGCCTATCGCCTGCCCAAGAAGTCCTACTCACGCCGCTGACCGAGGCCAATCAGTCCAAGGGTGGAACAATTCGGAGCGGACCGTCAGCGCGGTGGATAGTGTGCTGCTCACAAGAATCGGAGGTATGAGTCATGGCTCGTGTGCTGTTGGTTGCCAACAAGACGCTCGGGAGCGGGGAAGTTGCGGAGTATGTCCGGGCTCGGATGGCCAAAGACGAGTGTGAGTTCACCTTGCTCGTCCCGGCGACCCCCCGATCGGATCGCGATCCTGCAGAAAGTCGGCTCGCGAGCCGGCTGGCCGGCGCGAGCGAGGGAGCGCGGCCGACCTATGACACGGAGGACAACTACGCGTACGCCCGTACCCGGCTGCAGTTCGGGCTCGAAACCCTCCGGGGCTTGGGCGCAACCGTGGACGGAGACGTCGGAGACCCGAATCCCGCGAAGGCCATCCCCGAAGCCTTGACCCGAGGAAAGTTCGACGAAGTCGCGTTGTCCACCTTGCCCAAGGGCATCTCCCGCTGGCTGCCGCTGAATGTTCCGCGCCAGATCGAACGAAAGTTCAAGATCCCGGTGAGCGTCATCAAGGTCGAGAGCGCCTAGTTACTTCCCCCTGAAAAAGTCGAGGCGTGTCGACGGCTCAATGGGGCTCTGACAAGGGAGAATGGCCCCAACCCCTTGGGCTAGAAGGGATTGAGGCCATTCATGTTCCGTACCGTAGGTGATCAGCCGACGTTGTGGGAAGCGATTCTGCCTGACGAACTGCGCCGACTCCCCGAGGAGCTGGCTCGGGTGGACGCCTTGTTGGACGATCCGCGGTTCTTCACCCCGTTCATGCCGTTCTTCGATCCCAGGGTGGGTCGGCCGTCGACCCCGATGGAAACCTATCTGCGGTTGATGTTCCTCAAGTTCCGGTATCGGCTGGGGTTTGAGTCGTTGTGCCGGGAGGTGTCGGATTCGATCACCTGGCGGCAGTTCTGTCGGATCGGGATCGATCAACCCGTCCCTCATCCGACGACGTTGATGAAGTTGACCACCCGGTGTGGGTCGGCGGCGGTGGAGGGGTTGAACGAGGCGCTGTTGGCGAAGGCGGCGGAGGCAAAGCTGCTGCGCTGCACCCGGATCCGGGCCGACACCACGGTGGTGCCGGCGAACGTGGCCTATCCGACCGATTCGGGGCTGTTGGCGAAGGCGGTCCGTCGGATCGCGGCGGCCGGCCGGCGGATCCAGGCGGCTGGTGGCGCGGTCCGCACGAAGTTGCGGGACCGATCCAGGGCCGCCGGCAAACGCGCCCACGACCTGAACGCGAAACTCCGCACCCGCAGCCCCGCCGCCAAGGATGCCGCGTTGGCGGTGGTGGCCCGCAAGAATGCCGAGCTCGCCGGCTTGGCCGAGACCGCCGCTCGGGAGGCCGAACGGCTGCTAGCCAACGCGAGACGAGCGCTGCGAGCGGCACGGAACAAGGCGGCCGAGCTGACCGCGGCCGGCGTCCGGGACGCCGTTGCGGGACGGCGCCGGGGGCGGTTGGTCCGCGCCGTCAACGATCTCAGCAACCTGCTGGCGGCGACCCGGCGGATCGCGGCGCAGACCCGGCAGCGGCTGTCCGGGACGATGCCGGACGGCGCGGCCCGCCGGGTCAGTCTGCACGATCCGGATGCCCGGCCGATCGCGAAGGGCCGGCTCGGCAAGCCGGTCGAGTTCGGCGCCAAGGCCCAAGTCGTCGACAACGACGACGGCGTCGTCTTAGACCATGACGTGCAGCCCGGCAACCCCGCCGACGCGCCCCGCCTGGAGCCGGCCGTGAAGCGGGTGATCCGCCGCACCAAACGCAAACCGCGCACCGTCGCCGCCGACCGCGGCTACGGCGAAGCCGGTGTCGACGAGGCCCTCCACGAGGCCGGCATCCGCGACGTCGTCATCCCCCGCAAAGGCCGACCAACAAAGGCCCGACAAGCCGAGGAACACCGACGAGCATTCCGCAAACACATGAAATGGCGAACCGGCTGCGAAGGCCGGATCAGCAACCTGAAACGTGGCTACGGATGGGACCGCAGCCGGATCGACACCACCGAAGGAGCAAGGATCTGGGTCGGACACGGAGTCCTCACCCACAACCTGATCAAGATCAGCGCCCTGGCCGGCTGAAACCTGCCCCAGGGCCACCCGCTGCCCAGCCCTCGCCGAGCAACCGACCCCTCAGATTCCGCAGATCCGCCGGCAACCGACTATTTCAGGTCGAAGTAGTTAAGCGGCGAGTGTCGGGTGTCTCAAGCGCGGCTGGGGACTGACGACGAGGAGTCGACGCCTCAACCGCTCGGCGCAAGAGCTCCTGGATGGCCTGGCGTCGACGAGCGAGGAGGAAGGCCCCAGTCTTGAGCGCTTGAGACGCACGAGCCGCTTCAAGAAAGTTACTGCGCGTACGGGGCGAACGGTTGCAGGTGCTTGACGAAGTGGTCGGCGACGATGCCGTAGAGCTCCTCCTCGTGGTCGTTCCACACCCGGTACATCTGCGGGCCGAACTCCTCGAGGATGGCGCCGTACCCGACGTGCAGCACCTGCCGCGAGTCGACGACGTCCATCAACCGGGCCACCTGCTCGTCGGTGGGGTCAGTCGGGATCTTCGTCGGGTCGCAGGAGAGGTGGTAGCTCTTGCGGTTCGCCTCGAAGCTGTCGAGCGCAAGGGTAAGCACCTGACGCATCAGGTCGGGGTCGTTGTTGGCGATCACTCGAAGGGACTCGGCCCAGCTGGTGCCCGCCGTCTTGAGATGCACCATGCCCTTGGTCGCCTCCGCGATCAGGGGATAGGTCGAGTACTTGTCGGACCCGGAGTGCAGGGAGAGCTTGTACGGGCCGAGGGTCCGGGCAATCTCGGCGTGGATCTCGAAGTCGCGTTTCAGCTCGTCCAGGTCGCCGATGTGCTCTACACCCTTCTCGAAGCGGCCGACGAAGCGGGGGGCGAACGAGACGAAGTCCATCCCGAGGCGCTGCAGTTCGCTGACGACCACGACGTGCTCGGCCGGCTTGGTCGGGTAGTCGGTCTCGTCGACGGCGAACTCGACCTCGCAGTCGATGTTCTTCTCCATCAGCCGCCGGTACATGGCCATCGCGTGGGTGAGGGAGGGACCGTACTTGGCCAGGGCCCGCAGGACCGACTCCTCGTCCAGCTCGATCGCCTCGTGTTCGAGGTCGATGCGATGCCCGACGTACTTCTTCAACGACGCGCTGAGGTCTGTTTCCAGGCTCGCCCAATCGAGCGCCTCCGCCTTGGCCCGGACTGTGCCGGCGTCGGCATGCTCGGCCTCCGGATCGACCTCCGCCTTCGGGTCGAGGGTGTAGAACACGAAGCCGGCCGCCACCGTGGCGTCGATGTCGGCAAGTTCCTCAAGGTGATCGGCGTCGCCGCCGACGGGTTTGGTCCAGCCGGCCTGGAACGCTCCCCAGGTCGCATCGTCGAGCACGTTCCGCGGCGTGCGATGGCAGCGGCCCATCTCCCGGATGGACTGCTGGGCGAAGACGGGATTGATCGGCGCCCCCACCGTTTGCAGGGCCCGGACGTGACCTGGCGTGGCCAGGCCGAGGCGATCACCAAAGCCGGCAGAGGTGTGCAATCCGAAGCGGGCCGGGGTCAGCCAGGGCAGCGCGGAACGCAACGCCAGCGCATTGTCGGCCGTGGTGTCGGCGAGGAGACGGGCGCGTCCGTCGACGGTCTCGGTCGCGCCGGCGAAGGCTGCGAAGGCGGACTCATCCTCCGCCACGGCCACCAGCCGTTTGGCGCCTTCCCCCGAACGCTCGAGCCAGTAGGTGGCCCCGCCGTACGAGACTTGCGATTCGGAGTAGGCGTCGGGCCCCAACAACTCGGCGGTCGAGGGCTCGAGCGGATCCGGTCCGGAACTCATGCTGAATTCACCTTTCCTTGATGTTCGTTCGTCAACTCTGTTCTCACTTGTGCCAGTTGGCCATCGAGGTTGAACACCTCGGGAACGATCTCCCAGACCTGGTCCGGCGGGCCCTCGGTCGCGAACAACTCCGACATTTCAGCCTGCCAGCGGATGTTCACCTCGGTGGCGGCGACCTTTGCCTGAGCCACGTCCAGATCGTCGGCTTCGACGTACCCGATCAGCAGGCCGTCGTCGCGCAGGAACAGGGAGTAGTTGCGCCAGCCCGCGTCGCGCAGGGCTTCCAGCAGCTCCGGCCAGACCGCGGCGTGGACGCGGCGGTACTCGGCGATCCGGTCCGGATCGACGTGGCCGAGTAGGCAGTAACGGTTCACAACAGATTCACGCCGAGGGCTCTGGAAAGCGCTTTCTCACGGTTGCCAACGTACAGGTATTCGCCGTCTCGGCGCAAAGCCTCCTCGCTCGGCCGGCCGCGCCGGCTAAAAATCGGCCTGGCGCAGAGCATCGAGGATGGCGCGGAGCGCGGGGTTGCGCGCCTCCCGCAGCCACAGCAGGTGGAGTTCGACCGGGTGCGGCGGCAGGCCCACGAGGGTGACGAACTCGACGTCCGGAATGCCGAGGCGGGTGGCTGACTGCGGCACGAACGCGATGCCTCGTCCACCGGCGACCAGCCACAGCATGGTCATGACCTGGCTCACGCTGTGCACGACCAACTCGTCGGCGACGGGGATCAACCGGACGACGAGGTCGTAGAAGTAGCGGGCCTCGACGGGTGCGTACATGATCAGCGGCTCGCTCGCCACCTCACTGAGACCGATGTCGTGCGTGCGAGCCAGCCGATGGCCGCTGGGCACGGCCAGGATCAGCGCCTCGCGATGCAGCAGGCGGGAAGCGAAAGCGGTGGTGTCGAACGGTGGTCGCGCCAACCCCAGGTCGAGTTCGCGCGCGAGCAGGGCGGCAATCTGCTCCTGGGTGACCATCTCATGGAGGTCCAGGTGGACGTCGGGAAACGTGGAGCCGAAGAAGTCCAGCAGCCGGGTCAGGATCCCGAACGTGGAAGTGGCGGTGAAGCCGATGCTGACGCTGCCTGCCGACCCGGCCTGGATACGTCGGGCCTGCATCGCAGCAGTGTCCGCGAGACTCAAGAGACGTCGCGCTTCGCCGAGGAATGCCGCGCCGGCAGTGGTCAGCTCGACGTTGCGATTGTCCCGCTCCAGCAGCTGGGCACCGACGGCACGCTCGAGCTTTTGGATCGAACGACTCAACGGCGGCTGCGTCATCTGCAGCCGCTCAGCCGCTCGTCCGAAGTGCAACTCTTCGGCCACCGCGACGAAGCCGCGTAGCTGCTCGAGCGTGAACATGATGCGACAAGAGTATCAATCAATATCCAATTGGTGTTGGACGAGAATCGCTCACTTCTCGTAATGTCGTGCGCGTCGCCACTCCCCAATACCCGTATTCGCTAGTCGACCAGGAGACACCGTGAGCGTGTTCACCCCCTCAGAAGTTGCCCGCCAGCTCGGCGCGGGGTTGCTGTCCTTTCCGGTCACCCACTTCACGGAGGACCTCCAGTTCGACGAGACGGCGTACCGCCAGAACATCGCCTGGCTTTCGCAGTACGAGTCGTCCGGGCTGTTCGCCGCCGGTGGTACCGGGGAATTCTTCTCGCTGACGCTCGACGAGGTCGAGCAGGTCGTGGCCGCCGCGGTCAAGGAGACGCCGGCGGAACTACCGGTCGTGGCGCCATCCGGATACGGCACGGCGCTCGCCGTCGATCTGGCTCGCGCGGCCGAACGGGCCGGGGCGGACGCCATCCTCCTGTTGCCGCACTACCTGTCCGAAGCCGGCCAGGCCGGCCTGGAGGCGCACGTCCGTACGGTCTGCCGGTCCACCGACCTCGGTGTGATCATCTACAACCGCGCCAACGCCCGCTACGAGGCGACCACGGTCGAGAACCTCGCCGCCGACTGCCCGAATCTGATCGGTTTCAAGGACGGCATCGGTGACATCGAGCAGATGACGCGGATCTACTCCCGGCTGGGCGATCGTCTGCTGTACGT
Source organism: uncultured Actinomycetota bacterium (assembly GCA_963821695.1). GTDB lineage: Bacteria > Actinomycetota > Actinomycetes > Propionibacteriales > Propionibacteriaceae > Microlunatus. The sequence continues at coordinate 220,222 of CAWGEY010000006.1, forward strand.
CGGCGGGCTCCCCACCGCCGAGATCTACGCCCTGCCGTACCTCAAGTTGGGTCTCACCACCTACTCGTCGGCGATCTTCAACTTCGCGCCGCGTTGGGCGCTGGACTTCTACGCCGCGGTGCGCGGCGGGGACGACGCAGCAGTGTTCGCCGCGCTCAACGAGTTCGTGCTCCCGTACTGCGATCTGCGCAACCGAACGCCCGGGTACGCGGTGAGCATCGTCAAAGCAGGCATGAAAGTCATCGGTCGTCCGGCCGGCCCAGTACGGCCCCCGTTGACCGACCTCGACGACGCCGAGTTGGCCGAGCTGGCCGCCCTCGTGTCCCTCGTGACGGAGGTGCCCTGACGTGTCGGCGACGGTTTCCGGGTCGCTGTCCGGTCGTTCGCTGATCGGCAACCAGGACGTCCAACCGGAGGGAGCCACGTTCCGAGCCGTAGATCCGGCTACCGGCGCCGAGCTTGACCCCGCGTACGGGGAGGCCGGCGCGGCCGAGGTCGCGCAAGCCGCGGCGCTCGCCGAGGAGGCCTTCGGCGGCTACCGTCGGACCACCGCCCAACAGCGGGCTGCCTTCCTGGACAGCATCGCCGCGAACATCGAGACACTCGGATCCACACTGACCGATCGGGTGATGGCCGAGTCCGGACTGCCGGCCGCCCGGGTGGCGGGGGAAACCGCCCGCACGGTGGGTCAGCTGCGGCTGTTCGCGGCCCTCGTCCGCGACGGTCTCTGGCGGCGGGTGCGCATCGAGGAGCCCCTTCCCGACCGAAAACCGGTTCCGCGCCCCGATCTGCGGCAACGCTCCGTGCCGCTCGGCCCGGTCGCGGTCTTCGGAGCCAGCAACTTCCCGCTGGCCTTCTCGGTGGCCGGCGGCGACACCGCCTCGGCGTTCGCCGCGGGCTGCCCCGTGATCGTCAAGGCACATCCGGCTCACCCCGGAACGTCGGAGCTGGTCGGTGGCGCCATCCGGGACGCCGTCGTCGAGCACGGCCTTCCGGAGGGGACCTTCTCGCTCCTGCAGGGCACCAGCCACGAGCTCGGACTGGCCCTGGTGAGCGATCCCAGGGTCAAGGCCGTCGGCTTCACCGGTTCGCGCGGCGGTGGCCTGGCGCTCGTCGCGGCCGCTCAGCGCCGACCGGAGCCCATCCCGGTTTACGCCGAGATGTCGTCGGTCAATCCGGTTTTCCTGCTACCGGGGGCGCTCGCCGAGCGGCCTGCCCCGATCGCCCAGGGCTACGTGACCGCGGTGACGGGAAGCGCCGGACAGCTGTGTACCAAGCCGGGCCTGCTCTTCGTTCTCGAGGGAGACGGCGCCGATGAGTTCGTGCAGGCGGCCGCCGACGCCGTGGCCGCGGTTCCGGCGACGGCCATGTTGACCGCCGGCATCCAGAGTTCGTTTCACTCCGGTGCCGAGACCTTGGCCGCAACGTCGGGGGTCAACAGCGTGGCCGCCGGATCGAGCGACGACTCGCTGGCCGTCCCCGGGGTGGCGCAGCTGTACGTCACGACCGGCGCATCGTTCCTGTCCGAACCCACGCTCGCCGACGAGATCTTCGGTCCGACGTCGCTGATCGTCCGGGTGGAAGACGAGGCCGAGCTCAGCCGGATCGTGGACGGTCTGGAGGGTCAACTGACGGCCGCCGTCCACCTGAGCGAGGCCGACCATCGCTTGGCCGGTGAGCTGCTCGACCGGCTCGAGTTGGTCGCGGGACGCATCGTCGTCAACGCCTGGCCGACCGGGGTCGACGTCGGCCACGCCATGGTGCACGGCGGACCGTTCCCCGCGACGTCGGCGCCGGCCACCACGTCGGTGGGCACCCGCGCCATCGAACGCTTCCTGCGCCCGGTCGTCTACCAAGGCGTTCCGGCCGCGCTCTTGGCGCCCGAACTCCGCCCCGACAATCCCGACGACGTTCCCCGCCTCGTTGACGGCGTCCGCCCGTCCTGACACCGTACAAAGAAGGAACCCACCATGACGATCACGACCCCGACTCGGACCTCGGCTCCGACCAGCGCCCTGTCGGCGCCCGACGCGCCACGCATCGCCGCCGCGGCAGGCGCCTCCACTCGCGACCGGATCGCCCATCTGAAGCTGTCCTCGATCACGCTGCCGTTGGCGACCCCGATCAGCGACGCCAAGGTGCTCACCGGTCGCCAGAAGCCGATGACCGAGGTCGCCTTTTTGTTCGTCGAGGTGACCACCGAGGGCGGGCAACACGGGATCGGCTTTTCCTACTCCAAGCGGGCCGGAGGGCCGGGACAGTTCGCGCACGCCCAGGAGATCGCGCCGGTACTGATCGGTGAGGACCCCAGCGACATCGGCAAGATCTGGGTGAAGCTCTGCTGGGCCGGCGCATCCGTCGGCCGGAGCGGACTCGCAACCCAGGCCATCGCGGCCTTCGACGTCGCGTTGTGGGACCTGAAGGCCAAGCGGGCCGGGCTTCCGTTGGCCAAGTTCCTCGGCTCCTACCGAGACTCCGTCCGGACCTACAACACCTCGGGCGGCTTCCTGCACACGCCGATCGAGCAGGTCCTGGAAAACTCCACGGCCGCGCTTGAGGCGGGCATCGGCGGGATCAAGCTCAAGGTCGGCCAGCCGGACTGGCGTCTCGACGTGGCCCGGGTGTCCAGAGTCCGCGAGTACCTCGACGACGACGTGCCGCTGATGGTCGACGCCAATCAGCAGTGGGATCGCGCCGCGGCCCAGCGGATGGGTCGCATCTTCGAAGAGTTCGGCCTGGTGTGGATCGAGGAACCGCTCGACGCGTACGACGCCGAGGGCCACGCCAACCTGGCCCGCTCCCTGGACACTCCGATCGCGACCGGAGAGATGCTGGCCAGCGTCGCCGAACACGTCCGGCTGATCGAGGCCGGCGCCAACGACATCGTGCAGCCCGACGCGCCGCGGATCGGCGGGATCACCCAGTTCCTCAAGCTCGCCACGATCGCCGAGGCCAAGCAGCTGGAGATCGCCCCGCACTTCGCCATGGAGATCCACTGTCACCTCGCCGCCGCGTACCCGATCGAGCCCTGGGTCGAGCATTTCGATTGGCTCGATCCGTTGTTCAACGAGCACCTGGAGATTCGCGACGGTCGGATGTGGGTCTCCGACCGGCCGGGCCTGGGCTTCACCCTGAGCGAGCAGGCCGATGCCTGGACCGTCGGCACCGTCGAGTTCGGTACCCGCCCATGACCTCCGATCGGTCTGGTTCACAAGCTGATGTTCCGAAGGTATCAATCGATCCAACAAGAGTCTTGGACGAGAATCATCGAGTCACCTTAGAGTTTCCTTACAGAGCGAGCGATATCGAACCGAGACAGACAAGACATTGACACCGCGATGGTGTCGCCGTAGGGTTCGGAAAACGCTTACCAATCAATGATGAAGGGGAAGAAATGGCTGTGAACCGGAGGCAGTTTCTGCTCGGAGCCGGTGGTTTGGCTGCTGCCGCCGCCACGATGGGGTTGACGGCGTGCGCCCCGGGTAGCGGCGGTGGCGGCGGTGCGGGCGGCGGTGCGGGCGGCTCAGTAGATCTGAAGTTCGCCTGGTGGGGCAACGAACTCCGCAACAAGAACACCCAGGCATCCATCGACGCGTACGTCAAGGCCAACCCCAACGTCAAGATCGCGGCGCAGCCCGGCGAGTTCGGCAGCTACTGGGACAAGCTCGCCACCCAGACCGCCGGTGGCCAGGCTCCGGACATCATCCAGATGGACATGAACTACATCTCGGAGTACGGCACCCGGCAGGCCCTGCTGGACCTGGCCAAGGTGGACGTCTCGAAGTTCGCCCCGGGAACGGTCGACTCGGGCAAGATCAACGACCAGCTGGTCGGGATCAACGCCGGCGTCAACAGCGTCATCATCTTCGCGAACCCGAAGATCTTCGAGAAGGCCAAGATGGAGGTCCCCGACGACAAGACCTGGACCTGGGACTCCATGATCGACGTTGCCTCGGAGGTGTCGGCGAAGGCAGGCGTGCCGTTCGGTGCGGTCTCGATCTTCACCTCGGATGCCCTGTTCAGTGCGTTCGTGCGCCAGAACGGCCGGGAGCTGTTCAGCGCCGACGCCGTCACCTTCGAGCCCAGTGACGCCCAGGCCTGGTTCGACCTGATGGTCAAGGCGCAGAAGGCCAAGGCGATCGGCACGCCGCAGCAGATCAGCGAGGAACTCCCCAAGCCGCTCGACCAGAGCGCGATCGCGGTTGGGTCGACCCCCATGCAGCAATACAACTCCAACCAGCTGCCGGCGGTCGCAAAGGCCGCGGGGACCGAGTTGTTGATCCTGCGGTTCCCGAGTCTGACCGGCAAGGCCGCCGACCGCAAGGCGTGGTACAAGGCCTCGCAGTTGTTCTCCGCCTCGTCCAAGACCAAGAACCCCGACGCCGTCGCCGCGTTCATCGACTGGTACGTCAACTCCCCCGAGTCGGCCAACATCAACCTGGCGGAGCGCGGTGTTCCGTGCAACACCGAGATTCTGGCGGAGGTCACGCCCAAGCTGGACAAGGACAATCAGACGGTCGTCAAGTACATCGAGGAGATCAAGCCTGAGGTCGGCAACACCCCGATCGCCCCGCCGCCCGGCGGTGGCACGACGATCGCCTCGACCCTGCAGCGGTACGCGACCGATGTGCTCTTCGGGCGAGCCAGCACCGCCGACGCGGCGCAGAAGTTCTTTGACGAGATGAAATCGAACCTACAGAGCTGATGACATGAGTGCTATCTCTGAGCTCTCCAGTATCAAGGTCGACAAGACCAAGACTCCGGAGCAGAAGCGGGCCGCCAGGAAGGAGGCCGGCCGGGACAACAAGGCCGGCTACCTCTTCTTGCTGCCCTGGCTGATCGGGCTGGTGGCGATCACCATCGGCCCGTTGGCGGCCTCGCTGTATCTGTCGTTCACCCGGTACAGCTTGATCCAGGCGCCGGAGTGGATCGGGATCGACAACTACCTCCGGATGTTGACCGATGCCCGGCTGCACAAGTCGCTGCAGGTCACGTTCACGTACGTGATCATCGGCGTCCCCCTCCAGTTGATCGTGGCCCTGGCTATCGCCATCGTGTTGAACGAGGGCATGAAGGGGCTGGCGTTCTACCGCTCCATCTTCTACCTGCCGTCCATGCTTGGTGGCTCGGTCGCGATCGCGGTGTTGTGGCGGCAGATGTTCGGGGTCGACGGCCTCGTCAACCAGGTCCTGCGGGCGGTCGGCATCAACTCCCAGATCGGCTGGATCTCCGACCCGGACTGGGCGTTGTGGTCTCTGATCCTGTTGCACGTCTGGACGTTCGGCTCGCCGATGGTGATCTTCCTGGCGGGCTTGCGGCAGATACCGACGATGTACTACGAGGCGGCATCGGTGGACGGTGCCAGCCGGTGGGCCCGGTTCACCAAGATCACCCTGCCACTGCTGTCACCGATCATCTTCTTCAACCTGGTGCTGCAGATCATCGGGGCGTTCCAGTCCTTCACCCAGGCCTTCGTCGTCTCCAACGGCACCGGGGGTCCATCGGACTCGACCCTGTTCTTCGCCCTGTACCTGTACCAGCGTGGTTTCGGGCAGTTCCAGATGGGCTACGCCGCGGCGATGGCCTGGCTGCTGGTGATCATCGTGGGTGCCTTCACCGCCATCAACTTCTTCGCCTCCAAGTATTGGGTGTTCTACGATGACTGAGCTCCAGACCCGCACCGAGTCCGCTATTCCCCCCACCACCATCGACCACGAAGCGGTTCGCCGGCGGGACCATCTCCGTTCCCGTGGCCGCTCGGTGCTGAAGCACCTCGCACTGATCGTCGTCGGGTTGATCATGATCTACCCGCTGCTGTGGCTGGTGGTCAGCTCGTTCCGGCCGACCGAGGTCATCTTCCGGACCCCGGGCCTGTGGATCAACGACCTCGTGCTGACCAACTACACGGAGGGCTGGTTCGCCCTCAACTATCCCTTCACCCAGTACATCATCAACTCCACGATCGTGGTGGTCGGCGCGGTGCTCGGCAACCTGTTCGCCTGCTCCTTGGCCGCGTACGCCTTCGCCCGGTTGAAGTTCCGGCTGAAGACGTTGTGGTTCGCGATCATGTTGATGAGCATCATGCTGCCCGTCTACGTCATCGTCGTGCCGCAGTACATCGTGTTCAACGCCCTGGGTTGGGTGAACACGTTCATCCCGTTGATCCTGCCGAAGTTCCTGGCCACCGACGCGTTCTTCGTGTTCTTGATGGTGCAGTTCATCCGCGGCATCCCGCGCGAGCTGGACGAGGCGGCCCGGATCGACGGTTGCGGGCACTGGCGGATCTTCTCCCGGGTGATGCTGCCGCTGATGGGACCGGCGATCGCCACCACGGCGATCTTCACCTTCATCTGGACCTGGAGTGACTTCTTCACACCGCTGATCTACCTCACCGACCCCATCACCTACACCGTGCCCGTCGCGCTGCGCTCCTTCCTGGACTCCAGCGAAGGCAGCAACTGGGGCGCCATGTTCGCGATGTCGGTCATCACCTTGGTCCCGCTGTTCCTGGTGTTCCTCTTCGGCCAACGCTTCCTGGTCAAAGGCATCGCCACCACCGGCGGAAAGTAAGCCCAACTGAGTGCCCTGTGCCTTGTCGAAGGTCCACGACCTGCCCTTCGACAAGCGCAGGACGCGCTGTCTAGAGAACAGGATGTTTCTTCGTGAGTTCCAAACGACGCTACGTGGTGGTCGGTCTCGGTAACCGGGTCAAGATGTATTTCGGCGCGATGACCGGTGACCATCGAGACGACGCCGACCTGGTGGGTCTGATCGAGCCGAACGCCGGCCGATTGGCGGTCTACCTGGGCTGGCTGGCCGACGCCGGCCTCGACGTCAGCGACGTGGTGACCGGCGGGCCCGACGAGTTGGAGCGGGTCATCGAGCAGACCAAGGCCGACGCGGTGATCATCACCTCGCCTGACTTCACCCACGCCGATCTGACCGTGCGGGCTCTGAACGCCGGGGCGGACGTGGTGGTCGAGAAGCCGTTGACCATCGATCCGGAGGGCACCCGGCGCATCGCCGAGGCCGCCGAGCAGAGCGGCCGGCAGGTGGTGGTGACGCACAACTACCGCTACTCACCGCGCAACTCCGCCCTCAAGGACGTGATCAAGAGCGGGGCGATCGGAACGCCGTTGTCGGTGACGTTCGAGTGGGTGCTCGACACCGCGCACGGCGCCGACTACTTCCGCCGCTGGCACCGGGACAAGACCAACTCCGGTGGTTTGCTGGTCCACAAGGCCGCCCATCACTTCGATCTGGTCAACTGGTGGCTCGCCGACGCCCCCACCCAGGTCTACGCCCGGGGCGACGTGCGGTTCTACGGAGCGGAGAACGCCGCCGCTCGTGGCCTCGCGGCACGTGCCGAGCGGGGGACCCACGACGGCGAGAGCAGCCCGTGGGAACTGGACCTGCGCCGCGACGAGCGGCTGAAGGCCCTCTATCTCGACAACGAGTCCTACGACGGATACCACCGGGACCAGGACGTCTTCGGTCCCGGAGTGACGACCGAGGACAACCTCGCGGTGATCGTGGACTACGCCCGAGGCGCGACGCTCAGCTACGCCCTGAACGCCCATTCGCCGTGGGAGGGCTACCGGGTCGCGGTCAACGGCGACCAGGGCCGCGCCGAACTCGAGGTGGTCGAACGGACCGCGGTGATCGTGGACGCCGACGGCAACATCATCGTCGACCCCAGTGCGCTGCCAGAATCCGAGGCCCGCAGCGGCGGCCAGCGGTTGACGGTGCAACGGCACTGGGAGGCCGCGCAGGAGGTCAAGATCGAGGAAGGCACCGGCGGCCACGGTGGCGGTGACGCCCTGCTGCTGGCCGACGTCTTCGAAGGCCCTGGCGACGACTGGCTGGAACGGCCGTCGGACTGGCTGGACGGCATCCGGGCCATCGCCGTCGGCATGGCCGGCAACGAGTCTCTCCGCACCGGTCTGCCCGTGAAGATCGATGAGCTAGATCTTGGTGTCGATCTCACCCGCTGATCGACCCGGACATCTCACGATCGAGCTCTTGAGGCGGGGTTTCGCCGATCCGCCGATCAGCGCGGCCCCGATGCTGCGCTGGTGGTGGTTCGGTCCGTCGGTCGAACGCGCGGAACTCGACCGCGAGCTGACCGAGATGGCCCGGGCCGGCTTCGGCGGGGTCGAGGTGGCGTACGTCTACCCGCTGGCTCCGGCGACGACGGAGTTCCTCGCCGAGCCGTTTCTCGACGATCTGCGGTTCGCCGCGGAGCGGGCCCGCGAGCTCGGCCTCCGTTTCGACCTGACCCTGGGCAGCGGCTGGTCGTTCGGCGGTCCGCACATCACCGCGAACCTCGCGGCGCGTCGCCTGCATTGGGACCGACGCGAGGTCCAGCCGGGTGCCTTCGAGGTTCCGATCACGACGCCCTGGCCGGGCGACGAACTGGTGGCCGCCTACCTCGGGGCCGGATCCCTGCAGGAATCTCCGGACTCCTACGAGCAGCTGTCGATCGCGGACGGATTGATCGAGATCCCTGACGGCAGCGGCACCCGAGTGGTGTTGTTGGCGTACGCCCGGCTGACCGGCCAGAACGTCAAGCGGGCCGCCGTCGGCTCGGAGGGCCCGGTTCTCGACCACTACAGTGCTTCGGCCGTGGAAACGCACCTGGCCTCGGTCGGGGATCGGCTGCTCGATGCGGTGCCGTCCGAGCTGATCGGTTCCGTGTTCTGCGACAGCCTCGAGGCCTACGGTGCCGACTGGACCCCAGAGCTGGCCGACGAGTTTGCCCGTCGGCGCGGCTATCTGCTCGGCCCCGTGCTCTTCCGACTGGTGGATGACGGCCCCGGGTCGGCCCGGGTGCGGGCGGACTACCATCGCACGCTCGCCGAGCTGTACGAGGAGAACTTCGTCGCCGTCTGCCAGCGCTGGGCCGCTCGCCGGGGTGTGCGATTCCGGCTCCAGGGCTACGGCACGCCGCCCGCGACGCTCAGCAGCTATCGGTCCGCCGACCTGTTCGAGGGTGAAGGCTGGGGCTGGCAGGACCTGACGCCCAGCCGGTGGGCCTCCTCGGCCGGGCACCTCTACGGCCGGGACGTGATCTCGGCGGAGGTGTGGACCTGGGTGCACTCGCCGTCGTTTCGGGCGACCCCACTCGACCTCAAGGGCGAGGCGCACGAGCACCTGCTGAGCGGCATCAATCAGCTCGTCGGGCACGGCTGGCCGTATTCGCCCTCCGATGCCCCGGGACTGGGCTGGATGTTCTACGCCGCCGGAGCCATCACCGACCGCAACCCCTGGTGGCCGGCGATGCCGGAGCTCAACGCCTACCTGCGCCGGTTGTGCTGGTTGTTGCGGCAGGGAGAGCCGGTCGCCGACGTCGCGGTGTACGTACCGAATGAGGATTTGTTCGCGACCATGGGCCTGGCCGTCGGCGGCACCTTGGACACCTGGCGGGAAGCGAACCGGCGGATCCCCGGCGAGATCTTGGCGACCATACGGAGCGTCGGGCTGGACCTCGATCTGATCGATGACGAAGCCGTCGAGATCACGTCTCCCGAGCGCTACCGGGTGGTCGTGGTTCCGACGACGACGACGGTCGGGGAGCCGACGGCCGCCTGGTTGCAGGCCGTGCAGGGCGCCGGCGGGACGGTGATCTTGGTCGACTCCGAGGTCGACGTCGCGGGCGCCGTCAGCGTCGAGCCGGGCGACCTGGCCGCCGCGCTGACCGAGCGGCGTGGCACCGGATCTCGTGTTGACCCCCAACTCCGCGGAGATCGGATTCGTGCACCGCCGGCAGGCGGCGGGCGAAACGTATCTGCTCGTCAACACGGGGCCGGTCCACCGACGGTTCCGCGTCGCGACCCGGGATGGGCGCCGACGCTACGAGGAGTGGGACGCCAGTACCGGTCAGGTACGACGAAGCGGTGAGACCGGGGGCGCAATCCCGGTCAGCCTGCACCCGTACCAGGCCACCGTTTTGATGCTGACGGACTCCGATCCCGACGCTGACCTGGACCGGGAGGACCGCGGCCCACTGGACTGGCGACGGCTGGAAGGGGACTGGCAGGTCAGCTTCGCCGACGAACCGCTGCGACCGGTCGAGCTTCCTCACGCGTGGGAGGAGGAGCCCGGCCGGCAACACTTCTCGGGTAGCGCCCGCTATCGCACGGTGGTCGAACTCGCGGGACTCGAGCCGATGTCGACGATGGAGCTCGATCTCGGGGAGACTCGCGAACTCTCGGCGGCGGAGACGGAGAGCGAGGGTCTGGTGGGCGCCTCGTTCCGGGCCCGGCTGACGGCGCCGGTCGGCGAGGTCGCCGCCATCACGGTGAACGGGGTCGACTGCGGTCTGTTGTGGGCGCCGCCGTACCGGCTGGACATCTCCGCCGCCGTCCGCCCCGGCCTCAACGAGATCGAGATCACGGTCTTCAACACCGGGGCCAACGCCTTGGCGGCCGACGAGGACATCCGGCGGCTGGCCGCTCGTAGTGAGCAGCAGTACGGCCGACGGTTCCGACTGCAGGACCTCGACCGTGCGATGACCACCGTGCGATCGGGGCTGTTCCAGCCGCCGTCCATCGGGATCGGTCGAGCCTACGAGCGAGGCTGAGACTCGAGCTGGGCAGCCAGGAAGGCCCACGCCTCCTGCTGCATCGCCGAGTCGAACGCGTGCCCGCCCGGGCGGAAGGAGCCGCGGTAACGCCCGGTGCCCGCATGCAGCTGGCTGAGGCGCGCGTGTGCCTCCTCCATCCCGGCCAGTGGGAACAGATCGTCGTCGGCTCGGTACTGCACCAGGAAGCGCGCCCGTCCCTTGTCGGTCAGGTCGGGCCAGTCGGACAGCGACCACAACCCGGGTACGTGCAGCAGCCAGGAGTGGGCGTCCAGATAGCTCGGCACCAGTGAGCCGAAGGTGGCCATCATGCAGCTGAGCACGCACGCGGTCACCCGCTGATCCAGGGCGGCCAGCAGAAGGCTGCGACCGCCGCCGCCGGAGAAGCCGAAGGTCCCGAGACGCTGTGGATCGACTCCGTCAGTGACGGCCAGTACGCCCAACGCCGCGAGGTCGTCGGCCACGACGGCTCCCGCGAACGTCTGCCCCAGTGTTCCGGCGGCCTTGGCCACCGTGTCCTCGTGCAGGCCCGAGGCGACGTCGAAGCGTTCGTCGGCGGTGGGGGAGACGCCCTGCTCCCGCCAGAGGGCCTGCTGGGCGTCGAGCAGGGCCGCGAGCCGCGGGGCCGGGTGCGACAGATCGAATCGCCGGCTCCCCCAGGAGAAGGTGTCGTGGACCAGCACCACGAAACCTCGCCGGGCCAGGTCGTTCGCCGGGGCGCGACCCTCGTACCACCTCTCGCGCAGCTGCCCGGCGCGTGGACTGGAGTCGGCGCCGAGGTCGACCAACTGCTCGCCGCCCACGGAGCGGACTCCGCCGTGGCAGTGCAGCCCGAGGACACCGGGCAGCGGGCCCGACTCTCCGGCCGGACGCAGCAGCCAGGCCGTCGTTTCCGGACCGTAGCTCAGCGACCACCGCAGGCGTCGGACCACAACGTCGGCTCTCGTCCAGCGGGCCTCCTCGCGCACGTTGACCGGGGCCGGCAGGTCTCGCAGGCCAAGCACCTGGGCCACGGCGTTGCTGCCCTGATCGCTTCCGCGGTAGGGCTCGGCCGAGCGCACGGCCGCAGGCCAGTCCTCGTAGCCGGCGATCGGGTTGCCCGACGTGGTCATCCGATCGTCTCGTGGTTCACCCGCTGCGACCGCCCGTTCTCGGGGTGCCGGTCTCGCCTCGTCCGTGTCGATGCACCAGGATCCGCTCGCCGAGGTGCTTGGGACCAGCCAAGGCCGACACCACCCACGGCACGGCTCGCGCCGGGTGCACCGTACGCCGCGGCAGCGGGGTGAAGGCGGGAACCTCGGCGATGTCGGGATCGGCCGCGGCGTTGTAGGCGGCCAGCAAATCGACAGGTCTGCCGTTGACCAGGTTGTGGTTCTCGGTCATCGCGGTGCCGTTGAAGCGGCGGATCACCGCTGACCGCGGAATCTCCGGGGCCAGGGTGAGGGCGTTGTGCTCGGCCACGAGGTGCGACTCGATACCGATGCCCCAGGAGTAGACGTACGTGTAGTCGTCGCCGGTGCGCTGGAGGTAGTGATTGTTGTAGGCGTCGACCTGGCCGAACCGGACCCGAGGCACCCGCTGACCGAGGTCGCGGAACTCGTTGTGGTGCAAGGTGACCCGCAGCTTTCCGCGATCGGTGACCCGGGAGTCGCTCGAGCCGATCAGCATGGTCTTGTCGTGATCGCGGAACCGGTTGTACGAGACGGTCACCAGATCGGACGCGTTGGTGATGTCCAGGGCTCCGTCGTGGACCTGGTAGGGCCGGCCGAAGTAGCTCGGCTGGTCGGCGTCGAGATTGCGCCCGTCGCTGAACTCGTTGTGATCGACCCACACGTTCGTGGCGCCGGTGAGCGAGACGATGTCGTACTCGGAGTTCCAGTTGCCCGCAGCGCCGTCGGTCGGATCCCAGCTGGGGAAGCAGTCGTAGGCGTCGGAGAGGGTCAAGCCACGCACGATGACGTTCTGCTTGCCGTCGATCCGCAACGCGGCGCCGGTGATCGACGCCCCGCGCAACCCGATGATGGTGGTGTTGGAGCCGATCGGGACCGTGATCTGTGCCGCCTGGGCCTGCTGGGACGCCTGTCGGGCGGCCTCGACCGGACCGAACGGCTCGAGCTCGGTGCCCCACACCCCCGGATCGTAGGTATCGAGGTACTGCTGCCGGGTGTAACCGTTGCGGGCGTAGTCGGCGCAGCTCAACCGGCGTCCGGACGCGTCGGTGTTGGCGTCGATCGAGCCGCGGACGTAAATGATCTTGGGCGTGTCGCCGGCCGCGGCCGCCACCAGTTGAGCACGGGTGCGGACGGTGATCACCTGGTCGCGGGTGGCGGCCGAACCGCCGGTCGTTCCGCCACCTTGCGAGCCCCAGCCGTCACCGGGAGCCAGAGTCTGGCGAGCCACGTGCTGGCGCGCTGATCCGCCACGACCGGGTCCGGTGGCGTGGGCGGCCGGACTGGGTAGCGCGCTCGCCGCAGCCACTGCCAGGGATGTCAACGTGATCACGATCATGCGGCGCTTCATCGCGCACCTCCGGGAGGTTCCGGTGTTGTTGGAAATCGCTTTCCGAGATCTGCGGGACGTTATGTTGGTCCGGCTTTCGAAGCAAGTCTCGTCCCGACATCTGAGACGACGGTTCGCTCAGAGGCACCCCGGAGCAGCGTGGAATCTCGGCGCCGGCAATCAACACGCCGAGAGGGAACCCCTTGACGATGGATCGGTCGCTCGGCTAAAGTGGAAAGCGCTTTCCAAGCTACCATCGACCCACCAGGACCAAGGGAGACCGAACGTGTCGGACAGCAAGCCAGCCGTATTGCGAATCGCGATGAACGGCGTCACCGGACGCATGGGATACCGGCAGCATCTGCTGCGCTCGATCTTGCCGATTCGCGATGCAGGCGGGGTCGTGCTGGCCGATGGCACCCGGGTGGCCGTCGAACCGATCCTGGTCGGCCGGAACCAGGCCAAGATCACCGAGCTGGCCGAGCTGCACAAGGTCGAGCACTGGTCGACCGACTTGGACGCCGTGATCGCCGATCCGACCATCGACGTGGTGTTCGATGCGTCGATGACCAGTTTGCGGGCCGCCACGTTGCGCAAAGCGATGGCCGCCGGCAAGCACATCTTCACCGAGAAGCCCACCGCGGAGACGCTGGCGGAGGCCGTCGAGCTGGCTCGGATCGCCCGCGACGCGGGGGTGAGCGCCGGAGTGGTGCATGACAAGTTGTATCTGCCCGGGCTGGTCAAGTTGCGCCGCCTGGTCGACGAGGGCTTCTTCGGGCGGATTTTGTCGTTGCGCGGCGAGTTCGGCTACTGGGTCTTCGAGGGCGAGATTCAGCCCGCTCAGCGGCCGTCCTGGAACTACCGCAAGGCGGACGGGGGTGGCATGACCACCGACATGTTCTGCCACTGGAACTACGTCCTCGAGGGGATTATCGGTCAGGTCAAGAGCGTGACGGCCACCGCGGTGACGCACATCCCGTCCCGCTGGGACGAGCAGGGCCAGGAGTATCCGGCCACCGCCGATGACGCGTCGTACGGGTTGTTCGAGTTGGAGACTCCGGCCGGTGACTCCGTGATCGCCCAGATCAACTCGTCGTGGGCGGTCCGGGTCTACCGCGACGAACTCGTGGAGTTCCAGATCGACGGCACCCACGGCTCCGCAGTGGCCGGCCTCAACAAGTGCGTGGCCCAGCAGCGGGCACACACCCCGAAACCGGTCTGGAACCCGGACCTGCCCGTCACCGAGTCCTACCGGGACCAGTGGCTCGAGGTGCCGGCGAACGACGACCTGGACAACGGTTTCAAGGCGCAGTGGGAGGAGTTCCTGCGCGATGTCGTCGCCGGCCGGGAACACCGGTTCGGATTGCTGTCGGCGGCCCGTGGGGTGCAGCTGGCGGAGCTCGGATTGCAATCGTCGGCCGAGCGCCGGACCGTCGACATCCCGGAGATCGTGCTGTGAGCCCCGCGGTGACCGCCGTCCGCCTGCCGTCGGAGAACGGCTCGACCGACAACTACGAACTCGGTGCGCCGGGGCCCTGGGTCCGACCGACTGCGCCGATCACGTCCCGGATCGCCTACGCCGCGGCCCATGTCGTCCCGCAGCCCCTGGCCGACAACACGCCCGGCGCGCCGGCCGTGATCGACTGGGACACGACGCTGGCCTACCGGCACGAACTGTGGTCGTACGGGCTCGGGGTCGCCGACGCCATGGACACCGCCCAGCGCGGCATGGGGCTGGACTGGGCGGCGACCCAGGAACTCATCAAACGGTCCGGGTCCGAAGCCGCATCGGTCGGCGGCTTGTTGGCCTGCGGAGCGGGCACCGACCAACTCGACATCGACAAGCTGACGCCGGGACAGGCCGGCCTCGACCAGGTCCTCGACGCCTACCGCGAGCAGATCGAGGTGGTCGCGGGGGCCGGAGCAACGGTGATCGTCATGGCCTCCCGGGCGCTGGCCCGGGTGGCGCGGAGTGTGGAGGATTACCGGTACGTCTACGCGAGCCTGCTGTCGGAGGTGAGCGAGCCGGTGATCCTGCACTGGCTCGGGCCGATGTTCGACCCGGCGCTGACCGGCTACTGGGGGAGTGCGGACGTCACCGGCGCCACCGCCACCTTCACCGAGCTGGTCACGGAGCACGCCAGCAAGGTCGACGGGGTGAAGGTCTCCCTGCTGGACGCCGACCACGAGACGGCGCTGCGGGCCAAGCTGGCGACATTGCCCGGCCGGGTGCGGCTCTACACCGGCGACGACTTCAACTACCCGGAGCTGATCGACGGCGACGGCACCCACTACTCGGACGCGCTCCTCGGCGTGTTCGCCGCCATCTACCCGGCGGCCTCCACCGCTCTGCAGGCGTACGACGACGGCCGTTCGGCCGAAGCTCGGGCGATCCTGGACTCCACTCGCGAACTGGGCCGGCACCTGTTCGCGGCGCCCACCTACTACTACAAGACCGGGATCGCGTTCCTCTCGTGGCTGAACGGCCGGCAACCGGCGTTCAGCATGATCGGCGGTCTCCAGGCCGGCCGCTCGGTGCCGCACCTGACTCAGGTGTTCCGGTTGGCCGACCGCGCCGGGCTCTTGTCCGATCCGGAACTCGCGGCGCACCGGATGCAGCTCTTCCTTTCGGTGCAGGGATTCGAGGGCTGACGTGGGCGAGTACGAGCGTCTGTCGCTCAACACCGGCACCACCAAGCGGCTCACCCTGGCCGAGGCGATCGACGCCACTCGGCGAGCCGAGCTGAGCCACATCGGCCTGTGGCGGGACCGGGTCGCCGAGGCCGGACTGGAGACGGCCACCCGCCTCGTCGCCGACTCCGGACTGACCGTGTCGAGTCTGTGTCGCGGCGGCTTCCTGACCGCCCTCGACCAGGCCGGTCAAGCGGCCGCCCTGGCCGACAACCGAGCCGCGATCGTCGAGGCCGCCACCCTCGGCACCCACGAGCTGATCATGGTCGTTGGTGGGCTCGTGGATGGCGACAAGGACCTTCAAGCGGCACGTCGGCGGGTGGCCGAGCGGATCGACGAGCTCGTGCCGTACGCCGAGGAGCACGACGTCCGGCTGGTGCTGGAGCCGCTGCATCCGATGTACGCCGCGGATCGCGCGGTGTTGTCGACGCTTCGGCAGGCGCTGGATCTGGCCGCTCCGTACCCTTCGGCAACCGTCGGCGTGGTCGTCGACACGTTCCACGTCTGGTGGGATCCGGAGTTGTCGGATCAGATCGCCCGGGCCGGTGCGGAAGGGCGCATCGCTTCGTACCAGGTCTGTGATTTCAACCTGCCCATTGCCGCGGATGCCCTGCTGTCGCGGGGGATGATGGGCGACGGGGTGATCGACTTCGCCAGCATCAGCCGCTGGGTCGCCGAGGCAGGGTACGCGGGTCCGGTGGAGGTCGAGATCTTCAACGCCGACATCTGGGCCGCCGACGCCGATGACGTGCTGGCCACCATGAAGGCGCGATGGCGCGAACTGGTGCTGCCGTCGCTGGTTCGAGAAGCGCTGCCCGCCTGAGGGTTGGACTGGCGGGCTACCTCACCACGGTCGATCGTCGAACGACGAGCTCCGGGGTGAAGCGCACCGCCTGGTGCAGGTGCGGCCGCTCCTCTTGCAGGGCCAGCATCTCCTCGAACAGCAGTTCCGCCGCGCGGCGGCCGAGATCACGACGTGGTTGACGGATCGAGGAGAGTGGCACGGCGGCGGAGGCGGCGAAGGAGATGTCGTCGTACCCGATGATCGCGACGTCATCGGGAACCCGGAGTCCGTGACTGACGAAGCCCTGCAGGACGCCGATGGCCAACAAGTCGTTGGCCGCGAAGACGGCCGTGGGTCGCTCGGTGGTCGAGAGCGCAAGCAACTCGCCCGCGGCCGCCGCGCCACTTTCGGCATCGAGGTTCGGAGTCGAGATCGTCAGCAGGTTCGCGGAACCGCCGAACCCGGCCCGAGCCAACTCGGCCCCAGCCCGTCGATCGCGGACCTGCTGGAGATCACCCGGTCCGCCCACCAGGGCGATATGGCGGTGGCCCTGCTCGAGCAGGTGCTGGATCGCGAGCCGTCCGCCCTCCACGTCATCCACTGACACCGAACAAAGATCCGTCTGGTCCCGCGCTCGGTCGAGCAGCACCACCGGGATGCCGCGCCGTCGGAGTTC
The DNA here is from genome assembly GCA_963821695.1 of uncultured Actinomycetota bacterium. GTDB lineage: Bacteria > Actinomycetota > Actinomycetes > Propionibacteriales > Propionibacteriaceae > Microlunatus. Next base: position 237,454 of record CAWGEY010000006.1, read on the forward strand.
GCCGACCCGGTCGTCCACGCCCCAGATGGGCGCGAGGAGCACTCCACCTACCCGCTGTTGCTCGAGCAACATCAGGTGGGCCCGTTCGCGGCTGGTCTGTTGGGCGCTGTTGCTGACCTGGACCGCGTAGCCGCGCTCGGTGACGTAATCTTCCGCGGCGAGAACGAGGTCGGTGAAGAACGGGTTGGCGATGTCCAAGACGACCATGCCGATGGACCTGCTGCGGCCTGCCCGGAGTTGCCGAGCGGACTCATTGGGAACCCAACCCAGCTTGCTGATCGCCTCCGTGACGCGCACCCGGGTCCGCTCGCTGACGATTTCTGGGGTGTTGACCACGTTGGAGACCGTGCCGAGGGAGACGCCGGCCAACGTGGCAACGTCCTTCATGTTGACCGACACCTTGCGGCTCGCCATTCGCCCTGCTCCTCGCTCCAGAGATGCCGGTTGGAACCGTCATCGTACGGCTCCGCCCGGGCCGGCGAGCTCAGCCCTTGACGGACCCGGCAGCCATGCCTTCGACGATCTTGCGGTTGAAGAAGATGAACATGATCAGCGGCGGGATCGTGACCAGCAAGATGGTGGCGAACAGCAGGTTGTACTGGGTGAGGAACTGGCTCTGGAAGTTGAGCAGGGTGAGCTGCACGGTGGCGTTCTCGGTGCCCGGGCAGGAAGTACAGCGGGTTCTGGAAGTCGTTGTAGACCGCCACCGTCTGCAGGATGATCACCGTCATGATCACCGACCGCAGCACCGGGAAGATCACCCGGAAGAAGATCTGCACCGGGTTCGGCGCCGTCCACGACGGCGGCCTCGTCCAGCTCGCGGGGAACGGTCGACGATGAAGGCGCCGGAACAGCAGGATGCAGAACGGGAGGCCGTAGGCGATCTCGATCAGGATCAGTCCGGGCATGGTCTTGAAAGAGCCCACCGCCTGGAGCACCCAGATGGTGGGCACGATGGCCGGCGGCACGATCAGCCCGGCCAGCACGAGCATGTTGATCACCGGACTGAGCCGACTGGCGCGGCGTTGCCAGACGTAGGCCACCATCGCACTCAGGATGACCAGCGCGGCGACGCTGACCACGGTGAGGATCACGCTGTTGATGAAGGCGATGACCATCAGGTAGTCGCGGGCGGCCAGCGCCTGGCCGAGATTGTCGAACAGCACGAAGTTCGACGGCCAGGAGAACTCCAGCGGCGTTCGCCTCGACCAACGGCTTGGAGGCGATCAGAAGATGAAGACGAACGGCACCAGGAAGAAGACGCGCAGTCAGCACGATGGCGGCGATGCCGATGACCACGCCCGGCTGCTTTGCGCTTCCGAGTTTTAGTTGGCGCGACGGTGCCGGTGGCAGCTTCGGTGACAGCCATCAGGCGTCCTCTCCGGTTGAGCCACGCGGTCAGCGGGACCACGATGATCGTGACGACGAGGAACAGCACGACGCTGCCCGCCGTGGACAGTCCGTAGAAGCCGGCCTGGTACTGCTTGTAGATCACCGACGCGATCACGTCGGAGGCGAAACCGGGTCCGCCCTTGGTCATCGCCCAGATCAGGTCGAACGAGCGCAGTCCGCCGATCAGCGACAGGGTGATCACCGTGGCGGTGGCCGGCCTGGCCAGCGGCAGCATGATGTTGCGGAAGACGTCCCAGCGACTGGCTCCGTCGACCTGCGGCGGCCTCGTAGTACTCGCCGGGGATCGAGACCAGGCCGGCGATGTAGATGACCGTGGCCAGTCCGACGCCCTTCCAGACGTCGACCAGGGCGATGGAGATCAGCGCGAGACTGGGGTTGGTCAGCCAGCCGATCGTCGAGCCACCGCCCAGCACCTGGTTGATCAGGCCGCGTTCGGGATTCATCAACACGGTGAAGGTGAGGCCGACGCCGATGGTCGCTGACCAGCACCGGGAAGAAGATGACCGATCGCAGATAGCCGCGAGCGATGATCTTCGACGTCAGCAGCAGGGCCAGCGCCATGCCGAGGACGACCTTCAGGCCGGAGGTGATCACCGCGTAGATCAGGGTGTTGCGCAGGCCGATGACCAGCGCCTGCTCCTGGAAGAAGGTCTGGTAGTTGTCCAGGCCGATCCAGGTCGAGGTGAACAGATCCCACCGGGTGAAGGAGAAGTAGAACGAGGCCAGGGTGGGAACGATGAAGAAGATGCCGTAGATGAGCGGCGGGAGCGACGTAGAACCAGTACGGGTACGGTCCCGGTCGCTTTTTCCGACCGCCCTTGGCCGCCGCGCCTGGCGGGGCCGAGCCGGGTCGCCTCGGTGGTGCTCAGTGTGCTCGCCATCGACGGAGCCCTTTCCGTGGCGCCTGCCGCCGGTCCCGGATCGGGACCGGCGGCAGGCTAGGTCGAACTGGTCTTAGCTGGTGCCCGTCGGGACTCCGAGGATCAGTCCCAACCCGGCAGGCCGAGCTGCTGGGCCTGCTTCTTGACGTCCTGGTCGTAGAGCTCGGCGCCCTTCTTGCCGTCCACCTGACCGGTGCCGACCTGGATGCAGATCTGCTCCAGGGCCGGGCCCTTGATCGGCGACAGGAACTCCAGCGCGGGGCTGGCCTTGTCCGCCTCGAAGTAGGCCTGGCGTGTCCTTGGCGACCTGGGAGACCTCGGCCGGCAGCTTGCACTGGGTGGAGACGAACGGGCCCTGCGGCGGCGCGCCCTTCGGCGTAGGCGTCACAGCCCTCCTGGGTTGCCGCGAAGGCGACGAACTTCTTCGCGGCCTCGAGCTTGGCGCCCTCCACCGACTTCGGGATGTACATCGCGGCCGTGCCGGGCCAGACCGTCATGCCGTTGGTGGCCGCGTCGTTGCCGGGCAGGGCGAAGAAGCCGACGTCGTTGGTCTTGCCGGGGGCGACGTTCTCGATGGTGTTCGCGCTGCCGCCGAGCTGCGGATAGTGCGCCGCGGTTCCGGTGGCCACCGCCTTGATGCCGTCGTTCAGCTTGGCCGAGGCGAAGTCCTTGTTGAAGTAGCCGGCATCCTTGACCTTCTGGATGTTCTCGAAGCCGGCCAGTGCCGCCGGGGTCGTCGCGTACTTGGCCTTGTTCGCGGTGTAGTCCGCGGCGAAGCTCGGCACCGCGGCCGCGACGTTGTGGAAGTCGCCGAGCACGAACAGTTGCGAGGTCCAGGTGCTCGCCGTAGGTCTGCTCGACCGGGGCCGCCGTGCCGTCGGCCTTGATCTTGGCGTTGTTGGCCATGAATTCGTCCCACGTCTTCGGGACCTCCAGACCCAGCTTCTTGTAGAGCGGGATGTTGTAGAGCACGCCGCCGCCGAACGCCGTCCCGTACGGGCCGCCGTAGATCTTGCCGTCGGACTTGGAGGACTCGGCGAAGAGCGGGTCGAGCTGGCCCACCCACGGCTGGTCGTCCAGCGGGGTGAGGTTCTGCGCCGGTTTGATCGCCTGCAGCAGCGAGCCGTTGTTGTAGATGAAGACGTCGGACATGTCGCCGGTGGCCAGCCGGGTCTTGACCAGGTTGTCACCCTCCGAGCCTCCCGGCCGGGTGTCGTCCTTGATCGTGATGTTGGGGTTGGCGCCTGGTGAAGGCGTCGACTCAGGGCCTTTGCACTCGCCACGTCGGCGGTCTCCGCCCCGTGCAGCCAGGTGATCTCTACGGCACCAGCGCTGGCGCCGCCGCCGCTGCTGCTGCCCAGGCTGCCGGCGCTACAACCCGCGAACATCAGGGCGGTCGCTGTGCCCGCAGCCACCAGCGCTGCGCCGCGCCGGGCTGTCGTGGTGAATCTCATGGAACCTCCAGAACTTGTGAATGTGCGAGCGCCGGCTTGGTTTGCGACCCTCTGAAGCGTTTCAATAAGAAAGCTAGTGCATCACTCGAGCGGCGTCAACCTCCCTGCACCTGATCGTTGTAAACAAGCTCTCTTCGTCGAACAGTGGTGGCCCAGACGACCGTCCCGTGAGCAGCTCACCCTCGGCGGCCCGCGCTGAATGGTTTCATTCGCAGATCCGTGATGGACAGTGTTAACCGGTCTACAGTGTGATGTCAACCGGTCTACAAACAACGATCCGCCCTGAACATGGAAGGCAAGCGCAGATGCAGGTTCGTGATGATGAAGTCGATCTGTTGGCGTCGCGCCGTGCCTCGATCTCTGACGTCGCCGTCCGAGCCGGGGTCTCCAAAGCGGCGGTGTCGAAGGTCATCCGTGACGCCTACGGTGTGAGCCCAGCCATGCGAGCTCGCGTGGAGAAGGCAATTGATGAGCTGAACTATCGGCCCCGCGTGGCGGCCCAAGCCCTCCGCGGCTCGAGCTTCACGATCGGCTTCGAGATTCCTCACCTTGGAAACGACTTCTTCAATCGAGTCGTCTCGGGCGCGACGACCGGCCTGGCGGCGTCCAAGTACCAGCTCATCCTCGCCCCCGGACCGGGTTACCGCGGCGCGCGGTCGGTGCTCGAGGCACTGCTCGACCGGCAGGTGGACGGGATCATCACAATCTCGTCGGAGGTGGCACCCGACTGGCTGGAGCAACTGGCCGTCGACATCCCGATCGTTCTCCTCGGCCGGCACGACGCCTCGATTGCGTACGACACCGTGACCGGTGACGATCGGGCCGGGGCCGACCTCGTCATGGATCATCTCCTCGAACTCGGCCACGAGCGGATCGCCCACGTCACCATGCGGCCGAGGGCCGCCGAGTCACCCCATGACCTGAGGCGCTCGACCTACTCGAACCGGATGAAGGCAAGCGGCCGCGAGCCGCAGCTGCTCTACACCGAAACCGAGCAGGAAGCCTTCGAGGCGACCCGCACGCTTCTCGCCGACAGCTTCCCACCCACGGCGATCTTCGCTGGTCATGATGCCCTCGCGATCGCTGCCCTCGGCGCCGTCGCACGAGCGGGCAGATCTGCGGAGGTATCCGTGGTCGGATACGACAACATCGACCTAGCGCGCCATCCCCTCATCTCGTTGACGACTGTGGATCAATTCGGGGGCGAAATGGGGGTGGCGGCGACCGCCTTGTTGATGGAGCGAATCCGTGACGGCAGAAGGACCGCAAGGAACATCAGATTCGATCCGCAGCTGCGAGTTCGCGGCTCTACTCGCCCACCGACCCGATAAGGGGCTAGCCGGCGGTCGACAGGTGGTGCGCACCGGCAGACAGCCGCTGCTCGGTGCCGTCCGGCAGTCGAACCAGTGCGGACATCGCACTCGGGATGTCGACGTCGAGGTCGAGCGCACCCGATGACTGCTGTTCCCAGTGGACCGATACCAGCCCGGCACGGGTGTCCAGCGATGCACGAGCCCAGGTGATGCCGCCACCCGGTTGCGGCGCGATCAGCACCTCGGAATAGCCGGGGGTGAGCGGCGCGATGCCGCCGATCACCCGATGCATCCAGTCGGCCACCGCGCCCAACGCGTAGTGGTTGAAGCTGGTCATCTGCCCCGGGTTGATCGTGCCGTCGGGCAGCATCGAGTCCCAGCGTTCCCACACCGTGGTGGCACCCATCGTCACCGAGTAGAGCCATGACGGGTTCTCGGTCTGCAGCAGCAACTGGTACGCGTCGTCGAGGTGCCCGGTGCGAGTGAGGGCGTCGGTGACGAACGGGGTTCCTGCGAAGCCGGTCTGGATGCGGTACCCACCGTCGGCCACGAGCTTCGCCAGCCGCTCACCGGCCAGCTGAGCCGCCTCGTCGTCGAGCAACCCGAAGGTGATGGCGAGCGCGTACACCGTCTGCGCATCACTGGCGATGGTCCCGTCGGAGTCGACGTAGTGCTCGGTGAAGGCGGCCCGGGTGCGATCGGCAAGGGCACCGAAGTATTCGGCGTCCTCAGCCCGACCGACGATCGCGGCGGCGTCGGAGACGATTCGTGCGCTGCGATAGAAACACGCCGTCGCCACAACGCCCTTGTCGGCCTTGGCGTCGGCGGGATTGTCCGGCGGCGCGGTCGGGTCGAGCCAGTCACCGAACTGAAACCCCTCGTCCCACAGCCCGGTCTCGGACAGCTTGGTTTCGACCCGGCGGACGTGGGCTGCCATCGAGTCGATCTGATCGATCAACACCCGGGAGTCGCCGTAGGCCTGCCAGAGCGCCCACGGCACCCAGACCGAGGCGTCACTCCAGATCGCCGTGCTGTCGGGTACGGGGAACGACGTCGGGTGCTTCACGTACTTGAGCACGTCCGGAATAACGTACGCGACCATGCCGTCGGCCGCCGACTGCTCGGCGGACAGATCGCGCAGCCAATCGCGCAGGAAGTCGTCGACGTCGAACAAGTAGGCGGCGGTCGGGGCGAAGGCCGCGATGTCGCCGGTCCACCCGAGCCGCTCGTCGCGCTGTGGGCAGTCGGTCGGCACATCGAGGAAGTTGCCCCGCGTACCCCACACCACATTGCGGTGCAACTGGTTGAGCAGGTCGTTCGAGCACGCGAACTCTCCGGTCCGGCGGAGATCGCTCGACACGACGACGGCGGTCAACGCGGCGCCATCTTCGTGCAGGGCGTCGATGCCGCCAGGCCAGCCGTCGACCTGGAGATAGCGGAAGCCGTGGAAGGTGAAGGTCGGCTCGAAGACGTCGCGATCACCACTCAGGATGAACCGGTCGGTGGCCGAGGCGGTGCGTAGCGGCCGCACCCCGAGTTCGTCGTGTTCGAGCACCTCGGCATGGCTCAGGGTGATCTCGCTGCCGGTCGGGCCCTGGACCTCGGTGCGCACCCAGCCAACGAGGTTCTGGCCGAAGTCCACGAGCGTCTTCCCGGCGGGGGAGGTCCAGATCCGTACGGGCTTCAACTCCTCCTGGCGGCGGACCGGCGGGCCGAGATACGGGGTAAGCGTGGCCAGATCGAGGTTTGCTCGGTGGACGCCGACCCAGCCGTCGTCGTTGAACCCCGGCTCCAACCACGCGGCGGACTCGAGTCGCGCATCGACGCTCTGCCCGTCGTACAGGTCGTTGACCGTCACGGCCGACGGTCCCGCCCGCCAACTCTCGTCGGTGATCACCGTCTGGACGTGACCGTCGGCGAACTCGATCTCGAGTTGGGCCAGGAAACTCAGCTCGTCGCCGTAGTGGGCGCGGCCGCCGCCCCAGCCGAGCCGCCCGCGAAACCATCCGTTGCCCAGCGCGACCCCGAGCACGGTCGGGTCGAGCACTGTGGTCGGCGCGAGCAGAGAGGTCACGTCGTAGCTGCGGTACCGCAGGCGCCATTCGTAGCTGGTCCAGCCCGGGCTCAGAACGTCGTCGGAAACCGGCCGGCCGTTGAGGTAAGCCTCGAAAACGCCCTGCGCCGTGGCGTGGAGTGTCGCTCGAGCGACGGCACCGTGCCCCTCGTCGAGAGCGAACTCGTGGCGGAGCAGTGGAGCGCCGGCAAAGTCCTCGTTCGGTGAAACGGCGTGTGCGCGCCAGTCAGGCATCGGTGTCTCTCTTTCCACCCGTGCGGGCGAAGGCTTCGGTGACGAGCTGTCTGAAACGATACAACATTCTCCGGATGTCCCTGGCCGCGGCCAAGATCTGAGTTGCTAGCGACCGGCCGTGCTCTCCCGAACGACGACCTCGGGCTCGAGGGTCACGACTTGGTGGTCGTGGCCTTCGGGTCCGTGCTTGATCTCCTCGAGAAGCAGTCGGACGGCGTGTTCGCCCAACTCCTCGCCGTGCATCGTCACCGAGGAGAGCGGGATCGCTCCACCCCAGGCCCCCGAGTTGTAATCGCAGCCGATCACGGCCACGTCCTCCGGTACGGCGAGCTGGGCGCCGAGCAGCTGTCGGATGATCGCCATCCCGAGCATGTCAGTGACGGCGACCACGCCGTCGGCTCGTTGGTGTCCCTCCGCGATGATCTGCCGCCCGGCGATGGCCCCATCGGGCGCATCAAGACCGTCGACCGTTATCTCGTTCAACTCGACTGTACGGTCGGCCTCGTCGACCGCGCGCCGGGCCCCCTGGCGTCGCAGCACGACCGGTTGGAGGTCGTACCGGCCGGCCACGAAGGCGATCCGCTTGCGTCCGAGTTCGATGAGGTGGCGGACCGCCAGGTAACCGACCTGCTCATTGTCGATCAGCACGGTGCACACGTCGGCGGACGGCGACGCGTAATTCAGCACGACGACGGGACGCCCATCTCGACGAAGCCGCTCAATGATCTCGTGGGAGTCCTGCATCGGAGCCAGCAGCAGGCCCGAGACCCGGGCGCCGTCGAGGAAGTTCAGCTGTGCCGCCTGCTGTTCGTAGTCACTGTCACAACTCGCCAGCTGAAGCATGAGGGAGTTGGCCTTAGCCGCACGCGCGGCACCCTCGGCGATGTCGACGAACAGCGAGTTGCGCAGCGTCGGAACCACCAGTCCGACCGTTCGGGTGTTGCCGGAGGCCAGGGCGCTCGCCATGTTGTTGCGGGAGAAGCCGAGTTCGGCGATGGCCGCCAACACCCTTGCGCGAGTGGGGATCGCGACTCGACCGGGGTGATTCAGGACGTGGGACACCGTGCCCACGGAGACTCCGGCGCTCGCCGCGACGTCGGCGAGCGTTGGCCGAGCAGGAGTTCTCCGCTCGACCCCACCGGCAGCGGACACGCTAGAACTGTACTGAGACGGGTGACCGGCGATGTCGAGACCTTGACAGCCGATGGCCGATGGACTACCTTTTGCCCTGAACTTGCAACGTTTCAACGAGCACTTGAGGAACGACTCATGACGGAGTTCACCTCCATCAGCGAGCAGCTGTCCCACCAAGCCATCGAATTGCCGTCCTGGGCGTTCGGCAATTCCGGCACCCGGTTCAAGGTGTTCACTACGTCGGGCACCCCGCGAACCATCGAAGAGAAGCTGGCGGACGCGGCGAAGGTGCACGAGCTCACCGGGCTCGCCCCCAAGGTGGCCTTGCACATTCCGTGGGACAAGGTTGACGACTACGCCGCCCTGCGGTCCTACGCGGCCGATCTCGGCGTCGCGCTGGGCACGATCAACTCCAACACGTTCCAGGACGACCTCTACAAGTTCGGCAGTCTGACTCACGTCGACGATGCCGTTCGCCGCAAGGCGATCGAGCACCACTTCGAGTGCGTCGAGATCATGAACCAGACCGGCTCGCGCGACCTCAAGATCTGGCTGGCGGACGGCACGAACTATCCGGGCCAGGGCGACATTCGCGGACGCCAGGACCGGCTGGCCGACAGCCTGGCGCAGATCTACTCCTCGGCTCGGGTCCGACCAGCGGCTGGTGTTGGAGTACAAGTTCTTCGAGCCGGCGTTCTACCACACCGACGTTCCTGACTGGGGCACCTCGTACGCCCAGGTGGCCGCGCTGGGGGAGCGGGCGGTGGTCTGTCTGGACACCGGGCACCATGCGCCGGGTACGAACATCGAGTTCATCGTCGCGCAGCTGCTCCGACTCGGGAAGCTCGGTTCGTTCGACTTCAACTCCCGCTTTTATGCCGACGACGACCTGATCGTCGGCGCGGCCGACCCGTTCCAGCTGTTCCGGATCCTGTACGAGGTGATCCGCGGCGGTGGCTACGGCCCGGATTCCGACGTGGCGTTCATGCTCGACCAGTGTCACAACGTCGAGGACAAGATCCCGGGGCAGATCCGCTCGGTGCTGAACGTGCAGGAGATGACCGCCCGCGCGCTGCTGGTGGAGACCGGGGCGCTGGCGGCTGCGCAACAGGCCGGTGACGTGCTCGGCGCCAACGCGATCGCTGATGGACGCCTTCTACACCGACGTACGACCGGATCTGGCCGAGTGGCGGGAGTCCCGAGGCCTGCCGGCGGACCCGGTGCGCGCCTACGCCGAGTCGGGCTACCAGAAGCAGATCGAGACCGATCGCGTTGGCGGTCAACAGGCCGGCTGGGGCGCTTGAGACCAGGTGCCCGAGCGGTTCGACCGGCTCAGGGCGCCACGTGGTTGGCCAATCGACAGGCTCAGCCCACGACCACCGGCACGCAAAGGAAGAGATGACCAACCAGGCAGTGAGCGATCTGATCACCCGGTCCAACCGGCTGGGCTCGGATCCGAAGAACACCAACTACGCGGGCGGGAACACATCCGCCAAGGGCACCGAGACCGATCCCGTCACCGGGGAGCCGGTAGAGCTGCTGTGGGTCAAGGGCTCCGGCGGTGACCTCGGCACGCTGACCGAGCCGGGCTTGGCGGTGCTGCGGCTGGATCGGATGCGGGCGCTGGTCGACGTCTATCCCGGCGTGGAGCGCGAGGACGAGATGGTCGCGGCGTTCGACTACTGCCTGCATGGCAAGGGTGGGGCGGCGCCGTCCATCGACACCGCGATGCACGGCCTGGTCGACGCCGCCCATGTCGATCATCTGCATCCGGACTCGGGCATCGCCATCGCCACCGCCGCCGACGGCGAGGCGCTGACCAAGGAGATCTTCGGCGACCAGGTGGTGTGGGTGCCGTGGCGTCGGCCCGGATTCCAACTGGGTCTGGACATCGCCGAGATCAAGGACGAGAACCCGCAGGCGATCGGCTGCGTCCTCGGCGGTCACGGCATCACCGCCTGGGGCGACACGTCGGAGGAGTCGGAGCGCAACTCGCTGTGGATCATCGACACCGCCGCCGACATACATCGCCGAGAACGCCAAGGCGGAGCCGTTCGGTCCGGCCCTGGACGGCTACGCCGCGTTGCCCGAGTCCGAGCGGCGGGCCAAGGCGGCCGCGTTGGCCCCCACGCTGCGGTCGATCGCCTCGCAGGACAAGCCGATGGTCGGTCACTTCACCGATTCCGACGTGGTGCTGGAGTTCCTGGCCTCGAGCGAGCACCCGCGGCTGGCCGCGCTGGGCACGAGCTGCCCGGATCACTTCCTGCGGACCAAGGTGAAGCCGCTGGTGCTGGATCTCCCGGCAGCCGCGAGCGTGGAGGATTCGATCGCCCGGCTGCGGGAGCTGCACGAGGCGTACCGGGCCGACTACCAGGGCTACTACGACCGCAACGCCACCGCCGATTCGCCGGCCATCCGCGGCGCGGACCCGTTGATCATCCTGGTCCCGGGGGTCGGCATGTTCTCCTACGGCAAGGACGAGCAGACCGCCCGGGTGGCGGGGGAGTTCTACGTCAACGCGATCAACGTGATGCGCGGCGCCGAAGGACTGTCCACGCTACGCGCCGATCGACGAGTCGGAGAAGTTCCGGATCGAGTACTGGGCGTTGGAGGAGGCCAAGCTGCAGCGGATGCCGAAGCCGAAGCCGCTGGCGACGCGGATCGCCCTGGTCACCGGCGCCGCCTCCGGGATCGGCAAGGCCATCGCCATCGGCTCGCCGCCGAAGGTGCCTGCGTGGTGATCGCCGACCTCGACGCCGACAAGGCGGCCGCGGCCGCCGCCGAGATCGGCAACGCTGACGTGGCGATCGGGATCGCCGCCAACGTGACCGACGAGGGGGCCGTGCAGGCCGCGATCGACGCCGCCGTGCTGGCGTTCGGCGGGCTTGGATCTGGTGGTCAACAACGCCGGGCTGTCGCTGTCCAAGGCCCTGCTGGACACCACCGTCGCGGACTGGGATCTGCAGCACAACGTGATGGCCAAGGGCTCGTTCCTGGTCTCCAAGGCGGCGGCGAAGGTGCTGATCGAGCAGCGACTGGGCGGCGACATCGTCTACATCTCCAGCAAGAACTCGATCTTCGCCGGGCCGAACAACATCGCCTACTCCGCGACCAAGGCCGACCAGGCCCACCAGGTCCGGCTGCTGGCCGCCGAGCTGGGCGAGCACGGGGTCAAGGTCAACGGCATCAACCCCGACGGGGTGGTCCGCGGCTCCGGCATCTTCGCCGGCGGCTGGGGCGCCAAGCGGGCCGCCGTCTACGGGGTCGACGAAGAGGACCTCGGCAAGTACTACGCCCAGCGCACCCTGCTGAAGCGGGAGGTGCTGCCCGAGCACGTCGCCAACGCCGTCTTCGTGCTCTGCTCCGCCGACCTGAGCCACACCACCGGCCTGCACATCCCCGTCGACGCCGGCGTCGCCGCCGCCTTCCTTCGGTGACCAGTACGAGTCCCGCCTCCGAGCCGTCGGTGTTCGGTGCGATCGACATCGGTGCGTCCAGCGGTCGGGTCGGTGGCCGGGGCGCGTGGAGCGACGGCGGCGGTCGAGCTCGGACATCGTGCACCGGTTCCCCAACGGGCCGGCGACGTCGGACGGCCACCTGCGCTGGAACCTCACCGGCCTCTACGACCAGGTGCTGGTCGGGCTGCGGAGCTGGCCGCGCGCTACCCGAGGTGGTCAGTCATCGGCATCGACACCTGGGCGGTGGACTACGGTCTGCTGGACTCCGACGGCGCGCTGCTGGCCGAGCCGATCGCCTACCGGGACGAGCCGCACCGAGGCGGTCATCGCCGACGGTGCATGCCCGGGTCGACCGCGAGCGCCTGTACGCGATCAGCGGGCTGCAGTTCCTGCCGTTCAACACGATCTACCAGCTCGCGGCCGAGCAGCGCGGATCGCTCTGGGCCACGGCCCGACGTGCCGTGCTGCTGCCGGATCTGCTGGCGCTACTGGCTGACCGGGGAGCTGCGGACCGAGATCACCAACGCCTCGACCACCGGGCTGCTGGACGCCCGCGCCCGATCGTGGTCGGACGAGGCTGCTCGACGCTCTCGGGGTTCCCGCCGATCTGTTCCCCCCGCTGATCGAACCGGGCGAGCGGGTCGGGCTGATCCGATCGGCGGTGGCCGGCCGGACCGGACTGCACCGGACGATGCCGGGTGGTCGCGGTCGGCTCCCACGACACCGCCTCGGCCGTGGTCGGCCGTGCCGGCCGAGCGGCCGGGACGTTCGCGTACGTGTCCTCGGGCACCTGGTCGCTGGTCGGGCTCGAACTGGACGAGCCGGTGCTCACCGACGCCAGTCGCGCGGCCAACTTCACCAACGAGGGCGGGGTCGACGGCCGGGTGCGCTACCTGCGCAACGTCAGGGCGGGCTGTGGCTGCTGCAGGAGTCGCTGCGGACGTGGCGGGAGGCCGGGGACGACGCGGACCAGGACGCTCTGCTCGCCGAGGCCGCGAGCCTGCCGACCGGCGGTCCGACCGTCGACGTCGACGACGCCGACTTCCTCCCGCCGGGGGACATGCCCAGCCGGATCCGGGCCGCGCTGCGAGGCGAGCGGACAGCAGCCGCCGGCGTCCGCCGGCGCCGTCGTCCGCTGCATCCTGGACTCGCTCGCGGTCGCGTACGCGCGGACCGTCGAAGAGGCCGAAGGGCTGTCCGATCGGACGGTGCGCGGTGATCCACGTCGTCGGCGGCGGCTGCCAGAACGCGCTGCTCTGCCAGCTGACGGCGGATCTATCCGGCCGGCCGGTCCTCGCCGGTCCGGTGGAGGCGACCGCGCTGGGCAATCTGGCCGTGCAGGCACGAGCCGCCGGAGTGTCTGGGCGAGACACTGGAGGACGTCCGGGATGCTGTTCGGGGGGCGTTCCCGCCTCATCCGGTATGAACCCCGCACGACGACCGTCCGAGAGTTCGAGGAGGCTCAGCGTGGTTGACCGACGACTGCCCAAGGTGCGCGATCTGGCGCCGCTCATGAAGTTCCGCAAGCCGAGCCTGAAGTTCAAGCAGACCCGACTCGCCAAGGCGCAAACCGTCTACGACCTGCAGCGGATCGCCCGCCGTCGAACCCCGAAGGCGGCGTTCGACTACACCGAGGGCGCGGCCGAGGCCGAGATCTCGCTGGCCCGGGCCCGGCAGGCGTTCGAGGACATCGAGTTCTCGCCGTCGATCCTGCGGGACGTGTCGCAGGTGACGACGTCGCGTGAGGTGCTCGGCGGCCCGATGGCGTACCCGTTCGGCATCGCCCCAACCGGCTTCACCCGGATGATGCAGACCGAGGGCGAGCTCGCCGGTGCGCGGTCGGCCGGTCGGCACGGCATCCCCTTCTCGCTGTCCACGATGGGCACCACGGCGATCGAGGACGTGGCCGCGGCCAACCCGCACGGCCGCAACTGGTTCCAGCTGTACATGTGGAAGGACCGGGACCGGTCGATGGCGCTCGTCGACCGCGCCGCGAAGGCCGGATTCGACACGTTGCTGGTGACGGTCGACGTCCCCGTCGCCGGCGCCCGGCTGCGCGACAAGCGGAACGGGTTCTCAATCCCGCCGGCGCTGAGCATCGGCACGGTCGTCAACGCGGTGCCCCGGCCGTGGTGGTGGATCGACTTCCTGACCACCGAGCCGTTGTCGTTCGCCTCGCTCGACCGCTGGTCGGGCACCGTGGGCGAGCTGCTGGACACCATGTTCGACCCGACGGTGGGCACCGACGACCTGGCCTGGATCCGCGACCAGTGGCCCGGCAAGGTCGTCGTCAAGGGGATCCAGAGTCTCGAAGACGCGCGCCGGGTGGCCGAGGTCGGTGTCGACGGCATCGTGTTGTCCAACCACGGCGGCCGGCAGCTGGACCGGGCGCCGATCCCGTTCCACCTGTTGCCGGCCGTGGCGCGCGAGTTCGGTTCCGCGTACGAGATCGGGCTGGACACCGGCATCATGTCCGGCGCCGACATCGTCGCCGCCATCGCGCACGGGGCCCGGTTCACCCTGATCGGCCGCGCCTACCTGTACGGACTGATGGCCGGGGGCGAGGCCGGAGTCGACCGGGTGATCGAGATCCTGACCGGTGAGATCGAACGCACCATGCGGCTTCTGGGCGTCGTGTCCCTGGACGAGCTCACGCCTCGACACGTCACCCAGCTGGCCCGACTCGCGCCCGTACCGATCAACCTGCCCGCCGACTGATCCGGCCGCCCGGACCAGATGCACCACCTTGGATCGGCACCACGTGCACGTGGTGCCGATCCAAGAAGGTGGTGCATCTGCGGACGGGTGCCCGAGGCAATCTCTCCGGAGACGTTGATCGTCCGTCCTGGCGAGCAGGGGAGCCCGCATTCACTACGCTTGCGGGGGTGAACGCTGAATGAGCGAAAATCTGCTCAACGCAATCCTGATCCTCCTCTTCATCGTGGTCGGCGGAGTCTTCGCCGCCGCGGAAATGGCGCTGGTCTCGCTCCGGGAGAGCCAGGTCAAACAACTTGCGCACCGCGGCAAGCGGGGCCAGACCGTCGCCAAGCTGCACGAGAACCCCAACCGGTTCCTCTCCGCGGTCCAGATCGGCGTCACGCTGGCCGGATTCTTGTCGGCTGCATTCGGCGGTGCGACCCTGGCGGGTTCGCTGAGTCCTGCCCTGCGGGGCATCCTGCCGATGATGAGCCCGGGGGTCGCCGACGCCCTCGCCCTGATCTTGATCACGGCGGTGATCAGCTACGCCTCCATCGTGCTCGGCGAACTGACCGCCAAGCGGCTGGCGCTCCAGCGGGCGGAGGCGTTCGCGATGGCGCTGGCCCCGCTGGTGGACTTCATCGCCAGCTTGGCCCGACCGGTGATCTGGTTCCTCGGCGCCTCCACCAACGTCATGGTCCGACTGCTCGGCGGCGACCCGCACGCCGGTCGCGAAGAGGTCACCGACGAGGAGATCAGGGCGATGGTCAGCGGTTCCACCACGCTCGGAGCCGAGGAACGGCGGATCGTGGACGACGTCTTCGATGCCGGCGCCCGCGGCCTCCGCGAGGTGATGCTGCCCCGGACCGAGGTCGACTTCCTGCCCGGCGACATGCCCGCTCACCGCGCTGTCCGCGAGGTGTTGAAGGCGCCCCACTCCCGCTATCCGGTGATGGGGGACTCGGCCGACGACATCATCGGCTTCGTGCACGTCCGTGATCTGCTGGATCCGGAGGTGAGCTCCCGGACGACACCGGTCTCGGAGGTCGCCCGGCCCGTCATCTCCTTCCCCGACACGGTCCGGGTGCTGTGGGCGCTGAACGAGATGCGGCGATCAGCGAACCACCTGGCCATCGTGTTGGACGAGTACGGCGGCACGGCCGGCATCGTGACGATGGAGGACCTGGTCGAAGAGCTGGTCGGCGACATCACCGACGAGTACGACGTGGTCTCCGAGGAACGCACCACGCTCCGGGGAGACCAGGTCATCGACGGTTTGACCACGCTGGACGAGTTCGAGGACAAGACCAGGCTGGTGCTGCCCGAGGGCCCGTACGACACCCTGGCCGGCTACTTCATGGCCCAGTACGGCCAGTTGCCGACCCTGAACGCCGCCGTCGAGGTGGAGGTGCACGAGGTCGACGACGACGAGGGCGAACCGGTCCGGCTGGAGTTGCGGGTCACCGAACTCGACGGGCGCCGCGCGTCCTCGATCGCCGTCCGCCCGTTCGGCCGGATCCAGGTGCCGGGCCGACCACCGAGCGGGACCACGATGCCGATCACCGCCGGACCCCAAGCAGGGCGGTCGCCCGGTCTCCGCGGAGTCGACCGAGGAGTCCAGCGACGACCCACGCAAGCACCGCATCGAGCGGCTGAGGGTTCCCTGAGTCCGCAGAATCCGGTTTGCGATCCCGCGTCGGATGGTTGAATGACCGGCATGTCTGACAAGCCCCGCGCCTTGTCGTTGGCCCAACCGACGGCGGATTCGTTGCATCTCGGCAACTTCCTCGGGGCCCTGCGGCAGTGGGTTCCGCTGCAAGACAGCCACGATGCCTTCTACGGCGTGGCCGACCTGCACGGTCTCGACTCCAACCCCGACCCCGACGCGCTGCGCGATCGCACCCTCCGCAGTGCGGCCCAGATGCTGGCCGCCGGGATCGATCCGCAGAAGGCGACGGTTTTCGTCCAGTCCCAGGTACCCGAGCACGTCCAACTCAGTTGGCTACTCGCCGCCCTCACCGGATTCGGACAGGCCAGCCGGATGACCCAGTTCAAGGACAAGTCGGCCAAGCGCGGAGCCGATAACGTGACGGTGGCGCTGTTCACGTACCCCGTCTTGATGGCCGCAGACATCCTGCTGTACCAGACCGAACGGGTGCCGGTCGGTGAGGATCAGCGCCAGCACCTGGAGCTGACCCGGGATCTGGCGAACCGCTTCAACCACCGGTTCGGCCCGACCTTCGTGGTGCCGGAGCCGCACATCCTGCCCGCGGTCGGCCGGATCGCAGACCTGGCCGATCCGAAGTCGAAGATGAGCAAGTCCTCCTCGTCCCCGAACGGCATCATCGAGCTACTCGACGCTCCGTCGGTGAACATCAAGAAGATCAAGTCGGCCGTGACCGACTCCGGCCGCGAGATCACCTTCGACGAGGAGCACAAGCCCGGCGTCGCCAATCTGCTGACGATCCTGAGTGCGCTCACCGGCACTCCGATGGAGGCACTGGTGGCGAGCTTCGAGGGCCGGGGGTACGGCGATCTGAAGGGTGCCGTGGCCGATGCCGTGACCGAGTTCGCGACACCGTACCGGGAGAAGACGCTGGCGCTGTTGGGCGAGCGGACCGACCTGGAGAAGGTGCTGGCCGACGGCGCGGACAAGGCTCGTGCGGTGGCGTCGCGGACCCTCGCCGATGCCAGTCGCAAGGTCGGGCTGCTGCCGCCGCTGCGTTGATTCGCGGGCGCTGATCCAGCGGCTACAACTCGATGGTCGGGGTGAGCACCCGGACCGACTCATCCGGGCGCTGCAGGACGAACCGGGCGTAGCCGGCGGGTAGATCCTCGAAGACGAAGCGACCGTCCTGGTCGGTCTCGGTCCGGCGGGACCCGTCCGCCAGCAGCACCTCGACCACGAGTCCGGCCCCGGGCGCCGCCCAGCCGTCGATCCGGACGCCACCACCCGGCTGGACCGTGATCGTGACCATCGTGGTCAGACTCTCACTGGTGAAGGTGACCGTACGGACCGATTCGGTGACCGCGCTGCGCACTCCGGCGGAGGCGAGGTCGAGGTGGGTCAGCGTGGCTACTTCGGCCTGCAGGGCGTCGAGCGTGATCTGGAACTGCAGGCGTTCGAGGAGTCCGACGGGCAGCGGATCCTCGATCTCGTACGCGGCGCGGATCGCGTGCAACAGCTCCCGGTCCTCGGCGTCGAGGGGGCCGGTGGCGAGTTCGGTCTCACGGCCCGCGGGATCCGTGGCGTTCATCGGGCCGGCTCCCAGGCCGGATCGGCGGCCAGCGCCAGTTTGAGCTTGGCCAGACAGCGACCGCGGGTCGGACCGATGCTGCCCAGTGGCATGCCGAGCGACTCGGCCAGCCCCGCGTAGTCCGGCCGGTCGGCGAACGCGATCACCCGCAACAGCGTCCGGCACCGCTGCGGCAGGGACTCCACGTGCCGCCACAACCGCCGCGCGGTATCACCGCGGACGACGTCGTCCTCGACCCGCTCGGGCGCAGCCTGCTCGGCGAAAACGGTCTGCTCGAGGTCTTCGGGGCGCACCCGGGCCTGCAGCCGGGACACCCGCCAGGCCTCCCGCTTGGTGGTGACGATCAGCCACTGCAGGACAGCGGCAGGTTCGACGATGCCGTCGGCCTTGCGGACGAGCGCGATCCAGGTGCTCTGCAAGACGTCCTCGGCGGTCGCCGCGTCGAGCCCGGTCGCGCGCGCGGTGTGCCACAGAAGCGGGGTCACGGTCCGGACCAGTTCGGCCATCTTGGCCTCATCGCCACGGCGGTACGCGTCGAACAGTCGGCCGGAACGGGTCGCGAGACTCATCGCCAGCACGTCGTCACTCATACCCGTCTGGAGTGCAGGGCGACCGTCGTGATACCTCGCGCCCGCAGCGCTGGACGGTGAGGTCAGCCGATCCGTTCGTCGGCGTAGCACCAGCGCCACGTCTCGCCGGGTTCGAACGAGCGCATCACCAGATGCCCGCTCTCCCGGAAGTGCCGCTCCGCGTGCCGGCCGACGGAGGAATCGCAGCAGCCGATCTCGGCGCATTCGAGACAGATCCGCAGATGCACCGGGGTGGTGCCCTCGCGGGCGCAGTCGTCGCATCCCGTCTCGCCGCGGGCGTCGATGTCGGGCGGGGCCTCCGCCAGGTGCGCGCACGGGCCCTCGGTGCTGGTCGGGGTGGCCACGGGTGCCTCGGAGAGCTCGTCGGAGCGCGCGGTGGCGACGTCGAGCATGGACTCCTCCACGTCGAGGGCGGCGAGCACCTGTTCGATCACGTCGGCCTCGGTGGTGCCGGCCCGCCGGATCCGCAGTACCTCTTCCCGCTCGGTCTGCAGAGTGATCAGCCGTAGCCGCCGGTACTCCTCGGCCGGGGTTTCGCGGTCCTGGGCCCCGAGCTTTTCCCACATCGCCAGCGGTCGGGCCTGGATGCGATCCCGAACGGCCTGCACCGTCAGGTCATCGGACTCCGCGCCCGTGATCTCGTCCAGCTTGGCCAGCGCTGCCCGGGTGGCGGATTCGAGCACGGTCGCGGCTTGCAACGCATCGGAGCGCGGATCGGGACCCCGCAGACCAAGTCGCCGGACGATCCAGGGCAGGCTCCCGCCCTGGATGAGCAGGGTGCCGGCGACCACGACCAGCGCGGTCAGTTCGAGCACCTCGCGATGCGGGGTGTCGGCCGGGATCAGGAAGACCGCGGCCAGCGTCACCACGCCGCGCAGGCCCGCCCAGCCGACGACGAAGACGTGCGACCAGGGAGTGGCGTTCCCGTTGCGGTCGCGGTCGCGGCGGAACAGGAACACCCGCGAGCCAACCACCCAGACCAGCCGCAGCACGATCACGGTGAGCAGAATCGTGATGCAGAAGAACGTCACCTGCAGGCCACTGAGCTCCCCGTCGCGGACTCCGGTGACGATCCGCCGCGCTTGCAGGCCGATGAGCAGGAAGACCGCGTTCTCCAGCAGGAACGTGATGGTCGCCCAGTTCAACCGCTCGCTGACCCGCGACCGGCCCGACTGGAAGGCCGGCGACTTCGTACCCACGATCAGGCCAGCCACCACGACGGCGATGACGCCGGATCCATGCGCGCTGCCGACGCTGATGGCCTCGGCCGGGACGTAGGCGGCGAAGGGCACCAGGAACGAGATCGCGGTGTCGAACACCGGCTCCCGCAGCCGCTTGCGGACGGCGATCGTCAGAAAGGCCACCGCGATCCCGACCGCGATCCCGCCGACGGCCGCAACCAGGAAGCTCACCGTCACACCGACGACGGTGACCGTGGTGGACATGGCGACGATCGCCACCCGGAGGCAGGTGATCGCGGTCGCATCGTTGATCAGCGACTCACCCTCCAAGATGGTGACCAACCGTCGAGGCAGGCCGACGCGACGGGCAATGGAGGTGGCCGCGACCGCATCTGGAGGCGCCACCACCGCGCCCAGGGCGAACGCGACGGCGAAGGGGACCGGCAGCAGCAGCCACGCGACGAGCCCGACCCCGAGCGCGGTGAAGATCACCAGGCCGACGGAGAGGAACCCGATGGAGCGTCGGTTGGCCTTGAAGTCCAGGACCGAGGTGCGCAGGGCGGCCGAATAGAGCAGGGGCGGCAGCAGTCCGAAGAGGATGACGTCGGGCTCCAGCTCCGGCTCGGAGATGAACGGTACGAACGACGCTGCGATGCCGACCAGGATCAACAGCAGGGGTGCGGACAGGTTGATCCGGTCGGCCAAGGCCGTCACGGCGATCACGGTCGCCGCGATCAGCAGAATCCCGAACGCCACCTGCACACCGACCATCGTTCCAGAGGCCGGCTGGGCGTCGGTCGGTGTCCGAGGGCGGGACGGATGCGAAAATCCTCGTCTGGGTCGCCAGGCTCGACCCGGGCAGCTCGAATGACGGCAGGTCAACCCGCGAGGAGGGTGGTTTGAGCAGTCCCGACGCAGTGGCCGGCGGGGTCGCCGACCCCGACGGCTCGGTGCTGCTGGCCACCCCGGACGTCGCCGACCTCCTCCGGGCGGCGGTGGAACACGGCGGCGGGAGCTTGGTGTCGTGGCGACTGGACCACATCGACGCCCAGCCGGGACACACCACGACGGCGACGTACGCCGCCACAGTGGACTGGCCCTTCGGCCGCCGCGAGGAACTGCTCGGCGCCAGCGCGCGGGCGGGCACCCGGACCCGGACCGACGAACGGGCGGTGATCTTCGCCGACGGGATGCGCGAGGTGGCGGTCTGGCTGTACCCCAACGACCCCGATCTGCCCGGCCTGCCCCGGACCGCCTCGGCCGCAGCGGCGGCCGACCTGCTCACCGAGTACCGGGTGTTGCCGTACCCCGTCGCCGCGGAGCAGGTCGAGCTGGAGACCATCGGCTACCGGCCGCGGCGGCGGGCGGTGCTGAAGGTCGTGGTGCACGTGCCGCTGGGCCGGATCGTGCTGTACGTCAAGGCGATGCGGGAGTCGGTGTTCGCCGCGACCGTACGCCGGCACGAACTCCTGCTCGGCGCCGGCGTGCCGGCACCGCAGGTCGCGGCGGCGACCTCGGACTACCTGCTGATCCTGCGGGAGTTGCCCGGCCGACCGCTGGCCACGGCCATGTTCGACGGGGTGATCCCGTGTCGGGCCGAGGACCTGGTGCAGCTGCTGGACGCGATGCCGGCCGAGATCGCCGCTCTGCCGCGGCGGATGCCCTGGGTGGATGCTGTCGACCAGTACGCGGTGATGGTGGCGGCGGCCCTGCCGGTGGTGTCGAATCGGCTGGCCGCGCTCACGGGTGCGATCCACGCCGGGCTGGCCGGCGCGACGCCCGGCGTGGAGGCTACCCACGGTGACTTCCACGAGGGTCAGCTGCTCGTCACCGCCGGACTGGTCACCGGCGTGCTGGACGTCGACACCGCCGGTCCGGGGCGCCGCGTCGACGACCTGGCGTGCCTGATCGCCCACCTCTCGACGGTGCAGCGGATGAACACCAGGCAGGCCGCCCGGGTGCAACGGCTCGTCCGGACCTGGATGCCGGTCTTCGACGAGCGGGTCGATCCGGTGGAGCTACGGCTACGCGCCGCGGGTGTGATCATCTCCCTGGCCACCGGTCCGTACCGCGGTCAGGAACCGCACTGGGAGGACGAGACGATCGCCATCATCGATGCGGCCGAGCGGCTGGTCCGCAGCGCTGGTTAGGAGGGTCCGAGCTGGGCTGCGGAAGTCGCGTTCGGTTGGAAAACGCAGCGCCACCGGACGCGCTGCTACAAGCCGGCCTTCTCCAGGGCGTCGTCGTAGATCTCCAGGGCGTCGCCTTCGGTACGCCCGTCGGCCACGGCGGCGGTGTAGACGGTCTCGAGCCGCTCGGCGACCTCCTCGTAGCGCCGCAGCCACTCCTCCTGCTTCACCCTCCAGTAGCCGAGGATGGTGAACTGGTCGTTGGTCCAGCCCAGGTTGTGCCGCAGATACTTGCGGACGGCCCGCGACTCGGCGGCCTCGCCGGCGTACCAGACGTAGCCCGGTCCCTCCGGGAGCTCCAGCCGGCGCAGTGCGTTCAGCAGGCGGCTCGGGCCATGACCGTTGCCACTGCCGGCGATCCAGCGCACCTCACTGCCGGCCGGCATGCGCAGACTCTGCCGGTCCGCCTTCTCGATCACCTCCGCGACGGCGATGGTCGGCAGCTGGCGTGGTGCGTCCTCCAGGATCCGTCCGAGCGCGGGCAGCCCGGTCATGTCGGCGAGCAGGATCTGCCACCGGGCCTCGGGCGGCGGTGCGTACCAGCCGCCCGCGACGGTCACGTAGATCACGTCACCCGGTCGAGCAGCCAGCGCCCAGGGGGAGGCCACCCCGCCGTCGTGGACGACGAAATCGATCGCCATCTCCGACGACTCGGGGTCCCAGGTCCGGACCGTATAGCTCCGCATCGGCGGGCAGCTGTCGCGGTCGGGGTAGTCGAGGGTGCCGTCAGGCATCCGGACGGGCGGGGGCGGCTCGCTCGCTCCGGCCGGGGGAAGGACTACGATCAGCCGCTCGTCGCCGACGTCGGTGCTCTGGAACCGGTGCAGGTCCCCGCCGCCCACGACGATGCGCAGCATGTGCGGGGTCAGCCGCTGACTCGCCCGGACCTCGGCGCGGAAGTATTCCTGGTAGTAGGCCGCCACGACTTCCTCTCTCGATCTACTAAGGGCAGCCTATCCTATACGCGTGTGAGGCGCGTCAGCTCGTTCTGGCGGATGTCACAACCACGTGACACATAGCGTGACAAACTGATCTGATGCTGGCCGGTTCCGCTGAAATCCGTACCGCCGCCATCGCGGCGGAGGTCGATCGGCTGCACGACCGGCTCGTGGAGCTGCGCCGCGACCTGCATGCCCACCCGGAGATCGGCAACCAGGAGCACCGGACCACGCAGGTGATCATCAACACCCTGGCCGAGGTCGGGCTCAACGCGAAGATCCTCGACATCGGCACCGGCGCGATGTGCGACGTCGTCCCGGACGACGACGACCCCGCCGCCGGCATGGTGGGCCTCCGCGGCGACATCGACGGACTGCCGATCCACGACGGCAAGGACGTCTCGTACCGCTCCCGCTACGACGGCTTCTGCCACGCCTGCGGCCACGACGTGCACACCACGATCGTGCTCGGGGCGGGTCTGGTGCTCGCCCGACTGCGCGAACAAGGGCTGCTGGAGCGACCGGCCCGGTTGATCTTCCAACCCGCCGAGGAACTGAGCCCGGGAGGGGCCGTCGACGCGATCGCCTGCGGGGTCGTGGACGGGCTCTCGGAGGTCTACGCGGTGCACTGCGACCCCCGTACCGACGCCGGCCAGCTGGCGCTGAAGGTCGGCGCGATCACGTCGGCGGTGGACCGGGTGCTGGTCACGGTCCGCGGGCCCGGGGGTCACACGTCCCGGCCGCAGTTGAGCGGGGACCTGATCGGCGCTCTCGGAGCGGTGGCCACCCAGGCCCAGCTCGTCTTGTCCCGGCGGGTCGACCCACGCAGCGGCGTCTCCCTCATGTGGGGGCGGATCGCCGCCGGTTCGGTCGCCAATGCCATCCCGGGCGTCGGCAGCATCGAGGGCACCCTGCGCGCGCTGGACGAGACCGGCTGGCATCTCGCGCAGGAGCTGTTGCCCGAGTTGCTGGCCCAGATCGTGTCGCCGTTCGGGGTCGAGGTGGACGTCGATCTCACCGAGGGAGTGCCGCCCGCGGTCAACCACGTCACCGGGGTGGACCGCTTCAGCGGCGCGATCCGGAGCATGCTCGGCAGCGAAGGCCTGGCCGCTACGGAGCAGTCGCTGGGCGGGGAGGACTTCGCCTGGATGCTGAAGCGGGTGCCTGGTGCGATGGCGCGGCTCGGGGTACGCCCGCCGGGACAGCGCATCGCCCCCGACATCCACCAGCCCACCTTCGACGTCGACGAGCGCTGCATCGGCGTCGGAGTGAAGGTGCTGACCGAACTGGCCGCCAGCTCAGGAACCCGGACACCCCGGTAAGCGTTCCTGCACGGCTGCCACGGGTCGGCTCGGCGGCAGCCGGACCCCGCGGCTGTCGACCCTGGTTGGAGCCGCCGGCTGCCGTACCCGGATCGTTACCCATCGGTAAGACGGGACGGCGAATTGTGATTAGAGTTGCGGCCACCGGACCAGGATGTGTTCGTCGTGGGTTCCGGACGCAAGAAAATATCGACCGAAATCTCGACTCGTGCCGTAGGAGGCCGCAGGTGAAGAAATCCATCCTCGGGATGTCCGCAGCGTTGGGGGCCACGGTGCTGGCGTTGGCCAGTTGTGCGGCTCCTCCCGGCAGTACCTCGCCGTCCGCCGGGCCAAGTGGCAGCGCATCCGGTGGCGGCGGTGAGTTCAAGGCCTGCATGGTGTCGGATTCGGGCGGCTTCGACGACAAGTCGTTCAACCAGACCGCCTACAAGGGCCTGACCGACGCGGTGAGCGAGCTGGGCATCGAGAAGGGCGAGGTCGAATCAGCCACGGCCGCCGACTTCGCGAAGAACATCCAGTCGATGGTGGACGCGAAGTGCAACATCATCGTGACGGTCGGCTTCCTGCTCAGCGACGACACCTTGGCCGCAGCGAAGAAGAACAGCGACATCAAGTTCGCCATCGTCGACAACAACGACCCCAAGACCTACCCCGCGGTCAAGAACCTCAAGCCGCTGGTCTTCAAC
Source organism: uncultured Actinomycetota bacterium (assembly GCA_963821695.1). Taxonomy (GTDB): domain Bacteria; phylum Actinomycetota; class Actinomycetes; order Propionibacteriales; family Propionibacteriaceae; genus Microlunatus. The sequence continues at coordinate 262,275 of CAWGEY010000006.1, forward strand.
ACCGCTGAGTCGAGCTTCATGGCCGGCTATCTCGCCGCGGGCATGTCGCAGACCAAGAAGGTCGGCACCTTCGGCGGCGCCAAGATCCCGACCGTGACGATCTTCATGGACGGCTTCGCCCAAGGTGTGCAGTACTTCAACCAGCAGAAGAGCGGCTCGGTCCAGGTTCTTGGCTGGGATGCCGCCAAGCAGGACGGCCAGTTCGTGCCGGGTGACAAGCCCTTCGAGAACAAGAGCGGTGGTCAGGGTGTGGCTCAGGCCCTGGCCAGCCAGGGGGCCGACATCATCTTGCCGGTGGCCGGTCCGGCCGGCGAGGGTGCGCTGCAGGTGGCCAAGGCCAGCAGCGGCAAGGTGAACGCTATCTGGGTGGACACCGACGGCTGCGTCAGCGCCGAGGCCTACTGTCCGCAGATCATGACCAGCGTGTACAAGGGACTCGACGTCTCCGTGACCGACGCCGTCAAGGCGGCCAAGGACGGCACCTTCAGCAACGAGCCGTACGTCGGCACGTTGGAGAATGAAGGCACCGGACTCTCGCCGTACCACGACTTCGACTCCAAGGTTCCGGCGGAGTTGAAGGCCGAGGTGGACAAGATCAAGGCCGACATCATCGCGGGCACGATCAAGATCACCTCCAAGTCGCAGCCGAGTTCGTAACCAGCCGGTCGTGAGCAATCAGCAGAGGGAGGCCTCCGGGCCTCCCTCGGCCACCTCCTCGACCGGGTTGCAGTTGCGGGGCATCACCAAACGGTTCGGATCGTTGGTGGCCAACGACGCGATCGACCTCGACATCCGTCCCGGCGAGATCCACTGCCTGCTCGGCGAGAACGGTGCCGGCAAGTCGACGCTGATGAATGTGCTGTACGGGTTGCTGCAACCCGACGAGGGCGAAATCCTGATCGACGGCGCGCCGCACGTGAGCCGGACCCCCAAGGAGGCGATGTCGGCGGGCATCGGCATGGTGCACCAGCACTTCATGCTCGTCGAGGTCTTCACCGTGGCCGAGAATCTGATCCTCGGCCGGGAGAACGCCACGGCCGGGGTGCTGAACATGGGACAGGCCCGGCGGACCGTACGGGATCTGTCCGATCGCTACCGGCTCGCGGTCGATCCCGACGCTTTGGTCGAGGAACTCCCGGTCGGTATCCAGCAGCGGGTCGAGATCTTGAAGGCCCTGGCCGGCGGCGCCACGTATCTGATCTTCGACGAACCCACGGCCGTGCTCACGCCGCAGGAGATCGACGAGTTGATGGCGGTGATGCGGTCGCTGCGGGACGAGGGCAAGGCCATCGTCTTCATCACCCACAAGCTCCGCGAGGTCCGGGCCATCGCGGACAAGATCACGGTGATCCGACGGGGAAAGGTGGTCGGTACGGCTCAGCCCGAGGACTCCGAGGCCCAGTTGGCGGAGCTGATGGTCGGACGAGCCGTGAGTCTTCGGGTTGACAAGGACCCTGCGGCGCCCAGCGAGAAACCGCGGCTGGTGCTCTCCGACATCGGTATTGCCAGTGCCTCGGGGGCGTTGGTCGTCGACGGCTGCGATCTGGAGGTGTACGGCGGCGAGATCGTCTGCATCGCCGGCGTGCAGGGCAACGGTCAGACCGAACTCGCCGAGGCGCTGCTCGGAGTGATCCCGCTCAGCCGGGGGACGGTCACCCTGGACGGCAAGGCGATCACGGGGGACAGCCCCAAACAGACCATCGACGACGGGCTCGGTTTCGTTCCCGAGGATCGCAAGCACGATGGCTTCGTCGCCACCTTCACAGTGGCGGAGAACCTGGTCCTCAACCACTTCGACGAGCCTCCGTACGCCCGCGGCTTCGCCCTCGACCTGAAAGCCATCCGGAACAACGCGGAGAATCGGGTCCACGAGTTCGACATCCGCACCCAGTCCGTCGACAGCACCGTGTCGGCGCTCTCCGGCGGCAATCAACAGAAGGTGGTGTTGGCCCGCGAGTTGTCCCGGCCACTCTCGGTGCTGATCGCGAGCCAGCCGACCCGCGGTGTCGACGTCGGTGCCATCGAGTTCCTGCACAAGAGGTTGGTGGAGGAACGCGACCGGGGGACCGCGGTCTTGATCGTGTCGACCGAGCTCGACGAGGTGGCCGCGCTGGCCGACCGGGTGGCGGTGATGTACCGCGGCCGGATCGTGGGGATCGTGCCGCCCGACACGACGCGCGAGGCCCTCGGTCTGATGATGGCCGGTGTGCCGGCCGAGGAGGCGCTCGCCTTGGAAGCGTCGGGGTCCAACGCCGATCAGCCGGGTGGTGAGCGGCGGTGACCGATCCGATCATGCCGCCCACCGCGCGGCGCAGCGGCCGGTCGTTCCCGTGGATCGACGTGATCACAACCTTCGCCGCCATCGTGTTGGCCTTCGTGGTCGGTGCGGTGCTGATGATCGTTTCCGACACCGAGGTGCGGAACACGTTCAGCTACTTCTTCGCTCGGCCGTCGGATGCGCTGGCGGCCTCCTGGGCGAAGGTCAGCAGCGCCTACGCAGCTCTCTTCGCGGGTTCGATCGGCGGCTGGGGGCCGATCACCGAGACCACGGCGCAGGCGGCTCCATTGATCTGCGCTGGCCTGGGTGTCGGGCTGGCGTTCCGGGCCGGATTGTTCAACATCGGGGCCCAGGGGCAGGCCATCTGGGGCGCGATCCTGGCCGCGTACGTCGGCTTCGCCTGGAACCTACCGCCGGGCCTGCACCTCCTCGTCGCCATTCTCGCCGGCATCATCGGCGGTGGCATCTGGGGTGGCATCGTGGGCTGGCTGAAGGCGCGTACCGGTGCCCACGAGGTGATCGTCACGATCATGATGAACTACATCGCAGCCGGGCTGCTGGCCTACTTCTTGACCACCACGGTCTTCCAACGTCCCGGCCGGACCGACCCCATCTCGCCGATCGTGAACTGGAACGCCACGATGCCCCGGTTGGAGGGCAGCCAGTTGCACCTCGGCTTCCTCATCGCGTTGCTGGCCGCAGTCGGGGTCTGGTGGATCCTGGATCGCTCCACCATCGGCTTCGCGATCCGGGCCGTCGGGGCCAATCCGCACGCCGCCGCCACCGCCGGCATGAGCGTCGGTCGCACCACGGTGATCAGTATGGTGCTGGCCGGCGCGCTCGCCGGACTGGCTGGGGTGCAAGCCGCACTCGGCCCGACCGCGGCGGGAGTCCCCGTGCCCTTGTCGTTGGGCATCGTCGGCTCGATCGGCTTCGATGCGATCACGGTCGCCCTGCTCGGCCGCTCGAAGCCGCTCGGCACGGTGCTGGCCGGGTTGTTGTTCGGTGCGCTGCACGCCGGCGGCCTGGCCATGCAGAGTGTGGCCCAGACACCGCTGACCCTGACCACCGTGCTGCAAGCGCTGATCGTGCTGTTCGTGGCCGCGCCGGCGTTGGTGACCAAGATCATCCCGTTCGTGAAGACCCGCAAGGTCCGGCCGGTCGGTCCCGTCGCCGAAGGAGGACTGGCGTGAGCGAGCGTACGGAGGAGCGTCCCCCTTCGGACGCACCGGAACCGCCGGCCGAGACGCCCACCATCACCTACGTCGAAGCGGGCGAAAAACGCCGGCAACGCATCTCGACCGGGGTGCTGATCGCGGTGGTGGCCGTCGCCTTGTTGATCCTGTTGCCGTCGACGACGGGATCGGCCCGATTCGCGCTGTCCGACGCTTTCGACGAGGTCCAGCTACCGACGTTGACGGTGCCGGGGGTGGTCACGCTGGGAATCTGCGCGGTGTTAGCCTGGCCGCCGCGGTTGGATTCCTGAGCGGCCGGATGCGCGGCAAGCTCGCCGTGCTCGCCGCGACCGTGGCGGGTCTGTGCATCGTGATCGGCTTCCTGACCTGGGCGGCTTCCGGGCGGGATCTGCCGTTCCCGGTAAGCAATCAGCTTGCGGGCACCCTGACGCTGGCCACGCCCCTGGTCTTCGGCGCCTTGTGTGGCGTGCTGTGCGAACGCGCCGGCGTGGTCAACGTCTCGATCGAGGGCCAGTTCCTCGCCGCGGCCTTCGCCGCCGCCGTGGCGGGCAGCGTGACCGACTCGGTACCGGTCGCGATGGTGGCGGCCATTGCCGCCGGTGTCGCCATGGCTGCGCTGCTGGCCGTGTTCGCCATCAACTACCTGGTGAACCAGGTGGTGCTCGGCGTGGTGTTGAACCTGCTCGCCGTCGGCGTCACCGGATTCTTGTTCGACCAGCTGGTGCAGGAGAACACGCAGACCTACAACTCGGCACCCGTGCTGGAACCGATTCCGATCCCGGGGCTGCGGGCGATCCCGTTCTTCGGCGACGTGCTCTTCAACCAGAACATCCTCGCCTACCTGGCCGGACTCGCGGTCCTGGTCGTCTGGCTGTTGCTGTTCAAGACCTCGTGGGGGCTGCGGATCCGCTCGGTCGGGGAACACCCCGAAGCCGCCGACACGGTCGGCATCAGTGTCCGAGGCATTCGTTGGTCGGCGGTGCTGGCCGGCGGTGTGCTCGGCGGTTTGGGCGGGTCGTTCTTCACCCTGGCCTCGACCGGATCGTTCAGCAAGGAGTTCACGGTCGGTACCGGCTTCATCGCGTTGGCCGCGTTGATCATGGGCCGGTGGCACCCGGTGCTGTCGGCGGTGATGGCGCTGTTCTTCGGCTTCATCACCCAGATGGCGTCGCAGCTGCAGACCCTGAGCACGCCGATGCCGAGCCAGTTCCTGTTGATCTTGCCCTACGTGGCTACCATCATCGCCGTCGCCGGACTCGTCGGCCGGGTCCGCGCACCGGCCGCCGACGGCATCCCGTTCGAGAAGGAATGACCCCGGTGCAGGTTGACTGGGATGCGTTGCGTACCAAGGCCCGTGAGATGACCCGGCTCGCCTACGCGCCGTACTCGCAGTACCCGGTCGGGGCGGCGGCCGTGGTCGACGACGGCCGAATGGTGGCCGGCTGCAACGTCGAGAACGCCGGGTACGGAGTCACGCTCTGCGCCGAGTGCGGGCTGATCTCCGAACTCGTCGCCACCGGTGGCGGGCGGCTGGTCGCGTTCAGCTGCGCCAACAGCCTGGGCGAGGTGATCATGCCCTGCGGACGCTGTCGGCAGTTGCTGTGGGAACATGGTGGGCCCGATCTGGTGGTCGACACGCCGCGCGGACCCTTGTCGATGGGCGAGCTATTGCCGATGGCCTTCGGGCCCGCCGATCTCGAGCACGTCCACGAAGCCGAGGAGCCGACCGAGTGAGTCTGGACCTGGAACTGCTGCGGGCGGCGCCGAAGGTCTCGTTGCACGATCACCTGGACGGCGCCCTGCGCCCGGCCACGATCATCGAGCTGGCCCAGCAGATCGGCCACGAACTGCCGGCCACGAACGCGGACGCCCTGGGCCAGTGGTTCTTCGACGCCGCGTCGTCGGGGTCGCTGGAGCGCTACCTCGCGACCTTCGGCCACACGGTCGCGGTGATGCAGACCGCGGAGAACCTGCGTCGGGTGGCCCGGGAGTTCGTCGAGGACCTGGCCGCGGACGGCGTGGTCTACGGAGAGACCCGCTGGGCGCCCGAGCAGCACCTCGAGGCCGGACTGACGCCGACCGAGGCGGTCGAGGCGGTCCGAGACGGTCTGCGCGAGGGGATGGACGCGATCGCGGACTCCGGTCGCACGATTGTGGTGCACCAGATCCTCACCGCAATGCGGCACAGCAGCCCGTCGCGTGCCATCGCCGAGCTCGCGATCCGCTACCGGCACAGCGGCGTGGCCGGCTTCGACATCGCCGGAGCGGAGGCCGGCTACCCGCCCACCCGGTACCTCGATGCCTTCGACTATCTGAAGCGGAACAATGCGTACTTCACCATCCACGCCGGGGAGGCGTTCGGACTGCCGTCGATCTGGGAGGCGCTGCAGATCTGCGGTGCGAACCGGCTCGGCCACGGGGTCCGGATCATCGACGACATCATGATCGGTGAGGACGGCCGGCCGGCGCTCGGCGACCTGGCGGCGTACGTCCGCAACGAGCGGATCCCGCTGGAGATGTGCCCGACCTCCAACATCCAGACCGGTGCGGTGAACTCCTACGAGCGGCACCCCGTTGGGTTGCTCACCGACCTCCGCTTCCGGGTGACGGTGAACTGCGACAACCAGTTGATGAGCCGGACCACACTCTCGCGGGAGTTCCTCCACCTCGCCGAGGCGTTCGACTACACCATCGACGACGTCCGCTGGTTCACCGTGAACGCAGCCAAGAGCGCCTTCTACCGTTTCGACGCCCGACTCGCCATGATCGAGAACGTGATCAAACCCGGATTCGCCGCGCTCGGCGCCCGCTGACGGCGCACCCTTCCCGCCTCCGCCGCCTTCGTCACCGGCAGCTGCTCGGCGTTGGCCGGTACCCGACGCGCGGGACTCCGCCGGTGGATGTCCGGGGCGCGGGCGGGAGGGATCCCTAGGATCGAGGCGTGGTGCCGGACGTGGTGTTCGAGATCGACGCGGTCGGCGTCGTGACTTTGGTGATCACGGTGATCCTCTTCCTCAACATCGCGCTGGCGATCGTCACGATGTTCCGGGAGCGGCGGGAACCGTCGTCACTGTGGGCCTGGATCCTGGTCATGTTCTTCATCCCGCTGCTGGGCTTCTTGTTGTGGATCTTCGTCGGCCGGCGCCTCACCACGAAGAAGATCTTCCGCAAGCTGCAGGGCTCGGCCACCGACTACGGCGAGTTGGCGCGAAGCCAGCAGCGTGCGATCGAGAGCGGCACGTTCGAGTTCGGGAACCCGACCAGTGAACGCCATCGCGACGTCGTCGAACTGCTGATGAGCGACCAGGGTGCCGTGTTGACGGAGAACAACGCCGTCCGGATCTTCCACGACGGGAAGGAGAAGTTCGACGCACTGATCGCCGACATCGCGCAGGCCACCGACCACGTGCACATCTACTACTACATCTTCCGGGCCGACGGCCTGGGCACCCGCATCCTCGACGCCTTGACCGAGCGGGCGCGGGCGGGCGTGCAGGTACGGCTGTTCTACGACGCGCTCGGTGGCCGGCAGGTCTACCCGCGGGATCTGAAGGACCTGCGGGCGGCGGGTGGTGCGATCTACTCCTTCTTCCCCAGCAAGATCCCGCTGATCAACCTCCGGGTCAACAACCGGACGCACCGCAAGCTCGCCGTGATCGACGGCCGGATCGGGTATGTCGGTGGGTTCAATGTGGGCGATGAGTACCTCGGCCTGAACCCGAAGTTCGGCTACTGGCGCGACACCCATCTCCGGGTCGAGGGTGGAGCGGTGAACTCGATCCAGCGCCGGCTGCTCACGGACTGGAACGCCGTGGCCCCGGCCGAGCAACGGGTGCGCTGGGAGGAGCGGTTCTTCCCCGCCGATCAGGCGCGCCCCGGACGGGTGGGCCTGCAGATCGTCTCCAGCGGGCCGGATTCGGCCTGGGAGCGGATCAAGTTCGGCTACGTCAAGATGATCAACTCCGCCGAACGATCGGTGTGGATCCAGACCCCGTACTTCATGCCGGACGCGGCCGTCCTGGATGCCCTCAAGATCGCCGCGCGGTCCGGGCTGGACGTACGGATGATGATCCCGGACAAGCCCGACCACCTCCTGGTCTATCCCGCGACGCTCAGCTACGCCGACGAACTGGCCCAGTGTGGGGCGACGATCTACATCTACCGGAACGGCTTCGTGCACGCCAAAACCGTGCTGGTGGACCACGAACTGGGCTCGGTCGGCACGGCGAACATGGACATCCGCAGTTTCCGGCTCAACTTCGAGGTCAACGCCTTCTTCTACGACTCCGATCTGGGCGTGCAGTTGCGCGACATCTATCTCGCCGACATCGAGAAGTCGACCGTCTTCGACCGGCGGGCCGCCTTCGGTCGCCAGTGGACCTGGCCGTGGCGGGAAGGCATCTCCCGCCTGGTCTCGCCGCTGCTGTGAAGCCCAACATCGTTCTCATCCACTGGCACGACACGGGCACCCACCTGTCGCCCTACGGGTACCCCGGCGTGCCCTCACCGCGGATCGCGGAGCTGGCCGGAGGATCGGTGGTCTTCGAGCGCGCCTTCGCCACCGCGCCGCTGTGCTCCCCGTCCCGCGGCTCCCTGTTCACCGGGCGCTATCCCCACAGCAACGGCCTGATGGGACTTGCGCACCTCGGCTGGGAGTACCACGCCAACGAAGCCACCTTGCCCATGCTCCTGGCCGACGCCGGCTACCGGTCCGTGCTCGTCGGCCTGCAGCACGAGAGTTCCGACCCCAGCTCGCTCGGTTACGAGGAGGTGATCGATCTCAACGCCGACTGCCAGTACGCCCCGGCCGTGGCCGAACTCGCCGCCGTCCGGCTCAAGCAGTTCGCGGCCGCCGAGCAGCCGTTCTTCTTGACCGTCGGCATGTTCGAGCCGCACCGTCCGTTCCCGCCGGAGTTGTATCCACCGGTGGATCCCGGCGCCGTCACGGTGCCCGGCCACCTCCCGGACAACGACCTCGTCCGCGCGGACCTCGCCGGCTTCTACGCCGCCATCCGGGTGGCCGACACCGCCACCGGTCGGATCCTCGACACGCTCGATGAACTGCGCCTGACCGAGTCCACGGTGATCATCTTCACCACCGATCACGGCATTCCCTTCCCCGGCGCGAAGTCGACCCTGCACGACGCCGGGGTCCACGTCGCCCTGGTCGTGCGGGTACCGGGCGGTCCGGCCCGCCGCAGCCGGCAGTTGGTCAGTCATGTCGATGTCGTACCGACGCTGCTCGACCTGGTCGAGGTGGCCAAGCCCGATTCACTGCAAGGTCTGAGCTTCGTCGAGGAGCTGCGCGGCGACGGCTGGACGAGTGCCCGCCCTGCGGTCTACTCCGAGAAGAACTGGCACGATCCCGACCAGTACGACCCGGCGCGGAGTGTCCGCACCGACCAGCACCGGCTGATCGAGTCGAGCGAGCCACGTCCGCGGTGGCCGATTCCGGCTGACATCGCCGCCGGCGACGCCGTTCGTGGACTGCCGGCCGGGGCCCTCGCGGAGCCGCGACCGCGGCTGGAGTTGTACGACGTCGCGGCCGATCCCGACGAACGGGACAACCTCGCCGACAGGGAAGGCCTGGCCGAGGTCCTGGCCGAGCATCTCCGGTTGCTGCGAGAGTGGCAGCACAGCACCGGCGATCCGCTGCTGCGCGGTCCCATCGATGCCCCGCGGGTCACCGGGTCCTTGCCGTCGGCGATCCCCGGCCGGGCGGCCCGGGTGCCGCGGGAGTTCCGCCAGAAGGGTGGTGTGGTCGACAGTGACTGAGGACTATCGAGAGCTGAACCGCGTCATGTGGGACGAGCGGGCCCCGGCCCACGCCGCATCCACGGACTACGGGATCGAACGATTCGCCGCCGACCCCCGACACCTGTCCGACGTGGTCACGTTCGACCGGCCGCGCCTCGGTGACCTGACCGGACTGCGAGGTGCCCATCTGCAATGTCACATCGGCACGGACACGCTCTCGCTGACCCGGCTCGGCGCGACGATGAGTGGTTTGGACTTCTCCCCGGTCTCGATCGCGGCGGCCCGGGCCCTGGCCGAGCGGACCGGAACGGAGATCGACTTCCACGTCAGCGACGTCTACGACGCGGTGCAGGTGCTCGGCGCGGAGGCGTACGACTTCGTCTACACCGGGATCGGCGCGTTGTGCTGGCTGCCCGACATCGCCCGCTGGGCCGAAGTCGTCGCAGCTCTGCTTCGGCCCGGCGGGCGGCTGTTCATCCGCGAGGGCCATCCGATCCTGTGGGCCGCCGACCTGGATCGGATGGACGGCTCGCTGGTGATCGACTTCCCGTACTTCGAACGGACCGAGCCCACCATCTGGGACGAACCGGGGACCTACGTCGCCACCGAGACCGAGTTCGCCCACACCCGCTCGGCGGAATGGAACCATGGCATCGGAGAGATCCTGACCGCGGTGCTCGACGCCGGATTGTCGATCACGCGGTTCGAGGAACACCGCAGCGTGCCGTGGCAGGCGATGCCGGACATGGTCGCCGGCGAGGACGGGGAGTTCCGGCTGCCCGAGCGGCCCGACCGGCTCCCGCTGACCTACACCCTGCAGGCGGTCAAGCCCGCGCAGTAGGTAGCCGGAGATCAGCTACGCCGGACTCCGGTGAGAACCCACTGGAATCCGCGCAACGGATCTCGACGACATTGGCCAGATGCGCGTGTCGTGACCTACGCAGGACATCTGTTGCGCGCTTCTCAGTGGGTCTACCGCGTCGCCGTCTTGACCGGCGCACCGTAGCCCGCCGGTGGCCGGGTACGTACACCGATTCGTAATTCACGGCCGGTCCGCGCTCCCCGACTAGGGTGAGCCCATGTCTGTGTGGGTTGGTCGAGTTCTGCGCTCCGAGGGGTCCCCCTCATGAGCTCGCGTGTGTTGACCGCCGTCGCGTGGCCGTACGCCAACGGCCCGCGGCACATCGGTCACGTCTCCGGGTTCGGTGTTCCCTCCGACGTCTTCTCCCGGTACATGCGGATGAGCGGCCACGACGTCTTGATGGTCTCCGGCACCGACGAGCACGGCACCCCGATCCTGGTCCAGGCCGAGCGCGAAGGACTCACGACGCGGGAGACCGCGGACAAGTACAACCGGGTGATCGCGGAGGATCTGCAGCGACTCGGACTGTCCTACGACCTGTTCACCCGAACGATCACCCGCAACCACTACCGGGTCACCCAGGACCTGTTCCTCGGCCTGCATCGCAACGGCTACGTCGTGCCGAAGATCACCATGGGTGCGGTCAGCCCGAGCACCGGCCGGACCCTGCCGGACCGCTACATCGAAGGCACCTGTCCGATCTGCGGGTACGAGAGCGCTCGGGGCGACCAGTGCGACAACTGCGGCAACCAGCTCGACCCGGTCGACCTGATCAATCCGAGGTCGCGGATCAACGGGGAGACCCCGGCGTTCGTCGAGACCGAGCACTTCTTCCTCGACCTGCCGGCGCTGTCCGGCTCGCTGGGCTCGTGGCTGTCCTCGCGGACCGACTGGCGGCCGAACGTGCTGAAATTCAGCCAGAACCTGCTGGAGGACCTCAAGCCACGGGCGATCACCCGGGACCTCGACTGGGGGGTTCCGGTGCCGCTGGACGGGTGGCGGGACCAGCCGATGAAGCGGTTGTACGTCTGGTTCGACGCCGTCATCGGCTACCTGTCGGCTTCGGTCGAATGGGCGAGGCGGACCGGTGACCCGGAGGCGTGGCGGCAGTGGTGGGAGGACCCCGAGGCGCTCGGGTACTACTTCATGGGCAAGGACAACATCGTCTTCCACTCCGTGATCTGGCCCGGCATCCTGCTCGGGCACAACGGCCAGGGTGATCATGGTGGCCAGGTCGGACCGCTCGGCGAACTGCGGCTGCCCGACGAGATCGTCTCCAGCGAGTTCCTGACCATGAGCGGGTCGAAGTTCTCCACGTCGCGCGGTCAGGTGATCTACGTCGGTGACTTCTTGTCCGAGTTCGGGCCGGACGCGCTGCGCTACTTCATCGCCGTGGCCGGACCGGAGAACTCCGACACCGACTTCACCTGGGAGGAGTTCGTCCGGCGGACCAACTTCGAACTGGCCAACGAGTGGGGCAACCTGGTCAATCGGTCGATCTCGATGGCGCACCGGAACAACGGTGCGATCCCGGCCGCTGGCGATCTCGAGCCGCATCGACCACGCCCTGCTGTCGCGTGTCCCGGGCCGCCTTCGGGGTCGGTCGGCGATCTGCTGCGCCGCAACCGGTTCAAGCAGGCCATCAACGAAGCGATGCGGGTCGTCGGCGCCGCCAACAAGTACCTGTCGGACTCCGAGCCGTGGAAGCTCGGGCATGACCCGGCTCGCCGGGACACGGTGCTGCACGTCGCCCTCCAGGTGGTCCGGGACGCCAACACGTTGTTGACGCCGTTCCTGCCGCATTCCGCACAGCAGGTGCACGAGGCGCTCGGCGGGCAGGGGGTCTGGGCGGCGCAGCCGGAGATCCGGATGGTCAACGAGGACGGCGATCCGGACTACCCCGTCCTGATGGGGGATTACCACTCCGAACAGGCCCGCTGGGAGTCCATCCCGATCCGAGCGGGGGTCCCGCTGGCCAAGCCCGATGCCGCTGTTCCCCAAGCTGGACGAGAAACTGGGTCAGACCGGTCCCTCCTTCGCGCCGTTGCGTTAGGGACCCAGCCAGATCCGGGCGACGCGGCCGTCCGGAGTGAGTCCGGCGACGACGCGGTGGCCGGGCCGGGTCCAGTGCACCGTGCGCTCCCCACCGGGCAGCCGGCGTAGTCGCCGGCCCCGAACTCCCCGAGTTCGGCGAGGGACATCGGTTCGCTCAGGTCAAGGTGGCGGCTTCCAGCCGGTCGTCGCTGATGATCAATCGACCAGGTCAGCCGGGGGTCGTCGGGCGGCCGCGGATTGGCCGGCGCCCGGTCCCGGCGTGTGCGACACCAACCAGCCTGCCGGATCGGGAGGCTGTCCCAGCCGGTTTCGCCAGGTCGTCAGCAGGTCGATCACTTGTCGGCCAGTACCTTGATCGACGCCGCGGTGCCGGCCGCAACCAGCGCGGCCGCCGCGGCGATGCTGAGTATCCGCTGGCGGAAGGCGGCCCGCTCGAACGAGAGCGCCATCCCCTCCTGCACCCCGTACGCACGGACCTCCTCGGGCAGCTTCTCGTACGCATCGATGTTCATCGTGTGCTGGCTGGCGTGCAGCTTGTAGTCGGCCAGCGCGGTCTCGGCGTCGGCGGCGGTCTTGCCGGGCAACAGCTGCTTCGTGTTGCGGTCCACCACTGTGTAGAACTGGTTCTCCGCGTTCTGCTGGTACTGCTTGCTGGACTTCATGTTGGTGTAGACGGCGTCCCGGTATTTCGAGCCGGTGCCCCAGACGCTCTCGAAGATCGCCTTGGTCCGGCCGTACTCGGCGGCGGCCGGGAGCAGCGGACCTTGGCAGACGCGGCCTGGATCCCTCGGGGATGGATCTTCGTCGTCGCCTGGATCTGGCTCGGCGACATGCCCTCGGCCATCCGCAGCCGGGCCACCCGGACGAAGTCCTCGAAGTGGGCCGCCTCGTGGTAGATGAGCCCGACCACGCTCTCCATCGAATGCGTCCCGTTGAACAGGACCGGGTCTACCCCGAGCTGCCAGGTCTGCCAGTCCGCGGAGGCGCCCCCGGTGTTGAGCTTGGTCGGTCCGAGGAACTCGGGTAGCCCCTGCGCCTTCATCCGGTCCGCCACGACCTTCATCGCCTTGGCCTCCCGCTCCGCCGCGGTCATGGTCTTCCAGGCCGCGCCGATCTCCTTGTTCGCGGCGCGCACCGTGGCGTCGTACGCGGACTTGCTGCCCATCCCGCCGGCTTCGTCCACCGCGGCGGCCCGCGGCATCCGCTTGCCCGCAGCCGCGGCGGCGGTTTCGTCCAGCGCGGTGCGGGCCTTCGTGGAGGACTCTTCGGCTCGTTCAGGGCCGCGGCGGCTCGCGCCGATTCCTCCGGCGCCGCCCCGGCCGCCGCGGTCTTGGCGTCGGCCACCGCCTTGGCCGCCGCGTCGGCCTCCGCCTGCACCTTCGGCAGTGCCGCCTTCGCATCGGCAATGGCGGCCTTGGCGGCGTCCTTGGTCGCTTCCTTGAGCATCCACTTGTCCGCCTCGACCGCAGCCCGCGCCGCGCTCTCGGCCGCCACCTTCTCGAACTGCAGGATCTCCCGCAACGCGGTTCGGACGGCGCCGATGGCGAACGCGGTGTCCAGCAGGGCGAACGCGGCGGTACTGATCACCTCGGCCTCGGCGCTTGACCTGGCCCTGGGTGATCAGCGACACTCCTCGGTCGTGGTGGCGCTAGGCGTTCGACATCGCCTGCGCCTTGCCCACGCGAGCGCGGTCTCCACCGCCCCCTTGGCCGCCAGCCCGATGGCCATCGCGGTCCCGCCGGTGGCCAGCCGGCGACAGTCACGCCCATGTGTGCGGCCGCGAGCCCGATGGTCTGCCACCACGGACCGGGCTTGCGCTCCTCGACCATGTCGGCGGCGATACCGGCGTAGAACGGCGAGGTGTTCCAGTTCCGGTCGGCGGTCTGCCGGGTGCCGGCGATCAGTTGGCCGTGGATCGGCTCGAGGTCGGGAGCGAGGACGTTGAGCATCGGCCGGGTCTTGGCGATGTTCTCCCGGACCCCCTTCAGGCCGTCGCCCAGGGTCTTGAGTGAGGTTCCGGTATCGGTCCCCGCCGCCGCCTTGGCCTTGCTGGGATCCTCGTGCGCGTCCCGGGCGAGCGGAAACAGGGTCGGGTTGACGATCATCCGGGCCCGGATCAGCAGGTCCAGCCGGTCGTAGGCCTTCTTCACCTCCTCCCACTTCTTCATCCGGCCCTCGTCCCGGTCCAGCCGGATGTGCGTGGGTGGGCGGTCCGGATCGAACGTCTTGTACGGACCTACGGCGACCGGCTCGCCGGGCCCGCCCGGCGGCAGCTCGATCCACTGGTAACCGACCACGATCTTGCGGAGGTCGACGAGCGCCTCCTGGTCGGCGGCGAGCTTCTGCGCATCTCCTGGGTGGTCTTCAGGGCGTCGGACTGCTCCTTGGTCGGTGGTCCGATCAACACATCGCCGGTATTGCTGGGCCCGAGCCGCTCGAACTCGGCCAGGCAGTAGGCGTCGTTCAGGTCCAGGTAGCTGTTGGCGACCTGGACGACGTCGCGGTAGAACATCGCCCGCTGACCCATCACGTTGTAGCTGCCGCGCATCACCGAGCCGGCCACGGCGAACGACTTCTTCCAGCGTGCCTCGTTGCTGTCGGCCACGGACTTGATCTGGCCGCCGAAGGCATCCCAGATCCGGGGGAGTTTGATTCGCTGGAAGCCACTACCGCCGTCGTTGAGGATGTCGATCATCTTCAGCCGCTCCTCCGCGGTGGCCGCGCGCAGCGCTTCGTCGTCGAGGTCGGCGATGTCAGCTGGCTTGCCGGACTCGGCCGCGGCGGTCGCTCGCTGCTTCGGCGTCTTGTCGTCCCGCTGGACTGTCGGCGTCCGCTGTACCTGTGGCCGACGCGGCGCCAGCGGCACCAGCGGCAACGGTCTCGCGGTCCGGATCGCTGTGCGACCGCCCGGTTGCCCGCCGACCGTTGCAGCGCGATGAGCCCCTGAGTCACGGGCGCCGACACGCAGCCGTCCGTCGCGGGTGCGCCTGACGGCACGGGGCGACCAGTTCTGGCGACCTGTGATGGCTCGGTGTGCTCACCCTTGGCCGGTCCGACCGTCACGGGCCGATGCTAGAGGCCCGGGGTGCCGGGCGCCCTGCCTGATCGGGCGCTCTTCAGGGCACTGCTTGTATTTACACCGCCAAACTAAGCAAAGGGAGCGAACGGGTCTGCGGATCCCTTGCCCATCCGGTCCTGACCACCGCCGACGCCTGAGCACCAGCCTCGAGGCTGACCCTGGTCACACGCAAGAACCTCTGATTAAGTGGACGGATCGGATCCTTCCCCGAGGAGGTCTCGGTGTCCGCGTCCCGCCCCGTCGCAACCCGCCGTCGCGCTTACGCTCTGGTCGCCCTCGGCACCACACTCGGGCTCATCCTGGCCATGGCCACGGTGTCGGGTGCGGCCTCCCCCGGGCAGCGGTGGAGCCGAGGTGTCGAATCCTGGATCACCGACCTGAACACCGACCAGCGGCTGACCCGCCAGCCCCGGCTCGCGTGGCGGCTGGCGCCGGCGCCGACGGGTAAGACGATCGTGGTGGACCCGACCCGGCACTACCAGCAGATGACCGGCTTCGGCGCGTCCATGACGGACTCTTCGGCGTACGTGCTCAGTCAGCTGCCGGCCGGCGGGTCCGCCGCCAGATCATGCGGGAGCTGTTCTCGACGACCGACGGCATCGGGCTGTCGATGCTGCGGCAGCCGATGGGGGCGTCGGACTTCGCGGTCGGGCGGGCCTACTCCTACGACGACCAGCCGACAGGTCGGACGGATCCGGACCTGTCCGACTTCAGCATCCGGCACGACCGCGCGTACATCCTGCCGCGGCTGCGCGAGGCGTACGACCTCAATCGCGGGATCACCTTCATGGCCTCGCCGTGGAGCGCACCAGGCTGGATGAAGAAGGGCGCTGATCCCCAGGGCTCGATGATCAAGGGTTCATTGCGCGAGCGCTACCACCAGACCTACGCCAACTACTTCGCGAAGTTCATCAAGGCCTACCGGCGAGCCGGGATCCCGACCGACTACGTCTCCATGCAGAACGAGCCGCTGTACGAACCGGCCGACTACCCGGGCATGGGCGTGCTGCCCGACCAGGCCGCCACCTTCCTCGGCCGCTACCTCGGCCCGACGCTGGCGCGCGAGGGCCTGGCCGACACCCAGATCCTCGGGTACGACCACAACTGGGACGTGACCGACTACCCGGAGGCCATGTACGCCAGCCGGAGCGCCGAACCAATACGTGCCCGGCACCGCCTGGCACTGCTACGCAGGAGACGGTCGTCGCGCAGTCGATCTCGCACAACAACTATCCGCACGCGCAGGCCTTCCAGACCGAGTGCTCCGGCGGCCAGTGGCAGGGCCCGGACGGGGTCTTCGACAAGGACTTCGCCTTCGACCAGACCATGGCCTCGATGATCGGCGGCCCCCGGAACTGGGGCCAGTCGGTGGTCTTCTGGAATCTCGCGCTGGATCAGAACAACGGCCCGTTCATCGGCGGCTGCAAGACCTGCCGCGGGGTGGTCACGGTCAATAGCAACAGCGACACGGTGACCAAGGAGATGGAGTACTGGGCGCTCGGGCACGCCACCAGGTTCGTCCGACCCGGCTCGGTACGGATCGGCTCGTCGGTGCATCCGAGCGCCGCCGACCCCGCCGCCCAGAACCGCGGTCTGACCAACGTCGCCTTCCTGCGCCCGCGATGGGGCTCAGGTGATGATCGCCCACAACGCGACCCCGACCCCCCAGACGTTCGACGTGCAGGTCGGCGACCGGCACTTCTCCGCCACTCTCGCCGCGGGCGCGGCCGCGACCTTCCGCTGGCGAGCCCCCGACGCCGTCGCCCCGGCGGCGAACCTCGGTTGGGTGGATCTGGACTACGGTCCTGGTCCCGACGGCACCCCGACCGGGCGTCTCACGGCGAGCGTGGGTCCGGAGGTCGTCGGCGCGCTGAACCAGGTGAAGCTGGGCGAGAGGTGGGTGGGCTACACCCAGCCGTACGCGGCCGAGCTGCGGTCCGCGGGGACGACCCAGACCCTGCCCCGGATCGGCTGGACGGCGTCGACCACCGGCATGAACGCAAAGCTGGAGGAGCCGACCATCAACATGTTGGACGGCAACCCCGCCACCCGCTGGAGCAGCGGAACGGGACAGACGGCTGATGACGCGGCGCCGATGAGTGTGACGGTGGACTTGAACGGTTCGAGGACCTTCTCCGAGATCGCGCTGGACACCGCGGCCAGCCAGCCTGACTTTCTTCGGCGCTACCTGGTCGAGGTGTTCCAAGACGGGACGTGGAAAGAGATCGCCCGTGGCACCGGCAAGCCGACGACGCAAGGGATCATGAGCATCCTGCTACCGACGACGATCGGCACCAAGCTGCGGCTGACCAGTGACGGGGAGGCCGGCAGCTGGTGGTCGATTCACGAATTCAAACTGCGGCTTGCCGAGGGTGTGGCCGCGACGACGCCGGGCCCCGGCCTGGTCACCGACACCGCGACGCTGGGCGACGGCACTTCGATCACCGGCTACTACAACGCCGGCTCGCGGCCCGCCATCGTTCCGTGGCCGGCCACGGGCTTCGGCTACACCTACTGGCTGCCGCCGCGGGCGGCGGTCACGTTCGCGCTGCCGGGCTCCGCAGCCGGCGGAGCGGATCGAGCCGCGTACCGACCGGCGGACCGCGGTCATTCCGGGCGGATAGCCACGAGGAGACCGATCTTGTCGATCCGGTGCTCGGGGTTGCCGAACCGGTCCGACCAGTCGTTGCCCTCCGCCCGGTCCTCCGGGGTGCGGCAGGTCGACAACGTGATCATGGCGCGGGTCGGCGTGACGCCGACCCGCCCGGGCACCGCCGCCGACTGCTTGGCCAGCGACTTCGGCGATCGGAAGGATGTCCGGCGGGTTTCGACGATCCGGTACGTGTAGCGCATCCCGGCCGCCTCGACGTGGACCCGCGCCCCGTTGCGCAACCGCGGCAGATCCTCGAACGGCTGCGTGGAGGAGGTGCGGTGACCCGTGATCAGGTAGTTGCCGAGCCCACCGGGTCCGACCAGACCTCCGCTCCCATACGGGCTGGCGGTCGCGCCGCGGTTCTGGATCCTGGTCCCGCGGGCGTCGTCGGGGGTGCCGCGGTGGGGCCGGACCCGGAAGTCCTCCAGATCCAGGGCCGGGATGCTCAGCCGCGCCGGCCGCGGTTTGCCGTCACTGATCAGAGGCATCGGCGCGGGCACCGGTTTCGGCGCTGCTGGAGCCGCTGACTCAGGTGTGCTCGGGGTGGTTGGCCTGGTCGGTGACGACGTCGCCGTGGGCGCGGTTGCCGTTGCCTTCGGGGAAGGAGAGGCGGATGTGGCTGCGGAGCGTCGTTCGTCGGCAGCCGGTTCGGATCCGGGCACCGCCCCACAACCGGTCAGCGCGAGGCCGGCGAGCACCAGTCCCGCCGGAGTCCGCAGCCACCACCACGTGTGCATTGGTCCTCACGGTATGTGCGCCCGCCAACCGCGTTTGGACGGTGGGTACCTTGGCGAGAATCCAGAAGACCGGCTTGCAACGAGAGGATGTCGGATGGCGTTCAGCATGGGGATGGTCGGGGCGGGTCAGTTCGCCGGGAGCTTCGCGCGCCTGTTCCAGCTCCATCCGGGTGTGTCGGAGGTGTCGGTCACCGACCTGGTCCCCGAACGGTCCGCAGAACTGTCCGATCGGCTGGGCGGCGCCCGGGTCCATGCGTCCTTCGACGACCTGCTCGCCGACCCGACCGTCGACGCGGTGGCGATCTTCACCCAGCGCTGGACCCACGGGCCCCTCGTGGTCCGGGCGCTGCAGGCGGGCAAGCACGTCTACTCCGCGGTCCCGATGGCGATCGAGGAGCACGAGATCGCCTCGATCATCGAGCTGGTGGCCGAGACGGGACTGACGTACATGATGGGGGAGACGAGCTACTACAACCCCGCGACCATCTACGCTCGGCAGCGGCTCGCCGCCGGCGATTTCGGCCGGGTGTTCTACTCCGAGGGCGACTACGTCCACGACATGGATCTCGGGTTCTACGACGCCTACCGCTACAGCGGGGGCGAGAGCTGGCGTGAGACCGCCAGCTATCCGCCGATGCTCTACCCCACGCATGCGATCGGCGGGGTGCTCGGGGCGCTACCGACCCACGCGACGTCGGTGAGCTGTATCGGCGTGCGTGACACGCGTGGCGACGGCGTGTTCGACCGCGAGATCAGCATGTTCGGCAACGACTTCTCGAACGCGACCGCGCTCTTCGCCCTGGCCGACGGCGGCGTCATGCGCACCAACGAGATGCGCCGGGTCGGCTACCCGTCCCATCTGAAAGAGTCCCGGTTCCGGTTCTTCGGCACCGAGGGAAGCATGGAGCAGTTGGCCACGGTTTCGTTGTGGCAGACCAAAGAGGGCGTGGAAGACATCACCGCGCAACTCGTCACGGCCGCCAGCATGTCGCTCGACGACCCGTCGCTCGCGGACCTGTCGCCGGCGTTGCGCGACTCGTTCGTCTCCGGTCACGCCGCGGTCCACGACCGCTCAAGGCTCCCGCGGGAACTGGACGGCCACCCGACCGGCCACGAGGGCAGCCACCACTTCCTGGTCGACGACTTCGTGCGGGCGGTCTCCGCCGGCAGCCTGCCTCCGGTGAACGCGTGGCTGGCCGCCCGGTTCACCCTGCCGGGCATCGTCGCCCATCAGTCGGCGCAGCAGGCCGGCGAGCGGCTGGCGATAGCCGACTTCGGCGATCCGCCACTCCAGCAGGCTTGATGGTCCTCCGGGACTGAATCCCTCGTAGGTGCGGGCTCAGCTGGCGTTGCGCTGGCTCTTGGGGGTCGGACGGCAGACCAGCACGGGGCACGGCGCTGAGTGCTGCACCCGGGCTGCGGTGCTGCCGAGCAGGATCGTGTGGGTGAGGCCTCGACTGCCCGCGGCCAGCGAGATCAGGTCGGCGTCCAGATCCTCGGCCGCCCGGATCAGCTCTTGGGCCGGTGAGCCGGTGCGGATCTGCTTGTGGATGGTTGGTCCCCAGCCGTCGAACTCCGCCGCGACGATGTCGACGGCGGCTCGGGCTTCCTCGGTGAAGCTCAGCTCGGTTGGCTCGGTGGCCCGCTGCGGGCCCAACTCATTGGCGAACGGTGCCGCGGCGAATGGGCTCACCACCGCGACGATCGTCACGTCGGTGATGTCGCGGGAGTCGGCGATCCACTTGAACTGGCGGGCGCCGGCCAGGGAGGCCTGGGAGCCGTCGGTGGCGACGAGACAATGCATGATTCAGTGCTCCTGATTGGGGGGCGGCCCGGCAGCTTCGGGGTCTCCTCGTTCGGCGCCCGGGGGTCGTAGCTGCTTCTTGCCGAAGAACCGCTCGAGGAGGTACAGCACCAGGCCGACGGCCAGCAGACCGGCCACCCAGAAGAGCGACTCCGGATCGTCGTACAGGGTGTAGGCGAGCACGATCAGGTTCCCGAAGATGCCGATGATCAGTAGTGGGGTGTTGGCCTTGTAGACGTGCGAGCCCTCATCTTTGCCGCGCAGCTTGAGACACGCGACGATCACCAGCGCGTAGATGAACAGCAGGAACACCACAGTGATGGTGGCCAGCCGGTCGACGATGTCGAGTTGCTGATCCTCGGGCAGCCCGACCTGGCTGGTTCGAATGGCGGCGCCGACCACCAGGAGGGCGGCGACGACGCCGGCCCCGAAGAGCAACGCCACGTACGGGCTGCGTCGGGTCGGGTGGATCTTCGCAAACACCGAGGGCACGACATCCTCACGAGCCATGCCGTACAGGATCCGGGACTGGGCGACCACCGTGACCAAGGTGGTGTTGCTGATGGCGATCATGGCGATCAGCCCGAAGACGACCAGCATGATCGACGCCGGGATGATGAACAGGTCGGCGCGGATCACCTCGAGCAGGGTGTTGCCGGCCAACGTGTCGATGGGCACGGCCAGCGCGGCGGAGATGGAGACCAGCACGTAGACCACGCCGGCGGTCAACATGCCGCCGATCAGCGCCCGCGGGAAGGCCCGGGCCGGGTCGATCGTCTCCTCGGCCACATTGGCCGCGTTCTCGAAACCGGTCATGGCGAAGAAGGCCAGCGAGACCCCGGCGAGGACGGCGATGACTGGTGAACCCTCGGCAGTGAATTGCAGCAGCACCCCCGGGGAGTTGACTCCTTCGACCAGGGCGATCACGCCGATGATCATCACGATGATCAGGCCGCTGAGCTCGATGAAGGTCATGATGACGTTCACCACCACCGACTCGGTGATGCCGATCAGGTTGATGACCGTGATGATGCTCACGAACACCAGGGCCACGATGGTCGCCCCCCAGATCGAGTCCTCCGACAGTCCGACCAGCCCACTGAAGTAGCGAACGAAGCCGGACGCCAGCGAGCCGACGGCGGCCATGTTGGCCGACAGCATGCAGATGGTGATGAAGAACGTGAGGAGTGGGCTGCGGAAGGCCTTGTTGATGTAGAGCGAAGCGCCGGCCGCCTGCGGGTACTTGGTGACCAGCTCGGCGTAGGCGAGGCCGGTGATGGCGGCGACCGCCACGCCGGCCAGAAAGGCCATCCAGAAGGCGCCACCGACGGCGGCGGCCACCAGACCGACGAGCACGTAGATGCCCGAGCCGAGGACGTCGCCGACCACGTAGAAGTAGAGCTGCCGGGCGGTGATCGAGCGTTTGAGTTCGCTGTGCTCGAGGATGTCCTCAGCTGCGGAGTGGGCCATGCCTGACCATACAAGGTTTCTCGTTACGGGCGGATGACCGGGTCGGCCGATCCATAGCGTGACTAGGTGTTTTCCTTTGTCCGGTACGGATCGGCGGGGTACACCCCCATGATCTTGACCTCGGTGGTGAAGAAGCTCAGTTCCTCGAGCGCGTTGGCCAGGCCGGCGTCGTCGGGGTGGCCGTCGACCTCGGCGAGGAACTGGGTCGCGGTGAACTCGCCGCCCACCATGTAGGACTCCAGTTTGGTCATGTTCACGCCATTGGTGGCGAAGCCGCCGAGTGCCTTGTAGAGCGCGGCCGGGAGGTTGCGTACGTTGAAGATGAAGCTGGTCACCACCGGTCCGTTGCCGGCCGGTGCCTCGACGTAGTCCGGCGACAGCACGACGAAGCGGGTGGTGTTGTGCTCCTCGTCCTCGATGTCGGTCGCGAGCACCTCGAGGCCGTAGATCTCGGCGGCCAGCGGTGGGGAGATCGCGGCCTGGGTCACGTCGACGGAGTCGGCGATCTCGCGGGCGGCGCCGGCGGTGTCGCCGGCGATCACCGGGGTCCAGCCGTGCCGTTTGATGATCTTGCGGCACTGCCCGAGGGCGTGCACGTGGCTGTGCACCGTCTCGATCGTCTCGATGGACGACCCCGGCACTCCCATCAAGTGGAAGCGGATCCGCAGGAAGTGCTCGGCGATGATGTGCAGGCCCGACGTGGGGAGGAAGTGGTGGATGTCGGCCACCCGGCCGGCGATCGAATTGTCGATCGGGATCATCGCCAGCTCGGCCTCGGAGTTCTCCACCGCCGCGAACACGTCCTCGAACGATGCGCACGCCACCGCCAGCCAGTCGGGGTAGTGCTGTTTGCACACGAGGTGGGAATTGGCGCCTGGCTCGCCCTGGTAGGCGATCCGCCGCCCATGGTCGACGCGACTGGTCACGCGCCGAGTGTGCCATCCCTGCCGATGATCGCCACCCGCTTTGCTGCCCGACACGTCAGCAGGAGGGCCGGATTTACCGTGTCTGACACGTCGGGTCGGTGGGCGGCCTCAGTACGCGGTGCCGCCCGCGAGGGAGAGTGCTCCGACGGGGTGCCAGACCGTCTTGATCTCCAAGAAGGCCCGGAGCCGGGCGGTGCCGGGCGCCCCGGTGAAGTCGGGTTCGCCGGCCGGCAGGTACACCCGCTTGAGCGTTTCGGCGGCGCGCTGCGCCAGATCCACCCGGAGTTCGGCGTCGACCCCGGTCAGGTCGAGAGCGTTGACGTCGGCGTGGGCCGCCAGGTGGGGGCCGATCTCGGCCGCCGATCCGGTCAGCACGTTGACCACCCCGCCGGGCACGTCGGACGTGACCAGCACCTCGGCGAAGGTGATCGCCACACACGGGTCAGCCTCGGCGGCGACCAGCACCGCGGCGTTGCCGCCGGCCAGCACGGGAGCCAGTACGGACACCAGCCCGAGCAGCGGGGCGCCGGGCGGCGCGAAGATCGCCACGACCCCCGTCGGCTCCGGCGTGGAGTAGGAGAAGAACGGCCCGGACACCGGGTTGGAGCTGCCGAAGACGGCGGGCAGCTTGTCGGTCCAGCCGGCGTAGTGCACCAGCCGGTCGACCGCGGCCTCCACCTCCGCGGTGGCGGCCCTCGCGGTGGCCCCGGTGCTGGCCACGAGCAGTTCGACGAACTGGGCCCGCCGGCCTTCGAGCATCTCCGCGACCCGGTAGATGACCTGACCCCGGTTGTACGGGGTCGCCGCGGCCCACGTCGAGGCGCCCTTGCGGGCGGCCGCGACCGCATCCCGCGCGTCCTTGCGGGAGGCCTGGGCCGCATTGGCCAGGAACCCGTCCTCGGCGTCCCGGACCACATACGTCCGGCCGGACTCCGACCGCGGGAACTTGCCGCCGAGGTAGAGCTTGTACGTCTTGGGGACGGCGAGATGAGTCACGCGCGAACCGCCTCGTCGTCGGTGTGCAGGTAGGCCGCCATCCCCGACGGGCCACCCTCGCGGCCGTAGCCGGACTCCTGATACCCCCCGAAGCTCGCGGCCGGGTCGAATTTGTTGAACGTGTTGTCCCAGATGACCCCGGCCTTCAGCCCGGCGGCCATGCCCATCGCCCGCGAACCCTTCTCGGTCCAGACCCCGGCCGAGAGTCCGTACGCGGAGTTGTTGGCCTTGGCGAGCGCCTCGTCCGGGGTCCGGAACGTCATCGCGGCAAGGATCGGGCCGAAGATCTCGTCCCGGGCGATCCGCATCGCCGGGGTGGCGTTGGTGAAGATCGTCGGCGAGAGGTAGAAACCATTGCGGGGCAGGGGACAAGACGACGCCCACACCTCGGCGCCCTCGTCGATTCCCGCGTCGCGCAGGGTGGTGATCCGCTTGAGCTGCTCGGCAGAGTTGATCGCTCCGACATCGGTGTTCTTGTCCAGTGGATCGCCGACCCGCAGGGTCTCGACCCGGTCCTTCAGTTTGGCGAGGAATTCCTCGGCGATCGACTCCTGGACCAGCAGTCGGGAGCCGGCGCAGCAGACCTGGCCCTGGTTGAAGAAGATGCCGTTGACAATGCCCTCGATCGCCTGGTCCTGGGCGGCGTCGTCGAAGACGATGTTGGCGCCCTTGCCGCCCAACTCCAGGGTGATCTTGCGCCCGGTACCGGCCAGGAACTTCGCGATCCCGCGGCCGACCGCGGTGGACCCGGTGAAGGCGACCTTGTCCAGACCCGGGTGCTCGACCAGGGTCCGGCCGACCTCGCGGGCGCCGGGCACGATGTTCACCACGCCGGGCGGCAGGTCGGCGTCGGCGATGATCTCGGCGAGCACCAGGATCGACACCGACGTGGTCTCGGCCGGCTTGATCACCACTGTGTTGCCCGCCGCCAGGGCCGGCGCGATCTTCCAGGACGCCATCAGCAGCGGGAAGTTCCAGGGGATGACCTGGCCGGCGACCCCCAGCGAAGCGGGGGCAGGGCCGAGCCCCAGATGCTGCAGCTTGTCCGCCCAACCGGCGTGGTAGAAGAAGTGCTGGGCTGCGGTCGGCACGTCGAAGTCGCGGGTCTCCTTGATCGGCTTGCCGTTGTCGAGGGTCTCGACCACGGCGAGCTCGCGGGCGCGCTCGGCGATGCCGCGGGCGATCCGGAACAGGTACTTGCCGCGCTCGGCGCCACTCATCGCCGACCAGGCTCCGTCGTAAGCCCTGCGGGCCGCCTTGACCGCGCGGTCGATGTCGTTCGTCGTCGACCGTGGAGATCGTGGTCAGCTTCTCCCCGGTGCCGGGGTTGATGCTGTCCAGGTCCTCGCCGTTGCCCTCGACGAAGGTGCCGTCGACATAGGGCAGGTAGCGGTCCTTGATCGCGGCGGTGGTGGCGGACTCGGGTGCGGGCGCGTAGTCCCAGTCGATCATGGGTGAGACCTCCTCAGTCGACGGTCACGTAGTCGGGACCGGAATAGTGACCGGTCAGTTGGGTGCGGCGCTGCATGATCAGGTCGTTCAGCACCGACGACGCCCCGAAGCGGAAGTAGTACGGGTCGAGCCAGGCCGGACCGGCGACCTCGTGCACCGCCACCAGATAACGGATCGCGTCCTTGCTGGTACGGATCCCGCCGGCCGGTTTGACCGCGCGTTGCTCGCCGGTCTGGGTCTTCCAGTCCTTCACCGCCTGCAGCATCACATGGGTGACCGGCAGGGTCGCGGCGGGGGCGACCTTGCCGGTCGAGGTCTTGATGAAGTCACCGCCCGCGAGCAGGGCGAGCCAGGAGGCCCGCCGGACGTTGTCGTACGTGGCGAGCTCACCGGTCTCCAGGATCACCTTGAGCCGGGCCGTGCCGCAGGCCGCCTTGACCCGCTGGATCTGCTCGAAGACGATGCCGTAGCGGCCGGCCAGGAAAGCTCCGCGGTCGATCACCATGTCGATCTCGTCCGCCCCGGCGTCCACCGCGAGCGCCGTGTCGGCCAGTTTCACCTCGAGGCTGGACCGCCCGGCCGGGAACGCGGTGGCGACGGCGGCGACCTTGACCGTCGATCCCCGGACCTCCTCGACCGCGATCGCCGCCATGTCGGGATAGACGCAGATCGCCGCGGTCGGTGGGGTGTCGGGATGGTCCGGATCGGGCCGCAACGCCTTGCGGGCTAGGTTGCGTACCTTGCCGGGAGTGTCGGCGCCCTCCAGAGTGGTCAGGTCGACCATCGAGATGGCGAGATCGATGGCGGCCAGCTTCGACGCCTTCTTGATGGACCGGGTGGCCAGGCCCGCGGCCCGTTCCTCGACCCCGACCGGATCGACGCCGGGGAGGCCGTGCAGGAACCGCTTGAGCGACGTCTCGGTCCGGACCGCGTCCTCCAGATGGGCCGGGAGCGGGACGGTCGTCGTCATGGATTGATCGTAGTGCCGTTAGTCCTTGAGGGCCCGGCCGCGAGGCTCCTCGCTCCAGGCCTCGGTGGAGGTGACGACGGTGCGGTCGGTGTCGGCCGACTCCTCGATGGCCAGCGCGATCTGCTGGTCCTGGGCGCCCTCGGCCAGCGGATAGGGCGGCGGCCCCTCGCCTCGTACCCACGCCGCCGTGCGTTCCAGCAGGCTGGCCATGGCGATCTCCTCGTCCATCCAGCGGTGCCCGATGTAGGGGTTGCGGTACACGATCTCGGAGTCGAAGGCGATGTGCTCGGTGTCGTACCCGATGAGATCGAGGTCATGGCCGGTTTGCCGACGAACGAGCGGGGTGCGGACCAGGGAGCGGGGGCCGGTCATCCGTACGACGTGATCGTCGTGCAGCTCCCCGGCCGATCCGCGCACCGTCAGCCGTCGAGCTCGCAGCTGGTTGCGCGTCTGCTGCTCGGTGAAGTCGTAGACCCCCGAACGTCCGTCGCCGAAATCGAGGGTGGCGATCGTGGTCGTCGTCGGATGGGGCTCCTCGTCATCGGTCCAGCCGGCCCTGCTCAAGGGACTGACCAGGGGTGCGCTGAACCGGGAGGCCCGCACCGCGACCGGTCCGCGGCCGGCGCCGAGCAGGCCGCGGATCAAGGAGACCGCGTGGTACTGCTGGGTCGAGGAGACCTGGACCTGGGTCGGGGAGCCGATCACGCCGCGGGCGACGACGGCGGCCCGGGCGGCATGCGAGGGCATCAGCAGGTACTGCTCGGCCACCTGCACCAGGCCCGAATCACCCACCCTGGACCACAACGACCGGAGCCCGGCGAGATCGGCGGCCGGTGGGGTCTCCGCCAGCACCGGCACCCCCCGGTCGACCGCCTCGACGATGACCGCAGGGGTGACGGCGCGCGGGGTGGTGACGAGCACGAAATCGGGACGCAGCTCGCGCAGGCAGTCGGCCAGGGACGTGAAGGACGGCACCGGTGTGGGGCGCGACGTCCGCACCACCATCCCGCCGCAGTGGACCGTGTCCAGCGCGCCCGCCACGTCGAGGAACATCCGCGCCCGCCAGCCGCTCCCGATCAGGGCGAACGTGGTCATGCCGCACTCTAACTGCGGCTGGATTCCGGTTGAGTTCCGGTGGATCTGGCGACCGCGTACCAGCGTGATCCCCGTAGGCCCGAGCGGTCGATCGCGCCCATTTTGAGCGCCCTCAGCTACTGGGATCGAGGTCATCCGCCGGCGTGGAAAAGGACGGCTCCCAGCTGAATGGATTGCCTACTGAGACACCCGGAAATCGGGAAAGGGCGCCATTAGGTTGCTGCTCATGAGCCAGAATTGGTCCTTCGAGACCCGTCAGATCCACGCCGGCCAGGAGCCCGACTCCGCGACCGGAGCGCGGGCGCTGCCGATCTACCAGACCACGTCGTACGTCTTCAACGACACCGACCACGCCGCGAACCTGTTCGCGCTCAAGGAGTTCGGCAACATCTACACCCGGATCATGAACCCGACCAACGACGTGGTGGAGAAGCGGCTCGCGTCGCTGGAGGGCGGCGTCGGCGCGCTGCTGACCGCGTCCGGGCAGTCGGCGGAGACGCTGGCGCTGCTCAACCTGGCCGAGGCGGGCGACCACATCGTCAGCAGCCCGAGCCTGTACGGCGGCACGTACAACCTGTTCCACTACACCTTCCCCAAGCTGGGCATCGAGGTCACCTTCGTCGACGACCCCGACGACCTCGACTCGTGGCGCGCGGCGGTCCGGCCGAACACCAAGGCCTTCTTCGCCGAGACGATCTCCAACCCGAAGCAGGACATGCTCGACATCGAGGAGGTCGCCGCCGTGGCCCACGAGGCCGGCGTGCCGCTGATCGTCGACAACACGGTGGCCACGCCGTACCTGATCCGGCCGCTCGAGTGGGGCGCCGACATCGTCGTGCACTCGGCGACCAAGTACCTCGGCGGCCACGGCACCGCCATCGGCGGCGTGATCGTCGACGGCGGCCGGTTCGACTACGCCGCCGACCCGGAGAAGTTCCCCAGCTTCAACGAGCCCGACCCGAGCTACCACGGCCTGCGCTACGCCCGCGACCTCGGCGTCGGCAGCGCGCTGGGCGCCAACCTCGCCTTCATCCTCAAGGCCCGGGTGCAGCTGCTGCGCGACCTCGGGCCGGCCGCGTCGCCGTTCAACGCGTTCCTGATCGCCCAGGGGCTGGAGACGCTGAGCCTGCGGATCGAGCGGCACGTCGCCAACGCCCAGCAGGTGGCCGAGTGGCTGACCGCCCGCGACGAGGTCGAGAGCGTCGCCTACGCCGGCCTGCCGAGCAGCCCGTGGTACGAACTCGGCCAGAAGTACGCCCCCAAGGGCGCCGGGGCGGTGCTGGCCTTCGAGATCAAGGGCGGCATCGAGGCGGGCAAGCGGTTCGTCAACGCGCTCGAGCTGCACAGCCACGTGGCCAACATCGGCGACGTCCGCTCGCTGGTGATCCACCCGGCCTCGACCACGCACAGCCAGCTGAGTCCGGCGGAGCAGGCGACCACCGGGGTCACGCCCGGGCCTGGTGCGCCTCGCGGTCGGGCATCGAGCACATCGACGACATCCTGGCCGACCTCGACGCCGGGTTCCGGGCCGCCAAGGAGGCCTGAATCCCCGGCCTGGCAAGCCTGGGCGACCCGGTCGGCGACCGGCAGTTCGCCGAGCATCGGGTCGCTGCCCCTGGAGTGGGCGCCGGAGCCGCTGCCCGAGGTGCGGGTGGCGTACGAGACCTGGGGCGAGCTGTCGCCCGCCCGCGACAACGCGGTGCTGGTGCTGCACGCCCTGACCGGCGACAGCCACGTCGTCGGGTCGGCGGGACCCGGGCACCCGACGCCGGGCTGGTGGGGCACGCTGATCGGCCCGGGCGGGTGGCTCGACACCGACCGCTGGTTCGTGGTCGCGCCCAACATGCTCGGCGGCTGCCAGGGCACGACCGGCCCGGCGATCGGCGGCCCGGACGGGCGGCCGTGGGGGTCGCGCTTCCCGCGGATCACCACCCGCGACCAGGTCGCCGCCGAGATGGTCCTGGCCGACGCCCTCGGGATCGACCGGTGGGCGCTGGTGCTCGGCGGCTCGGTGGGCGGGATGCGGGCGCGTGGAGTGGGCGGTGACGGCACCCGAGCGGGTCGAGCGGATGCTGGTGCTGGCGACCACCGCGGCGGCCTCGGCGGACCAGATCGCCTGGTGCCGGGCCCAGACCCGGGCGATCCGCGCCGACCCGGCGTGGGCGGGCGGCGACTTCGACGGTCCGGGCCGGGCCGGTCGGCGGGCTCGCGGTGGCCCGGCGGATCGCCCACGTGACGTACCGGTCGGCGGAGGAGCTGGCGATCCGCTTCGGCCGGGCGGAGCAGGCCGGGGAGTCGGTTCCAGACGGCGGCCGGTACGCGGTCGAGAGCTACCTCGACCACCACGGGCGCAAGCTGGTCGGCCGGTTCGACGCGGGCTCGTACGTCGTCTTGACCGAGGCGATGAACAGCCACGACGTCGGCCGCGGCCGCGGCGGGGTCGAGGCGGCGCTCGGGCGGATCACCGCCCGGACCGTGGTGGCCGGCATCGACTCCGACCGGCTCTATCCGCTGGCGCAGAGGCCGGCTTGCGGCTGGCATCGCGACCGCCGGGCCGCTGCAGGTGATCAACTCCCGCTACGGCCACGACGGCTTCCTGATCGAGGTCGATGCCGTCGGGAAGGTCGTCGCGGACCTGCTTGCTGAATAGCGTCGGCCCGACGTCAGCCGGTGCTGGATGATGCAGCCATGCGCGCAAGGATCATCCTCGATTCCGAGGCTGAGGAATTCGTCCAGCGGCTGATGCGCGAGCGGAACCTCACCTTCACAGCGGCGGTGAACCAAGCCATCGTGGCCGGGCTGCGGACGCGGCGGACCACTGGCGAGTTCCGTACCCCAACCTTCGACCTGGGCGGCGGCGCGGTACCTCTCGATCGAGCCATAGACCTCGCCGCCGAACTCGAGAATGATCAACTGATTCGGAAGTCGGCGCTGGGCAAGTGATCTTCGTCGGCGCGAGCGTCCTGTCGTACGCCGTCGACCGCAGCGCAACGCACCACTCCTCGGCGCGCGCCGGTCAGGATGGCGCCCTCAATGATGGTGAGACCGTGATCATCCGGCGGAGTGATCGGGCGCCGACGTGACTCAGGCATGCGGGCCGACCGTGACCGGGCCGACGACGAGGACGGTGGGCGTGGCGGTGACGTACGCCAGCCGCTCGACTTCGGACTGCAGGGCTCGACGCTCGCCGGCAGCGAGCTTGCCGAGCGGCTCGACCGTGACGGTGGCGCGGCGACCGGCGGACTTGCGGTGCCAGACCCCCGCGACCTCCCCGTCGCGCAGCAGCACCGGATAGACGCCCGCTTGTCCGGATCGGAGCGCCCGGTCGGCCGCGCGGCCGGGGAACAGCAGCGTGCGGGGGTGGCTGGCGACGGCGTAGTTGTCGAAGTAGGGCAGTAGCCGGATGCCGCCGAGCTCGGGGTGGGGGGTTCCGCTCGCGACATCGTCCGCCGACAGCCAGCTGCGCTCGCCCGCCAACTCGATCTCGGCCAGCTCCGCCGCGGCGGCGTCGAACTGCTGCGCGGCCCACCCGGGCGTGGTGGAGAGCCAGCGGGCGTAGTCACCCGGCCGGGCCGGGCCATAGCTACGGAGATAGGAATGCAACAACCAGCGGAGGGCTTGGTCGGCGTCGGCGACGGTGAAGTCGGCCCGCCAGGTCTGCGGGCTGATGAAGGTCACGACGCGACCCCGCGGCGGGCCGAAGACCAGGGCACCCCGATGAGCCGACGTCTGGATCGCCCGCCGCCAGCGCGGCCAGGCGCCCTGAAATGCGGGAATCACCGGGTCAGCGGCCCAACTCCCCGTCCGGGTGACCACCTCGGCGCTCAGTTCGTCCATGGTGAGCGGCTGCGGCGCCTCGGCGAGGGCATCCCGGACGGCAGCGACCACGAGATCGGTCTGCGCCGGGCTCAGTACCGCCGACGACGGCGTGGGTACGGGAACGGCCGACAGCGCCCCGCACCACAGCGGCAGATCCTCGGTGGCCAGCAGGTGCACCGTGCCCCGCGGCCCGAACGTCTTCACCAGAGTCCGCTCGTCCCACAACGTCGCCCGCACGTCGGCGCACCGGACGCCGTCGAGTCGGATCGCGACCGAGATCTCCGCGGCGGTCATGACCTGGGCGTGTACGCCACACAGCGCCCGGGCCGCCTCCGTTGCCGAGCCCAGCGCGCCGTCGACCAGCCCGTGCCGGGTCAACCGACGAGCCCGGACCTGTTCCCAGCCCACCTCTCGGGTCACAGCCGCACGGTAGCGGCCACCCCTGACGGTCCGGCGTCGGCGCTCAGCTGAAGGCGGACTCGCCGGTCAGCGCCTGCCCGATCACGAGCTGGTGCACCTCGGAGGTGCCCTCGTAGGTCAGCACCGACTCCAGATTGTTGGCGTGGCGGAGCACCGGGTACTCGGCGGTGATCCCGCTGGCGCCGAGGATGGTCCGGCACTCGCGGGCGATGCCGAGCGCCTCCCGGACGTTGTTCAACTTGCCCAGACTGACCTGCTCGGGCCGCAGCCGGTGCTCGTCCTTGAGCCGGCCGAGATGCAGCGCCAGCAGGAAACCCTTCTGCAGCTCCAGCGTCATGTCGGCGAGCTTGGCCTGGGTCAACTGGTACGACGACAGCGGCCGGTTGAACACCTCGCGGGTGCCGGCGTACTCGATCGCGGTGTCCAGGCAGTCCCGGGCGGCGCCGAGTGCGCCGAACACGATGCCGAACCGGGCCTCGCTGAGGCAGGACAGCGGTCCGCGGAGCCCGACCACCTCGGGTAGGACCGCGTCGGCGGGTAGCCGGACGTCCTCGAACACGAGTTCGGAGGTGATCGAGGCCCGCAGGGACAGCTTCTTGGTGATCTTGGGGGCGGAGAAACCCGCGCTGTCGGTCGGCACGACGAAGCCGCGGATCCCTTTGGCCCCTTCGAATTCGTCCGTCCGCGCCCAGACCACCGCGACGTCGGCGACCGATCCGTTGGTGATCCACATCTTGCTGCCGTTGAGCACCCAGTCGTCGCCGTCCCGCTTGGCACTGGTCCGCATCCCCCCGGGGTTGGACCCGAAGTCGGCCTCGGTCAGGCCGAAGCAACCGAGGGCCTCGCCGGCCGCCATCCGGGGCAGCCAGGTCTGCTTCTGCTCCTCGCTGCCGAACTTCCAGATCGCGAACATGGCCAGCGATCCCTGGACCGACACCAGACTGCGGACACCGGAGTCGCCGGCCTCCAGCTCCAGGCAGGCGAGGCCGTAGGAGACCGCATTGGTGCCGGCGCAGCCGTACCCGTTGAGGTGCATGCCGAGCAGTCCCAGCTCGCCGGCCTCCCGGGCGAGGGCCAGGTCGATCTCGCCGTTCTCGTACCAGTCGGCGATCCGCGGCCGGACCCGCTCGTCCACGAAGGCGCGGACGGCGGACTGGATGTCGCGCTCCTCGGCGCTGAGCAGGTGGTCGACGCCGAGCAGCCCGAGCGGGGTCTGCCGTGGTCTACTCATGCCGGCTTCTCATGGTCGATCCTCTCTCGGGCCGTGAGGGTCATCGCGGCCTTCTCGATCTCGTTCTCACTCAACAGCACGTGCCCGGCCGCCGGACCCAACGGTACGAAACAATCCGCACTCGCCACCCGGGCCATCGGGCCGGTGAACTGCTGTTCCACCAACCCGGCGAGGACCGCCTCGCCGACCCCGCCCGTGCGCCGGGTCTCGTCTACGACCAGGACCCGACCGACCCGGCGGGCGGCGGCGACCATCTCCGCCGCCGGCAGTGGAGCCAGCCAGCGCAGGTCCTGCACCTCGGCCCGGATGCCGTTGACCGCCAGCCGGCGGGCCACCCGCAGACTCATCGGCACCCCGTTGCCGAACGTGATCATGAGCAGGTCCGGGTCGCCGTCCGGCGGATACGACCGGGATTCCCCGAGGGCGACCTGACGTTCGTGGTCGCCGGCCAGCCAGCCGCCGTCGCCGGGGGAGTGCAGGTCGCGGGCGTGGTAGAGCGCGATCGGCTCGACGATCACGGCGACCGAACCGTCGCACGCCGCGGCGGCGACACAGCTCCGCAGCAGGGCGGCGGCGTCGTCGGCCCGCGCTGGGCACGCGATGATCAGTCCCGGGATGTCCCGCAGCACGGCGAGACCGTTGTCGTTGTGGAAGTGGCCGCCGAATCCCTTCTGGTACGCCAATCCCGGCAACCGCAGCACCAGCGGATTCCGGTACCGGCCCGAGGAGAAGTACGAGAGGGTCGCCGCCTCCCCGCGCAGTTGATCTTCGGCGTTGTGCAGGTAAGCGAGGTACTGCACCTCGGGGATCGGCACCAGACCCGCGAGGCCCGCGCCGAGGGCGAGCCCGAGGATCGACTGCTCGTCCAGCAGGGTGTCGAAGACGCGGGCGGCGCCGAACCGGCGGGCGAGTCCACCGGTCACGCCGTACACCCCGCCCTTGACGCCGACGTCCTCGCCGAAGACCAGCGTGCGCGGCTCGGCGGCCAGGATCTCGCCCAGGGTGGCGTTGATGGCTTCGGCTAGCGTGCGGGGCGCGGGCCTCGTCTCGCCGCGGAAGCTGGCCGCGAGGGCGGCGACCCGGGCCGGCCGCCGGGGTGCGAGCGGGGCTAGTACCGCCTCGGCAGAGGCCAGCCGGCCACCGCCGGTGAGCTCGCTGGTCGTCCGTTCTACCTCGGCCCCCAGTTGGTCGTACGTCGCGATCAGATCGGGCCCCGACGAGCCTGCGGCGGACAGCGCCCGAGCCGTACCCAGCAAGGGATCCCGGGCGTAGTCGGCCGAGATCTGCTTGGCGGTCCGGTAGCTGATCTCGGCGTCGCTGCCGGCGTGGGCCAGGAACCGTACGCTCCGTAGGTGCAGGAAGCCCGGCCGGCGGGTGCGCCGGATCCGGTCCGCGAGCGCCACGATCGCCGGCCAGGCGTGGATCGGATCGTCGCCGTTGACGGCGACATAGTCGAGTCCGGGCCGGGACCCGTACGCATGCTCGATCCAGCCGCGCGGCGTCGGCACCGAGATGCCCAGGCCGTTGTCCTCGCAGACGAACAGCACCGGGACGCCGAGGCCACGGAAGGCGGCGTTGAGGGCGGTGTTGATCGCCCCGGTGGCGGTGGAGTGGTTCGCCGACGCGTCCCCGAAGGAGCAGACCACGACCGCGTCTTCCGGCCATTCCGGCTCGATCCCGAGCCGCCGGGCCCGGGCCAGCGCGAGCGCCAGGCCGACGGCGCGCGGCAGATGCGAGGCGACGGTGGAGGTCTGCGGGATGATCGCGAGGCCCGCGTGCCCGAACACCTTGTGCCGGCCACCCGCGATCGGTTCGTCGGCCAGGGCCATCAGCCCCTGCAGCACGTCCCGGATCGGCGTTGACCCGGGAACCTGACCGGCGCGGGCGCAGTAGAACCCGCCCGAGCGGTAGTGCAGCAGTGCCGGATCGCTGGGACGCAGCGCCAGCGCGACCATCGCGTTGCTCTCGTGCCCGGCCGAGCCGATCGTGTAGAACCCCTCGCCCGCGGCTTGGAGCCGGCGGGCCGCGAAGTCGAGGTGGCGACTCATCGCCTGAGCCCGGAACAGCGCGGCGAGATCGAGACTCGGGCCCGCGGGCTCAGGGGTCGACGTCGAAAGTCCCAGCAGGGCTTGCCGCAAGTGCGCGTCGAGGGCGTCCGAAGGCGATGCCGCCATCGGCATCAGCTCGGTTCGAGGCGAACGCGATCGGGCGTCATGACACGAGTTCCTTCGCTCCTACGTCGAGTCGGGCGACGACCCGGCCGAGGGCCGCCGTCGCTTCGTCGATGTCATCTTCGCGCACGGTGAGGGCGGGACGGAAACGGAGCGAGCGCGGTCCGCAGCCCAGGGCAAGAACGC
This sequence comes from uncultured Actinomycetota bacterium, assembly GCA_963821695.1. Lineage (GTDB taxonomy): Bacteria > Actinomycetota > Actinomycetes > Propionibacteriales > Propionibacteriaceae > Microlunatus. Next base: position 297,432 of record CAWGEY010000006.1, read on the forward strand.
CCTCTGACTCGCGCAGGTTCTCGAGCACCTCATCGCGCAGCGCGGTGCTGGGCAGATCGCAGGCCACGAACAGGCCGCGGCCGCGGACGTTGGTGATCAGCTCGTGCTCCGCGGCGAGCTCGGTGAGCCGAGCGACGAAATGGGCGCCCATCGGCTGGGCGCGCTCGATCAGACCCTCCGCCTCGATGACCTCCAGGATCCGGCGGGAGCGCACCATGTCGGTCAAGCCCGCCGCCCCAGGTCGAGTTGATCCGGCCCGAGCGGGCGAACACGTTGTCCGCGATCTCGTCGACCCGGCCGCCGGCCATGATGCCGCCGACCTGGACCTTCTTCGCGAACGCGACGATGTCGGGCGTCACGCCCAGTTGCTGGTACGCCCACGCGGTGCCGGTGGTGCCGCCGCCGGTCTGCACCTCGTCGAAGATCATCAGCGCGTCGCATCCGTGCACGAGCTCGCGCATCCGGGCGAAGAACTCCGGCCGCAGGTGGTTGTCGCCGCCCTCACCCTGGATCGGTTCGGCGATGAACGCGGCGATGTCGTGCGGGTGGTCCGCGAACGCCTGCCGGGCCTGGGCCAGTGCCCGGTCCTCGGCCGCGGCGACCTCGTCGAGGTGATCGGCGAGGGGGAAGCTGATCGCCGGGACGTCGATCCGCGGCCAGTCGAACTTCGGGAACCGGGCGGTCTTGTTGGGCTCGGTGTTGGTCAGCGACAGGGTGTACCCACTGCGGCCGTGGAACGCCTTGGACAGATGCAGCACCTTGGTGCCGAGTTCGGGGCTGCGGCCGGCCCGCTCGTTGTGCTGGCTCTTCCAGTCGAACGCGACCTTGAGTGCGTTCTCCACGGCGAGCGCACCGCCCTCGACGAAGAACAGGTGCGGCAGGTCCGGATCGCCGAGCACCCGGGCGAAGGTGGCCACGAACTCGGCGTACGCGGTGCTGTAGACGTCGGGGTTCGCCGGCTTGTTCACAGCGATCGCGGCGATCTCGGCGAGAAACTCGGGATCGTCCACGAGAGCCGGCGGGTTGACGCCGAGAGGGGAGGATGCGAAGAACGTGTACATGTCCAGGAAGCGCCGGCCGTCGCGGGCGTCCACGAGCCGGCAACCGGAGCTGCGCTGCAGGTCGAGGACCAGCTTCATGCCGTCGGTCAGCACGTGTCGGCTGAGCACCTCGTGCACCTGATCGGGTCGTACGCGCATGGTCGCCATGTCGCCTCCTTGGGGTCTTGTCGGCTCTGGTGGATCTGGTCGGCGCCAGGCGAGAGATCATCCCGCACAATGGAGCAGATGCCGGAGATCATAGCGTGAAAGCCGCCCTGAGAGCCACATTGTGCCGACCTGGCGCGACGTGCGTCTACTCCAGCCAGTCCGCGGTCTGCGCGGCCCGGCCGACCCAGAGCGTGATTCCCGCGCCGTGCGGATCCCAGTCGCGACAGAACCGCTCCAGCTCGGCACAGCGGTGCAGCATGGCCGCTCGGCGTTCCGGCCAGCTGGGCGTCCAGCCGTACGCCTCGAAGAAGCCGGGGAGGTTCGCGGCCGCCGCGGGGTGATGGGTGCGGACGATCCATTCGCACCAGGCGAGATCCTCCACGGGATCTCCTGGGTGGCAGAACTCCCAGTCGACGACGGCGGTGATCCGCACCTGATCGCGGGCGAAGAGCACGTTGTTCGGACCGAAGTCGCCGTGCACGATCACGCCGTCCGCCGTGTCGGCGAAGACCGCGCGGGGATCGATGGCGTGCAACCGCTGCAGGAATCGTCCGCAGGCAGGCAGCACCTCGGCGGCCAAGCCGTCGTCGATCAGATCCTGCCCGTGGCGTCCGGTCACGAATTCCGTCATGAGCGAGTCGGCGTCGAATCCGACTACGGCCGGCAGGGGCAGGAGGTCGACCAGGGAGGTGAGGGCCCGACGTTCGGTCTGGGCTCGGGACGCTGCCCGTGGACCCGCGTACGATTTGGTCACCACGGACCCCGCCCGGGTGGTGACATTCGTGTATCCGTGGCGCACGCTGCCGAGCGTAAGCGGGCCCGTACCACTCACGATGTCCATGGCGGCCGAAGCGGGTCGGGATTGGGTAAGTCGTGCACGTGAGTTCAGAGTAGGGACTTACCCAGTACTCGGCTCACTCGTACCGTGGGTGCTGTGACCAGCCAACGCTTGCCCGGAGGGGTGGTGCACAAGCTGCCCGCTGACCTGCGCGAGGCACTCGTCGGGGACACCGCGGCCCGCGCGGCCTGGAAGGACACCACACCGCTGGGCCGCAACGAGTTCATCTGCTGGGTCGAGGAGGCCAAGCAGGAGAGCACGCGGGAACGCCGTATCCGCCGGACCCTGGAGGAGTTGGCCGAGGGGCAGGGTCGGCCATGCTGCTGGCCGGGCTGCCGGCACCGCGAGCGCAACGGCAGTTAGTGCGTGGCGGCTATCTGGATGAGGTTGCCGCAGGTGTCGTCGAAGACGGCGGTGGTGATGGTGCCCATCGAGGTCGGCGGCTGCGTGAATCGGACGCCGAGTGCGACCAGCCGTTCGTGTTCGGCCTGGACGTCGTCGACGGCGAAGGACGTGTACGGGATGCCGTCGGCGACGAGGGCCTCCTTGAACGGCCCGGCGGCCGGGTGGCCGGAGGGCTCGAGCAGCAGCTCGGTGCCGTCGGGGTCCTCGGGTGACACGACGGTGAGCCAGCGGTCCTCGCCGAGGGGTACGTCGACCTTGGGTAGGAAACCGAGCACGTCGGTGTAGAACGCCAGGGCCCGAGCCTGATCGTCGACGAGGACGCTGGTCAGGTTGATCTTCATAGGGGATCCTTCCGTGCCGGCCACCGTCGCGGGATGTCTTCCAGCGGAGCCGTGTCGAGGTGGTGGAACTTGTAGCGGCCGTCCCGACGGGTGTGCACGAGGCCGGCCTCCTCGAGCACGGCGAGGTGCTGCGAGATGGCCTGGCGGGTCGAGCCCAGCCCGTACTTCATGGTCAGGCGGGAGCAGATCTCGAACAGGGTCTGACCGTCGCGCTCGGTCAGTTCGTCGAGGATCGCCCTTCGGGTCGGGTCGGCGAGCGCCTTGTAGACATCGCCCACGCCTGCGATGTTAGGCAAGTTACGGCTTGCCTGTCAAGGTCGCACGGGAGTCGCGTTTGGTTGGAAAATGCGGCTCGGCGGGCCGCGGAACTCGCGTTTGGTTGGAAAACGCGGCTCGGGGCTGCGGCGGGATCCACCGATCGGGGGATCCCCGCTTCACCCGGTGGTTCGGCCAACCGGTCGATCCCGGGGGGTCGCTCCTCGCGGGACAGTGAAGTTGTCGCCGGCACCAACCAACCAACCGCAGCCGACGCGGAACCTCGAAAGAAGTGAGTTCGATGAACACCACCCCTCGCTACGCCGGCCCGATGACCGACCACGCAAACCACACCGCCGACTACGAGAGCAACAGCTCGACCCGCCCGGTCGCAGTCGACCCGTCGCTGTTCCAGCAGGTCCAGCCGGTCCAGCCGGTCCAGCCAGCTCAGCCCGTGCTGCCGACCTCGTCGGTCGAGGCGTACCGCACCGGTCTCGACCACGTCCGCTTCTGGGTGGGCGCGGGTCTGGCCGCCGCCATCACGGCGATGGCGGCCCTGGTCGGCCTGTTGCTGATCGGCGGGATCCTGCACGTGAGTGTCCCGGTGGGCGCCGGAACGTATGCGATCATCGCGGCGGCGATCGTGATCGGCGCCTCCGCGCTGTACAACCTCATGCTGCATGTCGCGCCGCATCCGACCGCGTACTACGGAGCCCTCGCAGCCGTGGGCATCGCCTTGGCGGTCCTGCTGCCGTTCACCGTGTCGATGGGGCTCTACAGCCAGATCGCGTACGGCGGCCTCAACCTGGTGGTCGGTCTGATGATCGCCTTCCTGGTGCCGATGGCGGCGGTGGCCGCCCGGCGGAACACCAACTGATCACAAGCCGAGGGCGGTCGACATCTCGAGCCGCAACCGCCGCAACGAGGCCCGGGCGTCCGCCCGGGCCTCGTGCACGTCGTCGGCTCTCGGCGGTCGCCGCACTTCCAGGTAGCACTTCAGCTTCGGCTCGGTGCCGGACGGCCGGACCACGACCTTGAGCCTCGGCCCGCTGATCAGGACGCCGTCGGTCGGCGGCAGTTCCGAACCGTCGACACTCGCGCCGTCCGCGAGGTCGACGGCCTCGACCGGTTCACCGTCGAGTTCCACGGGCGGTCGGGCGCGCAGCCGGGCCATGGCCGCGGCAATCAACGACAGGTCGGAGACCCGGACCGAGAGCTGGGAGGTCTCGAACACCCCGTAGGTCCGCGCGATCTCGTCCAGCCGGTCGGCGATGGTCTGCCCGGCTGCCTTCAACGCCGCGGCCAGCGCCAGCACCCGCAACAACGCGGTGATGCCGTCCTTGTCCGGCACCGCCTCGGGGTCGACGCAGTACCCGATCGCCTCCTCGTAGCCGAACGCCAGCCCCGGCACCCGCCCGATCCACTTGAAGCCGGTCAACGTGTACGCGAACGGCTGCCCGTGCGCCGCGGCGAGGGTCTGCAGCAGCGAGCCGGAAACGATCGAGCAGGCGTACGTCCCGCGCCGTCCGGCTCGCAGCGCGTCGTCAGCGAGCAACGCACCCAACTCGTCCCCGCTCAGCATCCGCCAGTCGCCGTCCACCACGGCGGCCACCGCGCACCGGTCGGCGTCCGGATCGTTGGCGACCACCAGATCGGCACCGGACTCCCGAGCGACGGCCAAGGCGAGGTCGATGGCGCCCGGCTCCTCGGGATTGGGGAACGACACCGTCGGGAAGCGGGGGTCGGGCTCGGCCTGCTCCGCGACCACCCGAGACGGCCGGAACCCGCTCCGCGCCACGGCCTGGTCGACCACGGCGCGGCCGACTCCGTGCAGCGGCGTGTAGACCCAGTCCAGCGCCCGCGGGGCCTCCGGCGGCACCAGCCCCGCGGCCCGATCGAGGTAGGCCTCGACCAACTCCCCGCCGAGGACCCGGTACGACGTCGAGCGTGGCACGTCGGCCAGATCGTGCTTGGCGATCTCGAGGATCCGGTCGCTGATCTCGGCGTCGGCGGGAGGCACGATCTGGGATCCGTCGCCCAGGTACACCTTGTACCCGTTGTCCTGCGGTGGGTTGTGGGACGCCGTCACCACCGCCCCCGCCACGCAGCCGAGGTGCCGGATGCCGAACGCCAGGACGGGGGTGGGCAGCGGCCCGGGGGCGAGCAGGGCCTCGAAACCGGCGCCCGCCATGATCTCCGCCGTGTCGGCGGCGAACCGGTCGGAGTTGAAGCGCGCGTCGAAGCCGACGATCACCCGCCCGCCGCCAAGTCCCTGATCGAGCAAATAGGTCGCCAAGCCCGCGGCGGCCTGTCCGACCACGACGCGGTTCATCCGATTGGGTCCTGGCCCGAGGGCGCCGCGCAGACCGGCAGTACCGAACTCCAGTCGCTCGCCGAACGCGTCCTCGATCTCGGTCCGGGCCGCAGTGTCTCCGGCGGCGGCCCGGGTCAGCAGGTCCGCCAACGCCGCCCGGGTGTCCGGGTCCGGATCCTGCGCGGACCAGGCCGCGACCGCCCGTGCCAGTTCGAGCGGCAGCTCTGCCGCAGTCGAGTTCACAGCCGCGCTGCGAGTCCGGCGAGCAGGCTCGTGAGCTTCCGCCGGGCCAGTTGCCCCGCCTCGATGACCTCCTGATGACTCAGCGGCTCCGGCGAGATCCCGGCAGCCAGATTGGTGACCAGCGAGATGCCCAGCACCTCCAGCCCGGCCTCGCGGGCCGCGATGGTCTCCAGGGCGGTCGACATGCCCACGAGATCCGCCCCGAGCGTGCCGGCCATCCGCACCTCGGCCGGAGTCTCGTACGCAGGCCCGCGGAACTGCGCGTACACGCCCTCGGGCAGGCCGGGGTCGACCTCGTGAGCCAGCGCGCGCAACCGCCGGGAGTACGCCTCGGTGAGGTCGATGAACGTCGCACCGCGCAGCGGGGTGGCGCCGCTCAGGTTGAGGTGGTCGGCGATCAGCACGGGTGTACCCGGCGTCCAGTCACGGTTGAGCCCACCGCACCCGTTGGTCAGGACCAGCGCGGTCGCCCCGGCGGCGGCCGCGGTGCGGACCCCGTGCACCACGGCGTCAACGCCGCGGCCCTCGTAGTAGTGCGTTCGACCGGTGAAGATCGCGGCGACCTTGCCGTTCGGGGTACGCACCACCCGCAGGGTGCCGCCGTGCCCGGCGACGGCGGGCGCACTGAAGCCGGGCACCTCGGCCAGCGGGACCTCGCCGATCAGTGCGCCGAGTTCGTCGGCGGCCGCGGCCCAGCCCGAGCCGAGGACGAACGCCAGGTCGAGTCGCTCGATCCCGAATCGCTCGCGCAGGGCTGCGGCCGCGACGGCGGCTTGCTCCTTGGGATCCCCACTCACAATCGCGACTCTATTGCGATCAGCTCACCAGCCGCTGCTGCACGGCCGCGCCCGCAACTCGGCCACGTAGTCGCCGGGGGCCCCGGCCACCTCCGCGGCGTCGGCCAGGATGCCGAGATTGCGGGCACTCGGGACGCCGCCCTCGAAGTCGTTCAGGACGTACACCCAGGCGGTCTGTTCGCCGTCCAGGGTGGCGACCCGCACCCGGACCTTGCGGTAGAGCTCGGTGTCCGCACTCTCCCAGACGTCGAGCGACGCCTCGTCGGCCTCGGTCACGTCGTAGAGCGCCACGAAGACCTGATGGCCGTTCTCCTCCGCGAGGGTCGGCAGCGGGCCGTCCCAGCCGTCCCCGCCGAACGTGATCCGCCAGTCGGTCAACCAGCCGGTACTGCGCAGCGGTGAATGCGGACAGCGCCGGGCCATCTGCTCGGGGTCGAGATTGCTCCCGTACGCGGCGTACAGCACGGCAGGCAGATTACGCGAACATCGCACCCGGCGGGCGGGGTCGAAGACGGGTGGAACAATGCGGACCATGAACGTGTCGGATGGTCGCGCTCCGCGCTCCGGGTTCCCGAGCTCCGCCCCATCCCGCTCGTTCGTTCGCGATTCCGAACGACACGGCTCCTTTCCCGCTGGCTCCGCGGGTCGTTCAGAATCGCTCCTCACTCCCGAGAAGCTCCGCTCGTGAACCGGGTCCTCATCATCGGCGGCGGACCCGGCGGTTACGAGGCCGCGCTCGTCGGCCAGCAACTGGGCGGCGACGTCACGCTGATCGATTCCGACGGCTTGGGCGGTTCGGCCGTGCTGACCGATTGCGTACCGTCCAAGACCTTGATCGCCACGGCCGAGGTCATGACCGACACCCAGGACTCGGGCGACCTCGGGCTGGAGGATGCCGACGACGTCAGCGTCGACCTCGCCGCCGTCAACCGACGAGTGCTCCGTCTCGCGCACCGCCAGTCCGACGACATCGAGAATCGGCTCCGCAGGAACGGCATCAACGTCGTCCGTGGACGTGGTCGCCTCGACGGACCGGAACGGGTGATCGCCGAGACCGCGGACGGCGAGCAGTCCTTCGACGCTGACCTGGTGCTGATCTCGACCGGCGCCCACCCGCGGGTGCTGCCCGACGCGCAGCCCGACGGTGAACGGATCCTCACCTGGACCCAGGTCTACGAGCTGGCCGAACTGCCCGAGCGGCTGATCGTGATCGGCTCCGGCGTCACCGGCGCCGAGTTCGCCAGCGCGTACGACGCCCTCGGCGCCGACGTCGTCTTGATCTCCTCCCGTGATCGCGTGCTGCCCGGCGAGGACGCCGACGCGGCGCAAGTTCTCGAGGACGTCTTCGCCCGACGCGGCCTGACCGTGCTGGGGAGATCGCGAGCGCAGTCGGTCCGGCGCGACGGCGACGAGGTGATCGTGACCCTGACCGACGGGCGGACGGTCACCGGCTCACACTGTCTGCTCGCCGTTGGCTCGATCCCCAACACCGCGCGCCTAGGACTCGAGGAGGCCGGAATCGAGCTCGACGACGGTGGCTATGTCAAAGTCGACAAGGTGTCGCGAACCTCCGTCCGCAGCATCTACTCCGCGGGCGACTGCACGGGGGTGTTCATGTTGGCCTCGGTCGCGGCCATGCAGGGCCGGATCGCGATGTGGCACGCGCTCGGGGACCGCGTCGAACCGCTGGACCTCAAGATCGTTTCGTCCAACGTATTCACCGCGCCCGAGATTGCGACCGTCGGTTTGAGCCAGGCGCAGGCCGACGTCGCCGTACCGAAAGTGGCCACGGTCAATCTGCCGTTGGCCACCAACGCCAGGGCGAAGATGCAGGGCATCCGGGATGGATTCGTCAAGGTGTTCTGTCTGCCGGTCACCGGCATCATCGTCGGTGGGGTCGTGGTGGCCCCCCGAGCCAGCGAGTTGATCTTCCCGCTGGCGATCGCCGTGAAACACCGGCTCACCGTCGACGACCTGGCCGGGTCGTTCACCGTCTACCCCTCGATCACCGGATCACTGGCCGAGGCCGCTCGGCAGCTGCACCATCACGGCGAGAGCCTGCGTACCTGACCTGGCGCCAGGCCTGCCGAGTCGGTCGCCGCAGCCGTGACCCGTCCGCGGTCACCATCGACCGTCACCCACTGCCCGGCGGTCAGCAGCGTGGTGCCGTCCCGAGTCCCCATCACCGCCGGGATGCCGTACTCCCGCGCGACGATGGCGGCGTGGGAGACAGCCCCGCCCGCATCGACCACCACCGCGGCCGCCAGCTGGAACAGCGGAGTCCACGACGGGTTGGTCTGCGCCGCCACCAGGATGTCTCCCGGGCGCAGCCGACCGAACTCGTGCGGGCCTGCGATGACGGCGACCGGCCCGCTCGCCCGGCCGCCACCGGCCGGGGTCCCGGTCACCAGCGCATCCCCGGTGTCGCGCCGCGGATAGATCGCGGCGGGATCGATCAGCCGGACTCCGGCCAGTTCCTCCCGGCGCGCCGACCTGGCCCGCACGATCTCCCGTAGCCGTTCCCGGTCCGGCTCCCCCAGCCGGGCCGGGTCGGCGAGGGGTTCGAGTTCCTCCAGTCGCAGGTGGTAGACGTCCTCGGCGTCGCTGAGAATCCCCGCCTCGGTCAGCCGGCGGCCGATCTCCAGCAACGCGCGCCGCAACGGGGGCAACGGCACCGTCAGGTAGAAGTGGGTGTCCTCGCGGAGGGCCATCGCCGTTCGGGCGGCGTCGACCCAGCGCCGGATCGCTGCCTCGCGTCGCGGGCCGCCCAGCAGTGGGTGCCGCAGCAGTCGACGCATCGCCGCGTCGCCGCGGGCGTGCTCCGGCGCGTGCGGGGGACCGGCGGCGAGTGCCGAGACCAGGTCCAGGACCACCCGTGGCGACTCCCCCCAGGTCGGTGAGGTGGCGAGCAGCGCCGTGCTGGTCTCTCGGTGGCCGAACTCGTCGAGAAAGTCCGCGAGGGCCGCCTGGAACTCACCGAACCCGGCCAGCCGGGCCACCTCATCGCCTGCCCCCTCATCGCCTGCCCCCTCGTCGCCTGCCCCCTCGTCGCCTGCCACGGCCGCCGCCAGTTGCGGGTCGGCCCGGACCATCGCGGCGAGTGCTTCGAGGCCGCGGTTGGCGTCCTCGGTCCGGCTGCCGCCCCCGAGCAACAGATCCGGCATCAGCTCGCGGCGTCCCAGCAACGTGAGCAGCAGGCTGAGGCGCAGTAGCGCCGGGAGTGCGCCGGGCAGGTAGTCGGTGCGCAGCGCGGTCATCGGCCCGACCAGATCCAATGCCTGGCGGGGCATCCGGACCAACCGGCGCCAGTCCAGGTCCGAGAGGTCCTGATCTCTGAGTGCTCGGGCCTCCGCGAGGTAGGCCACGAAGCGTGGGTCATGAGTCCAGTCCGCCGGACGGTGGCGCCGGGCCAGCGCCGCGATCCGGAACGGCGCCAGCAGGAACTTCGGCGTCAGCCGCGGCGCGCGAGGAGTGAACGCTTCGACGACCCCGTCCCGTTCGGTCAGCAGGTTCCGGAACGCCCGGATGCCGAAGTGGGCGGTCATGTTCGCCATCAGCCCCGCCGGCCCGTACGGCCACCAGGTGGACATGTCTATCGGGTAGGGCCGGTACGGGATGAGCTCCAGCAGGATCGCCCCCATGCTGCGGGCGACCGGGCCCAACCGCAGCGGCGGCGGCGGCAGGGCGGTCAGCGGTCTGGCCTGCAGCAGCCAGAGTTTCCCGTCGGCGTACGCCCATTCGATGTCCTGGGGCCGACCGAACAGCTCGGCGACCGCGATCCCCGTCCGGGCCAGTTCGGCCAGGTCCGGCTCCGACAGCGAGTCCCCGGGTTGCTCCCCCCCTTCGCCGGCGACCACCCCACCGCCGGGGGCGCTGCGCACCACCGTCTCCCGCCGGCCCGCCGTCTGCTCGCGGACATGGCCGGCACGGTCGAGGACATAGTGATCCGGTGTGACCAGACCAGAAACCACCGCCTCGCCCAGTCCGGGACTCGCGTCGACGATCATCTTGTCGCGATCCCCACTGACGGGGTCGGCGGTGAACAGCACCCCCGCGACGTCCGCCTCGACCATCCGCTGGACGACCACGGCCAACCGGACGCCCGCGGAGGCGACCTTGCGCTGCCGCCGGTAGGCAACCGCGCGGTCGGTCCACAGCGAGGCCCAGCAGGAGCGGACCGCGTCGACGAGCGCGGGCAGTCCGAACACCGCGAGGTACGTGTCCTGCTGACCGGCGAACGCCGCCCCGGGCAGGTCCTCGGCCGTGGCGCTGGAGCGGACCGCGACCGGCCCGCTGCCGAGTCGGGCGTAGGCGGCGGCGAGCTCCTGCCGCAGGGTCACCGGCACCTCGAGCGACTCGATCGCCGCCCGGATCGCGGCGGCGTCTCCGGCGGCCAGCAGCTCGTCCACGGGCAACGGTGCGGCCTCGACCACTTCGGCGTACGCCCCGGTGGTGACGACGAACCCGCTCGGCACCCGGAAGCCCGCGCGCAGCAGCTCCCCGAGATTGGCCCCTTTACCGCCGGCCACCGCCAGATCGGCCCGGCCGACCTCGCTGAGGCCGATGACTGTCTTGGTCATGTGCGGTACCTCCACTGATCTAGGAGAACCTACCGACATCATTCGTGGGTCTCGGATCGTCTCGTAGGCTCGTCCGTACACCGAAACTCACCGGAAGAGGTACGGATGCCATTTCTCACCGTCGGGCAGGAGAACTCCGCTGCCATCGAGCTGTTCTACACCGACCAGGGCAGCGGTCGCCCGGTCGTCCTGATTCACGGTTATCCGCTGAACGGGGCGTCGTGGGAGCAGCAGACCGCGGCCCTGCTCGAGGCAGGCTATCGGGTGATCACGTACGACCGCCGCGGTTTCGGCGCCTCCAGCCAGCCGAGCACGGGATATGACTACGACACGTTCGCCGCGGACTGCAACACCGTGCTCGAAACTCTGGACCTGACCGACGTCGCGCTGATCGGCTTCTCCATGGGTGGTGGCGAGGTGGCCCGCTACCTCGGCCGGTACGGATCCGATCGGGTCAGCGCAGCAGGCTTCCTCGGGTCCATCACCCCATGCCTGCTCAAGGGCGACGACAACCCCACCGGCGCTGGGCCGCAGGAATTCTTCGTTGGGATCGCCGACGACGTGGCGAAGGACCGGTTCGCCTTCTACACCGGCTTCTTCGGCAACTTCTACAACCTCGACGAGAACCTGGGCAGCAAGATCAGCGAGGAGGCCGTCCGCAATTCGTGGAACGTGGCTGCGGCGGGTGGGGCCGTCGCCGCCGTCGCCGCGCCGCTCACCTGGCCGACAGATTTCCGCGCCGACATCGCCACGGTGACGGTGCCGACGCTCATCGTGCACGGGACGGCCGACAACATCGTCCCGCTGGAGGCCAGCGCGAAGCCGCTGCTCGAGCTGTTGCCCGACTCGACCTATCTGGAGCTGGCGGGCGCGCCGCACGGATTCCTCGCGACCCATCCGTACGAGGCCAACGAGGCCCTGCTCGGCTTCCTGGGCGCTCAGTCTTGACCGTCTCGGTTCGTGCGCTGCCCTCGGCGGCGGCACCCTCGACCGATGGGATCGAGGCCGCGCTCGAGGTTGTCGTCGGGCTGCTGCGCGGCCGGACCTGGACGGCGCTGACCGGAGCCGGGATGTCCACCGACAGCGGGATCCCGGACTACCGCGGCCCGACGTCGGTCCGGGCCACCCCGATGCAGTACCGGGAGTTCCTCGGCACGCACGCGGCGCAGCAGCGGTACTGGGCTCGTTCGTACCTGGGCTGGCGGCGGATCGGCCACGCCAGCCCCAATGCCGGGCACCGGGCCCTGGCGGAGTTGGAGGACGCCGGGTTGGCCGGGGTCGTCACGCAGAACGTCGACGGACTGCACGCCGCCGCGGGCAGCACGTCGCTGGTCAACCTGCACGGCGAGATCGCGTGGGTGGTCTGCCTGGATTGCCGGGCGAGGACGCCGCGGGCGGAGTTGCAGGCGCGGTTGGAGCGACTGAATCCGGGCTTGGATCAGCCGGCTCCCGTCGAGCACGCCGAGCTGCGGCCCGACGGCGACGCGGTGGTGGACGACTGGCACGACTTCGTGCTGGCGGCCTGCCGCCGCTGCGGCGGCCGGATGAAGCCGGACGTGGTGTTCTTCGGTGAGTCGGTGCCGCGACCGCGAGTCGACGCCGCGTACGCGCTGGTGGACGAGGGGGAGGTGCTCGTGGTCGCGGGCTCCTCGCTGACGGTGATGTCGGGGCTGCGCTTCGTCCGGCACAGCTACAAGCTCGGCCGCCCGGTGGTGATCATCAACCGCGGTCCGACCCGGGGCGACGAGTTCGCCACCATGAAGCTGGACGCCGGCTGCTCCCAGACGTTGCAGACTCTGGCCGGCGCCCTCCTCTGACGGCTAGGACTGGGCCGAACCTGCAGATGCACCACCTTCTTGGATCGGCACCACGTGCACGTGGTGCCGATCCAAGAAAGTGGTGCATCTGAGGGGTGAGGTGGAGCCGGGATCCCTACTCGCCGAAGCCGCCGAAGAAGTCTCCGAAGCCGCCGCCGTCGCCGCCGCCCATGTCGCCACCACCTACGTCGCCACCGCCCACGTCCGCGCCGGCGTCGCCGAGGCCGTCCGCGGCGCCGCCGACGTCACCCATGCCACCGAATCCGCCGCCGAACACGCTGCCCATGCCGCCGAACAGCAGACTGCCGATCAGCACCCCGGAGAGCATGTCGCTGCCGCTCCAGCGGCTGTAGTAGCCCTGGGCCCACGGTGCGTACGCCTGACCGCCCTCCCAGTACGGCACCCGCTGGGCGCCGACCTGCACGGTCCTGATGTACGGGTCCGCCCCGGCCAGCACCCGCTCGGCATCGGCCGGGCAAGCCGGCACGTCGCGCCGGACCCCGCCGGGGGGAGCCCACTCCACGTTCTGCGAGGAGGGTCCGTGGGCCGGGTTGAAGAAACACGGCGGACGCTTGGCGGGCAGCGGATCGCCCGCGACCCGAGCCTTGACACAGGCGACGGCGTACCGGCCGTCCTCGAGGATCTCGGTCACGTGCTTGATCTCGTCCGGCTGCTTGACCGCGTCGAGGGAGTTCTTCGCGTTGTCGTAGGCGTCGAGCGCCCGCTGGTAGTCCTGCTGCATCGGCTCGTCCAGCGGATGCCCGGCCACATCGGTGTCCAGCCGCTGCAGTTCCTCGCCGAACTTGGTCACGTCCTCCTCGGCGGCACGCTTGGACGTGGTGAGCTGACTTTCGAGTTCGGCCTGGGCCGCGGCCTCCCGCTGGCCGACCGCTCGGCGCCGGTACAACACGGCGCCACCGATCACCGCGAGGACCACCAGTATCACGAGCAGTTCGGGCATGGGCTCCATACTGTCCCCGATCAGCCGGAGACCGAGACTCGGGGCAGGAGTTCTTACCGTCTTTTTGGGGCTGGATGCTCCCTGTCAGTCCACGATCTCGCAGAGGGTCGAGCCGCTGGTGACCGTCGCCCCGACCTCGGCCGCGAGATTGGCGATCTTGCCGGAGCGGTGCGCGGTGAGTGGTTGCTCCATCTTCATCGCCTCCAGCACGACCACCAAGTCGCCGGCCTCGACCACGTCGCCATCGGCGACGGCCACCTTGACGACGGTGCCCTGCATGGGAGACGTCAGAGAGTTGCCGGACGGGGCACTGGCCCGGGCACCGCCCGTCCCGGCGCTACGGCGGGGCGGCTTCTTCGTCTGCGCGCCACCGCCGCCGTTGCTCGCGCCGAAACCGGCCGGTACAACCACCTCGAGGCGCTTGCCGTTCACCTCGATCAGCACCTTGGTGCGCTCAGTCGGCTCGGCCCCGGCCTCGGTCGGACCGGCGTACGGCGGGACGGGGTTGTCGAACTCGGTCTCGATCCACCGGGTGTGCACGGCGAAGTTCCCGTCGGCCGCGGTGAACGCCGGATCGTCGAGAACGGCCAGGTGGAACGGCAGCACGGTCGGCATGCCCTCGATCACCAGCTCGCGCAGCGCGCGCCGGGAGCGGGCCAGCGCGGTCGCCCGGTCCCGCCCGGTGACGATGATCTTGGCCACCAGCGAGTCGAAGCTGCCGGGTACGGTCATGCCGGCCAGATAGCCCTCGTCGACCCGGACCCCAGGCCCGGTCGGTGGCCGCCACTGGGTCAAGGTGCCCGGTCCGGGCATGAAGTTGCGGCCCGCGTCCTCGGCGTTGAGCCGGAACTCGATGGAGTGCCCGACCACCTCCGGGTCGGTGAAGCCCAGCGGCTCCCCCTCGGCGATCCGGAACATCTCCCGGACCAGGTCCAGCCCGGTGACCTCCTCGGAGACCGGGTGCTCGACCTGCAGCCGGGTGTTGACCTCGAGGAAGGAGATGGTGCCGTCGGTGCCGACCAGGAACTCACACGTTCCGGCGCCGACATAGCCGGCCTCGGTGAGGATCGCCTTCGACGAGGCGTACAACCGTTCGACCTGGTCGGCCGACAGGAACGGCGCCGGGGCCTCCTCGACGAGCTTTTGGTGCCGGCGTTGCAGCGAGCAGTCCCGGGTGGAAACCACGACCACGTTGCCGTGGGAGTCCGCCAGGCACTGGGTCTCGACGTGCCGGGGCTTGTCCAGGTACCGCTCGACGAAGCACTCGCCGCGCCCGAAGGCGGTCACTGCCTCGCGAGTGGCGGACTCGAAGAGCTGCTCTATCTCGGCCAGCTCGCGGGCGACCTTGAGGCCGCGTCCGCCGCCGCCGAACGCCGCCTTGATCGCGATCGGCAACCCGTGTTCTTCGGCGAAGGCCCGGACCTCGGCGGCATCAGCGACCGGGTCGGCGGTGCCGGGCACCAGCGGCGCGCCGACCCGCTGGGCGATGTGGCGGGCCTGCACCTTGTCCCCGAGGGCCTCGATGGCGGCCGGCGGCGGACCGATCCAGATCAGCCCGGCGTCGAGAACGGCCTGGGCGAAGCCGGCGTTCTCGGCCAGGAACCCGTACCCCGGGTGGACCGCGTTCGCACCGCTCTTCGCCGCAGCGTCGAGGATCTTGGTGATGTCGAGGTACGTCTCGGCCGGGGTGGCACCGCCCAGCGCGTACGCCTCGTCGGCCAGCTGGACGAAGAGTGCGTCGGCGTCGGAGTCCGCGTAGACCGCCACACTCGGCAGTCCGGCGTCGGCCGCGGCCCGGATGATCCGGACGGCGATCTCACCCCGATTGGCGATCAGTACCTTGCGGATGTCCACTCAGTCCTCCTCGATCGACGCACCCTGATCGGCAGTGACCGGGGAGCGCGTGGTGGAGTCTAGACCGAACCGCACCTGCTCGCCCGGGCGCAGTTGAGCGGCGTGATCGGCGTCGCGTTCGGTGAGTACAGCGATCACGGGATAGCCGCCGGTGACGGGATGATCGGCGCCGAAGATGAGGGGCTGACCGGACGCGGGCACCTGGATCGCGCCTCGCACCAGACCCTCCGAGGGCAGTTCCTCGGCCCGCCGGCGGGCGATTGTCGGACCGGTGAGACGGACGCCGACCCGGTTGGAATCCGGGCTGACCGTCCACGGCTCATCGACCAGTTGCTGCCACGCCTCGTCGGAGAACCAGTCGCGCCGCGGCCCGGGCAGCACCCGGAAGGCTTTGCGCGGCTGATTCGGCGGCGCAAGATCGGTGTCGGGCAGGCGCCGTTTGGATCGCCCGATCCTCAGTTCCTGACCGGCGGCGAGCGGCGCCGGCCCGAGCCCGGACAGCAGGTCGGTGGACCGGCTGCCGAGGGTGCGGGGCGCCCGGATGCCGCCGCGGACGGCCAGGTAGTTGCGGATCCCCTGCCGGGGTGGCCGTACGGCGAGCCGGTCGCCGGGCCGGAGCGGGATGGAGGAGTGGGAGCCGGTCGGCGCGTCGTTGACGAAGACCTCGGTCGGGGCGCCGGTCACGACGACCCAGAGCAGCGAGGCGGAGCGGATCGTCAGGCCACCGCCGAGGCACTCGATGGCGGCGGCGCCTTCGCGGTTCCCGACCATCCGGTTGGCCAGCTTCAACGCCGTCCGGTCCGCGGCGCCGGACGGCGAGACGCCGAGCTGGGCAAAGCCGGGTCGGCCCAGATCCTGAAGCAGGGCCAGCGGGCCCGTGCGCTCGACGATGATCACGGCGATCCTGCCGATCGGAAGCGCACGGTCGATCCCGGTTGCAACAGCCCCGGCGGATCGCGGTCGAGGTCCCACAGCGTGGCCTCGGTGTGACCGATCAGTTGCCAGCCGCCCGGGCCGGAGCGGGGGTAGATGCCCGACCAGGGACCGGCGAGGCCGACCGACCCGGCCGCCACGTCCTTGCGTGGATTGTCCCGGCGCGGGACGGTGAGCCGGTCCGTCTCGCCGCGCAGATAGCCGAAGCCGGGCGCGAAGCCACAGAACGCGACCGTCCAGCGTTGCCCCGTGTGGAGGGCGACGATCTCGGCGGGGGACAGGCTCAACCGCTCGGCCACCGCGTCGAGATCCGGGCCGTCGTAGTCGACGTCGATGGTGACGGGTTCGCCGGCCGCGGGATCCAGCGCCGGTGCGTCGAGGGCCACCAACTCCCGCCGCCGACGCGGATCGAGCGGGGTCCGCAGCCGGAGGAGCAGCGTTTCGGCACCGGTCACGACCTCCGCGATCTCCGGCCAGGAGGCGTTGGCCAGCGCGGCCCGGACAGCCTGGGTGTCGGCGAGGTCGGCACATTCCAGGAGCACGGCGTGCTCTCCGTACGGCAGCAGGCGACGGGTTGATTCGCTCATCGCTCGGCCCTCGTGAAGGCCCGGAGGTCGATGCCCGCGTCGGTGAGACCCGTGCGGACCGCTCGGCCGAGGGCGAGCGCGCCGGGGGTGTCGCCGTGCAGGCACAAGGACCCGTACGTCCCCGATCCGGCCGCGGCGACCGCACGTTCGACCGCCTCGTCGTGATCGGCCAGCAGGGCGTCCGGCCGGCGCCGGTCGACGAGCCGGCCGTCGTCGGTGTAGCGCCGGTCGACGAAGTACTCCCGGACTGTCGACAGCTCGCGCTCGGCACCGATTCGGAGCAGCGCCGACTCGGGGAAACCGAGCAGCGGGAGAAGCGGATCGACGGCGAGTACGGCCTCGACGATGGCGGTCGCCTGGTCCTCGCGCTCGACGGTCGCGTGATAGAGGGCGCCGTGCGGTTTGAGGTAGGACACAGCGCCGCCCTCCGCCGCGGCCAGAGCCTGCAGGGCTCCGATCTGGTAGATGATGCCGGCGGTCAGGTCCTCGGGGGCGATGTCGAGGAACCGTCGACCGAAGCCGACGAGATCGGGATAGCCGACCTGGGCGCCGATCGCCACGCCGTGCCTGACTGCGGCCCGGCAGGTGGCACGCAGCGTCGTCGGATCGCCGGCGTGGAAGCCGCAGGCGATGTTGGCGCTGGTGATGAGCTCGCACATGGCGGCGTCGTCGCCGAGCGTCCACCGCCCGTACGACTCCCCGAGATCGGCATTGAGGTCGATCCGAGCCATAGCCCCATTGTCTCGACCCAGGTAGCCCCGAGCTTGCGAGGGGCCTCGAGCGACTGGAGGGTACGACGTCTGGAGGCGAACCTGCAAGAGCGGCAAACATGGGTGTGGGCCCCTTCAAGTATGAGTTGAAGGGGCCCACTAGGTGGCCGGAGTGTGTGACGTCTCCCGCCGATCCGATGACCCGTCAAGCCCCAGCAGCCCGTCACCGGCTACCGCGGCGAGTCGCCTCGCCGGGTGGACCCTCGATTTCATCCGATCCCGCTCTCACCGGAGTGAGTGCGTAAGAGATTTCTATACCGTCCGGGGACCGCCCGCAACCCCTTTCATACAAAGAGTTTCCGTGAATTCTCCGTCCACCGGCTCGTCCACAGATCCGCAGCTCTCGTACACCGAAATGATCATGTTCTCCACAGTGTGTCACGTACCCTGTGGACGGGCGGTCGAGTTGGGAGGATCGCGTGCGGTTCACCCTTGTCGTGCACCGAATCCATCCCTTGTCTACAGCCCGATGGACCGGGTGTGTGGGCGACCCCGCCGCCCGTCGACCGGCAGAATGCTCGGGGGATTCGACAACGACCGAGAGGTGTCGACCGATCGGCGAGCCGGTCGATGCGTACGAGCTGCCCCTGGACAACCGACCTGCTGCTCGAGATCGGGCGGTTCGTGCCGAGCACCCCCGAGGGGATCGCCGCGATGCTGGCGCAGGCGGAGGTGGCGTCGATGGCGATCGAGATGGACGGCGCCCCGCCAGAGTAGACGACGACCGACGAGGCGTCGGCGTCCTCCTCGGCCTGGCCCACCCACACACCGCCGCGGCCCGTCGACTCGTCAACGTGAAGCTCATGCGACCGGCGGAACTGGCGTAGGGGGCCAGCCACAATTCGGCTGGCCGGCGCAAGCTGCCGCAGCTCTACCTGCGCCAGGGTGCAGGTTCGGTGGCGGATCTGCACCGGTCCTCGACGGTGTGAGGCGCGGCGCGTCTCGTCCGTCCCACAGGCGCACCCTTTTGTCACCGTTGCACCCAATGCTTCGGGTGCAACGGCGAGATGAGGGTGCGCCTAGCGGGAGGGCCTCGTCGCGCGGACGAGCTCCTGTTCCTCGAGGTAGGTCGCCGCGACGACGGGAATCGCTGCTGCGCTTCCGAGCTAGCCGACCGAGCTAAAGCTCGCTGGGGTTGTCGGGAAAGGCGCGTGGCCAATCGGTGCTGAGTGCGGAGACGGCGAGGAACGTGCCCATCAGCGGATGTTCAACCCGTCCAACACTGCGGCGCGTTGCTCCTCCAGGTAGGTCAGGGCGGCCGACCTGCCACCGGCCTGCCATGCGGCGAGCAGCGACTCGAACCACTGCACTCCCTCTGCGTAGTCGAGTTTGCGGCATTCGTCGGCGGCCTGCCGGGCCGGCTCCGCGGGCGAGCCAGCATTGTTGACCACCCGCCAACCCGCAGCCTCCAGGTATCGACGTGGTGGGTGGCGCCTCTCGGCGGGCTCGGCGAACTGTTGTTCGGCGACCTCAGTCATCCGCTGCTCGGGCCAGCTGTCGACGACTGGCAACCCGGCGTCGACCACGAACCGCTCCACCGCCCCGGTCAGCTCGGGACTGAGCAGGTCGACATTCGGCGGGCCGTCCCGCCAGGTGTCACTTCGCAAACCCGACGCATAGCGCAGGCTGAATGGGTAGACGAGTGGAGCAGCTCCTGCGATCACTCGCGGCGTCATGGTGCTGCGTATCCGATCGAGCCCGACCCATACCAGGCGCCATTCGATTGGTTTGCGGACCAGGATCGCCTTGGGCCCAGGCCGGCCAACGACCCACTCACCCGGCAATCGCGACGCCAGTTCGCGGACGGCGCGTTGCCACGCCTTTGCTCCCTCGTCGACCATGCCGGCAACCCTAGGGCGTGCCGGCCAGGGCGCCTGGGCGAAGGGTCTCGGACGGATAGAGGAGCGACAGCCGCTGCCGGACCCTAATCTCCCAAGCCGAGCTGATGCTGTCAGGACAACCCCATGACCGAGGCACTCAACTCCCTCTTCAAGGCCGAAGGCGTCCGTGACCCCGTGATGCGCGGCGCCGGCTGGCGCGGCATCGACGATGTCGAGCGGGTCGAGCGGCCCCTCGCAACCGACGTCGATTGGTCCAATCAACGACGCTTGCACGGCAGGATCGGACACGTCGCCCCCGCCGAGCTGGAGGCCACCCACTGGGCTGCGCCATGATCAACAACTACCTTGACAGCTGAGTTCTTACCGAGGTCGGAACCAACTAACCGAGCATCCGGCGAAGCTGGTGCGCATCGGTCGCATCAAACTGGGCAGTCTGTTGATTGTTCAGGTGTGGGGCCACCAGTCGGGGACCGTGGCACGCGGATATCGGTCGAGTTCGTCGGCCCAGTCCTCCGGTTTGAAGCCGGCTGTCCCGCCGGGGGGTTCGCCGTCGTTGTCGTAGTAAGGGTGGAGCCGGTCGGGGGTGACGACGGCCTGGAAGGTGAGCCAGGTCCCGTTCTCCGGGGTCCAGGTCAGCTTCTTCAGGTCCTTGAGAGCGTCGATCAGTGTCTGGTCTGGTTCCAACAGGACCTTCTCGCCGTTGTCGGTGATGGCGCTGAGACCACCGGCGATGCCGTTGCCGACGAGGGAGGCCGACAGTTCGATCCGGTTCCAGTTCGCCGGAGCACGTTCGATCAGCGTCCGCCGGATGATCTTGAGGACGTCGTCGGCGGTGGGCGGGGTGTGGACGGTGTAGCCGACGTGAACGTTGTCGCCGGTCAGTCCCTGGTTGGCCAGGGTGATCATGTCGGTGACCGTGACGGGTGGTTGGTCGAAGCAGAACAACTCGATGTCGACACCGTTGCGGGTGTCGTCGCCGGCGATGTCGCGGAGCTGTCCGGATCGGATCAGATACACGTAGGCGTTCAGCTTCTGCCGGAAGTCCTCCACCAATGTCTCGGCGTCGCCGTCGGCGTAGCGGCGGTCCTCGGTCATCGCCAACAGAATGCGACCGTCCGGACCCTTCGCCACCTGATCAACCGTCGTGGTGTCCACCACTGCCATTCGGCTCATCTCTCCTTCGCGAACGCGCAGCCTCGCGCGACCGTCGTTTCTGATCAAGAACGCTGGAGCGGCCCGTACTCGGGGAACCGGTCCGCCAGCTCACGCTCGAACAACGCAAACCGCTCAGCATCGTCACCCAGCCCGTATTCATAGGAGGCGACCAGGGTTCGGGCGAATTGTGGACGGTCCTCCATCAGAGCCAGGACTGACACGGTGCGGATCGCTCTGCTGCTTTTCACCCGTGGTACGTCCGGTTCGTTCGAACCGAACAGTTCCAACACCTTGGTCGGTGTGTCGCGTCGAGCGACCCAGGGCAACAACAAGTCATCCACCACGGTGAAGAAGGCAGCGGCGGCCTCCGCCACTTCATCGGTATTCGACGCCTCCCACTGCTTCAGGCTGCCGCGCTCGGGATCCAACAGCTGGCCGGCACCCACGATCTGCAGCAGCATGGCGCTGCGTGTCATCTCCTCTCCTGGCCAGCGCACGACGTCGGCGGGCAGCGAGTCGCGGTCAAACCCGACGAGCAGGTCGGTCACCTCAGGACACAGGACCGTGGCGTCGGCTGTCAGCGTCGCGTCGCCGAACTTGTTCGTCTCGACCATGGCGTGCAGCTGCACCTTCAGCGGCCCTTCAACAAGCGACGCCGGAGCCTCGAAGGTCGAGGAGTCACCGCCGCCTGGCCGCCAACCACGAGTCTTGAGGCCGTCCCTGATCGCCGACTTCAGCTCAACCCTCAGCTTCTTACCTGTTCCCTGCGACATGATCCCGGCAGCCTACGGGACGCGCGCCCGCGTCCGGAGCGTCTGATCGGGGACCACGTCGGTGTTCCAGCGGTAGACCTCAACACTGCCGACCTTGCGCGTGTTCACCTGGTTGAGTTGTAGTGCTCGGTCCAGTGCCTTGTCGGTGACAATGCTGCGGCCGACGAGGTCATGCTGACCCTGCGCGTAGTGGTTGTACCCCTCAAGTTGGTTCGGGGTGAACTTCGCCCCTGATCCCATCTTCGACTCGACGAGAATCAGTGACTGGGTCTGCGGGTCGTAGGCGAGGAAGTCCGGCTTGAAGTACTTGCCGCTCGGCAGTTGGATCTGGGGCTCGCGGGCGACGATCGTGTAGCCACGATCGACCAGGTCCTGCTCGGTGAGCCGCTCCCCGTACTTGCCGAGATTCGAGGAGTTGTTTCCGAGATCGACCTTCGGGTGCTGGGGATCGAGATGGTGAGTGTCCGGGCCGTAGCCGTGGGTGAGATTCTCCCAGGTCTGATACGCCTGCCCGCTGGGGACGTCGTTGTGTCCGTGTGGGACCGCATTGCTGTCGACGCCGTTGTCACCACTCGGAGCCGAGTCGCCGCCATGATCGCCTTGCGCTCCGCCGTCGTCGCCGTCGCGGTTGGTGGTGGCGGGGGTGTCGTCGCCGTCGCGGTTGGTGGTGGCGGGGGTGTCGTCGCCGTCGCGGTTGGTGGTGGCGGGGGTGTCGTCGCCGTCGCGGTTGGTGGTGGCGGGGGTGTCGTCGCGGTTGGTGGTGGCGGGGGTGTCGTCGCCGCCGCGGTTGGTGGTGGCGGGGGTGTCGTCGCCGTCGCGGTTGGTGGTGGCGGGGGTGTCGTCGCCGTCGCGGTTGGTGGTGGCGGGGGTGTCGTCGCCGTCGCGGTTGGTGGTGGCGGGGGTGTCGTCGCCGTCGCGGTTGGTGGGTGTGGTGTCGGTGTCGCGTCCGCCGCCGGTGGGTGCGCTGTCGTCGCCACCGCCGCGGTTGGAGGGGGCGGGGTCGCTGTCGCCGCGTCCGCCGACGACGGCGGGTTCGCGGTCGGGCGTTGGTTGACGATCGGGAGCTGGGCTCTGGTCGGGGGAGTTGCCGGAATCGTGGCGGGACTGCGGTTCGGTGTAGTCGCGGGGTGCCGGTGCGTCGGTGCCGGGACCGTTGGGGGTGTCCACGCCGGTGCGGTCGACGGTGGGGAGTTCGATCTCCTTGGTCACGTTGAACGTGGTGTCGAAGTCCGCCGCCTTGTTCAGCCGGAGCAGCGACTCCACGGTGGGGCCGAGCGCGGACTTGATGGCGGTGCCGGCCTTGGTGGTCCAGTACAGCGGGTCGGTCATCCGCAGCGCGGCGGCGCCGATCTCGCCGGCCTTGCCGAGGGTGCCGGCTTTGCCGACGTTGCCGACCTTGGTGGGTGCGAGAACGATGGTGGCGATGTTGAATCCCGATTCGCCGATGGCTTGGCCGGGGCTCTTCTTCCACTTGTGGAACGGATCGGAGTTGTAGGCGTCGATCGCGACCAGGCCGGCGATGCCGGCGGCGAAGGTCATCTGACTGTCGCGCAGCAGGTCGCTGCCGGGCCCGTTACCGAACAGGGCGTACGTCGTGCCGGGGAGTCCGAGCGTGACGCCACCGAGGGCGAACTTGCCGATCCCGGTCCAGGTTTCGCCGGCGTTACCCCAGGAGTGGTCCCACTGCCAGTCCCACTCGTTCCACAGCCCCGACCCGGTGTACTTGAACCCGACCAGCGCGCCGAAGCCCTCGCCCATGGCGCCGACCCCGTTCGCCACGCCGTGCACGACACTCTCGCCGCAGTTCTCGGTCTTCTCGACCTTGTCGCCCCAGGCGGTCGGCATCCCGTCGGGGATCTCGTCCAGCCCGTACCCGTTCGGATTCGACTCACTCGCCGCGGTGATCGGCGACAGCCCGACCAGCCCGCGGATCGTGGAGGCGCAGGCGCGTTCCGCGGCCCACAGCGCCTCCTGCTGATCCCGGGTCCGCTGGATGAGGTCGTTGTTCTTCTTGACGCTGGCCGCGTCCTCGTGCCACGCGATGGTCTCGGTCCCCGTGGACATCCCGCGGGCGCCGACCGTGGTCTTCTCCACCCCGTTGGCGATCTCCGCCTTGAAGTCGGCGGCGTCGGCTCGGATCGCCGCGACGGCGGTCTTGATCGTGCGTACCTCGTCGGCGAACGTCTCCAACGCTGTCGCAGCCTTGCCGACGTCCGTGCCGAACTTCTCCGCCTCGGTCTTCACCGGGTTCATCGCGTGGAAGAGGGTGTTCTCCTCGGGCGCGTCATAGTGCGCCGAGATCTTCTGCCACGTGGTCAGCACCGTCGCGCCCTTGCTGCTGACCTGGGTGCCGATCGTCCGCATCTTGCCGGCGGACGCGTCGATCTGGTCCGGGAACATGTTGTCGCCGGGCATCGTGGTGGTGTTGATCGGCTCTGGCATGGCGTGATCCTGGTCGTCGGGAGGTCGTCCGCGGGCGAAGGTAGGGCGTGCCGACTACTTGTCGGGGTACTTGCTGATCTTCAGTTCGGACGCGTTCTGCTGGTAGGTAGCGATCATGTCCTCGTCGCCGTCGTTGTACGCCTTGGCGGCCGACGCGGCACCCGTCAGGCAGGAGTTGACGCGCGTGCTGATTCCGGTCATCCGCTTGCCCTGCGCCTCGAAGAACTCACTCAGCGCCGGAACGATCGCCCCGCTGCTCCCGCACGCCGTGGCCGCGGACTCGGCGTGGCCAGCCATCGGCTTCAGAATCGTCTCGAACTTCTCCGCCTGCGTGGCCGTGCTGGTCAACACCTTCTGCACGCCGGGGAGATTGATGTCGTATTTCCCCATGACGGGACCTCAGACGATGTTGGCGACGGCGTTGCCGGCTCGTCGCAAAGCGGTCGCCGCGGTCTCGTCGTTTTGCTCGAGGGAGGCGCGCAGCGTGCTCACGATGCCACGTACCTCCTTGGCTTTGGCGGACCAGCGCTGCTCCTTGGCCCGGTACTCCTCCGAGACACCGGTGGCCTCGTAGGTGTCCATGGCCGCGGCGACCTGCTGCTCACGGGCGGTCAGCACGGTTTCGAGGTCGTCGGCCGCCTTCTTGAAGTTCGCCTGCGCCTCGGCGGAGCTGACGGTGTTGAAGGCGCGATCACCTGGTCCGGCAATGGGCATCGTGTTTCTCCTGTGCAGATAGTGGAATGCGGGAGGCGGGAGCGCGGGATCAGGAACCGGAGAAGCGGGCGGCGTCGAAGGACACCGAACCCATCGCGGTCCGGGTCTCGTCAGCCATCTGCGCCTCACCCTCGATGAACGCGACGTTCTGCCCACCGATGCCCTCCAGCACCGAGGCGAGCGCCATGTTGAGGCCGTCGGCGATGGAGTCGGTGTTCTGCTTGAACTCCAGGAACACCGCCTTCGCCCGTCCCTGGAAATCCTCCTGAACGGGATCGGCCGCCTGCGAGAGCCGACGGACCAGGGATCCGAGATCCTCGTGGGAGGAGGAGGTTTGCTTGGTCAGTGTCGACAGGGTGTCAGCACCCATCGCGAACTTCATGACGTGAGCCTTTCGCCTTGGCCAATGCAGCAGTATTGACCACTTCGCCTGCACCGCGGCGCTGCGGGCAGATGTCCAGAACGTGACCCTAAGCCGCCGACGGGGTCATCGCCAAAGCACCGATCTAGCTATCTGAGACGGTGAAAACTTCAACTCTCGCCGAGCGCTTTGGTCGGTGACCGGGTGCTCGGCTAGATTCCCGTGCGGTGGCGGACTCTACGACGCCGCCGGACCCCGATCTCGAACGGCTGCAGGAGACACGTCGTGCCCGGAGCTCTGCTCGGCGCCACCCGCTGCGGCCGGTGCAGCCACGAGCGAGCCGTGAACGAGGCCGACCGGATGTGCCCGGCCTGCGGAGCGCCTTGGGTCTCCGCAGCGCCTGCCTCGCTGACCGCGACCGCCTACGGCCCGCTCAGTGGTGTCGCGCCGGCGACGCGCGGACGCCGTTACGCCGCTCACGTCATCGATCTCGTGGTGCTGGCGGTGCCCGCGGCGTTGGCCGCCGCTGTGGCGCTCGGCTTCGTCACTGCTGGGGTGCCCTGGTGGCTGCTCGCCGTTGTCGCGCTGTTCGTCCTCGTGGCGCAGACGATCGTTGTTGCGGCCCGCGGTCGCAGCCTCGGACGGCTGCTGCTCCGGTTGCGCACCGTGGACGACCTGACTGGCACGCCGGTCGGGTTCGGCCGTCTCCTGCGCCGGATCGGCAGATCGGGATGGTCCCGATCCCTGGTCACAGTTGATCTGCGGCGCGGTCGAGATCCGGACGTCATCCGCGCGGTGGTCCCCGAGCTGGACCCGGCCGCAGCCGACATCAAGACGGCGCGGCCCGCGGCGGACACCGGGCAACCGGCCGACGGTGCGGGCCGCGCGTCGGTGGGCATCGTGCTGGACAGCGGTGAGCGGTACGAGATCCACCGGGCGCTGCTCCTGGGACGCAACCCGGCGGACCCGTCCGGTAGCGGCGAGGCCGCCCTGTTGGCCTGGCCGGACATGTCCCGGCGGCTCGCGAAGACGCACGTGCTGCTCGAGTGGTCGGGCACGGTCTTGTGGGTCACCGACCTGCAGACGGCGACGGGGACGGCACTCGTCAGCCGAGCCGGGGAACGTCAGCCGGTGACGCCGGGGGTACGGACGGCCGCCGCGATCGGCACGAGCATCGAGTGCGGTGGCCGCAGCCTGAAGGTGGTGCCAAGTGGCTGAGGGGCGCGTGGGCGACGGACCGGACGTACCCGTCGAGGGGCTGCGCGCGGTGTCTCTCGTCGACATCGGCCACCCACTGGTCGACCGGGTCGGGACCGGCCCGGACGAGATCGCTTGGGCGATCACCGAGAGCCGGGCGCCGGTCGTCCACCTGAATCCCGCGCGCGTGAACCTCATCGCGCGGGCGCTCGAGCAAGAGCGTCGCCTGGTTCTGGTCACCGACGAGAACTCGCTGTTGACCCCGGTCTTCTCGCTGGTCTGGCGCGAAGCCGGCGGCGCCTGGGTCGTCCGGGCCGCCGGTAGCGGGTTGCGGGACGGGTACACCGGCAGAACCCTCGAGTCGATCTCCGAAGTGTTCTCGGCCCGACCGGTCGCATCCGTCGACGACATTGCGGTCGGCTATCTGCGCCCCACCCGGCTGGAGGCGATGCAGGTGACCGCGATCGTGTCCGTACGTCATCCGGCCCGCGCGACGACCGCGCTCGGTGGCCCGATGGAGGAACTGGCTCGGGCCGCGTCCCCCGAAGCTCGGCTGGCCTGGGCGCCGCACGAGCCGGTCGGCGCGGCGTGGGACCGGGTCCGGCTGACCGGGCTCGTTCGCAGCCAGATGCCCGACGAGACCGCGGTCTGCGTCGGCGGGCCCGACCTGGCGGCGCTGGTCAGCGCCCGGCGGACGCGGCACGGGATCGAGGAGCTGACGCACGCGGTCCTGGGGCTGGCCCGGCCCGGCCCCGACGAGCTGGAGCTGCTGCGGAACCGGCTCGACGGCGTACTGCGGGCGCTGGCCGCGACGTCGATGCCGCTGGTGGCCCTGCTGCTCGCCCGGCCGGCGCGGCGCGACCTGCTGATCGCCCCCAATCTGGCGCCGCCGCCGGTCCCGCTGACGCTGCTGATCGGAGCGCCGGCGGTCCGCAGCTTCGATCTCGACCCCACCGAGATGGCGCGGCGGTTCGGTGCCGAACGCGTCGGCCGTCCCCGGGTACCGGGGCTGCTCTTCCGCCTCGGACCGGTCGAACCGGACGCCTGGCAACGACTCGACGCGATCCTGTCGAGCCTCGATCCGGTGCGGCTGGCCGAGGCACTCGGACAGGTGAAGCCGAAACTCGACCTCGAGCGCGGCCCGGCCCCGGCGGACGGAGGCGACCGTGCCGAACCGTGACCTGATCCTGTTGGAGACCGTCAAGACGCACCGGGCCCGGCTCACCTCGGCGTTCGTGTTCGGCGAGCTCACCGAACGGCGGATCGCCAACGACAACGTGAAGCGGTTGATCGGCGGGGTCGTGGCGGCTGCCGTGCTCTGCGTGGGTTGTGTCGGGTTCTCGTTCGTGGCGGGGATCCTGGACCAGCAGGCGGCCGCGAAACTCGTCCAGGCGGGGCTCGGCCCGGCGTCCGGCCCGGCTTTCGTGGCCGACACCTTCGACCGGACGACGAGAAGCGGCTGGGGCAACGCCGAGCGCGGGGGGCCGTGGACGACACTCGGTCCGGCCGACGAGTACGGGGTCGGCGCCGGGGCGGCGACGATGGCGCTGCCCGAGGACAAGACTCGTGGCGGGTACCTCGGACGGCAGCTGCAGGATCGCGCCGATGTGACGCTCACCGTGCGGCGGACGACCGGTGCGCGGAACGGAACCGTCGCGGTGTCAGTGATCGGACGTCGGGTCAGCTCCACGCAGGACTACCGGGCCAACATCGTGTTGCGCGACGACGGATCGATCGCCCTCGATCTCAGCCGCCGCTCCGAGCCGACCCGCCCGGACGAGCCCGCGGAGGTGAGTCTGTCCGACACGGTCATCCTGCTCGGTCCCGGCTCCGACCCCGAGGCGGAGCCGCCGACGGTCAGCGTCCGGGTCCAGGCGGTCGGGGTCAACTCGACAACGCTGCGCGCCAAGGCTTGGCTGGACCGCGAACCGAACAACTGGACCGTGCAGGCGAGCGACAACACCGTCGGGCTGCAGCGGCCGGGTTCCGTCGGCGTCGAGGCCGTCCGGATGAGCGGCGACGGGTCCCCGGCCGACCTTGCGGTGTACGACTTCGTGGGGCGGGTGGCGCCGTGAGAGGGAGAGGACCGAACCGATGACCGAGTTCACCCGCCTCACCGTTGTCGGCAGTGCGCGCAAGGCCGAGCTCGTCGTGCCGGACGACGAGGCCCTCGGCGGACTGATCCCGCGGCTGATGGAGCTGCTGGAGGAGCCGACCGGACCGGTCGCGCGACCGTTGGCTCTGGTGCGCTCCACCGGCGAGCAGGTCGACGCCGCCCGGTCCGCCGCCGAGCAGAGTCTGCACGACGGAGAGCTGTTGCGGCTGGTCCGCTCCGACGATGCACCGCCGCCGCCGGAGGTGGCCGACGTCACCGACGTGGTGGGCGACACCTACGCCGATCGGCGGGGGCGGTGGTCCGGCACCGCCCGGCATGCGGTGGCGGCGACGACCCTGGGCGCGATCACCTGCGTGGCTCTGCTCGCCGTGCCGGCGCCGCCGACCTCGACCCTGGTCCTCCTCGTCGCCGGCACGGCGATCGCGGTGCTGCTGGGCCGGCTCGGCCGGCGCTGGCCGGCCATCGCGGCGACCGCGGTGGCGGCCGGGGCGGCCCCGGCCGCTGCGTCGGCCGCTCTGGCCGCCGTGGGAATCCCGGCCGCGCCGCTCACCTGGCTCCCGGTCGCCGCGGCCCTGGTGTGGGCCGTGCTCGGGTTCGGGGTCGGGTTCGGTCTAGGTCGTCGGCCGGCGGTGCCGGGGAGCGTGGTCGGCGCCGGTCTGGCGCTGCTGCCGATCGCCCTGTCCGTTCTGCGGCTCGGACCCGAGCAGCTGCTCGCGGTGACGGCGGCCGCGGCGACGGTGATCTGCGGTCTGCTGCCCTGGTACGCCCTGTCGGCGTCCGGGTTGACGGGACTCGACGATCAGGTCCTCGCGGGACGGCCGAGTCGCCGCCGGCACGTACTGCGCACGGTCGACGAGGCGTACCGCTCGCTGAGCTGGTCCGCGGTCGCCGTCGCCTTGCCGCTGGGGGCGAGCGCCGCCCTGCTCGTGTCGCTCGAGCAGCCGTTCGCGGTGGCTCTCGGCGTCGCGGTCACGGTGCTCATCGCGTTGCGGACCCGGGCCTTTCCGCTGATCATCCAGCAGGTCCCGCTCTGCCTCGCGGCGGTGGCGGCGACCGTGACGGGGATCCTGGCCCGCGGACCCGTGTTCGGACCGTCCGGGGTGGCCGTCTCGCTGGTCGGGTTCGCCGTGCTGGTGGCCGTCGGTGCCGGGGTCCGGCCCGCCGACCACCTGCGGGCGCGGCTGCGCCGGATCGGCAACTTCGTCGAGGCAGTCCTCGTCATTGCGTTGATCCCGCTCGTGCTCGGCGTGTTCGGGGTGTACGCCGACCTGCTCGGGGCGTTCCGGTGACCCCCACCGATGGTCTGCGGGCGCTCTTCGGCAGCACGGCGGGAGCCGTGTCCGAGTTGACCGCCGCCGACCGCGTGATCTCGACGGCGCTGCCGCTCAGTCGTCGCGTCGGGGTGGTATCGCTCCACGGAGGCAGCGGGACGACGACCGTGGCGTCCACCCTCGCGGGAGTGATCGGGCGCCGCCGGGCTGGCCCGGTGCTCGCCGTGGACGCGGCCGGGGGAGCCGCCGGGCTGGCCCGGCGGTTCGACGGGTCAGCCGCGCCGGACCTCGCGGCCGCCGCGGTCCGGGCCACGGCGCGTTCACTGACCCAGGCTCGGGCGGGTCTCGCCGTGACGGAGACCGCCGTGAGCCTGCTCGACCTCGCCCAGCCCGGCCGGCGGCCGGCGTCGGCAGCGGACTGGCGGGCGCAGGTGTCACCGGTCGCCCGCTTCTTCGACCTCGTCGTCACCGACTGGGGGGTACGGCCGACCGCGATGGATCTGGTGGACGTCGCGACCACCGGCCACGTCCTGGTCGTCGTCGCCCGGGCCGATCGCCACGCGGCAGCGGCCGCGTCGGGAGCGGTCGAGGCGCTGCTGGCGGCGACCACCCAGTCGAGCCCGGTGCTGGTGCTGGTCGACGTCGCCCGGACCGCCGACCACGTCGCGGTCGGCCTGCGCCGCTGGCTGGGCGTCCCGGTCCAGCTGCTGCCGTACGACCGCCACGAGCCCGACGACCCCGGTCACAAGCTTTCGGGCCGGTCGCGGCTCGCCCGCATCCGGCTGGCGGCCGCGGTCCTGGCCGCCGCGATCGAGAGCCGGGAATCGACGTCGCCGTCGACCTCGCTCGCGACGTCGCCGTCGACCTCACTCGCGACCTCGTCGGTGCCGCAGGTGGTGGCCCCGTGACCCGTACGCTCGTCCACCGACCGACGCGGATCACGGTGCCGCTGATCCGACCGGAGACGGAGACGATCGCCGCACCGCCGACCATGACCGACGGCCACGTCGGCGGGTCCGCGATGCACACCCTGCTGCCGGTGCTCGGCGCGCTGTCCTCGGTGATCATGATCGTGGTGCTCCGCAACAACAACCCGCTGTTCCTGGTCCTCGGTGCGGTACTCCTCATCGTGGCACTGGTCGGCGGGGTCGGTCTGGCCGTCAGTCAACGCGGCGAACGCGGCGCGGACCAGGCGGACCCAGCGCGAGCTCTACCTCGACTACCTGGAGACGTTCCGGGCGCGGATGCGGGACCGGGCCCGGGAGACCCGCGAGCAGGCCACGAACCTCGAACCCGAGCCCGCCGCCTTGACCGAGCTGATCCGCGACCCGGGCCGGCTGTGGGAGCGGCGGCGGTCCCACCCGGACTTCCTGCGGGTCCGGATCGGGCTGGGCGACCGGCCCTGGTTCTCGCTGTCGGTGCCGCCGGAGGAGAACCCGGTCACCCCGTACGACCCGATCATGCTCGCCGAGGCCGAAGCGGTCGCGCAGCACTACTCCGTCGTCCTCGGGCTGCCCGTGACCACCGACCTGGACGGTGCCGGGCAGGTGGCGGTGATCGGTGGCCGCGCGGACGTGCTGGCCGTCGCCCGCTCGATGCTGCTCCAGCTCGCGGCCCTGCACTCCCCGGACGATCTGCTGCTGGCGGCCGCCTTCCCGGCGGAACCGGCCGACGACTGGCGGGGTTTCGACCTGCTGCCGCACGCGGTCGGACGGCAGGCTCTTCGACGGACCCGTGCCGGCGCGCCGGGTGGCGACCTCGACCGCGGACCTGCAACGGGTGCTCGGCGCCGAGCTGGCCGACCGGGCCCAGGTCGCCGCCACCGCCAAGCGCAGCCTCGGGCGGATCGAGGGCACTCCGGTCGCGCGGCTGGTCGTGTTCTGCGACGACTACGGCCGGCTGGCCTCGACGCTGCCGGTACCCGACGCCGACCTCGAGTCTGCGCCGACCTGCAGATCACCACGGTCCACCTGCTCAGCGACCGGTTGCACGAGCCGTCCGACGTGACGGTGCGGGTGACGCTCCGCGACGGGCACGCCACCGTCACCGACACCCGACCGGTGCGTCGGTGAAGGGCCCGGCCCCCGACGACCAGCCGGCACCGCCCCAGGACGCGGTCATCGACCGACCGTCGGCGGATTTCTTCGCCACCGTCGCCCGGAGCCTGACTCCACTGCGGCTGAGCCTGACCCGGGCCGAGGAGGCCGAGTCCGACCGGGGCATCGACATCACCGAGCTGCTCGGATCGACGACATCGAGCGACGTCAGCCCGGACCTGTGGCGGCCCCGCTCGCCGCGGGACTTCCTCCGGGTGCCGATCGGGGTCGACGACTACGGCGCCCCGCTGCTGCTGGACCTGAAGGAGTCGGCCCAGCTCGGCATGGGCCCGCACGGCATCTGCATCGGCGCCACCGGGTCGGGCAAGAGCGAGATGCTGCGCACCCTGGTGCTGGCGCTCGCCCTGTCGCACCCGCCGGAGGACCTGAGCATGGTCCTCGTCGACTACAAGGGCGGTGCCGCGTTCGCCCCGTTCACGGGGCTGCCGCACGTCGCCGGGATCATCGACAACCTCGCCGACGACGCCCAGCTGACCGAGCGGGCGCGGGCGAGCATCGCCGGTGAGGTCGTCCGACGCCAGGAGCAGCTGCGCGACGCCGGCTCCTCGCCCTCGATCAGCCACTACCGGGAGCTGCGCAGCCACCGGCCGGAGCTCCCGCCGATGCCGCACCTGTTCGTCGTCATCGACGAGTTCGGCGAGCTGCTCACCGCCGAACCCGAGTTCGTCGAGCTGCTGATCTCCATCGGCCGGATCGGCCGCTCGATCGGGGTCCACCTGCTGCTGTCCAGCCAGCGGATCGAGTCCGGCCGGCTGCGCGGCCTGGACACCTACCTCTCGTACCGGATCGGCCTGCGGACCTTCTCCGAGGCCGAGAGCGTCGTCGTGCTGGACACGCGGCGACGCCTTCCACCTGCCCGCCATCCCCGGGTACGGCTACCTGAAGGTCGACACCTCGGTCTACCGCCGGTTCCGATCCGGGTACGTCTCCGGGCCCGCCGACGTCGGCTCGGCGCCACCGACCGGACTCCGAACTCGAAGACGTCGGTCCGATGCTGCTGCCGACCTACAACACGCTGAGCGCTGCTGCCCAGGGCGGCGACGGCGAGACAGAGCTGCTCGCCCCGACGGTGGGCCGGCCCCTGGTGGCGGAGTGCGTCGACCGGCTCCTCCCGGCCGCCACGGTCCCAACGGCCGGGCGGTGGCACCGGTGTGGCTGCCGCCGCTGCCCAGCCGACTCGCGCTCGCGCGCGTCATCCCCGACGAGCTCGACCCGCACGCACCGCGGCCGGTGAGTCTGGACCGCGCCGGCCTGCCGGTGCCGCTCGGACTGCTGGACAACCCGGCCAAGCAGCGGCAGGAGCCCTGGATCGTCGACCTCGCCCGGGCCGGCGGGCACCACGCCGTCATCGGCGCGCCCGGCACCGGTCGGAGCACGTTCCTGCGCACGGTTGCGGCCTCCCTGGCCCTGACCCACACGCCGCGCGAGGTCAGCGTGTACGGCATGGACCTGACCGGCGGCGGACTGCGCCGGATCGAGGGGTTCCCGCACGTCGGCGGGGTCGCGACCCGGGCCCACCCCGACCGGCTGCTCCGGCTGCTGGAGGAGCTGAGCGGGATGCTCGCCCTGCGCGAGGCGGTGTTCCGGGAGCGTTCCATCGACTCGCTCGGGCTGCTCCGGGCGCGGCACGCGGCCGGCCAGATGCCGGAGCTGATCTCGGCCGAGGTCGTGCTGCTCGTCGACGGCGTCGGCTTGCTGCGCAACGACTTCGAGGAGCTGGAGACGCCGCTGTTCGACCTGCTGCAGCGCGGCGGCAGCTTCGGCATCCACCTGGTGCTCGCGATGACGCGGTGGAACGACATCCGGATGGCCCAGCAGCCGCTGATCGGCTCCCGGTACGAGCTGCGGCTCAACGACCCGGCCGACTCGAGCATCGGTCGCAAGCTGAACGCGGCGCTGCGTCCCGATCAGCCGGGCCGACTGCTGACCGACGACAGCCTGTTCGCCCAGGTCGCCCTGCCCGTCCTGGACGACGCGGCGGAGGAGGACCTGGGCGCCGGCCCTGGAGAGCCTGGCGGAGCGGTCGGCGGCGAGCTGGCAGGGTCCGGCCGCCGCGCCGATCCGGCTGCTGCCGACCGAGCTCGAGCCGGAGGCTCTGCCGGACGCCCTGGACGAGCCGGACGCCGTGCCGATCGGGCTGCGGCAGGACACCATGGAACCGGCGCTGCTCGAGTTCGGCAGCGGCGATCAGCACCTGTTGGTCTTCGGCGACCCGGGCTCGGGCAAGACCACCGCTGCTGCGTACGGTCGTGCGCGGCCTGCTCGAGCGCTACACCGCCGACGAGCTGGTCATCGCGGTGATGGACCTGCGCGGCGACGTGGCCGCCGAGGTGCCCGACGAGTACCTCGGCGGGCACGCCTCGACCAGCACCCTGGCCCGCAGTCTCGCCACCGCGATCGCCGACCGAGCTGGAGAAGCGGCAGCGAGCCGGCCGGTCCGCTGGCAACGACGGGCCCCGGATCGTGGTGGTGGTCGACGACTTCGACATCCTCGCGCTCGGGTGGCACCGAGCCGTTGCGAGCCGCTGCTGCCGTTCCTGCCGTCGGCCCGGGACCTGCGACTGCACGTGCTGCTCACCCGACCCGGTCGCCGGCGCGGGCCGCGCGATGTACGACGTCGTACTGCAGACCCTGCGTGACACGGGCGGCACGCTGCTCTGATGTCCGGCGAGCGCGGCGAGGGCCAGATCGTGCCCGGGGTGTACGCCGAGCAGATGGTGCCCGGCCGGGGCCGGCTCGTTCGCCGGGGGGAGCGGCCCCGAATCGTCCAGGTCGCCAACACCCGGCCCGGGAGCGCGATGCAGGGAGGTTCCGATGCCGCGTGAGATGTATCTGGTGTCCACCGAACCGATGACGATGGCTGCCCTGGTCGAGGCCGCCGCCGCGGTGGACGGGCAGCTCGTCCCGCGGGTGCTGTGGGGCGGCGCCGCGATCCAGCTGGTCGACACCGCCGACGTCGCCGTCGTCACGGTCGAGGCCTCACGGCAGGTCGAGGTGCCCTACGGCGTGGAGCTGATGGTCGGCCGGCTACCGCTGACGGGCCCGGTGTGGTGGACGGAGGCGACCGCGCCGTGGGGTCCGGCGGGTGCAGCCGGGGTCCGGATCGTGCGCGGCCTCGGGGACCGGCTGGGCGCCCGGGTCCAGGTCGAGGAGGGCCTGTGACCAGCGCGGCCCGGACCCGCCAGGTCCTGGTGGCGGGGACCGCCGGTGGGGTCGGGACCACCACGGTGACGGCGTTGCTGTTCAACGCCTGGATGGGACGGGCCGGGGCGCCGCGGCTGGCCGACCACACCGCCGGCACCCTCGGGCTGCGGCTGGCCGAGGGGGACGAGGCCGGTCGCCTCGACGACGACACCGTGCTGGTGGACGCCGGGGCCCACGCCTTCGGGCTCGGCCGGGAGTCCCAGGCCGACGATCTTCGGTTGGTGGTCGTGACGGCGGCCACCCCGGGCGGCTGCGACGTCGCGCACCGCTGCCTCGCCGCGATCGGTCCCGACGTGACCGCACGGGCCGTGCTGGTGATCAACGGGGCTTACGGCCGACGCCGGGTGAGCGGGCCGGTGCGGCGGCTGGCGGCCGAGCACCCGCGGCTGCTCGGGCTCGTGGTCGTGCCCACCGATCTGGCGCTGGCCGCCGGGGGGCGGATCCCGCTGTCGCGACTCAGCCGGGCTACCCGCCGCGCGGTCGATGAGGTGGCCGGTCTCGTTTCGGGATTGCCGACCGCTCCCGGGGCTAGGGTTTCGGGATGAGTCAGAGCCAGGGGCCGGAGGGCACAGGGTCGCCCAGTCACATCCCGGCCCAGACCGCGGACAGCGGGTACGACACCGACGACTTGATGCGGCAGTTGCAGCCGGTGGCGCCCAGGCGATCGCGACGCGGCTGGCGGTCCTGGTTCGGATTGCCGCCGTCGAAGGCCGAGCAGCGGGAGCAGGCCCAGCTCGACTCGGTGCGCTCCCAGTTCGCGCGGCCGGTGACGATCATGGTCGCCAATCCCAAGGGCGGCACGGGCAAGACGCCGATGTCGTTGCTGCTGGCGGGCGAGTTCGGCGAGGCCCGCGGCGGCGGTGTGGTGGTCATCGACAACAACGAGAACCGCGGTACGGCGGCGTTCCGGTCGTACTTCCCGCACCGGCGGACGGTGGCCGACCTGCTGGAGGCGGCGGATGAGTTGGAGCGGCCGGAGGCACAGTTCACCGACCTCGCGTACTTCCTCGCGCACCAGACCGCCGGCAAGTACTACGTGCTCGCATCGGATGAGTCGGTCACCCGGATGCTCGACGAGGAGCTGTTCGCGCGGGTGCACCGGATTCTCAGCCGGTTCTTCGCGGTGATCATCATCGACTCGGGCAACAACGAGCTGGCCTCGAACTGGCTGGCGGCGCTCGACGTCGCGGACGGGCTGATCGTGCCCACCCAGTGGCGCCAAGACCATGTGGTCACCGCCAACAAGATGCTCAAGACGCTGCGTGATCGCCAGCACCCGATCCTCGAGCGGACCATGATCATCGGGACCAACGCCCCGGCGGCCGAGCAGGCGGCGCCCAAGAAGGCCGCGTACGAGTGGTTCCACGTGCAGCACCGCCACCAGGTGGTGGAGATTCCCACGGACAAGCACATTCACGAGGGCGGCGTGATCGATTACGCCAAGCTGGCCAAACGGACCCGACGGGCCGGCCTGGGCGCAGCCAGCGTCGCGAGCTTCCTGATCATCGACATCGCCGCCCGACCGCGACCCTGACCTCGTGCCCTAGCCTGGGGCCTATGCCGCCGGAACCGGACACCCCCTTCTCGGACACGAAGGACTGGACCTGGACGCTTGCCCGCCGGTGCCCCGACTGTGGCCTGGCGGCCGGTGAGGTCGATCCGCCCGGCATCCCGGAGCGGGCGTTCATCGCCGCCGAGGAGTGGGTGCAGATCCTCCGCTCCAGCCCGGCCGTCCGGAACCGACCCGACCCGGCGGTCTGGTCCCCGCTGGAGTACGGCTGTCACGTTCGGGACGTGTACGCGCTGTTCGACCAGCGGCTGGAGCGGATGCTGTCCGAAGACGAGCCCACCTTCGCCAGCTGGGATCAGGACGCGACCGCCGTGACCTCGCGCTACGACGAGGCGGACCCCGAGCAGGTGGCCGAGGAACTCGAGGCCGCCGCGCAGGCGTTCGTGGGCCGACTGGCGTCGGTCGACGGCGACCAATGGGACCGTCGCGGCTTGCGTTCCGACGGAGCCGTGTTCACCGTTGCGACGTTCTCCCAGTACTTCCTGCACGACGTGGTCCACCACCTCTGGGACGTCACTGGTCAGCAGGACGCGACGACCTCGCTGCAACTCGAGGGCTGACCGGACGCGGCAGTGCCGCCAGATCCGCCCGGCAGCGCTGTTCGAGTTCGTCCAACTCCGCCAGCGCCTCGTCTAGGTCCTGGCGCTTGGCCAGCAGGCCGGACCGGCGCCGCCCGATGTCGGCGATCAGGTACTCCAACTGGCCGGCCTCGCCGGGATTTTCGTCGTACAAGCCGATCACGTGGGCGATCTCGTCCAGGGTGAAGCCGAGCCGCTTGCCGCGCAGGATCAGTTGCAGTCGGACCCGGTCTCGGTCGTGGAAGATCCGCGTACTGCCCCGCCGCTCGGGGGTCAGCAACCCGCGGTCCTCGTAGAACCGGATGGTGCGCAGCGTGGTGTCGTGCTCCGCTGCGAGCTCGCCGATCGTCCAGGTGCGATCCGTCACGGCCGCGAGTATAGTGGCTGACGTTTACGTAAACGTAAGCATGGGGATACAGCGAGGTGGTCATGGCGAAACGGGTGGCGGGTGCGTACGCGCTGTCGGAGGAGCACGAGGATTTTCGTGCTGCGGTCGCGGAATTCGCCGCCGACCAACTGGCGCCCCATGTCGACCGCTGGAACGCCGCTCACGAACTCCCGATGGAGGCCGTCAAGCAGATGGCCGAGTTCGGCCTCTTCGGGCTGAACGGCCCGGAGGAGTACGGCGGTGCCGGCGACTTCACCAGCCTGTGCGTCGCCATCGAGGAGATCGGCCGGGTCGACCAGTCCCTCGGCATCACCCTGGAGGCCGCCGTCGGGCTCGGCAGCAATCCCATCGCGAGTTTCGGCACCGCGGCGCAGCAGGAACGCTGGCTGCCTGACCTGCTCGCCGGGCACGCGCTGGCCGCGTTCGGGCTGACCGAACCCGACGCCGGATCCGACGCCTCGGCCACCGCGACGACGGCCCTCGTGAACGCCGAGGGCGCGTGGGTCGTCAACGGCGCCAAGCAGTTCATCACCAACTCCGGTACCGACATCACCTCGGTGATCACCGTGACCGCCCGGACGGGCACCCGGACCGACGGGCGCCCCGAGATCACCACCCTGCTGGTGCCGGCCGGCACCCCCGGGCTGGTCGTCGAACCGGCGTACGCCAAGCTCGGCTGGCACGCCTCCGACACCCATCCCTTGAGTCTCGCCGACGTCACCGTGCCCGCCGACGCGCTGCTCGGCACCCGCGGTAAGGGGTACGCCCAGTTCCTCTCCATCCTCGACGACGGCCGGGTGGCCATCGCCGCGCTGGCCCTCGGCTGCATCCGGGCCTGCCGGGACCTGGCCCGCGACTACGCGCTGCAGCGGCAGTCCTTCGGCGGCCCGATCGGACGCAAGCAGGCCGTCGCGTTCGCCATCGCCGATCTCGACGTCATGGCCCACACCGCCGGCCTCCTCGTCTACGCTGCGGCGACCGCCAAGGACGCCGGCGCCCCGGCGGCGGAGTTCAAGCGCGCCGCGTCGATCGCGAAGCTCTACTGTTCGGAGTCCGCGGTCACCGCGACCCGGATCGCGACGCAGGTGTTCGGGGGCTACGGCTTCATGGAGGAGTACCCGGTTGCCCGCTTCTACCGGGACGCCAAGGTGCTGGAGATCGGCGAGGGCACCTCGGAGGTGCAGCGACTGTTGATCGCCCGCGCGCTGGGTTTGCCGGTGGAATAGCGTCACGTGCATCGTGGACGACATCCGGGATCGACTCGCGGCCGCCCGAGCCAGCGCCCTCACGCCGACCGAAGCCGGCGCTGCCAAGCTCGCCGGACAGAGCAAGCTCTACGTCCGCGACCGAATCGCCGAACTCTTCGACGAGGGCAGTTTCGTGGAGGACGCGCGACTGGCCAACGCTCAGGCCGCCGGTTTGCCCGCCGATGGCGTCGTCACCGGTCGTGGTCTGGTGCACGGCCGGGCCGCGCTCGTGGTGGCCAACGACCCGACGGTCAAGGCCGGTTCCTGGGGGGCCCGGACGGTGGAGAAGATCATCCGGATGACCGAGGTGGCGTTGCGCGACGAGCTGCCGATCTTCTGGTTCATCGACTCGGCCGGGGCCCGGATCACCGATCAGGTGGACCTCTTCCCGGGCCGTCGGGGTGCGGGCCGGATCTTCGCCAACCAGGTGGCGCTGTCGGGCAAGGTGCCGCAGATCTGCTGCCTGTTCGGGCCGAGCGCGGCCGGGGGCGCGTACATCCCGTCCTTCTGCGACCTGGTGATCATGGTCGAGGGGAACGCGTCGATGTACCTGGGTTCGCCGCGGATGGCCGAGATGGTGGTGGGGGAGCGGGTCAGCCTGGAGGAGATGGGTGGCGCCCGGATGCACGCCGAGGTGTCGGGTTGCGGCGATCAACTCGCCGCCGACGACGTGGACGCGATCGAGCAGGCCAAGACGTTCTTCGGGTTTCTGCCGGACAACTGGCGGGGGAAGCCGCCGCGCTACGACGGAGCTCCGGCGGCCCAGGAGTTCTCGGCCGACCTGGTGCCGGCCGACGAGGCCCGCGGGTACGACATCAACACCGTCGATCGAGGCCCTCGTCGACGAGGCCAGCTTCTTCGAGGTCAAGCCGCTGTTCGCCCCCGAACTGGTCACCGGTTTCGGACTGCTGGACGGGAAGCCGGTCGGCATCGTGGCCAACCAGCCCGCGGTCAAGGGGGGGGTCCTGTTCGTCGACTCCGCGGACAAGGCGGCTCGGTTCATCTGGTTCTGCGACGCGTTCAATCTGCCGCTGCTCTACCTCGCCGACGTGCCGGGTTTCATGATCGGCAGCGCGGTCGAGCGGCAGGGCATCATCCGGCACGGGGCGAAGATGATCACCGCCGTCGCGGAGGCGACCGTGCCCACCATCTCGGTGATCATCCGCAAGGCGTACGGGGCTGGCCTCTACGCCATGGCCGGCCCCGGATTCGGTCCGGACGCCTGCCTGGCGCTGCCCACCGCCAGGATCGCCGTGATGGGTCCGGAGGCGGCGATCAACGCGGTGTATGCGAACAAGATCGCCGCCTTGCCCGAGGCCGAACGGGCCGGATACGTGGCCGAGTTGCGGGACGCGTACGAGACCGACATCGACATCCTGCACCTGGCGAGCGAGCTGGTCGTGGACGACGTGGTGGAGCCCGCCGAGCTCCGGGAGCAGCTGATCGCCCGCTTCGCCGCCGCGGCCGGCAAGGATCGGCACTTCTCCACCCGCCGGCACGGAGTGCCGCCGGTCTAGGCACCGGCGGATGTCACGAATATGACGCAACTGCTCGATAACCGCCCGAAATCGGCACAATTCTGCGAATCGCGTCATGATGGCGAGATCGGCTGCCGGCACTGGCGCTCTGTCGAGCGTCTCGATCCGCCTTCCTGCCTATGGTCGAGGGGTGCCCGAAGGCCACACGCTGCATCGGCTGGCGAACCAGCAGAACGCGGCGTTCCGTGGCCGGATCGTCGTGGTCAGCAGTCCCCAGGGGCGCTTCGCGGACGGTGCCGCGATGCTCGACGGCCGCCGTCTCGAGCGCGTTTCCGCCTACGGCAAGCACCTGTTTCAGCACTACGAGGGTCGCCTCGTCGCTCACGTCCACCTCGGCCTGTACGGGAAGTTCGCCGCCGGTACCGGCCCACCACCCCCGCCGTGGGGTGCGCTCCGGATGCGGATCGAGACCGCCGAGGCTGACCTGCCGGTGCGGTGGACCGATCTGCGCGGAGCCACCACCTGCGAGGTGTTCGACGACCCGTCCGGGGTCCGGGCTGTGGTCGCGCGGCTCGGTCCGGACCCGTTGCGCCGCCATCCCTCCGGTGGGCTCGGCGCGTTCGAGCGCATTTCCGGTTCGCGGATGGCGATCGGTGCCCAGCTGATGGACCAGACGCGCCTCGCCGGGGTCGGTAACGTCTACCGCGCGGAGATCCTGTTCCGGCACCGCATCAGCCCGTTCCGCGCCGGCACCAGCCTGACTTTCGATGAGTGGTCGATGCTCTGGCCCGATCTGATCGCGTTGATGCGGGCCGGGGTGCGGAGCGGCCGGATCGTGACCACCCACCTCGCCGACCGGCCCCGGGGTCGAGTACTGCGGGAGAGCGCGCACTACGTCTACCGTCGCGACGGACTGCCCTGCCGGGTCTGCGGCGCACCCGTACGGCGCACGGTCATGGTCGCTCGCAACCTGTTCTGGTGCGAGGTCTGCCAGGCGACGTGACCGGTGGCTGCGTGGGTCAGAATGGGCATCATGGCCGTCGTCTGCATCACGGGTTCCTCCGACGGGATCGGGCTGGCCACCGCCCAGGTGCTGGTGGCCGCCGGTCATCGGGTGCTGGTCCATGCGCGCGACGCCAACCGTGGTCGCCCGGTGCTCGACCGACTCGGCGGCGACACCGCTCTGGTCACCGGTGATCTGGCGCGACCCGACGAGGTCCGCGGGCTAGCCGACCAGATCCGGGCCGCCGGACCGGTCGACGTCCTCGTCCACAACGCCGGCGTCTGGGTACGCGGGAACATGCCGGCGACGACCGCCGAGGGACTCGAGACGACCTTCGCCGTCAACGTCCTGGCTCCGCACCTGCTGACCCATCTGCTGGCGGAGGACGTCCGGGACCGCCTGCTGTGGCTGGGTTCGGGGACGGCCGGAAGTGGTTGGCCCGACCCGGCCGCCCTGGGCCGGCCGCAGCCCGCAAGCCGCGCCTACGCCGACAGCAAGGCGTGCGATGTGGCCCTGGCCATGGCGTGGGGGCGGCGGCTTCCGCGACTGGCCTCGGCCGCGGTTGACCCGGGCTGGGTGAAGACGAAGCTGGCCAGCGCCGGCGCTCCCGGGCATGTCAACTCCTCGGCCGACACCCTCGCGTACTGCTGCACGGAGGCTGACCTGGCGTCCGCCCCCTACTGGAAGAACCGCAAGCCCACCAAGGTTCCGCGGCACCTGCGCGAGGAAGCCCTGCAGGACGCCATCGCCGCTGCGTGCGACCGGATGGCCGGCATCGACTGATCGATGGCCAGGAGGCGGTCGGTCGGATGCTGGTCGGGGGCGGGGC
This sequence comes from uncultured Actinomycetota bacterium, assembly GCA_963821695.1. Classification (GTDB taxonomy): domain Bacteria; phylum Actinomycetota; class Actinomycetes; order Propionibacteriales; family Propionibacteriaceae; genus Microlunatus. Next base: position 339,619 of record CAWGEY010000006.1, read on the forward strand.
CACGCCGTCAGGTCGACCAGGACCGCCGGAAGACCACCACCAGGGTGCGCAGCGACAGCATGCTCGCGACGAACAGCAGTCCGAAACCGATCAGGTCGTAGAACCCCACGCTCGCGGTCAGCATCGGCCCGCCGGGTGCGATGATCAGGGCGACCGCGGCCAGCGTCGCCGAGGACGCGAGCACGGCGACGACGAGTTGGTGAGTCAGGCCGAGCAGGAAATGGCGGTCGTCCGGGTCGGAGAGGAACCGCAGATTGATCGATGTCCGGCCCTGCTCGAGATCGGCGGTGATCCGGTCCAGTCGGCGCGGGATGCGCCGCAGGATCGGTAGCACTCCCATCAGTTCGCTCTCGACCTGGTGCCGGATCGAGCTTGGCTTCATGCTCGCCGCGAAGAGCGCCTCGCCGTGCTTGCGGGACGCGACCACGAGGTTGAGGTCGGGGTCGAGCAGCCGCAGCGTGCCCTCGAGCGAGGCGAAGGTGCGGAACACCGCCGCGACCTGTGGCGGGACGCCGAAGCCCCACTTGTTGACCAGCCCGAACAAGGCGCCGAACATGCTGCCCGAGCTGCGACTGCCACCGCGGTAGCGGACCAGCAGTTGGCCGACCTCCCGCTCCAGCAGACGCTCCTCGAACGTGCCCGCCGGCGGATCCATCAAGGCGATCAAGGCGTCGGTTGCGCTGGTGCTCGACCCGCGGTCGATGGCGAGCACCAGCGTGGTCAAAGCGTCGCGGGCGATGTCGTCCAGCCGGCCGACCGACCCGAAGTCGAGGAGCTGCAACTCCCCGTCCGCGGCGATCAGCACGTTGCCCGGGTGCAGGTCGGCGTGGAAGACCCCGCCGACCATCACCTGCTGAAGCACTCCGCCGAGCAGGTCGTCGGCGAGTTGACGGCGGCGCTCCGGGGAGAAGGCGTTGATCCGGTCGTACGCCTTGCCGAGCGGGATGCCGCTCAGGTGTTCGATCACCAGCACGGAGGCCGAACTGAACTCGGCGTACACGTGCGGGATCTTCAGCGGACTGTCCGGGCCCGCGGCCGCCGCGACCGCTTGCGTGTTGTCGACCTCGATCCGGTAGTCCAACTCCTCCTGCAGCGACGCGGCGAAGCCTTCCGCCATCTTGACGACGCCGAGGGATCGGCCCCACCCGGTGGACGTCTCGAGCCTCCGGGCCAGCCGCAGCATGATGTCGAGGTCGGCGGTCACCTGCGCCTGCGCCTGGGGCTTCTGGATCTTCACCACCACCTGCTCGCCCGTGGCCAGGACGGCGGTGTGCACCTGAGCGACGGAGGCGGTGGCCAGCGGCTCGGGATCGATCTCGGCGAAGATGTCCGGGAGCGGGCGTTGCTGCGAGGCGACGAGGACGGGTTCGAGCTGGCTCCACGGCAGCGGGGTCGAGGCGGCCTGCAGGTGGGCGAGCTCCGCGCTGAAGACCGGCCCCACGAGGTCCGGCCGGCTGGACAGCATCTGGCCGACCTTGATGAAGGTGACGCCACCCTCGTTGAGCGCGCCTCGCAGGGCACGCGCCGTCGCTGACGTGTTGGCCGAGACGCCCGTGCCGTGGCCGACCCGTCCGGTGGAGCTGCCCAGGAAACCGCCCAGTCCGTGTTTGGTGGCGATGGCCAGCACCTGAAGGTAGCGACGGGTGCGGCGATTGCGGCTGCGGATGGACCGCACCAAGCCCCAGGGCGTACCGAGGCTGCCCGTCGGAATGATCAACTCCAGCACGACCAGGACCGCGATGCTGGCGAAGAAGCCCCAGGCGACGATCAACGCGAGGACGGAGACGGCGACCACGACCTCGGTCACCGTCGTGGCGGACTCGCTGTTGATCCCGACCTGCTCGGCGATCCAGGGAGCCGGCACACCGATGCCGCTGAACAGCAGCATCCCGACGATGAGGCAGCGCGGCCAGCCGACCGGGACACTCAGGGTGCGCCGCGCGACGAAGCCGAACCCGGCGGCCAGAGCGATCAGGAGGAGGAACTCGACGAAGTTTTCGAGCATGGTCGGCCTCAGCCCACGTCGTCGAAGTGTTCGACTCGAGGCGGGGTGGCGAAGAACGGCCCGATCGCGGCTCGCCAGGCCCGGAACGACTCGGTCTCGCGGAAGTTCTTCTCGTGGGCCTGGACCGAGTCCCACTCGACGAGCAGGACGAATCGCTGCGCGGACTCGATGCCGCGGGTCATCCGGACGCTGCGACACCCCTCGGTGCTGGCGAGTACGTGCCGAACGCTGCGGTACGCCGCTTCGAACGCGTCTGCGTCGGTGACATCGATCAGGGCAACCTCGAGGACCACGAGGCTGATCCTAGGGTGAACGGCCGAAGTCGGATGAAGTCTTCCTTCGAAGGGTGCTGCGGAAGTCGCGTTTGGTGGAGAAACGCAGGTTGGCGGCCCGCTAGAGGGGCAGTTTGCGGAACAGGGCGCGGGGGACGTGCCGCAGGCCCGACATGACCACCCGCATCTGAGCGGGCACCCAGATCAGCTCGCGCCGGTGCCGCAGTCCGCTGCACCACGGCCTCGGCCACTTCGTCCGGGGTGACGGCCATCGGCGCCTCGTCCAGGCCGTCGGTCATCTTGGATTTCACGAAGCCGGGACGGGCGACCAGGACTGCCACGCCGGTGTCGCGCAGCGCCTCGCCGAGGCCGAGATAGAAGCCGTCGAGTCCAGCCTTCGTCGATCCGTACACGAAGTTGGAGCGGCGGACCCGTTCGCCGGCCACGCTGGAGAGGGCGACGATCCTGCCGTGCGCCTGCGGCCGCATCCGGGCCGCGAGCAGCACCCCGAGATGGGCCGGCGCGGTGTAGTTGACCTCGATCAGCTCCAGCAGGGCGTCGGGTTCGGTCCACGCCTGCTCGGGATCGCCGAGCAGACCGAAGGCGATCACGGCCACGTCGATGTCCCCGTCGGCGAAGGCGGCGTCGATGGTCGCGGCGTGCGTACCCGGGGTCTCGGGCCTCCAGATCCACCTCGGACACCGTGCAGCCGGCGGCGGTCAACTCGGCGGCGGCCGCGCTGCGCCGCTCGGTCGGCCGGGCCGCGAGAACGACCCGCAGCGGCCGGTCGGCGGCGTACCGGCGGGCGATGGCCAACCCGATGTCGGACGTACCGCCGAGCAGCAGCAGGGACTGGGGGGCGCCGAGGGCATCGAGCATGCGAGGACTCCTGGAGTGGTCTAGAGGCGAAGACGGCGAGCGAGATCGGAGGTGAACAGGTGGTCGGGATCGACCGCGTCGACGGACCTGCGAGGAAGTCCTCCAGCCGCGGATACATCTGCCGGAACGTGGCCGCATCCGAGCCGGGAGTCCTTGGCCAGATAGACCCGACCGCCGGCCGCCACGACCAACTCGTCGAGTTGGTTGCAGAGCCGTTCCAGGCCGTCCTCGATCGGCAGGTCCACGGTGAGGGTCCAGCCCGGCATCGGGAACGAGAGCGGCGCCGGATTGCGAAGGCCCGAACCGTTTCAGCACGTTGAGGCAGGACAGGTGCCCGGAGTGCACGATCAGGTGCACGCAGCGCCGGAACGTCTCGGCCTCGGTGAAAGGCACGGCGAACTGGTACTGCAGGAATCCGTTCGGGCCGTAGAGCCGGTTCCACTCCGCGACGATGTCCAGCGGATGGAAGAACTGGGTGATGTTCTGCAGTTCGCCGACCCGGTGCTTGGGGGCCTTGCGGTACCAGGCCGCGCTGAACGCCCGGGCCGTCGCGACGTTCAGCATCCGGTTCGGGAAGACCTCGGGAATCGAGCCGAATGACGGGGCGGTGAACGTCAGCGGGTCCCGGCGGTACTTGGGCGTCAGGTCCTGCAACTTCGCCTTGTTCCCGCGGGTCAGCACGGCCCGGCCGAGGTGCTTGCCCTTGGTCACGGCGTCGAACCAGGCGACCGAGTAGGTGTAGTTCTCGTCCCGGCTCGTCATCCGGGCCATCAGCTCGTCGAGGTCGGTGCACCGCTCGGTGTCGACGAGGAAGTACGCCGATTCGGTCCGCTGCACGTTGATCGTGGCCGACAGCACCAGGCCGGTCAGGCCCATGCCGCCGATCGTGGCCCAGAACAGCGCGGGGTCCTCGTCGCCGGGAGTCACGGTGCGGATGGCGCCGTTGGCGGTCAGCAGTTCGAGGCGGGCGACATGGTTGCCGAAGCTGCCCTCGGTGTGGTGGTTCTTGCCGTGGACGTCCGCGGCGATGGCGCCGCCGATGGTCACCTGCCGGGTCCCGGGCAGCACGGGAATCCACAGACCGAAGGGCAACAGCGCCCGCATCAGCGCGTCGAGACTGACCCCGGCCTGGGCCGTGACGGTGGGCTCGGTCGGATTCCGCGTCGACGCTGAGGATCCGATCGAGCCGGGTGAGGTCGAGCGCGGTGCCACCGGCGTTCTGGGCTGCGTCGCCGTAGCTGCGCCCGAGGCCGCGAGCCGTCACGCCGCGGTCGCCGGCCTGGCGCAATGCCGAGACCGCGCCGGCGACGGACTCGATCGAGGTGAGGTGGGCCCGGGTGCTCCCCGCAGCGACCCCAGCCGTGCAGTTCGACGAGCTTCTGCGGGACGGCGGGCACGGCCTCCGGCAGCGACGGCGTGATGGTCGAGTCGACGGGTGGGAAGTCGCTCACGAGCGGCGCGTCACAGGTAGACCCCCACGGCGATGGTCAACAACCAGACCACTCCAATCGCTTGCAGGACGTGATCGTGTAGCACGACGTCCTCCGGTTCGCCGGCTTGCCCGGCGTCCACCTCGAGTGCGTACTGCAGCAGGCCAAGCGTGAAGGGGGCGATCGACACCGCCGTCCACGGTACGCCCAGCGCCGGGCTGCCGGGGTTCTGGAAGGCCCACAGGCTGTAGCAGGTGACCACCAGCACGGCCGCCAGCATCCAGATGAAGCGGAGATAGGACTCCGAGTAGCGATCCAGCGACCGCCGGGTGCCGGCGGCCGCCCCCAACGCCTTCAGCTCCGAATACCGCTTGCCGGCCACCATGAACAGCGAGCCAAAGGCCGCCACCAAGAGGAACCATTGACTCAGGGGAATGCCCGTGGCCACGCCGCCGGCGATGGCCCGGAGCAAGAAGCCGGCCGACACCATCGCGAGATCGACCACGGGCAGGTGCTTGAAGAAGAGTGAGTACGCGACCGTCAGGACCACGTACACGACGAGCACCACACCGAGCGGCGGCGCGACCCAGAAGCCGAGCGCCAGCCCGGCCGCACCGAGCACGACCGCCAGGGCCAGGGCAGCCGGGATCGACAGTTCTCCGGCCGCGATCGGGCGGAAGCGCTTTCGCGGGTGCAGCCGGTCCTCGTCGACGTCGTGGGCGTCGTTCACGAGATAGATCGCCGAACTCACCAGGCAGAACCCGACAAAGGCCAGCAGAACGTCGGTGATCACGCCCGGCTCGAGCAGTCGTCCGGCGGCCAGTGGAGCCACCGCGACGAGTACGTTCTTGACCCACTGCCGGGGCCGGACCGCGCGGACCGCGGCCGGCACCCGAGAAGCCCGGACCGTCGGCAGGGCTGGTGCCGGGGACGGCGTGGTGACGGGCTCACTCATGACCATGGCAGGCTACCGGCTCGTCTCGGCCCGGCTCACCACCGCGGCGTTAGGTTGGGGCCCGTGGGCCAGCCGGTGGTGGGTCCGGCCGTGCGGCTGAGCCGGGCCGGGGTGCGTCTCGGCTTGTGCGCGAGCGCGATCGCGCTGAGTTTCGCCGGCTGCGGGGCGGTGCCGGCCCCCGGCCCGCAGACCCCCGCCCCCACGAATGCGTCGCCCCCGCCGGCCGTTCCGTCCCCGGACGGCTCGCCGAGCCCCAGCGGATCCGCGATCCCGGTTGGCGGCGTCAGCCTGGCCGCCTTCGGCATCCGCAATGGTCCCGCCCAGTTCTCGATCCCGCGCGGGTCGCTGGCCGCGAGCGTGGTCGACCAGCCGAACAACGTGGTGCTCGTCCTGAGCGCACCCCCGGCGACGGAGGTCGCCGGCTATCTGCAACAGACGCTGCCCGGATCGGGCTTCACGCTCACCGACACCGATCCCGACGATGGGACCTTCACGTTCGACGGGTACGGCTGGACCGGAAGCTTCACCACCGGCGACGGTGTCTCGGCCGTCTTGTTGAGGCCCCGGTGAGAACCCCGGTGGCCTCGCGGCCGACCCCACCCCGGGCGCAGACGATCCGGCTGCTCGGGCCGGCCTTTGTGGCCGCCATCGCGTACGTCGACCCAGGCAACGTCGCCACCAACATCTCCGGTGGCGCCACGTACGGCTATCTGCTGCTCTGGGTGCTCGTGGCGGCGACCGCCATGGCGGCACTGGTGCAGTACCTGTCGGCGAAGGTCGGCTGGTTGACCGGCGAGTCGTTGCCGGCGCTGGTGGGGCGGCGGACGACGCGCGGGCAGCGGATCACCTACTGGATTCAGGCGGAACTGGTCGCGGTCGCCACCGACATCGCCGAGATCGTGGGCGGGGCGGTCGCCCTGTCGTTGCTCTTCGATCTGCCGTTGGTCGCGGGCGCGGTGATCACCACCGTGGTGTCGACCGCCCTGCTGTTCATCCAGGACCGGCGCAACCAACGGACCTTCGAGCGGGTCATCACCGGCTTGTTGGCGATCATCACGATCGGTTTCCTGGCCGGCCTGGTGCTGGCGCCTCCGTCGCCGGCGGGCATCCTGTCCGGTCTGGTGCCGCGGCTGGCCGGCGCCGACAGCGCGCTGCTGGCGGTCGGCATGCTCGGGGCGACGGTGATGCCGCACGCGGTCTACCTGCACTCCGCCCTGGTCCGGGACCGGCACGGCGCGGCCACCCCGGAGACGGCGCGGCCGGTGCTGCGGGCGATCCGGGCTGACGTCCTCATCGCCATGCTCATCGCCGGCTCGGTGAACATCGGCATGCTGCTGCTGGCCGCGAGCACCCTGCTCGGGCTGGAGGTGGACAGCTTGGCCTCGGCGTACACGGCGATCGGGGCGCAGTTGGGTCCGGCCGTGGCCGTGGTGTTCGCGGTGGCGCTGCTGGCGTCCGGCTTGGCCTCGACGTCGGTGGGAGGCTACGCCGGCGCCGTCATCATGGACGGCCTGCTGCACCGCCGGGTTCCGCTGCTCTGGCGGCGGATCGTGACCGCGGTGCCGGCCCTGATCCTGCTGGCGATCGGGCTCGAGCCCACCCGGCTGCTGGTGATCTCGCAGGTGGTGCTGTCGTTCGGGATCCCGTTCGCGCTGGTGCCGTTGGTCCGGATCGCCGCGGACCGGCAGTTGATGCGACTCGTGCCGACGCGGCCCGTGGTCTTGGTGCTCGCGTGGCTGGTGATCGCCGTCGTGATCAGTCTCAACGCGGTGCTGATCGTGCTCACCGCCTCGGAACTCGCCGGCTGATCAGCCGGACCACAGACTCGGCCAGGCCAGGCCGAGGTCGAGCACCATGGTGCGCAGCAGCGGTAGCGAGACCCCGACGACGTTGTGGTGATCGCCCTCGATCCGCGTCACGTACGGCCCGCCGAGGCCGTCGACGGTGAAGGCGCCGGCAACCTGGAGCGGCTCTCCGGTGGCGACATACGCGTCGATCTCGGCGTCGTCGAGATCGGCGAACCACACCGTGGTGGACGCGACCGCGATCGCCTCCTGTTCCAGCGCTGCCACGCTACGGATCAGGGCGTGACCCGTGTGCAGCACCCCGTGCCGACCGCGCATCGACCGCCAGCGCTCGCGAGCCGCCTCGGGGTTCGTGGGCTTGCCCAACGGGGCGCCGTCCAGTTCGAGCAGGGAGTCGCAGCCGATGACCAGCCGCTCGGTCGTCTCCCCACTCGGCAGCGACTCGGCGACGGCCCGGGCTTTGCGGCGGGCCAGCTCGGCGACCAAGTCCGGGACCGACGGGGCCGTCACCGACTCCTCGTCGACGCCGGAGACGATCACCTCGGGCCGGAGGCCGGCCGCCTGCAGCGTTCGGAGTCGTGCCGGCGAGGCCGAAGCCAGGATCAATTGCACGGCCCCAGTGTCGCGTCAATAGTGTCGGGGGATGCCGATGCACGACGACGAGCTGGTGGTGGACGCCGGCACTGTTCGCGCGTTGGTGGCAGACCAGTTCCCGAGTTGGCGCGATCTGGAGGTCACGGCCGTGGCGTCGGACGCGACCGTCAATGCGATCTTCCGGATCGGCGACCAGTTCGCGGCCCGGTTTCCGCTGCGCGCAGTGGATGCCGAGCAAGCGCACCATACGTTGCGGCTCGAGGCCGGGTTGATGACCGAGCTCGCCACCTGCTGCCCGTTCCCGACGCCGCTGCCGGTCGCGATCGGTCGCCCCGGGCGGGGGTATCCGGGGGAGTGGGCGGTGCAGACCTGGCTGCCCGGTTCGGTGGCGACGCCCGACGGTCTGGCCGGCTCGGAGATGTTCACCGACGACCTCGCCGCGCTGGTCCGCGCGCTCCGCTCGAGCGACACCCGGGGCCGGACCTTCGCCCGGAAGGGCCGGGGTGGTGAGCTGAGGGATCACGACGACTGGATGGCGACCTGCTTGCGGAACAGCGAAGGCCTGCTCGACACCGACCGCCTCGCGGTCCTGTGGGGACGACTTCGGGCGCTGCCCCCGGCGGGAGCGGACGTGATGAGTCACGGCGACTTGACCCCGCCGAATCTGCTGGTCGAGGGCGAGCGGCTGGTCGGGGTGCTGGACGGCGGCGGTTTCGGCCCGGCCGACCCGGCCCTGGACCTGGTGTGCGCCTGGCACCTGCTCGACCGCACCCGCCGGGAGCGGCTGCGCCGAACCCTGCGCTGCGACGACGTCGAATGGGCGCGCGGCGCGGCCTGGGCGTTCGAACAGGCCATGGGTCTGGTGGCCTACTACGTGCAGACCAACCCCGGCATGAGTGCCCTCGGCCGCAGCACCCTCGATCGCATCCTCACCGACCCCGACCTCTTGGAGACGACCACGTGAGTGCCCGCGATCTGCTCGTCGAGATGTTCGACCAGATGGTGATCAACAAGGACGCCGCCCTGATCGAGCGCTACTACCACCCCGATTTCCGAGTGACCACCAACGGCCAGAGCCAGGGCTACGCCGAGTACGCGGCCAGTCACCGCAGGGTCTACGCGACCGAGATCAGCTATGCGATCCGGTACGACGACGAGGCCTGGCTGGAGACCGAAGACCGGGTCGCCGGGCGGATGTGGATCACGACGAGGAGGCCCGGCGAGGAGCCCACCGAGCTGGAGGTCATCCTCGTGGCCACCCTGCGCGACGGCCGGCTGCACCGGGTGTGGGAACTGACCTGGCCGGACTGGTCGCAGCTGAAGGCCTTCGAGAACTACGGTTCCGGGTCGGACTAGCTGGAGATCAGCGGCGGCCGCCGCCGAGGAGCCCGCCGAGCACGTCGAGGATGGAACCTCCGCCCTGCTGCTGGCCGCCTGCGCCACCCCCGCCGCCGCCGAGACCGCCGAGGATCGAACCAAGCAAATCCTCGACGCCGCCGCCGCCGCCACCGTCGCCCTGACCGGACCCCCCGCGCATCCGCCCGGCGAGGTAGGAGAGCACGATCGGGGCGAGGATCGGCAGCAGCTTCTGGATCAGCTCAGCACCGCCGGCGCCACCGCCACCCCCGCCGCCGAGGTTGCTGCCGAGGGTCTGGACGACCCCGTCGGAGTTGTCGCCGAAGACGTGCCCGACGATCCGCTCGCCGTCTTCGGTGTTCACCTGGTCCAGGTTGACCCCGCCCTCGACGAGGTCGGGCGAGTGCTGCTCGATCGCCCCGGAGAGCGACGCGGCGCCGGACGGATCGGCGGCGTTGGCCTGCATCCCACCGAGCAACGCTGGGAGCGCCTGCCGGACCGCGGACTCCGCGGTGTTCGGGTCGACGCCGAGCTGGGCGGCGAGTGAGTCCATCGGGATGCCTGCGACGATGTCGTCGACGTTGCTCATGACTGCTCCTGTGATCGAATTCCGGCTACGAGGCACGCTCTCAGGAATCCGTGCCCGTGTCGACACCCCGGCCCGATGAGTTCGCCTGGTCGCCCACCCGCAACCGCTCGAGGCCGTCGAGCAGCAGATCGAGGGCGAACTCGAACTCGAACTGATCGTCGCAGCCGCCCCCGACCACCGATGCGTCGTCGTGCAGGACGGTGGTCGCGATCTCGTAGATGTACGGGTAGGCCACCGAGAGCATGGCCGCCATGTCGGGTTCCAGCTCGCCGCTTGCGCTGTCGTCGTACAGCTCCTGGGAGAAGCCGAGCATCCGGCTGCCCATGGCGTGCAGGGCATGGTGGGTGAGGTCGGTCGAGAAGCCGCCCTCGCGGAGCAGGCCGACCATCGAGTCCAGGTAGGCCAGCACGGTCGGGGTGGGCGTGCTCCGGGACTCGATCACCTGGGCCGCCCAGCGATGGCGGCGGAGCGTTCGGCGCGCGGACAGGATGCGGCCCCGGACAGCGGCCTGCCAGTCGACGCCAGGCGTCGGCGGGTCGATCTCGGCGATGATCACGTCGATCATCCCGTCGAGCATCTCGTCCTTGTTGGCCACGTGCTTGTACAACGCCATCGGCACCACGCCCAGGGACTGCGACAGCCGGCGCATGCTCAGCCCGTCGACACCCTCACGGTCCGCGAGGGCGACCGCAGCCTCGAGCACGCGAGACCGGCTCAGCGGCTCCCGAGGTGGCCGGGGTTCGGCGGGATTCGTGGTCATTTCTTGACGGAGTGTACGCCGTACGCCTATCCTGTCTCGATGGTGTACGCCGTACACCGAGACGGAGGGGGTAAGGGTGAAGGCGATCGTTCGGTACCGGTACGGCTCGGCCGACGTGTTGGAGTTCCGCGAGGTGGCAGATCCGGTGGCGGGGGACGGCGAGGTGTTGATCTCGGTGCACGCGGCGGGGGTGGACGCCGGAGTGTGGCACCTGATGACCGGCCTGCCGTATCTCGTGCGGGTGATGGGGTTCGGACTGCGCCGGCCGAAGATTCCGCTGCTGGGCCGGGAGGTGGCGGGACGGGTCGCGGCGGTCGGCCGCGGCGTGACGGACTTCGCGCCGGGTGATGCGGTCCTCGGCACCGCGGAGGGCTCCTTCGCCGAGTACGCGGTGGCCCGCGCCGACCACCTGGTGCACCGGCCCGAGAGTCTGAGCTTCGAGCACGCCGCGGCCCTACCGATCTCTGGCGTGACGGCGCTGCAGGGCCTGCGCGGTGTGGTGCGAACGGGTCACCGGGTCCTGGTGATCGGTGCGGGCGGCGGCGTCGGTTCGTACGCGGTGCAGCTGGCCTCGGCCTACGGAGGGCACGTCACCGCCGTCTGCGGCACCGACAAGCACGACTTCGTCCGCGACCTCGGCGCTCATGCGGTGATCGACTACACCCGAGATGACTTCACCCGGCAGCCGGCGACCTACGACGTCATCCTGGACGCGGCCGGCAACCGGCCGCTTCGTCGACTGAGGGATGCGCTGGCGACCGAGGGCACGCTGGTCGTGGTCGGTGGCGACGGCGGCGGCAGGTGGACCGGCGGATTCGGGCGCCAGATCCTGCGCGCGCCCATGCTCTCCTTGTTCACCCGGCAGACCCTGCGCGGCCTGACCTCGACCGAGAACGCCGAGGACCTCCGCGAGCTGGTCGATCTGGTCGAGCACGGCACGATCCGACCGGTCGTCGGTGCGACCTACTCCTTGGCGGACGCGCCCAACGCGATCCGGGTCCTTGCCGAGGGGCACTCCCGCGGCAAGGCCGTGATCAACGTCCTCGACGGTGCGTGAGGGTTCGCCGCCTCAGAAGTAACCTCACCCGAGGCGGCCCGAGCTCCGCCACGCACCCGGCCCGGCCACCAACGGCGCTCGGACGCTGCGCCAGTACGCCGACCAGCCGCTGCCGGCCGGCCGGGTGGGCGGGTCGCGTCGCGTCGATGCGGCGGACAGTACGGCGACGACGGCGGCCAGTTCCTCCGGCGTCGGATCACCCTTGACCACCCGCAGCAGGGGCTCGGCCGGCTCCTCGCTCACTGGTGAACTCACAGCGGGATGTTCCCGTGCTTCTTGGGCGGCAGGGTCTGCCGCTTGGTGCGCAGCAGGCGGAGCACCCTGGTCACTTCCACCCGGGTCTCGTGCGGGCTGATCACCGCGTCGACGTAGCCGCGCTCGGCGGCCAGATAGGGGTTGGCGAGCTCGTCGTCGTACTCGGTGATCAACTGGGCCCGCCGCTCGTCCGGCTGCTCGGTGTTGGCGAGCTCCTTGCGGTACAGGATGTTCACCGCGCCCTGCGCACCCATCACCGCGATCTGGGCGGTCGGCCAGGCCAGATTGAAGTCCGCCCCGAGGTGCTTGGACCCCATCACGTCGTACGCCCCGCCGTACGCCTTGCGGGTGATCACCGTGACCAGCGGCACGGTGGCCTCGGCGTAGGCGTAGATCAACTTCGCGCCGCGCCGGATGATGCCGTTCCACTCCTGGTCGGTGCCGGGCAGGAAACCCGGCACGTCCACGAAGGTGATCACCGGGATGTTGAACGCATCGCACGTCCGGACGAACCGGGCCGCCTTCTCGGAGGCGTCGATGTCCAGGCAGCCGGCGAAGTGCAGGGGCTGGTTGGCCACCACCCCGACGCTACGGCCGTCGATGCGGCCGAAGCCGACCACGATGTTGGGGGCGAACAGCGCCTGCACCTCACAGAACTCGCCGTCGTCCAGCACCCGACTGATGACCTCGTGCATGTCGTACGGCTGATTGGGTGAGTCCGGGATCAAGGTGTCGAGCTCGCGGTCCTCGTCGTGGGGCTCCAAGCCGTTGGAGACGTCGAACGCCGGTGGATCCTCGAGGTTGTTCTGCGGCAGGTAGGACAGCAGCGCCTTGACGTAGGCGATGGCGTCCTCCTCGTCGGCGGCGAGGTAGTGGGCGTTGCCGGACTTGGTGTTGTGGGTCCGGCCGCCGCCGAGTTCCTCCATGCTGACGTCCTCGCCGGTGACGGTCTTGATCACGTCGGGGCCGGTGATGAACATCTGCGACGTCTTGTCCACCATCACCACGAAGTCGGTCAGGGCGGGGGAGTAGACGTGGCCGCCGGCGGCCGCGCCCATGATCAGCGAGATCTGCGGGATGACCCCGGAGGCGTGGGTGTTGCGGCGGAAGATCTCGCCGTACAGGCCGAGGGAGACCACGCCTTCCTGGATCCGCGCCCCGCCGCCTTCGTTCAGCCCGATCAGCGGGCAGCCGGTCTTGAGCGCGAAGTCGATGATCTTGACGATCTTCTCCCCGTACACCTGGCCGAGGCTGCCGCCGAAGATCGTCACGTCCTGGCTGAACACGCACACCGGGCGGTCGTCGACCGTGCCGAAGCCGGTGACCACGCCGTCGCCGTACGGGCGACGCTTCTCCATTCCGAACGACGTCGAGCGATGCCGGGCGAACTCGTCCAACTCGATGAAGGAGTCCTTGTCGAGCAGCATCTCGATCCGCTCCCGAGCCGTCTTCTTGCCCCGGGCGTGCTGCTTCTCCACCGCCGCCTTGGAACCCGCATGGACAGCTTCGTCGACGCGGCGCCCGAGATCGGCCAGCTTGCCCGCGGTGGTGCGGATGTCGGTTGGTTCTGCGCTCACGCTGCTACCTCGGTGTGGCCCATAGCGGCACCCTAGTGCCCCGACTCGGCTCGGCACGGCTGAGTAGAGTTACGCGCCGTGCAGACCTTGGACCCGCTCGACGCGGATCGGCTACGAGCCGAGGTCGGGCGACCGGACGGCCGTTGGCGGCGGATCGAGGTCGTCGCCGAGACCGGATCGACCAATGCGGATCTCGCCGAGCAGTTCCGCCGGGGTGCGGCGACCGGCGGCTCGGTGCTCGACGGCGGACTTCCAGTCGGCGGGACGCGGTCGCCAGGGTCGGACCTGGACCGCGCCGCCCGGGAGCAGCATCGCGCTGTCGGTCCTGATCACCCCGGAGCGCGCCGACGGCTGGACCTGGCTGCCTTTGCTCGCCGGACTGTCGGTCGCCGATGCCCTGCGCGCGGTGGCCGAGGTCGACAGCGTGCTGAAGTGGCCCAACGACGTCCTGGTCGGCGAGGCGAAGATCTGCGGGATCCTGGCCGAACGCGTCACGGGTCCCGACGGCACCGGCTGCGTGATCGGGATGGGCGTCAACGTGCAGCTGCAGCGCCGAAGACCTGCCGGTGCCCACCGCGACCTCGCTGGCGCTGCTGCGGCCGGAGGTCGCCACCGTACGGAACGAGCTGATCGCGACCGTCCTGGCGCTGCTGGAGCTCTGGCTCGGCCGCTGGGAGTCCGGCGCCGACGACCCCGGCATCCGGGAGGCGTACCGGCACCGCTGCGCCACGATCGGTCGCCGGGTCGAGCTACAGCTCGGTACCGGCGCAGGAGTCCGTGGCGAGGCCACCGGGATCGACACCGACGGCTGCCTGCAGGTCGCAACGGCCGACGGCACGAGGATCTTCGGCGCCGGCGACGTCGTGCACCTGAGATGACCCTGGACCCCGGGTTGAGCAGGGTGTGGCCTGGGGCCGGTATGTCACGCTGGGGCGGTGGGAATGTCGGCGCGGCTGCTCGGGGCGGACGAGTACGTCGTCATGCACCTGCGGACCCATGCCAAGGTGCTTGTTCTGGCCGGCGGTGGGGTTCATCGTCGCGGGCGGGCTGATCGGGGTCGGCACAGCGCTGATCCCGCCGGCGTTCCGGCCCGGCGGACAGATCGCCGTCGCGCTACTGGGGCTGGCGCTGGCGCTGTGGTGGGCGATCATCCCGTACCTGCGCTGGAGCACCAACACCTTCACGCTCACCAACCGCCGGCTCATCACCCGCTGGGGCATCCTGAACAAGGCCGGCAAGGACTTCCCGCTGGTCCGGGTGAACGACGTCGCGTACGAGCAGAGCATGACCGACCGGATGCTCGGCTGCGGCACCCTCTATGTGCAGTCCGCCGCCGAGGGCGGACCCATCGTGCTGGTCGACGTACCCGACGTGGCCGAGGTGCACGTGACGATGAGTGAATTGCTGCACGGACGGGTCCGATGACGGGGTCGGCAGGGGTCCGGATCGAGCGGCCGGCGGATCGGGTCGCTGAGTTGATCATGGACCGGCCCGAGGCGCTGAACGCGATCTCCACCGCGCAGGCCAGGGCTCTCGCCGAGGCCGTCGCCGAGCTCGAGTCCGACGACCGGCTGAGCGTGGTGGTGCTCGCCAGCAGCTCGGTCCGGGCCTTCTGCGTCGGGGCGGACCTCAAGGAACGGCGGGACTTCACCGACGACGACCTGCGCCACCAGCGGCCGTGGACCCGCTCGGCCTACGCCGCCGTGCTCGGCCTGCCGATGCCGACCATCGCGGCCGTTGAGGGGTACGCCCTGGGCGGCGGCTGCGAGCTCGCCCTCTCCTGTGACGTCATCGTGGCCAGCTCGACGGCGGTGTTCGGCCTGCCCGAGGTAGGCCTCGGTCTGATTCCCGGCGGTGGGGGAACCCAGTTGCTGACTCGGCGGCTCGGCTGGAACAAGGCTGCCGACCTCATCCTCACCGGCCGCCGGATCGAGGCCGCGGAGGCTGTTCGGCTGGGGCTGGTCGACCGGGCCACCGAGCCCGCGCAGGCGCGATCGGAGGCGCTGGCGCTGGCCGGTGAGATCGCCCGCAACTCACCGGTCGCGCTCCGCAGCGCCAAGCACGCGATGCGGCACGGCTTCGATCTCGATCTCGCCTCGGCGCTGCTGATCGAGGAGCAGGCCTGGGGGCGAGCCGCGTACTCCGCCGACCGGCGAGAGGGCGTGACTGCGTTCAACGAGCGTCGGGAACCCCGGTGGCCGGATCCTCGTCCGGGTCCGGGTCGCACCGGTGAACACGAACCGGCGGTACGACCAGAACCGGAACAGCGTGCCGAGGCCGAGCCCGATCACGTTGCCGGAGATGTTGTCGGCCAGCGGCGAGGTCAGCCCCAGCGCGTAGTGGCTGATGGCCAGGCAGGCCGCGCCGATGCCGATGGCGATGGCGTTGATCAGGATGAAGATCGGCAGCTCGCGGGCCGGGTTGCCCTTCTCCCGGTGGTGGTAGGTCCAGTACCGGTTGCCGAGATAGGTCACCACGGTGGCGAGACCGATCGCCAGCACCTGGGCGGTGATCGGCTTCGCCTCCAGCACGCCGACCCAGTTCGGGCCGGCGTACCGCAGCACGTTGAAGGTGACGAACTGGACCCCGACCCCGGTCAGTCCGACGATGCCGAACTTCGTGGCTTCGGAGACGGTGGGTCGGGAGTTGGCCATGGCGCCCACCACGGTACCGGCGGATCCAGCTGCTCATGGTTGCGCGGGCCGGGGCTGGATCCGCTCGGGTTCGCGCGGGCCGGGCTGGATCCGCTCGGGTTCGCGCGGGCCAGGGCTGGATCCGCTCGGGTTCGCGCGGGCCGGGCTGGATCCGCTCGGGTTTGACTCATCCGCTCTATGCGAGCCTAGCGCTGATCGCTGGAACCCGAGCGGCTGTGGGGTGGGGGTGGGCTCGAGCGGGGTGGGTGCTGGAACCCGAGCGGCTGTGGAGTGAGGGCGGCCCTCAGGAGAGGCGGCGGACCTGGAAGCGTGGGGGAGCGGAGGAGACCAGTTCCTGCTGCCGCATCCGGCACCAGGCGGCGACGTCGGGACCGGCGGCGGGGTCGTCGGCGACCACCTCGACGATCTCCCCCACCCGCACCTCGCCGATCCGGCGGGCCAACTCGATGATCGGCCGCGGGCACTTCCAGCCGAGGCAGTCCAGGACGAGGGCGGGCTCGCTCACGAGCCGATCCGAGCGCGGAGTTCCGCGACGATCGGCGGCAGCGCGTCCGCGAAGGCGTCGACCTCGGCTTCCGTGGTGGTTCGGGTCAGGCCGATTCGTACGTTGCCGTGGGTCAGCGCGCCCATCGCGGCGAGGACGTGCGACGGAACCTCCGCATTGGCACTGCAGGCCGACCCGCTCGCGACGGCGAAACCGGCCCGATCCAGCTCCAGGGTGAGGGTCTCGCCGTCGACGTACAAGACACTGAAGGTGAGCAGGTGCGGCACCCGCGCCACCGGGTCGCCGACCACATCCACGTCGGGCACCTCGGCCGCGATCCGGGTCCGCAGCCGGTCGATCAACTGCTGTTGCCAGGCCCCGATCTCCGAGCGCTCGGTCAGCCAGGTCTCCAACGCGACGGCGGAAGCGAACACCGCCGGTACGTCCGGCGCACCCGGCCAGCGGCCGTCCTGATAGTCATCGACCGGGTACGGCGGCCGCCAGCGCGCCGATCGCCGCAGCGCCAGCACCCCCACCGAGACCGGACCGCCGAAGGCTCCCGCCGAGCCCACCAGCGCCGACCAGGGGCCCGAGGAGGCCAGATCCATCCGGCCGAGCGCCGAGGTGGCGTCCAGCACCAGCGGTACCCCGGCGGCGGCGCAGATCTCGGCCGCCTCGACGTACGGCTGCAGGGTCCCCACCTCGTGGTTGGCCACCTGCAGGCAGGCCAAGGCGACCCCGTCGGCCCGCACCGCGGCCCGCCACGCCTCGAGGTCCACCCGACCGAGAGGATCCACGCCGACGGCCACGTGCCGTTCTGCATCTGCCATCGCCAGCACCGCGGAATGATCGATCGTGGAGGTGACCACCGTGCGGCCGATCCGGGCCCGGCCCAGCAGGATGCCGGCCACGGTGGCCTGCACGGCGACCGGACCCGAGGCCGTGAAGACGATCTCGTCGGGCCGCGCGCCGATCGCCGCCGCCACGACATCGCGGCTGCGGTCGAGGGCCTGGGCCGCCACCCGTCCGGGCCGGTGCAGCCGCACCGGATCGCCCCAACCGGCCTGCTGGGCCGCCAGCCAGGCGTCCCGCGCTTCAGGCAGCAAAGGCTCGGCCGTCGAGGCGTCCAGATACGCATACGGGCTGGCCACAGAGCCGAACCTACGCCCGAACCGACCCCGGCGCGGCTGGGTCAAAAGTCCGGCGCCTCCACCAGTGGCAGCCCGGTGCTCCTGCGTTAGGGTGAGCAGGAACGGATCGACCCCCTGCGATAACCGGACGAAAGGCGCGATGTGAGTCGTCGGTTGACTGCCGCCCTCGCCCTGGGAACGGGCGCGGTCGCGGTGCTGGTGGCGGGCTGCTCGGCAGAGACCACCGGCCAGTTCGCCCGGCTCGGATTGCCCGAGGCAGCGAGTGACCGTTCGCCGTACATGTTCAGCCTGTGGATCGGCAGCTGGATCGCCGCCGGGGTGGTGGGCGTGCTCACCTGGGGGCTCATCGGGTGGGTGGTGCTGCGGTACCGCCGCAAGGACAACGCGATGCCGAAGCAGAATCGGTACAACCTCCCGATGGAGATCATGTACACGATCGTCCCGTTCATCATCGTGGGCGTGCTGTTCTACTTCACCGTCATTGCCCAGAACAACGTCCTGGGTCGCAGCGCGGAGCCGGATCACACCGTGAAGGTGGTCGGCCAGAAGTGGTCGTGGACCTTCAACTACAAAGAGGCCGACAATCCCGCCGTCGGGCAGGACGTGTGGCAGGCCGGCACCATCGAGAACACGCCGGACCTGTACCTCCCGGTGGGCAAGAGCGTGGTGTTCCAACTCCATTCACCGGACGTCATCCACTCGTTCTGGGTCCCCGCCTTCTACCAGAAGCTGGACGTCGTCCCGGGGCGCAACAACTCCTTCGAGATCACCCCGACCAAGACCGGCGTGTTCCCCGGCAAGTGCAGCGAGCTGTGCGGCACGTATCACTCCGCGATGCTGTTCAACGTCCACGTGGTATCCGAGGACGAGTACAACGCCTATCTCAAGACCTTGATCGCCAAGGGGCAGACCGGTGAGGCCGCCGGGCCGCCGGAAGGACCGCCTGCGACGGAGGGCCGATGACCACACTCGAACGCACCACCCTCGATCGCCCCGGGGCCGCCGAGATCGCGGCCCCGCGCCGCCAGATCGGCACGCTCATCTGGAAGTGGATCACCACCACCGACCACAAGGTGATCGGCAACCTCTACTTCATCACCTCGCTGGCCTTCTTCTTCTTCGGCGGGGTCCTCGCGCTCGCCATCCGGGCCGAGTTGGCGTTCCCGGGTCTGCAGTACCTGTCGTACGAGACGTACAACCAGTTCTTCACCATGCACGGCGCCGTCATGCTGCTGCTGTTCGCGACCCCGCTGTTCGCCGGCTTCGCCAACGCGATCATGCCGTTGCAGATCGGCGCCCCGGACGTGGCGTTCCCGCGGCTGAACATGTTCTCGTACTGGACCTACCTGTTCGGCGGCGTCATCGCCTGCTCCGGCTTCCTGACCCCCGATGGGGCGGCCGGCTTCGGCTGGTACGCCTACACCCCGCTCAGCGACGCCGTGAACACGCCCGGGGTCGGCGCCGATCTGTGGATCATGGGTCTGTACCTCGCCGGCATCGGCACTCTGCTGGGCTCGGTCAACTTCATCACCACCATCGTCTGCATGCGGGCGCCGGGGATGACGATGTTCCGGATGCCGATCTTCACCTGGAACATCCTGGTGACCTCGATCCTGGTGATCGTCGTCTTCCCGATCCTGGCCGCCGCGCTCTTGGTCCTCGAGGCCGATCGAGCGCTCGGTGCCCACATCTTCGATGCGGCCACCGGCGGAGCCATGCTCTGGCAGCACCTGTTCTGGTTCTTCGGGCATCCCGAGGTCTACATCATCGCTCTGCCATTTTTCGGGATCATCACCGAAGTGCTGCCGGTGTTCAGCAAGAAGCCGATCTTCGGTTACGTCGGCCTGGTCGGCGCGACGATGTTGATCGCCGCGCTCTCGTTCGCGGTGTGGGCCCACCACATGTACACCACCGGAGCGGTGAGCCTGCCGTTCTTCTCCTTCATGACGTTCTTGATCGCCGTGCCGACCGGGGTGAAGTTCTTCAACTGGATCGGCACGATCTGGGGCGGCAACGTCACCATGGCCACACCCATGCTCTGGGCCATCGGCTTCCTGGTCACGTTCCTCTTCGGCGGTCTGACCGGCGTCATCCTGGCGTCGCCGCCGCTCGACTTCGCGCTCTCGGACTCCTACTTCGTGGTCGCGCACTTCCACTACGTGGTGTTCGGCACCGTCGTGTTCGCGATGTTCGCCGGCTTCTACTTCTGGTGGCCGAAGTTCACCGGCCGGATGCTCGACGAGAAGATCGGCCGGATCCACTTCTGGATGCTGTTCATCGGCTTCCACACCACCTTCTTGGTGCAGCACTGGCTGGGGGTCGAGGGCATGCCGCGCCGGTACGCGGACTACCTGCCCAACGAGGGCTTCACCGTCTTGAACCAGGTCTCCTCGGTCGGTGCCATCCTGCTCGGCGCTTCGATGCTGCCGTTCCTCTACAACGTGTGGAAGTCGCGGAACTCACCGCTCGTCACCAGCGATGACCCGTGGGGCTGGGGCCGGTCCCTGGAGTGGGCCACCAGCTGCCCGCCGCCGCGGCACAACTTCGCCTCGTTGCCGCGGATCCGGTCCGAGTCCCCGGCGTTCGACCTGCACCACCCGGAGGTGGCGCTCGCCGAGTACCCGGCCAACGACGCCCCTGCCAACGAGTTGATCGACGCCGGCGAGGACCAGGGCCGTGTCGAGGAGTTGCGGGCGCGGGTCGCGGGCACCTCCGAGGACGTCGTGGGTGAATCCGACGTGCAGACCAAGAAGCCCGATCGAGACGGAGGCTCCGCGTGAAGGTCGAAGCCTGGATCTTCGGCATCCTGGTCATCTTCTTCGTCGTGGTGACCCCGGTCTACTGGTTCATCAGCCACGAGATCACCGGTACCGCCGCCTTGATCCTGACCTTCTTCCTGGTCTTGATGATTGCGGGCTACTTCGGACTCGTCGCCCGCCGGATCGACGCGCGTCCGGAGGACAAGAAGGAAGGCGAGATTGCCGAGGGGGCCGGCGAGCTGGGTTTCTTCCCGCCCAAAAGCGTCTACCCGCTGCTGTGCGCCTTGACCTTCGTGCTCGCCGTGCTCGCCCCCGTCTTCGGTTGGTGGCTCCTCTTCGTTTCGGTCGGCATGGGGATCTTCACCATCACCGGCTGGATCTACGAGTTCTACCGCGGCGACTACGCCCACTGACTCTTGGTGTTCTTCTCGCACACGTCAGGCGCTCGAGACGGTCTCCGTCGTCGTCTTCGCGAAACGAAAAGCGTGTTTCGCTCATCCTCCTCCGTAGCCCGCCGCGCCTGACTAACGATGCTCGAAGAACCGGTTGAGTCTGTTGTCACCGGCTCGCACACGGCGGGCGCTCAAGACCGGCTTTTTGCCGTTAATGGGTGGCCCAGGAGCCTCTCCCTCCGAGCGTCGGTTAGCGGAGCGCCCGGCCCGGTCTGGACGAATGAGCGAGCACCCCCGCTTTCGCATCATTTGGCGGTGTCCGAGGAGTCGGGGTGCGAGTGAAAGAGGAAGACCGGGTCGAAGGGGCGGGCAGCGAGCGCGAGGAGGACAACACAGTGCGGGATTGGGATGAGCGGGCGGACGAACTGGCCGCTGAGGCGTACGCGGAGGGCGCTCCGACGGCGTGGTTCGATCGGCTCTACGCCGAGGGGGAAGCCGGAACGACGACGATGCCGTGGGACCGCGAGACGCCGCATCCGCTGCTTGCCGAATGGGCTGACGCGGTCGACCTCAGGGGGGAGGGTCGTCGGGCCGTCGTGGTGGGCTGCGGACTCGGGGCCGACGCGGAGTTCTTGGCCGCGCGGGGATTCGCCACCACGGGCTTTGACATCGCCCCGGCCGCGATCGCGGCGGCGCGGCGACGACAGCCGGAATCGAGCGTCGATTATCGAGCCGCCGACCTGCTGGCGCTGCCGCGAGTGGCGGGGCGCGTTCGACCTCGTGGTCGAGATCTTCACCCTGCAGTCGCTGCCGGATCCGCCGCGGGCCAGCGCGGGCGGGGGCGTCCGCTCATTGGTGGCCCCCGGCGGGAGCCTCCTGCTGATCGCGTTCCGTCATGACGGCAGCAGCCCGGCCGACGCCGGGCCACCCTTCCCGTTGACCGAGGACTACGTCACCGGGATGGCGAGCGACGGCCTCACCCTCGTCGAGCTGGAGCGCCTGGACGGCCCGCGTTGGCGGGTCAGTTACCGGGGTTAGGCTCGAGGCATGTGCCGCAACATCCGTCCTCTGCACAATTTCGAGCCAGCCGCGTCCCACTCCGAGGTGCACGATGCCGCCCTCCAATACGTACGCAAGATCTCCGGAACCACGAAGCCGTCGAAGGCCAACGAGGAAGCCTTCAACCACGCCGTGCACGAGATCGCCCACGCCACCGAGCACCTGCTGGAGCACCTGACGTCCTCCGCCCCGCCGAAGAATCGCGAGGAGGAGGCGGCGAAAGCACGCGCCCGCTCGGCCAAGCGGTTCGCGACCGCGTAGTCGGCACGAGACCCAGCCGAACAATGACGGCACCCGAGGTCCTTCGCTATACCGCCTTCACCGTCGACGGGCAGGGTGGCAACCCGGCCGGGGTGGTGCTCGACGCGTCTACGCTCGGCGACGCCGAGATGCTCGCCATCGCAGCGGACCTCGGGCTACTCCGAAACCGCGTTCGTCACCGAACCTCTGGACGCCACCGGGCGGGCCCGGCTGCGGTACTTCGCCCCGCTGCAGGAGGTACCGTTCTGCGGCCACGCCACGGTGGCGACCGCCGCGGCCCTGGCCGAACGCGGTGCTCCTTCTGAGCTCCTATTCGCGACTCCCTCCGGGCCGGTCCCGGTGCGCACCGAACTGACCGCCGAGGGTCCGCGCGCCGAGCTGACCAGCGTCCCGCCGACCGTCGACCCCGCCGATCCCGAGCTGGTCGCCGCCGCCCTGGGTGCCCTGCGCTGGTCGCCGGACGACCTCGATCTGGGCTATCCGCCGTCGATCGCGTACGCCGGGGCGCGGCATCTGGTGCTGGTCACGCGGACCCGAGAGCGGCTCGCCGCCCTCGACTACGACTTCGACGCACTGGCCCACCTGATGCGTACCCGGGAGCTGATCACCCTGCAACTGGTCTGGCCGGAGGCCGCCGATCGCTACCACGCCCGGAACCCGTTCGCCGGGAGCGGCGTGGTCGAGGATCCCGCGACCGGAGCCGCCGCGGCGGCATTCGGTGGCTACCTGCGCGCACTCGGTCTGCTGCCCGAGGAAGCCGAGTTCACCATCAGTCAGGGTGTCGACATGGGTCGCCCGAGCGAACTGCGGGTCCGTACCTTGACGGGGGAGCCGGGCGTCCGCGTCAGCGGGTACGCCGGCCCGATCGCAGCCGACTGATCACCAGCGTCACGCCCGCGGCCAGGACCAGCAGCAACCCCACCACCAGCGGCCAGAAGCCGGGGCCACCCGTCGGCGGCAACGGCGGCACGGGAGGCAGCGGCGGGTCGGGTGGGATCGGCGGGAGCGGGCCCCCCCGCGAAGCTGTTGGTGATAACGCAGCGTCACCTCGCTGCCGGCCGCCAGATCGATCCTGACCGGAGTGGTCAGCGGAGTGTCGGTGCGGTTCTGGCAGCTCCAGTCCGACGCGGAGTAGTCCGACGGTCCGCCCGACTCCGCGAGTCGGTACGCCCAGGCGGCACCTCGACGCGGGTCACGTCGGCGCTGCCGGTCCGCCCGGACAGGTCCTCCGGGCCGTCGGCGCGCAGCGTCCAGTCGGTCGCCTTGGCGGTCCCGCCGCCGGTGTTGTCGACCAGGTTCACGAGCGTCAGCCGGGCCACCTGCGGCGGGGGGACGTAGCGTGTTGGTGATCACGCAGCGCATGTTCGGCCCCGGCGGCACATCGACCTCGTCGCGAACCGTGAACGGGGCGTCGGTGCCGTTCTGACAGTTCCATCCCGAAGCGGTGTAGTCCGGCGGCCCGGATTCGCTCAACCGGTACCGGCCGCTGGGAACCTCGACACCGAGTGACCGACGGGGTGCGGGTGATGCCGCTGAAGCTGCGCGGACCGTCTGGCGGCCAAGATCCAGTCCGCCGCTCCCCGGGTGCCGCCGCCGCGGTTGTCGACGCGCTTGACCAACGTCAACAGGGTCGGGTCGTCGCGGTTTGTGAAGTGCATCGCCCGATCTCGAGCGCCGGCACGGCGATCGCCGGATCGGTCTGCGGGGGTCGTCTCGGGATTGTCGGTGAGGATTTCGCAGCTCACCGTCCAGCGTGTAGCCGTCGGGCCGGTCTCGGTGATCAGCCGATAGGTCACGCCCGGACGCACGTAGAGCAGCGGCTGGAACTGGGCGGAACCCCGCACCGTCTGCGCTCGACGCCGGGAGGGTGGGTCGAGCGGGGTCGCCGTCAGACTCCAGTCGCCGGGTCCGCGGGTGCCGCCGTTGTCGTTGACGACGTCTTTCCGCAGCGCGCAGCTCGGCCGTCTGGTTGTACGCAGTGCACCCACCCGGCTGCCCAGCGGAACGGTACGGTCCCCTCGAGACCGTCGAGATAGCCGGGCAGTTCGTTACGTGTCGCGTCGACCTGGACGCACAACCACGGTCGGGTGGCCGGATCCGTGTCGACGTCCTGCTGCTCGTAGTTCGGATTCGCCGCCGGCCTCGCTGAGGGCGTACGCCACGCCAGGCGTTACCGGTGTCGTCACGCCGGTGGTGCCGGCCGGCCCTGGCAGCGGGGTGCCAGGCGGCGCCTCGGTGTCGAGGGTCCACTCAGTTGCCGCAGCCGGCCCGTTGAGGACCTCCTTGACCAGGGTCAGCTCGGCGCGGCAGGTGACCACGTTGGTGACCACGTAGGTGTTGTCACCCGCGGCCAGGGTGGCGGTGTAAGGAGGCTGTGTACGCCGGCGGCACCTGTTGACCGGCGACCATCCGGTGTCTGGAGCCGGCACAGAGCCCGCCGGCCGGCACGTCACGGTCTCGTCGAAGGTCGGGGTCGTTGTTCTGGGCGTAGCCCTCGCGCTCGGATGCCCCAGGCCTGCGGGTGGCCGGGTCGCCGCCGGGGCCGGTGATCTCCAGTTTGGCCTGGAAGTCGTCCGGCTGTTCGCCGTTGTCGTACTCGACGCCGTTGATCACCCACCGCTTGTCGACCTGGATGCTCGCCGGTCCGGCGGGCGCCGGTTGTACATCAGTGCAGCTGATCGGGTCGGACTGAGCCTCGGTGAACGGGAAGCCCGGCTGTCCAGGGCCGTCGACGTTGGTCACGGCGACCGGCGTCGGTGTCGGTGTCGACGGTCGCCGACAGACGGCGTTCTGCGCCGCCCTGGGTCGACCAGGCTGTAGCCGGTCTGCTGGGTCTCCGCGAACGGTCACGGGGCCACTGGTCACACCGGTGAAACGTCAGCGGGAAGTTGACCGTCCCGGTGCCGTCGTCGGTCGTCGTCTGCGCGTCGAGTGGTCGAACGGTCACGCCGTGCTGCCGGTCCCGTTGAACACCCAGCCTGCCCCGGCCGGCTCGGCGTCGTCGATGGTCGCCGTTCGAACGGGCACGATCTGCTTGGTGACCGAGATCGAGCCGACGCAGTTGCCGAGCGCGACGTTGCGCAAGCGCGCTGCCCGCCGCGGCGTAGTTGTCGGACTGGAAGTAGTCCGCCGTCGGTCGGGTTGGATGCCGTCGTACGAGGTCGGGCCCGAGATCGCCGCCAGGTTCCGCGCGTGTCGACTCCGGTGGCGCCGTTGCCGACCCCGACGGCACGAGCATCCGGCTGCCCTGCGTCCTTCACCTGGTTGGCGGAGAAGATCCCGGCCTCGACCTCCTTGAACCGGGTGTAGCTGCCCGGGCCCTGAGTCGGGATCGTCCTCGCGGCTCGGGTTGCCGTCGGTGATCATCACCGCGACGTCGAACTCGTCCGCGGCCGCGCCGGCCTGGGCGATACCGCGGTCCCAGTTGGTGCCGCCGCCGGCCGTCCAGAGCGTCCCAGCGAGCCTTGAAGGCGTCGGCCTGGGCCTGGGTGGACACCGACGTCAGCGACGGGTAGTTGTCGCCACCGGCTGGCCGGCGAGTTGTCGGCGAAGGAGAACAGCGACATCCGCGAGGGGGTGCCGACCAGCGCGTCGGTGAAGGTCCCGGCGGCCTGCTTGAGGGCGGGCAGCGGGGCGCTGACCGAGCCGGACAGGTCGAGGATCAGGGCGACGTCGAGGCCGCAGGAGCTCGGGCAGCACGGGATTGCTGCGGGACTGCTGCCAGGTCCCGCCCGACGCGATCCGGTTGCTGTTCCCGGTGCCGGTCATGAACTCGAAGCCCGGAGCGGTAGCGTCTGTCCGCCGTAGAGCTTGGGCGTCGTGAAGACGTACGGCGTCGCCTGGGAGTCGGTGCCGTCGGCGTTGCCGGTCCGCAGCGGACGGATTGCTGTACCAACCGGCCGGCGCGCTGTTCTGGCGGATCGGTGAACTGCCGACCACGGTTCCCGCCTCC
Organism: uncultured Actinomycetota bacterium; assembly: GCA_963821695.1. GTDB lineage: Bacteria > Actinomycetota > Actinomycetes > Propionibacteriales > Propionibacteriaceae > Microlunatus. The sequence goes on from CAWGEY010000006.1 coordinate 365,865, forward strand.
GCGCCCGGTACCGGTCACGATGAAGTTGCAGTCGCCGTCGGCGAGACTGGTGCACTGGAGGAGCTGAGTAGGGCCGTCGAACAGGCCCAGCACGACGCCCGCGAGCGGTGTGACGCCGTTGACCCCGGTGCGGTCACCGCCGACCTTGACGTTGATCACCGAGGTGTTCCGGCGTCGGAGTCGGGTACCACGGCCGATGCCGGTGCGGGAGTCACGAGCGCCGGCAGCAGGGCGGAACAGAAGGCGATCAGGACCAGGGCGACGAGGGCGCGCCGAGGTCGTGGGCGCGGCCGGCGCGGAGGCCTCACGGTGTCGACTCCTGTGCTGAGTCGCACGGGGGAAGCGACACAGTCTGGTCACAAGTTAGGCCATCTGAGCACCGTGTGGGAAGAGTCACGTTGCTGAGGTCGAATCATCGCCCTCACCAGCTGGTATGCAGCGGGCGGCCTTCTTCGTAGCCGGTCGGGGACTGCACGCCGACGACGGCGAACTCGTGGAACTGCTCGAGGTTCTGCGCGCCGGCGTACGTGCAGCTGCTGCGGACCCCGGCCACGATCGAGTCGATCAGGTCCTCCACGCTCGGGCCGCTCGGGATCCAGGTACATCCGCGAGGACGAGATGCCCTCCTCGAACAGCGCCGCCCGCGCCCGGTCGAAGCCGCTGGCGTCCTTGGTCCGCAGCCGCACCGCGCGGGCGGAGGCCATGCCGAAGGACTCCTTGTACATCCGGCCCTGCGGGTCGGTCATCAGGTTGCCGGTGCTCTCGTACGTGCCGGCGAACCAGGAACCGATCATGACGCTGCCGGCCCCGGCGGCCAGGGCGAGCGCGACGTCGCGCGGATAGCGGACGCCGCCGTCGGCCCAGATCGCCTTGCCGAGATCGCGGGCGGCGCGGGCGCACTCCAGCACCGCGCTGAACTGCGGGCGACCCACGCCCGTCATCATCCGGGTGGTGCACATCGCGCCCGGTCCGACGCCGACCTTGACCACGTCGGCGCCCGCCTCGACCAGATCGGCGACCCCGTCGGCGGAGACGACGTTGCCCGCGACCAGGGGTACCGGCGCGGCCGGTCTCCTCGGCCCAGCCGGTCGCGGGCCTCGCGTACCGACTTGAGGGCGGAGAGCATCTTCTCCTGGTGGCCGTGGGCGGTGTCGACGACCAGCACGTCGATGTCGGCCGCCAGCAGCCGCTCCGCCCGGCCGGCGACGTCGCCGTTGATCCCGATGGCGGCGCCGGCCAGTAGCCGGCCGGCGCCGTCCAGGGCCGGCCGGTAGAGCGTGGAGCGGATCGCCTGCTTGCGCGTCATCACGCCGACCAGCCGGTCGCCGTCGGTGACCAGGGCGGCGTCGAGGTGTCGCGCGGACAGTGCGTCGAAGATGTCGGTCGGCGACGCGTCGACTCCGACCGCGAGCACGTCGGACGACATCACCTCGTACGCCTGGGCGAAGCGGTCGGCCCCGACGGCGTCGGCCTCGCTCACCGTGCCGAGCGGGCGCCCGTCCTCCACCACGACCACCAGACCGTGCGCGCGCTTCGGCAGCAGCGACAGCGTCTCGCCGACGGTGGTGTGCGGGGTCACCGAGACGGCCGTGTCGAACACCGGGTGGGAGTTCTTCACCTTCGCCACCGTCTGGCTCACGACCTCGGTCGGGATGTCCTGCGGAATGATCGCGACGCCACCGCGGCGGGCCACGGTCTCGGCCATCCGGCGCCCCGAGATGGCCGTCATGTTGGCCACGACGAGCGGCAGCGTGGTGCCGATGCCGTCCGTGCTCGACAGGTCGACGTCGAGCCGCGAGGCCGCCGCGGAGCGCCTCGGCACCATGAAGACGTCGGAGTAGGTCAGGTCGTACCCGGGGGGATCGGACAGGAAACGCACCTGCCAATTCTAGATTCAAGTCGCCCCGGCGGATGCGTGGAGATTTCGATCCGAGTACCCACCCGAACTCTGCACGCATTCGGCTCAAATCGACCCTGTGGATGACACCCCACGCGGGTCCTGATCCCGCCAGGCTTGCAGCTGTGCATCCGCGGCAGCCAGTACCGGACTGCCTCCGGTTGCTCGCCTCGCTCCAGGCGGACGTGGTCACCCGCGAGCAGGCTCTCGGCAATGGCCTCACCGTGTCCGCCATCCGACGCCTGGTCGGCGAAGGCGCCTGGCAGCGACTGGCTCGTGGCGTCTATCGCACCGCGCCCGCCCCGACGACGCCGGCGAACGGTCCGGGCGGGCTTCCGTGGGAGTCCTGGGCCTGGGCCACGGTTCTGGTCGGCGGCGATCGGACCCGGCTGGGAGGGCTGGCGGCGGCGCACCTGCACGGGCTGCTCGACGAGCCACCGGCCGAGATCCTCGGTCTCGTCCCCACTTCCGTCGCGATTCCGAGCCGACCCGGCCCGTGGACGTTCCGCCGGGAAAGGCCCGGTGCTCGGCTCGGCCGCACGGTGGGGAATCCGCCCCGGATCGGCATCGACGACACCGTCTTGGATCTGTGCTCCGAGACCGACGAAGCCGGCGTGGTCCATTGGGTCACCGCCGCGGTCCAGCAGCGCCGGACCACCGCCAAGGCACTCGCCAAGGCCATGCGTGCTCGGTATTTCGTCACCAACCGCAGGATCCTCGAGGAGCTCCTCGTCGATGTCGGTGCGGGTGTCCGCAGTCCACTCGAACTCCGCTATCTCCGCGACGTCGAACGTGCCCACGGACTTCCGATCGGCCAGCGGCAGTACAAGAGACGTCGCACCGAGGTCGACGTCGTCTACGAGGTCTACGGCCTCGTGGTCGAGCTGGACGGCCGACTGGGCCACGGACAAGAGGGAGTCTTCCGTGACATGTCACGGGACAACGCCTCGACCGTGGACGGGTTGGCCACTCTCCGGTTCGGCCACCGTGACATCCTCGGTTGCCCCTGTGAGGCCGCCCAGCAGGTCGGCACCGTCCTCCGGACCCGCGGTTGGGACGGCATCCCGACCCGTTGTGACCGGTGCCGTTGGGTCCGGTGAGGAAATGCGTGCAGATTTTGATTCGAGTACCCACGCGAACTCTTCACGCAAACGCGAACGGCCGCCACGTAGGCTCGCGGCGTGGCTGAGGGAGCTTACGCCCGGGACACCGACTACATCCCGGATCGGATCACCAGCGACGGGCGCGACGGCTGGCCGGTCGAGCCCGGCCGCTACCGGCTGATCGCCGCCCGAGCCTGCCCGTGGGCCAGTCGTGCCATCATCGCGCGCCGGCTGCTCGGTCTGGAGGAGGTCATCTCGCTGGGTCTGTGCGGGCCGACCCACGACGACCGCTCGTGGAGATTCGACCTGGATCCCGGGTGGCTCGACCCGGTGCTCGGGTACGCGCGGCTGGAGCAGGCGTTCTTGGCCCGGTTCCCCGACTACCGGAAGGGGATCACGGTCCCGGCCATGGTGGACATCCCGACCGGGAAGGTGGTCACCAACGACTTCCGGCCGCTGGTCCTGGACCTGATCACCGAGTGGGGCGATCACCACCGCGCCGGCGCGCCGGACCTGTATCCGGCCGCCCGCCGCGACGAGATCGACGAGCTCGCGCAGACCGTGTACGGCGACGTGAACAACGCCGTCTACGAGTGCGGCTTCGCGCGTTCCCAGGCTGCGTACGACCACTCGTACGGGAAGCTGTTCCGACGGCTGGACTGGCTGTCGGACCGGCTCGCCGACCGGCGCTACCTGCTCGGGGACTCCATCACCGAGGTGGACATCAACCTGTTCACCACCCTGGTCCGCTTCGACGCCGTCTACCACAACCACTTCAAGTGCAACCGGCAGAAGCTGTCGGAGCTGCCCGTGCTCTGGGCGTACGCGCGGGACCTGTTCCAGACTCCCGGCTTCGGCGACACGGTCGACTTCGGGCAGATCAAGCAGCACTACTACGTCGTGCACTCCGACCTGAATCCGTCGGGCATCGTGCCGCTCGGGCCCGATCTCGGCAACTGGTTCAAACCGCATCACCGCGAGCAACTCGGTGGCCGTCCGTTCGGGGACGGTACGCCGCCGGGACCGCCGACGGCCGACGAGGCGGTGGCCGCCTGAACCGCAGGTCCACGCTCATCGTCGCGGCCGTCGTGCTCGCCCTCGGCGTACTCGCCGCGGTGCTGCTCTCGCGTTCGCTGAACGCTCCCGCCCCGGTCGTCACCCCCGCGCCCGATCCGGGGATCCCCGCCCGCCCGGCTGACGCGCAGCAACTGACGGTCCGCTACGTGTACGACGGCGACACCCTGCAGTTGCAGGCCAAGCAGCCGGGGACCTACGTGACGAGCACGGCCAAGGTCCGGGTCCGGCTGATCGGCATCGACACGCCCGAGGTCCATCCCGAAACGGAGTGCTTCGGACCCGAAGCCACCGAACGGACGCGCGCGCTCGCGCCCACCGGCAGCCAGGTGTGGGTGGCTCCGGACTCCGACAGCTGGGACCGGTACGGCCGGCGGCTGTTCTTTGTCTGGACGGCGTCGGGACGACTGCTCAACTACGACCTGGTGGCCGAGGGGTACGCGGAGGCGATCCGGGTCAGGCCCAACGTCACGCTGTGGCCGCTGCTGCAGGATGCGGCGACAAAGGCGAAGGCAGCCAAGCGCGGCCTGTGGGGCGCCTGTTGAGTCAATCCTGGCGCAATCGGGTCGCCAATTCGGCCCGGGTCGCGATGCCGAGTTTCGTGTAGACGTTGCGCAGGTGGTATTCCACGGTCTTGGGGCTGAGGAACACCGCACTCGCTGCTTCCCGGGTGGTTCGGCCCTCGGCCAGCAGGACGGCGATCTGCAGCTCTCGGGGGGTGAGCCGGGAGCGTGGGCTCGCACCCGGGCGGGTCACGCTGGCGCCGGTGGCGGCCAGCTCGTCCGCCGTCGCCGCGGCCCAGGGTGCGGCACCCAGCCGGACGAAGATGTCCAACGCCTCCTGCAGTACGACTCGGGCATCGACCCGGCGCCGGGCCCGCCGGAGGCGGCCGCCATGGAGGAGCTGGGTTCGGGCCCGCTCGAACACGTCGAGGGTCGCGTCGTGCTGCGCCAGCGCGCCGGCGAAGGCCGCGTCGAGGTGCTCCTCGTCCGCCAGCAGGGCGGTGAGTCGGGCGGCCCGGGCGAGCGCCCACGGCTGGCCCTTGGCCGCCGCGCGCCGGCCGTACCCGGCCGCGAGTTCGGCCGCGCGGTCGGTCCGGCCGAGCCGCAGCGAGCACTCGGCGAACTCCGGGGCGGGGGACAGGTCGACGTCGCGCAGCCCCAGCTCCGCCAGGCGCTGCTCGATGCCGGCGTACGCCTCCAGCGCGATCTCGATCGAGCCAAGGGCGTACGCGAGGTCGGCCTCCGCCCAACGGGCCCAGATCTCCATCAGGTGGATGTGGTGGTGGGCGCACAGGGCGAGAGCCTCCGCGCGGTGGGCCCGCGACTCCTCGACCCGCCCGCAGCGGGCCTCCAGCCAGGCCAGGCCGGCGAGGGACGCGGCGAGCTCGGTGCTCTGGTCGAGCTCGCGGGCCAAGGTGATCGCCTCGCTGTAGTCGGCCTCGGCCCGGTCCCACCGGTCGCCGGCCGCCTCGTCCCGGGCGATGTGGAACAGCAGGTGGGGCAGCTCGCCGATCGCCGAGCGGGCCCGGCGTGAGTGCACGGCGCGTTCCAGCTCCTGCCGCCCGGTCGAGGAGTCCCGGAGGAACAGCGGTCCGATGACGGCCCAGGTCGCCAGCGCCGGCTCGCTGCCCGCATCGGCGACGGCGAGCTGGGCCAGCCCGGTGCGGATCTCCGGCCGGCCGTCCTCGCCGGCGAGGATCCGGGCGCAGCCGGCGGCGATCATGGCTCTCGCCTTCGCGTCCGGGTCCAGGTCCGGCTCAGCTGGTCGAGCAGACCTTCGATGGTCCGGGCCGTCGCCACCGCCGCCGCGGCGTCGCCGAGGTAGTACGCCGCGTCTACCGCCTCGGACAGGCTCGCCAGGGCATCCACCCGATCCGCGGCGCCCGCTGCGGCGCGGCGCAGGATGGCGTACGCCTCGTCGACCGCTCCGCTGCGCGCGGCGATCACGCCGCGGACGTGGTCGGCGCGGGCCCGGATGGTGCCGGCCCGATCCTGCGCAGCCGCGTCCGTCAGCGCCCGCCGGGCGCGCTCGCTCTCGCCGGCCCGCCAGGCCCAGACGCCGGCCGCCAGCAGCCGACGGGGACGCTCGCCGGGCGCGGTCGTCAACGCCGCGGCCCGCTCGGCGCCGCGGGCGGCGACGGCGTAGGCCGTCCGTTCCGCGGCCCGTTCGGCGAGTCCGTCCAACTCGATCGCGGTCGCTTCGTCGGGTCCCAGCGCCGCCTCGCTCAGATGCCAGGCCCGGCGGTCGGGGTCGGGATCGGCTCGGGCGGCGGCGGCGTGCAGAGTTCGGCGCACGGTCGGAGCCGCGGTCGCGTACAGCGCGGAGCGGATCAGCGGATGCCGGAACCGGACCTGGTCGCCGTCGACGCTCAGCAGACCCAGCGTCCTCGGCTCGGCAAGAGCCGCGACCGGCACGCCGAGGTCGGCGCACGCGCGGGCTGACCACGGTCAGGTCGTCGCCGGTCACCGCGGCGCAGCGCGCCGCGGTCAACGCCGGGGGGTGAGATCGCCGGCACGGCGCGCGTACACCCGGCTGAGCGATTCCGGCAGCGTCCTCGACAGCGCCGCGGGAAGGCCGAGCGACTCCTCGCCAGTGCGGCCGGATCGGCGACCAGCTCGCGGATCGCGAGCGGATTGCCGAGCGATAGCTCCAGCACGTGGTCGACCATCCGGTCCGATCCGCCGCCGGCACGGAGCGGACCAGGGTCCGGGTCGCGTCGTCGTCGATGCCGCCCAGCCGAAGCCGGGGCAGCGCCGGGTCGGCCAGCCGGCTCGGTTCGCCGTCGCGGACCGCGATGACCAGCGCGATGGCGTCGGCGAGCAACCGCCGGGCCACGAAGAGCAGGGCGTCGGCGACGGCGGGTCGAGCTGGTGGGCGTCGTCGACGATCAGGCAGAGCGGCGACGGTCTCGCTCTGCTGAGCCAGCAGGGTGAGCAGTCCCGCGCCGACCGCGAACCGGTCGGCGCGACCGCCGCTTTGGAGCGCCAGGGCGACCCCCAGCGCTTCGGCCTGCGGCGGCGGCAGGTGGGCCAGGTCGGCGGCCGTCACGCGGAGCAGCTGGGCCAGCCCGGCGAACGGGCAGATCCCGCTCGGCCTCGGTACCGGTGACGGAGAGCACCCGGATGTCGTGGGCCCGGGCCCGCAGGTCGGGAGCAGGGAGGTCTTGCCGATCCCGGCTTCGCCGCTGACGACGAGCACGCCGCTCTGGCCGAGCCGGGCGGCCGCCAGCAGGGCGTCCAGGGTCGGCGCTCCGCGTCGCGACCGACCAGCATCCCCGTACCCCCTTGTGCCGCGAATCTATCCCCCACGAGGAGTTCCTAGGGAGCCCACCTGATGCGGCCGGGCGGCCGGGGATCGAGCCTGGGACCACGGCGGCGAGGGGCCGCCACTCGAGGAGAGAGAAGACTGCAATGACCATCGACGAGCAAGCACCACCCGTCACCAGCCCCGACCAGATCGACCCCGACAAGCTGATGGCGTTCGTGTTCCGCGCCGTGGACGAGGTCGGGGCCGCGCTCAACGCCGCCCTGGTGGTGATGGGGGACAAGCTCGGCTACTACCGCGCGCTGGCCGAACACGGACCCTTGACCGCGGCCGACCTGGCCCGGATCACCTCGACCGGAGAGAAGTACGCGCGGGAGTGGCTGAACGCCCAGGCCGCCGGCAAGTACCTCGACTACGACCCGGCGACAGGAACCTACGCGATCTGCCCCGAGTACGCCATCGCGCTGACCGACGAGTCCAGCCCCGCGTTCCTGCCCGGGCTGTTCCAGATCGCGCACGGCACCATCCGCGACGCCTCGCGGATCATCGAGCTCGCCCGAAGCGGGGACGGGCTGGGCTGGCACGACCACAACGGCGACGTGCACGTCGGCTGCGAGCGGTTCTTCCGGCCTGGTTATCTGGCCAATCTGGTCGACGCGTGGCTGCCGGCCCTGGACGGCGTGGTGCCAAGCTGCAAAGCGGGGCCCGGGTCGCCGACATCGCCTGCGGCTACGGGGCTTCGACGATGCTGATGGCGCAGGCCTTCCCGGCCTCGACCTTCGTGGGCTCGGACTACCACCGGCCCTCGATCGAGACCGCCTGGGAACGGGCCGCGGCGGCCGGTCTGGAGGACCGGATCAGCTTCGAGGTCCAGTCCGCGACCGGCTTCAACGGTCACGGCTACGACCTGGTGACCACCTTCGACGCGCTGCACGACATGGGGGACCCGGTGGGGGCGGCCCGGCAGGTCTACGAGGCGCTGGCCGAGGACGGCACCTGGATGGTCGTCGAGCCGATCGCCGGCGACCACGTGGAGGACAACCTGAACCCGGTCGGCCGGGTGTACTACGGTTTCTCCACGCTGCTCTGCACGCCGGCGTCGCTCTCGCAGAGCCCGGGCATGGCGCTCGGCACCCAGGCCGGCCCGGCCCGGATCCGCGACGTCACGGTGGCCGCCGGTTTCACCCGGTTCTCGACGGTGGCCAGCACTCCGTTCAACAATGTCTTCGAGGTGCGGAAGTGACTCGACTGATCGAAACGACCGCCGACCGGGGCGGGTGATGCTCGGATCGGGCCGGCCGCGCTGGCGCACGCCGAATCCGGCGTTCGCCCGCGGCTGCCGGACGCGGAGGGCTTGGCCGTCCGGGACGGCGTCCGGCTGGCGTGGGCGCGCTACGGGCAGAGGCGAGCGTCGACGGTGGTCCTGCTGCCGACCTGGTCGATGGTGGACTCGCGGTTCTGGAAGGCGCAGGTCGGCTACCTGGCACGGCACTTCCGCGTCGTCACGTTCGACGGCCGCGGCTGCGGCGGCTCGGACCGACCGACCGGTGGTCCGGCCTACACCGACGAGGAGTTCGCTGCGGACGTGATGGCGGTGCTGGACGCCGCGGCGTAGGACGGCGCCGTGCTCGTCGGCTATTCCTGCGGGGCGAACTGGGCCGTGCACGTGGCGGCGGGCCATCCCGAGCGCGTGCACGGCATCGTTCGCGATCGGCGCCGTCCTGCGTGTTCGCTCAACAGAGTCCGGAGCTGAGCCGCTTCCTGGCCGACCCTCCGGCACCGGGGACCACTCCAGCGGGTGGGCGAAGTACAACCGGGACTACTGGCTCGCGGCGGGTACGCCGACTTCCTCGACTTCTTCTTCGGCCCAGCTCTTCCCCGAGCCGCACTCGACCAAGCAGATCGAGGACGCGGTCGGCTGGGCGCTGGAGATCGGCGCGGCCATCAGCGGTCGCCTGCACCGACGGCCGGGTCGGCTGCGGCGGAGCGATCTGTCCGGCGATCGAGCCGCTGTGCCGGGCGGTCAGCTGTCCGGTGGTGGTGCTGCACGGTACCGACGACCCGGAACGACTCCTCGATCAGCGAGCAGCTGGCCGAGCTGACCGGCGGCGACCTCGTGGCGGTCGAGGGAGTCGGCCACGGACCGCTGGCCCGAGAGCCGGTGCTGGTGAACACCGAGATCCGCGTTTCGCCGGCGGTGCGCGGCGCGGCCGGACCGCGCCGCACCTGGACCCGGCCCCGGACCGGCCGCCCCGGGTGCTCTACCTCAGCTCGCCGATCGGGCTGGGACACGCCCGCCGCGACGTCGCGATCGCCGGACGAGCTGCGGGCGCTGCGCCCCGAGGTCCGGATCGACTGGCTGGCCCAGGACCCGGTCACCCGCGTCCTCGCGGACCGGGGAGCGGATCCATCCCGCGTCGGCCTGGCTGGCGAACGAGTCCGCCCACATCGAAGCCGAGGCCCTGGACCACGACCTGCACGCGTTCGGGGCGATCCGGCGGATGGACGAGATCCTGATCAACAACTTCATGGTCTTCGACGACGTCGTGGCCGACGAGCCGTACGACCTCGTGGTCGGCGACGAGGCCTGGGACGTCGACCACTTCCTGCACGAGAATCCGGAGCGGAAGCGGTTCTCGTACGCGTGGTTCACCGACTTCGTCGGCTGGCTGCCGATGCCGGACGGCGGGGCCGCACGAGGCGGCGCTGACCGCGGACTACAACGCCGAGATGCTCGAGCAGCGGGCCCGGTTCCGGCGGCTGCGAGACCGGTCGATCTTCGTCGGGGAGGCCGACGACATGGGACCGGAGACCTTCGGGCCGGGGCTGCCCGCGATCCGGGAGTGGACGGCGGCGAACTTCGACTTCACCGGGTACGTCACGGGTCTGCCGCCCGTCGGGGAGGACGACCGGCGCGGCTCCGCGCCGCGCACGGGTACCGGGAGGACGAACGGGTCTGTGTGGTCTCCGTCGGCGGCTCCGGGGTCGGCGAGGCGTTGTTGCGGCGGGTGCTGGACGCCGTGCCGCTGGTGCGGCGGGCGGCGCCCGAGCTGCGGTTCCTCGTCGTCGCCGGGCCGCGGATCGATCCGGAGAGCGCTGCCGCAGCGGCACGGCGCCGAGGTGGTCGGCTATCTGCCCGATCTGGTGGAGCACTGATCGCCTGCGACGTCGCGGTGGTCCAGGGCGGGCTGAGCACCTGCATGGAGCTGACCGCGGCCCGCCGCCCGTTCGTGTACGTGCCGCTGCGGCACCACTTCGAGCAGAACTTCCACGTCCGCCGCCGGTTGGAGCGCTACCGGGCCGGGCGTGTGCCTGGACTACGAGCGACGCCCGCGATCCGGATCGGCTGGCCGCCGAGGTGCTGGCGGCGCTCGACACCGAGGTCGACTACGTGCCGGTCGAGAGTGACGGGGCCGAGCGGGCGGCCCGGCTGCTGGCCGACCTCTTCTGGCCTGAGAACCGCGCAACAGAAAAGGCCCTGGCTCGGGAATCGCCGCAGGACGCTTCCATCCATTGCAGCTGTTGCGCGGATTCCAGGGTTGTCCACAACAGTCGAGCGCTGACCGGCCCCGGCATCCACAGCTCACGGCGGCCCGCGGACGATTTCGCGGCCCGTCCACAGACTCTGGACGTGAGACGAGCTGCCATCGAACTCGACCGAGCCCTGCGAGCAGGCGGGGGTGTCATCGCGCGGGCAATGGAGCCGGACTTGGCGGGATCCGTGGATTGGGAGATCCGCCAAGGGCGACTGGGGGCCATTCTGCCGGGGATCTATGTCAGTACCTGAAGATCGCGATCGGTTCGAGGTCCGGGTTCGAGCGTTGGTGGCCTGGAATCGCGATGCGGTGCTCCACGGGGCTGCAGCGGCGAAGCTCACCTTTTGGCCGGAATTGACCGTCCCGCTGATCGAGGCCTCGGCCGGTCGCGACCTGCGGCGCGCGGGGTTCCTGATCAAGCGACGTCGGCTCCCCGTGGAGCTGATCGTCGAGATCGACGGTGTCCGCGCCACGAGCCCGGCTCTCACGGCCCTCGACCTGTCCACCACGCTCGGCGGGAACGCGATCGACACCGTGCTGCGGACCCGCGCAGCAACCCTGGACCAGCTGCATGCGGCCCTAGCCGTCATGCCTTGTCGCGATGGCAACCGAGAACGGCGCATGCTGCTGCTCGACTCCCGCGACAAACCCTGGTCCGAAGCCGAGCGCGATCTCCACCGCATTCTGCGCGAGGCGGGCATCACCGGCTGGGAGGGCAACTGGGGGTTCGAGAAGCTGACCGGCACCTACTGGATCGACGTTGCGTTTCCCGGATTGAAGCTCGCAATCGAGGTGGATGGCTGGGAGTTCCACAAGACCAAGGAGGCTTTCGAGAACGACCGATGGCGGCAGAACGATCTCGTGCTGGCCGGTTGGCGCGTCCTCCGCTTCACGGCGACGATGATCCGCGACTGCCCGCAGCTCGTCCTGTGCGCCATCCAGGCGGCCATCGCCGGCTGAGCTGCCTCAGCACACGGCGGAACCTGAAATCCACCCAACAGATTTCCCTTTTCGGCTGATCCGCGGCGTGTCGCGCATGTCGCCGGCACCTGTTGCGCGCCAGCCAGGGCTCCCACCCGCAACGCGGGCGAAACAATCACCGGTTACGGTGACGCGGTGCACCTGGCGCCGTCGGACACCGAGAAGTTGCTGCTGGCCGTGGCCGGCATGGTGGCCCGCGATCGGCTCGAACGCGGCGTCAAGCTGAACTATCCCGAGTCGGTCGCCCTGCTCAGCACCTGGGTCATCGAACGAGCCCGCGAGGGCGTCCGGGTCGAGGAGCTGATGCAGTCCGGCCGCGAGGTCCTCACCCGCGATCAGGTCATGGACGGGGTGGCGGAAATGATCAGCGACGTCCAGGTCGAGGCCACGTTCCCCGACGGCCGCAAGCTCGTCACCCTGCACGATCCGATTCAGGACGAGTCGATCCAGTGAGCGGCGCGAGCAGCAGCGGACCCGGGGCGATCCGGGTCGCGCCCGGCGAGCTGGAGATCAACGCTGATCGAGCACCGGCGGACCGCGGTGAGCTGACCATCACCAACACCGCGGACCGGCCGATCCAGATCGGCTCCCACATCCATCTGCCTGACGTGAACGCCGGGCTGGAGTTCGACCGCGTCGCGGCGGGGGGCAGCCGGCTCGACATCGCGGCCGGTACGAGTGTGCGGTTCGAGCCCGGCGTGTCCCGTACGGTCGCGATCGTCAGCCTGCGCGGCACGAAAACGGTGCCCGGCATCCAGATCCGGGAGAGCTGAGGCATGGCGAAGATCTCCCGCGCCGACTACGCGGCCATCTTCGGGCCGACGGCCGGTGACCAGATCCGGCTGGGCGACACGGACCTGTGGATCGAGATCGAGCAGGACCTGACCTTCGGCGGCGAGGAGTCGGTGTTCGGCGGCGGCAAGTCGATCCGCGAGTCGATGAACCAATCCGACGTCGTCTCGGCCGACGGCGCACTCGACACGGTCATCACCAACGTGACGATCCTCGACCACTGGGGGATCGTTCGGGCCGACGTCGGAATCAGAGCGGGTCGGATCGTCGGCATCGGGCGCAGCGGCAACCCGCAGATCGCCGACGGCGTCGATCCCGCCCTGGTCATCGGACCGGGCACGGACGTGATCTCCGGTGAAGGCAAGATCCTCACGGCCGGCGGCTTCGACTCCCACGTGCACTTCCTCTCCCCGTCGCAGATCGCTGAGGCGCTGGCCGCCGGACTGACGACCCTGGGCGGCGGCGGGACCGGCCCGTCGGAAGGCTCGAAGGCCACCACCGTGACTCCCGGGGCCTGGCACCTGAAGCAGTTTCACCGCGCGCTGGATGCGTACCCGGTCAACCTGCTGGTGCTGGGCAAGGGCAACACCGTTTCGGCCCTGGCGTTCGAGGAGCAGGCGCTCGCCGGAGCCGGCGGGTACAAGGTGCACGAGGACTGGGGCTCCACACCGGCCGCCATCGACGCGGCCCTGACCGGCGCGGAGCGTTGGGGACTCCAGGTTGCCCTCCATTCGGACTCCCTCAACGAGGCCGGTTTCGTGGCCACCACGATCGACGCGTTCCGGGGCGCAGCATCGCCGCATTCCACGTCGAGGGGGCGGGCGGCGGGCACGCCCCCGACATCCTGACCATCGCCGGGCTGCCCAACGTGCTGCCCGGCTCCACGAACCCCACGCTGCCGCACACGGTCAACACGGTTGCAGAACACCTCGACATGTTGATGGTCTGCCATCACCTCAACCCGTCCGTACCGGAGGACCTGGCGTTCGCCGAATCACGGATCCGGGCCACCACCATCGCTGCCGAGGACCACTTGCACGACCTCGGCGCCATCTCGATCACCTCCTCCGACGCTCAGGCGATGGGCCGGATCGGCGAGGTCATCACCCGGACCTGGCAGGTCGCGCACCTGATGAAGCAGGTCCGCGGGGAGCTGTCCGGCGGGATGCCGGCGGACAACTTCCGGGCCCGGCGGTACGTGGCGAAGTACACGATCAACCCCGCCATCTCCCACGGCGTCGACCACGAAATCGGCTCGATCGAGGTCGGCAAGCTGGCCGACCTGGTGCTGTGGGACCCGCGGTTCTTCGCCGTTCACCCGAGTGTGGTGATCAAGGGCGGCGGCATCGTGGTCGGTGCGCTGGGCGATCCGAACGCCTCCATCCCGACCCCGCAGCCGGTGCTGATGCGCGAGACTCTGTACGCGGGAAGCGCGCCGACGCTCTCCCAGTCCTACGTCTGTCCGGCCGCGTTGGAGAACGGACTGGCCGAGGAGTTGGCGCTCGGCCGTCAGCTGGTGGCGATCAAGCCGACCCGGGCCGTCGGCAAGGCGAACATGATCAACAACGACGCCCTGCCGGCGATCGACATCGACCCCGAGTCGCATGCGATCACCATCGACGGGAACCTGATCACGCCGGCGCCGGCGACGGAGCTTCCGTTGGCCCAGCTGTACAAGCTCTTCTGAGATGACTGGGTACCTGAGTTTGTTGCTGGCCGACGGCCGACTCCCGACCGGCGCCCACACCCAGTCGGCGGGCGTCGAGCCGGCGCTGAACCACGGGCTGAGCCTGGCGCAGGTGCCGGCCTTTCTGACCGCACGGCTGACGACCGTGACGGAGGTGGAGGCCGCGGCGGCGGTCGTGGCCCGGCACACCTTCGGCACCCGGCCCGAGCCCGTCGACGGGCTGGTCGTCGTCGATCGGGCCTGGCGGATCCGGACCCCGGCCGACGCGCTCCGCGACGCTTCCGATCTGCTCGGCCGCAGCTATCTGCGACTGGCGTCGTCGGTCTGGGATCTGTCGGCTTTGTCATTGCCGCCCGAGCGCCGGTGGTGTCGGGCGGTAGTCGTCGGGGCGACGGCCGCGGCGGCGGGCCTGGATGCCGCGGCGACCGCTCGGCTGGTGGGCTTCGAGGACGTCCAGACGGTGATCGCGGCGGCGCTGAAGCTTCGACCCTTCGATCCGGCGGTCGGCGTGGCGTGGGCCGCGGCGGCCGAACGGGACGTGGAAGCCATGGTGGGCCGGGTGTCCGCGCTGACCGACCCGGCCGACATCCCCGCCTGGTCGGCGCCCGAGATCGAACACTGGGCGCAGGCCCATGCCACCACCGAACGGAGGCTGTTCCGTGCCTGAACCCACCAGTTCGAGCCGCGTCCGGGCCCTGCGACTCGGGGTCGCTGGGCCCGTGGGGACCGGGAAGAGCTCGCTGATCGCCCTGCTCTGCCGCGAACTCGGCGCCGGGCTCAGTCTCGCCGTGATCACCAACGACATCTACACCGACGAGGACGCCCGGTTCCTACGCTCGGCCGGAGTGCTGGCGCCGGAGCGGATCCGGGCGGTCGAGACCGGAGCCTGCCCGCACACCGCGATCCGCGACGACATCAGCCAGAACCTGCTCGCCGTCGAGGACCTCGAACACGACTTCGCGCCGGTGGACGTCGTCCTCGTCGAGTCCGGCGGAGACAATCTCACCGCCACCTTCTCCCCGGCCCTGGTCGACGCGCAGTTCTTCGTCCTCGACGTCGCGGGTGGGGGCGACGTCGCGCGCAAGGGCGGGCCCGGGATCGCCGGCGCAGACGTTCTCATCGTGAACAAGACCGACCTCGCCCCGTACGTCGGGGTGGACGTCGAGCAGATGGTCGCCGACGCATCGGCGGCTCGCGGCGGACGTACGGTCATCGCGCTGTCGCGGACGGACCTGGCGTCGGTGGCGACCGTACGGCAGTGGGTGCTGGACACACTCGCGTCGTTCCGCGCCGGAGACCTGATGCCGCGCGACCCCGGGCCGATGGCGTCGCACGTCCACGCCGACCAGACGCTGCACGCGCACGCCGGGGGAGCGTCCGATCACGCTCACTGAGGTGGGTACGCAGACCCGGATCAGGGTCGAGGTCCGAGACGGCCGGCACCAGGTCCGGACCCGTTCCGGCGTGCTGCGGGCCCAGCGCCTCCACGGGCCAGTGGACCGGGTTCGGGTGGCGCTGGTGGGTCAGACCGCGCTGTTGCTGGGCGGCGACGCGATCGAGTTGCAGATCGAGGTCGGTGCCGGGGCGCGACTGGAACTGAGGGACGTGGCCGGGACCGTGGCCTACCACGGACGCGGCCTGGCGGCGTCCTGGCACACCAGGATCCGACTCGGCCCCGGCGCGTCACTGCGCTACCTGGCCGAACCGTTCGTACTCAGCGACGGTGCGGATGTGACCCGTTCGCTTACCGTCGACCTGGCCGCGGGAGCCTCGGCGATGCTCCGCGAAACGCTGGTCTTCGGACGCAGCGGGGAACAGGGAGGGCGGCTGGACGCGCAAACCGTGCTGCTCCGGAGCGGCGTTGAGTTCTGCCGGGAGCGGCTGGTCAGCGACGCGGGATCACGTGCGCTCCCGGGTGTCCTGTCGGGCGCGAAGGTGCTGGACTCGGTGTTCGTCCTCGGTCGAACGGGCCCGGCGGACGAGTCGGGGCAGTGCTTCCAATTGCTGGATCCCGGCAGCACCCTCACCCGCTACCTCGGATCAACTGGATGACCAGAATCCGCACCCCTTCGAGGCATTCGCAACCCTAGGAAACGGTGCGTACGCATCAAAGCGGTGCGGATCTCAGGCGAGGGGAGGTAGACCTCCCGCGCGGATCAACCTGCGGGGTTGGCGTCCCCCGCTGCGCCGGAGTCAGCCTGGCTCTCGGCGTCGGCGCCGCCGCTGGGCGACCGGTTGCCGTCCGCCGGTGCCGGCGTCTGGTTGGACTGGGTCGGCTCGCTCGACGCGCTGGGTGCTTCGCTCGGCGCCGCGCTGGCCTCCGCGCTCGGCGTTTCACTCGGCTTGTCGCTGGGCGATTCGCTCGGCGACTCGCTCGGCTTGTCCGATGGCTTCTCGGTCTGCGGCTCGCGCACCCGGGAGACCGTGGTTCCGTCGCCCCCGCTCAGCGCCTGCCCGGACACGAGTTCGAGCCCGGTGATCGCGCCGGCCGCCAACGCGAAGGATGCGACCGCGCCGACTCCGATCCGCTTCCAGAACCGACCCGTACGCCACAGCGGGGTCCCTGGCGGTGAACCCGCAGTCGACGCCGTCGCGGCCACCGGTGACGCCGGCTCCGCCGGTGCGCTGGCCGCCGGGGTGACGGCCTCGCCCCAATCGGGGACGCCGCTCTCGCGCGTCACCACGACCTCGGTGGGCGTGTCGTTGGTCCGGCCGGTCCACACCGAACGGACCCGGTCGCGGGTGTGCCGCAGGGACGCGGTGTAAAGCGTGCCGCCGACACCCGCCACGAGGCTGGCGACCGCGGCACCGATGACAGTACCGGCGACACTCAGACGCGACCCGAGATAGGCCGCGGTCATCGCTGCGAGGGCGCCGCCGACGAGCTGGGTCACCGACAGATCGAAGGTCTTCGGTTCGGTATCACCGGTGTTCTCGGCGTCAGGTGGTGGAGGAGTGGGCTTGGGTTCGGTCTTCACAGGCATAACAACCTGGGCCAACGCCGGATCCGTACGCTTCGTTACCAACTGCGCGGGGTGATCATCCCCACACGCGACCGTTCATGACAAAGGGCGTGTCCGGCTGGACACGCCCTTCGACTGAGTCGAAACCCGGCTACTTCGCAGCGTGGGTACGCCACTCCTCGTCGCCGGACTCCAGTTCCGGGGTGCCATGGTGGCCGTTCCCATGGCCGTTCCCGTGACCGATCTCATGGCCGTCCCCGTGGCCGTTGCCGTGACCATCGCCGTGGCCATCTCCATGGCCGTCGTCCCCGTGCCCGTGGGCGGCGTGCGCGGCGGCCTCCTCCAACTCGGCGCGGGTCGGTTTGCGCAGCGCGTCGATGAAGTAGAACCGGGTCGCCCGGCGCCGCACCTGCTCGATGCGGTACTGCCTGTCGGTCAGGTCACCCTGATCGCCGCCCGGGGCCAGCGCGAACTGCTCCTTGTGCTGGGTGAGGGTGTACGCCTCGCCCTGGCTGATCGGCGCGTGCGGCTCGGAGTACTCCCCCGATGGTGCCCGAACGATGATGCCGCTCTCTGAACCGTGCAGCAATCGCTCCTCGTCGCTGCGTTGCAGGGCGACACAGATCCGCTTGGTGATCAAGAAGGCTGCCACCGGACCGAGGAACACCGCGACCCGCAGGAAGTAGGTCACCGCGTTCAGCGACACATGGAACTGAGTGGCCACGAGATCGTTGCCGCCACCGATCCACAGCAAGCCGTAGCAGGTGATCGCCGCGACACCGAACGCCGTCCGGGTCGGGGCATTGCGCGGCCGGTCGAGAATGTGGTGCTCGGCCTTGTCACCGGTGATCCACTGCTCGACGAACGGATAGATGGCCATCAGGCCGAACATCAGGCCCATGATGCCGAGACCAGGGATCGCGACGTTCCACGACCAGGTCGTGCCCCAGATGTGGGTCTCCCAGTTCGGCATGATCCGAATGCCGCCCTCGACGAAGCCCATGTACCAGTCCGGCTGAGAGCCGGCGGTGATCTGCGCCGGGTTGTACGGACCGTAGGTCCACACCGGGTTGATCTGCATGAGACCACCCATCAGGGTGATGACGCCGAAGACGATGAAGAAGAAGCCGCCCGCCTTGGCCATGTAGACCGGGAAGACCGGGTAACCCACGACATTGCCCTCGTTGCGGCCCGGCCCCGGGTACTGGGTGTGCTTGTGGTAGACCACGAGCGCGAGGTGAGCGGCGATCAGACCCAGCAGGACGGCCGGAATCAACAGGATGTGCGCCATGTACAGCCGCGGGATGATCAGGTCGCCCGGGAACTCGCCGGCGAAGACGAAGAACTCCGCCCAGGTGCCGATGATCGGGATCGATCGGATCAGCCCGTCCACGAACCGCAGACCCGTACCGGACAGCAGGTCGTCCGGCAGCGAGTAGCCGGCGAACCCCTCGATCACGCCGATGGCCAGCATCCCGACGCCGATCAGCCAGTTGATCTCGCGCGGCTTGCGGAAGGCACCGGTGAAGAAGATGCGAAGGCTGTGCGCCAGCATCGCCGCCACGAACAGCATGGCCGCCCAGTGGTGCATCTGCCGCATCAGCAGGCCGCCGCGGATGTCGAACGACAAGGCCATCGTCGACGCGAACGCCTCCGACATCGGCAGCCCACGAAGCAGCTGGTACGTGCCCTCGTACTCGATCTCGGCCATCGACGGCTTGAACCAGATGGTCAGGAACACACCGGTCAGCAGCAGCGTGACGAAGGAGTAGAGCGCCACCTCACCGAGCAGGAACGACCAGTGGTCCGGGAACACCTTGCGCAGATATTTCCGGCTCAGGCCGGCCGCGCCGGTCCGGTTGTCGACCCACTCGGCGGGGCCGGCGGCGAACTTGAAGACCGGCCCGAGTTCCTTCTTCGGCGTCTGGGCCGCGACGGCGGAGTCGTCGGTCACCGTGGCGGCAGGCTTAGCCATCTGCTGCACCCATCACGTAGTCACCCATCAGTTGTCACCCTTTTGGAAATCGTTGAACGGACGCTCGAAGTAGCTGGGGCCGGTCGGGACCGTGAACGGTCCCTGGGCGACCAGATACCCCTCGGCATCGACGGTGATCGGGAGCTGCGGCAACGACCGCGCCGCCGGCCCGAAGACCACGACCCCGGAATCGCCGAGATCGAACGTCGATTGGTGGCAGGGGCACAGCAGATGGTGGGTCTGCTGTTCCCAGAGGCTGATCGGGCACCCGACGTGGGTGCAGATCTTGGAGTAACACAGGATCCCCCCGACCTGCCAGTCCCGGCGGGACTCAGGGATCTTGATCTGGTTCGGGTCCATCCGGACGATGATGATCGAGCACTTGGCCTTTTCGACCTGGTACTCCGTGCCGTGCAGGTCCTTGAGGTTCTCCGGCTGGCCGTTGACCAGTTGGCCGATCTGCATGTCGGAGGCCTTGATCGGGACGTACGTGATGTCGTTGACCAGCCGGATGCCCTCGGCCCAGATGGTCTTGGCGATCGTCTCGTCGATCACCGTGCGGGTCGGCCACGGGCCGAGATCGGCCAGCAGCACGACGGCCGGCAATCCGACCAGACCCAGGGCGCCCACCAGGCTGCGCCCCAGCATCTTGCGGCGGGTGATGCCGGACTCGGAGACGCCCGTCTCGACGATGCCGATCGTCGCCTCCCGGTCCTCCTCGCTCGAGGCGGTCGGGTGCCGGTGGTCGACGGCCTCACCGTCGTACATCAGCTGCCGGGCCCATTGGACCGCGCCGAGACCGATGAACAGCAGCGCCAAGCCGAGGGTCAACCCGAAGCCGACGTGCTGGGCGTTGGAGTGCAGCGGACCGAAGTCGATGTACATCTCCTTCGGCACCGCGAAGTAGATGACCACGAACGCGATGGCCAGGATCGGCACGATGCCGAAGAAGGTTGCGACGATCCGCGTCTGGCGATCGGCGGCCACTTCGTCGACGTCGCTGAGCCGGGGAAGGTGCTCTTCCATGCCCGGATCCGGTACGGGGTACCGGTCGTCCTCGCCGAGAGTCGCCAGTTCCCCGGAACTCGGAGGGTTGCGGTCCGGGTCGTCGGGGGCGCCGCGGTCACCGCGTCGCTCGATGTCGGTCATCGCGCCTTGACTCCCTTCGCCGCGATCCACACCGCGATACCCATCAGCACCGCGAGCCCGGCCACCCAGGCCCACAGGCCCTCCGCGACCGGACCGAGGCCACCGAAGGCCAGCCCGCCGCGGTTGGGTTGCTCGTGCAGTTCGTTCAGGTACCCGATGATGGCCCGCTTGTCGTCGACCGTCAGTGTCGCGTCGGAGAACACCGGCATCTGCTGCGGACCGGTCAGCATGGCCTCGTAGAGGTGGAGGTTGCTCACGCCGCGCAGCGCCGGCGCGTACTTGCCGCCGGGCAGCGCGCCGCCGGCACCCTCGAAGTTGTGGCAGGCCGAGCAGTTGGTGCGGAACAGTTCACCACCGCGAGCGATCTCCTCTTCGGTGAGCCCGGCGGGGTCGTACCGCGCAGGCTCCGGGATGGCCGGACCGGGGCCGAGCGTGGCGACGTACGACGCCAGCGCCAAGACCTCCTCCTCGGAGAAGACCGGCGGCTTCTGCGGGGCCTGGACGGCCGGCTGGGCCATCGGCATCCGGCCGGTGGCGACCTGGAACTCCACCGCCGCGGCACCGACGCCGACCAGCGGTGGGCCCTGGATGTTCTTGCTGACCTGGCCCTCGCCGTTGAGTCCGTGGCAGGACGCGCACTGGACGGCGAAGAGGGCTTTGCCCTCGGCGACCTGCTGGCTGGTGCCGGTGTCGGCAGAGGATTTCGAGGCGGGAGAGACCACCGAATAGAGCGCGCCCATGACAAAGAGCCCGAACACCAGCAGCGCCACCTTGGCCGCCGGGTGCCGACGTCTTGCGGTCAGGAATCGCACAAGGGTCCCTCTCGGTGGGATCTTCTCCGGTTGGTATTCAGTTGTCGCGGCCCGAGCAGATGCACCTGGTACGGGCCCGCTAGCGGAGCAGGTAGATCACGCCGAACAGGGCGATCCAGACGACGTCGACGAAGTGCCAGTAGTAGGACACTACAACGGCGTGTACCGCCTGTTCGTGGGTGAATGTGCGGGCCAGGAAGGTCCGTCCCAACAAGATGACGAAGGCGATCAGCCCGCCTGTGACATGGAGCCCGTGAAAGCCGGTGGCCAAGAAGAACGTCGACCAGTAGACGTTGGTCTGCAGGGTCGCACCCTCGTGGAACAGCTCGGCGTATTCGTACACCTGGCCGCCGATGAAGAAGGCGCCCATCAAGAAGGTCAGGACGTACCACTCACGCAGGCCCCAGGCCTTGAGATTGAACAGGCTCCCGGTCCGGGTGACCTGACCGCGCTCCGCGGCGAACACACCCATCTGGCAGGTGAACGAACTGGCCACCAGCACCGTCGTGTTGGCGATGGCGAACGGAATGTTGATCATGGCGGACTGGGTCAGCCACATCGGATCGGTGCCCGCGGCGGCGGCCTGGGAGTTCGTCACGTTGCGGATGGTGAAGTACGCAGCGAACAGGGCGGCGAAGAACATCAACTCGGACGCGAGCCAGACGATCACGCCCACGGCCACCATGTCGGGGCGCCCCACGCGGCCCCGCAGACGCGACTGCGGAACGCGATGCAACGCGCCCGCAGGCTGGATCATCGATCCGCTGATCTCGTGCGTGTGTAGAGCCACGGGGTCATTATTGCCTCAAGCACCCCACGGGTCACCCTCAGGCTCTGGTTACATTCTGACTTCGCCCTTTTGCAGGGGTTTCGCTCGGACCTCGCTTGCTGCAGAACTCCACCAAACGCGACTTCCATGGTCGTCGGGGCCGCCAAACTCCACCGAACGCGAGTTCCGCAGCCTTCAGAGCCGCGAAACTCCACCGAACGCGACTTCCGCACCGCCACCCGCGAGCGCTGTTCCTAGACTGTCGCTGTGTTGGGTCCTGACCTGGGTGCGCGCCGGTACGTTCCGGTCGCCGCGTCTTTGGTTGCGGCCGTGGCCGTTGCGCTCGCGGTGCTGGCGCTGACCGGTCAGCTCGCGTCGACCGGGGTGTTCGACGCCGGCCCAGCGGTGCGCTTCGGGCTGGCGGCCGCGCGGGCCGTGCACGACCTGGCCGCGGCGGCCACCATCGGGCTGCTTGCCGTCGGCGTCTTCTGGGTCGCGCCGGACCGTGGCAGGGGCGACACCGGGGCCCTCGACGGACTCCGCGAGCGGGTCGTCCGGCAATCCGCGCGGGTCGCCCTGATCTGGCTGGTGGCGGCCCTGCTGGTCCTGACCTTGACGGCGGCGGACGTCTCCGGGGTACCGGTGGGCGCGCCCGGCTTCGGCGGGGTTTTGCTGTCTTTCGTGGGTCAGGTCGATCTCGGCCGGACCCTCGGCGTGAGCGTCCTGCTCGTGGCCGTCGTGGCCACCCTCGCGTCGTCGGCGACCCGGGTGGCGACCGGGGCGTGGGCGGCCGCCCTCGCACTGCTGGCCGTACTCCCGCTGGCCTTCGCCGGACATGCGGCCAGCGCGGCCCACCACATGAACGCCGTCGACAGCCTGGCCCTGCACCTCCTCGGGGTCACCCTCTGGGTCGGCGGGCTGATCGCCGTCGTCTGGTTGGCCGGCCGCCTCGGTGATCAACTCACGCCGGTGGTGCAGCGGTTCTCCCGGCTGGCGCTGGTCTGCTTCGTCGTCGTCGCAGTCTCCGGACTGGTGAACGCGCTGCTCCGACTGCCGACGCCCGGCGCGCTGACCAGCTCGTACGGACTCTTGGTGCTAGCCAAGACCGCCCTGCTCGTCGCCCTCGGCTTCGCCGGCCTGCTGCACCGGCGGCTGACGATCGCCCAGTTGCCGACCCGGCCCCGGCTGTTCTGGCGCCTCGCGGCCGGCGAGGTCGTCGTGATGGGTGCCACCATCGGCCTCGGCGTCGCGCTGGCCCGGACACCGCCGCCGCCCAGCGCCGAGCCGTTTGATCCGGCCACCGTGCTGCTCGGCTTCCCGGCTCCGGAGCCGTTCAGCTGGCCGCGGTACCTGACCGCGTTCTACCCGGAGCTGTTGTGGCTGGTGGTGGCGCTGGCCGGGATCGGGCTGTACCTGGCCGCAGTCGTCAGGTTGCGGCGCCGCGGCGACCGTTGGACGTGGCTGCGCACGATGCCGTGGCTCGCCGGTTGCCTACTGCTGATCTTCACAACCAGCGGCGGCCCGGGTGTGTACGGTCGGATCCACTTCTCGACCCACATGCTGCAGCACATGGCGCTGATGGTGCTGGTGCCGCTGCTGTTGGTATTGGGCGCCCCGATCACCCTGGCGCTGCGCGCCCTCCGGGCCCGCGCCGACGGCAGCCTCGGCGCGCGCGAGCTGTTGCTGAAGCTGGTGCACTCCGCGCCGCTGCGAGTGCTCGGCCAGCCCGTGGTAGCGGCCGCCCTCTTCACCGGCGGGCTCGTCGTCTTCTACTACACCTCACTGTTCGACCTGGCGCTGTTCACCCATCTCGGCCACGTGCTGATGACGGCCCACTTCCTGGCGACCGGGTTCCTGGTGATCTGGGCCCTGGTGGGCATCGATCCCGGCCCGGCGCGACCGGGCTATCCGTTCCGGCTGCTGATCCTGTTCATCATCTTGGGCTTCCACGCCTTGTTCGGCATCACGATGATGTCGTCGGGGGCCTTGTTGGCGCCCGACTGGTGGCACGCGCTCGGCCAGACCGACAACGCGGCCCTGCTCGCCGACCAACAGACGGGCGGCGCCATCGCCTGGGCGGCCGGTGACCTGCCCGGCTTCCTGATCGGGCTGGCGCTGCTGGTCAGCTGGATCCGCGACGACACCCGCCGGGCGCGCCAGCTGGACCGGCAAGCCGACCGTGACGGGGACGCCGAACTGCGCCGGCACAACGAACGACTGGCCGAACTCGCTCGGCTGGACGAGCAGCGATGAGGGTGCGGGCCCTGACCGCCCGCTGGCGCGCGGTGCGGGTGGCGGTGCTCGGCGGCGCCTCGCTCGCCTTGGCGGCCGCCGCCCACACGGTCGGCGGCGGAGATTTGCCGTCCCCGACCGTCCTGGCCGTCACCGCTCTCGTTCTCGGGCTGGTGGCGGTGCCGCTCACCATGCGCCGGTGCCGGCTGCGGTTGCTGCTGCCCGTGCTCGCGATCGAGCAGGTCGCGGTGCACCTCGTCCTGTCCGCCGCTGCCGTACCGACCGGTTGCCTGCCGCAGAGCGGCCCGCACCATCAGGTCCTCACGGGCTGTGCGATCGGCGTCCCGGCCGTTCCGGAAGCGATGGCCGAGCCGATGGGGGCGTTCGCCGGACACGGCTGGGTCATGTGGCTGGGGCACGCGGCCGCGCTCGTCGCCACTTCGTGGCTGCTCGCCCGCGGCGAGCGGTGGCTGTGGCGGGTGGCGGACCGGGTCGCCCGGACCGCGGAGCCGGTCCGGACCGCCGTCACCGTCGGGTCCGGCCCCCGCGTCGTGGCGGTCGGGGTTCCGGTCCGGTGGCGTACGTCGGCGCCGCTCCCGGCCCGGGGTCCTCCGCACCGCCGCTGACCCGCCCTCGCCGGCGCCGTAGCCGGGCCAACCGCCCGGTCGGCGTCGCCGGCCGTCACCCCCGGTGGCCTGTTCCTCATGTCTTTCCCTTCCGCGATTGGACCTTGCTCATGACCCTGCCCACGATCCGCCGGCCCGCCGCCGTACTGCTGCTGGCGGCCGCACTGACCGCCGTCCCGACCGTCGCCGCCGCCCACGTCCGCGTGTTCAACGACTCGAGCTCCGCCGGCTCGTTCAGCCAGCTCACCTTCCGGGTGCCGACCGAGTCCGACACGGCCAGTACGGTGAGACTCCAGGTGCAACTCCCCAAGGACCGACCGCTGCTTTACGTCGCCACCTTGCCCATTCCCGGCTGGACCGCGAGGACCGTCGAGGCGACGCTGCCCGAGCCCGTCGAGTCGTACGGCACCACGATCACCAAGGCCGTGAGCACCGTGACCTGGACGGCTGACGGTCCGGCGTCGGCGATCCGGCCCGGCCAGTACCAGGAGTTCTCGATCTCCGCCGGGCCACTGCCCGCACCGGGGGAGATCCTGCTGCCGACGACCCAGACCTACAGCGACGGAACCGTCGTCAGCTGGAACGAACCCACGCCCGCCTCCGGTGCGGAGCCGGAGCACCCGGCGCCGATGCTGACCGTCACGGCGGCCGGCCCGCCGACGGCCGCCCAATCGGGAACGGCACCGGCAGCGGGCGGGACGGACTGGCTGGCCCGCGGCCTCGGACTGGCGGGACTCGCCGTGGGCTCCGCGGGCCTCGTGGTCGCGTTGCTGGCCGTTCGTCGTTCGGCGGGTCGGCTGCCGACGTGACCCAGGCCCGAGAACCGGCCGGCTGGGGGCGACGGCTCGCTGCGGCGGTTGCCGTCGCCGTTCTCCTCGGCGGGTGGGCCGCCAGTCCCGCGGCGGCCCACAACGCCTTGCGGTCCACCAACCCGGCCGCCGACGCCCGGGTCGAGCAGACGCCGACCGAGATCGGTCTCACGTTCGACGAGCCCGCGATCGCGATGGGCACCCGGATCGTCGTCATCGGACCGTCGGGACCGGTGCAGAGTGGTGCGCCGCGGTTGGTCGACAACACCGTCACCCAGCCTCTGCAGCCCGAAGCCCCCGCCGGCCGCTATGTCGTCGAGTGGCGTGTCACCTCCGCCGACGGGCACCCGGTGACGGGCTCGTTCGTGTTCACGTCCTCCGCGGCCGGGCCGACCGGCCCACCCGACGGGCGTCAGCAGGAGCCGGCGACCCCGACCGCGTCGACCCCGGCCCGATCGTCGCTGTGGATCGCCGTGGCCGCCGTACTGGTGCTCGCCCTGCTCGGCGCCGGCGTCGTCGCTTTGCTGGCGCGCAATCGCCGATCCCGTTCGGACCGGGCCTCCCGACCGCCAGACGATACGATCGCTGCGCGCAGTCCACGCGATTCCGTACCGACCTCACCGCCGCCTGCCGACCGAACCGAGGATGACTCCCGATGAGCGACCAGCCTCCCGATCCCGCCGCCGAGCCGGACCTCGACGCGGAGCACTCGGATCAGCCGGAGCACGACGAGCAAGAGGAGCAGGACGAGCACGAGGCGGCCGAGCCGGTGGTCCAGCCGCTGAGCATCTTGTTGTACGCCTCGGACCGGACCGTTCGTGAACACGTCCGGCTGTCCCTCGGGCGGATCGTTGCCGCCGACCTGCCGCCGGTGCAGGTGCTGGAGGTGGCGACCCAGCCGGCCGTGATCACCGCGATGGATCGCGGCGGGATCGCGCTGGCGATTCTCGACGGGGAGGCCGTACCCGGCGGGATGGGGCTGTGCCGGCAACTGAAGGACGAGATCGCGAACTGCCCGCCGATCGTGGTACTCACCGGCCGCCGGGACGACGCGTGGCTCGCCACCTGGTCGCGGGCCGAGGGCGTGCTCCCGCATCCGGTCGATCCGATCCGGTTGCCCGAGATCGTGGCCGGGTTGCTGCGACCGCGCCAGGCGGTCCAGGCCTGATGGCTCCAGGTCTGCTCCACCAGCGGCCGGCTGGGCGGCTCCGGTGACCGGCTACAGCTGGCCGTCGGTGCTCTCGGGCCTGGTGGCGCGCGTCGACCAGGACGCCGCCGCGACCTCCTGGGCGATGGAGCAGATCCTCGGCGGCGACACCACCCCCTCCCAGATGGCGGCCTTCGTGATCGCCCTGCGGAGCAAGGGCGAGACCGTCGAGGAGATCAACGGGCTGGTGGACGCGATGCTCGCCTTCGCCACGCCGATCGAGATCGGCGGCCATGCCGTCGACGTGGTCGGCTCCGGCGGCGATCGGGCGAACACGGTCAACATCTCGACGATGGCGGCGATCGTGGCGGCGGGCGCCGGCGCGCGCGTGGTCAAGCACGGCAACCGGGCGGCATCGTCGGCGTGTGGCGCCGCCGACGTGCTGGAGGAACTCGGCATCGTCCTCCGGCTCACCCCCGAGCAGCAGCAGCGGGTGGTGGACGAGGTCGGGATCGGCTTCTTGTTCGCGCCGCTGTACCACGCGGGGTTGCGGCACGCCGCGACCACGCGCAGCGAACTCGGCATCCCGACCACCTTCAATTTTCTCGGCCCGCTGGCCAACCCCGCGCAACCGATAGCGGCGGCGGTCGGGGTCGCCGATCCGAGGATGGCTGAGCTGATGGCAGGGGTGTTCGCCGGCCGCGGCCAGCAAGGCCTGGTGGTCCACGGCGGCGACGGGTTGGACGAACTCACCACGACGACCTCCTCGGTGGTGTGGACGTACGCCGACGGAGTCGTCGTCCGCGGCGAGCTCGACCCCGCCGACCTCGGGGTGCCCCGGGCGGCGCCGGAGGACCTCGTCGGTTCCGACCCCGCCGGCAATGCCCAGGTGGTGCGCGAACTCCTGCAGGGCCGGACCGGTCCGGTGCGCGACATCGTGGTGCTCAACGCCGCGGCCGCGCTGGTGGCGTACGACAAGCCGGAGCCGGACCGGTTGACCGAACAGTTCGCCGCCGCCCTCGACCGCGCCGCGGAGTCGATCGATTCCGGGGGAGCGAAGACGAAACTCGCCAACTGGGTGGCGGCCACCCAAGCCGCGTAGGGGTGCCGAACGCGTCGGCCTAGACGAGCTGGTGTTGGTAGGCGTACGCGGTCGCGCCGGCTCGGGACCGCACGTCCAGTTTGACGAAGATGTTGCTCAGGTGACGGGCGACGGTCTTCTCGCTCACGAAGAGTTCCGCGGCGATGGCGCGGTTCGTCGTGCCGGTCGCGACGAGGCGCAGCACCTCGACCTCCCGGCCGGTCAACGGTCCCGCCGGACCGCCGCGACTGGAGAGTCGGCGAACCCGCTCGAGGTCGGGGGCGGCGTCGAGGTGCTCGAACACCCAACCGGCGGCCTCGAGCTCCAGGTCCGCAGCTCCTACGTCACCGATCAGCAGGTGGCAACGGGCCATCAGCAGGCGGACCTGGGCGGACTCGTAGGGCGTACCCAGCGCCTGCCACGCCCGCCAGGCCACCCGAAGGTGGGTCAGACCTGTGATCCCGTCGCCGTCGGACAGCGCGCAGGCGCCCTCCACCTCGGCGGCCAACGCCGTCAACAGCGGGACGCCGACTCGGGTCGCTACGCCGGACAGGTCGGCCGCGGCTTGACGCGCAGCCTCGGGTTCGCCGACCTCGAGCATGATGCGTACGTAGGCCGGCAGCAGCCGCGCCCGGCCCAGCCCACTGGGCTGAGCGTCGAGCGCCCGCCGCATCGCGCTCGCCGCCTCTGCGTGGCGTCCCTGCGCCAAGCGGAGCAGGGCCTGTCCGGGCTGGGGGTCGGCCAGCCAGCGCACCGCCTCGCGGAAGCAGCGCTCGGCGTCGGCGTAGCGACCGCGGAGCCGGTGCAGCTCCCCGAGCCGGTAGTAGGCGTCGCCGGCCGCCGGGTGGCTGTTCAGCAGCGAGCAGGCGTGGTCGGCTTCGTCGACCGCGTCGCTCCACTCCCCGCTCAGCTGCATGAGGTGGGCGCGGTGCACCAAGCAGATCCCGCGAAAGGGCACCAATCCGGGTTGTTGCTGGCACCACAGGTCGAGCGCCGAGGTCCACTGGCGGGCCCGCGCCAGGTCGAACGACGCCTCGCACTCACCGATCACGGCGCAATACACGATGCCGGCGGCCTCCGTACTGACCTCGTCGCTCACGACGGCGAGCATGGCTTCGTCCAGCCTGGCCATGGCCTGCGCGACGTCTCCCTTGGCCAGGGCCGCCTGACCCTGGCCCAACTCGCCGAGGGCGACCAGATCCGGCTCCCGGCACCGACGCCCGAGCGCCGTCACCTCGGCGAAGGTGCTGGCCGCGGCCTCGGGGGCGCCGCCCAACTGGCCGAGCCCGACGGGGACCAGCAGGAGACCGCGTTCGGGGGCCGCGTCGTCGCCCAGGTCACGGACCACCTCAGCCGCTCGCGCGAACCAGGCCCGGGAGCGTACGTCCTCACTCCGCAGCAGCAGTTGGAGGCCCAGCCAGGCCGCCCGACGCGAGGCCCGTCTCGGCTCCGCACTGTCCAGCCATGCATGGAAACTCTGGGCGGCGTACTCGTCCGCCTCGCGATCGCATCCCACCAGGTACGCGGCCACCGCCAGCCGGTCGAGGTCGGCGGCGTCGAGGCATCCAGATCGGTGGGCCTGCGCCAGGCACGCGTACGCCTCGGACCACACCCGACCGGCGACGGCGGTGCGACCCCGTTCGCACAGTTCGTCCCGGCTGGCCGCTGACAGATTCATCCCTGATCACTGTCCCACGCAGCAGCCCCTGTGCCGCGTTCTGCGGGATGCACAGATTTACCCATTTCCCGCTTGTGGGTGCTTTGCCCGACGCGCCGCCGCGATCGGCCCACCTACCGTCGGGATCACCCAGACGACCAAGCCCAAACGCCGAGGAACGCCATGTCCAGTACCACCGCCACGACCACGTCGACCCGACACGATCTGCTCGCCTCGTTGCCCCTACGAGAACGATCGGTCCTGGCCGCCGGCGTGGAGACGGCCGTTCTCGAGGGCGGGCAGGGCCAGCCACTGCTCCTGCTCCACGGCCCGGGCGAATCGTCCGCAGTCTGGCTCCCCGTGCTCGGCCGGCTGGCCGAGGCGCATCGGGTCGTCGCCGCGGACCTGCCCGGACACGGTGCCTCTGCCGCCGGCCCGTCGCCGCTGCGTCGGGCGTGGGTCGACGCGTGGCTGGGTGAGTTGATCAGCGTCACCTGCGACACACCGCCCGTGCTGGTCGGCCGCGTGGTCGGGGGTGCCATCGCCGCGCACTTCGCGGCGACCCATCCGGCTTCGGTGGCCCATCTGGTACTCGTCGACACTCTCGGCCTGGAGCCCTTCTCGCCGGACCCCCGCTTCGGGTTGGCCATGCGCCGGTTCCTCGCCGACCCGACGGTGGGCACCTACGAACGGTTCATGGACTTCTGCTCCTTCGACCTGGACACGGTCCGCCGCCAGCTCGGCAGTCGCTGGACGCCGTACGCCGCGTACGCCGTCGAGCTGGCCGAGGACCCACGGGTGCAGGTGGCGATGGGTGGTCTGATCGGCCTCTATGGCGCTACCCCGATGCCGGCCGAGACCTGGGCCGAGATCGCGGTCCCCACTTCGTTGATCTGGGGCCGCTACGACGCAGCCACGCCCGTCGGCGTCGCCGATCGGGCGGCGGTCGAGCACGGTTGGGGGCTGCGAGTGATCGACAACGCCGGCGACGATCCCGCCCTCGACCAGCCGACCGATTTCGTCGCCGCTCTGCACGAGCTGGTGACGCCGGGCCCCCGTTCGGAGCGACTTTCATGAGCGTCGTCGAAGCCACCCACGAAGATTTCGCACCGCGTCAGGCTTGGGATGCGATCGCGGCCGGCTATGACGAGTTCGTGGCGCCGGGCGAAGAAGATCTCGCGACCGAGGTGCTGCGGATGGTCGGGCTACGGGCCCATCAACGGCTGCTGGACGTCGCGGCCGGGACGGGCGGGCTCAGTCTGCCCGCCGCTCGCCTCGGCGCCGCCGTCGTGGCGACCGACTGGTCGCCGGCCATGATCTCCCGATTCGACGCGCGGGTCCGTACGGAGGGACTCTCCCGGGCCGAGGGACGGGTGATGGACGCGCACGACCTGGACTTCGGTGCCGGGGAGTTCGACGTCACCGCTTCCCAGTTCGGGGTGATGCTCGTCCCGGATCAGTCTCGGGCCCTGCGGGAGATGGTGCGGGTGACCCGACCCGGCGGGCGGGTCGTGCTCGTCGCCTACGGTCCGGCCTCGGAGTTCGAAGCGCTCCAGATCTTCGTGGCCGCGGTGCAGGCAGTCCTGCCCGACTTCGAGGGCCTGCCGTCCGATCCCCCGCCGCTGGAATTCCAGGCGGCGGATCCCCGCACGATGCGCGAGCGGCTGACGGCGGCCGGCCTGGTCGGCGTCGCCGTCGACACCCTGCACGAGGAGGCGGTGAGCTTCGCTGGCGGTCAGCAGTACTGGGATTGGATGTGGCACGGGAATCCCGTCGTCGGCATGATCGTCGGCGAACTGAGTGAGCCGCAGCGGGCGCAGTTGCGAGACGTGATCGACACGATGCTGCGCGAGCGCGCTGACGGCGCCGGCCGGGTCGTCCTCACCGCCCGCCTCACGATCGGCCTGGGCTGGCGATGATCGTCGCGGTGGCCGGGCCGATCGCTCGTGCTCGCCCGGTGGTCAGTGGATGCTGAGGGAGTCCAGCGACTTCTCGGCCAGCTCGGCGACCTCGCGGTCGGCGTCGTCGGGCACCGCGCTCAAGGCCGCGACCACCGTGCCGTCGTCGAGCTTCACCACGATGGCGCGGACGGTGTCGTACCGGCTCGGCAGCCGGTCGATCGCGTAGTGGATCCGAGCCGTGAACTCGACACCGGCGTTGCCGTCGATCGAGCGGTCGGCGAGCTTGGACATGGCGACCTTGGTCACCTGCTTGCCGTAGATCACGGTCGCCAGTTTGGCCATCGTGGCCTCACCCGAGCGGGCCAGATCCGGATCGGCGGCGAGTTGCGGGCTCACGGCGGCCAGCGCGACCATCGCGTACCAGCTGTTCTCGCCGTCGTAGCGGTCGTGGACCTCGGCCTCGGCGAGGAACACGGGATCGAGCACGCCGGATACCCGGCCGGGGCTGGAGTGCAACGCGTACGGGTCGTCGGGCAGCACCATGGACGCATCCCCGATGGTGGCGGTCCGGGTCGACTCGTCCAACTGGCCGGGGGGCTCGGACGGATCGGCGGAAGCGCCCGAACCCGGTGACGAGGTCCGACCGGCCGCTCCTGCGTTGGGCGGCGGTTGGCTGGTGCCGCTGGTGTTGACGTCCCACAGCCACAGCCCGACCCCGACGCCGGCGCTCAGGAAGAGTGCGACCACGACCAGCAGGGCAACGACGGCCCGCAGCGGGGAGCGGCGCCGGGTGATCACCGGCTCGCCGTCGGCCATTGGTGGCGCGGGGGCGCTGGCCGACTCGCTCAGCTGGTCGGTCCAGGTCAGTCCGTCCCACCAGCGGAACGCGTCGGAGGTGCCGGCAGGGTCCGGGTACCAGCCCGGCCGCGGCACATTCGTCACGCAGACGAGCCTAATTGCCGCTCCATAACCGAACCCTCTTCGCGCGCGCCGCCGCCCGGACCGCTCACGACCGGTTGTCGGTCGGGGACATACTGGGCCGGTGATCTCCCGCGAGCTGGCCCGGCAACTCGGCCCGCTGCTCGACTGGACGCCGCGCAACGGCGACCAGTTCTACATCCCGCGCCCCGAGATCGCCGATTCGGTTTTCACCGTCAGCGACATGGTGGTGGAGTTGATCGAGCGGCACGGGGAGTCGCGGTTCCACTTCAACGGCACCGTCGAGTGGGCGCTGGACTCGGTCGAGTCCGCCGACGTCACCTGGCTGCCGCGGGAGGAACAGTTGCGAGAGCTGCTGGGGGACGCGTTCCTCTCCCTCGACCACACCTCGGACGGGTACGTCGTCAGTGGCCGCGCGGTCGACGGCGCCTTCCACACCGAGCTCGAGCCGACGGCCGCCGAGGCGTACGGGCGGGCCCTGCTCTACGTCCGCACCGCCGCGCTGACCACCAGCGCGAGGTAGGCCCCGGTCAGGATCGCCGGCGCGTACGGAAAGGGAGACCGAAGGCGTCGAGCCAGCCGGAACAATCCGTGCATCGCCCCGATCAGACTGCCCAACACCAAGGCCCAGAGCAGCAGAGTCCAAGAATGCGCGGCCGCCGCCGCACCGATGAGCGGCGCGAACCGGACGTCGCCGAAGCCGAACCCACCCCGGCTCAGCAGCCAGACGAGCAGATAGAGTCCGCCCGCGATCGCCGCCCCGGCGGCCATCCGGAGGGGCGTCGCGAACCCGGCCCACAAGCCGGCGAGCACCGTCGCGACCAGCATCAGCGCCCAGCCGATTCGGGTCAGCGGGAGCGGCAGCCAGGTCGTCCGGGCGTCCACGGCGGCGAGCAACACTACGACGGTGCCGAGGACCAGCCACGACGGGCGAGCCGTAGCGGGGGAGAACGCCCAGCCGAGCCCACCGGCCACCGCAGCGAGGATCGCGACGCCGATCGTGAATGGCCGGTCGGCCAACTCGGCGTAGCGAAGCTTGCCCTCGGTTGGTTCCAGCTCTGGCTCAGGCAACCGGCGCAGCACCGGACCCGTCGCGAACAGCAGCACGAGGCCACAGCCGACCGCCGCAAGAACGGCCAGCAGCGCCGCCGGCGATCCGTCCAACCCAGGGCGATCCACCACCCCATCCAACACAGCATCCAAGACAGCCTCGTCACGACGCGAGGGGATAGCCCACGTCGTCACCGACCACGAGCGCGGTGTGCACCACGGTCAGCTGGGCGGCGATCAGCGGACTGCAGACGTCTCGACGCCGCTCGGTGAGCTCGAGCAACAGGTCCAAGTCGACTCCGGCCCGGGCGGCGACCTGGGCCAAGGTGAGCCCGGTGGCCTCGATCTCGCGGAGCTGGTGCACCGCGCCACGGGCTGAGATCAGCCGCTGGCGGACGGTGCGGGCGTCGAAGCTGGTGATGCGCAGCAGCCGGCGTCCGGTCTTGGCGCTGATCTGTCGCACGGGACGGCCGCGGCGGCCGCGTAGCAGGTGCCGGGCCGCGGGCACCGACACCCCGGCCATCGCCGCCACGACGTCGACGGTCATGTCGCCGACGGCCATCACGTGCGCCAGGTGCGCGCGGAAGGGAGCCGCATCCACCCAGACGACGCCGTCGGGATCCTCTTCCTCGGCGTCGGAAACGTCTTCGGCCATCGGCCCTCCCTCGTCAGCGGTACTGACGAGGAAGGCTCCGATGGCCGATGCGTTGTGAGGCCGGATTGTTGTCCGACTGGGGTCGGGTGTTGTCGTTTTTCGATCGGTCGGAAAGTGCCGCCCCGGGTGCTGCGGATCTCGCGTTCGGTCGGAAAATGCACCCGGGCCTGGGTTTCGCTAGCGCTGGGCGCGGATGAAGCCCGCCTCCTGGGCGGCCTCTTCGCTGTTGAACCAGACCTCGCTGTGCGTGCGCTGGTAGCCCGACGACTCCGGCACGTGGTACTTCATCGAGCGCTCGTTGGCCTTGATCGTGAAACCATCGGGCGGCTCACTGCCTACGTACACGTTGTCGCCGGAGTACCGGGACCGATCCGCGTCGGGGGCGACGCCGTCCTCGATCTCGGTCGCTTCCTCGCCGGATTCGTTGACCGCGTCACCGAGATCACCGGTCTCGCCCGCGGAGTCGTCCGCAGAGACCTCCGTGGAGTCTTCGGCCGTGGGCGGCTCGCCGATCTCTGCGTCGGGTACCGAACCCTCGGCCGGCGTGGCCTCCGGCGGCTCCTGCTCGGCAGAGTCGTCCGCAGCCACCGGGGCGGGATCGGCCTCGGCCGTCTCGGACGTCTCCGCCGGGGCGGCGACCGGGCTGGCGACACTCTGCCCGTTGCTGGCGGGGGTGGGCGGCTTCGGCGGGCTGTACGGGGCCGTCGGCCGCGCGGCCTGCCAATCAGCGTCCTGGCCTGCGAGCAGCCGGCGCGCCACGACGACCACGACGCCACCCACGAGCGCGATGATCAGTACTCGCTTGACCCACTTGCGCTTCTTCTTCGGCTCCGGCAGGGCCAACTCTCCCTTGGCAGCGGCCAACGTGGCCTGACCGCGCTTGCTGGCCTCCTGGACCACGGGTGCCGCCGCCGCAGCCTCCAGAGCCGCGATCAGCTTCGGCAGCACCTCGTCGTTGATGCGGTCCTTGGCGGCCTCGATGCTCGGGGAGACCCGCTCCATGGCCTCCTCCAGCGCCGGCCGCCAACGCTCGATGATGTCGTGGGCGGACTGCGCGGCCCGCTGCTTGGCCAGCGCGGCGTACGGGCCGACGGTGTCGCCGACCTGGGACGCGTAGTCACTGACCTGGGACGCGTAGGGTGCGACCCGGTCCGCCGCCTGCTGGGCGAGGGGGCTGACCCTGTCGGCGGCCTGCTGGGCCAGTGGGGCAACCCTGTCGGCGACATTGTGGGCGATGGGGTCGAGCTTCTCGGCGGCGTCGTGAGCGAGCGGCCCCACCTTGCCGGCCGCTTCTTCCAACCTGTCCGCGGCGGCTTGCGCGAGCGGCCCAACCTTGTCGGCCGCGGTCTGGACGATCTCCTCGGCCGTGGCGAGGATCGTATCGGTCGTCTCGGACTTCTTGCGCTTCACATTTCCTCCTGGAACTGAAATCAACAGCCGCGGCTGTTGCAGACTCCTCCACCGTATCGCCCAGATGTCCCCCGTTGGGGGCGGGTTGAACGCCCCCTGGCGTTGGCTCGACGTGACAGGATGGGTCGAACTCTGTGCCGCGACCGCACCCGCGATTCGGCCATCTCGATCCGAAAGGTCTGTACCCCACGTGCCCACGGCAACCCTGCACACCAATCACGGCGACATCGCGATCAAGCTGTTCGGAGATCAGGCGCCCAAGACGGTGGCGAACTTCGTCGGACTCGCCGACGGGACCAAGGAATACCGGGACCCGGAGACGGGCCAAACCACGACGGGCAAGTTCTACGACGGCCTCGGCTTCCACCGCGTCATCGACGGCTTCATGATCCAGGGCGGTTGCCCCCTCGGCACCGGCACCGGCGGGCCGGGGTACAGCTTCGCCGACGAGTTCCACCCCGACCTGGTGTTCGACAAGCCGTACCTGCTGGCCATGGCCAACGCCGGGCCGGGCACCAACGGCTCGCAGTTCTTCATCACCTTCGGACCGACCCCGCACCTCAACCGGAAGCACACGATCTTCGGCGAGGTGGCGGACCAGTCCAGCCGGGACGTGGTGGACGCGATCGGTTCCGTCCGCACCGGGCGGGCCGACCGTCCCGGTGGAAGCCGTGGTCATCGACTCGGTCGAGATCAGCGAGTGAATCGACCCGCCTGAATGAGTGAACAGCCGCCCGCCGGGCCGGGTTTCACCGCGCCCGGGTTCGTCGGCTGCTACCGCCATCCCGACCGGATGACGGGGATCACCTGCCAGCGCTGCCATAAACCCATCTGCGGGGAGTGCATGAACACGGCGTCGGTCGGGTTCCAGTGCCCGAAGTGCGCCGGCGTCGGCCGCTCGCAGACCCGGCAGCCGCGAACCCTGTTCGGGATGTCCCTGTCGGGGCGGGACGGCCGCGCGACGTACGTCTTGATGGGGATCCTCGCGGGCGTCTGGGTGCTGGACTTGATCACCCGCGGTCTGCTCACCCAACTTCTCGCCACCATCAACTTCGCCGTCCTGCAAGGGGAGTTCTGGCGGCTGCTCACCGGCGCGTTCGTCTCCGGTGGTCTGTTTGGCACCCTGATGAACCTGCTCGTGCTGTGGATCGCCGGTCGGGCGATGGAGAACGCGCTGGGCGGCTGGCGGCTGATCCTGCTCTATCTCTGTGCCGGTCTCGGCGGGATGACGCTCTTCTTCGTCATCGCTCCGCTGGATTCGGGCACCATCGGCGCCTCGGCCGCGGTCGTCGGACTGCTGGCGGCCAATGCGGTCGGCAAGCTGAAGTCCGGCGAGGACATCCGGGGCGACATCGGGCTGTTGCTCCTGCTGGTCGGGTTCGCGGTGCTGGCCGGTTTCGCCACTTTTGGCTGGGTGAGCATGATCGGCGGCATCGCCGTGGGCGGCCTGAGCGGTGCGATCCTGGCGTACGCGCCGCGGGACAACCGGTTCGTCATCCAGCTGGTCGGTCTGCTCGGGGTCGCCCTGCTGTGCTTCGGCGCCGTGGTGGCGAAGATCGCCCTACTCTGAGACCTTCTCTGCGGGAGCGCCCCGGTCAGAGTGAACTGGCCGACGGCAGCGGTACGGGCTCCATCGCGGGCGGCCGAACGACGACCAGGGCGAACACCACGGCCACCAATAACAGCACGGCCAACACGATGGCCACGATCAACCAGTTGCGCTGCGCGCTCACGAGCCGCCGAGGGAGAACGCGGCTTCGAGGTCGTGGCTGGAGTACGCCCGGAAGGCGATGTGGGTCTCGGTGCTGAGCACCCCGGGCACCTTGTTGAGCTGGTCGGCGACCACCTCGGCCACCTGCTCGTGTGAGGACACCCGGACGATCGCGATCAGGTCGATCTCACCGGTGACCGAGTAGACCTCGCTGACACCCCGAAGCTCGGCGATCTCCTCGGCGACCTCGGGGATCCGGGAGACTTCGGCGGAGACGAACACGATCGCGGTGATCATGGCCGTCATCCTAGCCACCGGTCGACGGCCGGCCGCTCAAACCGAGCGGGTCAGCACGGTCTTGGTCACCGGTGTGCGCAGGTACTCACCGATCGCCTCGGGTGCCGCATCGAACGGAGCCACGCGCGTCGTGACGAGTTCGGGCCGCAGCCGGCCGCTCGCGACCAGGTCCAACACCTTCGGCATGACCGTCCGGACGTGGCTGCGGGCCACGGACAAGGTCACGTTGCGACCGAACATCAGGGCGGCCGGCACCCGCACCGAGGCGTGCAGGGATCCCGCGCAACTGCACAATCCGTCGGGTGCAGTGGCGGCCAGAGCCTGCCGCAGACCCTGCGGATCGGCACTGGAGTCGATCACCAGGGCGGCCTGCCGGCGACCCAGCCCGGCCGGCGGCACGGTGTCGACGCCGAGCCGGTCGGCCTCGGCTCGGATCCACGGCCGGGCCTCCACCAGCAGTACGGGCACCTTCGGGGCCAGCGCCCGCAGGATCAGCGCGGCGTAGAGCGGCATGCTCGAGCCGAAGAGGGTCCCGGCCCGCACCGACCCGACGATGATCACCCGACCAATCCCGGGGTGCTTGCGGATCCGGGCCAGGTGCGGCTCGACGTGCCGGTACGCGTCGCTCAACGTGTCGCCGACACTGGCGACGGCGACCGGGTCGACGCCGGCGGGCAGTTTCACCAGCATCGCATCGGCGTACGGCACCGCGAGCTGCTCGGAGAACGCCCCACCCCAGGCTCCGCCGGCGGCGCCGAACCCGTACATCGAGATCGGCGGCACCGTCCGGCAGTTGCCGGTGAAGCCCGCTTTGCACGCAGCACAGCGACCACAACTGATCTGGAACGGCACCGCGACGAGATCGCCCGATCGGACTCCCTTGACCTTCGACCCGACGCTCAGCACCTGGCCGACACACTCGTGCCCGAAGTGCAGAGGGAGGGGAAACGGTGTCGTACCCAGCCCGACCGGCCGATCCAGGTCGCAGGTTGCCATCGCCACCGGCGCCACGACCGCGGCCAGCGGCCCGGGTGCGGGCGGGGTCGCCGTACTCTGCCAGCCGAGCTGGCCGCCCGGCAGCAGCACCAGCGACCGCATCCGTGGCCGGCTCGGCCGGCGGCGTTCCCGGAAGGCGTCGGCGCCGACCCGGGCGAGCCGGCGGATCCGGGTGCCCCGGTTGCGCTCCAACGCGACCGTGCCGGCCGCCCGCGCTCCGGGAGACAGCAGCATCAGCGGCGCGGCGAGTGCCGAACGGGGTCGATAGGTCGGGGTCGCCTCGGCGGAGAGCGCGAGGGCCCGGGACGCGGTCGACGCCTTGTCGGCCGGGGATCTCGTGTTCGGGAATCTCTTGGTCGGTCGGTTCGCTGAGGGCGGCACGTCGTCATTCTTGCGGTCCCCGATCAACCCGTCGGGGCGAGGGCGTGTCGGACCAACGCGTCGTGGTCGAGAACGGCGTGCAGTGGCCACATCCAGTCCCCGGTCATCTCCATGATCCGGGAACCCGGCTGCTCCAGCCAGGCGGCGATCCTCATCGTCTCCTCGATCCCGGCGGCCGGCAGCGGGTCCGGCGGGCGGGCCACGGTCTCGGCCGTGGCCTGGACCGCGCGAGCCACCGCCTGGGGGACGTCTCGCGGGGTCGCGAGACCGGCCGCAGCCAGCCGCCCGTACCGGATCACGTGGATCTCCCAGTCCGCATTGTGTCGGCGGGCCGCGACGATCTCGGGGCAGGCGGCGAGGCTGCGGACCCGGTGGAACCGCAGTCCGGTGGCGGTGAGCGTCTCGAGGCGGCTGCGGATCGTGGCGGCCTCCTCGAACCGCTGCTGGTCGATGAGCCGGGCCAGCCGGGCCTGGACGCCGGACACGGCCGGTCGCACGTCGCTGGACAGCGCGGACCGGACGGCGGCGACCACGGCGCCGTAGTCCTCGCGGGAGATCGAGCCGTCGCAGGGGGCGGAGCAGCGGCCCATTCCGGCCAGCGCGCAGGCCGGGGTCAGCCTGGTCGGGCTGAGCCGTGGCGTGCACTGCCGGATCGGGAAGCTGTCGTAGATCGCGAGCAGCACGTCCTCGGCCGCCTGTCGCCGCCGGAACGGCCCGAAGTAGGTCGCCTGATCGTCGCGCACGGCCTTGACCACCGACAGCCGCGGGAACGCCTCGTCGGTGATCTTGATCCACAGCGTCCGCTCGGGGAACTTCGAGCGCCGGTTGTAGCGCGGCGCATGGGCCCCGATCAGCCGGAGCTCGGTCACCTCGGCCTGTAGGGCCGTCACGCAGGGGATGGTCTCGACGCCGGTCGCGACCCGCACCATCTCTTCCATCCGACGGCGTTTCTCGGCCGCGGTGAAGTAGCTGCGGACCCGGGATCGCAGATTGGTGGACTTCCCGACGTACAGAACGTGGCGTTGGTCGGCGTGCTCGGCGACGAACAGGTAGACCCCCGCAGTGGCCGGCAGCTGCTGGGCCCAGGTCCGCTTCGCCCGGCGTTGGGGGGAGACCTTGCGGGTGAACTCACGCAGATCCTCGATCGTCCCGACACCGAGATTGCCGACCCGCTCCATCAGGCCGTGCAGCACGTCGACCGTGGCCTGCGCATCGGTCAGCGCACGGTGGTTCGGCGTGGTGGCGGACCGGAAGTGCCGGGCGAGCGTGGCCAGTCGGCAGTTCGACACCTCGTCCGACATCAGGATCGTCCTGGCCAGGGCTGCGGTGTCGACCACCGGCCAGCGAGGGAACGGGTACTCCAGCGACAGGCACGCCCGGCGCAGGAAACCGACGTCGAAGGGCGCATTGTGCGCCACCAGCACGGTGTTCTCGGCGAACGCGAGGTACGCCGGCAGCACCTGCGGCAGTCTCGGCGCCGAGGCGACCATCGCGTTGGTGATGCCGGTGAGCACCGCGATCAGCGGCGGAATCGCCGTGCTCGGGTTGACCAGGGTCTGGAACTCACCGAGCACCTCGCCGCCCCGCACCTTCACCGCCCCGATCTCGGTGATCTGGTCGCTCTCCGCACTGCCGGTCGTCTCCAGGTCGACCACGCAGAACGTCACGGCGGACAGGGGCGTGCCAAGGTCCTCGAACGAGGTCTGCCCGGATGCCACCACCATGGTTATCGAACATACTGGCGATCTCTGACATTCCGCTTGTTCCATGTCGACTGTTCCGCTTCGTGTCGCGATCTCCCCGCCCGTGCGGCCCAGGCGTGCGGGCGCGATCGGTGCCGCGGAACTCGCGTTTGGTTGGAAAACGCGGCCGCCTGGGCCGTGGAACTCGCGTTTGGTTGGAAAACGCGGCTGGCGACTTGCGAGCGGTCCGGCGCCTCGCGGACCGACGAGGAAGACCGGGTCTCGAGGCGCGAAGCGAGCGCGAGCAGGCCAGCACTGTCAGAGGGATCGGGCAGGGTGCGGTACGCAGGCTGGCGAGGGAGACCGAGATGAACGGAATCATGATGAGCGATCGGCGTGAGCGGCAGACGGTGCACGTGGACTGCGACACGTGTGTGGTCCGGAATGTGGCCTGCGGGGACTGTGTGGTGTCGGTGCTGCTGGGGATGCCGGCGTCCGGGGTCGACTTCGACGCGTCGCAGCAGGCGGCCCTGGAGGCGCTGGCCGACTCAGGGCTGGTGCCACCCCTGCGGTTGATCCCAGGAGCCCGACGGGTCACGGCCGTACAGGCGCCCCTGGAGTGGCCGGAATCGGGCTGAGGGACTGGAGTTTCTGGTGTGACGGATGGGGTCTCAGATTGGTCGGTGAGGTTTGTGGTGTGACCAAATCGTGACCTACTGTGTTGCCTGTTTTCAGCGGCATCGGCACGGGGTTGATGTTCCCGGGATAATCGATCGAGTGGGGGGTGCAGGGAGCGTGAAGTCGGCCAAGGCGATGCGCCGGTCGTTGTCGACCGCAGCTGCCATGCTGCTCGCCGCCGGACTGATCGCCGGTCCCGGCGCCCTCTCCGCGCAGGCCGACCCGCCGCTGTCCGTCGCCGAGGCAAAGGCGCAGGTCGCTCAGCTCGAGATCGAAGCCGCCGCCATCGATCAGCAGTACGTCGGGGTCCGTGAGCACCTCAAGGCCGGCCAGCAGCAGCTACGAACCAAGCAGGCCGACGTGAAGACCCAGACCGCCCAGGTCGCCCGGATGCGGATCCGGGTCGGACAGGTGGCGCTCGCCAAGTTCCAGAACCGCAGCCTCGACACTACGGCGCAGCTGTTCTTCACCCGGGACACCGACAACTTCCTCAGCCAGATCTCCACAGTCGAAAAGGTGACCGAGAACCAGAACAGGGCGCTGCAGGACTTCCAGTCCGCCCAAGCCCGGCTGGCCGAACTCGAGCGTTCCTCCGAGACCGACGTCGCCGACCTGAAGGACAAGCGGGCTCAACTCAAAAAGCTACGGACCGCCTCGGACGAGAAGATCGCCGACACGAAGAAGATCCTCGCCAAGCTCACGAAGGAAGAGCAGGAGCGGATCGCCGAGGAGGAGCGCAAGGCTCGCGAGGAAGCCCTCGCCCAGGCTAAGGCGGCCGGTGCGAAAACCGCGACCAATTCTGACTCGACCGGCTCCACCTCGACCGGCTCCACCTCTACGACACCACCTCACCGACACCGCCTCCGATTCCAGCGGTGGGTCCCGGGCCGACCGCGTCGTAGCTTATGCGCGCAAGCAGCTGGGCAAGCCGTACCGCTTCGCCGCCGAGGGCCCCGACGCCTTCGACTGCTCCGGTCTGGTCCAGGCCGCGTACAAGTCGGTCGGGGTCAGCCTGCCGCGGTTGGCCGATGACCAGCTCGAGGTCGGCCGCAAGATCTCCCGTTCCGAATTGCGCCCCGGCGATCTGGTCGGTTACTACTTCCCGACCAGCCACATCGCCATCTACATCGGCGACGGCAAGGTCATCCACGCCCCGCGGCCCGGCAAGTCCGTCCAGATCGTCCCGCTCGGGTACATGCCGTACAACTTCTCCAACCGCCCCCTCGGCTGACGCGCATCGCCGGTTCGCCGTTGGTGGCGACATTGTTGGTGCTGTTCCTCGCGGTCGGATGTGTCCGTACCCCGCCGAGCCCGGCGACCGACAGCCTCCCGCCCGCCGACCGGACGGCCGCCGTGCAGCGGATGCTCGACGAATTGACGGCGGCGGCTGCGCGCAACGACCGTCCCGGCTTCGACCGCGCCACCTCGACGCAGGATCCCGGCTTCGCCGGCCGGCCCGACGTGTGGTTCGCCAATCTGCGCAGGCTGGGCCCCGACCTGCGGCTGCGAGCCGGCGCCAGCGAGGCCACCCCGGGCGTCGGCGTCCGGACCCGCTTCGCTGACCGCGCGTGGCTGCAGCAGGTCACAGCCACGTGGCGACCACCCGGTAACGCCCGAACCGCCGAGGCCAGGATCTGGCTGACCGTCGTCGCCGAGAACGGACGCGCGGTGCTCGTCGGGGACACCGACGCACCCGCCGCCGACCGGTCCGCGCCGCGACCGCTTTGGCTGCAGGCGGCCGTCGCCCTCGACCGCCGCGGCCCCGTGACGGTGATCGGTCCCGACCCGCGACCCGCCCGATCGTGGCTGACCCGAGCGGTGGCCGCGGCCACCGCGGTCCGCGGGCGGCTCCCGACCTGGGACGGCTCGCTGGTTGTGGAGCTACCGGCCACCCGGCAGTCGTTCGAGCGTTCGATCGGGGTGGCCGACGGTTCCTACGCTCGGATCGCCGCCGTCGCCTGGCCGCGGGGAGCCAAGGCGGGTACGGCCGCGGTGCACATCGTGGTGAATCCGGCCGCCGCTGCTGGACTGTCCGCCGAGGGCCTCGCGGTCCTGCTGACCCACGAGGTCGTGCACGTCGCCACCCGCTCGTTCGCCTCCGCGGCCCCGACCTGGCTGGTGGAGGGTTTCGCGGACCAGATCGCGTACGAGGTGCACCCCAGCTCCCGATCGGCCGCCCTGGGCCCGCTCCGCGACGCGGTACGCCGGGGCTGGCTGCCGCGTGAACTGCCGCCCGAGAGTGCCTTCGCGGCCTCGGCGGCCGACCTTGACCTCGGCTATGCGCAGGCCTGGTCGCTCTGCACCCTGCTCGCCGACAGTCACGGTGCGACCGGCTTGGCTCGGTTCTACGCAACGGTCAGCGCCGGGACGCCGCTCGCCGATGCCTTGGCCGACCTGGGCACGAGCGAGTCCGCGCTGGTCCGCGAATGGCGAGACAGTATGCGCAGGCTCCGATGAGCGAGCCGGCTCCGATGAGCGAGCAGGCCGCGACGAGCGCGTTGCCGGACACCACCACGCTGGTGATCACCAACGACTTCCCGCCCCGGATCGGGGGCATCGAGTCGTTCGTGGCTGCGGCGTGCGGCTTCCTCGACGAGGTCGTGGTGCTGACCTCTCGGGCGCCCGGATCGGCCGCCGTGGACCGAGCGGCACCGTACCCCGTCGTCCGGTTGCCCGGCCCGCTGCTGCCCACGCCACGAACGGCCCGGGCGGCGACGGACCTGCTCGTCCGGAGCGGCGCCACCCGGGTGCTGTTCGGCGCGGCGGCGCCACTG
This sequence comes from uncultured Actinomycetota bacterium, assembly GCA_963821695.1. Lineage (GTDB taxonomy): Bacteria > Actinomycetota > Actinomycetes > Propionibacteriales > Propionibacteriaceae > Microlunatus. Next base: position 409,896 of record CAWGEY010000006.1, read on the forward strand.
GCCCTGCTGGCACCGAACCTCCGCGCGGCCGGCGCCAAACGGATCGTGGCGCTCACCCACGGATCCGAGGTCTGGTGGACCAGACTCCCACCGACCCGGGCCCTGCTGCGCCGGATCGGTGACGACGTCGACGCCCTCGCCACCAACTCCGACTTCGTGGCCGCCGCTCTCGCCCCGGCCCTGTCCGCGGCCGCGCGGACGAAGCTCTTCCGGCTCGCCCCGCCGGTCGACCTGGCGCTGTTCCGACCCGAACCTTCGGCGCAGGCGGACCGACCTCGGCGCTGCATCGCCGTCGGCCGGTTCGTGCCGCGCAAGGGGTTCGACGTGCTGTTGCGCAGTTGGCCGATCGTCCTGCGGGGCTGGCCGGCCGGCGAGGAAATCCCGGAGTTGGTGCTGGTCGGTGACGGCCCGCAGCGCCGGGCGTTGGCCCGGACGGCCGAGCGGTGCGGGGGACCGGTGCGGTTCACCGGCCCCTTGCCCCCGTGGGGGGTGGCCGCAGAGCTGCGGAGCGCCGACGTTTTCGCGCTGCCGGTCCGCACCAGACGCGCCGGCCTCGAACCCGAAGGGCTCGGCCTGGCCGCCCTGGAGGCCGCCGCATCCGGGCTGCCGGTGCTCGTCGGCGATTCCGGAGGGGCACCGGAAACCGTGCGCCCGGGGCGTACGGGTCACGTCGTCGATCCCCGCGATCCGGACGCGTTGGCGGAGCGGATCCGGGAACTGCTGCTGGATCCGGCACTGGCCGCGCAGCTGGGCCGCCGGGGGCGGGCGTACGTGGCGGAACGGTTCGGCTACCCGGCCGCGCGTCGCCAACTGCGCGCCGCGCTGCGGCTGGATCGGGTGCCGATACGCTGGGCCGGTGGCTGATCAGACGAGCGCCGACATCGATGTGGCGGCCTCGCCCGGCCAGATCATGGCGGTGATCGCCGACTTCGATTCCTACCCCGAGTGGGTGGACTCCATGAAGAGCGCGACGGTGCTCACCTCGGCCCCGGACGGGCGGGCCCAGACCGTTCGGATGGTGCTCGACCACGCCCTCGTGAAGGACGAGTACACGCTGGCCTACGAGTGGCAGGGCAATGCGGTGTCGTGGAAGCTGATCGACGGCCAGCTGCTCAAGGCGATGGACGGCTCGTACGTGCTCAAGCCCACCGCCAGTGGCACCAACGTGACGTACAACCTCCGCGTCGACGTGAACTTGCCGATGATCGGGATGTTCCGGCGCAAGGCGGAGAAGACGATCATCGACGGGGCGCTGAAGGGTCTCAAGAGGCGGGCCGAGGCCTGAGCGGCGCGCCCGGACTGCCGGGCATCGGGGTCGACATCGGTGGCACCAAGGTGGCCGCGGGCGTAGTCGACGAGACCGGCCGGATCCTGTTCCGCCGGCAGACCCCGACTCCCTCACGCAGTCCGCAGGCCGTCGAAGACGCCATCGTCGGACTGGTCGACGACCTCCGCGCGGAGCGCCCCGACGTGATCGCCGTCGGCATCGGCGCGGCCGGCTGGGTCGACAACCGTCAGGCGGTGGTGGCGTTCTCCCCACACCTGGCCTGGCGGAACGAGCCGCTCAAGGCCCAGCTCAGCGGCCGGATCGAGCTGCCGCTGATCGTCGACAACGACGCCAACGCCGCCGCCTGGGCCGAGTACCGCTTCGGTGCCGGGCGGGGCAGTTCGGTGATGGTGTGCCTGACCCTGGGCACCGGCATCGGCGGCGGCCTGGTGATCAACGGCCAGCTGTTCCGTGGTACGTACGGGATGGCCGGGGAGTGGGGCCACATGATCAGCGTGCCGGGCGGGCACCGCTGCGAGTGCGGCAACCGCGGCTGCTGGGAGCAGTACGCGTCCGGCAACGCGCTGGTCCGCGAGGCGCGCGAGCTGGCCCGGAGCAAGTCACCGATGGCGCACCGGCTGCTGGAACTGCTCGGCGACCCGGATCAGATCACCGGCCCGGGCGTGACGGCGGCCGCGCTCCAGGGCGAATCGACCGCCATCGAGCTGATCGGTGACGTCGGGACCTGGCTGGGGCAGGGCATCGCCAATCTGGCCGCCGCCTTGGACCCCGACCTGTTCGTGATCGGCGGCGGAGTCAGCGAGGCCGGCGATCTGCTGCTCGAACCGACCCGGCACGCCTTCGCCCGGACCCTCACCGGGCGCGGATTCCGTACCCAGGCCGGGATCGAATTGGCCCACTTCCGCAACGACGCCGGACTGATCGGGGCCGCCGACCTGGCCCGGCACGCCATCGACGAGCCGCCCCGCTCCGCCGGCGGCTTCTGGCCGCGGTGGGAATCCCACGTCTCCCAACCCGACCGGCCCGTAGTTGTCACTCCTGCGGATCCGCTTCGGATCCGCTCCGGACCTGGTCCGGACCTGGTCCGGACCTGGTCGTCGTCCTCCCACCCGCCCGGGTCTCATCCTTCCCGCGCGGGAAATCCGTCCTCGCGCGGGAGATCTCCCGCGCGAACGCGGAGTTCGCGCGCGGGAAGTCGCCGGGCGCGGGGAGGGGGGAGGTGGTTGCCGGAGGGGCCCAAGCCTTACAAGACCGCCCCGTCGCCGGCGTCGGGCGGGCGCTGCCGGGGGAGCCGGGTGACGAGGATGCCGAAGCCGCCGACGAACCCGACGATCGCGAGCCAGCCGGCCCAGGCGGGCAGCCGGACCCCGACGACCACGGCCAGCATCATCAAGACGGCGTACCCCATCCCGACCCAGGCCACCAGCACCGGCCACGCCGGTTTCGGCACCGCCTCGGGGGCCGGTGGCTCGTAGCGTTCCTCGGGTTCGGGTTGCGGCTCGGGTTCCGGTTCGGGCTCGTACCGAAAGAGCGGATGGTCGTCGGCCCAACTGGCGGCCGACTTCTCTTCGGCGCGCGGTTCGGCCCGTTCCGGCTGTTCTGCCGTACTGGCCTGTTCGGGACCGGTCGGCGGTCAGGTGGTAGCCGGCGACCAGATCGGCGAAGGCACGGTCGATCGCATCCCGATCCTCGCGACCCTCGTCGCGAGACCCCGAACGGTCGTCTGCGGCGGCCATCTCATTCCTTCGCCAAGCGCCGAAACATCGCGGCACTGCCGGCGAAGATCAGCTCGTCCTCGTGGTCGAGGGTGGCTACATGGTAACTGCGTTCCAGACTGATCACCTCGACGTCGACCGAGCTGATCCCGACCATGATCTTCGGCACCGAGGTGGCATCGACCACGTGGTCCTGCCGCGAGCGGTAGATCAACAGCGGCTGGTCGATGCGGCGCAGATCGCGGCGGACGGCCGCCCACAGATCCAGCTGCGAGTGCATGGCCCGCAGAGGGGTCCGGTCGTACGCGATCTCGACCACGCCCGGTCGCGCGACGTCGTTGGCGATGGCCCCGAGGGACGGGGTGATCCGCTTCAGCACGGGCAGCAGCCGCAGCCGTGGGGTCACGATGGCTGACCACGGGGTTGACGAGGGTGAGACCCGACACGGCGTCGCCGTGCTCCTCGGCGAGCCGTAGGCACAGGGTCGCCCCCATGGAGAGCCCGGCCAGGAACACCTGGTCACAGTGCGCGGAGAGCTGGGCGAACGCGCGGTCGGCGGCGGCGTACCAGTCGGTCCAGAGAGTCTCGTTCAGCTCCTCCCATCGGGTGCCGTGTCCCGGCAACCGCGGCACGGAAACGCGAAATCCCGCGGTTTCCAGATGATCCGCCCAGGGCCGCATGGACTGCGGGGTGGAGGTGAAGCCGTGCACCAGCAACACACCGAGCGGGCCGCTACCTCCCTCGTACGGCTCGGTGGCCGGGTCCGTCATCGGGCCTGAGGCTGCGCTCACTCGCGCATCCTGGCACACGCAGCTTCTCCACGGACGTACGCACTAGGCTCACCGGTGACTTTCGGAGAGGGAGTTCGGTGGCCTACTGGATCTTCAAGTGGTTGTTCTTCGTCTGGACGTTCCCGTTGCTGTTCCGGGCTCGGATCGAAGGTGCGGAGAACATCCCGGCGCATGGTCCGGCCATTCTGGTGGGGAACCACATCTCCTCCGGCGACACGGTCGCGCTGCCGGCCCTGATGAGGCGGCGACTGACATTCCCGGCCAAGGCGGAGATGTTCCAGGGCTCTGATCTGAGAAGCCGTTTCGTCGCGTGGTTCCTGAAGTCGGTCGGCCAGGTGCCGATGGACCGTTCCGGCGGCCGGGCGAGCGCCGGCAGCATGGAGAGCGTGCTCGGGGTGCTGCGACAGGGCGAACTGCTCGGCATCTTCCCCGAAGGGACCCGCTCGCCGGACGGCCGGCTCTACAAGGGCAAGACCGGCGTCGCACGCTTGGTGCTGCAGGCGAACGTGCCGGTCGTCCCGGTCGGCTTCGTCCGGACCCAGTGGGTGAAGACGCCGATCGGCATCCCGTTGATGGTCAAGCCGGTGGTACGGGTGGGCGAGCCGCTGGACTTCAGCGCGTACGCCGCCGAGGCGAGCGACCGGGACGTGCTGCGCTGGGTCACCGACGAGATCATGGCCGCGGTCCAGAACCTGACGGGCCAGACCTATGTGGACGCGTACGCGTCCTCGGTCAAGGCCGCGCTGGCCGAGGGCCGCGACTTCAACGCGACCGTCGTCGCCCGGCCCGGTGAGGGCCGGCCGGTCCCGCCGGTGCCGCCGGCCCTCACCCCTCCGGTCGCGACTGGCCCCGATCGGGGCGATCCGACGGTGGTGTCGGACGTGACGCCGTGAACTCCGATCTCGTCACGGTCGATCCGGGGGGCAAGTCGAGCGCCGGCGGCGGGATCTACTGGTTCCTGAAGAACGTCGCGCTCGGTCCCGCGGTGCGTCGGCTGTTCCGGCCCGTCGTGGAGGGGGCGCTGAACGTGCCGCCCAAAGGCGGGGCGATCCTCGCCAGCAACCACCTCTCGTACGCCGACTGGCTCTTCATGCCGCTCGCGCTGGACCGGCGGGTGACGTTCGTGGCCAAATCGGACTACTTCGCCGGCGCGGGCCTGAAGGGCTGGGCGCAGAAGAAGTTCTTCTCCGGCACGGGGCAGGTGCCGATCGACCGCAGCGGCGGACGCGCCTCCGAGGGCGCACTCCGGGCCGGGCTGAAAGTGCTCAACAAGGGCGAGCTGTTTGGCATCTACCCCGAGGGCACCCGCAGCCACGACGGCCGGCTCTACAAGGGCCGAACAGGCGTCGCGCGGATGGCCCTGCTGGCCGGGGTGCCGGTGGTGCCGTCGGCGGTGATCGGCACCGACGTGATCGCGCCGCCGGGCAAGATCGTCTCCCGGATCGTCAGTCCGACCGTACGGTTCGGCCGGCCGCTGGACTTCTCCCGCTACTACGGGATGAGCGAGGACCGCTTCATCCTGCGCTCCATCACCGACGAGATCATGTACGAGATCATGGAGCTCTCCGGCCAGGAGTACGTCGACCTCTACGCCCCGACCGCGAAGCAGCTTGCCGCGAAGCAGAAGGCCGAGGAGGAAGAGGACGAGGTCTCCCCACAGGCCTGACCAGGGTCCACCACCACAGCTGCTCGGCTTTGCGCCATCTGCTCGGGGGCGGACCCGAGCAGCTGGCGGCAACCCGAGCAGGTGCCAGGTGCTCGGGGTGGATCCACGCCCTGGGGTCAGGAGCGGATCACGCAGCGAGCGGACAACTCAGTCGAAGTGCAGCTTGTCGGTCCGCTCGCGCTTGATCTCGAAGAAGTACGGGTAGCTGGCCAGCGCGACGCTCGCGTCCCACATCCGGCCCGCATCCTCGCCACGCGGGACGCGGGAGATGACGGGACCGAAGAAGGCGGAGCCGTTGAACGCGATTGTCGGCGTGCCGACCCCCTTGCCGACCTGGTCCATGCCTGCGGCGTGACTCGTCCGGACCGCCTCGTCGTACTCCTCCGAGTCGGCCGCCTCGGCCAACTCCGCCGGCAAGCCGAGTTCGGCCAACGACTCGGAGATCACCCGGGGGATGTCCTTGATGTCCCAGTTGTGGATCCGCTTGCCCATCGCGGTGTAGAGCGGCTCGAGCACATCCTTGCCCTGCGACTGGGCGGCGGCCGTCGCCACCCGCACCGGTCCCCAGGAGTTCTCCAGCCGCTTGCGGTACGTATCCGACACGTCGGTGTCCTCGTTGAGCACCGCCAGGCTCATCACGTGGAATCGGACGTCGATGTTGCGCACCGTCTCCACCTCGAGGATCCAGCGCGACGTGATCCAGCAGAACGGGCAGAACGGGTCGAACCAGAAGTCCACCCGGTCCTTGGTCCCCGGTGCTTGCTCCGGCTCGGCCGGCGCGGCCCAGAAAGCGTCGCTCTCGGCCGGCTTCGCGTCGACCATCCGTAATTCGTCGACCCGGCCCGCGTCGTCGACCCCGACCAGATAGGCGGCGAAGTTCTCCAGCGTCCGATCGCCGCGGCGGGCGTGCACCGACAACATGGCGAGCACGTGCCGGTCGTCGGTGGCGACGGCCGGCTGGGTCAGCGCCACCCGGTAGTTCGCCGACGCCGGATCCATCGCCGCGATCGCGCCGAGATAGCCGTCGGCCCCGTCGATCTGCACGGTCTGGCCGTCCGGGCCGGTCACGTACGCGACCGCGTCGTCGGCGAGCACCTCGCGCATCCCGGCGAGATCGCCCGCGTTGAAGGCGGTCAAGAACCGATCGAGGACGGCGGCCGCAGTTTCGGAGCTCATTTCATGGATCGTAATCGCCCCCGTCACCAGCGATCCGACGTCTACAGTTGCGGGGTGCCTGAACTGCCCGACATCCCGACGCTGGCGGAGCTGCACGCGCTCGATCCGCGGCAGCAGCCCGGGTACGACGACCCGCAGGAGGTCGCGGAGGTCGTCGCGCGGCTACGCACCCTGCCGCCGCTGGTGTTCGCTGCCGAGTGCGACGCGCTACGCGGCAAGTTGTCCAATGTGGCGGCGGGAGAGGCCTTTCTGCTCCAGGGTGGCGACTGCGCCGAGACCTTCGACGGGGTGACCGCCGACAACATCCAGGGCAAGTTGCGCACCATCTTGTCGATGGCGGTCGTGCTGACGTACGCCGCCCAGGTGCCCATCGTCAAGGTGGGCCGGATGGCGGGTCAGTACGCCAAGCCCCGCTCGTCCCCGATCGAGACCCGCGGTGGGGTGAACCTGCCGGCGTACCGGGGCGACGCGGTCAACGGCTTCGCGTTCACCGAAGCCGACCGGCGCCCCGATCCGCAACGGCTGCTCGGGGTGTACAACGCCTCCGCCGCGACCCTCAACCTCACTCGCGCGTTCGTCACCGGCGGCTTCGCCCACCTGCGCAGCGTGCACTCGTGGAACGCGAATTTCGTCAAGACCTCCGCCGCCGGTGTGCAGTACCAGACGCTGGCCGGCGAGATCGACCGCGCCCTGGCATTCATGGTGGCCTGCGGCATCGACGATGACGTGTTCCGCACGGTCGACTTCTACTCCTCCCACGAGGGCCTGATCCTGGAGTACGAGCACGCGTTGACCCGGGTCGACTCCCGCACCCGCCAGCCGTACAACACCTCGGGCCATCTCGTCTGGATCGGTGAGCGGACCCGCCAGCTGGAGGGCGCCCACATCGAGTTGCTGCGACACGTCCGCAACCCGCTCGCGGTGAAACTGGGCCCGACCACCACCGCGGACGAGGCGCTGGAACTGGCGGACCGACTCGATCCGGAGCACGAGCCCGGCCGGATCACGTTCATCACCCGGATGGGTGCGCACCGGATCCGCGACATCCTGCCCGAGGTGGTGGCCAAGGTGACGGCGAGCGGCCGACAGGTGGCCTGGGTCTGCGACCCGATGCACGGCAACACGTTCGAGGCGGTCAACGGCTACAAGACCCGCGCGTTCTCCGACGTGATGGAGGAGTTGAACGGCTTCTTCGACGTGCACGAGGAACTGGGCACCTGGCCCGGCGGCGTTCATGTGGAACTCACCGGTAGTGACGTCACCGAGTGCGTGGGCGGTTCGGAGGACCTGGTCGAGGCCGACCTCGTCAACCGGTACGAGACGCTGTGCGATCCGCGGCTGAACCGCAACCAGTCCCTGGAGCTGGCCTTCCTGGTCGCCGAGCGGTTGACCACCGGCCGAATCCGGCGCGCCAATCCGGTGCAGGCTTTCGTGCCGGTCAGCTTCTGACGGCCAGTACGCTTCCTCCCTATGTTGGAGATCACGCCCCTGGTCTGGGCACTGACCATCGGTGGCATCCTGCTGCTCCTGGCCCTCGACCTGGCGCTGGGGATCATCCGGCCGCACAAGGTGGGCATCCGCGAGGCGGCCGGCTGGTCGGTGTTCTACGTGGCCGTCGCCGTCGCCTTCGGGGTCTGGTTCACCTTCGCCTACGGCGGTGACTTCGGGGTGCAGTACTTCACCGGCTACCTGGTGGAGAAGAGCCTCTCGGTCGACAACCTGTTCGTCTTCGTGATCATCATGACGACGTTCGCGGTGCCCGAGGCCCACCAGCAGAAGGTGCTCACCTTCGGCATCGTGTTGGCGTTGATCATGCGCGCGATCTTCATTGCCCTCGGCGCCGCCCTGCTGTCGCTGTTCTCCTTCGTCTTCCTGCTCTTCGGACTGCTGCTGATCTTCACCGCGATCCAGCTGTTCCGACATCGCGACGAGGACCCCGACATCGAAGACAACGCCGTCGTCAAGGGTGCCCGTCGGATCCTGCCGATCACCGATGACTACGTCGAGGGCAAGCTGGTGACCCGCATCGACGGCCGGCGGATGTTCACCCCGCTGTTCTTGGTGCTGATCGCCATCGGCAGCATCGACCTGCTGTTCGCGTTGGACTCGATCCCGGCGGTGTTCGGCGTGACGCGCGAGGCGTACATCGTCTTCGTCGCCAATGCGTTCGCGCTGCTCGGCCTGCGGGCCCTGTTCTTCCTGGTCAAGGATCTGCTGGATCGACTGGTCTACCTGTCCACCGGCCTGGCGCTGATCCTCGCCTTCATCGGGGTCAAGCTGATCTTGCACTGGGCGCACGTCGACATCAATCCCGCGGTACCCGAGATCCCGACCTTGGTCAGCCTCGGCGTGATCATGGTCGTCTTGTTGGTCACCATCGTGGCGAGCGTGATCAAGACCAAGAATGATCCGACCGTCAAGGCGCACCCGGGCTCACTGAAGGCGCACAAGTCCAAGAAGGACGACCAGGCCGTGCACCGGTGACCGTCGATCTGCGCTCCGACACCGTTACCCGGCCGACCGAGGCGATGCGGGCCGCCATGGCGTCGGCCGAGGTCGGCGACGACGTGTACGGCGAGGACCCGACGGTGATCGAGCTGGAGCGCCGGACGGCCGACCTGCTCGGACACGAGGCGGGTCTGTTCTGCGCGACGGGTTCGCTGGCCAACCTGCTCGGGGTCGGCCTGCTGGTCGAGCCCGGGCGGGAGGTGCTCTGCGACGCCCGCGCCCACATCGCCCGGGCCGAGCTGGGCGCGCACGCGGCGATCGGCGGGATCACCATGCGGACCTTCGGCTCGGATCGGGGGCGGGTGCATGTCGACGCGGTGGCCGCGCTGATCGCGCCCGAGGCCGGTCCGTACCTGGTTTCGACCGCGGCGGTCGCCGTGGAGAACACCCACAACTTCGGCGGCGGCACGGTGCAGGCCTTCGACCAATTGCAGGCCGTGGGGCGGCTGTGCCAACAAGGCGGCGTCGGCTACCACCTCGACGGCGCGCGGCTCTGGAACGCCCACGTCGCCAGCGGGGTGGCCTTGCCCGACTACGGCCGGTTGTTCGACACCGTGAGCGTCTGCTTCTCGAAAGGTCTCGGCGCCCCCGTCGGTTCGCTGCTGGTCGGCTCGGCCGAGCGGATCGCTCGCGCCCGGGTGCGACGCAAACGCCTGGGTGCCGGCTGGCGGCAGGCCGGCATCGTGGCGGCCGGCGCGTTGTACGCCCTGGACCATCACCTTGATCGGCTCGCCGACGACCACGACGCCGCGCGAGCCCTGGCCGAAGCGATCGCGGACCAGGCGTCGGAGGCGGTGGATCCGGCCGAGGTGGAGACCAACATCGTCGTGCTGAGCACCGGCGACCGGCCGGCCGCCGAGGTGGCCCAGGCCGCCGCCGCCGAAGGGATTGCGCTCTCCGTGCTCGGCCCGCGCGCCCTGCGCGCCGTCACCCACCTCGACGTCACGCGCGCCGACTGCGTGAAAGCCGGCCGGGTGATCGGGCGGCTGCTCCGGTCCAAGCCTTGAGGTGAGCTCGGGAGGCCGCCTCCAGCCCCAGCGCGGATTTTCCGGCCCCGTACGGTGGGACTCATGCGCATCTCCCACCTCGGGCACGCGGCCGTGCTCGTGCAGACTGACGGCGCCCGGGTACTGATCGACCCCGGCAACTTCAGCGACGGCTGGCACGAACAGACCGATCTGGACGCCATCTTGATCACCCATGCCCACCCCGATCACGTCGACCCGGAGCACGTTCCGGGTCTGACCGCCGCCAACCCCGGCGTCCGCGTCCTGGTCGAGCCGTCGGTCGCGCAACAGATGACGGCCGGCGACCTGCCCGACATCGGCGCAACCGCCCTGGCGGCCGGCGAGCAGACCGCGATCGGTGACCTGCTGGTCAGTGCGGTCGGCGGTCAGCACGCGGTCATCCACCGCGACCTGCCGCGGATCGGAAACGTCGGATTCGTGCTCAGTTCGGAGGGCCAGCCGACCCTGTTCCATCCCGGCGACGCGTACGACACCACGCCCGAGGGCATCGACATCCTCGCCATGCCGGCGTACGGACCGTGGGCGGCGATGAAGGAGACGGTTGACTTCGTCCGCGCGGTCGGGGCCCTGGAGGGTTTCGCGATCCACGACGAACTGCTCAGCGACCGTGGCCGTGGTCTGGTCTTCAACCGCGTCAGTGAGATGACCGACACCCGGCTGATCGATCTGCGAGGCGGCGCGGCCCATGACTTCTGAGACCGCGGCTCGTCCGCTGAGGGTCGTGATCGTCGGCGGCCACGGCCAGATCGCTCGGCTCCTGATCCGGCTGCTCGCCGCTCACGGGCACCGCGGCGTCGGGGTGATCCGGCGGGAGGAACAGGCCGACGACGTCCGCGCCGACGGCGGTGAACCGCTGCTGTTCGACCTGGAGGCCCAGACCGCGGCAGCGCTCGCCGAACAGATCTCGGGCGCGGACGCCGTGGTCTTCGCGGCCGGCGCGGGACCCGGCAGCGGGCCGGCTCGGAAGATGTCGGTCGATCGCGACGGCGCCCTGCTCGCCGCCGACGCGGCGGAACTGGCCGGGATCCGGCGGCTCGTCGTCGTCTCCGCGATCGCGGCGGACGACTTCGAGGTCGGGTCCGCGGATGTCTTCCAGGTCTACCTGCGGGCCAAGAGCGAGGCCGACGCACTCATCCGCGGCCGCGATCTGGACTGGACGATCGTGCGACCCGGCGGCCTCACCGACGACGAGCCGACCGGGTCGGTGCGCGTCGCCGAGCAGACCGGGCGCGGATCCATCCCGCGCGCCGACGTGGCGGCGGTGCTGCTCGAACTCCTGGTCGCGGATCGTGCGGTGCGACGCCAGTTCGAACTCATCTCCGGCGACGAGGCGATTCCGGCGGCACTGACTCGGTTGGGCTGAGTCTCCGGGGTCCGCCGGAATCGGGGAGCCAACTCGACCAGGTACATCGCCGCCAGGATCGCCGCGCCGCCGAGCACCATCCGCAGGGTGATCGACTCCGAGCCGAACGCGACCGCGAACCCGGCCGCCCAGACCGGCTCCATGGCCATGATCACCGCGGCCCGGGTGGCGTCGATGCGGGCCTGGGCCCAGGTCTGCAGCACCATGGTGAGGGCGCCGGCGATCACCGCGAGATAGATCACGATCCACCAGTCGGTGGCCGTCGCGGGCAGGGTGATCCCGCCGGGCAGGGCCGCCAGCGTGCAGACGAGCGTGATCGTGACCAGCTGCACCAGACTGAGGCTCAACGCCGTGTCGGCGGAACTCAGCCGACCGAGGGCGACGATGTGGCCGGCGTACACGATCGCCGACGCGAGGGTGAGCAGTTCGCCGTAGCCCACCGAGAAGTCGTTCAGCGACAGCACCCCGAGCCCGACCGTGGCCAGTCCGACCGCCAGCCAGGTGGTGCGCGGCGATCCTCGTCCGCAGGATGACCGCCGAGATCAGGGGCGTGGCCACCACGTACAGCCCGGTGATGAAGCCCGAGACACTCGCCGACGTCTGGGCCAGCCCCAGAGTCTGCAGCAGTTGGGCGCCGCCGTACAGCACCCCGAGCAGGACGCCGCGGCGCAGCAGCTCCCGATTGATCCGGAGCCGGGGGAGCGCGATGAGAGCGACCGCCAGACTGGCGATGGCGAACCGGACGGCCAGCAGGTCGGTGACCGGGATCCGGGTCACGATGTCCTTGATCATGAAGAACGTCGAGCCCCAGGCGGCCGTCATCGCGATCAGCGCCCCGACCGCCAGCAGCTCGGTCCGCGATCGCTGTGGGCCGGGCATCGGTTCAGCCTAGAGGTGCCGAGCGGTCGTTCCTGAAGGTTTCCAGCGTCGAAGAAGCTGCAGGAACTACCGCTCGCGGAGGTTGAGCTTCTAGGCGGCGACGACAAGGGACGGCTCGATCGGCTCGTCGGCTGACAGCTGCGCGTACCGGCCGCCGGCCGCGACGAGTTCGGCATGGGTTCCGGTCTCCACGACCCGGCCGGCATCGAGGACGGCGATCCGGTCCGCGTTGCGAATGGTGCTCAGCCGGTGGGCGATCGTGACCGTCGTCCGGCCCCGGGCCAGCGCGTCGAGCGCGGCCTGGAGCTCCCGCTCGGTGTCGTTGTCCAGCGCGCTGGTGGCCTCGTCGAGGACCAGGATCCGCGGATCCCGCAGTACGGTCCGGGCGATGGCGATCCGTTGCTGCTCGCCACCGGAGAAGCGCTGGCCGCGGGATCCGACGACGGTGTCCAGGCCGGCCGGCAGGGCCGCCACGAGGTCGTCGATCTGGGCGATCCGCAGGGCCTCCCAGAGTTCGTCGTCTCCTGCGTCGGGTTTGGCGAACCGGAGATTCTCCGCGATCGAGGCGTGCAACAGGTAGGTCTCCTGGGAGACGACGCCGACGATGGCGGCGAGGGTCTCGGCCTCGAGATCGCGGATGTCGATCCCGTCGACGGTCACCGATCCGGTCGTCGGGTCGGCGAGACGGGCCACCAGTCCGGCCAGCGTGCTCTTACCCGACCCGGTCGCCCCGACCAGGGCCAGCGAGTGTCCGGCCGCTACCTCGAGGGTGACCGCGTGCAGGGCGGCATCGTCCGCGCCGGGGTAGCGGTAGCTCACGTCCTGCAAGCGCAGCGCGCCACGGATCCGGGCCGGCTCGGGGCGTACGGGATCAACCGGTGCGGCCACCTCGACCGGCAGGTCGAGATAGCCGAAGATCCGGCTGAACAGGGCCATCGAGCTGACCAGCTGGACGCCGGTGTTGAGCAACCCCATGATCGGCCGGAAGACCGCGGCCTGGAGGGCGACGAAGGCCACCAGCGTGCCGATGGTCATGCCGCCGGACGTGGCCGGAAAGCCGGCTGCGAGATAGAGCACCGCGGGAATCACGCCGAAGATCACACTCATCGTGGCCATCCGCCAGCGCCCGGCCAGCTGGGCGCGGACCTCCAGGTCGACCAGCTCGGTCGAGGTGGCCGAGAAGCGGTCCGACACGGAGCGTCCGGCGCCCATCGTCTTGGTGAGCCGGACGCCGCTGACGGTCAGGCCCTCGTCGACCTGGGCCAGCATGTCGGCCAGCCGGCGCTGTTGGCGGGCGGTGACGTCGCGCCGGAGCAGAGCGACGCGGCGGGTCAGCCAGATGGCGGGCGGCAGCACGATCAACGAGAGCAAGGAGAGGCGCCAGCTCAGGGCCGCCATGGCGATCGCTGTCGCGGCGACCGTGGTGATGTTGGTGGCGATCGACGTCGCCGTGTCGGTCACCACGGACTGCATGGCGTTCACGTCGTTGGTGAGCCGGGACTGGATCTCCCCGCCCTTGGTCCGGGTGAAGAAGGCGAGCGACTGGCGCTGCAGGTGGGCGAAGACGTCGGTCCGCAGGCCGTGCATCACGCGCTGGCCCATGAGGGTGGAGATCCAGGTCTGCAGCACGCCGAAGATCGAGGTGGCCACGGTGACCCCGACCATCCCGGCGACGATCTGCAGCAGGAGCTCGATGTTGCGAGCGGGCAGCGCGTCGTCGATGGCCAGCCGGGTGAGGAACGGGGTGGCCAGTCCTACCAGCGAGGAGACGACCAGCAGGATCATCACCGCGAGGACCTGCCAGCGGTACGGGGCGAAGAGGGCGGCTACGCGCCGCCACGAGACGGGCGATTCGGCGAGCTGGGCTCGGTCGGCAGGATCGACCCGGCGGGGGCCGCCGCCGGTGCGGCCGGAACGGCCGGAGTTGACGGGTGGTGTGAGTTGGCTATCCAAGTGGATCCTCGATTCGGTGGTCAGGCGGGCGCGATGAGGGCGACGCGATCGGTCCCAAACCGCAGGTCGGAACCGCCGTGAGTCGCGGTCTGTGACCGATTGGTGGCAGGCGCGCAGTCTCGATCGCAATGCTGAGGTTACCACATCATGAGGTAGATCTGAAATGGGGTAAGCTCGACTCATGACGACCGGCGGTACCGGATCTCGGGGAGCTGCTGCTGCGCGCGACCCGGGGCTTGCGCCGCCGCTGGGCCGACTCGCTCGGGCCGTGGGAGCTGACCCCGCATCAGGCCCGCGCTCTGCAGGTCGTCGGCGAACTCGACGGTCCGCGGCTCGGGGTCGTCGCCGAGCGGCTGCGGATCGCGCCCCGATCGGCGACCGAGGTGATCGACGGCCTGGAGCAGCGCGGCCTCGTCGCCCGGGGGGCCGACCCGGGCGATCGCCGGGCTACCTGTGTCGCGCTCACCGAGGCCGGCCGGGAGGTGCTGGCCGGGGTGCGGGCCGCTCGGGTCGACACCGGAGCCGAGCACTTCGCCAGGCTGTCCCCGGTCGAGCGCGCTACCCTCGCCGACCTGTTGACCAAGCTCGACGCTCGCTGAGAGCGAGCGCTCAACGAACTCCGGCGTCAGATCACGAAGACGGTGATCCTCGAGCCCTCGGGAGCGCTGTTGCCCGCCGTCGGCCGGCTGGTCACGACCAGTCCGGCCCCGATGTAGTTCACCGCGACGGGCTTGACGCTGACGTCGAAACCGAGCGCCTTCAACTGACGGGTGGCCTCGGCGGTGGACTTGCCACGCAATGCCGGGATCTTCACCATGACGGGGCCGAGAGAGCTTTCCAGGGTGACGGCGTCGCCCTTCACCCCGGTGCCCTTGCTCGGTGCCTGATTGATCACGTCGCCCTTGTCGACCTTTGCCGAGTGCGCGGTGGTGACCTTGACGGTGAAACCGGCCTTCTCGAGGGCGCGCTGGGCGTCGTCCGCCGACTTGCCCGCGTAGTCGCGGATCTTGATCGGCTCGGGGCCCTTGGAGACCGTCAACCCGACCACGCTGTCCCGCTTGAGCAGGACCCCGGCCTTGGTCGTCGCCGAGAGCACCAGACCTGCCTTCACCGTGTCGTGGTACGCCAGCTTGACCTCGCCGGCCTTGAGACTGACCTTCCGCAGCGCGGCTACGGCGGCGCTCTGTTCGAGCCCGGCGACGATGGGCATCCCGAAGCGCTCCGGACCCTTCGAGACCACCGCCGCGATGGTGCCGCCGTCGAGAACCTTGGACCCGGCCGGCGGCTCGGCCGAGATCACGGTGCCCCGGGTGGCGGTCTCGCTGTACGCCTGCGACAGGTCGAGTTTCAGCCCCTCCCGCTCTGCCAGCGCCTCGGCTTCACCCTGGGGCAGCGACGTCAGCGCGGGCGCGCTGGTGAACCGGCCTTCGGTGAGGTACCAGCCGGTCAGCGCGGCGGCCGTGGTGAGCATGAACACCAACAGCAGGATCAAGATGCCGCGCCGCCGCCGCCGGGCCGCACGTTCCCGCTGTTTGGTCATCCGTTCCGACGACAGTTGTCGCAGTTGCGATTGCGGCGGTCCGGGAGGGGCCGCGTCCCGTACGGTCGGCGGCGAGCCCGGCGTGGTCGGGTACTGGGGCCGTACCGGCGAGCGCATGGCGCCGGAAACTACGCGACTACGACGGCGGCGGTGACACCATCTGGGTGATCTCGTGGTCGGCCCGGTCGCCGGCCGGCGGTGGTCCCCACGGCCCGGGCGAGACCGGCGACCGGGGTCGCGACAAGCCGCGCAACTCCGCGGTCAGCGCCGGATCGTCGGGCAGGCCCTGCCGCAGTGCGGACTGCACCCGGCGGAACTCCGACAGGAAGACCTTGGCGTCGGACGGCCGGGAGTTGGCATCCCGGGCGGTGGCGCGGGCCACCAGGGCGTCGAGGTACGGCGGGATCCGGGTGGCGGTCGGTAGGGTCGACGGCGCCGGCACGTCGTTGTGGACGTGCGCGTACGCGACCTGGATCGGGGTCTCGCCCGTGTGCGGCTTGCGCCCGGTCAGCAGCTCGAACAGCACCACCCCGGCGCTGTACACGTCGCTGCGGGCGTCGGCCCGGCCGGAAACCACGAGCTCGGGCGGCAGGTAGGACACGGTGCCGATCAGCAGGCCCTGGGTGGCGGTCGAGGTCTGCGCGCTGATCGCCTTGGCCAGGCCGAAGTCGGCGACCTTGATCTGGCCGCGCTGGCTGATCAGCACGTTCTCGGGCTTGACGTCGCGGTGCACCAGGCCGGCGTCGTGGGCCGAGACCAGGGCGGGGAGCACCGGCTCGAGCAGCTCCATCGCGCGCAGCGGCGGGACCGGGGCCTCGGCGTTCAGGACGTCGCGCAGGGTGTGGCCCTCGACGTACTCCATCACGATGTACGGCCGGCCGCCGTCGGTGCCCTGGTCGAAGACCGAGACCACGTTGGGGTGCGACAGCCGGGCCGCGGCCCGGGCCTCGCGGTCGAACTTGCGCGCGAACTCGGCGTCGTCGCCGAGCCCGACGTGCATGACCTTGAGGGCCACGGTGCGGGTCAGCCGGGTGTCGAGGGCGGCGTAGACGGTCGCCATGCCGCCGCGGGCGAGGCGGGCCGTGATGTGGTAGCGCCCGTCGACGAGCTGCCCGACGAGGGGGTCGCCGACGCCGGTAGCGCTCAAGTTGGCCGTCACATCTGCTCCGAACACGGTGGGGAAGTGGGTCGTGTTGGTGTTGCTCGGGAGCCTAGTTGTGACGTCGTGGCTGCCAGGGGATGGCGCGCCGCGCGCGGTCGAACCCGCGCGGGCGGCGTGTCAGTCGATCCGTCCGGCACTGGTCGAGGATGCCTCAGCGTAGCGACGGATCGGAATCCGGCCGGCGCCGACGCGCGAGCCGGCCGGCGTGCACCGCGGCCCGCATCGCCTCGGCCATCCGGACGGGATGCTCGGCCCGGGTGACCGCGGAGGCGAGCAGCACGGCGTCGCAGCCGAGCTCCATGGCCAGCGCGGCCTCGGACGCGGTGCCGATGCCGGCGTCGAGGATCACCGGCACGGTCGCCGCCTCGACGATCAGCTCGATGTTGTGCGGGTTGCGGATGCCGAGCCCGGAGCCGATCGGCGCGCCGAGCGGCATCACCGCGGCGCAGCCGGCGTCCTCGAGCTTGCGGGCCAGGATCGGGTCGTCGTTGGTGTACGGCAGCACCACGAAGCCGTCGGCGACCAGCCGCTCGGCGGCGTCGAGCAGCTCGATCGGGTCGGGCAGCAGGGTGAGTCTCGTCGGCGATGACCTCGAGCTTGACCCAGTTGGTCTCCAGCGCCTCGCGGGCCAGTTGGGCGGTCAGCACGGCCTCGGCGCTGGTGTAGCAGCCGGCCGTGTTGGGCAGCACGGCGATGGCGTGCCGGTCGAGAATGTCGAGCACCGAACCCGGCGCGCTCGGGTCGATCCGGCGCATCGCCACGGTGGTCAGCTCGGTGCCGGAAGCCAGCAGCGCCGCCTCCATCACCTCCAGGCTCGGCGCGCCGCCGGTGCCCATGATCAGCCGGGAGCCGAAGCTGCGGCCGGCGATGACCAGCGGATCAGGCTCGGGTGCCGGCGTCGCAGGTCAGCCACCCTGCACCGCCGTGACGATCTCGACCCGGGCGCCGTCGTGCAGCGTGGTTTCGGCGTGCCGGGCCCGCGGGATCACGACCCCGTCGACCGCGACGGCGATCCCGCGCCGGGCGCCGTGACCGTCGGGTCGCGCGACCACTCGCTGAGCAGTGGCGTGCCGGGGATCTCCCGACGTTCGCCGTTGCGGAGATGATCACACCGCTCGCCGCAGGGCTCGAGATCGCTGCGCTTCCAGCTATTCATCGCGCGACCATCTCCGCGTCCCGCTCGAAGCGGTCCGGCCGGAACGGACCGGCCCAGTCGGGCAGCGCGCCGGTCGTGACGAGCTCGGCGACCAGATCCGCGGTGACCGGGGTCAGCAGGACCCCGTTGCGGTAGTGGCCGGTGGCCAGGATCAGTCCGTCCGGGCCGCTGCGGCCGATGATCGGTGCGTTGTCCGGGGTGCCGGGCCGCCAGCCGACCGAGGTCTCGGCCAGCCCGTACTCCGCGGTCATCGGCAGCACCTGTCGGGCGTCGCGCAGCAGCTCGTACACCCCGCCGGCCGTCGCGGTGCGTTCGAAGCCGCGCTCCTCGACGGTCGCGCCGACGACCACCTCGCGGCCGGTCTCGCGGGGTACGAGGTAGATCTCGCTGCCGCCGGTGAAGGCGCGGACGGTCAGCCGCGGTGGTGGCAGCCGGCCCGGGTCGAGGCGCAGGATCTGACCCTTGACCGGCCGCACCGGGACGGGTGGGATGCCGCCGACCTGCGCGGCCCAGGCTCCGTTGGCCAGCACCACCAGATCGCCGTCGATGGCGCTCCCGTCCGCCAGCGTCACGCCGCGGACCCGATCATCGTGGCTCGCCACTGTGTGGACGAAGCCGGGCACCTCGCGCACTCCGACCCCGGCCGCGGCCGTCCGGACCGCCCGCCACAGCAGCCGGTTGTCGCAGCTCCAGTCCCCTTCGACCAGCAGCCCGGAGCGGATGGCCGGGGCGAGCAACGGCTCGAGCTGGCGGCACTCCCGCGCGGTGAGCCGGCTGAAGGGCAGCTGCACCCGGTCGAGGTAGTCGGCCAGCGTGCGCAGCCGGGCGTCGTCGTCGGCGCTGCTGGCCACCGACAGCGTCGGGTCGCGCCGAAGCCCGGACGGCAGACCGGTGGCCGCCTCGAGCTCGGCGGCGAAGGCGTCGTACCGCTCGCGGGAGGCCAAGGTCAAGGCCAGCAGCGACTTCTCGGTGAAGGTGGTCTCGGTGACCGGCGCCAGCATCCCCGCCGCGACCTGCGATGCGGCCGCCGCGGGGTCGCCGGTGACGACGATCACCGAGCGACCGGCCTGGCCCAGCCGCCACGCGATCGCGGTCCCGATCAGCCCGCCGCCGATCACGACGACGTCGGCCCGCTCCGGAGTGGTCACCCCGTCAGTCTAGGAACAGTCGCTTCGCGACGAATCAGTCGCTTCGCGACGAAGAGCTTGGAGCGCTCCGCGCACGATTAGTTGGTTCCGTCGAACCAAGCCCTCCTTCGTCGGGACGGTTCGACGGGCTACGCGAGCTTGAACAGCAGCTCCGTTTGCCACTGGTTCATGTCCGGTTCCACCGTCGGGTCGGTGTGGTACAGCTCCAGCCGGCTGGCCCACGCGTCGCCGGCGGGGGAGTCGTGGTGGTCGAAGTCCAGACCCTCGCCGTCGGCCCAGGCCAGCAGTCGGGTGGTCTCGTCCAGCAGCCCGTCGGGGTGGCCGACGAAGGTGAGGTCCACGTATCGCCCGGCCGGCAGGGTGTCGGCGAAGACCGGTTCCGTCGGGGCCACCGGCTCGGCCACCGGCACTCCGGCCTCGACCTCGAGGGCCCGCTCCATGTCGATGGTGCGATAGCGGAAGAACGGCGGTCCGGCGGGCTCGATCCCGTTGGCCGCCAGCCATCCGAACACCTCGGGGAACCGGTCGGCGATGGTGGCGAACGTGGTCATCGTGATGTGCTCGCGCACGCCGACATACGGCTGGGCCGGACGCTCGACCACACTCGGCGTCTGAGGGGTAGTCATGGGAGTGCAGACTCACCGTGACCGCGGAACTGATCGGACCGATCTCGGCGGGTCAGGTCCTGGATCACCGTCGGCCAGGGCCACGAGGTGCGTGGACCCTGGCGTACGGATGGTCCTCCACGCTGGCGGTGAGGCGGGCGAGCGCCGCGTCGTAGCGGTCTTTCTTGCGGGCCGCGTTCAAGAAGCTGCGGGTCGTCCGGGCCGCGAGTCGCATGCTCATCGGCCGGCCTGCGATGCCCCACAGCTCGATCGCCCAGTCCGGCAGCAGCGAGAGGACGCCGTCCTGGATGTTGACTGCGATGAAGACGGACACCGGATTCCCCTTCAGCGAGGGTTTGCGGAGGTTCTTGCCGAACCGCGCGGCGTCGAGGGTGAGGGCCATGATCGACTGCTGGGCGTCGATGTAGGCGTCGAGCTCCGCCCGGGTCGATGGCAGCTGCATCGCGTCGAGGCCCAGGAGTTCAGCACCCCGGTGCTGCTCGACGACGAAGCGGTCCTGCTCGGCGACGGTCAGCTCGGGCCCGAACGCGTCGGCCGCCCGGAGCAGGCCCCAGACGAACGTGTTGTGGGTCCAGTGCTGCCAGGCCGGAGTGTCGGCGTGCAGCTCTACGCCGGTGGCCGGATCGGTCCAGCGCGATCGCTCGTGCAGGGTGCGCACGACCCTGGCCGCGGCGTCGGCGTGAGCCTTGTCGCCGTAGATGACCGTCTCCAGGTAACTCTCGGTGCGGCGGCTGCGACCTGCCGGGTCGCTGTAGAACTTGCTGACCTGCGCCAGCAGCCGCATCATCCCCGGGTGGAGCGACTGCAGGAGGACGGCGGCGACACCGCCGAGTGAGCCGGAGGGATCCGCGTAAACGCGCCAGGTGATGCTCTCGGGACCGAAGTAGCCGTCGTCTTCGCGGGGTTGGTCGCGCAGGTGAACGTGATGGGCGGTGCGCGGGGTCGAGGCCGTGTCGGTCATCGGTTCTCTCTCTCGGAGTTCGACTCCAGACGCCCCGACCGAGTCACCGCTGACTGTAGTGGTGCCGAACGTGGCTTGCGCGCCAGCGCGACAAGTCGTGCTGGCGCAGCCCTTGGAGGCCTCAGGAAGGGAGGGCGCGGGAGTAGCGCTGCGCGAGGCTCCGGATGTGTTCCACCAGTTCCGGTGGTTCGGTCACGTGGAAGTCGAGACCGAGCATGCCGATCCAGACCGCGACGATCTCCCAGCTGTCCGCCCCGGTGACCAGGACCGAGTGCTCGTCGTCCACCGTCTCGACGACCCCGACGGCCGGATTGATCCGGGCCAGGACCTCGTCGGCGGGAGCGTCGACGAGGATCCGGGCGTGCACCCGCCAGCCCGTCGAGGCCACCTGCCGCAGCACGAACGAGGAATAGTCGCCGCCTTCCAGTGGGTCGGCCGAGAAACGACTGGCGCCGGGCACCCGCAGCTCGATCCAGTCGACCCGGAACGCATCCCAGTCACGGGTCGGTCGGCGGCGGGCGACGACGTACCAGCGCTGCTGCCAGCTCACCAGCCGGTACGGATCGGCCTCGACCCGCTCCTCGCCGCGATAGCGGAACCGCAGCCCCTGGCGATCCCGGATCGCGGCGGCGAGGTCGACCAGCAGCGCGGCGTCGACCTCAGGGTCCGCGACGTTGGTGCCCGTATTGGCCGGGCCGATCTCGGTGCTGTCGCGCAGCGCCCGGAGCTGCCGGCGGAGCCGGTCGGGCAGCGTCCGCTCCAACTTGGCGAGAGCCAGGGAGCCCGTCTCGGCCAGGCCCGGAATGACGGTGTGGACCACGCTCGAGACCGACCGCGACCGCCACCGCTTCGTCGTCGTCCAGCAGCAGCGGTGGCAGCCGACCCTGGTTGCCGAGGCGATACCCGCCGGCCCGGCCGCGTACCGCGTCGACCGGATAGCCCAGGTCGCGCAGGCGTTCGACGTCCTTGCGTACGGTCCGCTCGTCCACTCCGAGCCGGATGGCTAGCTCCGGTCCGGTCCGGATCGGGTGGCTCTGCAGCAGTCCGAGGAGGGCCAGCAACCGGGCCGAGGTACCGATCATCCGGACCTCCAGGGAGTCGCTGTCCGGCTGGTGCGGTTCCGGGCCGGGGTCCGTGTGCCGCGGAAGTCGCGTCTGGTCGGAAAGGGCGGCTCACGCCGCCGCGAGAGTCGCGTACGGTCGGAAAACGCGTCACTCCCCGCCGGAAAACTCGCGTTTGGTCGGAAATCACGGCTCGCGCCGCCGCGAAACTCGCGTTTGGTCGGAAAACGCGGGTGTGCCGCGCCCTGGCTGCCGGGAAACTCGCGTTTGGTCGGAAAAGGCGGCTCCCCGCGCGTCGCGGGTAGCGATGGCGCAGGGCCGACCATCACTGCCTCCCGAAAGTCCATCGGTGCTGGTTGAATACAGGCCCAGGATAGACCTGTATGAACTCTAACGTAGAGCCATGACCAACAGCCAGAGCACCCAGACCCTGACCATCGAGCCCTTCGAGGTCACCGTTCCCGAAGCCGACCTCGACGACCTGCGCCGCCGACTCGACCGCACCCGGTACGCCGATCAGCTGCCGACCGACGGCTGGTCGCAGGGCACCCCTGTGGCGCATCTGCAGGAAACGGTCGCAGCGTGGCGCGACTTCGACTGGCGAACCACCGAGGCGCGGCTCAATGCTCACCCGCAGTTCCGGACCGAGATCGACGGGCAGACCATCCACTTCCTGCATGTCCGGTCCCAGGTCGAGGAGGCGACCCCGCTGCTCCTCGGCCACACCTATCCGGGCTCGGTGCTCGATTTCCTCGACGTCATCGAGCCGCTGACCGACCCGGAATCGTTCGGCGGGCAGCGCGAGGACGCCTTCCACCTGGTGATCCCGAGTCTGCCGGGGATGGGTTTCAGCACCCCGCTGGCCGACGGCGAGTGGACGATGGGCCGGACGGCGCGGGCGTACGACACGCTGATGCGCGAGCTGGGGTACCCCTCGTACGGCGCTCACGGATCCGACGGCGGGGCGATGGTGTCCCGGGAGCTGGCCATGCTGGACGTCGAGGGCTTCCTGGGCGCCCACGTCCTCCAGCTCTTCTCGTTCCCGTCCGGGGATCCGACCGAATTCGAGCGGATGACGCCGGAGGACTATGCGGCCCTGGAGTTCGCGGGCTGGTTCCAGACCGTCAACGGGTACGCCGATCTGAACGCCAAGCGACCGCTCACCATCGCCGCCGCGTTGAGCGACTCCCCGGTCGGCCAGCTGGCGTACAACGAGCTGTTCTGGAACTTCGGCAACGGTACGAGTCTGGTCACCCAGGATCAGGTACTCGCCCAAGCCAACCTGATGTGGCTGACGAACACCTCCGCCGGCGCCACCCGGTTCCACTACACGGAGAAGAGCGTCGAGCCGCAGGTCAACCACGGGCCCATCGGGGTGGCCGTGTTCGCCGACGACTTCCGTTCGATCCGGCCGTTCGCCGAGCGCGACAACACCAACATCGTGTCGTGGACCGAGCACCCACACGGGGGTCACTTCGCCGCCATGGAGGTGCCGGAGGAGCTGGTGCGGGCGATCCGCGACTTCTACCGGGGCCGGCGGGCCTGACCTGCTTCCCTGCTTCTCGTCCCAAGCGCACCCGTTCCTCCCATCGGCATCCTGAGCATCGGGTGCCGGTGGGAGGTCAGGGTGCCATCGGGCGACACTAGGCTTTCGCTCATGACGGCGCTGATGGGTTTGCACGCCCGGCTGCGGCTGGCGCGGCTCTATCTGTGCACCGACACCCGGCAGCGTCAGGGCGACCTGGCCGAATTCCTCGCGGCGGCATTCGCGGGCGGCGTCGACATCGTTCAGATTCGGGAGAAGCGGCTCGGCCGGTTGGCCGAACTGGCGGCGCTCGAGATCGCCCGGGCCGCGGCAGAGCCGCACCAGGGCATCGTCTGCGTGAACGATTCGCCCGGCCTGGCGCGCGAGTTCGGCGCCGATCTGCTGCACCTCGGGCAGACGGACGGGTCCGCGCGCCGCGCCCGCCGGAAACTGCATCGCTGGGCCCTGATCGGTCGCTCGACCCACGCGACGACCGAACTGGACCGCGCGGTCGCCGACGACGACGTGGACTACTTCTGCGCCGGACCGGTGTACGCGACGCCGACCAAACCCGACGACACCCCGGTCGGGCTCGACCTGATCCGCTACGCGGCCAGCGCGGCCCCGCCCAGCGACGTGGCGAGCAAGCCCTGGTTCGCGATCGGCGGCATCGACACTCAAACGCTCGACGAGGTGCTCGACGCGGGTGCCCGCCGGATCTGTGTCGTCCGTGCCATCACCGAGGCCGACGACCCGCAGGCCGCGGCCCGCACGCTCGGCGACCGGCTGCGTACGGCCTGGAAGGACGATCCGGGCATGGAGCGGTACTCGCTGGCCGCCATCACTGCGCCCGTACGCGAGCACTGACCCGGTGACCGCCGTCGCGATCCGGCTGGTGGCGGAGAGCGACGCCGACCCGCTCGCCCGGCTGTTGCGGGCCAACCGACGCTTCCTGTCCACGACCGACCCCGAGCGGCCTGAGGAGTACTTCACGGCCTCCGGTCAGCGGCACGACATCGCCGACCAGCTGGCGGCGCACGAGGAACGCCGGCTGCTGCCGTACGTGGTCGAGGTTGACGGCGTTCTCGTCGGTCGGGTGAGCGTGAACCAGATCTTCTACCGGGCGTTCTGCTCCGGCATCCTCGGCTACTGGATCCGAGAGGACTACAACGGTCGCGGGGTCGCGTCGGCGGCTGTGGCCCAGATGATCGGCGTGGCCTTCGGGCCCTGGGGGTTGCACCGGCTCGAGGCCGGCACGCTGCTCGACAACAACGGCTCGCAGCGGGTCCTGCTGCGCAACGGGTTCACCCAGTTCGGCCTCGCCCCGCGGTACCTGCACATCGCCGGCGAGTGGCGCGACCACGTTCTCTACCAGCGCCTCAACGAGCCCTAGGAACGAGCACCAGGCACGAGCACCAGGAGCGAGACTAGATTCGACTCGTGCGCATCGTGATCATCGGCGGCAGCGGCCATGTGGGTAGCTTCCTGGTTCCGCGGCTGGTCCGCGCCGGCCACGACGTGACCAACCTGACCCGCGGCGCGAGAGACCCCTACCTGCCGGACGAGGCTTGGTCGCAGGTCGAGCGGATCGTGGTCGACCGGGACGCGGAGGACACCGCGGGTACCTTCGGCGAGCGGGTCGCCGGCCTCGGCGCCGACGCGGTCATCGACATGATCAGCTTCACGCCCGATTCCACGGCCGCGCTGGTGGACGCCCTGCGCGGCCGGACCGGCCACCTGCTGCACTGCGGGTCGATCTGGCGGTACGGGTCGAGCGTGAAGCAGCCCATGCGCGAGGACGATCCGTCGCCGCCCTTCGGGGAGTACGGAATCCAGAAGGCAGCGATCGCTTTGCTGCTGGCTGAAGAGACCCGCTCCGGCGGACTGATCACGACCGTCCTGCAACCCGGTCACATCAGCGGACCTGGCTGGGCGCCGATCGGACCCCTCGGCAATCTCGATCCCGACGTGTGGCTCGACGTATCCGCCGGACGAGAGATCGCCGTCCCGGGGCTCGGTGCCGAGCTGATGCACCACGTGCACGCTGACGACGTCGCGCAGGCCTTCCAGTTGGCCGTCGAGAACCGCGACGCGAGCGCCGGCGAGGCGTTCAACGTCGTCGCCCCGTCGGCGCTGACGGTCCGCGGGCTGCTGGCCATCGCCGCGGCTTGGTTCGGTCAGCCGAGCCGGACCCGGTCGGTGACGTGGGAGGAGTTCCGCGCCGACACCGCCACCGAGCACGCCGAGGCAAGCTGGCAGCACCTGTCCCGCAGCCAGTACGCGTCGATCGACAAGGCGCGTTCCTTGCTGGGGTACGCACCCGCGTACGAGCCGGAGGCGGCCGTGCTCGACGCGATCCGCTGGCTGATCGAACACGGCCGGCTCGAGGTGATCAATCCGCTCGCGGTCTGAGACGTTCCCGCGGGATCGTCAGGACGGCAGCCCACCGTTGTCCGCGAGCGCGCGTAGTTGCCGATCGAACAGCACGTCCCAGAAGGCACCGGGGTGGGGAGTCATGAAGGGTGTCAGGGCGACGGCACACGCCAGCCGCACGGGCGGCAGCAGCAGGGCGGCGCGATAGTCGGCCTGGCACTGGTCGGCGTCGTCGTCCGGCACCCCGGCCGCCCGGAGAAGGTGGGTGTAGCGGTCGAGGAGCTCGTACTCGTGCCGCCGTCGATCCTCGGGATCCAAGCTGCCGCTGAACAGGTAGGCAAGATCAATGGGTCCGCGACCCTGCCCGACCATTTGCCAGTCGATAACGGTGAGCGGCTCCGGTCCGGATCCGCTGCCCAACAACAGATTGTCGGCCTGGAAGTCGTTGTGGATGACGGTCAACGGCTGCTCGTAGAACAGTGGCTCCATCACCGCGAAGATCTCCCGAGCGGCCAGGTCACCGAAGCGTCGGATCCGATCGGTGATCGGCACCGAGAGCTTCGCCACGAAGTTCGGCCACTGCGCGGCGAAGGTCTCCTCGGTGTCCCGGGGCGTGATGACCAGGTGCTCCGGATCCAGCCAGGGCAGCGAATCCGTGTCCGCCCCCCGCCACCAGCGGGCGTGCATCCGGGCGATCGCGTCGACGGCGTGACGCGTGTCAGCCGCCGACAGACAATCGGTGGATCGACCCCGGCGCTTCGCCGTGAGGTCCTCGAGCAAGATCACGCAGCGACCGTCCGCGTCGTCGATGGCGGCGTAGAAGCACGCTGGCACCGGCAGTGGGGTACGGGCGGCGAGTTCACGATAGAAGCCGATCTCACGGGAGTAGTGCCCGAGCGAGTGGATCAGGGCCCGATGATCGGGGTCGGACGCTGCGAACTTGGCGACCAGGCTGCGCGGTAGGGCGGGATCGTCGACGTCGTAGCCGAGTTCGAGCCGCCGGAACTCACCGGTGAAGCTCACGGCCGGCAGTGGCTCGATGGTGCAGTCGACCACCGAAGCCGCCCCGAGGGTTCCCTGGCTGCCGAGTGCCTCGGTCAACCAGTCCGCGGACAATCCGTCCGGGTCGATCACGTCGATCATCTGCGCTCCTCGGTGCTGCTGGCCGTCCCGGCCGGTTCGAGCCCTTGGGACGAGTCTGGCCGGGCAGCCGGGAGTCCACCAGCCAACCGACCCCGGAGTACGTAAGGCTGCGTAACCCGCAGCGGCGACATTCGCCGTGCAGCGGGCAGGATGGGTCCGTGACGGTACCGGTGGCGGCGGTCGACGAGGTCTCCCAGCCGCGGGTGGGCCTGCGTTTCGTGCTGCCGTACGTGCTGGCCACCGTGGCGATGTGGATGTCGTTCAACGCCCCGGCGCAGGTGCTCATCGGCTCGCAGTTGATCCTGATCGACGAGGCGAACAAGGAGCGGAATCTCGCCGTCGTCCTCGGCGTCGGCGCGGTGATCAGCCTCGTGGCCAATCCGCTCTTCGGCATGCTGAGCGACCGGTCCCGTAGCCGTCGTGGCCGTCGCCGGCCCTTCCTGCTCGGTGGCGCGATCGGCGCCGTCGTCGGCCTGCTCGTGCTGGCCGGCGCGCCGAACGCCGCCCTGCTGGTCCTCGGCTGGTCGCTGGTGCAGGGATCATTGAACTGCTATCTGGCGGCGATCACGGCGATCATCCCCGACCGGGTTCCGGCGTCCCAACGCGCGACGATCAGCGGGCTGACCGGGCTCTCGCAGGTCATCGGCACGGTCGTCGGGGTGGGCCTCACCAACGCCATGCCGACGTACGTGGCGAAGTACGCGCTGTTGTGTGCCGTGCTCGGGCTCGCCATGCTCGGTCTCTACCTGAGTTACCGCGACCGGCCGCGGGTGGGCGAGCGGCCGCCGTGGCCCACGTTCGCCCAGTTCTTCGGCTCGTTGCGGCACCGCGACTTCGCCCTGGCGTGGCTGACCCGCGGCCTGGTCACCCTGGGCTACGCGCTCGGTACCACGTACCTGCTCTACTTCCTGCGCGACCGGGTCGGGATCGCCGATCCGGCGGGCGGGGTGTTCACGGCCAACATCGTGGCGGCGGCCGCCTTGCTGGCCACCGTCTTCGTCGGCGGTGTGCTGAGCGACCGCACCCGGCGTCGCAAGGTCTTCGTGATCATCAGCACGATCGTCATCGCGGCCGGGTTGATCACCCTGGCTCTCGTCCCGACCTGGCCGGGAACCCTCGTCGCGGCCGGCCTGCTGGGCGGGGGTTTCGGGGTCTACCTCGCCGTCGATCTCGCCTTGATCACCGAGGTGCTCCCCAGCGCCGAGGACGCCGGCCGGGATCTCGGCATCGTCAACATCGCCCTCACCCTGCCGCAGACCTTCGCGCCCGTCGTCTCGGCGCTCTTCGTCACCCAACTCGGTGGCTATTCGCCCCTGTTCGGCACCGCCGCCCTGGTCACCCTGATCAGCGCCGTGCTGGTGACGCGGATCAGGGGTGTGCGCTAGGGATCCTCGACCTCGTAGCTCAGGAGCGTCGCAGCGACCACGCGGCCAGGCCGGCGAGCAGGAGCATCTGCGCGATCTGGGCGACATCGAGCAGGCGCCCCTCGAGTCCCACGAACTGCGCGACGGTGAGTGCCAGGAACGCGACGACGCCGACGATCGGCATGACTCGACCCCGGATGAGCGCCACCGCCAGCACGATCGAGCCGACCGTGTACAGCAAGAAGCCGATCATCACGACCACGAAGCCGTGCTGGGGGTTATCCGTCGCGTACGCCACCAGTGCCCGGCCGGCCTCGACCGGCACCGCCGGGGAGGTGGCGTACCAGGCCAACGAGGCGAAGGAGAAGCTCCCCATGGCGAAGAGCAGCCCGCCGAGTGTGGTCACCACGGCGCCGATCAACGCCAGCACCCGACCCTTGCCGCGGACCAGGAACAGCACGGTGATCGCCAGTGTGAAGCCGACGACGGCGAAGGCGATGCCGTCGGCGAGCATCCCGGCCCAGGCGGCATCCCGGATGGGGGCGATGTCGTCGTAGCCGGTGGCGTTCCGGCCGCCCCACGGAGTGGTGAGGAGCAGGGCGGCGACGGACAGGGCGCCGAGCCCGAGTCCGACGGCGGCCACGCGCGGTGCCGCCGAGGCTCGACGCACCACCTCCGGGCCGGCCGATTCGGCGGTGATGCGGGCAGATGTTGCGGTCATGGCGGCCTCCCGGGCCTCGAAGTGATGGTGCCTTCACGCTAGAAATTCGGGTCGGCGACCACATCGTGACGAGTACGGGACCCGATCCCCGTGCTGGTACGGAGCCCACCGGGATGCCGGCGTCCCTACAGTGCTGACATGCGCTGGCCGCGGTACCTCACCATCGGGCTGACTGCGTTGACCGCGGTGGCGATGATCGCGGCCGTCGGCTTCGTCGCGGCCGGGCCCACGATGACCGGTGGGGCCAACCTGGCCCTCGGCCTCCTGGTCGTGCCGGCCGCAGGTGCGCTCTCCCTGCTGGTGGCCCGGCGACCGGGCGGCGGGACGGTCGGGGTCCTGCTCGGCCTGCTGTCCCTCGCGATCGCCCAGGTGGTCGTCAAGGAGGTCTGGCTGATCTGGCTCGCCCGGTCCGTCGATCCAGCTGCCTGGGCCTGGCTCGTCGCCGTCACCGCCGAGAGCGGCTGGTGGGTGTTGGCCACCTTCGCGCTGTTGCTGCTCTTCTTCCCCGACGGACACCTTCCGTCGCCGCGCTGGCGCTGGGTGCCGCCGGCGCTGATCGGGTGCACGGCCCTGCAACAGGCGTACGGCGCGCTGGAGGCGACTCCCTTCCGGCCGCCGCTCCAGGGCCTCAGCCGCCCGTTCGGACCGCTGCCGGGGTGGGCCGACCTGCTGGCCCTCGTGCCGTTCGTGATCATGCTGGCGCTGTTCGTGGCCTGCGCCGTCTCGCTCGTGCTCCGCTATCGCCGCGCCAACCGGATCCAGCGGCTGCAGATCAAGTGGCTTGCCCTCGCGGGCCTGGGGATGCCGCTCTATCCGCTGCTGTGCTTGCTGGAGATCCTGCTCTGGGGGCAGCCGCTCTGGTTCAGCGCCGCCGTCGGCATCGCCTCGCTGGTCGCCACCCCGATCGCGGTGGGGATCGCGGTGCTGCGCTACGACCTGTACGACGTCGACAAGGCGCTGGCCACGGCCGTTGCCTGGGGGCTGGTCAGCGCCGGTCTGCTCGGGGTCTACGCGGTCGCCTCGGCGATCACCGGCGCGCTGGTGGGTGGCGACTCGACGATCCGGGTGGCGGTGGCGACGGCCGCGGCCGCCCTCCTGCTGTGGCCGCTGCGGCGGGCGTCGCAGCGATTCGTCGACGCCAGGATGTACCCGCTGCGACGGGGGATGCGGCAGGCGCTGGACCGTTTCGACACCGAGGTCGGTGCCGGTCGGGTCCGACCCGAGCGGCTGCAGGAGGTGCTGCGCGAGGCCCTCCGCGACCCGAACCTGCGGATCGGCTACCGGGCTCCCGGTTCCGACCACTACCTGGACGCCGACGGGTCGCCGGTGCTGGCCGCGCAGGCGGTGCCCGTCGTCGCCGAACGCCAGCCGATCGGCGTCCTGGTTCCCGGCGACGGTCCCGCCACGAGCAATCTGTTGCGCGAGGTGGCGGAGCGGATCACGACCGTGGTCGAGGTGGTACGGCTGCGGGCCGAGGTCGCCGCCGCGCTGCGGGAGGCGGAGTCCAGCCGGACTCGGCTGGTCGAGATCGGATACGCCGAGCGGCGCCGGTTCGAGCGCGATCTACACGACGGCGCCCAGCAGCGCCTCGTGTCACTCGGGATGGCGCTCCGGCTGGCTCAACGGCACCTCGCCGACGGCACGGTGGATGTCGACCAGCTGTTGGACGAGGGCGTCGCCGAGCTCGGGACGGCCGTCGCGGAGCTGCGCCAGATCGCCCACGGCCTGCGACCCAGCAGTCTCGACGACGGACTGCCGGCGGCGCTGTCCAGTCTTGTCCGTTCGCTCCCGCTCGCCGTCGATCTGGATGTGGATGACACGCCGTTGCCGGACGTGGTGGCGACCACGGCGTACTACGTGGCCAGCGAGGCGATCGCCAACGCGATCAAGCACGCCGAGGCCACCCGGATCGTGCTGCGGGTTGTCCGCTTGGACGGCCAGATCCTCGTCTGCGTGAGCGACGACGGCCGCGGCGGCGCGCGACTGGGTCTGCGGTCGGGGCTGGCCGACCGGGTGGCGGCCCTCGGCGGTTCGCTGGAGGTGGACAGTCCGAAGGGTCGGGGTACACAGGTGCGAGCGGCGCTGCCGGTCCACACCGAACCGGAGGAGATCGCGTGCGCATCGTGATCGGCGAGGACTCGGCCCTGTTCCGGGAGGGCCTGGCCCGCTTGCTCGAGGACGCCGGGCACGAGGTCGTGGGCCGCGCGCCCGACGCGCCCAGCCTGATCGAGACGGTCGAGCGCGAACGACCGGATCTCGCCGTGATCGACGTGCGGATGCCGCCGGACAAGACCGACGACGGTGCTCGCGCCGCCGAGCGAGCTGCGGACCCGGATGCCGGACCTGCCGATCGTGATGCTCAGCCAGCACGTCGAGACCCGGCACTCGATCGATCTGGTCCGGGGTGGGCACTTCGGCTACCTGCTGAAGGACCGGGTCTTCGACGTCGACGACTTTCTTGATGCGTTGCGGCGGGTCGCCGCCGGTGGTTCTGCTCTCGACCCGGAGGTGGTCGCGACGTTGCTCGGTCCCCGTGCCGAACACGATCCACTGGGCACCCTCACCCGCGGGAACGAGAGGTGCTGGCGCTGATGGCCGAAGGCCGGACCAACGCCGGGATCGCCCGCCGGCTGTGGCTCACGGACCGTACGGTCGAGACCCATGTCAGCAACATCATGGACAAGCTCGGTCTGGTGGACAGCGAGCGAGGCGCAGCGCGACGGACACCGCCGGGTGCTGGCGGTTCTGGCCTGGCTTCGGGTGCGTCAACACGCTGGCTGAGATCGGCTAGATTCCGAGAATGCCCTCGACCGAACCAGATCTGACCGTTCTTCGGCAACGGCTGTCGGCCATCGACGCGTCGTCGCTGGCCGACGCCGGGAAGGGGGTCGTCCGGGTGCTGCCGGCGGCGCTGCGACCGGTCCGACCCGGGCTCCGGATGCTCGGCCGCGCGGTGACCGTCGACGCGCGCGAGGACCTGATGCCGGTGCTGGCCGGGCTGGCGCGCGGCCGGCCCGGGCGACGTGCTGGTCGTCGCGGGGCAACGACGAGCACGCGGTGGCCGGCGAGCTGTTCGCGACGCGAGGCGCTGCGGCGCGGGCTGGCCGGCATCGTCATCGACGGTCTGTGCCGCGACAGCCGCACCCTGGCCGAGATGGACCTGCCGGTGTACGCCCGCGGGGTCGGCGCCCAGCGCGTGCCCGGCGCCGGCCGTCCCGGTCATCCAGGTGCCGATCAGCGATCGGCGACGGTCGAGGTCCGGCCCGGCGACATGGTGCTCGGCGACGACGACGGCGTCGGTCGTCGGAGCCGACGCCGAGGTCGCAGGCGGCGATCGAGGCGGCCGAGACGATCCAGCGCCGCGAGGAGGCGCTGCGCGCGGCGATCGTGGCGGGGCGTCGCTGTTCGACCACCTCAACTACGACGAGCACCTCGCCGCGCTCTGCAGACCGGCGGGACAGGCACGTTGACCTTCTCGTGATCAAGCCATGAGCATCTCCGTACGCGCGCCGGATGCGCCGGCGTGCGGCCGTCGGCGATCCGCGAGCTGCTGCGACTCGGCGCCGATCCGGAGATCATCTCCTTCGGCGGCGGCTACCCGGATCCGGCGCTGTTCCCGATCGCGGAGCTGCAGCGAGATCTACGCCGAGCTGCTCGTGCGCCGAGCGCGCGGATGCGCTGCAGTACACGGCTTCGAACGGCCTGCCGGCGTTGCGCGCCCAGGTCGCCGAGCGGCTGAGCCGGGACGGGATGCCCTGCACCGCCGACGACGTGTTGATCATCCAGGGCGGCCAGCAGGGCCTCGACCTGGCCGCCAAGCTCGTGGTCGACCCCGGCGACGTGATCATCACCGAGAACCCGACGTTCCTCGGCGCGCTGATCGCGTTCGCCCCGACCGAGCCGCGTACGCGGCCGTCCGCACCGACGACGACGGGATGGACACCGACGATCTCGACGAGGTGCTGGCCGCGCACCCGAACGCGAAGATGATCTACACGGTGCCGGACTTCCAGAACCCGACCGGCGTCACGCTGAGCCTGCCGCGGCGGCGGCGGCTGATCGAGCTGGCCAACGCGTACGGCGTGCTGGTGCGTCGAGGACACGCCCTACCGCGCGCTGCGCTACGAGGGCGACGCCCTGCCGACCCTGAAGAGCCTCGACACCGAGGGCCGGGTGCTGCACCTCGGCAGCTTCTCCAAGATCCTGGCCCCGGCGATGCGCCTCGGCTGGGCCGTGGCGAGCGCCGGAGATCCTGGAGCGGCTCGCCCTGCTCAAGCTGGCCGCGGACACCCAGAACAGCACCCTCAACATGGCCGCCACCTCGGAGTACCTGCGGCCGCTACGACATCGACGCCCACATCGCGACGGCGCTGCCGGTCTACCGGCACAAGCGCGACCTGATGCTGGCGACGATGCGCGGAGACCTTCCCCGACGACGTCGGCCACACGACGCCCGACGGCGGGCTGTTCACCTGGCTGACCTTCCCGGACGGCTTCGACGCCGCCGCGGTTCATGGCCGAGACGCTGCTGCCGGAGGCGAAGGTGGCGTACGTGCCCGGCGCGACGTTCTTCCCCGTACGCAGCAGCCGAACCACGCCCGGCTGAGCTACTCCGGCGTGCCCGACGACCGGCTGGTGCACGGCGTCACGGCGAACTGGGCCGGTTGCTGCAGCGCGAACTCGGCGGCATCACGCGCTTCGGCTGATGGCGGCGTCGGCCAAGCGGTTCAAAGCTTGTCGGCCGTCATCGGTGAAGCCTCCGTGGCCCAACGCGGTCGTCGCGGCGAGATGGTCATCGGTGATCATCTGTTCCACCGCGTCACGGGCCCCGGTCTCGATGATCAAGGTACGCAGCGCGGCCACACCGGGTTCGTCCAGAGCCGGATCGCCGAGTCGCCGCCGGATCCGATCCCGGCCGCTGGCATCGGCGGCCGCGTACGCGTGTGCGATCAGCACCGTGCGTTTCCCTTCCCGCAGGTCGTCGCCGGCCGGCTTGCCGGTCACCGTCGGATCGCCGAACACCCCGAGCAGATCGTCGCGGTATTGGAAGGCCCGGCCGACCGCGATCCCGAAGTCGCGCCAGGGCGTGCTGCTGCTCCGCGTCGCCGCCACCGAGGGCAGCGCCCAGCTGACACGGGCGCTGCACCGAGTACCGGGCGGACTTGAACTCGACCACCCGACTGATCTCCGCGAGCTCCAAGGACTCGTCTCCGGTCGTGGAGCTGAACGGCTGCACCTGGGCGAGAACGTCCAGGTACTGGCCGCCGGTCACCTCGGTCCGCATGGTCTCGGCGATGGGGGCCGCGGCGCCGAGCGCGGCCGCCGGCAGCGGCGCGTCGCGCAGCATCTCCACCGACCACATCAACAGCAGATCACCGAGCAAGATCGCCCCGGCCCGTCCGAACGCCGTCGCATCACCGAGCCAACCGGCCTCCCGATGCCGCTGCTCGAACTGCCGGTGTGCCGCGGGCCGGCCGCGGCGCAGGTCGGAGGCGTCCATCACGTCGTCGTGCACCAAGGCGCTGACGTGCAGCAGCTCCAGGCTGGCGGCCGCCTCCAGCAGACCGGGCCGGATCTCGGGTTCGGGTTGTCCCGCGACGGCGAGATAGCCAGCCACGCAGAACGCCGGTCGCAGACGTTTGCCACCTCTCAGCAGTTCCTCGGCCAGCTCGGCGACCGGGGTCAGGCCGGGACCCATCGGCGCCAGGACCTCTCGCTGGTGGCGCAGGAACGCACCGATCCGCTCGTCCACGTCGGCCCGGAAAGGAGCCGACCCGGGTACCACGGGCGCCACCAATTGCTCGACCACATGCCGAGCGTACGGACCTGATGGCGGGCGATTAGCGCCTAGGGTTACGCCCATGAGTGTCCGCAGCAGTTTCGTCCGGACTCGGCCGCCCACCATCGTGGAGCTGCTCGAGGCCGGCGAGCGACCGCTGTTCTCCTTTGAGTTGTTCCCGCCCAAGGACGAGGAGCAGGCGCGCGTCCTGTGGCGGACCGTACGGGAGCTGGAGTCACTCGGGCCGGACTTCGTGTCGGTGACCTACGGCGCGAACGGCTCCTCCCGCAAGCGCACCATCTCCGCCACCGAGGCCATCGCGGAACACACCACGCTGCGCACGATGGCCCACCTGACCTGCGCCAGTCAGTCGAAAGACCAGCTGCGGACGGTGATCGGCTCGTACGCCGCGGCGGGAATCCGGCACGTGATGGCGATCCGTGGCGACATGCCGGGCGGACCGACCGAGCCCTGGATCCGACACGAGGAAGGTCTCGCCAACGCCACCGAGCTAGTGGCGCTGGTTCGAGAGCTCGGTGACTTCTGCGTCGGCGTGGCCGCGTTTCCGGATCTCCACCCAGAACAGCACAACGCCGACTTGGACGCCCGCCTGCTCGTGGCGAAGGCGGACGCCGGTGCCGGGTTCGCGATCACCCAGTTGTTCTTCACGCCCGACCGCTACTTCGAACTCGTCGACCGGGTCCGCTCCATGGGCTGCGACATCCCGGTCATCCCGGGCATCATGCCGGTCACCCGGCTCGCCCAGATCCAGCGGTTCGCCGACTTGTCGGGGGCGGACCTTCCGCGCCAGATCGTGGACCGGCTCAATGCGGTGGGGCACGACCCCGCGGCGTTGCGTCAGGTCGGGATTGACGTGGCCACCGACCTGTCGGAGGACCTGCTCGCCGGCGGCGCGCCCGGACTGCACTTCATGACGATGAACCGATCGAAGGCGACCCGAGAAATCTTCGCCAGGATCCAGCGCTCGATGAGCCGGGCCTGAGTTCGTCGATCGTGATCAGCCGCTGCGTCGGGCGGGTCAGCGCGACGTAGAGGGTACGGATCCCGCCCGGGGACTCGGCCACGATGTCGTCGGGCGTGACGACCAGGACGCCGTCGTACTCCAGACCCTTGGCCTGCAACGCGGTCACCACGACGAGCCGGTCGTCGCTCACCCCGGCCGCCCTCAACGCCGCGCGGGTCGGTGCCAGCCGAGACGGCGGGCAGATCACGCCGACCGTACCTTCCGCCTGCTCGAGCAGGTCCCGGGTAGCCGTGGCGACTCCGGCCGCGAGGTGGTGCGCCTCGGCGATCCGTAGCTCGGGCTCGTGACCGGTGGAGCGGACGGCGTTCGGCAGGTCGGCGTCGGGCACCTCGTGGACGACGACCCGGGCCGCCAGGTCGAACACCTCGGCCGGGCTCCGGTAGTTCGTGCTCATCCGGAATCGCCGGACCGGCGCGGTGCCGACGAGTTCGGTCATCGCCCGCGCGGTCTCGGCGGGGTCGGACCACGAACTCTGCGCCGGATCGCCGACGATCGTCCAACTCGCGCTCGGACCACGCCGGCGCAGCATCCGCCACTGCATCGGCGTGATGTCCTGCGCCTCGTCGACGAGGATGTGGGCGTACGTGTCGTGGATCGTGTGGAACGGATCTACCTCCCGGACGGGCGCCAGCCGCTCCATGGTGGTGACGAGTTCCTTCAGCTCGCTGTCGTCGTCCAAGAACATCGAGACCTCGCGGTCCTCGGGTTCGGGGATCGGACCCAGTTGGTGGCTGAGCTCGTCGAGCAGGGCGACGTCGGCGACGGTCCAGTCGCCGGGTCGCGGCCGGTCGCGATAGCTGGCGGCGACCACGGCTTGATCGCGCTCGGTGAGGTCGGCGCCGGCCACGCGCCCGAGAACGCCCACGTCCCCGAGCCGGGCGAGGGCGTCGGTGGCGCTGACCGTGGGCCACCAGGCGTTGGCGAACATCGCGAACGCGGCGGTGTCGCCCGCCCGGTCCTCGAAGTCGTCCTGCGCCATGTCGAGGGTGTCCGGCGCCTTGCGCCGCAGCGCCCCGAGCAGCGCCTTTTCGGCCGCCTCGCGGCCCTGGTTCAGCTTGTGGTGGTTGAGCACCTCGGCGCGAATCCGGGACAGCTCGGCGGCCTGGAGATGCAGTACGTGACCAGACATCGTGATCGTGAGTTCCAGCGGCACTTGCTGCCACGGCTCCTGCACCAGGCGCTTGAGGACGGGCACCATCCGCAAGCTGCCCTTGATCGCCGCCACCACAGCGTCGTCGACCCGCTCGTCGCCGGTGATCTTGACGACGTCGCCCGGCACGGTGGCCACCGAACGCAGCGTGACCGCGTCCTCGCCCAATGACGGCAGCACCCGCTCGATGTAGTTCATGAAGACCCGGCTCGGCCCGACGACGAGGACCCCGCCGGACTCGAACCGGCGCCGGTTCGAGTACAGCAAGAAGGCCGCACGGTGCAGCGCGACGACGGTCTTGCCGGTGCCGGGGCCGCCGGAGATCATCGTGAAGCCGGCCCATGGCGCGCGGATCGCCTCGTCCTGCTCGGCCTGGATGGTGGCGACGATGTCGCGCATCGTGTGACCGCGGGCGCGGCTCAGCGCCGCCAGCAGAGCGCCCTCGCCGATCACGACGAGTTCGATGTCGGAATCTGCGTCGAGAAGGTCGTCCTCGATGCCGATCACCCGGCTGCCGGAGCAGCGGAGCACCCGTCGGCGCACGACCTGCATCGGGTTGGTCGGCGTGGCGCGGTAAAACGGTTCGGCGGCGGGGGCTCGCCAGTCGATCACCAGCGGTTCGTACTCTGCGTCACGGACCCCGATCCGGCCCACGTATCGGGTGTCCCCGTCGGTTCGGTCCAGCCGGCCGAAGACGAGTCCCTCGTGCTCGGCATCGAGGATCGCGAGCCGCTTGGCCGCCTGGAAGGCGAACACATCCCGCTCGTACAGTCCGGTGCCGTCCTCCTCGCGGACGAAATTGGTCCGATCGGACTGGAACAGCGCGCGCCCCTCGTCGGCGACGTGCTGAGCCGACCGGGTGGCCTCCGCGAGCCGGCCGTAGACGAGATCGACGTGCGCCTGCTCGGCCGCGAGTTCGCGTTGCACGCTAGTGGCCGGGTTCGACTCCGGCCCGGTCTCCTGCGCCTGACTCAAGAACGATGATCCTAACGGGCGGAAAACGGACGACTCACTCTACGTGTTCTGTCCAGCAATCGCAGGTTCCGGTCGAGTCGATGTCGCCGATATGCCTCGATTCGCTCCCACGGGCCATAAATCGGCCGATTTTCGCGAATCGGGGCATGATCGCGACATGTTGGCTGGCTGAGCGGCTATTCGTGGGCGGCGTACGACGCCAGAGCGGCCGCGAGGACCGTCGGCGAGAGACCAGCTCCCGCCGCGGTCCAAGGCCCGGCGAGGAACAGTCCGGGCAGTTCGGTTCGGATCGGCGGTCGGTGAAACCAGCTGCGGAACCCGTGCCAGGCGACGCCCGCGGCGGGATCGGATCCCTGGTTGGTGAAGTCGTGCGTGCTCTGCAGGAGGCCGGCCGTGGTGGGTCGACGGTAGACCACCGCCGGGACGCCGTCGGTCCCGATCCGCACCGTCTCGGTCACCGCATCCTGGGTGCCCTCGACGATCCGATGCGAGATCTGCGGTGCTTGGGCGGGGGAGAGGCGGCGAAGGTTTCGGCGGCTACGGCGCAAGCTCGACCACGGCACGAGGTCGGCGAGCCGCCAGGGGTCGGCGGCGTAGATGAGCCGACCGGTGAAGGTCTCGCTGCCGTCGACCGCGCGGGCCACCAGTCTGCCGCCGGTCGCACGGATCGACACGAGCCGCCGGTCGAACCGGATGTCCACCTTGCGCGTCGTCAGCCGCTCGACGAGCGCGTCGATCAGGCTGGAGGTGCGGCCCGTGCGATTGCGAGGGTCGTCCGCCGGGGTGCTGATCGCCCAGCGCCCGAACCGTCGCTCCACCGACAGCGTGACCGCCGCCCAGCCGGGGGTCTGCTCGGGCCGAGAGCCCGACCGGTACGCACTCGCCCGCAGGATCGCACCGAGCGCCGGATGGTCGAACTCGGCCGCGAGGTCGGCCACGCTCAGCTGCGGCCGGAGCAGCTGCCGGACGGGACGGCTCAGCTGGGCCTCGTCAGTCAGTTCGCGTTCGAGGCCGAGCGGCCGGACCGCCTGCCACACGTCGTCCAGCCAGTCCAGCAGGTCGCGCCAGCGGAGCGCGACGCGTTCACCATAGGCGGCCGAGAGCGTCGTGTGCTGCTCACCCCGGTCGGTGGGCAGCTCCACCGTGCTGCCGTCCGGGAATTCGTAGCGGGCCGGCCCCGCCGGCGCCAGCGCCGCCCCGGTGCGGGCCAGTTCGGCCTCGAGCGTGCGCCCGCTCTTGCGGAACAGGTCCCGCCAGGGCGCCGGAAAGCCGACGATCGCCGGGGCGGCGTCGACCAGCACCCCGGCTGGCCCCGAGGTCGCCGCGAGGTGCCCACCCAATCCGTCGCTGGCCTCCCACAGCGCGACCGGATGCCCCGCCTTGGCAAGTCGCGCCGCGGCGGCCATCCCCGCCAGGCTGCCGCCCACCACCAAGACCGGATCCACTCTTCGGGAGGCTAGCGCGTGCGATCCCAGCGGTCCGGCCACGTCGCCCGTCCGAAACCCTGAAAAGCGCGCAACGGATCTCGCGACGTCGCCCGCTGGGCGCGTGTCGGACGCCCACGGCGCATCTGTTGCGCGGATTTCAGGGCGTCTGGCGCGGACGGTGGCCCGATCCGGGACGCGGCGCTGGGCCGCCCCGTGCTGGCGTTCCTCACTTCCGGCCGCCACCGCTCAGCCGCCGGGTCAGGGTGGCCGCCGCGCGCGCAGTGGCGTCCACCATCGCCTCCCGACCCTGCTCGCCGACCCGCTCCGACTCGTACGTGACGGAGATGGCCGCGACCGGGTGCCCGGTGTGGTCGATCACTGGCCAGCCCACCGAGGCGAGGCCGGGGGTGACGGCGCCGTCCTCCTCCGCGTACCCGTGGCGGCGGGTCTCCACCAGCAGGTCGCGCAGCTCCGCGAGGGTGCCGGGACCGTGCTCGTCGCGCTGCACCAGCGCCGCCGCGGAGGGGAAGAGCGCCCGTACCTGCCGGGCCGGAAGCCGGGACAGGATCGCCAGCCCGGATGCGGTCAGGGTCGCGGGCAGCCGGACGCCCACGTCGGTGATCAGCGGCGGCAGGCCCGAGGCTCGCTCCTCGATCACGTAGTAGACGTCCCGGCCGTGCAGTACGGCCAGGTGGGCATGCTGCTGGACGGCGGTGACGAGCCGGCTCAGCACCGGTTGGGCGATCCGCCGCAGCGGCATCTGTCGCGCGTACGTCGATCCGAGCTCGAAGGTGACCACGCCGAGGCCGTAGCGCTTCTCCTCGGGCAGATAGCCGACGAAGCCGTGCTCGACGAGGATCCCGAGCAGCCGATAGGTCGTGGAGCGCGGCAGACCGAGACTGGCACTGATCACTCCGGCGGGCACCGGTTCGGCCTGCCGCGCCAGCAGGACCAGGATCTGGAGCACGCCGTCGGCGGCCGGAGAGAGGGACACCCATCAGAGTCTCAGATCTGAGACGGCTTCATCCGGCAGCCCCTTCCGCCCGGGTGGTCCGAGCGCGTGGAATGAACCATGGCCGTCCACACCACACCCGAGACCGCGGTTGCCAGCCACGCCGGCGCGGTCGTCCCGCTCGACCGCGGACCGCTCACCCCCGAACAGGTGGTGGCGGTCGCGCGGTACGGGGCTCCGATCGAGATCACCGCCGAGTCGCTGGCCGAGGTCGCCCGCACCCGGGCGGTCGATCGAGGCGCTGGCCGACGATCCGC
Source organism: uncultured Actinomycetota bacterium (assembly GCA_963821695.1). Lineage (GTDB taxonomy): Bacteria > Actinomycetota > Actinomycetes > Propionibacteriales > Propionibacteriaceae > Microlunatus. Next base: position 450,688 of record CAWGEY010000006.1, read on the forward strand.
AGCCGCACTACGGCATCTCCACCGGCTTCGGCGCGCTGGCCACCCGGCACATCCCGCGTCGAGCGCGCACCCAGCTGCAGCGCAGCCTGATCCGCTCGCACGCCGCCGGCTCCGGACCCGAGGTCGAGCGCGAGGTCGTCCGCGCCCTGATGCTGCTGCGGATCTCCACCCTGGCCACCGGTCGTACCGGCGTCCGGCGCGCAGACCCTGCAGACCTACGCCGGCCATGCTCAACGCCGGCATCACCCCGGTGGTGCACGAGTACGGCAGCCTCGGCTGCTCCGGCGATCTGGCTCCGCTCGCGCACTGCGCGCTGGCCCTGATGGGGGAGGGGGTGGTCCGCGATCACGACCGGCGAACTCCGGCCCACCGCCGAGGCCTTCGCCGCGGCCGGAATCGAGCCGGTCGATCCTGGCCGAGAAGGAAGGGCTTGGCGCTGATCAACGGCACCGACGGCATGCTCGGCATGCTGGTCGCTGGCGCTCGCCGATCTGCGACCGGCTGCTGACCATCGCCGACATCACCGCGGCGATGAGCGTCGAGGGCCTGCTCGGCACCGACGACGTGTTCGCCGAGGACCTGCACGCAGCTGCGGCCGCACCCCGGCCAGCGCGCGTCGGCCGCCAACCTCCGGACGACTGCATGGCCGGCAGCGAGATCCGCGAGTCCCACCGGACGGAGGAATGCACCCGGGTTCAGGACGCGTACTCGTTGCGCTGCTCGCCGCAGGTCGCCGGCGGCTGCCCGCGACACCATGGCCCACGCCCGTACGGGTGGCCGAGATCGAACTGGGCTCGGCCATCGACAACCCGGTGATCACCCTGGACGGGCGGGTCGAGTCCAACGGCAACTTCCACGGCGCCCCGATCGCGTACGTGCTGGACTTCCTGGCCATCGTCGTCGCCGATCTGGCCAGCATCGCCGAGCGGCGGACGGACCGGTTCCTGGACCGGGCGCGGAATCACGGGCCTGAACGCCTTCCTGGCCGACGATCCCGGGGTCGACTCCGGCCAGATGATCGCCCAGTACACCCAGGCGGCGATCGTCTCCGAGCTCAAGCGGCTGGCCGTCCCGGCCTCGGTCGACTCCATCCCCAGCTCGGCGATGCAGGAGGACCACGTCTCGATGGGCTGGTCGGCCGCCCGCAAGCTGCGCCGGGCCGTCGACGGGCTGACCCGGGTGCTGGCCATCGAGCTGCTGACCGCCGCCCGCGGGCTCGAGCTACGCGCGCCGCTCACGCCGGCCCCGGCCACCGCTGCGGTGATCGCCGCGCTGCGGCCGCCGGCGCCCCCGCCCCCGGTCCCGACCGCTGGCTGGCGCCGGAGATCGAGACCGCCGTCCGGCTCGTCGCCGACGGCGAGGCGGTCGCCGCCGCCGAGGCCGTCACCGGAACTCAACGACCCCTCCACTGTCCGGTGATCCCACACCTATCGACGGAAGCGATCAGACACGTGAGGGAGAGGAACCATCATGGAAGGCGCCCGACCCGTCCGCGCACCGCGCGGCAGCACCCTGACCGCCAAGTCCTGGGCCACCGAGGCCCCGCTGCGGATGCTGATGAACAACCTCGATCCGGAGAACGCCGAACGACCCGACGACCTCGTCGTGTACGGCGGCACCGGCCGGGCGGCACGCGACTGGCGCTCGTTCGACGCCATGGTCCGCACGCTGACGCGACCTGGAGGCCGACGAGACCATGCTGGTCCAGTCCGGCCGCCCGGTCGGGGTGATGCGGACCCACGAGTGGGCGCCGCGGGTGCTGATCGCCAACTCCAACCTGGTGCCGGACTGGGCGAACTGGCCCGAGTTCCGCCGGCTGGAGAGCCCGGGCCTCACCATGTACGGCCAGATGACCGCCGGCTCGTGGATCTACATCGGCACCCAGGGCATCGTCCAGGGCACGTACGAGACGTTCGCCGCCGTCGCCGAGAAGCGGTTCGGCGGCACGCCTGGCCGGCACGTTGACGCTGACCGGCGGCTGCGGCGGCATGGGCGGCGCGCAACCGCTGGCCGTCACCCTCAACGACGGCGTCTGCCTGATCGTCGACGTGGACCGGACCCGGCTGGATCGCCGGGTCGCAGCACCGCTACCTGGACGAGGTCGCCGACGACCTCGATTCCGCCGTGGAGAAGGCGCTGCGGGCCAAGAGCCGAGCGACGCGCCTGGTCGGTCGGCGTGGTCGGCAACTGCGCCGAGGTGTTCCCCGAGCTGCTGCGGCGCGGGGTCGCGATCGACATCGTCACCGACCAGACCAGCGCCCACGACCCGCTGTCCTACCTGCCCGCCGGGGTCAGCGTCGAGGACTGGGCCGACCTACGCGGCCAAGAAGCCGGAGGAGTTCACCGACCGGGCCCGAGCGTCGATGGCCACGCACGTGCAGGCGATGGTGGAGTTCCAGGACGCCGGCGCCGAGGTGTTCGACTACGGCAACTCGATCCGCGACGAGGCCCGGCAAGGCGGCTACGAGCGGGCGTTCGAGTTCCCCGGCTTCGTGCCCGCCTACATCCGGCCGCTGTTCTGCGAGGGCAAGGGCCCGTTCCGCTGGGTCGCGCTGTCCGGCGATCCGGCCGACATCGACGCCACCGACCAGGCCGTGATGGATCTCTTCCCGGAGAACGACCGGCTGCAGAAGTGGATGCGCGGCGCTCAGGAGCGGATCGCGTTCCAGGGGCTGCCGGCCCGGATCTGCTGGCTGGGGTACGGCGAGCGCGACCAGGCCGGCCTCGCCTTCAACGACCTGGTGGCCCGGGGCCTCGATCAGGCGCCGATCGTCATCGGTCGTGATCATCTGGACTGCGGCTCGGTCGCGAGCCCGTACCGGGAGACCGAGGCGATGGCCGACGGCTCCGACGCGATCGCCGACTGGCCGCTGCTCAACGCCATGATCAACACCGCCTCCGGCGCGAGCTGGGTGTCCATCCACCACGGCGGCGGAGTCGGCATCGGCCGGTCCATCCACGCCGGTCAGGTCTCGCTCGCCGACGGCACCGAACTGGCGGCGCAGAAGCTCGACCGGGTGCTGACCAACGACCCCGGCATGGGCGTCATCCGGCACGTCGACGCCGGCTACGACTCCGCGGCCGACGTGGCTGCGGACCGGGGCGTCCGGGTGCCGATGCGGGAGGGTGAGTGACATGGCCGCTGCTCCCGTACTCGAGACGCGCACCATCGACGTCATCCCCGACAGCGAGCGGCACGGCACGCCGCTCAACCAGTTCACCCTGTGGTTCGGGGCGAACATGCAGATCACCGCGATCGTCGACGGTGCGCTCGCCGTGGTCTTCGGCGCCGACGCGCTGTGGGCCATCGTCGGGCTGACCCTCGGCAACATCCTCGGCGGCATCGTGATGGCCCTGCACTCCGCGCAGGGCCCACGGCTCGGGCTGCCGCAGATGATCTCCAGCCGAGCCCAGTTCGGGGTCTTCGGCGCGGCGATCCCGCTGGTCTTGGTGATCGTCATGTACCTCGGTTTCGCCGCCACCGGGACCGTGCTGTCCGGGCAGGCGATCAACAACATCATCGGGGTGGACGCGCCGTGGGTCGGCATCCTGATCTTCGGCGTGCTGACCGGCGTCGTGGCGATCCTCGGCTACCGCTTCATCCACTACCTGGGCCGGATCGCCACTGTGGCGGGGATTCTGGGGTTCACCTACCTCGGCATCCGGATGTCGGGCCAGCTGGACTTCGGTGGCCTGGTCTCCGAAGCCCGGTTCGAGATGGCCACCTTCTTGCTGGCCGTCTCCCTGGGCGCCGGTTGGCAGCTGACCTTCGGACCCTACGTGGCGGACTACTCGCGCTACCTGCCGCGGGACACCCCCGCCCGCAAAACGTTCTGGGCCACCTTTGCGGGCTCGGTGATCGGGTCCTCCTGGGCGATGGCGCTCGGTGCCCTGGCTGCGTCGTTGCCGGCCGCCGCGAACGGTGGATTCACCAAGAACCAGGTCGGCTTCCTGGGCGACCTCGCCGGGGGTGGGCTGGTCGCCGTGGTGATCTACCTGGTGATCGTGACCGGCAAGCTGACGGTGAACAGTCTCAACGCGTACGGCGGCTTCATGTGCGCGCTGACCACCGTGTCGGCGTTCACCAAGACCGTGCGGGTCTCCAGGATCGTGCGCGGTCTCGCGATCTGCGCCTTCCTCGCGGTCTCGGTGCTGATCGCCTTGGCCGCGTCCGCTGACTTCCTGGAGTACTTCAAGAACTTCGTCCTGCTGCTGCTGATGGTGTTCACGCCGTGGAGCGCGATCAATCTGGTCGACTACTACCTCATCTCCCGGGAGCGGTTCGACATTCCGGCCCTGTACGACCCCGCGGGCCGTTACGGCGGTTGGAACGCGGTGGCGCTCGGCTCGTACGCGCTGGGTGTGATCATCCAGATTCCCTTCCTGGCCCAGAAGCTGTACACCGGGCCGATCACCGGGCTGCTCGGCGGCGCCGACATCTCCTGGATCGTCGGTCTCGCGGGCACCGCGGCGATCTACTACGCGCTGGCGCGGCACCGGGCCAACCCTCCGGCACAGATGATCTATCCGTCCGACGAGCGGGATCGCGTCGCCGTATGAGGGCGGGGTTCGACCGGTTGTGGGATGACCTGGTTGCCGATCGGGCGGGATCGCCGTACCGGTGGTTACCGCCGCTACGCGCTGACCGACGAAGATCACCAGCTCCGGGAGTGGTTCGGCGGCGAGGCGGCCGCCCGCGGGCTCGACCTGACCACGGACCGGATGGGCAATCAGTGGGCGTGGTGGGGCGATCCCGACGCCGGCGCTGGGGTGGTGACCGGGTCGCATCTGGACAGCGTGCCGGACGGCGGTGCGTACGACGGGCCGCTCGGCGTGGTCAGCGCCTTCGCCGCGCTGGATCGGCTGCGGAAGCAAGGTTTCGTGCCGACCCGCCCGATCGGGATCGTCAACTTCGGCGACGAGGAGGGCGCCAGGTTCGGGGTCGCCTGCGCGGGGTCGCGGGTGATCACGGGGGCCATGACCACCGAGCGGGCGCTCGGTCTCAGCGACGCCGACGGGGTGAGCATGGCCGCGGCCCTGCGGGCGGCGGGCCGGGATCCTGAGTCGATCGGACCCGACCCGCGGACTCTGCGGCGGATCGGCGCCTTCGTCGAGCTGCACGTCGAACAGGGCCGCGGCCTCATCGATCTGCAGCAGCCGGTCGCGATCGGCACCGACATCTGGCCGCACGGCCGCTGGCGGCTGGACTTCCCGGGTGAGGCCAACCACGCCGGCACCACCCGGCTGGAGGATCGGCGGGACGCGATGATCGGTCTCGCCACGGCGGTGCTGGCGGCCAGGTCGGCCGCTGACCGGCACGGCTGCGTCGCGACCGTCGGCAAGACGCGGCTCGTGCCCGGCGGAGTCAACGCCATTCCGTCCGCCGCCGTCGGTTGGCTGGACGCCCGCGGGTCCGACGAGGACGCGGTCCGGCGCACTGTGGCCGACGTGAGCGCGGCCGCCGCCGAGTTCGGGGCGACCGTGACGGAGGAGTCCTGGACGTCGACCACCCGCTTCGATCTGACGCTTGCCCAGCGGCTGCAGAGCGTGCTGCCCGACGCCCCGCTGCTCGGGACCGGGGCCGGCCACGACGCTGGGATCCTCGCCACGGCAGGGATTCCGAGCGCGATGATCTTCGTTCGCAATCCGACGGGCATCTCGCACTCGCCGGCTGAGTTCGCCGAGCGCGACGACTGCCTGGCCGGCGTCGCCGCGCTGACGGCGGTCCTGGCCGACCTGGCGGGGGCACCGTCGTGAGCAGCTTCTGGGCCGCGTGGGCCTGGTTGCCCGGCGGGCCACAGCCCGGCGTCCGGCTCGAGGTGGTGCACGAGCGGTTCGCCGCCGTGTCGATCGGTCCCGCTGCACCTGGCGACGAACGCCTGCCCGGCGTCGTCCTGCCCGGCTTCGCCAACGCGCACAGCCACGCGTTCCACCGGGCGCTGCGGGGACGTACGCACGGCGACGGCGGGACCTTCTGGACCTGGCGGCAGCAGATGTACGCCGTCGCGGCCCAGCTGGATCCGGACCGGTACTTCGCGCTGGCCCGGGCGGTGTACGCCGAGATGGTGCTGGCCGGGATGACGGCGGTCGGCGAGTTCCACTACCTGCACCATGATCACGACGGCCGCCGCTACGCCGACCCCAACGCCATGAACGACGCCCTGGCCGCGGCCGCCGCGGATGCTGGAATCCGGCTGACACTGTTGGACGCCTGCTATCTCACCGGCGGGCTCACGGGGTCCGGTCATGAGCCGCTGGACCCCGTCCAGCGTCGCTTCAGTGACGGAGATGCCGGGGACTGGGCGGCCCGGGCCGCAGCCTGGGACGCGCCCGACGGCGTGATCAAGGGGGCGGCGATTCACTCGGTCCGGGCGGTGCCCGCGGATCAACTCGACGGGGTCGTGGCCGGCGCGGGCACCGGCCCGTTGCACGTCCATCTGAGTGAGCAGCCGGCCGAGAACACGGCCACCCTCGCTCATTACGACTGCACCCCCACCGAACTGCTCGAGCGGCACCGGGTGCTCGGCGAGCAGACGACCGCGGTGCACGCCACGCACCTCACGCCGTCCGACATCGCGCGGCTCGGGTCGACCCGTACCCGCTCCTGCTTCTGCCCGACCACGGAACGGGATCTCGCGGACGGCATCGGCCCGGCAACGGCCCTGGCGGCGGCGGGCAGCAGCCTGTGTCTGGGGTCGGACCAGCACGCGGTGATCGACATGTTCGAGGAGATCCGAGGCCTGGAGATGCACGAACGCCTGATCAGCAACGAGCGCGGCCGGTTCACTCCGGTGGAGTTGATGACGGCGGCGACCGGTGCCGGCTACGCCAGTCTGGGTCGCCCCGACGGGGGTCGGCTCGCGGTCGGGGCCCTCGCCGACTTCGTGGTTGTGGACTCTGGCTCGGTCCGGACCGCCGGCAGCCGCCCCGGGCAGATCGGGTACGCGGCCACCGCCGCCGACGTACGCGAGGTCTATGTCGGCGGGCAACCGGTCGTGCGCGAGGGCGAACACCGGCTCGGCGCGGTGTCGGCGCTGCTGGCCGATGCGCTGACGGATTCGGAGGCTGGCTCATGACGGCGACTGTGATCACCGGCATCGGTGAGTTGGTGACCTGCGACGGCACCGGCGAGGACGGCCTGGGCCTGCGGCACCAGACGGCGGTGGCGATCGACGACGGACGGATCGCCTGGGTCGGACCGGTGGCGGACGCACCGCCGTCGGATCAGCGGATCGACCTCGACGGTCGCACCCTCGTCCCGGGCTTCGTCGATTCCCATGCCCACCTGGTGTTCGCGGGCGACCGGGCGGCGGAGTTCGCGGCGCGGATGACAGGTGAGCCGTACGACGGCGGCGGCATCGCCACCACGGTGGCCGCGACTCGCGCCGCGACCGACGACGAACTGCGTGAGCTGATTGCGGGCCGGGTCGCGGAGATGCGAGCCCAGGGCACGACCACGGTGGAGATCAAGAGCGGATACGGACTCACCGTCGACGCCGAGGTCCGGGCCCTCCGGATCGCCAGCGAGTTCACGCCCGAGACCACGTTCCTCGGTGCGCACGTGGTGCCGCCGCAGTGGCGGGCGGACCGCGCCGGCTACGTGGATCTCGTCATGGGGAAGATGCTCGCTGCTGCGACTCCGTACGCCCGCTGGATCGACGTGTTCTGCGAGCCCGCATCGCCGCATGCGTTCGACGGCGACGAGGCCCGGACCGTGCTCGAGGCGGGCCGCGCCGCGGGGCTGGGGCTGCGGGTGCACGGCAACCAGCTGGGCCCCGGACCCGGGGTGCAGCTCGCGGTCGAGTTGGGCGCGGCCAGCGTGGACCACTGCACGTATCTGAGCGACGCCGATGTCGACGCCCTCGCCGGCGCTGCCGGGACCACCGTGGCGACCCTGCTGCCGGGCGTGGAGTTCAGTACCCGCTCGCCCTATCCCGACGGAGCCCGACTGCACGACGCCGGGGTGTCCCTCGCGTTGGCCACCGACTGCAATCCCGGTACCTGCTACTCCTCCTCGATGCCGTTCATGATCGCTCTCGCCGTGCGGGACATGGGCTTCACACCCGCGCAGGCCTTGCTCGCCGCAACGGTCGGGGGCGCGAAGGCATTGCGCCGCGACGACATCGGCCGGATCGCGGTGGGCGCCCGCGCCGACCTCACGGTGCTCGACGCACCCTCCTACCTGCACCTCTGTTATCGACCCGGGGTCCCGATCGCCCGAGCCCTCGACCTCTGAGTTACAGGCTGCGAGTGTCGGGTGTCTCGATTGCTGCTGGGCGGTGACGACGATCGAGGAGGAAGCGCCCGGTCTGGAGCATTCGAGACGCACGAGCAGCCTCTAAGGTAGGGCGCGTGCAGATCGCCGTGACCGGGTCCATCGCCATGGACCACTTGATGACCTTTCCGGGACGCTTCGCCGAATCTCTGGTGGTCGAGCACCTGGACAAGATCTCGCTGAGCTTCTTGGTCGAGGATCTGCAGATCAAGCGTGGTGGCATCGCGCCGAACATCAGCTTCGGCCTGGCCGCGCTGGGCCTCAACCCGCTGCTGGTGGGGTCGGTGGGGGAGGACTTCGGGGAGTACCGGGCCTGGCTGGACCGGCACGGCGTCCTGACCTGGCCCATTCACGTCTCCGAGACCAAACACACCGCTCGCTTCGTCTGTACCACCGATGCGGACAACGCCCAGATCGGTTCGTTCTACACCGGCGCCATGGCCGAGGCGCGCCAGATCGAGCTGAAGCCGATTGCCGACCAGGTGGGCGGGTTGGATCTGGTGATCATCTCGCCCAACGATCCCGAGGCGATGCAGCGGCACACCGACGAGTGCCGGACCCGCCGCTACCGCTTCATCGCCGACCCGTCGCAACAGATGGCGTGGCTCGACGGACCCGACATCATCCGATTGATCGACGGAGCGGATTTCCTGTTCAGCAACGACTACGAGGACACGCTGATCACCCAGAAGACCGGCTGGTCGCACGACGAGATCGTGTCCCGGGTCGGCGTTCGCGTGATGACACGGGGCAAGAAGGGCGCCCGGGTGGAGATCAAGGGGGAAAAGCCGATCGACGTCGCGATCGCTCCCGAGACCGCCAAGCTCGACCCGACCGGCGTGGGCGACGCCTTCCGGGCCGGATTCATCGCCGGACTGTCGTGGGACCTGCCACCGGAGCGTTGCGCTCAGGTCGGCTGCCTGTTGTCCAGCTACGTGATCTCCGTGGTCGGCACCCAGGAGTACCGCTTCGGCGGCAGCTTCGCGAAGCGCTTCGCCGCAGCGTACGGCGAGGAGGCCGCCACTGAGGTCGCCCCGCACCTGTCGGCGCTGCGACTGTGAGTGAGGCGCCAGGACCGCGGGTGGTGATCACCTACTGCACCCAGTGCCGCTGGTTGCTCCGTGCGACCTGGGTGGCGCAGGAGCTGTTGACCAGCTTCACCACCGACATCGGCGAACTCGGCCTACGCCCCGGTACGGGTGGGGTCTTCACCGTGGCGATCGACGACGAGATCGTCTGGGATCGCAAGGCGGACGGTGGCTTCCCCGAGATCGGCAAACTCAAGCGGCTGGTGCGTGACCGGGTCGCCCCGGGCCGGGATCTCGGCCACACTGACCGGCATTCGGCTGCGCCGACCGACGAGCGTTGAGAGTCGGGCGGTCCGGCGGTTTGGTCCAAGGCCCGTTCAGGTCGAGCTATCCCGTTGCGGCTAGCTGGGTGTAGATCTCGTCCAGCCGGCGAGCGGGTTCGCCCATGCGCATGGATTCGACGGCGCTGGCCACCTGTTCGGAGCGATACTCGTATGCCAACAGGTCCAGCGCGGTCGCGACCATCATCGCGTGATGGTGCAGGATCACGTCGAGGGTGACCCGTAGCCGTTCGTCGTCGGAGTCCTGACACCGCGTCGGCAGCCGATCGCGGAGCCGAAAGAACCGGTGGACCAGCGGCCCGGCCTGCGGGGCGATCTGACCCAGCGGCGCCCGGGCCCGGGCTCGGCTGAGCGCCAGTTCGGCCTCGTCCTGCAGGATCACCGCCTCGGCCGCGATCCGGCGGAGAAGCGCGTGCTCCTCGGCGGCGCTCGCCCCGCCGACGACGTCCACCAGATCCACCCGCGGGCGGCCGTCCGCGAACAGGCTGCGTAGCAGCCGGCCGAATCCGCCCGTCATGGACTGAGCCTACGCCGGTCCCGCGTCCCGGACATCCTGCTCAGACAGTGGCCAAGGACTCCCGAAGCGCGTCGCTCGTGCCAGGCACCACGTCGAGCAGGGCGGCTGCCGCCGGCTCGTCGAGGAGACGGGCGAGGAGGTCGGTTGTACCGAGCGAGCCGCGGAAGACGGCCGCGGCGGCCGGGGTCCAGGCCGAGACGTCCGGCTGAGGCCAGAACGGCGGTAGCAGATCCGGCGCCATCAGGGTCGCCGACAAGGGGCCGGCGGTGAGACCGGACGGCGCCAAGAGGTCTCCGGCCCGGTTGTCCGGCGCCGCGCTCTCGGCCAACAACGTGCCGGCGGTGGCCAGTTGTTCGTGCAGGGAGAGCACGGCGAGCAGCAGGTGCCGCTCGTCGATCTGCGTGGCGCCGGCTCGCACTGCTTGCCGGACGGCCTCCGCCTGCAGCGCCGGCGACGTGGAGGCAACGTCGTGGTGATGGAAGATCCGACCGAAAAGACCCGGTTTCGCGTCCGCCACCGCGTGGTCCTCATGCAGTCGGGCAACGGCCGGGATCCACGGCTCGGCGTCCACTCCGGCGGTGGGCAGGGCGGCGAGCCGGGCGAGGGCCGTGTCACGGGAGACGTCCGTGGCTGCGGCGAGTGCCTCGCAGGCACGGTTATCTGGATCGGCGAAGACCCCCAGCGCGAGCTGAACGCTGTGTGCGTGCCGGACGCCGAGGTCGGCGCAGGCCTGCAGCGTCGCGGCGACGGTACCGATCAGGCCGGACGTCCACGGCACGGAGTCGGCCGCCTTGTCCGGCGTCGCCCGCCACTGAGCCTCGCGGAGGACCGGCAGCGCACGAGCCAGCACCGCGGCCGGCTCGGCCGGCTCGGCCGGCTCGGCCGGCTCGAGGACTTCCTGGCTCGTCCAGCGCGGCGCCTCGACGCCCAGCCCGCCGTACGCGGTCAGGTAGCCGGCGATCTTGCCCTTTGTCCGCAGCTTCGGTGCGAAGGCCTTGGCCGCATCGGTGATCTCCTCACAGAGCTGGAGCAGCGGGTAGTCGCTGCCGACCGAGCCGACGTGGTGCTTGTCGGCCCGGCGCAAACCGGTCCATAGCAGGGTGAACGCCTCGTCACCGAACTGCGGCTCGAGGTGGAGCTCCGTCATGGGCCCATTCAATCCGATCAGACTGTGCAGGAGTCAGTTCGACGCCCCGGAGAGCAGCCTGTCGGTCAGGGAGTCGGGTTGGCCATCGAAGAAGCGGTCGAGCACCCGCTGGAAGACCGCCTCGGTCGGCGCCACCCGCGCGAACAACGTCATGGACGAGCGGAGCTTCTGGGCGTCGATGCCCCCGAAGATCTCCTCGCTGGTCCGCCCGGCCGTCGCCGCCACCACCGTCGCGCACTCCCGCAGTCGCGATCCCAACACCGGGTGATCCAGATAGGCCTGACCCTCGGCGCGCGAGGCGATGGCGAACTGCCGCGAGGTGGGGCTCTGCCCGAGGCCCGCGACCTGCGGGAACACGAACCACATCCAGTGGCCGGTCTTGCGACCGTGCCGCAACTCCGCCAACGCCTGCTCGTACGTGCCTCCGCGGTCCTGCGCGGTGACGAAGCGCTCGAGTTCGAACCCGGTCATGGGTGGAGCCTCTCGGGAGTGCGGAGCGACTTCCGGGCGATGCGCCTGCTGTCGGCGCGGAAGGCTTCGTCGCCCGGAATCGTGACGAACGAGTGAGAAGCAGCGGAACCCCGGGCCGCAGAGCGCGGAGCGCGACAGTTGGACACGTCCATGGGACGCGACGGTAGTCCCCCGACTCCGGCTCCTACGCTGTGCACTGTGTCGGAACCCGCAGTGGATGCCCAGTCGGAAGTGAAGCCGGAACCGGACCTGCAGCCGGTCGCCGAGTCGTGGGAGCGGGCGCTCTGCGTCGTCGCTCACCCGGACGATCTGGAGTTCGGGTCCGCGGCCGCGATTGCCCGGTGGACCGATCAGGGCAAGACGGTCGTCTACGCGATGGTCACCAGTGGTGAGGCCGGCATCGACGGTATGTCTCCCGACGAGTGCCGGGCCGTGCGCGAGGCCGAGCAGATCGAGTCGGCCCGGATCGTCGGCGTCGACGTGGTGGACTTCCTCGGGTTGCCGGACGGGATCTTGGAGTACGGGGTCCCGCTCCGCCGCGCGATCTGTGCTGCGGTTCGCCGACACCGGCCGGAGATCGTCATCACCAACAACTTCCGTGACACCTGGGGCGGGAAGAACCTCAACCAGGCCGACCACATCGCGGTCGGCCGGGCCACCCTGGACGCGGTCCGCGACTCCGGCAACCGCTGGGTCTTCCCCGAGCAACTGGTCGACGAGATCGAACCGTGGGGTGGCGTGAAGGAGGTCTGGGCGGCCAGTTCACCGCTCTCGACCCACGGGGTCGACACGACGGCCACGTTCGATCGGGGGGTCGCTTCGCTGGAAGCGCACGGCGCGTACATCGACGGGCTCGGGTGGGAGTTCTTCGACCCTCGGGAGTTCCTGGAGGGCGGTGCCCGGCCGACCGGGCAGCGGCTGGGGGTGCCGATGGCCACATCGTTCGAGGTCTTCCCCATGGGCTGGGGCGACTGAACCTTGGTGCGACCGCGGCTCCGTGAGCTCATTTGCGACCCCGTTGACGCGTGGCTCTGGTACGGCGCGCGGCCGCTCGAGCTGCCGCCCGTTGCTCCGAGCGGACCGGGTCGCCAGATCAACTTCCGATCGCCCGGATCTCCTTGTCAGGTTGAGAAATCGACGCGATGGACTCTCGTATTCGAACACTTGTTCTGATACGTATTGGTCATGTCGGAGGTCCCCGGGTTCGCGGAACTGGAAGCAGCGAAGGCGCTGCTGCTGGAGTCGCTGATGCAGGGGATTTCGGAGGACGAGATCCTGCCGGCGTTGCAGCAGTTGGAGGGGTTCCGGAATTCGTTGTGGCAGGCGGATCATCTGTTGATCCAGGCGGTGCAGCACTGCGGGTTGACCGAGAAGCATTGCGTGTCGTCGGTGGAGAAGCTGGTGGCGCAGGCGTTGCGGATCTCCTACGGGGACGCGAAGCGCCGGGTCCGCGCCGCGGCGGCGCTGGGGCCGCGGACCTCGATGGTGGGGGAGCCGGTGCCGGCGGTGCGGCCCGCACTGGCCGCGGCGCAGGCGGCCGGTGAGATCGGCCCGTTCGCGGTGGATCTGATCGACCGGACGTTGACCAAGGTCGAGATCTTCGCCCCGTCGCAGGTGGTCGACACGGAGCGGATCCTGGTGGGGCATGGCCGGGTCTTCGAACCCGGTGAGCTCGGCAAGGTCTGTGACCGGATCCTGGATCACCTCGATCCGGACGGATCCCGGCCGCGGGACGCGGTCCAGAAGGACCGGCGGGCGTTGCACCTGGGCCGCTGCCGGGATGGGATGACGAAGCTGGAGGGCCGCCTCACCCCGGCCGCTGCGGCCCGGGTGCGGGCGGTGTTGGAGCCGTTGGCGGCCCCCCGGCCCACGGTGGAGCCGGGCCCGCAGGGCGGCGAACGGGCAGTGCCGGACCCGCGGAGTCGGGAACAACGGCTGCACGACGGGTTGGACGAGGCCTGTACCCGGCTGTTGCGGGCCGGGGACGTGCCCGCCTCGGGCGGCACGCCGGCGACGGTGATCATCACCATGACCGAAGACCAACTCCGTACCGCCACCCACCAAGCCACCGACCGAGCCGTTCGGAAGGCGTCCGGGCTCAGCACCGATGCCTGCGGCGCCACGTACGGGTTCGGGTCGGAGACGGTGGAAACGAGCACCGGTGAGGTGTTGTCGATCGCGGAAGCGCTCCGGTTGGCCGCGGAAGCCGAGATCGTGCCGATCGTGATGACCGGCAGAGGCCGGCCGTTGCACCTGGGCCGCACCCGCCGCTGTGCCAGTGTGAGTCAAACCTTGGCGTTGATCGCCCGCGACGGCGGCTGCTCCTTCCCCGGCTGCACCGTCCCCCCGCAATGGTGCGAACGGCACCATCTGATCGGCTGGGCGTTCGGCGGCTGCACCGACATCGACGATCTGACCCTGCTCTGCGGCTACCACCACGCCTACTTCGTCCAAGCCGGCTGGACCGCCATCATCAACACCGACGGACTGCCTGAGTGGCGGCCACCCCGCTGGCAAGACCGCGGACGACAACCGCTGATCAACCAGCGCATCCGCCAGCGACACCACATCCCGGTCTGAGTTCGGTCCAATCGCGGCGCCTCGCCGGACGCCCCGCCGACGCCCCGCCGGATCGCCCTCCCACGAGGCCGACGCGCCGAGCTTGACGGATTGTCGGTGGCGCGGGGTACAGTAGTCCTAGTTCGAAAGTGCGTTCGAATCAGGCACTTGGGGAAGGGCCTCGGACGGCTTCGGACTACGGCGCACTGCTTGCGGCATGCGTCGCAAGCGCGCCTCGGTGCGGACGGACCTCGACCCCCTGTCCGCACCGAGGCCGCCAACCGGGGTCGAGACCGAGCACGACGCGAGTTTCGTCCCGGAGGAGTCCTGTTGTCCATGAGTGCGCGCCGCTACGACGAACCCATCGAGGTCAAGCCCGGGCTCGTGGCCGGTGAAGAAGGGCCCGCACAATTCCTGTGGCGCAACCGCCTGTGGTCGGTCCGGGCGATCGAAAGCCGCTGGCTCGAGACCGGCGAGTGGTGGGACGGTCCCGCCGCCCGCGCCGTCCGCGGGGATGTGGTCACCGACGAACGGGACGATCGCACCGACGAACACGAGATCTGGCGAGTCGTCGCCGCCCCGGGCCGTTCCGGCCAGCACGGGGTCTGCGAGCTCGCGTACGCCTCCGGCACGGGCCGCTGGCGCCTGCGCACCGTGCTCGATTGAACCGGGCGAGGAGCCGATGTCCGACCCCTTCGTCCACCTCCGGGTCGCCTCGGCGTACTCCATGCGGTACGGCGCGTCCCAGCCGCACACCCTGGTCGAACGGGCCGCGGAGTACGAGATGGATCTGCTGGGCCTCACCGACCGCGACGGTCTCTACGGCGCGATCCGCTTCGTCCAGGCCTGCCGGCGCTTCCGGATCGGCGCGATCGTCGGGGTCGACCTCGCGCTGCAACCTGCCGCGCCCCAGACCACAGCCAGAACCAGGGCCCCGGTGCGTGGCGGGGCGACTCGGGAGCGCGCCACGACGAGGGTCTGCGTCCTCGCCCGGGACGGGGACGGGTGGGCCGCCCTCTGCCGGCTCATTTCCGCAGCCCACCTGCACGGCGAGCGTGGTCGGCCCCAGACCACCGCGGCGCAGGTCGCCAGCGCCGCTACCGCCGGCCACCTCAGGGTCCTGCTGGGTGCCGACTCCGACGTCGGCGCAGCGGTGGCCGCCGACCGGTCCGATCTCGCCGAGGATGCCCTCCACCGTTGGACCGAACTGATCGAACCCGACCACCTCGTCATCGCCGTCACCCATCAGCTCCGCGGCGGTGTGGGGCCGGGATCGCTGACCCACGCCGCCCGACTGCTCGCCCTCGCCGACCGGCGCGGGACGACCGCCGTGCTGACCAACCAGGTACGGATGGCCGATCGCTGGCTGGGGCCCACTCTGGATGTGCTCGACGCCTCCCGCCGGCTGGTCGCCCTCGACCGACGGCACGTCGAGCGCGGCAACGCGGAGGGGTACCTCAAGGCCGGCAAGGAGATGGCCCTGCTCGCTGACGAGGTGGCCCACCGGGCCGGACGGGGGGAACGGGGCGGCCGGCAGCTTCTTGCGGCGACCCGGGCCGTCGCGCTGAGCTGTGTGCTCGATCCCGAGCGAGACCTCGGAATCGGGACACCGCACCTGCCCGAGCTCGCGGTCACCGACGCCGACGGGCGATTGCTGTCCCAAGCCACCGCGGCCGGCAGGGCGGCGGCGATGGCCGTGCTGCGGACTCGGTGCGAGGCCGGGCTGCACCGGCGCTACCCGGGGCCCGGTACCGCGGCCCCCGACCGGTTGGCGGACGAACTCGCCGTCGTCGAGCAGCTGGGGTACGCGTCGTACTTCCTCACCGTCGCCGACGTCGTCGCTCTGATCGCCGCCCGCGGCATCCGCTGCGCGGCGCGCGGATCGGGCGCGGGCAGCGTGATCAACTACGTGCTCGGCATCTCCGGCGGTGGAGCCGCTGGAACTGGGCCTGTTGATGGAACGGTTCCTCTCCGTCCACCGGACGAGCCTGCCCGACATCGACCTCGACGTGGAGTCCGAGCGGCGCACCGAGGTGTACGAGATGATCTTGGAGCGCTTCGGCGGTCAGCGGGTCGCCTGCGTGGCCATGCTCGACACGTACCGGATCCGGCACGCGGTCCGCGACGTCGGCGCCGCGCTCTCCCTGCCCCCGTTGGAGATCGACGCGATCGCCAAGGCATTCCCGCACCTGCGGGCCAAGCACGCCCGGGCCGCCCTGCGCGACCTGCCGGAACTGCGCTCGCTCGGACTGGCGCGAGCGTCGGCTCGACCTGCTGTTCGACCTGGTCGAATCGCTGGACGGACTGCCCCGGCACCTGGCGCTGCACCCGTGCGGGGTGTTGCTCAGCGACCTCACGCTGCTCGACCGGACCCCGGTCGAGGCGAGCTTCGGCGGCTTCCCGGTGAGCCAGTTCGACAAGGACGACGTGGAGGACCTCGGACTGCTCAAGCTCGACGTGCTCGGGATCCGGATGCAGTCGGCCATGGCCCACGCGCTGACCGAGATCCACCGGACCGAGGACGTGAGCGTTGATCTCGACACCGTGCCGTGGCAGGACGAGCCGACCTTCGACCTGATCCAGCGGGCCCAGACGCTCGGCTGCTTCCAGATCGAGTCGCCGGGGCAGCGCGAACTGGTCGGCAAGTTCGCGCCGGAGACCTTCAACGACCTGGTCATCGACATCTCGCTGTTCCGGCCCGGACCGGTGCAGAGCGACATGATCGTCCCCTTCCTGGAGTCCCGGCACGGCTGGCGGCGTCGCGAGCTGCTGCACCCGGCGCTCGATCCGCACCTGAGCGAG
Organism: uncultured Actinomycetota bacterium; assembly: GCA_963821695.1. Taxonomy (GTDB): domain Bacteria; phylum Actinomycetota; class Actinomycetes; order Propionibacteriales; family Propionibacteriaceae; genus Microlunatus. The sequence goes on from CAWGEY010000006.1 coordinate 467,828, forward strand.
ACCGCCGGCGTCGTGGTCTTCCACGAGCAGGTGATCAAGATCATCGCGGAGTTGACCGGATGCACCCTGGCCGCGGCCGAGCAGCTGCGCCGCGGCTTCGGCGACTCCGACGATCGCGGACGAGATCGCCGGCCGGATCCGCTCCCGGGCGCACGCGCGGCACTTCCCGCCGCCGGTGGTCGAGCGCAGCTTGGCGATCCTCAGGGCCTTTGCCTCGTTCGGTTTCTGCAAGGCGCACGCGGCGGCCTTCGCCCTGACCACCTACCAGTCCGCCTGGCTCAAGACGCACCATCCGGCGCACTTCCTGGCCGGGGTGCTCACCCATGACCCCGGCATGTACCCGAAGCGGTTGATCTTGGACGAGGCCCGGCGGTTCGGGGTGGCGGTGCTCGGTCTCGACGTGAACGCGAGCCGCCCGACGTATGAGGTGGAGCGCGCCCCGAGTCCCACCGGCTACGGCATCCGGATCGCGCTCGCCGACGTCCGGGGCATCAACCAGACCGAGATCGAACGCATCGGCGCCGGCCAGCCGTACCAGTCGCTGCCGGACTTCTGGACCCGAGCCCGGGTGTCCCAGCCGGTGGTGGAGCGGCTGGTCCTCGCGGGCGGTTTCGACGCCCTGTACGGGATCAGCCCGGACGCCGGTGCCCTCGGCCCGCGGGGCCGGCTGACGAGCCGGGACCTGCTGCTGGCCGTCGCCGACCTCGGCCGGGGCGACCGGGTGGACCGCCGGCGGCCGGCCCGGGGCCGCCGCGCCCTGCCGGCACCGACCCCGGCGGACCCGACGGGCGATCCGTACGCCCGCACCCGCGCGCCAGTCCGGGACCGCCCCCGATCCGGCGCCGCAGGAGATCCAGTTGCCGCTGGATCTGGGCCTGCTCGGGGACGACGAACTGGTCGCCACCGGACTGCCCGAACTGACGACCGCCGAACGGGTCCGGAACGAACTCGACATCCTCGGCCTGGACGCACGTGAGCACGTCGTCGGGGACTATCTGCCGCTGCTCCGGGCGCTCGGCGTCACCTTCTCCGCCGAGCTGCTGCGCCGCCGCAGCCGGAGCGAGCTGCTCGTCGGCGGCGTCAAGGTGGCCATCCAGACCCCGCCGATCCGGTCCGGGCGGCGGGTGGTGTTCCTGACCCTGGACGACAGCACCGGGCCGGTCGACGCGACGTTCTTCTCCGATGTGCAGGGCCCGTACGCCGAGGTCGTCTTCTCCTCCTGGCTGCTCCTCGTCCGCGGCATCCTCCGCCGGACCGGCCCGCGTGGCGTGTCGTTGCGGGCGACCGGGGCGTGGGATCTCGCTGCGCTGCTGGAGATCTGGCGCCACACCCTCGACGAGACCGGGCGGACCGACCAGGCGTCGGCCGCCGTCCGGCGGGCGCTGGTTCCGCCGGCGGCGTCGGGCGGCGAGCCCGATCCGGGGCCCGTCACCGAGCACGCCAGCGGCTTCCGGCAGTCCGCGTACACCGATGTCCGGCCCCCCGCTCCGATCGGCAAGCTCTGACTGGGCGGAGCGGGAGCGTCGCGACCTCGGGCCACTGCGGCGAGCAGGGTTGGCACGCGAGTCCCGGGAGTTCTGGTCGCTAGGCTGCCGCCGTGACCTCCGCGACCCCCCGCGGCTCTTCGGCCTCCAGCGCTCTGCCGGGCCGGCCTCGTCGCCGCTGCCACCGCCGCGCTGCTGCTGGCCGGCTGCGGGATGCCCGAGAACACCGGCGGCGGTTCCGAGGGCCCGGAGCCGTCGGCCTCGGGCTCGGCGTCCGGTTCCGCCAGCGCGACCCCGGCCCCGACGTGGCCCGGCGGCGACACGAACCAGCAGCCCGAGCCGGTCGACCCGCTCGAGGCGAACCTGAGCGACATCAAGACCGAGCTGGAGGCCTACCACGACAGCGGGGAGTACCTCAAGGACGTGGCCGAGATGGCCGAGGACGCCGAGACCTGCCTGGAGCGGGTCCGCAAAGGCGTCGAGAAGCCGGCCTTGGTCCTCGACATCGACGAGACCGCGCTGTCCAACTACGACTGGATGCTGTCGGTGGACTTCCTGCGCAACAGCCCGTTGTTGTCGACCCTGTTCGCGCAGCAGGCGGACAAGGAGAGCACCCCCGCGCTCGCCCCGACGCTGAAGCTCTATCGGGCCGCCCGCCAGGCCGACGTCACGGTCTTCTTCATCACCGGCCGTTCGACGGCGCTGCAGGCCGTCACCGAGGCGAACCTGAAGAAGGTCGGCTACACGCAGTTCGGACCCAGCACCTTCCATCCGGTCGGCGGCCCGCCGGAGCCGTCGGTGGTGCCGTACAAGTCCGGAGCACGCGCCAAGATCGAACAGCAGGGCTACACGATCATCGCGAACGTCGGGGACCAGAACTCCGACCTCGAGGGCGGCTACGGGGAGTGCCAGCACAAGCTGCCCAACCCGTACTACTACATTCCCTAGCCCGACCACTGCGGAGGTGAGGATGGCCGAGGCGCGTCGCCGGCGCTCCATCTCCGCCGCCCTGCTGCACCAGTTGCTGGCCCGGCAGGTGGCCGACTTCGGGGGTGACCGCGAACTCGACGTGATCGACGTCGGTGGGGGTACGGGCGCCTGGGCGATCGAGCTGGCCGCGCAGGGGCACCGGGTCAGCGTGGTCGATCCAAGCCCGGACGCGCTGGCCTCGCTCGAGCGGCGGACGGCCGAGGCGGGTCTGCAGGGTCGGATCGTCGGCCGACAGGGGGACGCCGCCGACCTGGGTGATCTGGTGGGTCGGTCGGTCGCCGATGTGGTGGTCTGCCACCGGGTCCTCGAGGTCGTCGACTCGGTGCCCCTCGCCCTCGCCGGCATGGCGACGGTGCTCCGGCCGCACGGGCTGCTCAGCCTGCTGGTGCCGCAGCGGGCGGCGACGGTACTGGCGCAGGCGCTGCTCGGGCACATCGAGGAGGCCCGGCGCAGCTACGCCGTCGATCCGCTGGACCACGCGAGCCATGCTCGACACGGTGGCCCGGTCCGGCTTCGCGGTGCGGGAGCTGCACGGGATCGGCGCGGTCGCCGACCACGTACCCGGTGCGGCGATCGACGACGCCCGGGCGTACGACGAGTTGCTCGCTCTGGAGTACGAGATCAGCACCGACGCCGCGTTCCGGGCCATGGCCCCGCAACTGCACGTGCTCGCGGTGCGGCGCTAGCTCGGCGTATCGAACGCCTGTACGATTGAGCGCATGTCGTCGCCGGACCAGCAGGATCGTGATGCACGTCGACATGGACGCCTTCTACGTGTCGGTGGAACTGCGCCACCGACCCGAACTGCGCGGCACCCAGGTGATCGTCGGCGGATCGCCCCGCGGCGTCGTGCTCTCGGCGAGCTACGAGGCGCGGGCGGCGGGCGTCCGGTCGGGGATCTCCTCGACGCAGGCCCGGCGGCTGGCGCCCAGGGCCACCTTCATCAGGCCCGACTTCGACGCCTACAGCGCGGTCTCGAAGGCCATCGTCGCCGTGTTCCGGTCGGTGTCGTCGGTGGTGGAGGCCGCGTCCATCGACGAGGCGTACCTCGACATCACCGGGTCGCTGCGGATGTTCGGCTCACCGCCGGAGATCGGGGAGTACCTCCGGGCCGTGGTGGCCGACGAGCAGCAGATCACCTGCTCGGTCGGGATCGGGCCGAACAAGTTCATCGCCAAGATCGCCTCCCGGCAGGCCAAACCCGACGGGCTGGTCGAGGTGCGCCCCGATCGGGTGGTCGCCTTCCTGCACCCGCTGCCCGTCCAGGCGATGTGGGGCGTGGGGCCGGCCACCACCGAGCGGCTCAACCGGCTCGGGCTCTTCACCGTGGCCGACCTGGCGCACACCCCGCGGGGGACCCTGCGCCGCGCGTTCGGGCCGCACGCCGGGGTCGGACTGCACCACCTGGCCTGGGGACGGGACGGCCAGCGGGTCGTGGCCACCGAGCCGGAGCGCAGCGTGGGCTCCCAGGAGACGTTCGGTCGCGACACCGACGACCCGGCCGTCGTTCGTCGCGAGCTGCTGCGGATGGCCGACCGGACGGCGAGCCGGATGCGCAAGGCCGGATTCGTCGGCCGCACGGTGACCCTCTCGGTGCGCTTCGCCGACTTCAGCGAACTCACCCGGTCCGCCACGTTGCCGACGGCGACCGACGTGACGTCCGACATCTACGCCGAGGCCGTCCGGCTGTACGAGCGGCTGGGGCTCGATCGCGCCCGGATCCGTCGGGTCGGGGTCCGGGTCGAGGGTCTGCTGGACGCAGGCCGCGCGTTCCGGCAGCCGCGGCTGACCGATCCGGAGCGAGGTTGGCACGAGGCGGATCAGGCCGTCGACGCCGCCGTCGGGCGCTTCGGACCGGCCGCCGTCCAGCGTGCCGTGCTGACCCGGCGCGGCCACGAAACCGGCCAGCGGGCCGGCGCTCATCCAGCCTGACGACGACCGACGCCGCATCCTGTGGATAACGAGTCGGGGTTGTTTCAGCCCGCGGGTTTCATCTCGCCCTGGGTCCGCCTACACTGATCAAAGATCGCTCATCAGGGCGAAACCAGTGGTGCGCGGAATCCGTATCGAGGCCGACCCGGAATTGTCCCGGAGGGCTTCTCCCCGGGACCGGTTGCCGCCGGTGCCGAGACCGAGACACCGAGGAGGTGGCAGTGGCTCTCTCAGAGGAGGAGCAGCGGCTTCTCGAGCAGATGGAAGCCGCGCTTGCCGCCGAGGATCCGAAGCTGGTCAACACGCTTCGCGGTACCGGTGTTCGCCGCGTTCATCGCCGCCGGGCCGCCATCGCCGGCGTCGGATTCTTCGTCGGACTCGCGTCTGCTCGTCGTCGGGATGTCCACCCACATCGCCCTCAGCGTGCTCGGCTTCGTGATCATGGTCGCCGCCGCGGTCACCGCCATCTACTCGTGGCAGCACGTCGGTTCCGGTCCGGATCCGCGGAAGAACGCTCCCCGCCCCCGCGCCCCGCAGTCCTCCGGCTCCGGCGACGGCCAGGGCTTCATGGACAAGATGGAAGAGCGCTGGAAGCGGCGCCGCGACGAATCCGGCTTCTGAAGCCCGCTCGACCACCCGCACGACCACCAGACCGGCCCCTCTCCGGAGGGGCCGTCGTCATCTCCGGAGCTGCCCGCCGGCGCTCCGCCCCGCCGCCCGCCCAGACCAGTGATCCCCGTAGCTCGCACCGGTGGAATGCGCCGTGCCACCGGTCAGGCGTACTGGGATCACTGTCGGAGCGGGGACGGGTTGCGCGTGGCAGGGCGAGGCCCCGTCAGCGGCGGCTGAACGGCCGGCGGAGCCAGCGCGGGAACACCGAGCGCGGGAACACCACGGCCAGGGCCCGCCGGAGCGCGGACTTCGGTGCCGCGATGCCGCGGCGGATGCCGGTGGTCATCGTCGACAGGTCGTCCGGGCCTGGCTGCAGGTCGACCGACCGCGCGTACCGGGACCGTTCGACCAGGGTCGCGATCTGACCCATGCTCTCCGACTCCGACGGCTCGAGCTGCTCGGCCACCGCAGTGCCGATGGCGCGTGGCGAGCCGCTCGGCCACGACACCGCCGTGGTCGACGACGGTGTCCCGGATCTCGGCCCAGGCCGACTCGACCTGTTCGGCTGCGTCCCCCTCGGCATCGAGCCGGCTCGAACGTCGCCGGACCCGAATCGTCGCGGGCGCGGCCAGCAGCACCAGCACCAGCAGGGCCGCGGAGCCGACCAGCAGCGTCCGCAGCCAGTCGAAGCCGGCGCCGCCCGTGGCGTCGGCCGGGGCCGCACTCGGTGCGGTCGACTCGTCGCCGCGGGCGCTGGGCTGGGCCGCACTCGGCTGCTCGCTCGGGCCCGTCGGACGGGTTGCTGCCGGGTCGTCGGGCTCGGGATCGTCCAGTCCGGCGCGGTGCCCGTCACGCTGGACGGAGTCGGTTCGAAGCGCACCCAGCCGAAGCCGGCGAAGTAGAGCTCCGGCCACGCGTGCATGTCGCGGATCGACACCTCGTAGATGTCACCGCGCCGTTCGCCCGGCAGGAAGCCGACCGCGACCCGGGACGGGATGTTGAGCACCCGGGCCATGGCGGCCATCGCCGCGGCGAACTGTTCGCAGTAGCCGCGGCGGTCCCGGAGCAGGAAGTTCTCCAGGGCCTGGAAGCCGCTGCCCGGCTGCGGCTCGGTGCTGTAGGTGTATCGGTCGCTGCGCAGGTACGCCTGGATCGCCGCAGCCTTCTCGATGGGTGTGTCGGCGTTCTCGGTGACCCGGTTGGTCAAGGAGACGACCGACTCGGGGAAGCCCTGGGGGATCACGTTGGTGACGGCTTCGTCCACCGGCGTCCCGGCGATCGCCGTCGCCAACTCCGACGGCTTCGGCGCGATGTCGACGCTCTGCACCGAGTACGTCAGGTTGCGGATCGCGTCGGCCCGGTCCCGCCCGTTCCCGGCGAGCACGACGAGGGAGTTCGGATCGAACGCCCACTCGCCCGGCGCCTGGAAGCTGCGCGGCGCGTACGGCAACGGCAGGTACTCCGAGCGGAAGTCCAGCACCCGGATCGTGCTCGAGCGGCGCTGACCCGGCTCCCCGCTGAGACCGGGGATCGCCGGCAGGTTGCCGCCGCTGGACAGCTGCATCGGGATGTTGTGCCAGCCGGAGTTGTTGAGCTCGGGCAGCGAGGCCATCCGCAGGTACATGCCGCCGGGCCGGTCGGTCTGGTACTGGATGACCACCGCGTCGGCCGGCTGGTTGAGGTTGCGCCGCAGGTCCAGCGTCGGGTCGGTCAGCTGCAGCCGACCCCCGCCGCCCGGCCCGCTGCCGAAACCGAACCCGGGCAGGGACAGGGTGGGCAGCGCCAGACCGAGCACCAGGGTGCCGATCACGGCGGGCGTCCCGATCAACGCCGCGGACCGCCACACCACCGAGCTGCCCGAGCCCGTGCCGCCGGTGTCGCGGGACAGTCCGCGGGTCCAGCGCGCGGTCGAGTTCAGGCCCTGCGCGATGAGGATGCCGAGGTACCCCAGCGCGATGCACAGGAAGTTCAGGGCTCCGGTGTCGGTGCCCAGGCCGATGGCCGGCACCAGGAAGAGGGTCAACGGCGGCGCGAGGCCCCACATCGGCCGGGTCAGACCCGAGACCAGCAGATCGGTGAGGATCCAGATCACGCCGATCACGCTGACGAAGATCACCGTGATGCCGGCGTTGGCCTCCATCGGCGCCGATTGGGTCTGGATGTGCTCGATCCCGCTCAGCCACAGCGAGAGGTAGCGGGTGGGCAGGCCGCCCGACGAGGCGGGCGCGCCGGCGCCATCACCGTGAGGTAGCCGATCAGCACCAGCGCCTGCACGCGCGAAGACCAGGCCCGAGCCGATGCGGAACCGGCGCAGCCCGAAGGTGAGTCCGGCGAGCAGCAGGATCAGCGCCCAGCTCAGCGCCAGGAAGGAGTTGTCGCTGGTCAGCGGGGTGAGGGTGAAGGTCGCCAGGAACACCGCGACGACCTCGGCGACGATCAGCCGGTCCGTGGCGCGCATCAGGCGGCCGTCCCCAACTGCTCCAGTCCCGCCCAGGCCTCGGCGACGGTCATGCCCCGGCTGACCTCGATCACCCGCCACTGGTTCTCCCGCAGGATCTTGGTCGCCAGGTCGTGCTGGGCCGCGACATGGGAGCCCGCCGGTGTCTCGGCGAAGCTGTCGACATCCAGCACGAGGGCCAGGCCCTGAGCCCGGTTGCGGCGCACCCGCAGCAGCGAATCGGCGTCGTCGGGCGGTCATCCGACCGAGTACGGCCACCACTAGCTGGCCCGGCCGGTCGATCGCCGCGGTCTCGACGGCGTAGTGCAGCGTCGTCGTCGGCCGCGCCCGCAGGTCGGTCAGCCGGTTCATCACCAGTTCCGCCGAGGTGGAGGAGTGCTGGCCGGAGGCCGTACTGATGTGCATCGGCCCCTCCGCCTCGTAGATCTCGACGCTGAACCCGTCCTCGAGGAAGTGCAGGGCGATGGACGCGGCCGCGGAGACGGCCCACTCGATCGAGTTGTGCATGCCGCGGCCGGCGTGGGCGTTGCTGCGGGAGTCGAGGATGATGCTCGCGCTCGGATCCCAGGCCTGCTCCTCGCGCCGCACCATCAGGTCGCCCATCCGGGCCGTGGAGCGCCAGTGGATCCGCCGCCGGTCGTCGCCGGTGCGGTACTCCCGGACCAGCGCGTCGTCCTGGCCGACGACGCCGATCCGGTGCGGCCGGGCCTCGCCGGTGCTGCCCGCCCCGCCGGCGGAGCGCATGGCCGGCAGCGTCTCGACCCGCGGAGTCACCATCACCTCCGAGGTCGCGACGAAGCGGCGGTCCAGCCGGACCAGACCGAACGGATCCGCCGTCCGGACCATCAGCGGGCCGGTACGGAAGCGGCCCCGGACCCGGCCGAGCAGCGGGTACTCGATCTCCCGGCGCCAGCTCATCCCGGTGCGGTCGACCACGAATCTCGGCCGGTTCCCGAGCTCCCGCGGTACGGCGTCCTCGAGCATCAGGATCGCCGCCGGCAGCAGCCCGTCCTGACCGATGGTGATCCGGCCCCGCATCGGCGAGCCGAGCGGTACCCGGGCGGGTTCGACGAGCCGCTCGCAGGTCATCCGCAGCCGTGCCTGGGCGACCAGGATCGCGGCCACCACGGGTAGCACCGCGAGCAGGATCCCGATCCGCATCACGTCGCGCTGGCCCGCGGCCATGGCGAGCAGCACGACCAGGAGCCCGCCGAGCAGGAAGACCCGGCCGCGGCCGGTGAAGAGTCGCCAGATCGCCCGCACGGCGCTACCGGCGGTCGGGGATCTGGACCGAGTTCACCGCCGAGGTGACGATCTCGGTCACCGTCCGTCGAGCCAACTGGGCGTCGGTGGAGGGCAGGACCCGGTGGGCGAGCACGAAGGGGGACAGGGTGGACACGTCGTCCGGGCTGACGTAGTCCCGGCCGGCCAGCGCCGCGTGGGCGCGGCTGGCGCGGAGCAGCTGCAGGGTGGCCCGGGGGGAGGCGCCGAGGCGCAGATCCCGCGAGTTCCGGGTCGCGTTGACGACCTGGACCAGGTAGTGCTTGACGGCCGGACTGACGTACACGCCCTTGACCGCGTCGATCAGACCGCGCACGGTCTCGCCGTCGGTCACCGGCTCCAGCGCACTCAAGCGGATCGGACGAGCCGTGCGAGTCGAGCATGTCCAACTCGGCGCTGGGGGTCGGGTAGCCCATCTCGATCCGGGCCATGAACCGGTCCCGCTGCGCCTCCGGCAGGGGATAGGTGCCCTCCATCTCGATCGGGTTCTGGGTCGCGACGACCATGAACGGCGCTTCGAGCAGGTAGGTGGTGCCGTCGACGGAGACCTGACGTTCCTCCATCGACTCCAGCATCGCGGACTGGGTCTTCGGGGAGGCGCGGTTGATCTCGTCCCCGACCACGATGTTGGCGAAGATGCCGCCGGGCTTGAAGTCGAAGTCGCGGGTCTCCTGGTTGAACACCGAGACGCCGGTGATGTCGGACGGCAGCAGGTCGGGGGTGAACTGAACCCGGCGGACCGAGCAGGCGATCGAGCGGCCCAGGGCCTTCGCCAGCATGGTCTTGCCGACGCCCGGCACGTCCTCCACCAGCAGGTGACCCTCGGCCAGCAGCACGGTCAGGGCCAGGTCGATCGAGTTGCGCTTGCCCTCGATCACGCTCTCGATGGCCTGGCGCACGTGGCCCATCGTCTGCACGACGTCACCGAGCGAGAAGGTCGTGGTCGCTCCGGCCTGGTAGCTCAGACTCAACGTTCCCTCCGTCTTCCACCGGTCCCTCGACCGTGCGCGCGCAGATGGGCGCGCGTCAGGGTGCGCCCGGCTGGGATCACCCTACGTGCTCGGCCCGAAACGTACCGGGCGTCGGCAAAGACGGAGCCCTGGTCAGCGGGCTCTCGGTGCCCGCCTGGTCGGGCCGACCTGGGTGTCGCTGACGGGCTGCGGTGTTGCCGGTGGCGATCGTCCTGGGCTGCGGAAGTCGCGTTCGGTTGGAGAACACAGGTCGGGGTGCTGCGGAAGTCGCGTTGGTGGGAAACGCAGGTACGGGGCGGACGACCGCAAGGTCACGGAAATGTCTCGAGAAACGCGGTCGGAGTGGGTCGTTCCGCCCAGGATGTGGGGGGTTGTGGAGTAGAGTGGCGGAAAGTGGAGAGATCGGGGAGACTAGGGGTGACGGTGCGGCAGATGGGGAGGTGGGCAGTTGTTCCTCGGCACCCACACCCCTCGGCTGGACGAGAAGGGGCGATTGATCCTGCCCGCGAAGTTCCGGGAGCAACTGGCGACCGGACTGGTCATCACCCGGGGCCAGGATCGGTGCCTGGCGATCTGGCCGATGGAGGCCTTCATCGCCCAGACCCAGACGCTCAGCAGTGCTCCCTCGAGCAACAAGCAGGTGCGGGACTACCAGCGGATGCTCGCCTCCGGCGCCTCGGACGAGACGCCCGACAAGCAGGGTCGGATCACCATTCCGCCGCACCTGCGCGCGTACGCGGGACTGGACAAGGACTGCGTCGTGGTCGGGGCCATCAATCGGGTCGAGGTGTGGGACGCGACGTCGTGGCAGCACTACGCCGATCGGCAGGAGTCGGCGTTCGCGGAGATGAACGACGAGGGCTTCCCGGGACTGTGACGTCGCGGGCGACAGAGGGGCAGGCGCGGCTCGTGCGGTGAGGCTTCAACCCGTGGTCCGACTCCCTGGCACACCTTCCCCGGTGCCAGGTAGCGACTGAGGATCTCGGGTTGAAACCTGGCGGCACGAGCCCTGCGGGGAAGCGAAGGGTCGAGACTTGTCAGACACGAGTGGGTCCGCCGGGACCGGGTCAACCGCCGGCCGGCGACACATCCCGGTGATGCTGGACCGGATCGTCGCGGTGCTGGCCCCGGCGCTGGCGCCCGCCGCGGGGAACGAACCGACGGTGCTCCTCGACTGCACCCTCGGTCTCGGCGGCCATGCGGAGGCCTTGCTGGCCGCCTGCCCCGGCATGCGGCTGATCGGTCTCGATCGCGATCCGAGCGCGCTGTCGGCGGCCCGGGATCGACTCGCGCCGTACGGGGACCGGGTGACCACGGTGGAGGCCGTCTACGACGAACTGCCCCAGGTCCTGGCCGAGCAGGGCCTGACCCGGGTCCAGGGCGTGCTGCTGGACCTCGGGCTCTCCTCCTTGCAGATCGACGACCGGGCGCGGGGGTTCGCGTACGCGGTCGACGCGCCGCTGGACATGCGGATGGACGGCAAGCAGCCCCTGACCGCGGCCGAGGTGGTCAACACCTACAGCGCGCCGGAGCTGGCGCGCATCCTGCGGCGGTACGGGGAGGAGCGGTTCGCCGACCGGATCGCCCGCCGGATCGTGACCGACCGCGCGAGGACCCCGTACGAGTCCTCCGCGCAACTGGTGGCCACCCTCGAGCGCGCCATCCCGGCGGCGGCCCGGGCCTCCGGCGGACACCCGGCCAAGCGGACCTTCCAGGCGCTGCGAATCGAGGTCAACCGGGAGCTCGCCGCCTTGGAGGCCGTCCTGCCGGAGGCGGTCGCCGCCCTCAGCGTCGGGGGCCGGATCGCGGTGCTGGCCTACCACTCGCTGGAGGACCGGCTGGTGAAGCAGGTCCTCGCCGCCGGCGCTCGCGACACCGCGCCGCGCCGGCTCCCGGTCGTCCCGCCCGAACTGCAGCCCCAGCTGCGCCTTCTCACCCACGGCGCCGAGCGGCCGACGGAGGCCGAGGTCGGCACCAATCGCCGGGCCGCCTCGGCCCGGCTGCGGGCCGCGCTGACGGATCTTCGACCCGACCAGTCCATCGATCGGAAAGGGAGTCGCGTGAGCGCACTCTGGGCCCCGCACGGCCCCGGAAGCTCCGGCGGGCGGTCCGCGGCCGAGGAGGTGGACGGTCGGGGACGAAGCCGTACCCTCCGGCACCGATCCCGACTCTAGGCCGTTCCGCAGCCGCCGGAGCGGATGGCGCGGATCCCGTTCATCGCGGTGCTGATCGCCGTCTTCGGGGTCGGCATGGCCGGTCTGCTGATGCTCAATACGAGCCTGCAGAACCAAGCCTTCGAGGGCCGTACGTTGAACCGCCAGGCCAACGAACTCGTCTACAGCCAGGCCGAATTGGAAAGCGAGATCAGCCGCCGGGCCTCCCCGCAGGAACTGGCCCGCCGGGCCTCCGCGCTCGGCATGCGGCCCAATCCGCACCCAGTGTTCGTGGTGGTGCCGTCCGGCAAGGTGATCGGCGACCCGAAGCGGGTCACCGGACACGAGGTGCCGTCGCTGGTGGTCAAGACTCCGCAGGAGGTGGCCGCGGCGCGCGCCGCCGCCGAGGCGAAGCGCAAAGCCGCCGCGGTGGAGGCGGCGGCCCGGGCGCGCGCTGAGCAGTTGGCTGCCGCCCGCCGGACCGCCGACCAGACGGCGGCGGCGCAGGCCCGGGCCGCCCAGCCCGGCGCCGCCCAGCCGAGCGCAGCCCAGCCCAGTGCCGCCCAACCCAGTGCCGCCCAACCCAGCGCCGCCCAACCCAGCGCCGCCCAACCGAGCGCACGCACCAACCCGTCGCCGGCCCCGACCGGAGCGAACTGATGGCCGGCCAGCAGACGCGCGGCGCCCGACCGGTGCGCAACCCCGGCGCGCCGCGTACCTCGGCGGCACCCGCCGGTCGCCAGCTCCGTGCCGGGGTCAAGCCGAAACCGCGTACCAAGCCGCGCTCGGCCCCGGCCGGCCGGGGCGGCACCGCGCGCACTCGGAGCCAGGGCCGCCGGCGCCGCAAGCCGATGCGGATCCCGCTGGCCCACACGGCGCGACGGTTGCACGTCGTCCTGATCGCGATCGCGATCATGTTGTCGTTGTGCGCCGGTCGGCTGGTCCAGCTGCAGGGCTTCGACTCCTCGGCGTATGCGGCGATCTCCGCCGAGGCGCTCGTCCGCAAGCTCCCGCTGCTGCCCTCCCGGGGCGACCTGACCGACCGCGGCGGGGTCCTGATGGCCACCACCGAGCCCGCGGTCGCCGTCACCGCCGACCCGACCCTGACCCGGGGGCGGGCGAGCGAGTTCGCCGACGTCATCGGCCGGCATCTCAAGGTGGCGCCGAGCGCCTTGCTGCCGTTGCTGATGAAGCCGAACACGCGGTTCGTGTATGTGAAGAAGCAGGTGCCGGCGATGACGTACGCCCGGTTGGCCGCCGAGCTGGCCGACCGCGACCTCTACGGCGTGTTCCGCGAGAGCGACCCGATCCGTACCTATCCGGGTCAGGCGGTCGCCGGCGCGGTGGTCGGGTTCATCAACGGCGAGGGCGTGGGCGTGGCCGGCGTCGAGCAGAAGCTGAATGCCCAGCTCGCGGGCGTCGAGGGCAAGGAGGAGTACGAGAGCTCGCCCAGCGGAGGCCGGATCCCGCTCGGCTCGAACACCGTCACCCCGGCGCAGAACGGACTCAACTACCAGCTCACTATCGACTCGGAGCTGCAGTGGATGGCCGAGCGGCGCCTGGCTCAACAGGTCGCCTCGTCCAAGTCCGACTTCGGTTTCGCGATCACCATGAACATTAAGACGGGGGAGATCTTGTCGCTGGCGCAGGCTCCGTCGGTGGATTCGTCCGACCCGGGTGCCGCCAAGCCGGAGAACCGGGTCGTCCGCGCGGTCAGTGCGCCGTTCGAGCCCGGCAGCGTACAGAAGGTCCTGACCTCGGCGGCCCTGCTCGACAGCGGCACCGCCACCCCGGAGACGCGACTGGTCATCCCGGACCGGCTGCGCGGCGACGGACGGCAGCTCAAGGACGCGTTCGAGCACGGCGAGATGAACCTCAACATGCGGGGTGTGGTGGCCCGCTCGTCCAACATCGGCATGGTGATGCTGGCCCGGCAGATGAACAAGGCCAAACTGGTCGACTACCTGCACAAGTTCGGTCTCGGCGCCAAGACCGGTATCGAACTGCCCGGGGAGTCCGCCGGCATCCTGGCCGGCCGCGAACTGAAGGACCTGACCCGGGACCAGGTGGCGTTCGGCCAGTCGCTCGCCGTGACCGGGATCCAGGAGATCGCGGCGCTGGCCGGCCTGGTCAACGACGGCATCTACAACCCGCCCACGTTGCTGAAGGCGGCGACCACGTCCGACGGCAAGCCCGTTGCCCTGCCGGAGAAAACTCCGCGCCGGATCGTCAAGTCGCAAACCTCGGACGAGGTGCGGGACCTGATGCAGGCCGTGGTCGACACGACCAACGGGCAGAAGAACCTGCGGCTGGAGAACTACTCCAGCGGTGGCAAGACCGGCACTGCGCAGCGCGTCGACGACAAATGCGGGTGCTACAAGGGCTACGTCACCTCCTACGTCGGCTTCGCCCCCATCAAGGACCCGAAGGTGATGACGTACGTGGTCCTGAACAACCCGAAGAAGGGTGACACGGGTACCGGGGTGGCCGCGCCGGTCTACCGCGACATCATGCAGGCGGCGTTGCCGCGGTACTCGGTGCTGCCCAGCAAGGCCAGGCACGACCCCAAGCCGATCTGGTGGGGCGAGGACGAGAAGAGGAATCCCTGAGATGCGGCTCACCGGAGTCCGGCCCGCTCCCGGCTCAGCGCGCGATCGGTAGCCTCGGCTGATGCCCGATCTTGCCGCCGGCCCGCGCCCCGGCTCCTCGGGACTACGACCGCAGCGACCGCCGCGGACGCCGCTGGCGGAGTTGCTGGACGAGGCGGAGACCGGCGCGGGAGCCCCGGTCGTCACGGGCATCACCCTCGACTCACGACAGGTCCAGCCCGGCGACTTGTACGTGGCCCTGCCCGGCGCCAGTCGACACGGCATCGACTTCGTGGCGGACGCGGTAGCCGCCGGGGCGGTCGCGGTCCTGACCGATCCCACCGGTGCGAAGCGGTGGCGGGATGATCCAGGCTCGCCTCGTGGCGGGGCGGCTGTGCCCTTGATCGTCCGCCCGGACCCGCGGTCGCGACTGGGGGAGCTGGCGGCCCGGGTGTACGGCAACCCAGGCACCGGCCGGCTGATGTTCGGCATCACCGGCACCAACGGCAAGACGACCACGGCGCACCTGCTGGCCGCCGCCCTGCGCAGCGCCGGGCTGCGGACCGGGGTGATCGGAACCCTCGGATTCAGCGTCGACGACGAGCCCCTGCCCGGGCGGCGCACCACCATCACCACTCCGGAGGCCCCCGATCTGCAGGCCCTGCTGGCCGTGATGGCCGAGCGAGAGGCCGCGGCGGTCGTGATGGAGGTGTCGTCGCACGCACTGGCCCTCGGCCGCGCGGACGGAATCGTCTTCGACGTGGTCGCATTCACGAACTTCGGCCGCGACCACCTCGATTTCCACGGTGACGTCGAGAGCTACTTCGCGGCCAAGGCGGCGCTGTTCACCCCGGAACGGGGTCGGCGGGCCGTCCTCAACGTCGACGACCCGCGCGGCCGAGAGCTGGTCGCGCGGATCGGCCGATCGCTGGAGGTGGTCAGCGTCAGCCTGGTCGACGCGGCCGCCGACTACCGGCTGGTCGCCGTGGAGCCGGCGACCGGCCCCCCGCTGACGGTGACCGTCCGGATCCCCGGTCGCGAGCTGACGTTCCGGCTGGGCCTGCCGGGTGACTTCAACATCCGCAACGCGCTGACCGCCCTGGCGATGATCGATGTGCTGCGGGCCGAGCCGGCCGGGCTGGACGTGATCGCGGCCGCCGCCGGGCTGGCCGGCGCGGCGGTGCCGGGCCGCATGCAGCCCGTGCTGCTGACACCTCCGGGGCCGGCCGTGGTCGTCGACTTCGCCCACACGCCGCAGGCCGTCGCGTCGGTCTTGCAGGCCCTCGCGGGCCGGCGCCGGATCGCGGTGCTCGGTTGCGGGGGGGACCGCGACCCGGACAAGCGGGAACCGATGGGCGCCGCCGCCGTCGCCGGGGCCGAGGTGGTCGTCGTCACCGACGACAATCCCCGCTCGGAGGAGCCGGCGCTGATCCGGGCCGCGATGCTGCGCGGGGCGTACCGCGAACAGGAACGGCAGCGGGTCGTCGGCCGCGTCGTCGAGGTGCTCGACGGTGGCGACCGGCGCAGCGCCATCGCCCTCGGACTCGGCCGGGCCAAGCCGGCCGACGTGATGGCCGTCCTCGGCAAGGGTCACGAGACCGGCCAGGAGATCGGCGGGCAGATCCTGCCATTCGACGACCGGGACGTCGTCACCGCCGTTTGGGCCGGGCTGAGCCCGCACGCGAAGCTGTCGTCGTGATCGAGGTGTCGGTGGCGGAGCTGGCCGCCCTGCTCGGCGCTCAGGTCATCGGGCCGGTCTCCGGGCCGGCGAGGCTGCCGGACGCGGTGTCCGGGCTGGCGGTCGATTCACGGCTGGTCGGGCCGGGGTCCCTGTTCGTTGCCCTGCCCGGCGAACGGGTCGACGGCCACGAACACGTCGCCGGCGCCTTCGCCGCCGGGGCCATTGCCGCCCTGACCGCTCGCCCCGTGCCCGGAGCCACCGGGCCGTGCCTGATCGTGCCCGATCCGCTGCCTGCCCTCGGCCGGATCGCCCGGGATCAGGTGGACCGCGGACTGGCCTGCGGACTGCGGGTCGTCGCGGTCACCGGCTCGCAGGGCAAGACCTCCACGAAGGATCTGCTGGCGCAGGTCCTGGAGGCGGCCGGACCGACCGTGGCGCCCCACGGCAACTTCAACAACGAGGTGGGGTTGCCGCTAACGGTGGCCCGGATCGGTCCCGACACCCGCTACCTGGTTGCGGAGATGGGCGCCCGCGGGATCGGTCACATCGCGTACCTCTGCGCCATCGCCCCACCCGAGATCGGCATCGTGCTCAACGTCGGGACCGCGCACCTGGGAGAGTTCGGCTCGGTCGAGGCCATTGCCGTCGCCAAGGGTGAACTCGTCGAGTCGCTGCCCGGAACCGGGGTGGCCGTCCTCAACGCCGACGATCCAAGGGCCTGGGCGATGGGCTCGCGGACCACGGCGGTCGTGGTGGGGTTCAGCGTCGCCGGGCCGACGCCCGGGCCGGGGGTGTGGAGCAGCGACGTCCGGGTCCGCGCCGACGGGTGTGCCACGTTCCGCCTGCACAGTTCCCTCGATTCCTCGCGGCCCGACGCTGAAGCTGAGGTCGAGCTCCAGGTCGCCGGCCGGCATCAGGTCGGCAACGCGTTGGCCGTGGCGGCCGCGGCGCTGGCCCTGGGCCTGTCGCTGACCCAGATCGGCGCCGGTCTCAGCGGTGCCCGCGCCCGGTCCCGGTGGCGGATGGAGATGCACCGGCGGCCGGGCGGTGGGCTGGTGGTCAACGACGCGTACAACGCCAATCCGGAGTCGATGCGGGCCGCCCTCGACACCCTCGCCGAACTCGGCCGGGCCGCCGGCGCGGCGACCTGGGCCGTACTCGGCGACATGCTCGAACTCGGGTCCGGCGCCGAGGAGGAGCACCGGGTTCTGGGTCGATACGTCGCGGCGTCGGGCGTCACCCGGCTGGTGGTGCTGGGGGAGTACGCCGAGGCCATCGCGGCGGGTGCCAGAGAGGGTGCTGGCGAGCGGGCCGGCGGGCCCCGGATCGACGTCGTGGCGGGCCGCGACGAGGCAGTCGCGAAGGTCGTGTCGGCTCTCGGGCCGTCGGACGTCGTCTTGGTGAAGGCCTCCCGTGGCTTAGCCTTGGAGACCGTGGCCGAGCAGATCGGAGCTGCCGATCCCGGCCATCGGAGGCAGCGGGCCGCCGACGAACGGTTCGGATCGCCGGGCCGAGCCGACCACCGACCGACTGGGGACTGCGCGTGAGGACGATCGTTTTCGCGGGCCTCATCGCGCTCCTGGGCACCCTGCTCGGCACCCGGGTGGCCATCCGGATGCTGGTCAAACGCGGTTACGGGCAACTCATCAGAGATGACGGGCCGACCTCGCACCACGTCAAGCGTGGCACCCCGACGATGGGCGGCCTGGTGATCATCACCGTGGTCGTGATCGCCTACTTCGCCGCCCACCTGATCGTGATGAGCCCGCCGACCGCGTCCGGCCTGTTGATCCTGTTCCTCTTCGTCGGGTTGGGCGCGGTGGGGTTCCTCGACGACTACCTCAAGATCCGCAATCAGCGCTCGCTGGGGTTGCGCAGCAGGGCCAAGATCATCGGCCAGTCCGTCGTGGGCATCACCTTCGCCCTGCTTTCTTTGCAGTTCCCGAACGAACGGGATCTCACGCCGGCGTCGCAGTCCATCTCGTTCCTGCGCGACATCGACTGGCTCAAGTTGCCGGTCGTGCTGGTCGTCTTGTGGGTGATGTTCCTGATCGCGGCCGCCAGCAACGGGGTGAACCTCACCGACGGGCTCGACGGACTCGCCACGGGCAGCTGCGTGATGATCTTCGGCGCGTACATGCTGGTCAACCTGTGGCAGTACAACCAGACCTGCGCCGACATCGGCTCGGCCGGACCGAAGTGTTACGAGGTCCGCGACCCCTTCGACCTCGCGGTCTTGTCCGTGGCCCTCGCCGGGGCCTGTTTCGGTTTCCTGTGGTGGAACGCCGAGCCGGCCAAGATCTTCATGGGCGACACGGGCTCGCTGTCGCTGGGCGGCGCGCTGGCGGGGATCGCGATCTTCTCCCGGACCGAGATCCTGCTGGCCATCATCGGTGGACTGCTGGTGGTGGAGGTGATGTCGGTGGTGCTGCAAACGGGGTTCTTCAAGGCCACCAGGGGCAGACGGTTGTTCAAGATGTCACCACTGCACCACCATTTCGAGATGCTCAACTGGGCTCAGGTCACGATCGTGATGCGCTTCTGGATCATCTGCGGTCTGTTCGTCGCCGGCGGCCTCGGCCTCTTCTACGCCGAGTGGGTGAGCGGTAGGTGAGCAGTGTTGTCCGGCTCGCGCACGCTTCGCGCCTCAGGACTCGGTCTTCCTCCCTCGATCGCAGACGAAAAGCGTGTCTGCTCTCTCGGTCGTGCAGACCGAGCCGGCGCTGCGCTAACGACGCTCGCCGGAGCCTTTCCACTCCCGAGAAGCTCCGCTCATGACACGGGGGTGGTTGCCGATGGCCGATGGCGCCTCGCCCTGGGACCAGGCCCTCGTCGTGGTGGCCGGCCTCGGGGTTTCGGGCTTCGCCGCCGCCGACGGGCTGCTGGAGTTCGGTGCGCGGGTCGTGGTGCTCGACGACGCCGAGAACGACACCACCTCCGACCGCGCGCGGCTGCTGGAGGCCCTGGGCGCGGCGGTCCGGCTCGGTCCGGGCGCGAGCGCAGAGCTGCCGGCGGAGGCCGATCTGGTCGTCACCACCGGGTGGAGTCCGCGCCATCCCCTGCTCGTCGAGGCGGCCGCCCGGGAGTTGGCGATCTGGAGCGAGCCCGAACTGGCCTGGCGGCTCTCGCGGCCGCATCGACCCGTGCCCTGGCTCGGGATCACCGGGACCAACGGCAAGACCACGACCACCCAGATGCTCGAGTCGATCCTCACCGCCGCCGGGCTGCGGACGGCCGCCGTGGGCAACATCGGCCGGCCACTGATGGAGACGGTGCTCGACCCGGAGCCGTACGACGTGCTGGCCGTCGAGTTGTCCAGCCACCAACTGCACTGGTCGCACTCCCTGGGCCTGCACTCCGCCGTCGTCCTCAACCTGCAGGACGACCATCTGGAATGGCACGGCGGCTTTCTCGACTACGCCGCCGCCAAGGCCAAGATCTACCACGGCGCCGCACACGCCTGCGTCTACAACGTGGCCGACCGCGCCACCGAGGAGATGGTCGAGGCGGCGGACGTGATCGAGGGCGCCCGAGCGATCGGTTTCACCCTCGGCACCCCGGGACCGTCCATGCTCGGCGTGGTCGACGACCTGTTGGTGGACCGCGCCTTCATCGAGCAGCGCCGCGACTCCGCCTTGGAGCTGGCGAAGGTCGCCGACGTGTCCTGGGGCGCGCCGCAGCCGCCGGCACCGCACAACGTCGCGAACGCGTTGGCGGCGGCCGCGCTGGCTCGCTCGTACGGGGTGCCGGCGACCGCGGTCCGGGACGGCCTGCGCGGGGTGACCCTCGGCGCGCACAAGATCCAGACCGTCGGCGAGCGCGCCGGGGTGCTGTTCGTCGATGACTCCAAGGCCACCAATCCGCACGCCGCGGAGGCGGCCCTGAGCGCGTTCGACCGGGTGGTCTGGCTCGCCGGCGGTCAGGCGAAGGGGACCGAATTCGACGACCTCGTCCGGCACCACGCCCAGCGGTTGCAGGGTGCGGTCCTGATCGGCGTGGACCGCGGCCGGATCGCCGATTCGCTCGCCAGACACGCCCCCGATGTGCCGGTGAAAGTGATCGACGACGCCGAGACTGAAGCCATGGCTCGGGCCGTCGCCGCGGCCGTCTCGCTGGCCACACCCGGCGATGTCGTCCTGCTGGCGCCGGGTTGCGCCAGCTTTGACATGTTCAGTGACTATGCCGCTCGTGGCGATGCATTCGCCGCGGCCGTCGCGGAGCTTCCCGGACGCGGGGGAGCCGGCCCGACGGAGGCCTGAGAGAGGAGTGAGTCGGTGGCGACCGTGATCCCGGGCCGGACCGGGAACGACGGCCCCGGCAAGAGGTCGCCGAAGCAGCCGAAGGAAGCTCCCGTCCCCACGATCCACGAGGCGCCGAAGAAGAGTCGGCGGCAAAAACAGGCGGACGCGCCCGACTCCGGGCGGATGGCCTGGCTGCGGGCGGTGCTCGACCGGCCCATGACCAGCTATCAACTGGTCCTGGCCGCGGCCGGCATGCTGGTGGCGCTCGGCGCCTTGATGGTGCTGTCCGCGTCGAGCGTGGCGGCGTTCGTCGACTACAACGACTCGTACTGGTACTTCAAGCGGCAGATCGCCTTTCTGGTCGTCGGCCTGATCGGCGTCGTCGTGATGGTGCGGCTCCCACTCCGGGCGCTGCGGGTCCTGGGCTGGGTCGCCCTCGCCACCGCCACGATCCTGCTGATCTTGACCTACACCCCGCTGGGGTACGAATTCCAGGGCAACCGGAACTGGCTCGACTTGGGCCCGGCTCGCCTGCAGCCCTCGGAGTTCGCCAAGTTCGCACTCGTGGTCTGGGGCGCCGACGTGCTGGCCAGGAAGCAGAAGCTGCTCGACCAGCCCAAGCACCTGCTCATCCCGTACCTGCCGGTCGCGGCGATCATCATCCTGTTGATCATCTTCCAGGGCGACGCCGGCACCGCCGCCGTCGTGATCGGGCTGGTGGCCGGCGTGTTGTGGATGGTGGGCGCGCCGCTGCGGGTGTTCGGTGCGTTGTTCCTCACCGGAGCGGTCGGCTTCACCTCGCTCGTGCTGACCAGCGCCAACCGGCTGAACCGGTTCGAGGCCTTCTTGAACCCCACGGTCGACATCGAGGGCATCAACCGGCAGGCCACGATCGGCATGTACGCGATCGCCTCCGGCGGCTGGTGGGGGGTCGGACTCGGGGCCAGCCGGCAGAAGTGGGGCACCCTGCCGGAAGCGCACTCCGACTTCATCTTCGCCGTGATCGGGGAGGAACTCGGGCTGTTCGGCAGTCTCGTGGTGCTGGCGTTGTTCCTGATCCTGGCCTACTGCGGGATCCGGATCGCGCTGCGCTCCGACGACATGTTCTGCCGCTACACCGCGGCTGGAGTCACGGTGTGGATGACGACCCAGGCCATGATCAACCTCGGCTCGGTGCTGCGGCTGCTGCCGATCGCGGGGGTCCCGCTGCCGCTGGTCTCCTACGGCGGCTCGGCGCTGCTGTCGGCGATGGCGGCGATCGGGCTGCTGCTGGTCTGTGCCCGCAACGAGCCGCAGGCACGGGCCCTGCTCGCGGCGAAGAAGGCCCGGCCGAAACCGCGGATGACCACCGTGATCGGGTTCCGCCGTGAGCGACGCTGAGTCCTCACCGACCCGTCCGAGCGTGGTCCTGGCCGGCGGCGGTACGGCGGGCCACACCTCGCCCCTGATCGCGACCGCGGCGGAGTTGCAACGGCTCTGCCCCGGGGTCGCGCTCACCGTGATCGGCACGTCGAAGGGACTGGAGACCACCGTGGTCCCCGCGGCCGGTCTGCCGCTGGAGCTCATCGCCCCCGTGCCGATGCCGCGCCGGCCGGGCAAGGACCTGGTGCTGCTGCCCGCTCGCCTGTATCGCGCCGTGGCCGAAGCCGGCCGGATCCTCGAGCACCACCGGGCCGAGGTGTTGCTGGGGTTCGGAGGCTACGTCTCCACCCCGGCGTACCTGGCAGCCCGCCGGCGCCGGGTCCCGGTGGTCGTGCACGAGCAGAACGTGCTGCCGGGGCTGGCCAACAGGCTGGGCGCGCGGTTCGCCGCCCGGGTCTTCACCGCCTTCCCCGACACGCCCCTGCCCCGGGCGGAGTTCATCGGGCTGCCGCTGCGCCGGGCGATCACCGAGCTGGACCGGCGTGACGCCGCGGCTTTGGCCCGGTCGGGCTTCGGGCTGGACCCGGATCTGCCCACCTTGCTGGTAGGCGGCGGGTCGCAGGGGGCGCAGAGCATCAACGCCGCCGTCCGAGGCGCCCGGAGCCGGTTGCTCGCGGCCGGCGTCCAGATCCTGCACGTCATCGGCCCGAAGAACTTCGCCGACGAGATCGCCGAGACCGACCCCGACACGGGCGCGGTCTATGCCCCGGTCGCCTACGTTGAGCGCATGCAGGATGCGTACGCGGCCGCGGATCTGATGCTCGGGCGGTGCGGGGCGAGCACGGTGCTGGAGACCGCGGCGGTGGGTCTGCCGGCCATCTTCGTCCCGTACCCGCACGGCAATGGTGAACAGGGCCGCAACGCCGCTCCGATCGTCGCCGCCGGCGGCGGGCGGCTGCTGAACGACGCCGACTGCCGCCCGGACCGGGTCGCCCGCGACGTCATCGCCTTGATCGAGCGCCCCGAGGTGCTCGCCGCAATGGAACGAGCGCTGGCGGGCGTCGGCAGCCGGGACGCCGCCACCGTGCTCGCCCGGCAGACGCTGCTGGTCGCGGGTCACCCGGGGCCGGACCCGGTTGTCGGGCCGGGATCCGCCGGCCCCGGGGCGGGGACTCTCTGATGCCCCTGATCCCGATCCTCCCGCTGGCCGACATCCCGGACGTCGACGACCTCGGCGCGGTGCACTTCGTCGGCATCGGCGGCTCGGGCATGAACAGCGTGGCCACCGTCTTGATGCAGCTCGGCGTGCCGGTGAGTGGCAGCGACCGCCAGGACTCGAAGTACCTGCAGGCGCTGGCGGCCCGCGGGGCCCGGGTGCACGTGGGGCACCGGGCCGAGCAGCTGGGCGACGCCGACACCTTGGTGACCACCCAGGCCATCCGCGACACCAATCCAGAGCTCGTCCAGGCCCGGGCCCGGGGGATCCGGATCCTGCACCGCAGCGCCGTCAGTGCGGCGCTGTTGCGGAGCCGGCGCGGGGTGGCCGTGGCCGGCACGCACGGCAAGACGACGACCACCGCGATGATCTCGCAGGTGCTGGCCGCGGCGGGACGGGACCCGTCCTATCTGATCGGCGGCGCGCTCACCGGGACAAACACCGGCGGCCATCTGGGCAGCGGCGACGTGCTCGTGGTGGAGGCGGACGAGAGCGACGGCACCTTCCTGCAGTACCCGCGGGAGGTCGCGGTGGTCACCAACGTCGACCCGGACCACCTGGTCAACTGGGGGACACCGGAGAACTACGCCGACGGCTTCCTGCGCTTCGCCACCGAGGGTGACGTCCGGGCTGTCGTGATCAGCGCCGACGAGCCGGGTGCGGTGGCGCTGACGAAACGGATCCGCGACCACGAGCAGCCGCCGACCGTCATCACCTTCGGGGAGACCACCGGGGCCGACGTCCAGATCGCCGACGTGTCCGTATCCGGGATGGGTTCGCGGTTCCGGCTGCAGGGTGCGGAGGGCGGTGGGGAGGTCGCACTGTCGGTACCTGGTCGCTACAACGTCTGGAACGCGGCCGCGAGCTACGCGGTCGCCCGCTGGTTCGGCCTCGACGACGCGACGATCCGCGACGGTCTGAGCGACTACGTCGGCACCTACCGCCGGTTCCAGTTGGTCGGCACCGCGCACGGGGTCCGGGTCTTCGACGACTACGGCCACCATCCGACCGAGGTCGCCAACACGGTTCGGGCGGCGCGGATCGCGGCCGGCGAGGGCCGGGTCGTGGTGTGTTTCCAGCCGCATCTCTACACCCGTACCCGAGACTTCTGGCGAGAGCTGGCCGCCGCGCTCGAGCCGGCCGACGAGGCCGTCGTGATGGACGTCTGCGGTGACCGGGAGGATCCGCTGCCCGGCATCGACGGTCGGCTGGTGAGTGACGCGATCCGCCCGGACACCGCACACGTCACGTACGAACCCGACTGGGACCTGGCGGCGCCGACCGTCGCCCGGATCGCGCGGCCCGGCGACCTCGTCATCACCGTCGGCTGCGGCGACGTGACCAAGGTGGCCCCGCTCATCGTCGACGCCTTGAATGCGAAGGAACCGGCGAACCGCCAACCCGCCCCGACCGAGCATCGAGAGGACGGCTGATGCCGACCGGCACCCTCACCCGGACCCGACCCAGCAGCTCCCGGCCGAGCGTCTACGCGCCGCGCCCCCGCCCACGTCGGCGACGCTGGCTGCGCTGGGTGGTCGCGTTCTTGGTGCTCGCCTCGATC
Organism: uncultured Actinomycetota bacterium; assembly: GCA_963821695.1. Classification (GTDB taxonomy): domain Bacteria; phylum Actinomycetota; class Actinomycetes; order Propionibacteriales; family Propionibacteriaceae; genus Microlunatus. The sequence continues at coordinate 492,358 of CAWGEY010000006.1, forward strand.
GGCGGCGCGGTGTGGCTGCTCGGCTTCTCGTCGGTGCTCGCCACCCGCGACGTGACCGTGTCCGGGGCGAAGGTCTTGAGCAAAGGGCAGGTCGAGGAGACGGCGGCCGTACCGCTCGGGCTCCCGCTCGCCCGGCAGAACCTGGACGCCGTCGCGGAGCGGGTCGCCCGATTGGCTCCGGTCGAACGGGTCGTCGTGGATCGCGCCTGGCCGGACACGGTGACGATCCAGGTCACCGAGCGCACCCCGCTGCTGGCGGTCAAGCAGGGCGCGGGCTACGCACTGGTCGACAAGAGCGGGGTCGCCTTCGACACGGCGTACCAGCTGCCGGCCGGGATCGCGCTGGCCGAGGCGAACCTCGGCGAGACCCGGCTGCTGGTCGAGATCGGCACCGTGGCGCGCTCGCTGCCGGAGGACGTTCGGCAGACGATCACCAAGATCGCCGCCACCTCACCGTCCCAGCTGACCGTGACCCTGGCCTCCGGGGTCACCGTCAACTGGGGCTCCGCCGACCAGTCGAAGCTCAAGGCCCAGATCGTGACCGCACTGCTGGAGCGCAAGCCGAAGTCGATCGACGTCTCCTCCCCCCGCAGCCCCGCCATCCGCTGAGCCGCCCGCGGCCATTCGCTGACCCGCGCACGCCGAGCCGCCTCTCCGCTGAGCCGTCCCGCGGCCATTCGCGCGCGACTTCCTACTTCGCGCGCGAGATCTCCCGCGCGGGTACGGAACTCCCGCGCGAGAAGTTGAGGTGCGGGCGCGGGCCAGACCGAAGGCAGCTGGCCGTCACCCTCGAGCCGGGACCCGCTGCAAGCCAGGAGGCCATCCCGGCCGAAAGGTCACGGTTCTGTAAAGGTCAACTCAAGGTCCAGCAAAGGGCGCCATTTCTCAACTGGTGGGCGTGTCCCTGCGACCGTGTTGGACACTCCGACGACGCGCCTCATAGCCTGACGAGGCAGTGTCGAACACCTCGCCCCTTCCCCCTTGACCTGAGGTCCAGACTCAGCAACGCCCGCACCCCAGCGTTCAAGAGGAGAAGGAAAACGTGGTTTCGGCGACACAGAACTACCTGGCCATCATCAAGGTCGTCGGCGTCGGCGGGGGCGGCGTCAACGCGGTCAACCGGATGATCGAGGCCGGGCTGCGCGGGGTCGAATTCATCGCGGTGAACACCGACGCCCAGGCCCTCTTGATGAGCGACGCCGATGTGAAGCTCGACATCGGCCGCGACCTCACCCGGGGGCTCGGCGCCGGTGCGGATCCGGACAAGGGTCGCCAGGCGGCTGAAGATCACGCCCAGGACATCGAGGATGCGCTCAAGGGCGCCGACATGGTCTTCGTCACCGCCGGCGAGGGTGGCGGCACCGGTACGGGTGGAGCTCCCATCGTGGCCCGCATCGCCCGGGCGCTGGGCGCGTTGACGATCGGCGTCGTGACCCGACCGTTCTCCTTCGAGGGCAAGCGGCGCGGCGGTCAGGCCGAGAGCGGTATCGCGAACCTGCGTGAAGAGGTCGACACCCTCATCGTCATCCCCAACGACAAGTTGCTGCTCCAACTCGCCGACCAACACATCGCCATCCTGGACGCCTTCAAGCAGGCCGACCAGGTGCTGATGCAGGGCGTCTCGGGCATCACGGACCTGATCACCACTCCGGGTTTGATCAATCTCGACTTCGCCGACGTCAAAGCGGTCATGTCCAACGCCGGCTCGGCGCTGATGGGTATCGGCAGCGCCCGCGGCGAGGACCGGGCCCGGGCCGCCGCGGAGATGGCGGTCTCCTCGCCACTGCTGGAATCCAGCATCGACGGTGCACATGGCGTGCTGCTCTCGATCGCCGGCGGCTCTGACCTCGGCCTGTTCGAGGTCTCCGCGGCCGCGGACCTGATCCAGTCCTCCGCGCACGAGGACGCGAACATCATCTTCGGTACGGTCATCGACGACGCCCTCGGCGACGAAGTGCGGGTCACCGTCATCGCCGCCGGCTTCGAGGGCGGGCAGCCGCCGCACCGCCAGCCGGGCATCAGCCGGGCCGCCGACCTGCGTGCGCCGCAGCCACAACGAGCAGCCGCCGGATCGGGCCAGTCGTCGTACGCCACCACACCAGCTGGTGCCAGCCAGGGGGCACCCGGACCGCAGGGCACGCCGTCCCCGGGTGGCGTGCCGGCCGGCCCTGGCGGTCGCCCGAACTCGGTCCCCGGCGCTCCGGCACAGCGACCCGCGGCAGCCGACGACGACGATCTGGATGTCCCGGACTTCTTGAAGTAGAAGGATTTCCGGACGCGTCGCGTTGGCTCCGCGTGTCGCGGCCGGGCCCGGGAATCCGACGGTACTGTCATCCCCAAAGCACTGTGTTCACTGATCGGCCAGTACTGATCGGGTTGCCGATCTCCGGTCGGCGATCACAGTCGAACTCAGCCGGTGCAGCGAGATGAGGGCATGTAAATGGCGGAACGACTGAAGCGCGCGGCGGCCTGGCTCGGCCTCGTCACCGACGATCGCTACGGCGAAGAGGACGATCGCAACCAGGGCTTCGAGCAGACTGAGGGCATCAGCCGCGATGAGTTGATGGACCGGTCCCACGAACCGGCTTCGTCCGCCAGCCCGGCAGCGGCTCCGGCCAAGGTCACGGCGCTGGAGAGCAAGCGGGCCCCCCACGGCACGCAGCCCGGCAACCAGCACGGGGTGCAACCCGGTGCGAGTCATTCCGCTGTCGTCACCCACCCACCCGTCTCCAGCCCTCGGATGGCCGACATGTCGCGGATCATCACCGTTCACCCCCGGACCTACAACGAGGCCCGCACCATCGGCGAGCACTTCCGCGACGGGGTGCCGGTCATCATGAACCTGTCCGAGATGGAGGACGCCGACGCCAAGCGGCTGGTCGACTTCGCCGCTGGCCTCATCTTTGGTCTGCGTGGCACTATCGAACGTGTCACGAGCAAGGTGTTCTTGTTGTCCCCGCACAACGTGAGCGTCGCTGCAGAGGACAAAGAGCGCATCGCGGGTGGCTTCTTCAATCAGAGTTGAGGCCGACCGGGCTCTGCGCCTGACATCGGGTCCCGGTGACTCGAGCGGACGCAGCTAGGCAGAGCCTGGGGAGAAGATGTTAGTCGTCGGAACGATCATCGACTGGATCCTGTGGATCTTCTTGCTGGTCTTGTTCGCGCGGATGATCCTGTCCTGGATCCCGGTGCTGGTGCGCGAGTGGGAACCCCGCGGGCCCATGCTGGTCGTCGCCGAGATCGTCTACTCCATCACCGATCCGCCGCTGCGGGCCCTGCGCAAGGTCCTCAAGCCCGTCCGGATCGGCAACATCATGCTCGATCTGGCCTTCATCGGATTGTTCATCGGCGTCAGTATCTTGATGCGGATCAACGCCGTCGTCCTGCTCCGGCCGATGGGCTGAGTGGCCCCTGCCACACCCTGGTGTTCGCCGGGCTGTTGCCGCTGGAGGTGAAACGCCGTCGGTGATTGGGTACCGTACTGAGCGGGCAGGACCGTTCCTGCCCGCCTGCCCAGAAACACGATCCCGAGGTGGACGATGACGCTGACGCTGGACGATGTGCGGAACAAGCGGTTCAGGATGGCCCGCAAGTCTGGCTACGAGGTGCTGGAGGTCGATGAGTTCGTCGACGAGGTCGAGGCCGCCTTCGAGCAGTTGAGCGACGAGAACGCCAACCTCAAGAAGCAGATCGACTCGCTCAAGACATCCGGTGGCCCAGCGCCGGCCGACGCGTCCCACCCACAGGTGGCGGACGTGCCCGCCCAGCCGGCCGAACCGCACTCGATCGTGGTCACGACCAGCAAGGAGGCGAGTACCGCTGTCACCCGGCTGGTGGAGTTGTCGGCCGAGCACGCCGAGACGCTGGTCACGGAAGCGACCGAGGACGCCAACCGGATCCGCGAGGAGGCCAATCGCACCGCGCATCAGGTGACCACCGAGGCGCGGACCCAGGCGGAGCGGATCTCTTCCGAGGCCCAGGTCGAGGCGGACCGGCTGCACGGGGATGCGATGAGCCGGGCCGAAGCGGTGGACCGGGAGATCGAGGTCCGGCGGCGCGAGTTGTTCGGAGACCTCGACCAGCAGCGCGAGGAACTGGTCGTCACGGTGGACCAGTTGCGCACCTTCGAAGCCGCGTACCGGGAGAATCTGGCCACCGAGCTGCGGGAGCGGCTGGACAGCCTGTCGGGAGTCAAGGCCGAGCCCGACGACGTACCCGACGCCGCACAGGCCCCGATCCGTCGTGCCGCAGGCGCGAACGGGAGTGAGCAGAGTGGCCACGAGACCGAGGGCGGCCAGGACGATCCGCCCACCCTCGGCGGCGGAGCCAGCAACACCCCGCGATTGGATGCGCTGCTCGGCGAACAGCGCTAGGCGGCTGCGCTCACCTAGTCTGGTTTGCCTGGCTTGGTTTGCCCTGCTTGGTTTGCCCGGCTTGGTTTACCCACCGCGGTTTACCGACACCTTGGTTTACCCACCGTGGTTTAACCCCACCGTGGTTTACACAGCGAAATCTCAGCGGGGGTCGTTGAAGAACCTAGCGTTGGGGCCTACTGTCTCTGCGTCACTTCACATTTTGCAGGGGGCAGCATGACGACCACGAGAGCGGTAGCCGCTGGTCAGGACGACAAGCGGGATGCGGTCGACGTCGTCGATGCTGCGTCGCTGCCGGTGCGCGACGGCGAGGACCCGTGGACGGCGGACGAGCTCAACGAGGTCAAGGCCGCGCTCGAGGACGATGTCGTGCGGTTCGAGAGCCAGATCGAGATCTCGACGGCCGAACTGGTCGGGCTGCTCCGCGACGGCAACGAAGGTGCCGGCCGGGATCCGGCCGATGTCGGCTCGGCGAACTTCGAGCGGGACGCCGAGATGTCGCTGGCCAACAATGCCCGGGAGATGCTCGACCAGTCCCGATTGGCGCTACGCCACATCGAGCTCGGCACGTACGGCAGCTGTGACAACTGTGGCAAGCCGATCGGCAAGTACCGCTTGCAGGCGTTCCCGCGGGCGACGCTGTGCGTGGCGTGTAAACAGCGCGAGGAACGCCGATAACCGCTTCGCCGGCTGATGCGACCGCGGCGGCGTCGCTCGCGCAACGCCGCCGGCGCCGCCAGCTCCGGCTGCTGTTCGCGGCCGTGGCGATCGGCGGCTTGACCCTCGACGTCGTCACCAAGATCATCGTCGTCGCGGTGCTGGACCCGCAGCGGCCGGTCGTCTTGTTGAACGGGTTGTTGACCCTGCGGTTGATCCGCAACTCCGGTGCGGCGTTCAGTCTGGGCGAGCAGTTCACGTACGTCTTCGCACTGTTGGCGGCTGGTGTCGTCGTCTTCGTGGTCGTCAGACTGGCGCCCCGAATCGGCCACCCGGCGTGGTCGGTCGCGCTCGGCCTCCTCGTCGCCGGGGTGAGCGGCAACCTGATGGACCGGCTCTTCCGGGCCCCGGGGCCGCTGCGCGGGCATGTCGTCGACTTCCTGCAGCTGCCGTACTGGCCGATCTTCAACGTGGCCGACATGTGCATCACCAGCGCCGCGGTGCTGATCATGATCTTGGCTGTGATCAAGGGAATCGGACTCAACGGACAGCGCTACACCAAGGAGCAGCCCGAGACCGGCTCGGACCGGGCCGAGTCGAGCCAGGACCCGGCCAAGACCAAGCCGGCCGACGGCAGCGAGTGAGCGTCAAGATCGTGCTGATCCCCGACGGGCTCGACGGGGAGCGGGTCGACACCGCGATCGCCCGGATGCTCGGCCTCTCCCGGCAGCGATCCGCCGACCTGATCGGCCGCGGTCAGGTCCGGCTGGACGGGCGGGACGTGGCCAAGTCCGATCGCGCCCCGGCCGGCGCCATGCTCGAGGTGCAACTCGACGAGGAGCCCCGCGCCGCCACGGTCGTACCGGAGGAGGTCGCGGGACTCATCATCTGCTATGACGACGACGACATCGTGGTGATCGACAAGCCGGTCGGGGTCGCCGCCCACCCGAGCGTGGGGTGGAGCGGCCCGTCGGTGCTCGGACACCTGGCCGGGGCCGGTTTCCGGATCTCGACGTCCGGAGTTCCGGAGCGCCAAGGCATCGTGCAACGCCTCGACGTCGGTACCTCCGGGCTGATGGTGGTGGCGAAGAGCGAGATCGCGTACACGATGTTGAAGCGCGCCTTCCGCTCCCGCACGGTCGACAAGACCTACCACGCCTTGGTCCAGGGGCATCCGGATCCTTTTCAGGGCACGATCGAGGCGCGGATCGGACGGCACCCGAGCGCTGACTACAAGATGGCCGTGACCGCGGACGGCCGGCACAGCGTCACCCACTACGCGACCCTGGGGGCGCACGTCGGCACGACGCTGCTCGAGATCTCCTTGGAGACGGGCCGGACGCATCAGATCCGCGTGCACCTGGCGGCGATCAGGCACCCCTGCGTGGGTGATCCGATGTACGGGGCCGATCCCAAGCTGGCCGCCCGGCTCGGGCTGAACCGGCAGTGGCTGCACGCCGTCCGGCTCGGCTTCGTGCATCCCACGACGGGGGAGGACCTGGTCTTCACCTCGAGATATCCGGCCGATCTGCAGCATGCGTTGGACGTGGTGGACGACTCCCGCTGAGCGGACGCCTCGGATCCGCATGCCGCAATTGTGATTCGGCATCTGCCGGTCACATTGCGCGCAGCCGACTTCGCTAGTGTGCGAGCGTGCGTAGAGCAAAGATCGTGTGCACGCTGGGGCCTGCGTCCTCGGCGCCGGATCGGCTGATCGAACTCGTGTCGGCGGGCATGGACGTCGCCCGCCTCAACATGAGTCACGGCGACTACTCCGATCATCAGCGCAACCTGTCGAACGTCCGCGCGGCGGCGGCGGCCACCGGGCGCGCCGTCGGTGTGCTCGCGGACCTGCAGGGCCCCAAGATCAGACTGGGTCGGTTCGCCTCGGGCAAGGAGGTGTTGGTGAACGGCGCCACCTTCACCATCACCATCGACGACGTCGCCGGCACGGTCGACCGCTGCTCCACCACGTACAAGGGCCTGCCGGGTGATATTCGGCCTGGCGACTCGATCCTGATCGACGACGGCCGGCTGTTGCTGGAGGCCACCGAGGTGACCGGCACCGACGTGGTGACCCGAGTCGTGGTGGGCGGGGACGTCAGCAACAACAAGGGCATCAACCTCCCCGGCGTGATGGTCAGCGTGCCGGCCATGAGCGAGAAGGACATCGACGATCTGCGCTGGGCGCTGAGGGCCGGCGTCGACATGGTCGCGTTGTCCTTCGTCCGCAGCGCCTCCGACATCGACATCGTGCACCGGGTGATGGACGAAGAGGGTCGCCGGGTACCGGTGATCGCCAAGATCGAGAAGCCGCAGGCGATGGAGAACCTCGACGAGATCATCGACGCCTTCGACGCCTTCATGGTGGCCCGCGGCGATCTGGGTGTGGAGTTGCCGCTCGAGGAGGTACCGCTGGTCCAGAAGAAGATCGTCACCGCCGCGCGGCGCTGGGCGAAGCCGGTCATCGTGGCCACCCAGATGCTGGAATCGATGATCTCCGCACCCCGGCCGACCCGGGCCGAAGCCTCCGACGTGGCCAACGCGATCCTGGACGGCGCCGATGCCGTGATGCTGTCGGGCGAGACCAGCGTCGGCCAGTACCCCGTCGAGACCGTGACCACCATGGCCCGCATCGTCGACAACACCGAGGAACACGGGCTGGACCGGATGCAGGACATCCATTGGGATCCGCACACCACCAGTGGGGTGATCACCAAGGCCGCAGCCGAGGTGGGGGAGCGCGTCGGAGCTAAGTTCCTGGTGGCGTTCACCAGCTCTGGCGATGCCGCGCGAAGGCTCTCGCGGTTGCGTTCGCCGATCCCCGTACTGGCCTTCACCCCGCACGAGAGCACCCGCTCGGCCCTGACCCTGACCTGGGGGGTGGAGTCGCACCTGACGCCGATGGTGGCCCACACCGACGACATGATCCGTCAGGTGGATGAGGCGCTGTTGGAGAGTGGCCGGGTCGTTGACGGCGACCGGGTCGTCATCGTCGCCGGATCCCCGCCCGGGGTCGCCGGCCACACGAACATGATCCGGGTCCGCCGCCTCGGCCTGCCGCTATAACAATTGCCTCTCTCACTCTGTTGAATTGCTCGCTCCGCTCGCGCGGGACCGCGCTCCCAACCCCGCTGTCTTCCTTCCTTGCTCGCAAACGGAAAAGCGTGTTTGCTCCCTCGGTCGTCCAGACAGCGGGGTCCGAGCGATCCCGGGATGAAGCGTCGGTCACCGGGCCGCGGTCCAGTGGCGGTAACTGGCAGTAGGTACGGCCGGGTTTCGGTGCCGCGAAACCGGCCAAAGGTACTGGCAGTCCATGGGGCTGGCTGTGGCAGAATGATCCGGCCCCAGCCGGGGTGGCGGAAAGGTATACGCGGACGGCTCAAACCCGTCTGTCCGAAAGGACATAGGGGTTCGACTCCCCTTCCCGGCACCCGCGTCCAGGCCTTTCACGCCGGCCCGAGGTCCGTCTTGGATGCGACATTTCGCGTAACGCGGGCTGGTTAGAGTGTCACCCGTGAGCGAGACCGTGAGCGAGACCCCGATCGAGAAGCCGACCCCGAGCGCCGCCGCCGGGCCGTCCACGCGTGTGCTGGTGGCCGAGGACGAGGTCCTCATCAGGCTGGACGTGGTCGAGATGCTCACCGAAGAGGGGTACGAGGTCGTGGGCCAGGCCGGCGACGGCCAGAGCGCGGTCGACCTCGCCACGGAACTGAAGCCCGACCTCGTGGTGATGGACGTCAAGATGCCCAAGCTGGACGGCATCACCGCGGCCGAGCAGATCAGCGCGGCCCGGCTCGCTCCGGTGGTCATGCTGACCGCCTTCAGCCAGCGCGATCTGGTCGAGCGGGCCAGCCAGGCCGGCGCCATGGCGTACGTCGTCAAGCCCTTCGGCAAGGGCGACCTGATCCCCGCCATCGAGATCGCGCGCGCCCGGTACGCCGAGATCCAGGCGGTCGAGGCCGAGGTCAGCGATCTCACCGAACGGCTGGAATCGCGCAAGGCGGTGGACCGGGCCAAGGGCATGCTGCAGGCCGGTCTGGGCCTCACCGAGCCCGAGGCCTTCCGCTGGATCCAGAAGACGGCGATGGACCTGCGCAAGTCGATGCGCGAGGTGGCCGAAGGAGTCATCGAGCACGGATCGGCCGGTAAGAAGAAGTAGCTCCTTCGGGCGCCGCGACACAACCCTGCCCCCCGCCCGCGCGATCTCGCTCCGCATTCGGCAGCGGCAGACATAATCGGGGCATGCGGGTGGAGTTGGGCTTGGCCGGAGCGGGGATCCGTCACCGACCGCTGCCGTGGCTCCTGCTGTGCCTCGGGGTCGCCCTCGCGGTCGCCTTTCCGGTCTTCGCCGCCGGCCTGCGCCAGGAGTCCGGGATCGCCGCGGTCACCGGCACGCTGGACTCGCTGCCGCCGTCGGAGCGGACAGTGCTCGCCAACACGTACCGCAATCTTCGGGGCGAATCGGCCGCCCGGCTCGACCAGGCCGTCCGCACCGGTCTGGGCGACGCCGGGGTTACGTCGATCGCCCGGGCGCTGGTGTTCAAACCGATCTCGATCGCGAGTACGGACGTCAGCCTGGCCGCGCTCGACCAGATCGACACCCGGGTCCGGCTGACGTCCGGCCGGCTGCCGAGCGTCTGCAACCCGGCCCGGTGCGAGGTGCTGTCGATCCGTCTCCCCGGGGTTGCCACGACCTTCGACGGCTTGGTACGAGCGGACCGCGAACTCGGCATCGTGGTGACGGGTAGCGCCGAACTCATCGACCAGCGGCTGGTCGGGGTCGGATTGATCGGGGCCAACCGGCCCCTGCTGCTCGGCGGCGCACCGGAACGCATCGCGGACCTGTCGTCGCTGCAGCTCTTCGGCCGTACGCTCGGCTGGTTCGGCACTCTCGATGGACGGGCCATCGCCACCACCGGCGTAGACGCCTACACCCGGGCGCTCAGCGCGTTGTCCGACGAGGTCAACCTGGCGGGGGACGGGCCGCTGTCGGTCCTCTGGCCAGCGGAAGCGGTCGCCGCCGCGTCGGCCCGAGCGGCCGCATCGGCGGATCGGTTCACGGTGCTCGGGGCGGGCGCCGGGGCCTTGCAGCTCGGACTGTGCCTGGTGGTCGCGGCCTGGCTCCGCCGCCGGCACAGGCTGGTCGGCGCACTGCTCGTTCGGCGCGGCGGGAGCTCCGCCCAGATCACCGCCGTGACGCTGCTGCAGGCCGTCCCGACGGTGGTTCTCGGGGTGGTCGTCGGCACCGGCGTCGCCGCGGTCGTGGTCGCCCTTCGAGCGGCAAACTCGGCCGACGGCGCGGGAATGGTCGCAGCCTCGACGGCGGTGGTGTCGGTCCTTCCGGTGCTGGCCGCCTTGGCGGTGCTGGCCGTCGCCGGCGTCACGGCGGTCACGCGTTGGCCGGACAGTGCCGCGCCAGCCGCTCGCTCCCTGACGGCCTTCGCCCTCGTGGGTGCGGCGCTGGTTCCGTTCCTGGTGCTCAGCGGCGGGGTCGCCGGACCAACCGCTCCGCCGGGTAGCGCGGCCGGTTCGCCCGCCGGCGGCTCCGCGGCGGGTGCCCTGCCGACCATCGCGGTCGTCGCCTCGGTGGTCGCCGTTGGCCTGCTGACCGCCCTGATCTGGCCGGCACTGGTCGGGATCGGGCGCCGGATGCCCCGGGTCCTGACGGCGGTCTCCAGCACGCGGATCATCGCCCGACGCCGAGCCCTGCTGCCCATGGTCACGGCGGGCTTCCTGGCGGCGTCCTGCTGCCTGCTGGTGTTCACCGCCGGCTACCGGGAGTCTCTGCGACAGTCCGGTGAGGACCAGGCCGCCTACCAGGTCCCGCTCGACGCCGCTGTCGCCGCGAGCTCGCGCATCGTCTCCCCGTTGGAGGCTCTCGACGGCAATCGGTTGCGCGAGGTGGCGCCCGGGACCGCGATCCGGCCTGTCGTCACCTCACCCGTGACCGCGTTCGGGGGCACTCCCCAGGCGATCGTGCTGCCGCTCACCGGCGTCGATCCGGAGGCTCTGACCGCGATGCACGAGTTCGCCTCGACGACCGGCGCTTCCGTTACGGCCGACACCCTCGCGCACGACCTGAGTGTGGATCGTCCCGCGGACGGCGCCGCTGAAGTCATCCCCGCCGATGCGCGGCAGATGACCGTGACGGCGCGCGGCTTCAACGCGGACATCGAGTTGGGGCTCTGGCTCAGCACGGCTGACGGGAGGCAGGAACTCGTACAGTTCAATGGCCGAGGTCCGGAGCTGACGGCGCGGCTGCCTGGGGGCGAGGCGTGGGTCGTGCAGGGTCTCGAGATCGTCGAGTCAGAGTTCCGGCTCACCCGGCGTGAACACGCGTCGGGCGAGGGGAACGTGGACCATCAGGTCACCGCCGGCCAATTGCAGATCAGCCGGCCGCGTGTCGACGGGCGGGCCCCGTCGGCTGGGACTGGTCGGGATGGGGGAGCGGGCAGGCGAAGGTGGACAGCCGAGCCGGCGTCTGCGGCCGGGGTTGTCGACGTGGCGTACCGGTTCGGCGACGCCCGGATCGTGATCACGCCCGGATTCGTGCCGCCGGCGAGCCGGCCGCCGCTCGCCGTTGCCGTCGATCCTGACACGGCCGCCCGCGCCGGCGCCTCCGGACGCTGGTGCTGGCCGTGAATGGCCAGAGCGTGCGCGCGCAGATCGTGGCCGTGCTGCCCCGTTTCCCGGGTGGCAGCCAGCACTTCCTCGTGGCCGACCGGCCCACCGTGGTATCCCTGCTCAATCAGGTCCGACCCGGCACCGCGTTCGTCGGCCGAGTCTGGATCGCCGTTCCGGACGGGAGTCTGGCGGCCGTACGGGACGCGCTGGAGTCCTCGCCGGCCGCTGCGACGACGCTGTCCTTCCGAGCCGACCTCGCCCGGGCAGATCATCGACGACCCGGTCGCCACCCGGTCCATCCTGCTGCTGGTGGTGGCGGGGGCGGTCGCCCTCGGGCTGGCCATGGTCGCCGCCGGCACCGCTGTCCGGGCCGACGTCGAGGAGTCCCAGGTCGACCGGCTGGCCCTGGAGCTCGACGGCGTGAGCACCGGCCGCCCTGCGGTCCCGGTTGGTGCGTCGCGGGTCTGCTCGTCGCTGTCGTCGGGGTGCCGATCGGGTTGGCCGGTGGTCTGGCGCTTGACCGTGCTCGGCGTCCGACTGCTGCTGACCGGTCCCGGCGGGGAGGTGGTCGTGCCGCCGCTGCGGCCCGTACTCGACGGTCTGCCGGTGTCGCTGGTGGCGTTGACGGCCGCCGCCGGGGTGGTGGCGGCGTCGCTCGCTACGGCGGCGACCGCATGCCGCGAGTCCTGGACGCCGCTGACCGACCTGGACCTGCCGTGAACGGGCCGGTGGTCCAGGTCCGGGACGTCTTCGTCGCCTACCGGGGCGCCGCGGGGTCGGTGATGGCTCTGCGCGGCTCGGATCTCACCCTGGCGGCCGGCGAGCGGCTCCTCGTCCAGGGACCCAACGGGTCGGGGAAGTCCACCCTGCTCCGGGTGATCACCGGCGAGCAGCCGGTGGTCGCGGGCACCGTGGTGGTGTCGGGTACCGCGCTGCACGAATTGAGCGCCGGTCAGCGCCGGGAATGGCGCGCCCGCTCGGTCGGGTTCGTCGACCAGTTCGCCGGTCGCGGGCTGCTCCCCGAGCTGTCGGTGGTGCAGAACGTCGCGCTACAGCTCCGCCTGACGGGCATGTCCCGGGCGGAGGCGGAACAGCGCGCGCGGGACGCCTGCGCCCGGCTGGGGATCGAGGCGCTGCTGGATCGGTCGGTGCCGGGGCTCTCCGGTGGTGAGGCCCAGAAGGTGTCGGTCTGTGCCGCCGTCGCGCACGAACCGCGACTCGTGCTGGCCGACGAGCCGACGGGCGAGCTGGACGAGCGCTCGGCCGGCGAGGTGTACGAGCTGCTCGCCCGGGTGGCGGCCGACGGCACCGGCGTCATCCTGGTCAGCCACGATCCCGCGCGCGGTCGGCTCCACCGACCGGGCGGTGCGGATCCGCGACGGTCGGGCCGCCGAGCAGTGGCGGCCGGGCTCGCCGGTCGTCGAGCAGCTCCCGGACAGCCGGGGTTGGGTTCGGGTGCCGCGGGAACGCCTCCCGGAGTTCGACCCGGTCCCGCCGATGGAGGCGCGCCGCACCGACCACGGGCTGCTGCTCGTCTCCCGGGCTCCGGCCGTGGTGGAGCCCGATCAGCCGTTCCGGTGGCCGCCGGACCGCCAGCACCCGGCCGATGAGGTGCTCGCCGACGTGACCGCTCTGAGGGCGGGGTACGGGAACCGTACGCTCCTCGACCGGCTCGATCTGGTGCTGCGCTCCGGGACCTGGACGGCGGTCACCGGGCCCTCCGGCTCGGGGAAGTCGACCCTGATCGCGGTGCTGGCCGGACTGCTGCCGCCGCGGAGCGGGACGGTCACGATCGGTGAACGGCCCGTGGGATCCTCGCTCGCGCGGAGCCCGGGCCGAACACCGGCGGCGCTGGCTGTCGCTGCTGCCCCAGCGGCCCGCCATGCTCGGGGCGCTCACCGTACGCGAGAACCTCCAACTCACCGCCGGCGTCCGTGGGCGACCGGCGCGAGCCGGCAGGCGATCGAGGAGCTGGCCGAGCGGTTGGCCCTGATCCGGCTGCTCGACCAGCCCGTGCAGCTCCTCTCCGGCGGCGAGCGTCAGCGCGCCGCCCTCGGCGCGGAGCGCTGATCAGCTCGGCGCCGTTGTTGCTGCTGGACGAACCGACCTCGCAACAGGACGAGACCTCGGTCGACCGGGTGGTCCGGGTGCTGGGCGAGGAGGTGGCCGCGGGACGCTCGTGTGCTGACCGCCTCGCACGACCCCCGCGTCTTCTCCGCCGCGACGATCGTGCTCGAACTGGACCACGGCCTGGTCCGCGCGCGATCTCGGCCGGCGGCCGACGCGGCGAGCTGACCGGTCGCCACGGGGAGATTTGACCGACCCCCGCAGGCCGAAAAGTCCAGCGCCCACCAAAATTTGACGTTTAGCCAGCCATTGACAGCGCGCTCGCGTGTCGACAGTGTGACGCACGAAGTCCAGGCCCCCGCCGTCGCTGGTCGAGGAGAACCCATGAGGCGCAAGGTCATCCTGTTCGTCATCGCGGCGCTCGGCGCCTCCCTGCTGGTGGCCCCGCCACAGGCCGCCGCGGAGCCGGCCTCCCCGCCCGGCACGACCGTCTTCGTGGGTGAGCTGAGCACCGACCAATTGCGCCAGGTCGTGGGCCTCGGTCTGGACCGCGGCAGCCTCATCACCCGGGGCCGCGCAGGCGACCGGATCCGCACGGAGGTCGTGCTCACCCGGTATCAGGCCGACAAGCTCAACGCTCTCGGGGTGAGCCTGGCCGAGAAGCGTGTTGACGGCACCGATGTGTCGCGGCGGATGTCGCAGAAGTCCACCAGCGGCTACAACGTCTTCCGTTCCTGGAGCGAACCCGGTGGGCTCCGGGACGAGTTGATCGCGCTCTCGAAGCAATATCCGCGACTGACGAAGCTCGTCACCATCGGGCGCAGTGTCAAGGGCCAGGACATCTTGGCCCTCAAGGTGACCCGCGATGCGCAGGGGCTCCGCGACGGAAGCCGGCCGGCGGTCCTCTACAGCTCCGCGCAGCACGCTCGAGAGTGGATCACTCCCGAGATGACCCGCCGACTGCTCCGGTACTACCTCGAGAGCTATGGCACGACGCGGCCGTGCGTAGTCTCGTCGATTCGCGGGAGCTGTGGTTCGTGCCGGTGGCCAACCCGGATGGCTACGACTACACCTTCACCGCGGGCAATCGGCTGTGGCGAAAGAACCTGCGGGACAACGACGGCGACGGTGTGCTCAGCGGCTTCGACGGCGTCGATCTGAACCGCAACTGGCCCTTCCGCTGGGGTTACGACAATGAAGGTTCGTCGCCGGCTCCCAGTTCCGACACCTACCGCGGGACCAAGGCAGCGTCGGAGCCGGAGACCCGTGCGCTCGACGGGCTGATGCGTCGCATCCGTTTCGCCTTCCAGGTGAACTACCACTCGGCGGCGGAGCTGCTCCTCTATGGAACCGGGTTCCAGGTCGCGACCCCGACCCCGGACGACCTGCTGTACGAGACGATGGCCGGCGACGACGCCCGCCCCGCCATCGCGGGCTACGACCCGGACATCGCGGCCGAGCTCTACACCACCAACGGCGAGACCACCGAGCACGCGCACAGCCGGTACGGCACGCTCGCGTACACGCCGGAGATGTCGACGTGCGAGACCGCCAGCGCCGTCGACCCCAACGACGCGTACCTACCCGAGGAATGCGAGAGCGTCTTCAATTTCCCCGACTCCGAGGCGCTGGTCCAGGCCGAGTTCGCGAAGAACATTCCGTTTGCGCTGTCGGTCGCCCGCTCAGCCGGCGATCCCGACGATCCCGTTTCGGCCGTGGGGCGCACCGCGCCCGACTTCGCCATCGACAGCTTCGCGGTGTCCTACGGTGACCCGCAGCCGGTGGCGGTCACCGCGCGCCGGGACCTGCGCAATCTGGCCCTGCGCTACTCGATCAACGGTGGCCGCGCCTACCGGGTGCCGGTCCGCGAGTGGCGCGGCGGGGAGCGCTATGGCCAGGACGGTGACACCTACTACGCCGAGTTCCGAGGCGTCGTCCGCGGGGCCCGGCCGGGCGACAACGTCAAGGTCTGGTTCACCGGCAACCGCCCAGGCAAAGGCCCGCGGTCGAGCGCGTCCTTCACCTATCGGCTGGCGGAGGACACCCGAAACTCGGTCCTCGTCCTGGCCAACGAGGACTATGAGGGCGTCAACCCCGAGGCAACGCCGACCGGGACGGCTCCGAAGTACGCGGCCGCTCACGTCGCCGCGCTCAAGGCGGCGGGCTACAACGCCTCGGTCTGGGATGTGTCGAAGCAGGGCGTGCCGCACCACCTCGGCGTGCTCGGGCACTTCAAGGCCGTCCTCTGGTACCTCGGGGACAACCGCCTCACCCAGGACCCCGAGGACGCGGAGATTGACTTCTTCGGACAACAGGTGCCAGACATCGCGGTCGCGGAGCGGCAGCAATACCTGACCCTGGCGGTCCGGGACTATCTGAACGAGCGGGGCAAGCTGCTACACGCCGGCGAGACAGTCGGCTACTTCGGACTTCTCGCCAGCACCGTCGGCGGCATCTACTACGGCCTTGACGGCGCACCCGAGACGGAGTGCGTCGTCAATGCGGACCTGTTCTCCGATTGCCTGTTGCTAGCGGACGACTTCTACCAGTACTACCTCGGGGCGTACTTCCGCTCCACGACCCCCGACCCGGTGAGTTTCACCGGCGAGGGTGATCTCGGGGTGCTGACGGCACGTTCGGCGGACCGGCCGCGGTGGCCAACCCGCTCGATGAGCCCGGCACCTTCATTCCGGCGAGTACCGTGCTGCCGCCGGAGCAGTTCCCCTTGTTCGCCAGCGAGGCGGCCGGCCGCTATCAGGGTGCCGCCGGCGGGGCGTTCGACCCGGTGGAAGGTGAGTGGTACGCCGGAGCCGTTCACCTTGACGACTCCTACGCCCGGCTGGCCCGGACCGTCGACCTCACCGGGGTCGCGGCGGGGCAGACCCCGCAGCTGCAGGCTCAATTGTCGTTCGACACCGAGCCGGACTACGACTTCGTGATCGTCGAGGCCCACGTGGTGGGCAGTGACGCGTGGACCACGTTGCCCGAGGCCGGTGGGTTGACCACGACCGCGGTCCCGGCGGACTGCGACCAGGGGTTCCTGCTCGAGGAGCATCCGTTCCTGCTGAAGTACCTCACGCTCGGCGATGCAGGTTGCACGGCAACCGGGACCACGGGGGCGTGGAACGCCATGACCGGCAGCTCCGGCGGCTGGAAACCGGTGACGTTCGATCTGTCCGCGTACGCGGGGCAGCAGGTGGAGGTGTCGATCAGTTTCGTCACCGACTCGGCCGTCTCCGGGATCGGTGTGGTTGTCGATGACACCGAGGTGGTGGTCGGCGGGGCTCCGGTGCAGACTGAGGGCTTCGAGACCGGACTCGGAGCCTGGGCACCCCTCGATCCGCCCCCCGGCAGCCCGACCGGTGGGTCAGCCTTCGAGCGGTCGGACGGCCTGTTGGCCAGCGCGGTGACCACCGAGGACTCGGTGCTGCTGGGCTTCGGCCTGGAGCAGATCGCCACGGCCGGTGAGCGGGCCGATGTGGTCCGTCGTGCGCATGCAGGTATCTCATCGGGCGGCCCTGAGTATCGGCGGTTCCTCCCGCACGGTGTGACGATGTGCACCGATGTCGGTGCACTTCGCCACACCTCGCCGCGGCAGGAGGCCCCGGCCGACGGCGACCGCGGCGACCACGAACCAGACGGCGTTCAGCACCGCGGACGGCCACGCGTGGTGCACCACACCGTTCAGCGCCAGGGCCCCGGCCCCGAGGTTCAGCACGGCCAGGGTCTTGGGCGGCACCCGACCCGGGCGGAGGCTGGAGAGCGCGAACGCGCCCAGCACCACGCCGGCGCCGGCGAAGCCGATGAGATCGATGAGGTCCACGCGGATGATTCTTCCCGGAGACGTCGGCAGAGAGAAGTAACAATCCGTGAGATCGGCGTACAGTCTGACTGCATGCAGATCTCACCCGATCGGTTGTTGATCCTGCGGGCGGTCGCAGCGTCCGGTGGCGTCGGTGCGGCCGCGCGTGAGCTCCACCTGGCCCCGTCCGGCATCTCGCAGCATCTGGCCCGGCTCGAACGAGAAACCGGTCTGGTCCTGGTCGACCGCTTCCACAGCGGCGGTCAGCGACCCCTGCGGTTGACCGCCGCCGGGCAGCGACTGGCGGCGCACGGTGCCCGGCTCGCCGAGGTCCTGGCCGACGTCGCCGAAGACGTCTACGCCATGTCACAGCGACTCAGCGGCACCGCGAACCTCGGGGCGTTCGCGTCGGTGATGACCCGGCTGGTCGTACCGGCGATCCACGATCTCGAGCAGCGGGCGCCCGGCGTCCAGGTCAGGGTGCATGAAGCCGGCGAGCCCCAGGCGCTGTCCGCTCTGCGCGGCGGGGAGCTCGACGTGGTCATCGTCGAGGACGAGAACCTGCTCGACCGGGACAGCCGCACCGGGCTCGCGCACACCTGGCTGCTCGACGACCCGTACCGGGTCGCAGTCCCGGCTGCGTGGCCGGTGCCGCGGAGTCTGGATGACCTCGCGAGTCGACCCTGGATCAGCGGCCCTCCCGGCACCGCGGTCCACCTCGTGTTGGACCGGGTCCGCCGCACGAGCGGCCTGGCGCTGACGGCGACCCACGAGTGCGAGGAGTTCGCGGCGGTGCTGGCGCTCGTCGAGGCCGGTTTCGGCGCCTCGGTCGTGCCGGCGCTGGCGCTAGCCGTCGAGGACCCGCCCGGACTGCGCCTCGTCGGGCTGCCCGAATTCGGGGCCCGGCACATCAGTGCGGTGACGGTGGCCACCCGGCGCCCGCCGCCGATGATCATCGAGGTGCTGCACGCCCTCGTCGAGGTGGCGTCGGGCCGCTGAGCTAGTGGGTGAGCCGGTCGCGGCCGGCGAGCAGGGACAGCACGAGTTGCACGCCGGCGACGCCGATGATCGCAAGGAGGGGGTAGCTCCAGCTGCCGGTGGCGGCGAAGAGCACGCCCGCGCCCCACGGTCCGGCGGCGGCCAGCAGGTACCCGACGCTCTGCGCCATCCCGGACAGCCGGCCCGTATCGGCGGCGTCGGCCGAGCGTTCACCCACCAGCGCCAAGGCGAGGACCAGCGAGCTGCCACCGCTCAGGCCGGCGATCACGAGCCACAGCACGAGCAGCGCGGGGGCCAGCAGCAGACCGCCGATCGCCACGATCAGCAGCAGGCTGATCACCACCCCGACGGCGCGATGGTCGCCGCGCCCGCGCATGAACGGGGTCACGCCGAGTCCGGCCACGATGCCGACGGTCTGGTAGAGGAACGAGTGCCAGCCGGCGGTCACCGGGTCGACGCCCATGCTGGCCTCGATCGTCGGTAGCCAGGTCACGAGCATGAAGTACGACAGTCCCTGGGTCGCCATGATCAACGACACCTGCCAGGCCACCGGCGATCGCCACACCGAACGCGCGCCACGACGACCAGGCGGCAACGGCCTCGTCACCGTCGGTGGCTGATCCCGTCTCGCCGACCGGCGCATCCGCAGCGGCCAGACGAGCGCGGCGACGACGCTGAGCACGACCCAGACCCCGATCCCCAGCCGCCAGCCGCCGAGCTGCGCGATCGGCAGGGCCAGTCCGGAGGCGATGGCGGCCGTGGCGCCGAGCACGGTGGAGTACAGACCGGTGACCGTCGGGACCTCGGTGGGGAAGTCCTGCTTCACCAGTTCCGGCACCACGACGTTGCCGACCGCGATCGCGGCACCCATCACGATCGTGCCGACCCACAGGTTGGCGACGCTGCCGGGCAGCGACCGGAGCACGGTCGCCGCGATGAGCACGAAGATGGAGAACAGGACCGCCCGTTCGGCGCCCATGAACCGGGTCAGCAGGTGAACGACCGGTGACACCGCGGCGAAGGCCAACAGGGGGACCGCGCCAAGCAGGCCGAGCATTCCAGCGCCCAGGCCGGTGTCCGCGCCCACCAGGCCGACGACGGAGCCGAAGGCGGTGATGGTCGGGCGCAGATTGGCCGCCACCACCAAGATGGTGATGAGCAGTACGACCCGCGCGGTGCCGGTGCCGATGGGGGCCTCGACGCCGGTCTCCACGCCGGTGGCAGGGCTGCGGTCGGGGCCGGCTACCGAGTCGTCAGTCCGTACGCGATCTCGGGGGGCGACAGACCGTCTGTGCCATGTCACACTGCTCTCATGTCCTCGCCCAGGCCCTTCCCGCTGCTCCTGTCACCGTTCGCGCTGCGTGGCCGGATGCTTCGAAACCGTATCGTGTCCACCCCGCACGCCACGGGTTGGAGCCACGACGGCCATATCGCCCAGTCCGAGATCGACTACCACGTCCGCAAGGCCGCGGGCGGCGTCGGACTGGTGATGACGTTCGGCTCGGCGTCGGTCGATCCGACGACCCAGGCCTCGTACGGATCGATCGCCTTGTGGGACGAACGCAACGAGCCGGCGCTGCGGGCGCTGGCCGACGGGGTTCATCGACACGGCGGCCTCTGCATGTCGCAGATGACCCATATGGGCCGCCGCGGCAACTCCCTCACCTCCGGCGTACCCCTGCGGGCCCCGTCGGATCTGCCGGAGGGCTCCCATCTCGAGGTGCCGGTGCCACTGGAGCTGGACGAGTTGCCGGCCATCGTCGAGCGGTTCGCGGCGGCTGCGCGCCGCCTGCAGGAATGCGGCTGGGACGGCTGCGAGGTGACGTCGTTCGGCGGCCACCTGATCGAGCAGTTCTTCGATCCCCAGGTCAACACCCGGACCGACGCGTACGGCGGCAGCCTGGAGAACCGCACCCGCTTCGGCCGCGAGGTGCTCGAGGCCGTCCGCGCCGCGGTCTCGGACGACTTCATCGTCGGGCTGCGGATGGCGGTCGACCAGTGCGTGCCGGGCGGCCTCGGGCCCGAGGACATGATCGAGATCGCGCGCAGCCTGACGTCCACGGGGGCGGTGGACCTGATCAGCGTCAGCGGCGGCACCGGCGCCACCCGGCTGGGGACGGCGTACTTCGTGCCCGGCGACGAGCTCCCCGAAGGGGTCTTCAACGAGCGGGCGGCTCGCTTCCGCGAGGCGGTCGGCGTGCCCGTGCTGGTCGCCGGTCGCAACGTCGAGCCGGAGGTCGCGGAGGCGGCGCTGGCCGCTGGCGTGGACCTGGTCGCCATGACCCGCGCGATCATCGCCGACCCCGACCTGGCGCTGAAGGTGGCGGCGGGTGAGCGCAAGCGACCGTGCATCAGCCTCAACGAGGGGTGCATCGGCCGGCTCTACAGCGGACTCCCGATGTGGTGCTCGGTGAACCCGGCGATTCGTGAACCCGAGCTCGGCCATCTCGTGCCGACCCTCGATCCGGGTCGGATCGTGGTGGTGGGCGGCGGCGTGGCCGGGCTGGAGGCGGCCCGCGGTGCGGCGCGGCGCGGGCACCGCGTCGTGGTGTTGGAACGGCGGCCGGATCTCGGCGGCCGGGCCCGGTTGGCCGCCGAGCGCCGGGGCCGGGAGCGCTGGCGGCTGTATGTCGACTGGCTGCGCGCCGAAGTCCTCGACGCGGGAGTGGAGATCCGCCTGGGCTGCTCGGCCGGGGCCGCGGACGTACTCGCCGAAGAACCGGATGCGGTGATCCTGGCCACCGGTTCCCGGCTTCGGGACGCGGCGCCGCCGTCGGGGATCCGGCTGGTCGATGTCGACGCCCTCCTCGAGCACGGCCTGCCGGCGGGTCCCATCGCCCGGGCTCTCGTTCTCGATGACGAAGGCGGGTTCTCGGCGCCGACGGCCGCGGAGGCCCTCGTCGCCGCCGGCTGCGCGGTCGAGATCGCGACGATCCACACCAGCGTGGCGGCGCTGGTCGACCCCACCCAGCAGCCGTTCGTGCTGAAGCGGCTGGCGCTGGCCCGGGTCGTCCAGTCGCCGAATCTCGAATGGGTGCCGTCCACATCGACCCGGGTCGAGGCGGGCGTCGCCGAGTTGCGGAACCTCTACACGCAGGAGGTCGAGCGGCGGGCCGATGTCGATCTGATCGTGATCGCCGGTCGGCGCCATGGTGAGACGAGTCTGAAGACCGCGTTGCGGGCGGCGGCGCCCGACCTGCCGGTGACCGTCGTCGGAGACGCCCTGGCCCCGCGTACCCTGCTTGACGCCGTGGCGGAGGGAGCCCGGGCGGGCGCTAACGTCGAGGCCGGTCGGTTCGTCCCCATCCCGGATCCGATCGGCGGCCAGGAGTCGAACCTGGTCGGCGCCTAGCCGTGAACACGAGTTGGCCGCGGGGTCGTAGCCTGGGTGCGGTCTCGTCAGATCCCCAGCTCTTCGCTGGCCATGGCGGACCCTCGCACCCGGTTGGAGATCTTCTGCATGGCCACGTCCCGGGCGAAATCGGGTGATCCGTGCTGGGGCTTCTCGTCCCGGCTGAACGGTGAGAAGCCGCAGTCGTCGGTGGCGCCGAGCCGTTCCTTCGGGATGTGCTTGGCCGCGGCCAGCAGCGCGTCCCGGATCTGCTCGGGCGACTCCACCTCCGGGCTGAGCGGGTTGACGACCCCGATGAAACACACCTGCGGCACCCCGTTCGCGTCCTCGCGGCTGTGTTGCCCGCAGAGCCGGTAGACCTTCTCCTTGTCGTCCTCGCTGGCGCACTGGATCAGGAAGTAGCCGGCGTTGAGGTCGAACATGTGGTCGAGCAGCTTCTCGTACGGGACGTCGCGGCTGTGCACGGAATCCATGTCGCCGCCGGGACAGGTGTGGATCCCGATGTTCACCCGCTCCTCCGCGGAGAACCGGTCGAGTACCCGGTTGTTGACCGCGATGAATTCCCCGAGCATGTCCTGGCCGGTCCACGGGTTGCGGGCGTCGTTCTTGTTCGCCAACCGACCCTCGGTGAAGTCGATCGACACCCGTACGGCACCGGCCGCGAAGCACTGGCGGATGTCCTGCTCACACTGGGCGACCACGTCATCGAGGAACTGCTCGCGGGAGTAGCCCTCGATCTCACCCTGCAAGGGGTACAGCAGCATCATCATCGAGGGTGAGATCACCGCCTGCTTGACCGGCTTCGACGCGATCTTGGTGTTCTTCTCCACGAACTCCGAGGCGAAGGTCTTGTACCGGAACGGTCCCGCGGTCAGCCGCGGCAACTGGCGATGGTGGCCGTCGTCGAAGATCGCGAAGAACTGCCCGTCGCCGGCCAGGTTGTCGGCCAGACCCGTGCCGGCCAGCGTGTCGGTGATCGGATAGGTGGCAAAGCTGGACTCGCGCTGCTCGCCGTCGGTGACCAGGGTCTCGCCGGTCTGCTCGAGCCGATGGATCGAGTCCTCGGCGGCCGCGTCCTGCTCCCGCTGGAGATCTTGCCAGCCGATCTGGCCCTGGTCGTAAGCCTCGTACGCGTCCTGCAGCTTCATCGGCCGGGGCAGGGATCCGACGAGTTCGGTGGGCAGCGGCATGGGACATTTCCTCCTCGTTGAGGGCCCGGTCGCGAACACGACCGGAGTCATTCTCGACCCTAGCCGCCTGCGACGCGGGGCGGCTCAGGCCGTCTGCGCCGACACCCGGAGGGCCTCGACCATGCCGGTGACGGCGGGGTGCTGCCGGTCGGCCATGGTCAGCGCCTCGACGTGTCGGTGGAGGTCCAGGCCGCTCACCTCGACGTCGCGCAGACCGACCCGGCCGAGGTAGGCCAGGCGAGGGACCGCCGCCACTCCGAGGCCGGCTCGGACGAAGCTGCGGACGACGTCGTAGTCGTTGCTGCGATACCGGATCCGGGGGGCAAAGCCGGCGGCGGCGCAGGCCCGCTCGAGGGCCAGGGTGCCCGCAGTTCCCTCCCGGGTGGAGATCCACGCGGCATCCTCGAAGTCGCTCAGCGGCATCGGTCCGTCCGGAACGTCGGCGCGCTCGGGCACCAGCACTCGGATGGGCTCGCTGAGCAGCGGCGTCCGCACGCTGCCGGCGGGCCAGTACTGCGGCACGAGGTCGTAGCGGAACACGACGATGACGTCGAGGTCGCCCTCGAGCAACCGGGTGAGCAGTTCCTGCGGCTCGCCGTCCTCCAGACGTACCTCCACGTCGGGGAAAGCGTGCCCGAACCGGGCCAGGGCGGCAGGGGCCAGTACCTCGCTGGCGGTCGGGAACGAGCCGAGTCCGAGGCGCCCGCGGGTGCCCGAGGCGAGCTCGCGGACCGTGTCCTGCAGGGTCGCCAGCGCTCCCAGTGTCTCGGCGGCACGCTCGCTCAGCACCAGCGCCTCGGCCGTCGGTTTCACGCCCTGGGCACCACGCTCGAACAGCACCAGTCCACTCTCGGCCTCGAGCGCCTTCATCTGTTGCGAGACGGCCGAGCCGGTGTAGTCCAGGTGTCGGCCGGCGGCCGCGAAGGAACCCGTCCGCAGCACGGCCGACAGGGTCCGCAGATGCACGGGATTCAACATCTAGGTCGCCAGACATCCGTTCACGAGCAGCCGGCCGAGTTGTTCGAGGACAACCTCCGAGCCGCGCAGCGGTTCCGATTTCCGGGGCCAGGCGATGACGACGTCGGTGAAGCCGAGTTCGGCCGCCCGCCCGATGTGCTCCCGCAGCTGCTCCAGAGACCGGGGTGCGCCCATCCCGAAGGCCATGTCGAGCACCCGGCGAAACCCGTCGGGCACCCTCTCGGGCGCGGCGGTCTCCAGGCGCTGCACGGCATCGGCCACCCCCTGCCACCACTGTTCGCCGCCCTCGCCTGCGCCGGGTGGTTCGGCGAGACCGTTGGTGGCCCAGCCGTCGCCGGCCCCGAGCGCCAGCCGGATGCCCCGCGGGCCGTTGCCGGCAACCACGAGTGGCGGCCGCGGCGATTGGACCGGCCCCGGGATGGTCCGGGCCTCGTGCGCCGTGAACCAGTCGCCCGACCAGCTGGTGGTGCGCTGCCGTAACAGCAGGTCGAGCAGGGTGACGAATTCCTCGAACCGGTCGGCCCGCTGCCGCCCCGACAACGCTGGTCCTCCGAGTACGGCCGCGTCGAACCCGGGACCGCCGGCGCCGACCCCGACCAGGAGCCGGCCGGCCGACATCACGTCGAGGGTCATCAACTCCTTGGACAACGGGACCGGATGGCGGAAGTTGGGCGACGCGACGAAGGTACCGAGGCCCATCCGCGACGTCGTGAGGGCGGCCGCGGTGAGCGCCGGCACCGTCGCGTGCCAGGTCGAATCCGCGAAGGCTCGCCACGCGAGGTGGTCCAATGACCACGCGTGCGCGAATCCGTATTCCTCGACCTGCGCCCAGCGCCGGTCCTGCGCCGGATCGACCTCGGGCAGCAGGGCCACGCCCACCTTGATCATGGCTTTGATCATGGCTTTGCTCATGGCGGTGAGCATAAGGGATTCTTGGGGTGGCACCACAGATGGTCGCCGTCGTTCCCTCGATCCGGCAGGCTGGCGACTGGCATGCTGGTCCGGTGAGGGACGACACCGGCTCCACGCCGCCGCTGGAGCACGTCGTTCCGTTGGCGATCCCGGGGACCCCGGTGCCGGCGGAGGCCGAGGTCGTCGTGATCGGTGGCGGCATCATGGGAGCCAGCATCGCCTTCCATCTCGCCGAGGCCGGAGTCAGCGACGTGGTCGTCCTCGAACGGGACACGCTCGGTTCCGGGTCGTCGGCGAAGCCGCTGGGCGGAGTTCGGGCAACGTTCTCCGACGCGAACAACGTCGAGCTGGGGCTGCGCAGCCTGCGGGCGTACGAGACCTTCAGCGAGCGGTTCGGGGTCGACATCGGCCTCCGCCAGGTGGGCTATCTGTTCTTGTGCCGGTCCGAGGCCGAGCTGGCCGCGGTGGCGGCGAGTGTCGACCTGCAGAACCGGCTGGGCGGCACGAGCCGGATGGTCACCCCGGCGGAGGCCGCCGAGATCAATCCGCTGCTCGACCCGGCCCCGTTGCTGGGCGCGTCGTTCTCGCCGCGGGACGGGTACGCCGAGCCCGCCCGGGTGGTCGAGGGCTACGCCCGGGCCGCCCGCACCCTCGGCGTCCGCTGCTGCGAGCACACCGAGGTCCTCGAACTCACCACCGACCCCAGCGGAGCGCATCGGGTCCGGACCCAGCACGGCTCGATCACGGCCGGGACGGTGATCATCGCCGCCGGGGCCTGGTCGACCAGGCTCGGGGCGATGCTCGGTGTCCACCTGCCGGTTCAGGCCGTCCGGCGCCAGATCGGCTTCACCCCGCAACGGGACCGGCCGCACCCAGATGTGCCGTTCACCCTCGATCTGTCGACGACGCTGTACTTCCACAACTACCGCAACGGGCTGCTGCTCGGGATCTCCAACGCCGACGAGGAACCCGGCTTCTGCCGCGAGTTCAGCTACGGCTGGACCCGGGCGTTCGACGCCGCGGCGGCGGTCGTCGCGCCGTCCCTGGTGGGACAGCCCCTCGTCGGCGGCTGGGCCGGACTGTACGAGAACACCCCCGACCACAACGCCATGATCGGCAAGGCGGCCGTGCCGGGAGTTCTGTACGCCACCGGCTTCTCCGGCCACGGGTTCCTGCAGGGGCCAGCGGTCGGCGAGATCGTCCGGGATCTCTACCTGGGCAGGGATCCGGTCCTCGATTCGACGGCGTTCAGCGCCGACCGATTCGGCACCGGCGCGCTGCTGACCGAGATCCACATCATCTAGAAAGGCAGTTCCCTCGTGAGCACCACCCTGATCTCCGAGACGCGGAGCATCCTCGCCCTCACCGACCTGCGGGCGGAGTTCGCGCTCCGGCTGGCGAGCCTGTACGGGGCCGAGGTGCCCGCGTACAACACGCTCGTTGAGGTCTCCCGTGAGGTGAACGAGGACTTCGCGGCCGCACACGGAACTGAAGCCCAACTGCTCGGCAGCATCGACCGGGTGACCGCCGAGCGGCATGGTGCCATCCGGCTGGGCTCTCCGCGTGAACTGGCCCAGGCGGCGCGGGTGTTCGCCGGCTTCGGGATGTACCCGGTCGGCTTCTACGACCTGCGGGAGGCCTCGGCGAGCTCGGTGCCGGTCGTCGCCACCGCGTTCCGGCCCGTCGACCCCGCTGAGCTGGCCCACAACCCGTTCCGGGTGTTCACCTCGATGCTGGTCACCTCCGACCGGCGCTTCTTCGACGCGGAGACGCAGGCGCGGCTCGAGGGGTTCATCGGTGCGCGCACCCTCTTCGGGGACGAGTTGCTGGCGCTGGCCGACCGCTCGGCCGATCAGCAGGGCCTCGACGACGCCGACGCCGAGCGCTTCCTCGACCTGGCCACCGCCGCGTTCGAGTTGTCCACCGAGCCCCTCGATCACGCCTGGTACGCCGCGCTGGAACGGATCTCCGCTGTGGCTGCCGACATCGGCGGGGTGCCGTCGACCCACATCAACCATCTGACGCCGCGGGTGCTCGACATCGACGACCTGTACGCCCGGATGGTGGCTCGCGGCATCACCATGATCGAGGAGATCCAGGGGCCGCCGGACTGGGAGGGGCCCGACGTCCTGCTGCGACAGACCTCCTTCAAGGCCCTGGCCGAGCAGCGGCAGTTCCGCTACCCCGACGGCACCGTCCGCCCGGGTGCGCTGCGGGTCCGGTTCGGCGAGGTCGAACAGCGCGGGGTCGCGCTGACCGCGTCGGGTCGCGACCTCTACGACCGGATGGTCGCGGAGGTGGACGCTCGCCTCGTGGCCGCGCCGGCCGGCACGATCCGGGTCGACCTGGCCCGCGAGGTCTGGCGGGAGTTCCTCCCCCGCACCGAACGCGAGCTGGCTCTGCGGGGTCTGGCGTTCTTCACCTACCGAGTGGCCGGCGCCCTTCGACAGACTCAGGACACAGCTCCCCTGAGCGAGCTGGTCGAGACCGGAGTGCTGGTGCCTGAACCGATCGTGTACGAGGACTTCCTGCCCCGCTCCGCCGCCGGCATCTTCGCCTCGAACCTCTCCGACGAGGGCACCCGCGACGATGCCCGTCTCGGCACCCCGTACGACATCGAGATCCTCGGCGACGTCATCGGCCGACCGATCGCGGATCCTCTCGCGCTGTACGAGAATCAGCACCGGGCCTCCCTCGCCGCCGCCGCGCAGCGACTCGGACTGGCCGAGATCACCACCGACTGGAGAATGCACTCATGAGTACCGACTTTCCGACCACCGCCGACATCACCGCCGACGTGCTGCGGGCCCTGAAGGCCACCGGCGTCGACACCGACGCCATCGCCGGCGACACCGAGGTGCGGACCCCGATCACCGGTGAGGTGCTCCTCTCGGTGCGCAGTCACACCGACGCCGACGTCGATGCGGCAATCACGGCGGCGGCCGATGCGTTCACCGAATGGCGCGAGGTGCCGGCCCCGGTCCGCGGACAGCTCGTCAAGCGTTGGGGTGAGCTGCTCACCGAGCACAAGGAGGATCTGGCCACGCTGGTGACGGCCGAGGTCGGCAAGGTCACCTCCGAGGCGCTCGGTGAGGTGCAGGAGATGATCGACATCACCGATCTCGCCGTCGGGCAGTCGCGGCAGCTGTTCGGCAAGACCATGCCCTCGGAGCGGCCGGGCCACCGGCTGATGGAGACCTGGCATCCGCTGGGCGTGGTCGGGATCATCTCCGCCTTCAACTTCCCGGTCGCGGTCTACGCGTGGAACACCGCGCTCGCCCTCGTGGCTGGCGACACCGTGGTCTGGAAGCCGGCCGAGGCGGCGCCACTGTCGGCGCTGGCCACTCAGGCCCTGCTCGCCCGGGCCGCGGAGGACGTCGGCGCTCCGGCCGGCGTGCATCACCTCGTGCTCGGCGATCGGGTCGCCGGCCGGCGGCTGGTGGAGGATCCCCGGGTCGCGCTGCTGTCGGCGACCGGGTCGGTCCGGATGGGCCGGGAGATCGCTCCGGTGATCGCGGGCCGCTTCGGCCGGGCGCTGCTGGAGCTGGGCGGCAACAACGGCTGCGTGGTCACCCCGAGCGCCGATCTGGATCTGGCCCTGCGCGGCATCGTGTTCGCCGCCGCCGGCACCGCCGGTCAGCGCTGCACCACCTTGCGCCGGCTCATCGTGCATCGCTCGATCCGCGACCAGTTGGTGCCGCGGATCGTCGACGCGTACGGCACTCTCACCATCGGCAGCCCCACCACCGACGGCGTGCTGGTCGGCCCGCTGATCAACCAGGGCAGCTTCCAGACCCAGCAGGCCGCCCTCGCCCGCGCCGTCGAGGAGGGCGGAGAGGTGCTGTGCGGCGGCGAACGCGTCCTCGCCGATGATCATCCGGAGGCCTACTACGTCAAGCCCGCGGTGGTCACGATGCCCGCCCAGTCGGCGGTCGTGCAGGAGGAGACCTTCGCCCCGATCGTGTACGTGCTCACCTACGACGAGCTGGACGAGGCCATCGCGCTCAACAACGCCGTACCGCAGGGCTTGTCGTCGGCGATCTTCACCAACGACCAGATCGAGGCCGAGCGGTTCATGTCGGCCGGCGGCTCCGACTGCGGCATCGTCAACGTGAACATCGGCACCTCGGGTGCGGAGATCGGCGGCGCCTTCGGCGGGGAGAAGGAGACCGGAGGCGGGCGCGAGTCCGGCGCGGACTCCTGGAAGGCGTACATGCGGCAGGCCACCAACACGGTCAACTACTCCGGGCAGCTGCCGCTCGCGCAGGGTGTGGAGTTTCTCTAGCCGGTCGCGCTCGCCAGCCTCTGGCGAGGTCGGCCTCGTCAGGGCTCTGCCGGAGTCTCCGGTGGGACCAGATGCTCGGCCGTGGCCGGCGGGTCGGAGAACGCGAGCGCCGTCTGCTCGATCGTGCGGTCGGTGGCGGTCAGCCGCCCCTCGTGCTGGCGCAGATGCTCCTCCCACGAGGGCACGCGGAAGGATTCCACGAAGCGCTCGACTTGCTCGGCGTCGCGGTAGAGCTCCCAGCGGCTGGCGCCGTTCCGGAGCCGCGAGCGGCGGAGCTGCTGCATGGCCAGCAGGTAGTCGGACTGCCGTTCCGGGGCCACCGTGTAGGTGACCGTGACCAGGATGGGCCCGGAGTCGAGCTCGGGCTCGAACGCCAACCGGGGCTCGCCCCAGTAGGCCACCGGGGCCTGGTCGAGGTGCCCGGTCTCCGGCACCGACAGGAAGGCACCGGCCACGACGCCGGCGCCGACCACCGCCGCGGCGATCAGGAAGGTCGTCTCGATCCCCACCAGTTCGGTCACCTGCCCCCATATCGCGGAGGCGAACGCCAGGCAGCCGGTGAAGGTGACGAGATAGACGGCCAGCCCGCGGGCCCGAACCCAGCTCGGCAGGAACAACTGCAACTCCGCGTTGAGGGTGGAGATCACCGAGGTCCAGGCGAGACCGGCGAAGAGCAGGGTCACCAAGACGGCGATGAAGTTGGGCACCAGGACCACGACGACAAGGGCCAGCGCGTACACGATCCCGGCCGCCGCCAGCAGCCGATTCGTACTCAACTTGGTCCGGATCGGCCCGACGAGCAGCGCCGTCGAGATCGCCCCGATGCCCAGCGCGGCGAAGAGTGCTCCGTAGCCACCGGCGCCGAGTCCCAGCCGCACCCGGGCGACCAGCGGCAGCAGGGCCCAGAGCGCGGTGCCGGGTGCGATGAACAACACCGCCCGCAGCAGGATCCGGCGCACCACCGGCTCGTGCCAGACGTAGCGGGCGCCCGCCCGGAGCGCGGGGCCGAACCGCTCCCGGCGTCCCGGAGACTCCGACGCCGACCGCCGCCAAAAGACCAGCGCGATCGCGAGGAACACGACGGACAAGGCGTTGGCGGCGAACACCGCCGGTACGCCCGAGACCCCGATCAGCACGCCGGCGAGGGCCGGGCCGGCCGCCCGCCCGACGTTGATCCCCACCATCTCCAGCCGGGTCGCCGACCCCAGCTGACTGCGGGGCACGAGTTCGGGGATCACCGCCTGCCAGGTGGGCAGTTGCACCGCCCCACCGAGTCCGAGCAGGAAGGTGAACATCAACATCAGGGCCGGGGTCACCAGGCCGGCCGCCGTGAGGGCGGCGAGGGTGCCGGCGACGACGAAGACGTACACCTGCACGGTGAGCAGCAGCCAGCGCCGGTCGAAGGCGTCGGCGATCACCCCCGCCGGCAGGGCCAGCAGCATCACCGGCAGGGTGGCGGCGGTCTGCACGAGCGCGACCGTCGCGCCGGGGTTCGGCGCGTTGACCAGCAGCCACTGGGCACCCACGGTCTGCATCCAGAAGCCGAGGTAGCTGATCAGTACACCCACCCACAACCAGCGGAAGGCCCGCTGACCCAGCGGGGCCCAGGGCGTTGCCTCAACCACCTCGGACTGGGTCATCGGCGGCACCGCTTCACGGGTGCGGCACGAGCTTCAGCGCGGCCGATCGCGCCTCGGGGCTGATGATGCTGTCGAGGACGGCCCCCGCGTACCGGCGGTACTTCTCTCGATACCGGGCGTCCAGCGCGTCGGCGAGGTGCTCGTCCGCTTCCATCACCCGCACGTCTCGCTCGACCCCGCCGGCACAGATGTGGCCCGCACCGTGTCGGAAGAGTCCGCGGTACCAACCACCGGCGCGACCCTTCACGGATCGGACGAACAGATCGCCACCGTGCCGGACCATCCAGATCGTCACTGGCTTGCCGACGGTGCCGTCGGCTCGCCGCGAGGCGATCTCGAGTTCCTCGGCGCCATCGACGGCGTCGAGCTCGGCGTCGGTCCAGTCGGCCATCGGTGCCTCTTTCGTCGGTGATTCCCAGCCAACTCCATCAGGGATCCGGCGGGTGCGGGAGTCCCCACTGATCCAATCGCATGTCGGACCGCGTCTAGCGGGCGCACCGCTTCGACCCGTCCGCACCGCTTCGACTGGTGCCGACGCGTCGGAGGAGGCCGGAGTGCTGCGGAAGCCGCGTTTGGTTGGAAAACGCAGGTGGGACGGGCGACGGCAGGATCTGGTGCAACCGTTCGTACCGGTCGGCGGTTGCCAAACCCGCGTCCCCTCAGTACCATATTACATAACACCACACCGAGGAGTTGACGTGACTGCTGACCGCCCCTGGCGCGGGTTGTACACCGCGACCGCATTGCCCTTCAACGACGACCTCTCGGTCGACTACGACAGCTACGCCGAGCACGTGGCCTGGCTGGCGTCGTCCGGGACCGACGGGGTCTGCCCCAACGGCTCGCTGGGGGAGTACCAGACTCTCACCGACGAGGAACGTGCGCGCGTCGTCCAGACCGCCGCCGAGGCCCGTCCGGACGGGTTCGGACTGATGCCCGGCGTCGCCGCGTACGGCAGCCGGCAGACCCAGAGCTGGATCGAGCAGGCCGCGCGGGCCGGCGCGGAGTCGGTGCTGCTGCTGCCGCCCAACACCTACCGGGCCGATCGCGCGACGGTCCTCGAGCACTACCGCGCCGCCGCCCAGGTCGGATTGCCGATCGTCGCGTACAACAACCCGATCGACACCAAGGTCGACCTGACGCCCGAGGTGCTCGCCGAACTGTTCGACGAGGACCTGATCGTGGCGGTCAAGGAGTTCACCGGCGACGTCCGGCGCGCCTGGGAGATCGCCGAGTTGGCGCCCGGACTCGACGTGCTCATCGGCAGCGACGACGTTGTCGTCGAGCTGGGTGTGGCCGGCGCGGTCGGCTGGATCTGCGGCTACTCCAACGCCTTGCCCAGGACCTGCGTGGAGCTGCTCGCGGCCGCCATCTCCGGCGACCCGTCGGACCTCGCGCAGGCGATCCCGGTCTACCGCGACCTGCACTCACTGCTCCGTTGGGACGCCAAGACCGAGTTCGTCCAGGCCATCAAACTGAGCATGGACGTCGTCGGTCGCAACGGCGGAATCTGCCGGCCGCCTCGCGGGCCACTCTCGGAGTCGGTGCAACGGCAGGTGACAGCGGCGACGGAGGCCGCCATCGGCTGGGGTTACAAGTAACCCACCGATCAGCCGACGGCCGGACAGGTACGAGGATGACCACCATGCACACTGCGGACCAGTCCACCACCCCGGTCGACGAGGGCCGTGAGCCCTTCGACAGGCTCAACACAGGCCTTGTCGAAGGGTCTCGGGATCAAGCATGCGTACGACGCGGCTGATCTCGGCCGTCGACTCGCACACCGAGGGGATGCCGACCCGGGTGGTGACCGGCGGGGTCGGCGTCCTGCCGGGGGTGAGCATGGCCGAACGCCGGCTGTGGTTCATGGCGAACTCTGACGAGCTCCGCACCCTGCTGATGTACGAGCCACGCGGTCACGGGTCGATGAGCGGCGCGATCCTGCAACCCCCGACCCGCCCGGACGCCGACTACGGCGTCTTGTTCATCGAAGTGAGCGGACTGCTCCCGATGTGCGGCCACGGCACCATGGGGGTGGCGACGGTTCTGGTGGAGACGGGGATGGTGCCGGTGACGGAGCCGGTCACGACCATCCGGTTGGAGGTGCCGGCCGGGCTCGTGGTGGCCGAGGTCGGCGTCTGCGACGGGCACGCCACGTCGGTCACCCTGCGGATGGTGCCGAGCTTCTCGCTGGCGCTCGACCAGCACGTGCAGGTTCCCGGCTACGGTTCGGTCGGCTACGACATCGCGTACGGGGGCAACTTCTACGCCGTCGTCGAACTGGAGTCCCTGGGGCTGCCGTTCGACCGGGCCGAGAAGGGCAAGCTGCTCGACGCCGGGCTGGCGATCATGGCTGCGATCAACGAGCAGAACCGGCCCACCCACCCGGAGCGTCCGGACATCACCGGGTGTCATCACGTCTACCTCGCCGCCCCCGGTTCGACCGCGCAGCACTCCCGGCATGCGATGGCGATCCATCCCGGCTGGTTCGACCGGTCCCCCTGCGGCACGGGCACCTGTGCCCGGATGGCCCAGCTGCACGCGAGGGGTGAGCTGGCCATCGGCGACGAGTTCGTGAACGAGTCCTTCATCGGTACGAGTTTCCGCGGCCGGCTGCTGGAGACCACGACCGTCGGCGGCCTGCCCGCGGTGCAGCCGCAGATCACCGGCCGCGCTTGGGTGACCGGTACGGCGCAGTACATGCTCGCGCCCGACGACCCGTTTCCCGCCGGCTTCTTGCTGTGAGCCGGACCCCCACCCGGACGGCCGACGTGGTGGTTGTCGGCGCCGGCGCCGTGGGCGCCGCCTGCGCGTACTTCTTCGCCCGGGCCGGGTTGACGGTGCACGTGGTGGAGCGGGGTGCCATCGCGGGCGGCACCAGCAGCGCGGGCGAGGGGAACCTGCTGGTCTCGGACAAGGAGGCCGGTCCCGAGCTCGACCTCTCGCTGTACTCCCGGTCGGTGTGGACGGATGATCTGGCCGAGTACGGGCCGAGCTGGGAGTTCGAGGCCAAGGGTGGGCTGGTCGTCGTCGCCAGCGAGCCAGGCGCGCAGACGCTGAGCGCCCTGGCCGCGCGGCAGCGGGCCGCGGGGATCGAGGTCTGCGACGTGGCGGCCTCGGACCTGCTCGAGTATGAGCCGCACCTCAATCCCTCACTGCAAGCGGGAGCGTTCTACCCCCAGGACGCCCAGGTGCAACCGATGCTGCTGGTCGCGCACCTACTCCGGCTGGCCCGCGAACTCGGCGCCACCGTCCAGGCCCGGACCTCGGTGACCGGGCTGTTGCGCGCCGGCGACCGGGTTGTCGGGGTCGAGACGAGCACGGGCCCCGTGGCCGCCGGCGCGGTCGTGAACGCCGCGGGCCCCTGGGCTGGCGCCGTCGCGGAGCTGGCCGGAGTGGAACTCCCCGTGCTGCCTCGGCGCGGTTTCGTCCTCGTCACCCAGCCGCTGCCGAGAACCGTGCATCACAAGGTCTACGCCGGTGAGTACGTCGCGAACGTGGCGAGCTCGGATGAGGGCCTGCAGACCTCACCGGTGGTCGAGGGCACTCCCAGCGGCACCATCCTCATCGGCTCGTCGCGGGAGCGGGTCGGCTTCGACCGCAGCGTGTCGTTACCGGTGCTCGCCCTGCTCGCCCGGCAGGCGGTGGCCCTGTTCCCGATCCTGCGGTCCGCCAAGGCGATCCGCGGCTACCTCGGCTTCCGGCCGTACTGCCCGGACCATCTCCCCGTCATCGGCGAGGATCGCCGGGCGCCGGGCCTGTGGCACGCGGCCGGGCACGAGGGGGCCGGTATCGGCCTGTCGGTGGGTACCGCCAAGCTGCTCGCGCAGGCGCTCATCGGGGCACCCACCGACCTGGATCTGACGCCGTTTTGTCCCGGGCGATTCGAGCGCGCCCATGTCTGAACACGGGAGAGGCCGGTCCGACCGCCGGCTGACCATCACCTACGATGGCCGACCCATCGTCGCGACCGTCGGCGACAGCGTGGGCGCGGCGCTGACCCGGGCCGGGGTGCGTTCCTGGCGCACCACCCGGCGCGGGGGGCGACCCCGCGGGCTGTTCTGCGGTATCGGGATCTGTTACGACTGCCTGCTGATCATCGACGGTGCGCCCGACCAGCGAGCCTGCCTGGCCCCGGCGGTCGACGGCATGGACCTCCGCAGTGGCGAAGCGGTGGCCGATGACTGACGCTGGAACCGTGCCCGCCCAGCTGGCCGTGGTCGGCGCCGGCCCGGCGGGGCTCGCGGCGGCGACCACCGCGGCCCGGTCCGGCCTCTCCGTGTTGCTCGTCGACGCCGGCCGTCAGCCCGGTGGCCAGTACTGGCGCCACCGGGACGAACCCTTGGGGGAGCGCGGTCATCGAGGGCACCATGACTGGCGGACCTTCCGTCGCCTGCGTTCCGAACTCGAAGCGCTGCAGGCCGATGGGAGGATCCGCTTCCTGCCCGACACCCAGGTGTGGTTCGTCGATCCCCCGAGTCCGGGCCGGCCACACCTGCTGCGGCTCGGTGCCGTCCAGCAGGCGGGTCCGGGTCCGCTATCGGTCCGCGCGGAGGCGGTCGTGCTGTGCCCGGGCGGCTACGACCGTCAGCTGCCGATTCCCGGCTGGGATCTGCCGGGGGTGCTGGCCGCGGGCGGAGTCCAGGCCCTGCTCAAGGGGCACGGGGTCGTACCCGGCCGCCGCGCCGTGATCGCCGGCACCGGCCCCTTTTTGCTGCCCGTGGCGACCGGCCTCGCCGCCGCCGGCGTCGAGGTGATCTCGATCTGCGAGGCTGGGGCACCGAGTGCCTGGCTCCGCCGCCCCGCCGCCATCCTGAGTGCGCCGTCCAAGCTGGTCGAGGGCGCCGAGTACGCGGCCGCACTGGCTCGCTACCGGATCCCGTACCGTCCCCGAACCGCGATTCTGCGGATCCACGGCGAGGACGCGGTCGAGGCCGTCACCATCGCCCGGGTGGATCGGTACGGCCGGCCGGTCTCCGGGACCCAGCGCAAGCTCGCGGTGGACCTGGTCGGGCTGGGCTGGGGATTCACCCCCTCGCTGGAACTCGTCCTCGCGACCGGCGCGGCCACCAAGGTCGACCTGGACGGCTCCCTAGTGGCCCGGGTGGACGACGGGCAGCGCAGCTCGCAGCCGGGTGTGTACGTGGCCGGCGAGGCGACCGGGGTCGGCGGGGCCCGGCTCGCGGTGGTGGAGGGCGAGCTGGCCGCCCGGACGGCCGCCGAGGACGCCGGGATGAGGCCATCACCACGGCGCATGCGGCGGCTGCAACGAGCGATCCGCCGCGGGCGAGCGTTCGCCGTGGCGATGCACGGCGCCCATCCCGTCCCGTCCGGCTGGTCGAGCTGGGTCGACGACGACACGACGGTCTGTCGTTGCGAGGAGGTGACGGCAAAAGACATCCGGCACGCCAAAGAGGACCTCGGCGCCGAGGACCAACGAACCGTCAAGCTGCTCGCCCGGCCCGGCATGGGCTGGTGCCAGGGCCGGGTGTGCGGCTACGCCACCGCCTGTCTCGCCGCCGGAGACCGCCCTTTGGACGCCTCCGATCTCCGCCCGTTGGCCAACCGCCCGCTCTGCGCCCCGATCTCCCTCGGCCAACTGGCCGACCTGGCCGACCAGCCTCCCAGCCGGCAGTAGCCTTTCCCGCTTCTCGAGCGCCGAAAACCGGAAAGACCTACTTTCGGCTGAAGAGGGCCTGTGGATAGCGGTCTCGCCCAGGCCCAGCGACCTCAGAGTGAAGAGCGTGAGCAAGTACCGCCGGGCACTTCCCGCCTGCGTAGCACCCGTGGCCGCCGGAGAGCTGATCCGGCGCGGCATCAGCAAGCATGTGCTCGATGGCCCGAAGTGGCGCCGCACCGGACGTGGCTTCTACGTTCCCGCCACGATAGGAGAATCGCCGACTCAACGCATCGTCGAGGTGGCCGCGATGTGCCCGCCGGAGGCCGTCATCGGTGGGTGGGCGGCGGCGTACGCACACGGTGTCGATCAGCTCGATGGGCTCGACGACCACACGTTCGCACCGAGGCCGGTCCCGGTGTTCCTGCCACCCCGGCTGCACCGTGCGTCGGTACCGGGAGTCCGCTACCTCCAGCAAGCGCTAAGACCCGGTGACGTCGCCGTGATCGGAGATCTGCGGTTCACCGGGAGGATCCGGACGGCGCTCGATCTGGCCCGCTGGGCTCCGGATGTGACCGAGGCTGTCGTGCCTCTCGACGCCATGCTGAAGTGCAGGGCGATCACCAAGGACGCATTGGCCGACCAGCTGCCCGACATCGCGGGTCGACGCGGTTTCGGCCAGGCTGCTCAGGCGGTCGAGCTGTCGCGGGTGGGCGTCAGGAGCGGCTGGGAATCCCGGCTGCGGATGCTCTGCGTCCTCGACCTTGGTTTCGCGTCGCCGCTGGTGAACCAGCCGATCTTCGACCTCGACCAGACCTTCTTGGGCGCTCCAGACCTTCTCGACCCTGAGGCCGGCCTCGCGATGGAGTACGACGGCGCGTCCTGGGCGAGCGCTACTCGGCCCCGTGGCCATCGCGACGTCGACCAGCACCGGGAGGACAACGTCCGCGAGGAACTCTTCGAGCGCACCGGGCTGATCGTCACGAGGGCGGACAAGCGGGATCTGACCCGCCACCGCAACCAGCTTCGGGACCGGCTACTCGCGGCGCGCGCCGACGGCCTGGTTCGCGACCGTTCCCGCGACCGATGGACACTCGTTCAACCCGACCATTGGTACGGCATGCCGGCGTAGCAGACCGCCAGAAGTAGGCCTTCCCGGTTCTCCAAGCACCAGATGCGGGAGACCCTACTTCTCGACGGCGGCCACGCCGGACCAGAGGTCTTGGATGTGGTTGATGTGGCGGACCATGAAGAGCTCCACCGCGGCCGCCTCGCGCCGTTCCATCAGATCCAGCAGCTCGAGGTGCTCCCGCGCGGAGGAGTCCAGGTCACCCTGGTCGAGGAGCGCGGCCAGACCGACGAGCCGGGTCTGACCGCGGAGTTCGGCGACGAGTTCGACCAGCCGCTGATTCCCGGAGTAGCCGAGCAGCCGCAGGTGGAACTCGCGATCCGCCTCGGTGTACTGGGCCAGGTCCCCGGCGCGGGCGCCGTCGACGATCTCCTGGGCCAACCGGCGCAGTCCGGCGAAGTCCTCCGCCGGGATCAGCTCGGTCACCTCGGCCACGACGGGCGGCTCCAACAGCCGGCGGATGGCGGTGATCTGGTCCAATTGCTCCTCGTCGACCACGGTCACCCGGAAGCCCTTGTTCGGGACGACGACGACCAGGTTCTCCTTGGCGAGGTCGAGCATCGCCTCGCGTACGGGGGTCGCCGAGACCCCGAACGTTGCGGCCAACGACGGCGCGGAGTACACCTCGCCCGGCTCGAGCTCGCCGGAAATGATCGCCGCGCGCAGCGCCCGCAGCACGCGCTCCCTCAGATTGGCTTTGGCCAGGGGAGTGATACTCCGCGCCTCGACGCTCACATGTCGAAGACTAATGGCCACCCAGGTACGCGGCCGTGACCGACGGGTCGTCGAGCAGCTTGGCGGCCTCGCCCTGCATGTTGAGCCGACCGGATTCGAGCACGTACGCGTAGTCGGCGATCTCCAGGGCGGCGAGCGCGTTCTGTTCGACGACCAGTACCGTCACCCCCTGTTCCCGGATCCGCTCGATGGTCTCGAAGATGACGTCGACCAGCACCGGGGCGAGACCCATCGACGGCTCGTCGAGCAGCAGCAGGGTGGGATCGCCCAGCAGGGCGCGGGCGACGGCGAGCATCTGCTGCTCGCCGCCGGACATGGTGCCGGCCTTCTGGTTGATCCGCTCCCGCAGTCGGGGGAACAGCTCGAGCACCCGCTCCCGGTCCTCGTGGATCTTTGCCGTGTCCTTGCGGGTGTACGCGCCGAGGTCGAGGTTTTCCGAGACCGTCATCCGCTGGAAGATCTTGCGCCCCTCGGGGGACTGACAGATGCCGAGCTTGACGACCTCGTGACCGGGGATGCCGTTGATCGACTTCCCCTGGAAGACGACCTGGCCGGACACCGGACGCAGCAGGCCGGAGATGGTCCGCAGGGTGGTCGACTTGCCGGCTCCGTTGGATCCGATCAGGGTGACGATCTCACCCTCGTAGACGACGAGATCGAGCGCTTGCACCGCAGCGATGTTGCCGTAGTTGACGCTGATGCTCTTCAGCTCGAGGATCGTCTGTTTGCCTTCGCCGCGCGGGCGGGCGGCCGGCTCGGCCTCGGGAGTCACGGTCATGAGCGAAGCCTCTCGGGAGTGAGGAGTGGTTCCCCGGCGAGCGTCGTTAGCGCAGCGCCGGCTCGGTCTGGACGACCGAGAGAGCAGACGCGCTTATTGTCTGCGAGCGAGGGAGGAAGACCGAGTCTTGAGGTGCGGAGCGTGCGCGAGCGGGACAACACCGTCATGTGGGCTTCCTCTTCCCTTCCCGGGTTCCGGTCTTGCCGAGGTAGGCCTCGATCACCTGTTGGTTGTTGCGGATGTCGTCGGGA
Source organism: uncultured Actinomycetota bacterium (assembly GCA_963821695.1). GTDB lineage: Bacteria > Actinomycetota > Actinomycetes > Propionibacteriales > Propionibacteriaceae > Microlunatus. Next base: position 531,750 of record CAWGEY010000006.1, read on the forward strand.
GTGCCTTCGGCGATCATCGCCCCCCGGTCGAGCACGGTGATCCGTTCGCTGATCTTCATGATCACGGCCATGTCGTGCTCGATCAGCAGTACGGAGATGCCCTTCTCGTCGCGAACCCGGTAGACGAAGTCGTTGAATGCGCCCGACTCCTGCGGGTTCATGCCGGCCGTCGGCTCGTCCAGCAGCAAGACCTTGGGCTTCAAGGCCATCGCGCGGGCGATCTCCAGCCGGCGCTGGTCGCCGTAGGAGAGGTTGCGGGCCAGCTCGCCCTCACTCTTGCCGATGCCCACGTACTCCAGGAGCTCTCGGGCCGTATCGCGGGCCTCCCGCTCCTCCCGGCGCTGACGGGGGAGGCGGAGGATGGTGGAGACCACACCCGCCTTCAGATGGGGGTGCATGGCCACCATCACGTTCTCCTCGGCCGTCATCAGGTTGAACAGCCGGATGTTCTGGAACGTCCGGGCCAGCCCCATGGCCGCCCGCAGGTGGGGCTTGACGCCGGTGATGTCCTTGCCCTCCAGGAAAACGTTGCCCGACGTCACCTGGTAGAGACCGGTGATCACATTGAAGAAGGTGGTCTTCCCGGCCCCGTTCGGCCCGATCAGGCTGACCACGGACCTAGGCGGGATGCTGAAGGAGACGTCGTCGACGGCTACCAGCCCGCCGAACCGGATGGTGATGTGGTCGGCGTAGAGAACGCTGTGTTCCGCCCGGTCCAGTCCCGAGGCGTCCAGATGGGCCGCCTCGTGACGGCGGGGATCGTCGAGCTGTTCGTCGGGCACGTGTGGCATGCCCCCACCCATTTGGGAGGAATTGCGCATGGACTCGCTCATGACCCATCCTCCCTGCGGGCTGGAGGTTGCTCCGGATCCCCTCGGGTGGGCTGATCCTCGAGGACCGGCGACAGGGACGCGGCTGCGGCCGCCAATTGGGCGTCCTCCTCCGGATTGGCATGCTCGACCGCCTCGGTCTCGGCTTCGGCCTCGAGGCTCTGGGCGCCGAGCGACTCCGCCTCAGTTCTCGACGGTGTCTGGAGCAAGGCTTTCGTGCGTTGCTCCGGAAACAGGCCCTCACGCCGGAAGAGCATCATGAGCACCAGCAGCAGACCCAGGATGATGTAGTTGTAGCGGGGCAGGACCTCGGCGATGGAGGTTCCGAAGATCTGGTCTATCTGGACACCGATCTGTTTCAGTCCGGCACTGTTCAGCCAGGCCAGCAGGAAGGCCCCGATGGTGACACCCCAGACGTTGCCCATCCCGCCCAGCACGACCATCAGCAGCACCAGCACCGATTTGCCGAAGTCGAAGCCCGACGGGGAGACCGCCGTGGTGATCGCCGACGCGTTCGCGACCCCGCCGACGCCACCGAAGAACGCACCGACCGCGTACGCGAGGAGCTTCACGTTGACGAGCGGGACGCCCATCATGCTGGCCGCCAGCTCGTCCTCGCGGATGGCCAGCCACGCCCGACCGAGCCGTCCCTCCCGGATCCGCAGCGAGACGAAGATGCAGATCCCGACCAGGAGGCCGAGGACGAGGATCTTCCACACGTTGCCGACCGCGGAGTTCGTGAGCGTGAGCGGAGCAATACCGAGCGCTCCGACAGGCCACGTGCTGATCGGGTCGATGGAGCTGATCCCCGGGTCCCCGTTGGCGATGTTGAGCCCGCCGATGTTGTTGGAGTTACGGAAGAACTGGGTGATGACCTCGCCGAAGCCGAGGGTCACCAGAGCCAGGTAGTCGCCGCGGAGCCGCAGGGTCGGGGCGCCGATGATGATGCCGAGGATGGCGCAGAGACATCCGGCGACGATGCAGACGAGCCAGAAATTGATGTGCGTACCGGGCACGGTCGACTTGACCGGGGAGAAGAGGTGGAAGGTCCACGTCCAGTTGAACGGGAACGCCATCAACCAACCCGCGGTGTAGCCGCCGAGTGCCCAGAAGGCGACATAGCCGAGGTCGAGCAGGCCTGCGTAGCCCACGACGACGTTGAGCCCCAGCGCCATGATCGCCCACATCAGGCACTCGTTGACCGTGGCGACGGGTAACCAGGCGACGATCGGCGCGGAGACCGACTTGACCAGGTTCGGCAGGATGGCGTAGTAGAGCAGGAACAGGAACAAGATGACGGCCGCATAGCCGATCGGCCACCTGTAGTGACTGAGCCGCGACCGGAACGACGACTGGTGATGCATTACCGACATCTCGTCACACCTTCTCGGTCGTGGGCCGGCCGAAGATTCCTTCGGGTTTGAAGACCATCAACACGATCAGGATCAAGAAGACCACCGATTGCGACCAGTTGGACCCCAATCCGTACGCGCCGCCCTCGTTGAGGGCCTGGATGATGCCGATGGCCAGCCCACCAACGACGGCGCCGGTCAGGTTGCCGATGCCGCCCAGCACGGCGGCGGTGAACGCGATCAGGCCGAGCTGGGTACCGGTGTCGTAGTAGGTCTGGGTCTGGCAGAGGAAATAGAGCACGCCCGCCGCGCCCGCGAGCGCGCCGCCGAGGCCGAAGGTGAACGAGATGGTGCCGTTGACGTTGATCCCCATCAACCGGGCCCCGTCCTGGTCCTGAGCCACCGCACGCATCGCCTTGCCGATCCGGGTCCGAGACACGATCCAGGTCATCAACAGCAGCAGCGGGACGCCGACGGCGAACACCATCAAGAGCTTGTAGAGGAAGACGCCCTCGATCACCGGGCCGCCCCAGGTCACCGGCCAGTTCTTCTGCGCGGAGCCGTTGACGTAGTCCTGCTGGGCGATGCCACGAAAGATGAAGCTCAGTCCGACCGCCGTCATCAGGGGAGCCAGCTTCGGTGCGGAGCGGAGTCTTCGGTAGGCGAGGGCCTCCGATGCCATGTTCACCCCGGCCCCGAAGGCCATGCACACCGCGAGCGCGATCAGCAACGGCAAGATGCTGGCCGCGGTCAGGTCGCCGACCCCCATCACGGTGACCATCAGCCCCGCCGCCACGATCGTGGCAAGCATGAACAGGTCGCCGTGGGCGAAGTTGATCAACTCGATGATGCCGTAGACCATCGTGTAGCCCAGCGCCACCAGGGCGTAGAGCAGGCCGTTCTGCAGGCCCACCAGTAGTGATCCGAGGAACCGGTCCGGGTCCGCGACGACGTTGGCCACGATCCAGACGACGACCAGCCCGAGGATCAGGTACCCGAGCACCCGCTCGATGATGGGGCCGAGCCTGACCCGGGCCTTGAGATTGGTTCCACCGACCGCCGTCACTGCTGTGGCCATTTGGCGTCCCTTCACGAGCGATTCGAAATCCGGACCGGACTACCCAGAACTGACTGCGTGTACGAACTGGACGGACAACCTGCGTGGCATGGAGCGTAGAAGAGATCCGCCGGGCCCGGAAGACCGGGCCCGGCGGATGTCGATCACTGAATCGACTGAGACTTGAAGAACGCTTCCTTGCCGTCCTTGACGATCTCGATCGTCAGGTCCTTGGCGGTGGTGTCGCCAGAGGCCGGGTCGATCTTGATCTCCTTGCCGACGACCGACTTGTCGGCCGGGATGGTGATGCCCTCGCCGCTCAGCACCGCCTCGGTGACGCTCTTGCGGGTGCCGTCGGACTTCTCGATGGCCGCCAGGATCACCTGCATCGCCGCGACCCCGTACAGCGGATACGAGCCATCCGGATCCTTGCCGTACTTGGCCTTGTAGGCGTCGAACAACTTGACGCTCGGCGCCGCCGGCCTTGACGAGTTCGTCCTGGGTCAGCCCGGCGAAGGTCAGGTGCATGTCCGCGGACTGTGGCAGCTTCAGCAGGTCCGGGTAGCCGGTGAAGCCGTCCGGAGCGAACAGCTTGACGTCACCGGAGTTCGGCCCGAGCACGGCGACCTTGTCCTTGATCAGCTGACCACCGTTGTTGTCGTAGATGCCGCCCAGGTAGACCAGGTCCGCGCCGGAGGCCTTGACGGCCTGGTAGAGGGCGGTGTAGTTGGGCTGCTTGGCGTCCCACGCCTGCTCGCCGACGATCTCGATGCCCAGCTTCTTGGCCGAGTCCGTGAACGCCTTCGCCACGCCGATCCCGTAGGTCTGGTTGTCGTTGAGCACGAACGCCTTCTTGATCTTCAGGTCGTCGAAGGCGAACTGAGCGGCGCCCTGACCCTGGTAGTCGTCGGTGGTGACGACTCGGGCGTAGTTGCGCGTGCCGGTCGGGAAGTACTTGTCCGGCTCACCGGTCTCCCACTTCTTGGTCAGACCCGGGTTGGTGTTGGCGTGCGACACCATGAGCATCGGGCCGGTGCTGTCCTGGTTGAGGGTCGGCACCTCGATCTTGGCGCAGCCCGAGTTGAAGGTGCCCATCACGGCGACCTCGGCCGTGTTGGCCACGTGATCGGTGGCGTTCTTGGCGCACGCCGCATCGTCCCAGGCGCCCTTGGCGGCGGTCGAGTCGTCGTACGCCTTGAACTTGACGTTGTACTTACCCGCCTTGTTGCCGACCGACTCCAGGTAGAGCTCGATCATTTGGTTCGTCGATTGCGACGTGGATGCGCTGGAGCCCTGAAGCGGAAGGTCGGACGAGACGACCACCTCGGTCACCTCACCGCCGCCCCCGCCGCCGGTGCCGGCGTTGTTCGCGCACGCGGTGAACGACAGCGCGCCCACCGCTCCGAGCGCGATCACCCGGGTCATGGTTCGTGAAAGCAAAACTCCTCCTAGATCACACGGTCGAACGCACTGTGCGCCGACCGGCTGGACAAACCCCGGGTGTCAGGTGAATAGAGAGTCACTTCGCCCCGGGCCTCAATGGTGTCTGAGTACAACAAGTGCAGCCTGACGTGTGCATACAACCACAGCGTTCAACATTCTTTAACGGTCTTCATAGGAAAATTTGCACGATTGTTGCGTGCGAGCATCCCAGTTGCAACACGATCCGTCGAGTGCGGATTTGTACAGAGTCCGAACTCAATTCGCGCCAGATCCGTCAATCTCGCAGTCGGAGGGCGGCCCAGAGTTCGGCGCGGTCGGCGAACTGGTCCAGGTCGAGACCCAGCAGTCGCTCGACGGCGGAGACCCGGTGACGAAGGGTATGCCGGTGGACGGCGAGCTCACGCGCGCTCGGATCCCAGGCACCGTTGTGGCTCAACCAGATGGTCACGGCGTTGATCAGCGTCTCCCGCTCGGCGGCTGGCCGCGAGTCCAGTGGCAACAGGATGCGCCGCGCCACCTCCGCGCCACCGGCGGCCTCCAACAGGCTGATCATGCCTTCGGACGCGAGCTCCTCGAACGGGACGAAAGTCCGATCCGGCCCGGACCGCTCCGCGGCGCGCAGCGCCTCGCCGAGACCCGCCTGCAGATCCGGCCAGCCGACCGGGGACGATGCGCCGGCGGGGGCTCGATGGCGGCCCAGGATCTTGCGGAGAGACGCGGTGTCCTCGTGATGAACGACTGCGACAATCCGCTCTCCATGATCGACGGAGGGGCCGCTGCACGGGTGCTCGGCGAAGAACAAGCGGCCCTGGTACCTCTCCGAGAACTGCTCCAACTCCGACAGCAGGGCCCGGCCAGGCTGTGCCGCGGCCAGGACACAGACCCGGAAGGGCGGCACGGGCAGGCGCCCCCACAGGCGTTCGGCGGTCGAATCTGCCACCTCCGCGGCCCCCGACAGCATCACCTCGAAGAGGCCCGTACGCAGCCGTCGGCGGGCGTCGGCGATCGCCCGCGTCTGGTCCACCGCGATGCCGGCGAGTGCGATGACGCTGGTGACCAGGTCACGCTCGGCGCCCCCGAGGGGTCCCTGCGTGCCGACGACGAGCACGCCGTGCAGCTCGCGGGATCGGCCCAGGGTCTGCACTGTGACGTCCGCACCGGCGCTGCTGATCCGCAGGTTCCCGCGGGCGCCGCGCGACAGCGTGGTGTGGACGGCTTCGCCGATCTCGCGCTCCACCGCCGCGGGGACCGGGCGCCGGGTATTCGTCGGCACGCGGTAGCCGGCCGCGTCGAACAACGCCACCCAGCAGCCGAGCTGGGACTCCAGCTCCTTGAGGACTGCGTTCAACCCGTCGGGCTGCAGCGCCGCCCGGGCGATGGAGCAGTGCGCGGCGAGCGACCATTCCAGCCGCTCGCGCTGCTCCCGGGCCGCGGCCTCGTTGACGAACGCAATGATCGCCATGAACGGTGCCCGCTCGGCGACCTCGACCAGGACGAGGCCGCGCCGCCAGCATGCGTCCATCAGCCGCGCGGGGACTTCGGCGTGGGCCACTTTCGTCGCGAAGCCCAGGGCCGCGACGCCCGCGCTGACGAGTCGATCCACGTAGCCCTCGGCCCACGCGGTCTCGCCGTGTGCGTCGAACTGGGTGCCGTCGGTGAGCAGCAGGCCACCGGCGCCCAACCAGGGCGTGGGATCCTCCAGGTCGGAACTGTGGGCCCAGGCCAGCGGCTCGCGCAGTGACGCCGAGCGCGGCTCCACTCCGGCTCGCAGCCGCAGGCGGAAGTCGGGCTGGACGAAAAGCTGCTCCAGACTGACCGGCACACGCCTCCCTTCGCTGACGTTGGAGGGCCAGTCTGCCAAAGTGTCCGCTCGCGATGAACGCGATCGACATAGTGAGCAGACTCGAGGCTGCCTGGCACAGCGGCCATAATCGGCGGATGCAGACGAACGCTCACGGTCAGCCGGTCGGTGATCTCGTTCCCGACTGGCGACCGCGTCCTCGTCCGGAGGCTGTGACGCTGACGGGTTCGTACTGCCGGTTGGAGCGACTCGACCCCGCTCGCCACGCCGAGGAGTTGTTCGCCGCCGACCGCGAGGACACCGACGGTACGAGCTGGACCTATCTGCCGTACGGGCCGTTCGGGGATCTGGAGAGTTACGCCGCCTGGGTCGGCGAGGTCGCGGCCGCTGACGACCCGTACTTCTTCGCCGTGATCGACACCGACCCGGAGTCGCCGACCAGGGGCCGGGCCGCCGGCGTGCTCAGCCTCTTGCGGATTGCCCCCGCGGTCGGGTCGATCGAGGTCGGCCACATCCACCTCTCGCCGGCCCTGCAGCAGACCCGGGCGTCGACCGAGGCGCAGTTTTTGATCATGAGCTACGTCTTCGACGAACTGGGCTACCGGCGCCACGAGTGGAAGTGCGACGCGCTCAACGCGCCGTCGCGGCGGGCCGCCGAGCGGCTCGGGTTCAGCTACGAGGGGATCTTCCGGCAAGCCGTCGTGGTCAAGGGCCGAAACCGGGACACCGCCTGGTACGCACTCGTCGACGCCGACTGGCCGCCCGTGAGCGCGGCGTTCCGGGCCTGGCTCGCGCCGGACAACTTCGATCGTGCCCGGCGCCAGCGGGCCAGTCTGGCGGCTCGGCGGTGAGCGCGATGCCCGACTACGACGTGATCGTGGTCGGGGTGGGATCGATGGGGTCGGCCGCCGTCCACACGCTCGCCGCCCGGGGTTTGCGGGTCCTCGGGCTGGAGAATTTCGGGCCTGCCCACGACCAGGGCTCGGCGCACGGCGGCAGCCGAATCATCCGGCAGTCCTACTTCGAGGGGCCGGCGTACGTTCCCTTGCTGCAACGGGCCTTCGCGGGGTGGCGGGAACTGCAGGAGGACACGGGGCGCGATCTCCTCGTACTCTGTGGCGGCATCTACCTCGGCGATCCGGACAACCCGATCGTGCTCGGCAGCCGGGAGGCGGCCGCGATGCACGGACTGCCGCACGAAATCCTCGACGCCGCCGAGATCAGTGCGCGATTTCCCACCATGCGGCCAGCGGACCACGCGATCGGGGTGTACGAGCCGAACGCCGGGTACGTCCGGCCCGAGCAGACCGTACTCGCCGGCCTGGACCTGGCTCGCCGGCACGGCGCGGTCCTGCAGTTCCACGAACCGGTCATCGGCTGGCGCGCCACTCCTGACGGCGGCGTCGAGGTGACCACCGCGACCGGCCGGTACGGGGCCGACCGACTGGTGTTGACCCCCGGCGCCTGGGCGCCGCAGCTGCTGCCCGGCGCGGCCCCCATCGTCGTCGAGCGGCAGGTCTTCTACTGGTTCGCGCCGGATTTGGGCGCCGGCGTCCCGTACGAGCGCTACGCCGAGGGACACCCGGTCTACATCGAAGAGACCGACGGGAACGGGATGATCTACGGCTTCCCGATGATCGACGGTCCGCAGGGTGGGCTCAAGCTGGCGTTCTACCGCCAGAACGTGGGATTCACCACGCCCGACGACATCGACCGGACGGTCCACCCCGACGAGGTGGCGGCGATCCAGCGCCGGGCGGTGCAGTTGTTCCCGTACCTCACCGGCCCGCTGGTCAAGGCGGCCACCTGCATGTACGCGTCGGCCCCCGACGATCACTTCGTCATCGGGGCGCTGAACGAACTGCCGCAGGTGGTGGTGGCCTGCGGCTTCTCCGGGCACGGATTCAAGTTCGTGCCCGTCGTCGGGGAGATCGTCGCGGACCTGGTCCAGACCGGCACCACGGACCACGACATCGGTCTGTTCGACGTCGACCGCCCGGCCTTCCGTGGCATGCGATGACCGGCCAATCCCCGCCCGCCCGTCGAGGGACCGGAAAGGAGCCCGGCTCACCCCTGCTGGGTGACGCCGAGCCGCCGGCGGCAGCCCCACAGTGGTCTCATGACGAGATCATCAGCCCACGGGTTCGGGATCAGTTGACTCGCGGGCCGAACTCTCGCCGTCTGTCCACCGAACGGAACGAGAAGAACCACAACAGCCTCATCCGACTCACCTCCGCGCTGGTCTGATGAGCGCTGAGGAGGCCACGCCGGCGGAGGTAGAGCGCCGCGACTACACATCCGCCGTGTACGGCTCGATCCTCGCCGCCACCGTGGTGGTCAGTGCCGGGGACCTGCGCTCGCCGACGGCGTTGGCGCTGTTGTTGATCGTGAGCGGTCTGGTCTTCTGGCTCGCGCACATCTATGCGGCGACGGTGGCCGGCAAGCACGGTGGCTGGCATCTCGACTCGATCCGCCTCAGTCTGAAGCACGAGTGGCCCGTGGCACTGGCCAGCCTGCCGCCTGCGGCCGCGGCAATCGTAGCCGCCTTCTTGCCTCGGCTCACCCCCGCCGACGGTGCCTGGCTCGCGTTGGCGGTGGCCATCGCCGAGCAGCAGATCTGGGGCTACGCCGCGGCCCGCAACGCGGGGCTGAGCAGGGTGGATCTGGTGAAGACGATGCTGTTGAACGTCGTTCTCGGCGTCATCATCATCGCGCTCAAGCTGGCCGTGAGTCACTGAGTCAGGTCAGTGATCCGGGTTACTGGGTCAGCTCGCCGGCGAAGAAATCCAGGGCGGTCTTGGTCTTGGTCTGTTGGTCTCCGGACAGGTCGACGCCCTTGCTGGCCAGCAGGGCCTTGGCCTCGGCGGCCACCTGGAAGGCTTCGGCGGGCGCACACTTGGTGGACAGTTCGAGAATGCGGGAACCATCCGGATAGAACCAGAGCTCGGCCACGAACGGCCGTCGGTTCCAGCCGGCGGGCGAGAACTTCGCCTTGAGCACGGTGATTGGGCCCAGGATGGCCAGATCGTCGAGGCTGATGCCGCTTGGCGCATGGGCGTCGAAGAACGACCGCTGTTCTTTCGAGTACAGCTTGCGGATCTTCCGTCCGCCGGCGGCTGCCTCCTTGACGTCGGTGGTCCCGAGCGCGCCCTTCATCGACGCCGAGCAGACGAAGCCGCCGGGCATGGCGTCGACCTCGACCACGAGATTCGGAGATCGGCGCAGCTCGGCCGACAACTCGTCCGGTACGACGGGCCGCAACTTGACGACCGAGTCGTCCCCCCGGCCCTGCACGCGGCGAGCCCGCACGACCACCCCGTGGGCGTTGCAGACCAGGTCAGGGGTGTCGAAGAAGAACACCTGCCGGATCTGAGCGTCGAGCGCGTCGATTCCCAGGGCGCTGATCGTCGTTCGACGTTCGGCGTCTGGCACCGTCAGCTTCAACTCGACCGAGTCGGCACTCTTGGTGAGTGCGAGCACCTCGGCCAACTGCGAGTCGGACAGCCGCGGCGTATCGCTGGTGGCCTGTGACATGTGACGATCCTTTCGAGGGGGGCGGGTGATGGCTGAGCGATCACTGGCGCGACATCGCGACCCGCAACCGTTCCTCCGGGTCGATGAAGTGGTCGTTGTCGTCGGTGCCGAGGTCGATCTGCACCCAGTTGATCTTGCCGGTGAATCGGCTCCCGTGGGCCGTGTAGTCCGCAGTGACGGTGGTGCCCGACTCGTAGCCGATGTCGGTGGTCTCATCGGCCGAGAAGATCATCGGCTGGGTCGCTGCGACCCGGCCGGCGCCGACCTCGGTGCCGTCGTAGTAGAGGACGACGTCGCCACCCTTCGCCAGCCCGCCGCCGTCGTAGGCGAACTCGACGCGGACCTGGTGGGTTCCGGCCGGAATGGGCTCGGCGGCCTCAGTGGCGAACTCGTGGATGCTGAGGAGGTTGTAGACGAACTTCGCCCTGCCCCGCTTCGCGTAGACACTCCAGCCGCCGAAGCGGCCGCCCTGGGCGATGATCACGCCTTCTGCTCCGCCCTCCGGCACGACCACCTCGGCGGTGACCGAGAACGACTTGTTCTTGATGCTGACCACGCTGTTCTCCGACAGCCGGCCCATGCCGGGGAAGAAGAGTTGTGAGTTGCCGTGAATCAGGGTTGGGCGTCCGGCGATACCGGGCTCGAGCCGCTCGGCGCCGCGGTCGTCGATCGGCAGCACGTTGTATTTCGCCGCCTCGATCAGCCACAGCCGTTGCAGCTTCGCGAGCAGATCCGGGTGCTCGGCGGCGAGGTTGTGGGCCTGACTGTAGTCGGCGCCGCCGTCGTACAGCTCCCACACGTCGTCGTCGAACGCCGGCAGGTCTCCGCCGACCATCACCCACGGAGTGCGGTGCTTCGTGACCGCACTCCAGCCCCGGTGGTAGATGCCGCGGTTGCCGAACATCTCGAAGTACTGCAGGTCGTGCCGCTCTGGGGTCGTCCGCATCGTTGAAGGCTGTAGAGCATGCTCGTGCCCTCCATGGGGGACTGCAGCACGCCGTTCACCATCGTCGGTTCAGGCAGTCCCGCCGCCTCCAGGATCGTCGGGGCGACGTCGATCACGTGGGAGAACTGCGACCGTAGACCGCCCGGGTCGGTCGATGCCGTTCGGCCAGTGCACGATCGTTCCGTTCCGGGTGCCGCCCCAGTGCGAGGCCACCTGCTTGGTCCATTGGAACGGCGTATCCATCGCCCAGCCCCAGCCCACCGCGTAGTGGTTGTAGGAGCTGGGCGACCCGAATTCGTCGACCTTGCTGAGCATGAATTCCGGCGTCTCCAGGGCGGCCATGCCGTTGAAGTTGGCCATCTCGTTGAAGGCGCCGTTGATCGTCCCCTCGGCCGAGGCGCCGTTGTCGCCGATGATGTAGTAGATGATCGTGTTGTCGAGGACGCCGAGGTCGTCGATGCGCGTCGATCAGCCGGCCGATGTGGTGGTCGGTGTGCTCCAGGAAGCCGGCGTAGACCTCCATCTCGCGGGCCAGGACTGGCTTGAGCTCGTCCGGCATGTCCTCCCAGGCCGGGATCTCGTCGTGCCGGGGCGTCAGCTCGGCGTCGGCGCGGGATGACCCCGAGCTCCTTCTGGCGGGCGAACGTCTTCTCCCGCTGCGACGTCCCAGCCGTCGTCGAAGTCGCCCGCGTACCGGTCGGCCCACTCCTTCGGGACGTGGTGCGGGGCGTGGGTCGCGCCAGGCGCGAAGTAGACGAAGAACGGCTTGTCCGGCATCAGCGCCTTCTGCTGGCGCACCCAGCTGACGGCGTGATCGGCCAGGTCCTCGGTCAGGTGGTAGCCCTCCTCGGCGGTCGCCGGTGGCTCGACCGGGGTGGTGCCGTCGTAGAGCGCCGGATCCTACTGGTTGTTCTCGCCGCCGATGAAGCCGTAGAACGTCTCGAAGCCGCCGCCGCCCGATGGCCAAGCGTCGAACGGACCCATCGGCGACGTCTGCCAGACCGGCACCTCGTGGCACTTGCCGAACTGGGCCGTCGAATAGCCGTTGAGCTTCAGCGTCATCGCCAGCGGCGCCTTGGTGTTCGGGCGCAGGGAGCTGTTGCCCGGTGCCGACGTCGCCGTCTCGGTGATGCTGCCCATGCCGACCGAGTGGTGGTTGCGGCCGGTCAGGAGCGCCTGCGCGGGTCGGCGCACACAGCGCCGTGGTGTGGAAGCGGTTGTAGCGCAAGCCCGCCCGCCGCCAGCCGGTCGGCGGTCGGCGTTCGGCACGGACCACCGAAAGCACTGGAGGCGCCGAAGCCCACGTCGTCGAGGAGGACGATCAAGACGTTCGGCGCGCCCTCGGGCGGCACGCAGCGGCTCGATCGGCGGATAGGCGGTCTCCGGATCCTTCGCGTCGTAGGTCGTCAAACCCGGGGCCGGTCGGTCGGGGATGGGCAACATCGTGCGCGCGTGGCGGTCGTGACTCATAGTTCTCCTCCAACTGATCGGTCGAGCGCTGCGCGTCCTCATCCGAGCGCCTCGGCTGTACTCCTCACGGTGTCAGCGGCCACGCACGGACGCCTCACCCGATGCGGGGGATGCTGCGGTGCTCTGGCCTCGCCAGGCTTGCGGGGTCGCGGCACGCCGAACCCTCCAGGAGGCTGAACGATGCTGATCGCTTTGCTCTTGGTGCTCGGTGTGGACCTGGTGGTCATCGTCGCCTTCGTGGCGTCCGTCGTCGTGCGCAAGCGGTGGATCAGCCGTCAGCCGGGAGCCTTCCGCGGCGCCATCCGGGTGGGTGACGGCGACCTGGCTGGCCTCGGACCCTCGTGGAGTCGCGGCTACGGGCGCTGGGTGCGTGACGTGCTGGTCTGGAACAAGGGGCCGTTCCTATTCAGGACCCAACTCGTACCCGCTGACGGGCTGGCGGAGGAGCGCGTCGCCCGATCGGGTGAGATCACGTGGCTCGGCGATCAGCCCGCGGTGATCGTGTTCGTGTCCGGCGAAGCCATGATCGACGTGGCGACCGCCGGCGATCAGGTCGACCTCGCTCCGGGGTCCCTTCGGGCGGTCCGCCGAGGCGGGGCGCGGGCGAACCACCCGGCCAGGGTGAGGCTGTCGGCGACGCACCGGCAGGAGGCTGATGACCGCCCCGTGATCACGCGACGCAGAGGAGCGGCTCAGATGCCCATCACCGAATACGAGCAAGGCTCGCCCTTCCCCGGCGCGGTCGGACGGACCGTCGAGGAGTCGGAACCGGCCTGGCCGGCCCCGCGGCGGGCGAAAGACGGGGCACCGAACGTCTTGTTCTTCGTGCTCGACGACGTCGGCTACGGCCAGTTGTCGTGCTTCGGCGGTCTGGTGGAGACGCCCAACATCGACCGGGTGGCGGCCCAGCGGTCTGCGGTACGCGAACATGCACACGACCGCGCTCTGCTCGCCCACCCGGTCGAGCATCCTGACGGGCCGCAACCATCACTCCAACGGCGTCGCCTGCATCATGGAACTGGCCACCGGCTACCCCGGCTACGACGGGCGGATGCCGTTCGAGAACGGCATGCTTCCCGAGATGTTGCTGGAGCACGGCTACAACACCTTCTGCCTCGGCAAGTGGCATCTGTCCCCGTCGGAGGACAACACGCCGGCCGGGCCGTTCCATCGCTGGCCGCTGGGACGCGGCTTCGAGCGGTTCTACGGCTTCCTCGGTGGTGAGACCAACCAGTGGTATCCCGATCTCACGCAGGACAACGGGTCGGTTCGTCAGCCGTCGCTGCCCGAGGACGGCTACCACCTGAGCGAGGATCTCGCCGACAACGCGATCAAGCTCATCACTGGACGCCCACGTGAACGCGCCCGGAGAAGCCGTTCTTCATGTACTACGCGACCGGTGCCGCGCATGCGCCGCACCACGTGCCGAAGGAGTGGGCCGACCGCTACGCCGGGGCGTTCGACACGGGCTGGGATGCCTACCGGGAGACGGTCTTCGCCCGCCAGAAGGAGATCGGACTGATCGCCGCGGACGCGGAGTTGTCCCGGCACGATCCCGACGTTCCCGAGTGGGACTCGCTCAACGACGACGAGCGGCGCCTCTACGCCCGGATGATGGAGGTGTTCGCCGGCTTCGTGTCCCACGCCGATCACCACTTCGGCCGGATCCTGGACACGCTCGAGCGGATCGGGGAGCTCGACAACACCATCATCATGATCATCTCCGACAACGGCGCCTCGGCCGAGGGTGGTGTCAGCGGCTCGTTCAACGAGATGCTCTTCTTCAACATGGTCCCGGAGAGCTTCGAGGACAACCTCGCCAAGATCGACGAGCTCGGCGGCACCAAGGCGTACAACCACTACCCCTGCGGTTGGACCTGGGCCGGCAACACGCCGTTCCGCCGCTGGAAGCGGGAGACCTATCGCGGCGGCTCGACCGACCCGTTCGTCGTGTCGTGGCCGGCCGGGATGGCCGCCCGCGGGGAGATCCGCACCCAGTACGCGCACGCGATCGACATGGTGCCCGACCGTGCTCGACGCGATCGGCGTCGAGGCACCGGCGGCCGATCCGCGGGGTCGACGCAGTCGCCGATCGAAGGGGGTCAGCTTCGTCCACACCTTCGATGCCCCGGATGCGCCGACGCGGCCACACCACGCAGTACTTCGAGATGTTCGGCCATCGCTCGATCGACCACGACGGCTGGCGGGCGGTCTGCCCTGGCCCGGGCCGCAGCTTCGCGGAGTCGGCCGCAGAGGGCCGCAAGCTCGGAGACCCGATCACGCCTGCGGTGCTCGACCAGCTCGACCGCGAGGGGTGGGAGCTGTACCACATCGCCGAGGACCCGACCGAGTCGCACGACGTCGCCGCGGAGCATCCGGACCGGCTGCGCGAACTCATCGCTCTGTGGTGGACCGAGGCCGAGAAGTACAAAGTTCTGCCGCTCGACGGCTCGCTCCAGCCGCGGCTCGCCGCGGAGCGGCCGCAGACCTCAAAGGCCCGAAGCCGCTACGTCTACTACCCCAACGCGTCCGTCGTGCCGGCCTTCGCGGCGCCACCGACCTACAACCGGCCGTACTCGGTCGAGGCCGACGTGGAGATCCCGGTCGGCGGCGCCGCGGGGCGTGCTGGTTGCGCAGGGTGGCGACGCCGGTGGGTTCAGCCTGCACCTAGACGACGGCCGGTTGCGGTACGCCTACAACTACGTGCGGACGGGACGAGTTCGTGGTGGAGACGTCCGACCCGGTTCCCGAGGGCCGGCACACGCTCCGCTACGAGTTCGAGCCGACCGGTCCGCCGGACATCCGGGTCGGCAAGGGCGCGCCCGGTCGAGGACAGCTGTACGTCGACGGCGAGTTGGTCGGAAACACAGAGTTCCCGCACACCACCCCGCTGCTCTTCGAACTGGAGGGGCTGAGCTGTGGATACGACTTCGGCGCTCCCGCCACCAGCGGCTACGAGCCACCGTTCGAGTTCACCGGGACCATCCACTCGGTCACCTTCGACGTCTCCGGGGATCTGATCAAGGACGAGGAAGCGGAAATCGCCCGGATCATGGCCCAGCAGTAGTTGGACAGCCCTGAGCCGAGGAGGCGAGCGACGTGGCCCACCTACCGGCCTCGACAACCGGTGAGGAAAGGCTCGGCCGGCGGCTCACCACGCCGCGAGCCGCGGCGGTGGCCGGCCTGCTTTTCGCCCTGTTGTTCGCCGCCGCGCTGATCCTCGTCCGCACCGCCCTGCCGGATGACCCGTCCGTCGCGGTGGCCAGCGCCCGGCGGTCCGCGGGCCAGCTGACTCTCGCGGTCACGCTCACTCCGTTCGCCGGGATCGCCTTCCTCTGGTTCGTCGGCGTCGTGCGCGACCGGCTCGGGGAACTGGAGGATCGGTTCTTCTCCTCGGTGATGTTCGGGAGCGCCGTGCTCTTCCTCGCGATGCTCTTCGTGGCCATGGCCATCGCCGGAGGCATCGTGGTCGCGGCAAGCGGCGTCGTCGACGAGGTGGACCGGAAGATCGTCGGCTTCGCCCGGGAGGTGATGCTGCAGATCAGCAACGTCTATGCGCTACGGATGGCGGGAGTGTTCATGATCTCGCTGGCCACGATCTGGCTGCGGACCGGCATCATGCCCCGCTGGGTGGTGGCCATCACCTACCTCGTGGCGTTGATCCTGCTGGTCGTGATCACGCTCAGCGTCTGGGTCACGCTCGTGTTCCCCGCTTGGGTCTGCGTGATCAGTATTCTGATCCTTATCGCGTCGTTCCGCCGCCGTCAGCCCGCCTGATGCCGTCGGTACCCAAGCCGCGTGAGCTGGCCGCGAGGCTGACGCATTGGGTCACGTCGTTGCGCCCACGCCGCTCGGAGTTGAAGTCCGATCTGCTCGCCGGCCTCCCGGGCGCGATCAGCAGCGTGCCGGACGGGATGGCTGCGAGCGTGCTGGCCGGGGTGAACCCGGTGCACGGCCTGTACGCCAGCTTCGCAGGGCCGATCGCGGGCGGGTTGACGTCGAGCACCAGGCTGATGGTGATCACCACCACCAGTGCCGCTGCCCTGGCCGCGGGATCGGCTCTGCAGAGTGTGGCCGAGGAGGACCGATCCGGCGCGCTGATCTTGCTCACGGTCATCGCGGGGCTGGTGTTGCTGGTCGCCGGTCTGCTCCGTGTCGGCCGATACGTCAGGTTCGTCTCGCATTCGGTGATGCTCGGCTTCCTCACCGGTATCGGGCTGAACATCATCCTGGGTCAGATCCCGGACATGCTGGGGGTCAAGGCCTCGGGCAGCGTTGCGTTGACCAAGGCGATCGACGCGGTGACCCACCCCTCGGAGATCCAGCTGGCGGCCCTGGCGACGGGTCTTGGCGCCCTTGCGCTGCAACTCGTGCTGGCCCGGACCAAGTTGGGCCTGTTCAGCTCCGTCATCGCGCTGGTCATCCCGACCGTGCTGGTGATCGTGCTGGGGGCTGATGGCGTCGCCCGGGTGTCCGACGTCGGGACGATCCCCCGCGGGTTCCCGCTGCCCGGCCTTCCTGATCTTTCGCTGCTGACCCCCGGCGTGATCACGGGGGCGCTGGCGGTGGCCGCGATCGTGCTGGTCCAGGGTGCCGGGGTAGCCGATGCGGCCCCCAACCTAGATGGGTCGCGCTCCAACCCCAACGCCGACATCGCTGCCCAGGGGTTCGGCAATGTCGCCGCCGGGGTGTTCGGCGGTCAGCCGGTTGGCGGCTCCGTCGGCCAGACGGCGTTGAACGTCAGCGCCGGAGCCAAGTCGCGCTGGGGCGGCATCTGGTCGGGGATCTGGATGCTGGTGATCCTGGTCGCCCTGTCCGGTCTGGTCGGGCAGGTCGCCATGCCAACCCTGGCCGCCGTCTTGATCTACGCCGCCGTCGGCTCGTTCAAGCCGAAAGAGATCAGGACCTTGCTAGGGACCGGCCGCACGGCCCAGATCGCTTTCGTGACCACACTCGCTGCCACCCTCTTCCTGCCGGTGGCGGCGGCGGTGGGGATCGGGGTGGCGTTGTCGCTGCTGCTGCAACTGAATCAGGAAGCCATCGATCTGCGTATCGTCCGGCTGATCCCGGATGCTGACGGAGGGTTCACCGAGGCACCGGTACCGAAGGTGCTGGCCGACGGCGAGGTCGTCGTGCTGGACGTCTACGGCTCTCTCTTTTACGCCGGCGCCAGAACCCTGCAGCTGCGCCTACCCGATCCAGGCGGCGCGAACGGCCCCGCGGTCGTGCTGCGACTGCGGGGTCGCACCACCTTGGGCGCGACCTTCTTCGCCGTGATCAGCGACTACGCGCGGCGCCTGGACGGTACCGGGGGACAGCTCTATCTGAGCGGGGTGGACGAATCGCTCGCGGCGCGTTGGGAGAAGAACGGCATCCCGGGCGGATCAGCGTCGGTTCAACTGTTCCGCGCCACCCCTCGAATCGGCGAGTCGACGTACGCGGCCTTTCTCGGTGCCGGCAGCCGGCTGGTTCAGCCTGAAGTCGAGCCGGAACGGGGAGCCGAGCGCTCATAACGCCCTGCAGTGGTCAACCGCTGCCGGTCACCCCGGGCGGGTGACGCCCGACGGCGCCAAGCACTCGACAGTGGGGACATGACGGAGGATGCGGGCGGAGCCCTCGAACCGGTGGTCAAACGTCAACGTGGCTGTCAGCCGATGGAATTCCGCTCGGATCGCAACCGAAGGCGGCGATCACCTCTGCTGTCTGGAGACGCTCACCAACGGCCGATCCGATGATCTTTACGCTCGTCACCTTCCTGGTGGTCTTTGCCATCAGCATTCTTGCGCTCGGGTTGGTGCCGGAGCGGCGTCGTCCTGGTTCGGCGATGGCCTGGTTGTTGCTGATCTTCTTGCTGCCGGTGATCGGTCTGTTGTTGTTCTTGCTGATCGGCAGTCCGTTCGTGCCGAGGAAGCGCCGCGAGGAGCAGCAGGTGGCGGGCGAGCTGATCCGGGGTGGTCTGGCCACGGTGCCCGCGCTGCCGCCTGCGCCGGATCGGCCGGAGTGGCTGGACTCGGTGATGGTGTTGAACCGGCGGCTGGGGTGGCTGCCCGGCCACGCAGAACAACACGGCCGTGCTGTTCTGCGACTATGAGGAGTCGATCCAGGCGAAGGCGGATCTGGTCCGCACCGCGGAGCGTTTCGTGCACGTCGAGTACTTCATGATGTGCCGGGACAGCACGACGGAGTCCTTCTTCGCGGCGCTGTTGGAGGTCGCGGCCCGGGGGGTGAAGGTGCGGGTGCTGTTCGACCACATCTCCACGTTCGGTCTGCCCGGCTACAAGGAGATGCTGGCCACCTTCGACCGGGCAGGGATCGAGTGGCGGCCGATGCTGCCGATCCAGCCGTTGAAGGGGGAGTTTCGTCGGCCGGATCTGCGGAACCACCGCAAGATCGTCGTCGTCGACGGCCGGGTGGGCTTCGTCGGCTCGCAGAACATGATCGATTCCAGCTATCACAACAAGAAGCACGAGGCGGCGGGCCGCAAGTGGCGCGAGCTGACCACCCGGGTCGAGGGGCCGGTCGTGCAGTCGATGAACCTGGTGTTCGCCTCCGACTGGTTCATCGAAACCAAGGAAACGATCCGACGACTACGTTCAGCCGGAGCAGTTTCGCGACGATCACGGCGAGCTGACCTGCCAGATCGTGCCGAGCGGTCCGGGGTTCCCGAACGAGAACAACCTGCGCCTGTTCAACACGTTGATCTACGGGGCGCAGCAGCGGCTGTCGATCACCAGCCCCTACTTCGTGCCGGACGAATCGCTGCTGTACGCGATCACCACTGCCGCGCAACGCGGGGTGGCGGTCGAGCTGTTCGTCAGCGAAAAGGGCGAGCAGTTCATGGTGTCCCACGCCCAGGGCTCCTACTACCGGTTCCTGCTCGAGGCCGGGGTGCGGATCTTCCAGTACCCGTATCCGTACGTCCTCCACGCCAAGCACTTCTCGGTCGACGACCACACCGCCGTGATCGGCTCGAGCAACATGGACATCCGATCGTTCAACCTGGACTTCGAGGTGTCGATGATGTGCACCGGGCCGTCGTTCGTTGCCCAGATGCGCGAGGTCGAGGACACGTACCGCTCGCTGTCGCGGGAGCTGACGCGTGAGGAATGGAGCAAGCGACCCCTGTCCGAACGGTGGTTCGACAACGTCATGCGGTTGACCTCCGCCGTCCAATGATCGTCGAGCTTTGCCGCGGACGGCAGATCGGGGATCCACAGTGGCCAGGCGCTCCTAGCTTTCGGTCTGCGGTGCGGGTTTGCCGGCCAGCAGGGGAAGCAGCCAGCGCGCCTGCGGATCAGCCTCGACCAGCAGCGCCTTGACCAACAGGGTCAGCGGGATGGCGAGCAGAGCTCCGAGCGCGCCGAGCACGGTGGCCCAGAAGACCAGCGAGAACATGGTGACCGTGCCGGACAGCCCCACCGAGTCCCCGACGATCTTGGGCTGGATGATCGACTGGATGACGAAATTCACGACGCAGTACAAGGCGATGACCAACAACATCAATCCCGGACCGCCCTCGAGGAGGGCCAAGATTGCGGGTGGGACGAGCCCGATCACAAAGCCGATGTTGGGGATGTAGTTGGTGATGAAGGCGAGAATGCCCCAGGTGAGGGGCGCCGGGACCCCGGCGGCCCACAGGATCACCGTGTCGATCACCGCGACGATCAGGCCGAAGGCGGTGGACACCAGCAGGTAGCGGCGGGTGCCGCTCGCGAACGAGGTCAACGCATCGGCCATGTCGGCATGCAGCCGGCGCGCCATCCCGAGGAGGGTGGGAAACACAGTTGCGTCGATGGCCATGAAGAGCAACAGGGTGACCACCAGGAGGAGGCTCGACGAAAGCGCGGCCACGCTGGCCAGCAAATCGAGTACGACCTCGGTCAGTGCGCCGATGTCGAAGGCACCGGCGATCGTCTCCTGGGCGGTGGTGCCGACCCCGAATCGTTCGAGTTGCGCCGTCAACTGGGCCAGCTGAGCCTGCGCTTGCGCAGCGTATGTGGGGAGCAAGGTCGCGAGCTGGCCGAGGGCAGCGATGACCGCGAAGCTGAGACCGAACAGGAGCAGGTAGACCAAGGCGAGGTTGAGGATTACCGCGGCCCAGGTCGGCCAGCCGTGACGGCGAGCCCACCCGTGGGCCGGGTGAACCGCGATGGTGAGCACCAGGGCGAGGAACAGCGGTCCGATGGTCCCCGCGCCGGCGCTCAGGCCGGCGATCACCAGGACCCCGGCCGCCAAAGCGACCAGGACGACGGCGACGCGGGCCACCACGGGGCGATCGACACGTTTGGTCACGTCCTACGATCACCTTCCGGCTCGGCGCTCGGCCTCACCCGAGCCGGGTGAGGCGATCCGTTGCCGACCTCACGAGAGTGGGCGGGCAACGAAAAAACTCGCG
The DNA here is from genome assembly GCA_963821695.1 of uncultured Actinomycetota bacterium. Taxonomy (GTDB): domain Bacteria; phylum Actinomycetota; class Actinomycetes; order Propionibacteriales; family Propionibacteriaceae; genus Microlunatus. The sequence goes on from CAWGEY010000006.1 coordinate 552,578, forward strand.
GCCCGGGAGGTCCTCATGGCTCTTGACCAGCTCTGCGGCCGCTGAGGCCGGCGATGGAGCTTGGTGCCCTGTGCGTGATTCTGGCCTCGATCGTGCTGTGGTCGGCTGTCTCGACACGGCTGGCGGTGATCTCGACGCCGATCTTCTTCGTGGCGATCGGCCTATTCCTGTCCCAAGGCCTCCAGCTGCTCGACCTCGATGCGGATCCCCACCTGATCAAGCTGATCGCCGAGGTGACGCTGGTCTGGGTCTTGTTCGCCGACGCCAGCCGGGTTCGGCCGGCTGACCTTCGGGCCGATCTGAGCCGCTACGTTCGCCTCCTGGCCCTCGGCCTGCCGCTGACAATAGCGCTGGGTGCGCTGGTGGCGTCCGGGTTGTTGGGCCTCAGCCTCTGGTACGCCCTGCTGATCGGGGCCGCGCTGGCGCCGACGGACGCGGCTCTCGGCTCCGCGGTGATGTCGGACCGGCGGGTGCCGAAGCGGATCCGGCAGACACTCAACGTCGAGAGCGGACTGAACGACGGCATCGCCACGCCGATCGTCATGGTGGCCCTGGCCGGCATCACCGCCGAAGCCGGCTTGGCCGCCCACATCACACCCGGCGGAGCACTGCTCGGTCTCCTGCTGGGCGCCGTGTTGGGCATCGTTCTCGGCGGCGGCGGGGGCCTCCTTCTGCGCGAGACGCGCAGACGTGGCTGGAGTGCGGAGGAGTTCACCGGTCCGGCGTTGCTGGCCCTTGCCCTGTTGTCGTACGCGGTGTCCGTTGCGGTCGGGGCGAACGGCTTCGTCGCCGCATTCGTCGCTGGCATCGCCTTCGGCGCGAGCGCCGGCCGGGGCGGCGAGAAACAGGTCTACTACGTCGAGCAGACCTGCGGACTCGCCTCCATGGTGGCTTGGCTGGTCTTCGGTGCGCTAGCGGTACCGACCCTGGCCACGAGCCTGTCCTGGCCCGTCGTCGGATACGCCGTGCTCAGCCTCACGGTGATCCGCATGCTGCCGGTCGCCCTGTGCATGCTGGGCTCACGGATGGATGCTGCAACCACCGCCTTCGTGGGGTGGTTCGGGCCGCGCGGGCTCGCTTCCGTGGTCTTCGCCCTCATCGCGTTGGAGGATCTGCACGACGTGCCTGGCCCGGTCAACACTGTCGTCGGCACCATCGGCCTGACCGTGCTCTTGAGTGTCTTGGCCCACGGCCTGAGCGCCAAACCGCTGGCCGGCAGCTACGGGCGGAGCCGCAGCAGCCAGCCAGCGACCGATCACCCGGAGCCGAACGTACGGCGGTTGGTCTCTCGGGCGCCCTGACTCGGGGGTGCCCGAGTCAGGGGTGCAGGCCTCAGGCGTAGAGGATCTTGCCCTTCTGCGCCTCGAACTCGGAGTCGGTCAGGACACCGGCGTCGCGCAGAGCACCCAACTCCTTGAGCTGGGCGATCTTGTCGTCCATCGTGTCAGCCGGTTCGGCCGGAGCCGGTTCGGCGTAGGCGGGCGGGGGCGGCGGGGCGTACGCGGGCGGCGGCGGTGCGGCCTCAGGCGCCGCCTGCTGCTCCTGGGCGGCCCATCGTCCCGCCTGACGGCGGGAGACACGGTTGGATACGGCGGTGGCGGTTCCGGCGACGACCGCGGTGCGGGCGACCCCGCGAAGCAGACCAGGCATGGGAGATTCCTTTCAGTCGTTTTTCGGGTGTGACGGTCAGGCCGAGGCGTCGCTGGTCTGGGCGGCCTCGTCCTCGGCGGCTTCGGCCGCCTCGAGTGAGGCGAGGATGGCCTGGACGGGGATCCGTCCGCTGGCCACGAGTTGTCCACCGCCTCGACGAAGCGCGGCCGCGAACGGCGCGGCCCAGACGTTCTCGTAGACCAAGATTCCGGCGGAGCTCCCCGGCTCGATGACGGAGGTCGCGTCGCCGATGTCGTCCTCGGCGAGCAGTCCGGAGGACGCCCCCTCGAAGACGGCGAGGTCGAGCGTTCCGTCCCCATCGAAGTCGGATATGTCGATCGCCTTGACGGACCCGTCGAGCTCGCGGGTGACGAACACGAGATCGAGAATCCGGATGATGCCGGAGTCGACGAGTTCGACCAGCAGGGGCAGGCCCTCGCCGGTCATCTTGTTGCCAGGGAACTCGACGACCAAGTAGTCGATCGGGCCGGTTTCGGCCAGCTCGGTAGTCACGATGGATGAACCTCCTCGGTTGCGCGGCGCACGTTGTCAGGTCCACTGTCGGACGTCGGCCCGGGTGTGTGCGTCACCCTCCGCGGGTGACGCCGAGCGAGGCGGCGAGCGCCAGAGTGCTCGGCAACGGCGTACGAGCGGAATGGGACCTTGATGACGCGGGTGTGCTACGAGATCCGAGTGGAGGGCGAGGTGCCCGAGGCGGTGCTCGACAACTTCGAGGGGGTCACCTCGCAGGGCGAGACCGTGGATACGACGCTGCGGGCCAACCTGGCCGATGCGGCAGCCCTCCATGGGCTGCTTCTTGCGCTGCGCCGGGCCGGCCTCGTGCTGCTGGAGGTGCGAAGAGAGTTCGATCCAGGCCACGATGACTCCGCGCCGACGGAGACCTGACCGGCCAGGGCTGATCCGATTCAATCCAGGCTGGTGAAGGCACTTTCAGGCCAACGTCGCAGCGCAATCAGCGCTATCAACGCCATTGCTGCGACGAAGAGCCCGGGCGCCGTCTCGACCGAAGTCGCGGTGACGAGCAGCTGGGCGACCCAGGGCGCCGTGCCCCCGATGAGTGCCGTGGCCAGACCGGCCGAGAGACCGAATCCAGTCGAGCGCAATGCGGCCGGGAAGAGCTCGCCAACTGTGGCCATCGACAGCACGCCCGCGATCGCCACGGCAATCACGGCTTCGGCGACGAAGAGACCCAGCACCGAGCCTTGGGTGCCGAGGATGCTCAGCGGCAGGGCGAGGACGGCGAGGGCCGCTGCAGAGGAGATCACCACGGGTCGTCGACCGACGCGGTCGGACAATCTTCCCCACTGCAGGGCAGCGAACGCGGCAAGTCCGAGGGCTACCCCTGTGACGAGGAGAGTGGGGGACAGATCAGCGCCGTGCCGGATGATCAGGTTGTTCGGCATGAAGATGAAGAACGTGTTGAAGGCAAGCGATCCGGCGGCCAGCAGGCAGAAGCCACGGACGAGTGAGATCCGGTGATGACGCCAGAGCTCTGCCACTGGTCGGTCGATCAATCCGGATGCTGCCCGCAGGGTCAGGAACGGGGTGGTGTCGGTGATGCGCCGACGTAGCAGCAGACCGATCACACCAAGCGGGATGGCCAGCAGAAAGGCGAGCCGCCACCAGTCCCAACTCTGACCGTCTCTTCCGAAGAGGTAGTTGAGAACAGCAACCACCGCCATGCCGACGCCGATGCCGATCCCCATGGTGGCCGTGTGCCAGGAGCTGGTCCGGCCCCGTTCGCCGTGGCGGGCGTGTTCCAGCAGGAAGACCGCAGCCACGCCGAGTTCGCCCCCGGCGGCCAAGCCCTGCGTCGCGCGGAGCAGCACCAGCATGATCGGCGCGAGCACGCCGATCGCGACGTAACCCGGCAAGAACGCCACGATCGAGGTGGCCCCGGCCATCAGGAAGATCATCAAGACGAGGACGCTGCGGCGTCCGCGCCGGTCACCCATCCTGCCGAAGATCAAGGCGCCGAACGGTCGTACCAGCAGTGCCGTGCCGTAGGCGGCGAAGGCGGCCGACAAAGCGGCGGCCGGGTCCGCGGCCGGGAAGAAGACAACTCCGATGACCGTCGCCAACGCCCCGTAGATGGCGAAGTCGTACCACTCGGCAGCGTTGCCGACGCAGGCTGCGGCGATGGCACGCCGTGAGTCGCCTCTCCCGCCCCCGAAATCGCCGGTTCCCGGCAGAGACAAGCCGGTTCCCGGCAGAGACAAATCGCCGGTTCCCGGCAGAGACATGGTGCGAGCCTAATGGTTCAGGTCTTATGGTGAGAGGAACGACTCCGGGCGGGGAATTTGACGACGGCGGAAAAAGTCATGGGGGGGCCCAGCGATCGGCGGCTTTCGCTGCCGATCGTCGACGCCTTCCTGGAAGCAAAGCTCACCCCCCCAGGGGTCCGGTCCCAATGGGTGCATCGAGGCCGTCTGGTCCGGGCTCTCGACCACGCGGTCGCCGACTGCGCGTTGACCTTGGTGGCCGCCCCGGCGGGATATGGGAAGACGACACTTGTCGCCCAGTGGCTCGATCAGACGACGGAGCGCGACGTGGCCTGGGTGGCGCTCGATGCCGCCGACAACGACCCAGTTCGACTATGGACCCACATCGGCACCGCTCTCGAGCGGGCGGGGTGCCGATTTCCCGGCGGTGACGCGTCCAGCAGGGTTGTTGCCCACCGGGCAGACATTGTCGGCGGTCTCATGCCGGAGATCATCAATGCGTTGGCCGACGCACCCGCCCCCGTGCTGCTGGCGCTCGACGACTTCCACTTCCTTCGGTCACAAGAGTGCCAGGAACAGGTCGATTTCCTCGTCGAGCACCTTCCGACGGCAACGTCTGTGCTCGTTCTCACCCGGGCCGATCCGGCCCTCCACCTGGGCCGACTTCGCGCCGATCGGCAGCTCGCCGAGATCCGGGCCGATCGGCTGTCCTTCGACGCTGAAGAGGCGACGGCCCTGCTGGCGACCGACGACGTCGAGTTGTCCCCCGTCGCGCTCGGCGAACTGCTGAGTCGAACCGAAGGCTGGCCGGCCGGATTGTATCTGGCCACGTTGTCCTTGGCCGGGCGCGATGATCCCGACGGGTATGTGCACGACATCAGCGGCAACAATCGCTACATCGGGGACTACCTCCTGGAGGAGGTGCTCAGCCGGGAAGCCGAGGAAGTCCGGGCGTTCATCCTCGAGGTGTCCATCTTGGAACGGTTCTCAGCGGCGTTGTGTGAGTACGTGCTCGAGCTGCCTGGTGCCGGCCGCATCGTGCACGATCTGGAGCGATCGAACCTGTTCATGGTGCCGGTGGATGCGAAACGCGAGTGGTTTCGCTTCCACCATCTCTTCGCCGCCGTGGCGCGCAGCGAATTCGAGTCCGAGGATCAGGACCGGGCGAGGCGATTGCATGACCGCGCCGCCGACTGGTTCTGGTCCCACGGCTTCGTCGAGGAGGCCATCGGGCACGCGATTGCCGCCGGGTCGAGCACGCGGGCCTCCCGTTTGGTCCAGGCGAGCTGGATGCGGTACGTCAGTGCAGGCCGAGCCGCCACGGTGGACGGCTGGCTGCGCGCCCTCCGAGTGCCCGAGCCGGAGGCCGACCCGGCTGCGCTGGTCACGGCAGCTTGGATGGCCCTGGTCCACGGTGACGAGGCAACCTTGAACGATTTGCTTGCCGTGCTCGAGGACGTCGAGGACGATCGTCCCCTGCCCGACGGAACCCGTTCGGTGGAATCGGCCGTGGCCATGATCCAAGGGATGGGCGGCTTCGGTGGCCCGCGGCAGCTGGCGGCGGCCGCCCAGCGCTGCGTCGAACTGGAGACCGATCCGCACTCGCCGTGGTTCGCCACAGCCAGCCTGATTCGCGGACACGAGCGCTATGTGGCTGGTGATCTCGAGGCCGCCATGAGCGTGTTGCCGAGGGCGGCGTACCACGACCGCTCCTTCGCGATAGTCAGGCAGTTCGCGTTGGCGACGATGTCGATGACCGCCCGGGAGCGCGGAGAATCGAAGCTGAGCCGGCGTTACGCGGACGAGGCGATGACGGTCGTCGAGAACGCTTCGCTCCGAGCCGTCCCGCAGGCTTCGATGACTCTGTCGGCCTGGGCTGAGTGTCAGGCGGCGGACGGAGACTTGGCCGGCGCGAGAGCCACCCTGGAGGAGGTGATGCTCGTCCGGCGGCGGAATCCGGGACTGAGCCCGTGGCCCACCTTTTACCACCTGTTGGCCATGGCCCGGGTGACGATGATGTCCGGCCAGATGACGCAGGCGGAGCTCTTGCTCGACGAGGCGTCCGCTGAGATGGCCCGCTTCGCCGACGGTATGGAGGCCATGCACGCGCGACTCACCGCGGCTCGCGAGGCGCTGCGACGATCGCGCCGAGCCGAGCCAAGCGTCGTGCCACTGACCGCGCGCGAGGTCGACGTGCTGCGGATGCTGCGCGGTCGGCTGAGTCTGGCCGAGATCGCTGACGAGCTCTATCTGACACGAAACACCGTGAAGACGCACGCCCGTGCGGTCTACCGCAAGCTCGGAGCCCGCTCGCGGGCGGAGGCGGTGCTCATCGGCCGTCGGCGGGCGTTGATCTGATCCGGGGCGGACCGGCAACCTCACCCGGGTGAGATTCGGCGGTGGGCGATGCCATCTCACCCGAGATTGCGGCGGAATGGGAGGGTGATCAGGCATCTCAAGAGCTCGGCGTTGTCGCGATGACCGAGTTGCTCGAACGTCCTGCTCCCGACGTTCAGCTCCCGGCGAAGATGTGCGACGTTCCAGCTGTCGATGACTTCGTCATCGCCCGACCTCGCCTGGAGCGAAACTTGGCTCTCGCAGCCGACGGCACGGTCGTGGTGCTGCAGGCCCCGATGGGTTCCGGCAAGACGCTGGGCGTGGCCTCGTGGATCAACCGTCGCCAGCGTGGGGAGTCCGTGCTCTGGCTGAATGCGGGTCGCCTGCACATCGGGCGCGGCGCGGGTGATCGTGGGCTGTTTTGGAACCGGATCCGGGCTGGCCTCATCGATCTTGGGATCGGTCCGATTGCGCGCGTGCCGGCCGCTTCCGCGACGGGGGGCACGTGGAGTCGCTGGCTCCGCGGGCTGGCTGATCTCATGAACATCAGGGGCGATCGGTACCTGTTGGTGCTGGACGACTTTCCGAGCGGGTCCGGCGGGCCGATCGGACGACAGCTGGCTGCCCTGGTGGCTCAGGCGACGAGCCTGCGCATGTTGATCATCTGCACCGGGTCACCGGCCGTGGATCTCGCTCGGCTGAGCGCCAGCGGCCGGTGTGTACGGATCGGTGTAGATGTCATGACGATGGATGCCGAGGAAGTCGAAGAGTTGCTGCGCAGGCGGGGTTTGCCCACCGACCGGGGTGCGTGCGCTGCGATCGCGACTCAGACAGCGGGCTGGGCGCTCGGCGTCGATCGTGCGGCTGGGTTCCTGGCAGAGACGGGCCCTCGGGATCAGGCCCTGAGTGAGCTCTCGGGTGCGTTGGCTGACGTCATCGAGGACGAGGTGTTGGCGCAACTACCGGCCGCCGGCCGCGAGGTGATCATCCGCACCAGCGTCGCCGCTGAGGTGACTCCTGAGCTCAGTCGGATGATCATGGGCGAGGATGTCACCGAGCTCGACAGCTGGATCGACGAGTCTGCAGGCTTCGTGGAAACGTTGGCGGACGGTGCGTGGCGATGTCATCCGTTGCTCCGCCGAGCCGCCCAACGACGACTCGAGGAGGATTGGCCGGCTCTGTTGCGGGGGTCTCGGCGAGCCACGGCCCGCTGGAATGTCGAACACGGCGACCGAGCGGTGGGTCTCGCGCTCGCCGCCGAGATCGGGGACTGGCCGTGGGCGGCCAGCGCGCTGGTGCAGTCTCTGGCGGTGCCCAGCCTCCTGCTCGGAGTCGCCGATCAAGCCATGCTCGACATAGTCGACCAGGGCCAGCGGCTGAGTTCCGAGCCGCTGATCGTGGCGGCTGACGCGATCGCCGGCGGCGCACCCGAGGTCGCTGAGTCTGCTCTTGCGCGTACCGGCCAGCCGGGTGCGGCGGCGTCCGAATCCGGCGCGTACCAGCTCACCGACGCCATCATCCGGATGGCCGTCGCCCGGGCATCTGCCGACGTCGAAGCCGGGCTGGCTTGGGTGGCGGAGGGTCGGCGTCTTTGTGCCGAGCTCTCGACCCGACAGCGGCTGAGTGCGCCCGAACTCCCGTTCCTCTTCGCCGCGCACGAGGCCGCATTCTGGCTGGAGCGCGGAGATCTGGCCCGAGCCGTCGCGCTGCTGACGTCGGTGCTGGATTCGGCGAGACGAGCACCGAGCACGTCCTGTGCGGAGGCGGTGGCTCTCAGCGAATGCCTCGGATTGCTGGCCTGGCTGCACGCGCTGCGCGGTCAGCTGGCAACCGCCGACAGGCTCGCCGCCGACGTGCTCACGGTCCGGCCCGCCGACGGCGACGAGATGGGGGTCGGCTACGCCCGCCTCGCGGCAGCCTGGGTGCACCTCGAACGCGGTGACCTGGACGAAGCCCGGCAGCGTCTCGTGCACATGACCACCGCCGCCGGCCGGCTCCGGGATCCGTGGTTGACCAAGGCTCGGGCGCTGGCGGATGCCCGGGTGGCCACCATCGGCGGTGAGCCGGAGGTCGCAATCGGGCTGTTGATCGACCTCCGCCGGACGCTCCCGGTCACGTCCAAGAGTTGGCTCGCCGATCGGTCCACCGTGGCGTTGGCCGAGGCACACCTCGAGGCTGGTGAGGCCCAACGGGCCTTGACGGTGCTGACGCCGGAGCCGACCCACGCCCGCGTCGAGGCCCGCCTGGTCGCGGCGCGGGCCCGTCACGCCATCGGCGATCGGCGGGGCGCTCGCGCCCTGATTGTGGGGGTTGCGGACCGGGCCGGCAACGCCCCGGTGACCACACTGGTCCAGCTATGGAGCCTGGAAGCCGTACTCGCGTCAGAATCCGGCGAAGGCGACCGTGCACAGGCGTTGGTCACCCGCGTGCTGCGAACCGCCCGCCGGGAGCAGCTTCGATCTGCGCTCGCCCCGTTCAGGGCGTTCCTTTCTACCTGTGTCGGCAGGCGGCCGGACCTGGCCCGCGACTACCGCGCGTTTATGGCGACGGTGCGGTCTGAACCGCACCACGTGTCCCCCACCGAACCGCCTGAAGTCCCGACGGCCGGTCCAGTCGAGCCGTTGACCGAACGCGAGTTGCAGGTCTTGGAACGGCTGGCGCAATTCTTGACCACTGACGAGATCGCCGGTGATCTGTTCCTGTCGATCAACACGGTGAAGACGCACATCAAGAGTTTGTTTCTCAAATTGTCGGTCAACCGCAGGGCGGATGCTGTCCGCTGCGGGCGTGGACTCGGACTCTGTTGAACGACTCCCCGGGCGAAGATCGGACGGACGGGCCTAGGTCGCGAGACGGGTCCGGGTCAGCCGCGAGTGGAACCGCCCCGGGGGTGATGTCGCGACGGCACCGCGGGCTGGTCTTCACCCTGGCGATCGCCCGGACGGCGGCAGCCGTGGTGGTGCTCGTGACGATCTACTTCGTCGTCCCGATGGATCAGGTGCAAGGGCCGTTGGCGGTGCTCTACCTGGTCATCGGATTGATCGTCCTGGCCGCAGTTCTGATCGCCCAGATCCGTGCAACGGTCCGAGCTCAGCATCCCGCGCTACGTGCGGTGCAGTCGCTTGGCGTGTCGGTTCCGTTGCTGCTGCTCCTTTTCTCGTCTGCCCACTTCCTGCTCGGCGCGACCGCGCCGGGCAGTTACACCCAGGCCCTGACCCGGCTGGACGCGCTGTATTTCTCGGTGACCATGTTCACGACAGTCGGCTTCGGCGACATCGCCGCGGTGAGCCAAACCGCTCGCGTGATCACCACGCTGCAGATGCTCGTCAACCTCGTCTTCCTCGGCGTCGTAGCCCGAGTCCTGTTCGGCGCTGCGCTCGACGGAAGGCACGACACCGATGAAGAATCGCTGTCGTGAACATCCAGGATGCGGGCCACGGAAGCGGGCCGGCTGGCCGCGCCCGCGGACATGCTGCACGGAGTCCGCGTGGCATGGTTCTCGTTTCGGGCGGCGTGCTGGTCCAAGGTAGCGAGGACTTCTACCCCGAGGAGCAACCCGTCGGTGAGGTCCCGGTCGCAGGTCTGTGGGTGGACCAGCATCAGGTGACCAACGCCGAGTTCCGGCGTTTCGTCAAGGACACCGGCTACGTCACGGTCGCCGAGCAAGCCCCCGACCCTGCCGACTTTCCTGGGGCCGATCCCGGCGACCTCGTGCCGGGCTCATTGGTATTCACACCCACGCCGGGGCCCGTGGCCTTGAACGACTGGCAGCGCTGGTGGCGTTGGCAACCCGGGGCGGACTGGCGCCATCCCGAGGGGCCCGGATCCACTCTGAATGGCCGTGATCTGCATCCGGTGGTCCACGTCGCCCACGACGATGCGCTCGCCTACGCGGCTTGGGCAGGTAAGCGACTACCGAGTGAGATCGAATGGGAGTACGCGGCGCGCGGTGGCCTGATCGGAGCTCGGTATCCGTGGGGCGACGAGTTCATGCCGGGTGGTCGGGTGATGGCCAACACGTGGCACGGTGACTTCCCGTGGCGAAACGACATACCGAAGAAGAACGGGATGACGACTCCGGTGGGCAGTTATCCGGCCAATGGGTACGGGTTGCATGACGTGTCCGGGAACGTCTGGGAGTGGACCGCCACCCCCTGGACCGATAGCCACGCGGGGGAGCGCCAGGACCCGGTGGTTGCCAGCTCGTGTTGCGCGCCGGCCTCGGCGCGTTCGGAGGCCACGCGCTTCGTCACCAAGGGTGGCTCGCACCTGTGTGCCCCGAGTTATTGCCACCGTTATCGGCCCGCCGCCCGGCAGGGACAGACCATCCGCAGCACGACCGGGCACCTCGGCTTCCGTTGCGTTCGCGACCCTCGGTAGGCCGGCCCATCAGCTCACTGGATGGCGACGGCGATCCGGTACCGCTCTTCGGGTGAGATCAGGTGGTCGGCGTCCTCGGCATCTTCGCCGAGGTCGATCTGAACCCACCGGACTCGGCCACGGAAGGTGCTCGTATCGCTGGTGTAGTCATCGCTCACCGGGGTGGCCGAATCGCCGCCCAGGTCGGTGGTCTCGTCGGCGGAGAAGATCATCGGCTGCGTGGCGTCTACCCGACCCTGGCCCACGAGACCGCCGTCCAGGTAGAGACTGATGTCGCCGCCCTTCCCGAGGCCGCCACCGTCGTAGGCGAACTCCATCCGTACCTGGTGATCACCGGGTTCGACCTCGGTGTCGCCGTAGACCGTGAACTGCTGGACGCCGAGCAGGTTGTAGCAGTACGCCGGCCTGCCCTGATGCAGATAGAGCACCCAGCCACCGAATCGGCCACCCTGAGCGATGATCACGCCGCCGGCCCCCGAGGGTGCGACGGAGAGGTCGGCGGTGATGGCGTGGGACTTGTTCTTGAGGTTGATCACACTGTTCTCCGACAGGCGGCCCATGCCTCCGAACAGCAGTTGGGTATTGCCTTTGACCAGTTGAGGGCGGCCCGCCAGGTCGGAGTTGAAGCGCTCGTAACGGCGGTCGTCCAATGGGAAGACGTTGTACTTCGCCGCTTCGAGAAGGAACAGTCGCTGCAGATCCCGCAACCGCTCGGGCTGCTCGGCGGCAAGGTTGTGCGCCTGAGTCCAGTCGTCGGGGGCGTACAGCTCCCACACGTCGTCGTCGAGTTCTGGCAGGTTCTGCTGCGCCCCCCATGGAGTCGAGTGGCGGGTGACGGCGGTCCAACCCCGGTGGTAGATGCCGCGGTTGACGAAAATCTCGAAGTACTGAGTGTCGTGTCGTTCGGCGGCCGCGGCATCGTCGAAGGAGTAGAGCATGCTCAGTCCCTCGTACGGGGCCTGCTGGATGCCGTGGACGAAGCTGGGATGGGGGAGCTGCGCGGCTTCCATGACGGTCGGTGCCACGTCGATGACGTGACTGAACTGGCTACGGATCTCGCCTCGGGCCTGGATCCCGGACGGCCAGTGCACGATCAACCCGTTCCGCGTGCCACCCCAGTGAGACGCGACCTGCTTGGTCCACTGGTACGGCGTGTCCATGGCGTGCGCCCAGCCCACCGCGTAGTGGTTGTTCGCGTTCGGTCCACCGAAGTCTGCGATCCGGCTGGTCATGAACTCCACCGTCTCCAGGGCACTCGCACCGTTGAGCGGGATGCCTTCACTGAAGGTGCCGTTGAGCGTGCCTTCGCCCGGACGCGCCGTTGTCACCGATGATCACGTAGACCAAGGTGTCGTCGAGCACCTCCAGCCCGGCCAGCGCGTCGACCAGCCGGCCGATGTGGTGGTCGGTGTGGGACAGGAATCCGGCGTAGATCTCCATCTGTCGCGCCAATACCGGACGGAGATCGGCCGGCATGTCGAGCCAAGCCGGTACCTCTGCTGGCCGCGCGGTGAGCTCGGCGTCAGCTGGGATGACGCCGAGCTCCCGCTGCCTGACGACAGTTTCTTCCCGCAGCGCGTCCCACCCCTCGTCGAACTGACCTGCGTAGCGGTCCGCCCATTCCAGGGGCACGTGATGCGGCGCATGGGTGGCACCCGGGGCGAAGTAGACGAAGAACGGTTTGTCCGGCATCAGCGATTTCTGCTGGCCGATCCACTCGATGGCACGATCGGTCAGGTCCTCGGTGAAGTGATACCCCTCCTCGGGCGTCCGGTCCGGCTCCACCGGGACCGTGTCCCGGTAGATCGCAGGGGCCCATTGGTTCGTCTCGGCACCGATGAACCCGTAGAAGTGCTCGAATCCGCCGCCGCCGGTCGGCCAGGCGTCGAAAGGGCCCATCGGGCTGGTCTCCCAGACGGGGACCTCATGACACTTGCCGAACTGGGCGGTTGAGTATCCGTTCAGCTTCAGGGTTTCCGCCAGCGGGGCCTTGTCCTTCGGCCTTACCGAACTGTAGCCGGGAGCAGACGTGGCGATCTCGGTGATGCCGCCCATCCCGACCGAGTGATGATTGCGCCCGGTCAACAGCGCTTGGCGGGTCGGCGAACAAAGAGCTGTGGTGTGGAAACGGGTATACCGCAGCCCCGCATCGGCCAGCCGTTCGAAGTTCGGCGTCGCGATCGGACCCCCAAAGGCCGACGAGGATCCGAAACCGGCATCGTCGAGCAAGATCACGAGGACGTTGGGGGCACCGGTTGGAGGCCGAAGCGGAGTGATCGGCGGAAACGAAGTCGCCGGATCCTTGGCGTCGTAGGTGGTCAGCCCGACATGTCGGGTATCCGGTATCGGCAGTACCTGCCGAGCGATATTCGCAGCAGCCATTCGTCTTCTCCGTCAGTCCATCAGGTCAACGCGGATTGATTGGTCAGCCACGGTCAAGCCAGCACCTTGGCTTTGGCGCGCTCGAAGTCCTCCGGGCTGATCGCCCCACTCTTGCGCAGCTCGGCGAGCTTGCTCAGTTCGTCAGCAGTGCTCGTGCCACCGGCGGCGTCCTGGACGTAAGCTCTGAAGTTCTCCTCGCTCGCACGGCGTTCCCGGGACGCGCGCAGATTCATCGCATCTCCGCGCGCGATCATGTAAATGAACGTGCCCAGCAGCGGCAGCACGATGATGAGGATCACCCACAGCGCCTTCTTGCCGCCGCTGAGTTCGTGGTCTCGGAAGATGTCACCGACGCAGGCGATCAATAGTGAGATCCACGCGACCAGAAGCATGAACCAGAAGCTCCACACGATGATGTCCCAGAATCCCATCGCGATCTGCATTGCCGTCCTCCTCAGTACAGGCCGTGAGAACCACGGCCGGCCAGAAGGAATCGTGTCGCGGCACCGTCTTGATCGGGATCACCCGTCATGGGTGACCCCTTGGTCCCCGCCGTCCGCCAGATTCGACTCATGCATCGGGCTCACCAGATCGACCCCATGCCATCCGACGAGCGGGCGACCTACGAGATCAGATTCCGGGGCGAGATCCCGCCCGATCTGAGCGAATGGCTTCCGTCGGCGACCGTCCACCGCTGTCCAGCCGAGACCGTGTTGAGTCGTGATGTGGTCGATGACTCCGAACTAGATCTGTTGCTGGACCACCTGCAAACGGTGGGTCTCGCCCTGTCCGAGCTCAATCAGTCGCCCGTCAGGCGCAGTGCTTCGATCACTGGACCTCTGGACGGCCACGATGAGTGATCACCGTGATGACAGCCGGCTCACCGCCGGACGTCGAGCCAGTGGCGGGCCCGTCGGCGATCAGTCGGCAGCCGATCACGGGTCGGTGGCTCACCGGTACGAGGTCAGGATCAATGGTCGCCTCAGCCACGCCATCCTCGGCTACCTCGGTTGGTCTGCACGCAAGGACGACGCTCATTGTCACGTTCTTGTCGAGACCGATCCGAGCGGGCTGGCCGAGCTGTTGGATCGGTGCTCCGCCGACGGCATCGTTGTCGACCGTGTTGTTCGAGTCCAGACATGAGTCCGGTCGCCTGGATCGTTCTGGTCGTCCTTCTCGTCCCGATGCTCGGACTCCTGGCCTGGGTGATCGTCAGCGCTTCCGTGGTGCGGATCCCTCCCGGCATGTTGGGATTGTTGCTCGAGCGAGGCCGCCCGACCAACACGACGCTGCCCCCCGGCCCACATTTCGTTTTCGCCCTCCGCCGGCGGATGGTCCAGGAGTATCCCGCCATCGAATTGACCTATCGAGCCGGCGAGCCTGAGGAATCGACGCACGAACTGGAGCAGTCGGGTCCGCCGCTCAGGGTGTCCCTGGGAGATCGGACGGCCGCGATCGTGCCTTACACCGTTCGCTTCAAGCTGGACCCGGATCAGCTCCGCCAGGTCCATGAGCGGCTCGGGCCGGCGGGCATCTTCGGGTTTGTGCGGGACGAAAGCAGCCTGGCCATCACGGCGCTCCTCGGCGATCCCGCCGTTACGGTCGAGGAACTCTTCGGTCCCGCTCGAGAGGAGTGCCAAGAACAGCTGGGTCAGGCGGTACGCGTACGTCTGCAACGGGTAGGCATCGACGTCACGGGATTCATTGTCGGCGCGGTGGATCTGGGCCGGACCGGAGAGGTCATCCAAGCCACGGCCCGGGCACGCTACGAGTTGCATCAGGAGCAGGCGGAGGCGGCGAACCGGCTGGTGCAGGTGCTCAACGACACCGAGTTGCAGTTGCGTGCCGGTCCGGGCGGTGAGGCCTGGCGCTACCGGGAGACAGACCTGCTGCGCGAGCTCGTACAACGAACCGAGGCCTTGCAGGTCGCGTTGCACGGGACCGGAAGGCTGGGGACGGGGAATGCCCTCGGTCCGCTCGGCGACGGGCCGCCGGCATGACCGAATCGCTACCCCTGGCCGACCGAATCCTGGAGATCGTCGCCGTCCTGATCCTCGGCATCACCACCGTCGGCACGGCGTGGTGCGGCTTTCAGGCCTCTCAATGGAGCGATCAGAGCGCGGACCTGGCCCGCACTGCATCGGACCAGCATGTGGAAGGGGCTCGCCTGTTCGGTGCTGCCATTCAGCGGGTCAGCTACGACAGCAGCATCGTCGCGCAGTACGCGCAGGCACGTGCCCGGGGTGATGAGCGGCTGTTGCGGTTCTACCGGGAGACACTCATCAGACCGGCGTTCCGACCGATGCTGCAGCAATGGGAAGCCGACATCCAACAGGGGCGGACGCCCACGGGTCTGACCGAGGATCCGGCCTATCTGGCCCGTGAGTTCGCCGACTACCAGAAGACCGTGGTCGCCGCCGAGCAGGCCAACGTCGCGAGTCAGCAGGCTTCAGACAACGCGCGCGGGTATGTCGCCATCACCATCTTGCTCGCCGTCGCGCTGTTCTTCGCCGGTGTCACCGCGTCGTTCCGCTATCGGATCGCCAGGGTCATGCTGCTGGTGGCCGCCATCGGCACTGTCGCGGTCGCGGCCGTCCAACTTGTCGATCTTCCCGTCCTCTGACACGAGCCCCTGGCTCGGGCCGAAATCCCAACCCAGCCGGCGGTTCACCCATGACGGGTGATCGATTCGCTGAGCCGCGGAGCTAACGTCGTGGTTCCAAGGAGGCGAGATCGACATGACAGCCCGGCCACCGCTGCAGCGATCGCCGTCGAGCCGCCGATCGAAGCCAACCTCTGCGCTGGCGGAACGCTGGACCACTGTGGACGGCGTCGCCCTGTTCTATCGCGAATCACCCGAACCCTCAGATCATCCGGTGATGATGCACCTCCACGGGTTCGGGCTCTCGGGCCGATACCTGACGCCGACCGCAGAGCGGCTACGGGACGAGTTCCACACCTACGTCCCGGACCTGCCTGGATTCGGACGTAGCGGTCGGCCGGCGGCACCGCCGGAGGTCTCGGACATGGCGCGGACAGCGGCCGCGTTCCTCGATGATCGCGGCGTCGAGTCGGCGACGCTGGTCGGCAACTCACTCGGATGCGCGGTGGTTTGCGAGTTCGCCGCTCTGTTTCCGGATCGGCTCGACCGTGCTGTCCTGGTCGCGCCAGCTGGTGGGCTCAACAATCGCCCGCTGCCACGGGCGGTCCGGCAGCTCGCCCACGACGGGATCCGAGAGCCGCGGCGACTGATGAGCGTCGCCGTGCCGGACTACCTCCGGTTCGGCGTCCCGAGCACCCTCCGCTTGTTCGCCGCCCTCACCCGCTATCCCGCCCTCGACCGGCTGCTGGCCCTGCAGGTGCCGACGTTGGTCGTGGTGGGAAGTCTCGATCCGCTGCTGCCCAGTCCGGCCCGCATCCAGGAGATTGCCCGGCAGAACGACAACCATGTGCTGCTGGTCGTTCTCGAGGGCGCGGCGCACGCCATCAACTACAGCCATCCCGGCGAGCTGACCAATGTCATCCGCCAGTTCATGGCCGACGAGCCGATCATCGACGACCCGGACTCTCCGGGCGAGGCGCGGGTTTACGAGATCCACCGCGGGATCCACCTGCTCACCCCTCCCGATCCAGCCGGCGCGGCCAGTAAGGGGTCGGGCCTCCCCGCGCCCGGAACCCCACCCGCTCGACGTAAGCGCCGTCTCGAACGCCCCGGACCGACCAGTGGAGATGCCATGAACAAGGACCGACGGAATCAACAGGGCACCCCGGCATTGCCGACCGACTTTTCGGTGTCATCTCCCGATGGCCGATCCTTCCAGGTCAAGGCAGCGACCGCCGCTGGACTGCGGATCGGTGACTACATCAGTTACCGAGACGACGACGGCCGCGATCAGCTCGGCTTCGTGGAACAGATCCGACCCGGCGACGAGTTCGAGCTGGGCACCGGCTCGATCCTGACCAGCACCAGACAGGCCCAGCCGAAATCCGTCCGTCACGCCCACGGTCGCCGCTGCCCGTCCGCTCGGGTTGCCGAATTCCTCGCGGGTCGCCCGGCCGAAGCAGAACTCGGGCGTCTGGTTGCCGACCACGAGGTCGGGGTCGGACTGATCGCCTCGAAGATGAACCGGCACACGTTCTGGTGCGGACAAAGTGGATCCGGAAAGACCTACGCCCTCGGGGTGGCGCTGGAGCAGGTGATCATGAACACCGGCCTACCGGTGGTGATCTTCGATCCGAACAGTGATTTCGTCCGACTCGCCGAGGTCCGGGATGACGCGCCGGAGGCGGCCCGGACATGGCTGGCCGAGTCCGACATCCAGGTCCTGCGCCCCGGTGAGGGTCCGGGGTCGCTGCGCGTGCTGTTCCGGGGACTTTCGGCGCACGCCCAGGCGGCGATCCTGCAACTCGATCCCATCATCGACCGCCACGAGTACAACGCGTTGCTCCGGCTGTCGGACAAGCTGTCCGAGGACCCGGGCCGGATCAGCGAATTGTTGCGCTCGTCGGGTTCCGACGGGACTCAGTTGGCGCAGCGGCTGGAGAACCTCGAGATCCTCAGGTGGCGGACCTGGGCCATCGACCGAACCCCGGTGACCGAGATCATCGCGCAGCGCCCCGCGGCAACCGTGCTCGATCTCGGTGGGTTCGATCGGGTCGAGGAGCAGTTGACCGTCGCCCTGGCCGTGCTCGATGACCTCTGGGCGCACCGGGAGGAACGCCGACCCGTGCTGCTGGTCATCGATGAGGCCCACAACCTGTGCGCACCGGAGATGGATTCCCTGCTCGGTCGCGCGGTGCGGGACCGCATCATCCAGATTGCCGCCGAGGGTCGCAAGTTCGGACTCTGGCTCCTGGTGTCCACCCAGCGGCCGTCGAAGGTGCATCCGGGGATCGTGTCTCAGTGCGACAACCTCACCCTGATGCGGATGAACTCGCCGGCCGACCTCGAGGAGCTGGCCAGCATCTTCGGGTTCGTTCCGCTCGGCATGCTCGAGCAGTCGGCGCGGTTCCGCCAGGGTGAGGCCTTGCTGGCGGGTGGATTCGTCGCCGCCCCGAGCATCGTCCAGATCGGCGACCGGATCACCTTCGAAGGCGGCATCGACGTACCGGTCCCGGCGAAACCGGAGCGCTTGGCGAAGACCGCCGACACGGCGTAGCGCGGCTCTCACGTAGCGCTCGGGGAGGATCTCCTTCAGCCCGGTGGAGGTGCGATCGATTCGGGTAATACAGTCACGCCGTGACAACCAGGTCCACGTCGGCTGCGGCCCGATGAACACCACCAGCCTCGACCTCACCGCCTTCGAAGCCCTGAGCTTCGACTGCTACGGCACGCTGATCGACTGGGAGGCCGGGATCGCCGCCGTGTTGGTCCCGTGGGCGGCCGAGCGGGGCCTCGACCTCAGCCAGGAGGACGTACTCCTGGCCTACGCCGACCACGAGGCGGCCGTCGAGCGCGAGAGCCCGACCACGCTGTACCCGGACGTTCTGGCCGAGGCGTTCCGCCGGACCGGCGCCGGCTTGGGCCAGCCGGTCAGCGACACCTGGGCGGCCCGGCTGGGCGATTCCGTACCGGATTGGCCTGCGTTCCCTGACTCCGCCGAGGCGCTGGCTCGCCTCGCTGGGCACTACCAGTTGATCATCGTGTCCAACGTGCACCGAGCCGGGTTCGCCGGCAGCAACGAGCACCTCCGCGGGGATTTCTCGGCCGTCATCACAGCCGAGGACGTCGGCGCCTACAAGCCGGCCGAGAACCATTTTCGCGCCCTCGACGCAACGCTGACCGAGTTCGGTGTGGACCGGGGCCGGCTGCTGCACGTGGCGCAGAGCCTGTTCCACGACCATGTGCCGGCCAAGCGGGAGGGCCTGGCGTCGGTGTGGATCAACCGCCGTCACGATCGCCCCGGTTGGGGCGCCACCCCGGAGCCCGCGCAGGAGTGGTCGTACCGCGCGGAATTTCCTTCCATGGCCGCATTCGCCGACGCCGTGGACGCCGCCTTCGCAGACCCGACCGCGATCAGCTGAGATTTCAGAGCCGCGCCAGTACGGCCTCGGCGACGACGAGGTCCTGCCAGGACATCCCCGATCCCTTGAAGAAGACCGGCTCCTCGGCCGGCACCCGGATCCCACGCGCGACGTAGCGCAGCGGCATTAGGGCGTCGGCGTCGAGGGCACCCTCGGCGATGGCCTGGATGACGTCACCGCATTCCCGGAGCGCGGTCTGTCGATCCTCGACCACGACGCAGGCCCGCCCGGCGAAGGCGGCATCCATCTCTCGCGCCTCGGCTTCGTGCGAGCCGACCGCGACGACGATCGTGCGGTCACCGAGCAGCCGCGAGTCGAACAGCGGCGTCCTCGCCGTGGTGGCGCAGACGACGACATCGGCATCGCCGAGCCGGCCCGGTACGCCGGGATCGTCGGCGGCCAGCACCGCAGTGTCGGCGTGCTGCGCGGGCAAGTCGAGGCGGTCCGGCCGCCGGACCACCAGGGTCGAGGTGGCGATCGGATGCACGGCGGCAAGGGTTTCGAGGTGACCGATGCCCTGGGGCCCAGCGCCGAAGACGACCACCCGGAGCGGCTCCTCCCGGAGATCAAGCCACGGCTGCACGGCCGCCACCGAGACGGCCGGGGTCCGCAGGTTGGTTAGTGCCACCCCGTCCAGCAGGTGGGTGGGTTGCAGGGTGGCGGCATCGAAGAGCACGTACGCCGCACTGATCCGCGCGAGCCCGCGCGCGGGGTTGCCCGGGGCGACGGTGGCGAGCTTGACCCCGACCGACGTCGCGCTCTGAGCGGGCATCAAGAGCAGGTCGCCCTGGTGGACCGGGACGAGGGAGCGGGGTACGTCAGCCGCCGGGTCGATGTCGCCCCGCAGCCCAGCCAGCACGGCCTCGACCGCCGCCTCCGGCGGCAGACACGCGGCGATGGTAGCTGCGTCGACGTAGCGCGGTGCCCCGGTCACTCGATCACCGTAGTCATCTCCCACCGTGGCGGCCTCATCCAAGGCTGCGGACTCTGAGCCCCCGGACCTTCTCGAAGTCCGTCAGATTGCGTGTTGCCACGCTCAGGTGGTGTTCGAGTGCCGTTGCCGCGATGAGAGCGTCGGGCAGCCGGATGCCCGATTCCCGGCGGATCCGTCCGGCGCTTTCAGCGATCGCTCGGGAGACGGGAAGTTCGCGAAAGGGAGCCAACAACGTCGAGATCACGTCGGTGGCCGAACTTCCGGCGAACAGCTCGGCGCGAGTGATGACCGAGTAGTGCAGGCGATGTCGCCGAGGTTCCAGCGCCCTTGCGCCCCGTAGATGATCAACAAAGAGATCCGTATCGACCAGGAAATCAGCCACGTTCCCACTCGGATCGGTCAGGCGTGACCAGGTTCGGGATGGAGCCGAAGGTGCTGGCCAGCGTGACTTCGGCCGCCGGCGCGGCGGCGTCGAGATAGGCGTCCAGGGCGCGCCGGACGACTGCTGCCAGGCTCACGCCCTCAGCCTCGACGATGCTGTCGATCCGGCGTCGCTGCTCCGCCGAGAGATAGATCTGCGTACGGACGGCCGGCATACAGCGCAGTATACAGCGCCGCCGGGCGTACCCCGACGACCTGGTCGACGAACCGCCGGGCCGGCGCGGTCAGCGGGTCCCTCACCGCGTGATCACGCTTCGCTCGCCCCCGGGTCGGCGAAGATCGTCCGGTGCCACGGTTTGGCGGCGACCCCGGTGCCGTCGTACATGACGTGCTTGACCACGGTGTAGTCGTCGAAGCTGTAGCTCGACATGTCCTTGCCGAAGCCGGACTCCTTCATCCCGCCGTGCGGCATCTCGCTGATGATCGGGATGTGGTCGTTGACCCAGACGCAGCCCGCACGGATGTCTCTGGTCGCGCGCAGCGCTCGGTACACGTCGCGGGTCCAGACCGAGGCGGCCAACCCGTACGGCGTGTCGTTGGCCAGCGCGATCCCCTCGTCGTCGGTGTCGAACGGCATCGCGCACAGCACCGGCCCGAAGACCTCGTCGCGGACCACCTCGCTGCCGGGATCGACGTCGGCGATCAGCGTGGGCGCGTAGTAGGAGCCGGCCGCCAGCTCACCGCCCGGCACCTCGCCACCGCTCACGACCCGCGCGTACGGGCGGGCGCGGTCGACCATGCCGGCCACCTTGGTGCGGTGGGCCATCGAGATCAGCGGGCCGAGGTCGGTCGCCGGGTCGGCCGTCGGACCCAGCCGGACCCGAGCGAACAGATCGGCGACGCCGTCGACGAAGTCTTTGTACAGGGAGCGGGCCACGATCGCCCGGGTCGCGGCGGTGCAGTCCTGGCCGGTGTTGATCAAGCTGCCGGCTACCGCCCCGTGGATCGCCGCGGTCAGGTCGGCGTCGTCGAAGACCACGAACGGGGCCTTGCCGCCGAGTTCCAGGTGTACCCGCTTGGCGTTCGTGGCCGCCGCCTCGAGCACCGTGCGGCCGACCCGGGTCGAGCCGGTGAAGGACACCATGTCCACGTCCGGGTGCCGTAGCAGCACCGAACCGCAGTCCGGGCCGGTGCCGGTCAGCACGTTCACCACTCCCGGCGGCAGCCCGGCCTCGGTGCCGATCTCGGCGAACAGCAGGCTGGTCAGCGGGGTGAGTTCCGACGGCTTCAGCACGATGGTGTTGCCGGCCGCGATCGCCGGCAGGATCTTCCAGGCCGCCATCTGCAGCGGGTAATTCCACGGCGAGATGGACCCGACCACGCCGACCGGCTCGCGTCGGATCGAGGACGTGTGGTCGCCGGAATACTCCGCGGTCGCCTTGCCCTCGAGATTGCGGGCGGCGCCGGCGAAGAACGCGACGTTGTCGATCGTGCCCGGAACGTCGAACTCGCTGGCCAGCCGGATCGGCTTACCCGCGATCCGGCTCTCCAGCGCCGCGATCTCGTCGGCCCGGTCGGCCAGCAGCCGTGCAAGCGTGGTGAGTACGCCGGACCGGTCGGCCGGCGTCGACCGGGACCACTCGCCGTACGCGCCGCGGGCGGCCTGAACGGCCCGGTCCACGTCCTCCGCGCCGGCCAGGGTGATCTCGGCGACGACCTCGCCGTTGCTCGGGTCCCGCACGACATCGGTCGCGCCGCCCAGCGCGTCGCACGACTTACCGTCGATGAACTGACTCATGACTTCGTTCCTCCTTACTGGTCAGGCGTTCTGGGGCGCCCAGATGTCCCCGACGGTGTAGCCCGTCGGGAACGGATCACTGTCGTCGAGCACCCAGCGCGAGTATCCGGTCACCCAGGCGCGGCCGGTGACCCTGGGCAACACGGCGTCGTACGGCCCGACCGTGGTGGTGCCGGTCAGCTCGCCGACGAACTCGCTGCCGATGATGCTGCGGTGCCGGAACGGTTCCCCGATCGCCAGCTGGCCGCGGGCGTACAGCCCCGCCATCCTGGCGCAGGTGCCGGTGCCGCAAGGCGAGCGGTCGAGCGCACCGGTCCAGGTGCGGGGGTCGTCGGCGCGGAGCGCCCCGTTGGTCAGCACCGTCGCGTTGCGGTCGGGACGATCCGCCAGCCGGTCACCGGTGTGCAGCATCACCAGGTTGACGTGGTCGATCGACGGGTTGAGCGGGTGCTGTACGGACAGCTGCTGGCGCGCCGCCAGCTTCAGCAGGGCCCCGGCTCGGGTCAGCTCGCGCCCCTGGGCCGGCTCAAGATCGAGACCGAGGTCGGCGGCCCTCGCCTGGACGAAGAACTGACCCCCGAAGATCACGTCGACCTGGATCTGGCCCAACTCGGGCACGTCCAGCGGGACGTCCAGCTCGACCACGAACGACGGCACGTTGACGATCGTCACGCTCGTGACCTTGCCGGCCGAAACCGCCGCTTGCGTGGTCACCGTGCCGACCGCGGTGTCGATCCGTACCTCGGTGACCGGTTCGATCATGGGCACGCGTCCGGACTCGAGCATCGCCGTCACCGTGCACATCGTGTTGCTGCCCGACATCGGCGTGAATCCACCCTGCTCCAACACGATGACGCCGAAGTCGGAGCCGCGGTTGACCGGCGGCAGGACGAATACGGCGCACTGGGCGGGGTACCCCCGGGGCTCGTGCAGGATCAGTCGGCGCAGATCGTCGAGCTCGGTGTGGCAGTAGTCGAAGCGTTCCGCCATCGTGTCGCCCTTGACGAGGTCCGCGGCGGAGGTGATGACCCGACTCGGCTCTCCCTCGGCGTGGGTCTCGATCGCCTCGAACGCGATGGTGGTGGTCACGGGATCGGGACAGCTCAGGCCGAGACGACGGGGACGCCCGCCCGCTCCAGAATCGCCGCGAACGCGGCGCGCTGGTCGCTCGGCAGCGGCTGGATCGGAGCGCGCGGCGGCCCGGCCGGGTGACCGACGAGCTCCAGGCCGGCCTTCACCCCGGCCACGTAGTTGACGGACTCCAGGAAGTCGCTGATCGCCCACAGGTGCCGCCACTGCTCGCGGGCCTCGGCCAGGTCGCCCTTGACCGCGAGGGTGTCCCAGAGTCGGACAGCCAGCTCCGGCACGACGCCCGCGGCGCCCCAGACCGACGCCTCGGCGCCACTGGCGATGCCGATGAACGTCAGGGTGTCCCAGCCGTTGAAGGCCTTGATCTTGTCGGTGCGGTTCACCAGCAGGTCGGTCAGCGTGACGGCGTCGCCGGAGGTGTCCTTGAGGAAGTCGATACCGTCGATCTCGCCGAGTTCGGCGATCTGGTTCGCGTCCAGCCGGATGCCGGTGGCACCGGGCACGTTGTAGTAGACGATCGGCAGCGAGATTGACTCCGCGAAGGCTTGGAGGAAGGTCTTGAGGGTGTCGAAGTCGAGTGGGTCGTAGAACGGCGGAACCACCATGACCGCATCCGCGCCGAGACGCTCGGCGTCCTGCGCCAAGGCGATCGCCCCCGCGGTGGACAGCGCGCCGACCCCGGCGATCACCGGTACCCGACCGGCCGCCGCCTGGACGTACAGCTCGATCACCCGGCGATGCTCCTGGGGGCTGAGGGTCGGGAACTCCCCGGTCGTCCCGCACGGCACGAGTCCGTGGATGCCGGACGCGATGAGCCACTCGGCCTGCGCAGTGAGCGTGGCCTCGTCGACTGCGGAACCATCCGCGGTGAAGGGGGTGGTGACGGCGGCGAGGATGCCGGACAGCTGGACGGACTTACGAGGCACGAGCGATCACTTTCTGTGGGGCGGATGCGGCGGTCCGGGTGAACCGAGTCGGGGCGAAGGGGAGCAGGACGTCGGGCAGTTCGCCGCTGAGGATGAGAGTGCTGAGTGCCTGCGCCGAGCCGGGTCCGAGGGTGATGCCCTGCATGCCGTGGCCGGTGGAGACGTACCCGTTCCGCAGCGGGCCGAGCCGACCGATGATCGCCAAACCGTCGGGGGTCATCGGTCGGATGCCGGCCCTGGGCGTGAGCGGTGTGCTCGGCGGGGTCCAGTCCCGGAAGTAGCGACCCGGCGCAGCCAGGATCGCGCCGATCCGGACCTGGTTGAGCTCCTCGTCGAGGCCGCCGAACTCCATCGTGCCGGCCAACCGCAGGTTGCGGCTCAGCGGTGTCACGGCGACCTTGGCGTCGGACAGGTTGGTGGCGCTCCGCAACGGGTACGGCGGGGTGTCGATGCTGTAGCCCTTGCCCGGGCGGACCGGGAGCGGCACGCCGATCAGCCGGGACAGCGGGCCGGTCCAGGGCCCGGCGGCGAGCACGTACGCGTCGGCGCTGAGCCGCTCCTCGCCGGCGGTGATCCCGGTGATCTGGTCGCCCGAGGTCCGGACCCCGGCCAGCGGGGCGTTCTCGACGATCCGTACGCCGAGCTCGACCAGCCGCCGGTGCATCGATCGCATCATGGCGTTGGGGTCGACGTGTTGTTCCTGCGGGAAGAAGATCCCGCCGTAGACCGCGTCGGACAGCTTCGGCTCGTGCTCTCGAACCGCATCCCCGATGAGCACCTGAGGGTCGCGGCCGAAGCGCTCGACCAGGTCGAGCGTGGTCGCGTGGTGCTCGAGGTTCTGGCGGTCGGTGAAGGCCATCAGCAGCCCGTCGTGGCGGAGCTCGAAGTCGATACCGTCGGCGCGGTAGTCCTCGTAGGCCTCGATCGTCCCCTGAGCGAGTCGCAGGTTGGCCTCGAACCCGGCCCGTTGCGCCGACGCCGTGCAGCTGCGCCACATCCCGATCATGAACTTCACGAAGACCGGGTCGAGCGACGGGCGGATGTAGAGCGGGCTGTCGCGGCGCAGCATCCACTTCAGCGACTTGCTGATCATGCCGGGTCCGGGGACCGGCGCCGACTCGGCCGGGACGATCCAGCCGGCGTTGACCTCCGCGGCCCCCCGCCCGGTCCGGCGGGCGTCGACGATCGTGACGTCGGCCCCATCCCGGCGCAGGTGGTAGGCCGTGATCAGACCGACCGCACCGCCACCGATGACGACGACGTGCTTCCTCCCCATCAAAATCCGTCCAGGGCGTAGACCTGGCCGGTCTGGAATCCCTCCACCGCCTTGACGTACGCCTGGCCGACGGCGGCCGCGGACACCTGGGTGAACCCGGGGAAGTGGGCGTGATGACCGGTCGCTTCGACCAACACCGTGGGGCTGACGGTGTTGATCCGCAGTCCCCGCGGGAGTTCCACGGCGGCGGCCATGGTGAAGGCTTCCAGCGCACCGTTCGCGGCCGAGGACGCGGCCCCGGTGACTATCGGCTCGCGGGCGAGCACGCCGGTGGTCAGGGTGAACGAACCGCCGTCGCTGACGTACGGGGTACCGAGTCTGGACGATGTCGATCTGGGCCAGGGTCTTGCCCAGCAGGCCGCTCAGGAAGTCGTCGTGGCCGAGCTCGCCGAGCGGCTTGAAGGGAGCGGCGCCGACCGCGGCGACGACGGCATCCACGGTGCCCACGTCGGCGAAGAGCGCGGCGATGGACTCCGGACTGGTCACGTCCACAGCGGGTGAGGTCGAGCGGGACGCCCCGACGACCTCATGCCCGCGTTCGGTCAGCGCCGCAACCGCGGCGCCACCGACCAGACCGGTGCCGATGACCAAGATCTTCACGAAGGTGTCCTCTTCTCTGGGTGACAGATGGCGATCAACTCTTCGGCGGTAGCGACCGTGTGGGCTTGGAGGGCGACCTCGACGCGGTCGGGGTCGCGAGCCACGATGCCGTCCACGAGGGCCGCGTGGATTCGCCGGGAGCGCTCCGGGTTGGGACGGGCGCGCTGATCCTCGGCCAGTGCGATCGTCATGTGGGCTTCGATGACGGGCCAGAGCTGTTCGAGCAGGACGTTGGCCGACGCCGACCAGATGGCCCGGTGGAAGGCGAGGTGCGCGTCGTGCCGGGTCACCGGATCCGGGTCCTCGACCGTGACCTCGTACGTGTGCCAGGCGAGGCGCAGCGCGTCCATCCGGTGCCCGGTCACATCTTCGATGATCGCCTGGATCGCCAGTCGGTCGAGCGCCATCCGCGTCTGGGCGAGATCGCGGATCGCGGCAGCGTCGATCTCGGTGACCCGCAGCCCCCGGTACGGCTCCGCCGTCAGCAGACCCTCCTGAGCCAGTTGCGCCAGCGCTTCCCGTACGGTCGGGCGGCTCACGCGCAGGGTGGTGGCGAGACCGACCTCGGTCAGCTTCTCCCCAGGTCGCAGCACGCCGACGACGATGCCCCGCCGGATCTGGTTGACCACCGCCTCCCGGCGCGAGATCGACGACGCCGGCAGCAGGCCCGGGCGCGCGTCGGCGATCTGTTCCCAGTCGACCACGGCTCCCGTCACGCTCGGCAGCGTAGCATGTTGATTGTCTGACAAAAAGACCAGTAGCAGTCTCCGCTACGACCTCCCGCAGGCTTTCGTGGTCCGGCGAACCTCCTGGACGACCCGCCGGATTTCGCGCTTCACGAGGGCCGGTTGGTCCAGCTGGATGTAGTGCTCGCTGTTCTCGGCGATCACGTGCCGGGCGCCGGGCACCAGCGTCGCCAGGTCGTCTTGAGAGGCCTGGAAGGCCCGTTCCAACGCCGCGATGGGGTAGACGGCAGGGAAGCTGAACGGGTTGGGGAAACGGTTGCGGTCCCGGGAGTGCTCGAGGACGGTCATGGGCATGGGCCGGAGCGGCCGCTGGACCCGGGCTCGGCGCATCGTGGCTGCGGTGGCCACGATGTCGATTTCGAGGCCCGGCGCCTCGTACTGCTCTGGCGTCAGCCGGGCCTGGAACTCTTCGTAGAAGATCTCGTGGGCAGCATCGACGGAGACGAAACCAGCCACCTCGCGCGGGTACACGCCGGCGTACCGCCGACTCAGCAAGCCCCCCAGCGAATGGCCGACCAGCACATAGGGCCCGGGGACGTGCGCGGCCCGCAACAAGGCGTGCAGATCGCCAATGATCGCCCGGGAGGAGCGCGGCAGTGGAACCGGGTCGCTGCGGCTCGGCTGGCCCGACGGCGAGACGGTGCCGGGCCGGTCGTAGGCGCACACCCGGGTGTACCGGGCGACCGCAGGCAGGACGGGGGTCTGCTCGAAACCCGGCGGGCGGAAGCTCCAGATGTCAGAGGTGTCGCCGCCAGGTGACTCCAACACCACCGTGGGGATGCCCTGCCCCCGGCACTCCAGATAGAGCCGGCGCCCACCTTTGATCTCGACCAGGCCCGCGAAATCACCGCGGGTTGCAGCGGCCGAGTGGGGGCCCGTGGGCCGAGGCGAAGGCGTGGCGCTGGCGGGTGGTACCGATCCCAGGGTCAGGCCGGCGACCGCCATGACGAGCGCTCCGACGACCCAATGAGCATTCTGACGTTTGACCACCGTCGACCTCCTCGTGCCGGGTTTTGGCGATCGTAGCGTTCAACGTCAGGTCCGGAGTCGACCCGCAGCGGGCGTGCACCGCAGATCTGCGACCGGAGTCCAGCATGCATAGCCTCTAACCACACCGTCCACATCGCCCAACCCCAACAAGGTGAACGATCTGACCTGGAGTATCAAGCCATTTCGTTCACCTTGTCTCGCTGGTTGCCGTTTCTGGCTCGGCGACCTAAGAATCGCTAGCCGGTGGATCGCAAGCGCGACCCCACCGTGACCCTCTGACCTGGTCGAGCAGAATCAGCCGCAGCGGCCGACGTGGATCGGCACCCGAGTACGAGAGGCAACCATGCGCTGGACCAAGGCGATCACGGTCGTGGATTGCCACGCTGAGGGGGAAAGCGGTCGGGTCGTGGTCGGCGGGCTGCCGCCGATCGCGGGGGACACCGTGTTCGACAAGCGGGTGTTCCTGCAGGACCAGGCCGACGATCTGCGGCGGATGATCTTGTTCGAGCCGCGGGGTGCGCCCCACCACAACGCCAACCTCCTGGTCCCGTCGAACCACCCCGACGCAGCGATGGGGTACGTCATCCTGGAGTCGACGGAATACCCGGCCATGTCGGGCTCGAACACCATCTGCGTCGCCACTGTCCTGCTCGAGACCGGCATCCTGCCCATGTCCGAGCCCACCACCGAACTCACCCTGGAGTCCCCGGCCGGATTGATCACGGTGAGCTGCCGGTGCCGCGACGGCAAGGTCGA
The DNA here is from genome assembly GCA_963821695.1 of uncultured Actinomycetota bacterium. Classification (GTDB taxonomy): domain Bacteria; phylum Actinomycetota; class Actinomycetes; order Propionibacteriales; family Propionibacteriaceae; genus Microlunatus. Next base: position 581,090 of record CAWGEY010000006.1, read on the forward strand.
ACAGGTCCGGTTCGTCAACCAGCCGGCGTTCTGCTACTACCTTGACGCCGAGATCGAGGTGCCCGGTCTCGGCCGGTTGACCGTGGATGTCGCGTACGGCGGCATGACGTACGTGCTGGTCGAGGCGAACCGGGTGGGCTTCGACCTGACCCCGGCCGAGGCCCGGAGGATCTGCGAACTCGGTCAGGTGATCAAGCGGTCGGCGGCCGAACAGTTGGAGGCGGTGCATCCGGTCAACCCGGAGATCCCCGGCATCACCATGGTCGAGTTCACCGGTCCTCTGTTGCGCGAGTCCGGCGGCCTGCGCTCCCGGAACGCCGTCGTGGTGTCCCCAGGCCGGTTGGACCGTTCCCCCTGCGGCACGGGGACGTCGGCACGGCTGGCGGTCCTGCACGCCAGGGGGCTGATCGAGGTGGGGGAGACGTTCGTGCACGAGTCGGTGATCGGCACCAGGTTCGAGAGCGCGGTCGTCGAGACCACAACAATCGGCGACTACCCGGCCGTGGTACCGAGTGTCGCCGGTCAGGCCTGGATCACCGGGATCTACCAGATGGGCCTCGACCCGACCGATCCGTTCCCGCGCGGGTTCACCGTCGCCGACACCTGGCTGCGGCAGATCGACGATCTGCGTCCGGTTCGCACTGCCGCCGAATGACCGCCGGGTCGAGCATCGAGACGTACGCCGGCCGCGCCGTGGTGCCTGGCGCGGCGCACGGCGAGCTGCTCCGCGCCGATGTCCGGCTCAGCTTCATGGGTGGGGTCGATGCGTCAACCAGGCGAGTGATCGACACCCACCACCCGCTGCACGGGCAGTCCGTGGCCGGGAAGGTGCTGGCGCTCCCCAGTGGCCGCGGCTCCTGTTCCGGCAGCGCCACGCTGTTCGAGCTGCTCGTCAACGGGAACGCCCCGGCGGCGCTGATCTTCAGCGCCCACGAGCCGATCCTCGCCCTCGGGGTCGTCCTGGCTGCGGAGATGTTCGAGATCAGCATTCCCGTCGTGCGGCTCCACCCGCACGACTTCGCGCAGCTGCGGTCGGGGTCCCGGGTGTCGATCCGCGACGGGGTTGTGACCGCGACGGAAGCGACGTCAACCGCGGCCGCGCCCACCCCGTTGCCCGACCTGGACCTGACCGACTTCCGACTGTCCGATCACGACCGGCAGCTGCTGTCCGGGACGTTCAGCGAGGCCGCTCGACTGGCCGCCCGGGTGGTCATCCGGGCCGCGCAGCTGGAGGGCGCCCGGGAGCTGATCGATGTCGACCGCGGTCACATCGACGGCTGCTTCTACCAGGGCCCGGCGAGCCTGCGCTTCGTCGAACGGCTGGTCGAGCTCGGCGGCCGGGTCGCGGTGCCGACCACGACGAACGCCTTGTGCATCGACCGGCGCCGCTGGCGGAGCCAGGGCGTCCCCGCGGCGCTCGGCGAACCATCGGAAGCCGTGGCCGACGCCTACCTGCGGCTCGGGGTGGCGCCGACCTACACCTGCGCTCCCTATCTGCTCGACGATCCGCCGGTTCGCGGCCAGCAGATCGCCTGGGCCGAGTCCAACGCGGTGGTCTTCGCCAACGCGGTGCTCGGCGCCCGGACCATGAAATACCCCGACTACGTCGACATCCTCATCGCCTTGATCGGCCGAGCCCCGAACGCCGGGGCGCATACGGACGCCGGGCGGCGGGCGGCGGTGCAGATTGCGGTCGACGTGCCAGTCGAGCTGATAGACGACGCGTTCTATCCGACGCTGGGCTATCACGTCGGATCGATCGCCGGCCCCGATGTCCCGGTCCTCACCGGACTCGAGCTCGCCCCTGCGACCACCGACGATCTCCGCGCGTTCGGCGCGGCGTTCGCGACCACGTCGGCCGCGGCCATGTTCCACATCGTCGGCGTCACCCCGGAAGCGCCGACTCTCGACGCGGTGATCGATCCGGCGGTGCTCGATTCTGGGGCGCCGCTACGGCGAGTACGGGTCCGCGCCACCGACCTGGCACCGACCTGGAGAGAACTGAACAGCGCCACCGTCACCGGCACCGAGATGGTCGCTCTCGGCAACCCGCACTTTTCGCTGACCGAATTCGACCGGCTCGCCGACCTGTGCGATGGCCGTACGAAAGCCCGAGGTGTCGAGCTGGTCGTGACCACGAACCGCGCCACCCACGGTCAAGCCGAACGGGCCGGCCTGGTCACCCGCCTCGAACGGTTCGGCGCCCGCCTGGTCAACGACACCTGCTGGTGCTTCATCCGGGAGCCCATCGTCACTTTGTCGTCGCGGACCATCACGACGAACTCGGCCAAGTACGCCCACTACGGCACGGCGGCGGTCGGCCGCGGGTTCCACCTCCGCAGCCTGGCCGGATGTGTCGAGGCCGCGTGCACGGCTGACGCCGGGTCCGCTCTCCCCGCCTGGCTGGAGCCGGCCGCGACACCGTAAGCCCTCCCCGACAGGTCCATCCTCTCGTCAGCGGGCGAGGTAACCGCCGTCCACGACCAGTTCGGTCCCCGTCACGAAGCTCGAGTCGTCGGAGGCCAGGAACACCACGGCGCCGGAGATCTCGCTCGGGTGGGCCCGCCGCCCCAGGGGCGTGTCCGGGATGACGCCGCCCTCCTTCTCGTGCTCGTTCATCGGCGTCGAGACGCCGCCCGGAACGATGGCGTTGACCCGGATGTTGTCCGCGGCGAGTTCGAGCGCGGCGACTTTCGTCAGGGCCATCAGTCCGGCTTTGCTGGCGCAGTAGGCGGCGTAACCGGGGGCCCCCACCACGCCGAAGATCGACGCGATGTTGATCACCGAACCGCCGCGCGAACTCTTCCGGTCGCGCATCCCCGGTGTCACTGCTTGGATGCCCAACATCGCACCGGTGAGGTTCACGGCGAGCAGCCTGTCCCAGGCGTCCCGGGGCTGCTCCTGAATGGGAGCCACGTGGATGATCCCGGCATTGTTGATCAAGACGTCGACCCCGCCGCTCGCTTGGCCGATCTTGTCGACGAGGGCTTGCCAGGCGGCCGCGTCGGTCACGTCCAGACCGCAGTAGCTGACGTCCAGACCGTCGCCCCGCAACCGGTCGGCAACGGCGCTGCCCTCCTCGTCCAGCACGTCGCAGGCGAACACCTTGGCCCCCTCCCGCGCGAGCCGCTCCGCGTGGGCGGCGCCCTGGCCGCGCGCGCCGCCGGTGATCACGACGGTCTTGTCCGTCAGTCTTCCGGTCAGTCTTCCGGCTGCTCCCGACGTCATCGCGTCGTCCTTCGGGTCGGTCGGTCTGGCCCGCTGCGGGACCAAGGCCGATGGAGGCGTTCGAATTAGCGACAGGTGGGTGTCGGAGCGGCAGCCTAGCGTGCAGCCGCGGAGGTCCTCCCCAGCCGCATGTTCTTCATCGACGGGGATTCCACCCACCCCAGGCATGAAGAGTCGAATTACCACGTTGGCCCTCGGAAATGGCGACGAATGCGGTAACCCCAAAACACTCGGTACTCGCAACCGAAAATTCGCGCCGAAAATGTCAGTGGTCTACTGAACTTTCCCCGATACCCGACGGTTTGACACCGTCTCCGCCCCGGCCGCGCCGCTGCCAGTCGGCCGTTTGAGTCCGCGCCAGCCCCCTGTCGTATCAGCATGAATCGGGCAAATCTCCATTTAGCAAGAACCTCCACAATCGTGGAGTCCAGAAACCAGGAGAGTTGCCATGACCACAAGATTCACGACATTCCAGGACGCCGAATTGAACATCGGCGCCGACAACCTCGCCTTCGACACCCCCAATGTGGATCCCACCAAGAAGGCTTACGTGTCCTTCAACGTGATCCCGACGCTGGCGGCGGGCCAGACCGTGGACCTGGAGGTGCAACTGAACACCCAGTTTCTCCTGCAGGAGCAGTTCACCACGGAGGGGATGCGGGTGATCCAGATCAACATCGCGACCGGGATCCTGGATCCGGCCAACCCCAACACGCTGACGCTGATCAAGGCCGCTGGGCTCGGGGCGGTCGCCGTCTCGAATTGCGTGGTGCATTTCAAGAGCTGAGCCGACCTGGGCTGGAGTCATTGGGAAGGTCGTGACCCTGAATTTGGGGCGCGGACTCACCCGATGACTCGGCTCAAGCCGGTGGTCCGAAAGGCTCGCGTCACTCACGGGACGAACTGGGTGGCGATGAGGGCGATCAGGGGTGGCCCGGCTTGGGACACCGAACCCCAGACGCCCGATCCGCGAGGACGGCTGAGTGCCAGCCGGTCGGATACGAACAGCACGAGACCGGCGAGCACCATGAAGACGCAGAGGTACGTGATCAGCGTGCGCCCGACTGTGACGCTGCCCATGGCCCAGGCCATGACCCCGGCGATCATGCCGCAGCCGAGAAACAGGTTGTAGAAGCCGACGTTGAAGGCCCAGAGCAGGGCCGGCCGCACGTCCTCGGACGGGATGGCGAAGACCCCGCGATGAACACCGTCCCGCCGGAACAAGACCGACTCCCAGACGAAGGCGAGCAGGTGGATCAGCGCCGCCAGGAGCGCGAAGACCCAGACCGCCACTGTCATGGCACTCGTCCGTCCAGATCCAACACCTTGACGTCGTGCCGGGAGAGGACCTGCCGGAGTTCGGCGGCACTCTGCTCGAGCGGCCGATCCCGCGGCAGCGACTCGTCGAGATCGGCGAGGAACCGACCCATGGCCCCGGTGCTGCCGATGGCCAGGAATGTGACGGCTGGGCTGAGCACGGTGAATGTGTGCCGGGCGTTCGCGGGAATGGTGACCGAGGAGCCCGGTCCAAGGTCGTAGCCCTCGTTCTCGACCTGCACGATCATCCGGCCGTGCAGGACGTAGTAGGCCTTCTCCCAGTTGGTGCGATGCAACGGCGTCGAGGGCCCGCGCGGCGCGACGACCTCGAACAGCTCGAACTGGCCGCCGGTGTGGCCACAGTCGATCTTGACGGTGTGGACGGCGTCGGGAGCGGTGAGCTCGCGACCCTCCCCGGCCGCGCAGTGCTGAACCTGCGTCTGCTGGATGCTCATGGCCATGACGTTAGGCTCGCGCAGGCCCGCCCACGATCCCACAAATCTGGGAATGTCGGGCAGCCGAATCAGCGCCATACTGCTCGTATGTGGGAGGAACGGGCCCACCGCACCCGACGTGACATCGCCGCCTTCGCCGCCTCCGGCCTGGGGGTCAGCGAGCTGTACGACGCGGCGATCCGGCGGGTCGAGCGCGAGGTCGGTACCGAGCTGACCTGCTGGGCCGTGCTGGATCCCGACACCTTGATGATCAGTACGGTGATCAGTGGCGCGGACCGGATCCCGGCCGAGTACGAGCCGGTGCTGGCGGAGGCGGAATACTTCTCCGACCAGCCGCAGCGCTGGGCAAGCCTGGCCCGTCGCCGGGAATCGGTGGCGCGGATGTCGGATCTGCCCGAGCGTGACCGCCGGCGCAGCATCCGGCTGAATCGCATCTGGCGACCGTTCGGGTCTCAAGCACGAGGTCCGCACGATGTTCTTGGCCGACGGCGCAGCGTGGGGCGCCGCGGGCATGGTGCGCGGCGGGCGCGACTTCAGCGATCGCGAAACCGACTACCTGGCGGCGGTCGGGCCAGCGGTGGCGGGCGCCACCCGACTCGCAGTGCGGTCCGAGGCACACGGCTGGGGACCCGGCCGCCAGCCGGCGATCGTCATCGTCGGGACACGGGGCGAGATCCGGTCGGCGACCCCGGCCGCCCAGGAGTGGCGAGACCCGCCTCGACGAGATCGCCCCTGGGCGCTTCGTCTTGATGATGAAGGTGATGGCCGGCGGGTCCCGGGGATCGGTGGCCGGCGGATTCCGTTCCCGGGTCCGTGATGCTCAGGGCCGCTGGGCGTTCCTCCGCGCCAGTCCGTTGGTCGGCGGCGATGAAGATCAGATCGCCATCGCGATCGAGCCGGCCACCGGTGATCAACTCCTGGGGATGCTGCTACAGGCGTACGCGTTGTCGGCCCGAGAGCGCGAGATCTGTCACGAGGTGATCGCGGGCCAGTCGACCAGCGAGATCTCGGGGCGGCTGTTCATCTCCGGTCACACCGTGCAGGACCATCTGAAGTCGATCTTCACCAAGGTCGGGGTCCGCAGCCGCGGGGAGCTCGTCGCTCGGCTCCGACCGGATGTGGCGCTCTGAGCGGAGCCGCTGGTCAGAGGCCGGCCGGGCGCCGGAACGGCGTGCCGAACACGTGAGTGTCCAAGAAGGCGAAGACGGTCTCGTACCAGAGCCGGGCGTGCTGCGGGGTCAGCACCCAATGGTTCTCGTCGGGAAATAGAGGAACTTGTGCGGGAAATCCTCCGGCCGCCCGCCGTACCCCGAAACCAGCGCCCACCACAGGGCAAGACCCTCGGAGATCGCCACCCGGTAGTCCAAGCCGGCGTGGACGACAAGCATCGGCGTCGTGATCCGGTCGGCGAAGTGGTGTGGTGAGTTCTCCCGCATCATTGCCGGCGACATCTCCCGGCTCCAGTACCAGGCGGCGTCGGTCGTCGGGCCGAACGTCTCCAGGTTCCACAGACTCGCGTGGGTCACGATCGCCCGGAACCGGTCCGTGTGACCGGCCACCCAGTTCGCCAGGTACCCGCCGAAGGAGCCGCCCATCGCCACGGTGCGCGTCTCGTCGATGTCGGGTCTCGCGGTGACTGCGTCGGTGATCGCCATCAGGTCCGTGTACGGCGCGCCGCCCCACCGGCCCCAGCCCCGCTGCACGAAGTCCTGGCCATAACCAGTCGACAGCGCCGGATCGGGGAGCAGCACGGCGTAGCCCCGATCCACCAACAGCCACGGGCACCATCGCCACGACCACGAGTTCCAGGAATTGAGCGGTCCGCCGTGGATCCACACCGCCAGCGGCGCCGGTCCGCCGGACGCCTGGGTCTCGGGAAGCAGGAGATAGCCGCGGATCTCGGCGCCGTCGTCGGCGGTCGCCGTCACCTCTTCGCAGCGCCCCGGCAGGGCCGGGTACGAGACCGGACTGCGAAGTTCCCGGACCGCGCCGGTCGCGGTGTCTACGGCGATCACCGTCCCGGGATCGGTGTAGGAGGTGTGCACGGCATACAGGGTCGTGCCGTCCGTGCTGAGCACCGCCGAGACGATCGCCCCTTCGCCCGTCAGCCGGCGGCGCTCACCGGTCGCCACATCGACGGCGTAGAGCGGGGCGTGACCGCGTTCGTCGACCGTCGCATAGACGGTTCGGCGATCCGGGGCCACGGCGTGCGGGGTCGGCCAGGCGTCCCAGTCCGCCGCCAGCGGGCCGGCCGTGCCGGTCGAGCGGTCGACCACCCACAGACTCTGCCGTGGCGCCTCCTCCGCGGTGGAGCGGGTCTCCCGGCGGCAGACCACCAGCGTCCCGTCAGCGGAGCACACGGCGGCGGCGAACTCGTCGGCGTCGTCGCGGGCCACGACCTCGGCGGTCCCGGCGGTCAGATCCACGGCAACGCGACGGTCCGGGTGACGCCGCGCGGATCGGCCTCGGTCCAATTGAGCAGCGCGGTCCGGCCGTCGTCGCTGATGCCGCGGACCTCCCCGGAGGTGCAGCCCCGGGTCGGGGTGACGTCGGTGAACGCCTCGGCCGCCGGCGCCAGATCGCCCCGCTCGTCCCCGGACCCGGCGAGGTCCAGCGCCAGTATCCGTACGTCGGTGACACCGAGATCGTGGTCCCAGAAGCGCACCGGGTAGCCGTCGTGCAGGATCGCCGTCACCTTGTGCTCTTCGCGCTCGCGGGTGATCCGCGCGTGGTCGGCCTCGTCGGCGCTCGACCCGTGCGCCGATGCCGCGAGGACGACGCGATCGCTGGCCCTGGCCGCCGCGACGCCCGACCAGCCGCCGATCCGCCGGGCGACGGCGTACGCCTCGCCACCGCCGGCAGGGAGGCACCAGAGCACCGACGTGCTCGTCGGCTCCTTGTCACCCGGCCGACCGGGAGGCGCCGGTCGCTTCGAGGTGAAAAGCAGGCTCCCGTCGGCGGTGAAGGCGGCTGCGGAGTCGCCCTCGATCGAGCGGGTCCACCGTCGGGCCGGATCCGTGCCGTCGACGTCGACCCGCCACCAAGCGCTGCCGTACTCGGTGCCGTCCCGGTTCGGTGCCGACACCGACACCAGCAGCGTCCGGCCGTCCGGAGACAGGACCAGCCCACCGAGTCGCGGCGTCGCGACGTAGGTCGGCAGATCCGACCAGGGTGATGGGCTCATTCGGCTGTGGTCACGCGGTTGGCACGACGTTCACCGGCGTCGGCCGCGGATCGGCGATCTGACAGGTCACCCGGGCGGTGCAGATCCGCCGTTCCGCGTCATCGGTGAGGACAACCTCATACATCGCCACCGTGCGCCCCAGCCGGAGCGCCGTGGCCGTGCCGGTCACCGAGCCGGAATCGGCGGAGCGGTGGTGGGTGGCGTTGATGTCGACGCCGAACGCCAGCCGATCGGGGAGGGCGTGGGCCATCGCGCCGATCGAGGCGAGGGTCTCGGCCAGCACACAGGACGCGCCGCCGTGCCACAGGCCCATCGGCTGGGTGTTCCCCGCAACTGGCATCCGCCCGACAACCCGCTCGGGCGTGAGTTCCAGCACCTCGAAGCCCATCTTCTCGTCGAGTGCGCTGCGGTTCTGGGACAACCACAAAGGCACGATCACGGAGTCAGCGTACGGGTGGCCGCAGGGCCGATCTGAGCCGGTGATGGGTGTCAGCCACCGGCTATAGAGTCGGGACGTGCCGACCGAAACGCGCCCGAAGCTGCTGCTCATCGACGGCCACTCGGTGGCGTACCGGGCCTTCTTCGCCCTGCCGGTGGAGAACTTCTCCACCCAGACCGGGCAGCACACCAACGGCGTCTTCGGCTTCACCTCGATGCTGATCAACGTGCTCCGAGACGAGCAGCCGACCCACATCGGGGTCGCCTTCGACGTCTCCCGGCAGACCTTCCGGTCCGAGATCTACGTGGAGTACAAGGCGAATCGCTCCAAGACCCCGGATGAGTTCCGCGGCCAGCTCGACCTGGTCAAGGAGGTGCTCAACGCCCTCAACATCGTGCACCTGGAGAAGGCGGGATGGGAGGCCGACGACGTCATCGCCACCCTGGCGACCCAGGCCGAGGAGCAGGGTTTCGACGTCTTGATCTGCAGCGGCGACCGAGACGCGTTCCAGCTCGTCACCGACCGCGTGACGGTGCTCTACCCGCGCCGCGGCGTCTCCGACCTGGCCCGGATGACGCCGGCACTGGTCCTCGAGCGGTACTTCGCGACGCCGGCCCGCTATCCCGAACTGGCCGCGCTGGTGGGGGAGACGAGCGACAACCTGCCGGGTGTCCCCGGGGTCGGTCCGAAGACGGCCGCCAAGTGGCTGGAGACCTACGACGGCCTCGAGAACCTCGTCATGCACGCCGGCGAACTCAAGGGCAAGGCCGCCGAGGCGTTCCAGGCCCGGACCGAGGACGTGCTGCGAAACCGCCAGGTCAACGCCTTGGTCCGGGACCTGGATCTCGACTTCACGATCGACGAGCTCGAGCGCCGACCGTGGGACCGGGAGGCGACCCACCAGCTGTTCGACGGGCTGGAGTTCCGGGTGCTGCGGGACCGGCTGCTGGAGAGCCTGCCCAACGAGGAACCGACCCCGGAGGGCGGCTTCGAGCTGTCGGGGGAGATTCTCGAGCCGGATCAGCTGACCGACTGGTTGGCGGAGCACGCGACGGGCGAGCGCACCGGGGTGGACGTCATCGGGCACTGGGGTTCCGGCACGGGCGACATCAACGCTCTCGCGCTAGCCGCGGCGGATGGCGCGGCGGCCTATGTCGACGTGCTGACGCTGTCCGCCACCGACGACACCGCGCTCGCCGGCTGGCTGGCCGACCCGACGAAGCACAAGGCGATGCACGACGCGAAGGGACCGCTGCTGGCGGCCTGGGCGCGGGGCTGGGATCTGGTGGGCCTGACCTCCGACACCCAGCTCGCCGCGTACCTGGTGCGTCCCGACCAGCGCACCTTCGACCTGGCCGACCTGACCATCCGCTACCTCAAACGGGAGCTCAAGGTCGACGCCGGCGACGTGACGGTCGCGGCGGACACCGACCAGCTCGCGCTCGACTTCGGCGACGACGACTCCGGCGCGCCGCTGGCGGCGGAGGCCGCGATGGTCCGGGCCCGCGCGGTGATCGATCTCGCCGACGCGCTCGACGTGGAGATCGAGGAGCGGGGCGGCACCAGCCTGCTGTACGGGGTGGAGCTTCCGCTGCAAGCCACCTTGGCCCGGATGGAACAGACCGGGGTCGCGGTCGACGTCGACCACTTGGAGGCGCTGGAGTCGGAGTTCGGCTCGACCGTGAACGCGGCCGCCGAGGAGGCGTACCGGGTGCTCGGCAAGCGGATCAATCTCGGTTCCCCGAAGCAGCTGCAGGTCGTGCTGTTCGACGAGCTCAAGATGCCGAAGACCCGGCGGACCAGAACCGGTTACACCACCGACGCGGACGCGCTGCAGTCGTTGTACGTCAAGACCGAGCACCCGTTCCTCGCCCAGATGCTGATCCATCGAGACGCCATCCGGCTCAAACAGACGGTGGAGGGGTTGCTCAAGTCCATCGCCGACGACGGCCGGATCCACACCACGTACGGCCAGACGATCGCCGCCACCGGCCGGCTGTCCAGCACCGACCCGAATCTGCAGAACATCCCGATCCGGACGAACGAAGGCCGCCGGATCCGGGAGGCGTTCGTGGTCGGCTCGGGGTACGCATCGCTGATGTCGGCCGACTACTCCCAGATCGAGATGCGGATCATGGCCCACGTCAGCGAGGACGCGGACCTGATCGCTGCGTTCAAGTCGGGGATGGACTTCCACACCGTGACGGCATCCCGGGTCTTCGGGGTCGCTCCGGATTCGGTGTCCCCGGCCGAGCGGGCCAAGATCAAGGCGATGAACTACGGGCTGGCGTACGGGCTGAGCGCCTTCGGGCTGAGCCAGCAACTCACCATCGATACGTCGGAGGCGAAGGCGCTGATGGATGAGTACTTCGAGCGCTTCGGCGGCGTCCGGGACTATCTCCGCTCGCTCGTCGTCGACGCGCGCCGGACCGAGTACACCGAGACCCTGCTCGGCCGCCGCCGCTACCTGCCGGATCTGATGAGCGACAACCGGCAGCGCCGAGAGATGGCGGAACGGATGGCTCTCAACGCCCCGATCCAGGGCTCGGCGGCGGACATCATCAAGGTCGCGATGCTCGACGTCGAGAAGGCACTGGATGCAGCCGGCTTGCGCAGCCGGATGCTGCTGCAGGTGCATGACGAGTTGGTCTTCGAAGTTGCGCCGGGCGAGACCGAGACCCTGGAGGCCCTGGTCAGGGAGAAGATGGGGCACGCGGTCGAGCTGGAGGTTCCGCTGGACGTCTCCGTCGGCGTCGGCCACTCCTGGCACGCCGCCGCCCACTGAAGCCCCGCGGCGATCTGCACCGCGCCGCCGACTCGGCGGAGGGAGGCACTGGCAGTGCCTGGCTTGGCAGAGCCTTCCGTCCCGGCGCGTTCCGGGGTTGGCTGGAGGATGTGCGGATGATGAGACGGCTGGGGTCGACGGTGGAGCGCGCGTGAAGCGGCTGCTCGTACCCTCTTCCGCCCTGCTGTGGGGACTCCAACTCGCGTTCCTGAGCCCGGCGCTCGCCCTGATCCTGGTGAACCTGTACGGCGCGAGCACCGCCGAGGTCGGCTGGGTGCTGAGCATCTACAACGGCAGCGGATTCGTGGCGGCGCTGCTGCTGCCCGGCTACGCCGACCGGAAGAACGAGTACCTGCGGCCGATGCTGGTCTGCGGGGCGCTGACCCTGGTCCTGGTCGGCCTGCTGGCGGCCGTCACGACGCTACCGATGGCGACGCTCGCGCTGGTCGTGGTCGGTGGTCCGGCCGGAGTCGGCAGCTCGCTGCTCTTCGCTCACCTGCGCCACTCGGGCGCCCGGCCGGCCGACATCATCAACACCCGCGCCATCGTCTCCGTGGCCTGGGTGGCCGGCCCGCCGCTGGCCACCCTCATCATCGGCTGGTTCGGCGACCGGGCGATCCTGTTGGCCATCGGTGCCGTCGCGGCTCTGAACATCACCACGACTGCCGTGATGATGGCGCAGCGCCGCAGGGCCCGCGCGGCCGCCGCGGCGGCCGGTTCCGAACTCGCAACGGCGCCGCCGATCGAGGAGACCTCGCCGGTCGGCAGGCCCGGTGTCGTCCTGATCATGGCCGCGTTCATCCTGTTGCAGGCCACCAACAACACGGCGATGACCATGATGACCGTCTACGTCACCCAGACCCTGAACCTGGACGTGATCTGGGCCGGGATCACGCTCGGGGTTGCGGCCGCCCTCGAGGTCCCCGCGCTGCTGCTCATCGGCCGGCTCACGAATCGGTTCTCCAGCCTGGGCCTGATCGCGACCGGCTGCCTGACCGCCATCGCCTACTACGTGGGCCTGGCCTTCGTCTCCGATCCGGTCCTGCTGCTGGCGCTCCAGCCGCTGAACGCGTGGGCCTTCGCCAGCATCGCGGGCGCCGGACTGCCGCTGTTCCAGCAGATGATTCCCCGACCAGGGCTGGCGACCGGGCTGTACATGAACACGCGCCGGGTCGGGGCGATCGTCTCTGGACCGATCATCGCGTTCGGATCCTTGACGGTGCTCGGTCAGCGCGGCATCTTCGTGACCTGCGCCCTCGTGACTGTGGTCGGCCTTGTCGTCATCGTGATCGCCCGCCGGGTCGGCGCCCGGGGCGCTCAGTCGACGAACTCGTCCGCGTCGGTCTCGTCGAAGGGGTCGGCCCCGGCTCCCTCGAACCAGGCGTAGCCCAGTTCTTGCTCGCCGCACCGCCAGTGCCTTGGAGTCGTGGTGTCCAGCCAGTCCAGCGGTTCGACCCCCTCGGAGGCCCCGCCGTCCAACGCGAGCCGGAGGGCGGCGGACAGGTCGGCGTCGGTCTGGTCGGTACGTGCGGCCGGGTCCACCGACACGAATAACGCCGTCCTCGACCGGGCGACGAGGTCGAGGAACTGGCGGTTGAGAGCCCAGTCGGTCGCCGGCGTGCACGGCACGCAATCGGGGTCCACAGTGAAGAAGCGTCGGTGCTGGGCCAGTCGGAAAGCCAGCGTGTTGACCCCCATTCGGCGGGTCCGCTCCCAGACTCGGCCGGACGTGTCGTCCCCGGTCCGCTGGGCCTGCACCAGACCGGCGGCCAGGTGTCCCACCGTGTTGCAACCCAGCACGATCCCGTCCCCGGCGGCCTCGCCGATGACGCGGTAGAAGTCGACCAGCACCTCCGCGGTGGTGCGGGTCGGGTCGGCGGGCACAAGTCCCTCGCCGGCCGGCCGGCCACCCATCTGGAATCCCCAGCGGCCGAGTGCGTCGAAGGTGGAGAAGTCGTGCTTGATCAGCTCGAATCCCCAATCGCGGAAGCGGCGGATGTCGGCGCCCACCCGCTCCAGGGTGGCGGGGTGGCTGGGGTCCAGGGCGTACGCCGTTCTCCCAGCGGCGAAGCACGCCGGCCGTCGGCTCGGTCCGGCTCAGTAGCGGGCGGAACCACAACCCCGGTCGCACACCTTCGGCCGCGATCGACGAGGCCGCCTCCGCCAGATCGGGGAACGTCGCCGGCCGCCCGGAATCCCACGGTCCGCCCGAGGCCCGCCGTCCGTCCGCGGTCCCGTCCGGGCTCCAGCCGTCGTCCACCACCCCGTACGGGCGCACCGGGTGGTCGCCCACCAGCTCCTTGAGCAGCCGGGCGTCGCGCACCACGGCGCTGGCATCGAAGTCTCGGCCGTACGCGTAGTACCAGTTGTTGCAGCCCACCAGCGGGCCCACAGGCAGCGGATCCCGGCACAACAGTTCCGCCAGGCCACCCTGGGCCGCGTACGGACCGGCGGTCCCCACGACCCAGCGGACCACCGCCGCGCTCAGCCGCCGACCGCCCAACCGCGCCGGCCCCGAGCCGCTGCGTAGATCCAGCCACAGCGAGACCCCATCCGGATCGACGGTCCAGGCCGCGAACGCCCCCGCCCGCACCTCGACCCCGGCGCCCCAGGTCTGGCCTTCAGCCGAGTCGTGCACCAGCACCGTCCAGGGCAGCACCCGCTCCGGATGCAGTCCCTGCCACTGCAGTTCGCCGTAGCTCCGCTCCCAGGCGTCCCCGAGCACCCGCGCGCCGGCCGGTGTGGACCGCCGCCAGCGCAGCTGGATCCGACTGATCGAGCCCGCCTCGACGTGCACCGCGAGGCCGTCGCCGACCGAGGTGCAGACCACCTCGACGCCGCCGATGCCGGGCAGCTGCCAGGGTCCGGACGGATCACGTTGAACCCGGACCAGGTCGGGGGGCGAGACGCCGATCTCGAAGCCGGTCACAACACGATCCGCTCCCAATGAAAGGCCTCCTGCCACCAGCCGTCGACCGCCGCCCACGAGCGCAGGATGTCGAACGCGGCGTCAGAGTTCGCCGCGGTGGTGCCGATGTGCCGGTCGGGCGTGCCGCTGCGGACCTCGACTCGCCACGCCTCGTCGTCGAGCCGGGCCGCCTGGGCGAAGTACTCCGGACCCCACTCGGCGTTCTCGACGATCACGAACTCTGCTGCGTCCCGCAGCAGCTCCCGCAGCGACTCCGGGGTCAGATCCTGGACCTCCCGGCCGCCATCGGCCCGTGCGATGAACCCACTCATGGGCTCCATCATGGCGAATCGACGCACGCGAGCGCCCTCAGATTGACCGGATTTCGAACACACCGATAAACTGGACTGTCGTTGTGGCCTGCGTGATCTCAGACGTAGTAGGTCGCGCTCGTACGGGTCGGATTGTCGCTTCGCAGCTATCTCCGTTGTACGGACCGGGCTGCAGCACGCCAACACGAGTCATCCCCTATCGGAGCACCACTACATGACGTCCTCCCTCGAGGCACCACCCCAGGTCGCAGTCGACGACTTTGATTCACCTGAGGCCTTCTTGCAGGCCATCGACGACACCATCAAGTACTTCAACGACGGTGACATCGTCACCGGCATCGTCGTCAAGGTCGACCGGGACGAGGTCCTCCTCGACATCGGTTACAAGACCGAAGGGGTCATCCCCTCCAAAGAACTCTCGATCAAGCACGACGTCGACCCCTTCGATGTGGTCACCGTCGGCGACGAGGTCGAGGCCCTGGTCCAGCAGAAGGAGGACAAGGAGGGCCGGCTGATCCTGTCCAAGAAGCGGGCTCAGTACGAGCGCGCCTGGGGCACGATCGAGAAGATCAAGGAAGAGGACGGCGTCGTCACCGGTCAGGTGATCGAGGTCGTCAAGGGCGGCCTCATCATCGATATCGGCCTGCGCGGCTTCCTGCCGGCCTCCCTGGTGGAGATGCGCCGGGTCCGGGACCTGCAGCCGTACGTCGGCCAGGAGCTCGAGGCCAAGATCATCGAGTTGGACAAGAACCGCAACAACGTGGTCCTGTCCCGCCGAGCCTGGCTGGAGCAGACCCAGTCCGAGGTGCGGCAGAACTTCCTCACCCAGCTGCAGAAGGGTCAGATCCGCAAGGGTGTCGTCTCGTCCATCGTCAACTTCGGCGCGTTCGTCGATCTCGGCGGCGTGGACGGCCTGGTGCACGTCTCCGAGCTGTCCTGGAAGCACATCGACCACCCGTCGCAGGTGGTCGAGGTCGGCCAGGAGGTCACCGTCGAGGTGCTCGACGTCGACATGGATCGCGAGCGGGTCTCGCTGTCGCTGAAGGCGACCCAGGAGGATCCGTGGCAGGCCTTCGCGAGAACCCACCAGATCGGGCAGATCGTGCCCGGCAAGGTCACCAAGCTGGTGCCGTTCGGTGCGTTCGTCCGGGTTGAGGAGGGCATCGAGGGTCTGGTGCACGTCTCTGAGCTGGCCGAGCGGCACGTGGAGATCCCGGAGCAGGTCGTCCAGGTCAACGACGACGTGATGGTCAAGATCATCGACATCGACCTGGAGCGGCGCCGGATCTCGCTGTCCCTCAAGCAGGCCAACGAGGGTGTCGACGCCCACGCCGACGACTTCGACCCGACCCTGTACGGGATGAGCGCGTCCTACGACGACCAGGGCAACTACCTCTACCCGGAGGGCTTCGACCCGGAGACGGGAGAGTGGCTCGAGGGGTACGACGAGCAGCGCGCGGCCTGGGAGCAGCAGTACGCCGAGGCGCACGCCCGCTGGGAGGCGCACAAGAAGCAGGTCGAAGAGGCCGAGGAGTCGCACAGCGCGACCGCCGGGGCGGGTGCCGGGGCGACCTCGTACTCCTCCACCACGGCCACGCCGACGCCGTCGGCGGCGGCCGCCACACCGGACGGCTCGCTGGCCTCGGACGAGGCGTTGCAGGCGCTCCGGGACAAGCTCACCGGGCACAGCTGAGTTAGTCCTGCTCGCGCCCGGGCGGACGCTGGACGATCCTGTCTTCCTCCCGCGCTCGAACGGCCCTCGTTCGGCGGCACCGCTTGTGTCGTCGGGCGGGGGCCGTTCTCGTTTGGTCGTCCAGACACGATCTGCGTCCGCCCTACCCGACGCTCGCAGGGGCAGTTAGTCCTGCTCTCGCCCGGGCGGACGCTGGACGATCCTGTCTTCCTCCCGCGCTCGAACGGCCCTCGTTCGGCGGCACGCCTGTGTCGTCGGGGCGGGGGCCGTTCTCGTTTGGTCGTCCAGACACGATCTGCGTCCGCCCTACCCGACGCTCGCAGGGGGTCGCGCGATCTGTGGGGCCGTACAGTGCCGGTGTGTTGCGGATCGGGCTGACCGGCGGGATCGCCTCGGGGAAGTCGCTCGCGGCGGCGGAGTTGGAGGCGCGGGGGGCGGTGATCATCGACGCTGACGTGCTGGCCCGCGAGGTCGTGGAGCCGGGTACGCCCGGTCTGACCGCGATCGTCGACCGGTTCGGCGCCGAGGTGCTCGGCGAGAACGGTCGCTTGGACCGGGCTGCGTTGGGCCGGATCGTGTTCGCCGACCCCGACGCCCGGCGCGACTTGGAAGCCATCGTGCATCCGGCGGTCCGCGCCCGCGCCAGGGAACTCGAGCAGGTCGCGCCTGCGGATGCGATCGTCGTCCACGTGATCCCGTTGCTGGTGGAGACGGGGCAGCAGGACAATTTCGATCTCTGCCTCGTGGTCGACGTCGACCCCGCGATTCAGCGGGAGCGAATCAGGACCCGCGACCAGCTCGACGACGGCGCGATCGACGCCCGGCTGGCCGCGCAGGTGACCCGGGAGCAACGGCTGGCCGCCGCCGACCGCGTTCTGCACAACTCCGGCTCCGTGACAGAACTGCGACAACAGATTGATCAAATCTGGGCCGATCTGACGCACCCGTGATGACATACTCTCTGTGCTCGCGCCGTCGAGCAGGCCGGTGAAGGCCGGTGGGGGACGGAAGCCAGGGTCGGACGAGAGTCCGAGAACAACAGGAGGATTGGCGTTGACCTGTCCACGCTGCGGTGCCGAACTACCTGAGGTTGCCCATTTCTGCCACGTGTGTGGCCAGGATCAGCGATCGGCGGACCAGACGCGACGCCGGTCGTTCGCCGTCAAACCGGACGAGCCGGTCGCGTCGTTCGCCCTGATCTCGACGATCATGCCGCGCGGCGTGGTCGCGCATCCGCAGAGCTACCGGATCGCGCTCACGGTCGCGCTGGTGGCGGCGCTGGTCGCGGCGATCTTCGGCGCCTTGCCGATCGCGATCTTGCTCGCGGCGTTCGCCGTCCCGATCGTCTACATCGTGTACCTCTACGACGTCAACCTCTGGGAGGACGAGCCGCTGCCGGTGACCGGCCTCGCGTTCGGGCTGACCGGGTTGCTGACGATCGTCTTCATGGTGATCGTCGAGCTGGTGAAGGGCCCGTCGATCGCGACGACCACTCTCGACGGCACCACCCTGGCCGCCCCGACGGTCGGGACGTTCCTGCTGCTGGCTCTGGTGGTTCCGGTGGTCGGCGAGGCGATCCGCGAGGTGGGTCCGCTGATCCTCGCCAGCCGGCCGATGTTCGACGATCTGATGGACGGGCTGACCTTCGGCGTCATCAGCGGTGTCTCGTACGCCTGCTTCGACACCATCGTCCGGTACTGGGATTTGCTGACCGGCGGCATCGTGGAGCGCGACCCCGGTCTGTGGGTGTCCCTGATCTTCTTGCACGGCTTCGTCAAGCCGTTGCTGATCGGGACCGCGACCGGGATCGCCTGCGCCGAGTATTCCGGTCTCGGCCGCGGTTACGACGGCTTCACCTCGCGCTACTTCCAGGCCCTCGCCCTCGCGATCGGTGCCAACATCGCCTTCCAGGCTGGGGCGTACCTGTTCGGCTTCGTCGGCGACGACACCCTCGGGGTCGTGCTCAGCCTCGGTTGGGGTCTGCTGATCCTCGCCGTCTTGATCCTGCGGATGCGTACGGTCCTGCATGTCGGGTTGATGGAGGCAGCGCTGGAACGTACGGCGCGGGCCGGTGGCATCGGTAGCGACGGTGACCTCGACGTCTGCGCCCGCTGCGAACTGCCGCTGATGCAGCGCGCGGCGTTCTGCAACGCGTGCGGCACCGCGGTCCGGATCCAGGACAAGGCGCACCGGGTCAAGAGCCCGGCACCAGCCCGAGCGGCCGCGCCGGGCTGGTCCAGCGATCCATCGGGTGGCGGCTGGCCGCCCGCCGAGGGAAACGCCGCGAGAGACACCGAGACCGAGGACACGGTTGCGGTGGACACCTCCGATTCGCCAGACGCAGGGAAGGCGGCCCCCGCGAGCAGCCCGGTCCCGGCCGAGGACCCGCCCGCGGGGTCCGGGGAGACCCCGCCGCGCCGAGCCAACGGGGATCAGGAGGGGGGCCGGGCATGAGCCAGAATCCTCCGGAACAGCCCGGCTGGGCCCAGCAGGGCGGCGGCTACGGTCAGCAGCCACCCGCGCAGGGTGGGTACGGCCAGCCAGCGCAACCAGGTGGTTACGGCCAGCAGCAGGGCGGCTACGGTCAGCCGCCGCAGCAGGGCTACGGTCAGCCGCCGCAACAGGGCTACCGGCCAGCCGCCGCCGGGTGGTCCCCCGCAGGGTGGCTATCCGCCGCAGGGTTACGGGCAGCAGGCTCCGCCAGGTGGGTACGGGCAGCCGGCCCAGTCGGGCGGCTCCCAGCCCCAGCCCCAACCCGGCGGGTACGGCCAGCAGCCGCCCGCTGGTGGGTACCAACCGGTCCCGTCGGGTGTCCAGCCGCCGAGCCGTCCGCCGGGCAAGAAGAGCCCGCTGCTCATCGTCGGCATCGTGGTCGCGGCCGTGATCGTCATCGCGGCAGTCGGCGGCATCGTCATCGCGCTCACCAGGGGTGGTGGCAGCGAACCGGTCACGACGGTCACCCCGTCGGCACCGACCGCTCCGCCCACGGACCCGACGCCCACGCCGACCAATCCATCGCAACCGCCGAACACCCCGACGCCGGCCCCGAGCACACCGGGCGGCAACACCCCGACGCCGCCCGGGGCGGTCGATCTCGGCAACGGGGTCAGCCTCACCCCGGCATCGGGCTGGTCGGTCCGTAGCAAGCAGGGTCCTGCGGCTCAGTTGAGCAACGGCCGCGAGCTGTTCGTCGGCATCGCGACCCAGGTCAAGCCGGGCAGCAACCCCGGACAGACTTGTGACGGATACCACCGCTCGGTCGCCGAGCAGTACACCAACGGCAAGTTCGAAGAGCCCAAGGACGTCGATCTCAAGACCACCAAGCTGAAGGCGGCGAGCTGCCTGGCGCAGGTCACGATCACCAACGGGAGCGGGTCGGCCAACGTCTTCATCTTCTCGCTGGTGTCGATCCGGACCGACGGTCTCGCCGTGGTCGGCTCGATCTACTTCACGAAGGAGTCCGACATCGCCCAGGTCAACAAGGACTTCGCGACGATGGTGAACTCGATGCTGAAGGGCCAAGTCGCCGGCTGAATTGTCCTGCTCGCGCTCGCTCCGCGCCTTGAGAATCGGTCTTCCTCCCTCGATCGCAGACGGAAAGGCGTTGTCTGCTCTCTCGGTCGTCCAGACCGAGCCGGCGCTTTGCTACCCGACGCTCGCAGGCGCACCCGGCAGACGTTTGCGTCCTGAACCCGACAGGACTGTCTGAGGCGGGACGTAGGGTTCGAGCATGCGTCCGCTCGAGGCTTTGAAGCGCACCGTCGCCCCCTTCCGGGTCGAGAGTGATTTCGACCCGTCCGGCGACCAGCCGACGGCCATCGCCGAGCTCACCCAGCGGGTCCGGGCCGGCGAGCAGGACATCGTCTTGTTGGGTGCGACGGGCACCGGCAAGACCGCGACCGTGGCGTGGTTGGCCGAACAGGTCCAGCGCCCGGTGCTGGTCATGCAGCCCAACAAGACCCTGGCCGCCCAGTTCGCCAACGAGTTGCGGCAGTTCTTCCCGAAGAACGCGGTGGAGTATTTCGTCTCCTACTACGACTACTACCAGCCGGAGGCGTACGTCCCGCAGACCGACACCTACATCGAGAAGGACTCCTCGCTCAACGAAGAGGTCGAGCGACTCCGCCACTCCGCCACCAACTCGCTGCTGACCAGGCGCGACGTCATCGTGGTCGCCACCGTCTCGGCGATCTACGGGTTGGGCACCCCGCAGGAGTATCTGAGCCGGAGCATCACCCTCAAGGTGGGCGAGGAGACGGAGCGGGACGCGTTGCTCCGCCGGCTCGTCGGCATCCAGTACGCGCGGAACGATCTGGCCGGCACCCGGGGCACCTTCCGGGTGCGGGGCGACACCCTCGAGGTCTTCCCGATGTATGAGGAGTTGGCCGTCCGGGTCGAGTTCTTCGGCGACGAGATCGAGAAGCTCAGCACCCTGCACCCGCTGACCGGCGAGGTCGTCACCGAGGACGAGGAGATCTACCTCTTCCCGGCCAGTCACTACGTCGCCGGACCCGCTCGGATGGAGCGGGCGATCGCCGGCATCGAGGTGGAGCTGGGCGAGCGACTGGGCGAGCTCGAGCGGCAACAGAAGTTGTTGGAGGCGCAGCGGCTGCGGATGCGGACCAGCTACGACATCGAGATGATGCGCCAGATCGGTACCTGCTCGGGCATCGAGAACTACTCCAGGCACATCGACGGCCGCGGTCCGGGCAGCCCGCCCAACTGCCTGCTCGACTACTTCCCGGAAGACTTCCTGCTGG
Organism: uncultured Actinomycetota bacterium; assembly: GCA_963821695.1. Taxonomy (GTDB): domain Bacteria; phylum Actinomycetota; class Actinomycetes; order Propionibacteriales; family Propionibacteriaceae; genus Microlunatus. The sequence goes on from CAWGEY010000006.1 coordinate 602,191, forward strand.
TTGTCGACGAGTCCCACGTGACCGTGCCGCAGATCGGCGGCATGTACGAGGGCGACATGTCGCGCAAGCGCACTCTGGTCGACCACGGCTTCCGGCTGCCCAGCGCCATGGACAACCGGCCGCTGCGGTTCGAGGAGTTCACCGAGCGGATCGGGCAGACCATCTACCTGTCGGCGACCCCGGGCAACTACGAGCTGGCCAAGTCGGACGGCTTCGTCGAGCAGCTGATCCGGCCGACCGGGCTGGTCGATCCCGAGGTCATCATCAAGCCGACCTCCGGCCAGATCGACGACCTGATGAGCGAGATCCGGCAGCGCGCCGAGCGCAACGAGCGGGTGCTCGTCACCACCTTGACCAAGAAGATGGCCGAGGATCTGACCGACTACCTGCTCGAGAACCAGATCCGCACCCGCTATCTGCACTCCGAGGTGGACACGCTGCAGCGGATCCAGCTGCTTCGCGAGCTGCGGATGGGCACCTACGACGTGCTGGTCGGGATCAACCTGCTCCGGGAGGGTCTCGATCTGCCCGAGGTGTCCCTGGTGTCGATCCTCGACGCCGACAAGGAGGGCTTTCTGCGCAGCGCGAAGAGCCTGATCCAGACCATCGGCCGGGCGGCCCGCAACGTCTCCGGTCAAGTGCACATGTACGCCGACAAGATCACCGACTCGATGGCCGCCGCGATCGACGAGACGAACCGGCGGCGCGAGAAGCAGGTGGCCTACAACGTGGCGAACGGGATCGATCCGACCCCGCTGCTGAAGAAGATCGCCGACATCACCGACATGCTGGCCCGCGAGGATGCCGACACCGAAGACCTGCTGGGTAGCGGCCGCAACCGGAGCCGAGGCAAGTCGCCCGTGCCCGGTCTCGGCCTCAAGGACAATCCCGCTCAGGCGCGCAGACTGGCCGGAATCCCGGCCGGTGACCTCGCCGACCTGATTCAGGACCTCACCACCCAGATGCACGGCGCCGCCGCGGACCTGCAGTTCGAGGTCGCCGCCCGGCTCCGCGACGAGATCTCCGATCTGAAGAAGGAGCTGCGGCAGATGGTCGAAGCGAGTAGGTGAGGGCATCGCTTGTGGGGCTCCAGATGTCCGGGCCCTACTCGAGTCCCGCCCACCTCGCTGCGTTCCGCTAGCGCTCCACTGCGCTCGGAACGCCCGACCACACCCTGACTCGAGTAGGGCCCGGACATCTTCCGCCGCAGCGGTGCCCGAGTGGGGAAAGCCGGTAGTGGTGCGGGTACGGCCAAGGTGTTGCTCGTTGGTGGTGGGCCAATCACAGGGTCGGGCGGGTCTCCGATGGTCGCGATTTCAACATCTGTGGGGGTTGCTGGGATACTCGTGCGTTGGAGGGGAGTACTCCCTTTGCGTGGCATCGTCATCACGGATGGTCGGACGCGCCCTCGGAAGACCAGAGGGTCTTGTCGGATCCGCCCGGTGTCCCGGCTAGCGTGTAGCTAGCGGAAGAGACCTCCGAGACCGGCTGTTCTCGGAAACCTAGTCTTGCGAAGGGGCGCCCCGGCCCATGGACATTCATCTCTACACGTGGGTCATCACCGTCGTCGTGATGGTCGCGATCCTCGCGGTCGACGTGCTCATCATCGGGCGGCGGCCGCACGAGCCGTCGATGAAGGAAGCCGGCATCTTCATCGGCATCTTCGTGGCTCTGGCCGTCATCTTCGGCCTCGGCATCTGGGCGGTCTACGGCCCGAAGTATGCCGGCGAGTTCTACGCCGGGTGGCTGACCGAATACAGCCTGTCGATCGACAACCTCTTTATCTTCGTCATCATCATGGGCTCGATGAAGGTGCCGCGGCACCTCCAGCAGTTCGCGCTCATGGTCGGCATCATCTTGGCCCTGATCTTCCGCGGCATCTTCATCGCCGTCGGTGCCGCCGCGATCTCGCGCTTCTCCTGGATCTTCTTCGTGTTCGGCGCGTTCCTGATCTACACCGCGGTCCGCTTGGTCATCGACTACAAGAATCACGACGACCACGACGACGAGGCTCCCGACAACGCGGCCCTGCGATTCGTCAAGAAGCGGTTCCCCTCCACCGACGATTTCCGCGGTACGAAGCTGACCGTGGTGGAAAACGGCAAACGGCTGATCACCCCGATGTTGATCGTGATCATCGCGCTGGGCAGTACCGACCTGCTGTTCGCCTTGGACTCGATCCCGGCGATCTACGGGCTGACTCAGGAGCCGTATCTGGTGTTCACGGCTAACGTGTTCGCCCTGATGGGGCTCCGCCAGTTGTACTTCCTCATCGGTGGGCTGCTGCGGCGGCTGGTCTACCTCTCGATCGGACTGTCGGTGATCTTGGCCTTCATCGGGGTCAAGTTGATCCTCGAGGCCCTGCACGCCTACCACTGGGCCGACTGGGCTCCGTTCGACGGTGAGATCCCGATCTGGCTCTCACTGACCGTCATCATCGGCACGCTGATCGTCACGACCGTCGCGAGCCTGGTGAAGAGCCGGTACGACGAGGACAACGCGGGCACCAAGGCGCAGTCCAGCACCACCGCGGAATAGAGCGCCGTCCCTCGCAGCGGTGGGTTAGGGTCTTGCCAGTCGCCCACCGGAGGACCTTCGTGATCAGTGCTGGATCGGGGCCTGGATGAGTTCGACCCGGTCGGGTACGGCGGGACTGCGGTCCCGACCCACGCCGGTTCGTTCGCCCACCCGTACCGCCCTCACGATCGGGGCCCTCGGGGTCGTCTTCGGCGACATCGGCACCAGCCCGATCTACACCATCCAGACCCTGTTCAACCCGGCCGATCCCCACCCGGTCCCGGTCGCACCGGCCAACGTGTACGGGTTGGTCTCGCTCATCTTCTGGTCGGTGACCCTGATCGTCACCATCAAGTACGTGCTGCTGGTGCTTCGCGCCGACAACAACGGCGAGGGCGGCATCCTGTCGCTGATCACCTTGATCAGACGGCGGCAGGCGCCCGGTCGGCGGAGCACGAAGCTCATCCTGGCCTCCCTCGGCGTCCTCGGGGCCGCGCTGTTCATCGGCGACAGCATGATCACCCCGGCCATCTCGGTGCTGTCGGCGGTGGAGGGGCTGGAGGTCGTCGAGCCGAGCATGGCGCCTTTGGTCGTACCGATCACGGCCGTCATCATCGTGGTGCTCTTCGCCGTTCAGCGCTTCGGTACCGCCAAGGTGGGCCGCCTCTTCGGGCCGGTGATGATCGTCTGGTTCGTCGCCATCGGCGCCGCCGGGATCAGCGGCATCGTCCGCCATCCCGAGGTGCTGGCCGCGCTGTCACCGACGTACGCACTGGGCTTCCTGTTCGGGCAGTTCCCCATCGCCTTCTTCGCCCTCGCCGGCGTCGTGCTGGCCATCACGGGCGCGGAGGCGCTGTACGCCGACCTGGGTCACTTCGGCCGTCCGCCGATCACCCGAGCCTGGCTCTTCCTGGTCTTCCCGGGCTGCATTCTCAGCTATCTGGGGCAGGGTGCGCTGGTACTGAACGATCCGGCCGTCGCGCTCAGCAGCCCCTTCTTCCTGCTCGTGCCGGGCTGGGGCCGGCTGCCGCTGGTGCTGCTCGCCACCGCCGCCACGGTCATCGCTTCGCAGGCCGTGATCGCCGGCGCCTTCTCGCTCACCCATCAGGCGGTGCAGCTGAACTACCTGCCGCGGCTGGAGGTGCGGCACACGTCGGCACAGACGTACGGACAGATCTACGTGCCCTGGATCAACTGGGCCCTGATGGTCGGGGTCCTGGTGCTGGTCTTCGCGTTCCGGTCGTCCAACGCCCTCGCGTACGCCTTCGGCATGGCCGTCACGGTGACCATCACGATCACCACGATCCTGTTCTTCTATCTCGTCCGGGAACAGTGGAAGAAGCCCTGGTGGATGGTCATCGGCGGGGCGTCGATCTTCCTGGTGCTGGAGGGGCTGTTCCTCGCGGCCAACCTGACCAAGTTCACCCACGGTGCGTACCTGCCGCTGGCCATCGGGCTGGTCTTCTTCACGGTGATGATGACCTGGCAGCGGGGCCGCCGGCTGGTCACCGAGCGACGCGAGCACGACGAAGGCAGCCTCAGTCTCTTCATCGAGAGTCTGCCCAACCGGCATCCGAACCTGCGCCGGGTGCCGGGGACCGCCGTCTTCCTGAACCGGACGAAGCGCACCACGCCGCTGGCCATGCGGGCCAACGTCGAGCACAACCACATCCTGCATGAACGGGTGATCATCGTGTCGGTGGTCACGGTGCCGGTGCCCTACCTGGCCGACGCCGAGCGGGTCCGGCTGGACGATCTCGGCCGGACCGACAACGGGATCGTGCACCTGGCTGCCCGCTTCGGCTACATGGAGAAGCCGAACGTGCCGTCGGTGCTGCGGTTGGCCAGCGACCAGCATCTGGAGGCGCCGATCGAGGCGACGTCGACCTCGTACTTCTTGTCGACCATCGATCTGCAGATCGCCGACGCGCCGGGAATGAGCCGCTGGCGCAAGCACCTGTTCCTCGCCACGTCGCGGGTGACCGCCGACGCCGCCGAGTACTTCAGCCTGCCCCGCGACCGGACGGTGATCATGGGCTCGGTCATCAACCTCTGATCAGCGCCGGCTGCACGGGTGAGACTCAGGCGGCGGACGCGACCGCTGCGTCCTGTGGTTCCAGGGCGAGCGCGACCAGCTCGGCGACGTCGGTCATCGGCCGAACATCGATCGCCTCCAGAACCTCGGCGGGTACGTCGTCCAGATCGGGCTCGTTCCGTTTCGGGATGAACACGGTCGTCATCCCGGCCCGCTGGGCGGCGAGGAGCTTCTGCTTGACCCCGCCGATGGGCAGCACCCGGCCGTTCAGGGTGACCTCGCCGGTCATCGCGACGTCGGACCGTACCGGCCGTCCCAGGGCCATGGAGGTCAGCGCGGTCACCATCGTGACGCCTGCGGACGGTCCGTCCTTCGGGATCGCCCCGGCTGGCACGTGGATGTGGATCTGCCGATCCAGGACCGAGGTGTCGGTGATGCCGAGCCGTGCGGCATGCGCCCGGACGTAGGAGAGCGCGATCTGCGCCGATTCCTTCATCACGTCCCCGAGCTGACCGGTCAACGTGACACCCGACGTGCCATCGACGGCGCCCGCCTCGATGAACAGCACGTCGCCACCCATCCCGGTGACCGCCAGCCCGGTCGCCACGCCCGGCACTGCGGTGCGCTCGTGGGCCTCGGGGGTGAACCGGGGCCGGCCCAGGAAGTCCCGCAGGTTGGCGGCGTCGATCTCGAGCTGCTCCGGCGCGTCGGCCCTGGTGAGCATCGTGGCCGCTTTGCGCAGCGCCTTGGCCAGCAGCCGTTCGAGCTGCCGGACGCCCGGTTCGCGGGTGTAGTTCGCTGCGATCTCGCGCAGAGCCGCGTCGGTGAAGCTGATCTCCTCAGCGGTGAGGGCGGCCCGCTCCAACTGGCGGGGGAGTAGGAAGTCCCGGCCGATGGCGATCTTGTCGTCCTCGGTGTAGCCGTCGAGGCTGACGAGTTCCATCCGGTCCAGCAGAGCCTGGGGGATGGTCTCGATGACGTTCGCCGTGGCGAGGAACAACACATCGGACAGGTCGAGGTCGACCTCGAGGTAGTGGTCGCGGAAGGTGTGGTTCTGCGCCGGGTCGAGGACCTCGAGCAGCGCCGCCGCGGGGTCGCCGCGGTAGTCGGCGCCGACCTTGTCGATCTCGTCCAACAGCACGACCGGGTTCATCGAACCTGCTTCGGTGATGGCGCGGACGATCCGGCCGGGAAGGGCGCCGACGTACGTACGCCGGTGGCCCCGGATCTCGGCCTCGTCCCGGACGCCACCCAGGGCGACCCGAACGAACTTGCGGCCGAGCGCGCGGGCCACGGACTCACCGAGGGAGGTCTTGCCGACCCCGGGCGGTCCGACCAGCGCCAGCACGGCTCCGGAGCCGCGGCCGCCGACGATCTCCATCCCGCGCTGGGCGCGACGGGCCCGGACGGCCAGGTACTCCACCATCCGGTCCTTCACGTCGTCCAGCCCGTGGTGGTCCGCATCAAGGATCTCCCGGGCCGCGTCGATGTCGGTCGAATCTGTGGTCCTGGTGTGCCAGGGCAGATCGAGGACCGTGTCCAGCCAGGTGCGGATGTAGCCGGCCTCCGGGCTCTGGTCGCTGCCGCGTTCGAGCTTGCCGACCTCGCGCAGCGCGGCCTTGCGGACGTCGTCGGGCAGATCTGCAGACTCGAGCCGGGTTCGGTAGTCCTGGGCGCCTTCCGGCTCGTCCTCGCCGAGTTCCTTGCGGATGGCGTTGAGTTGCTGGCGGAGCAGGAACTCGCGCTGGTTCTTCTCCATCCCCTCCCGGACGTCGGTGGCGATCTTGTCGTTGACCTCGACCTCGGCGAGGTGTTCCTTGGCCCAGTCGATCAAGATGGTGAGCCGCTCCACAACGTCCGGGGTCTCCAGCAGCTGGCGCTTCTGCTCGTCGGTCAGCCAGGAGGCGTAGCCGGCCAGGTCGGCCAGCGCGCTCGGGTCGGTGACCCGGTTGACGGTGTCGATGACCTGCCAGGCGTCGCGGCGCTGCAGGGTGGCGACCACGAGTGACTTGTACTCGGCGGCGAGCCCGGAGATGTGGTCGTCGAGGGGCTGCTCGGGAAGTTCCTCGGCCTCGACCCAAAGGGCCGTGCCCGGGCCGGACACGCCCGACCCGATCTTCACCCGGCGCTCGGCCCGGATCACGGCGGCGGCTTCCCCGGTGGCCAGTCGGCCGACCTGGACGATGGAGGCGACCACGCCGTAAGCGGCATAGCGGTCCTCGAGCCGGGGAGCCACCAGGAGTTCGGAATCGCTGCTGGAGCGGGCGGTGTCGATGGCCGCTCGGGATTGGTCGTCGAGCTCGATCGGCACCACCATGCCGGGCAGGACGACGAGATCGTTCAGGAACAAGACAGGCAGCTGCGTACTGCTCTGGGTTTCGGTCACGGTGTGTGCCTCTCGCGTCGGGCGCTCGCCGAGAGTTGAGCGCACTAGGCTCAATGCGACGCGTCGAAGATTTGTTCCCGTGCGCTGGGGTCGCTCACCTCACCCAACCTGGTACGTCGTCCCTCGCCGTCACGATCCGTCTGGAGACGTGGTTCCTGCGAGCAACCGCCGCGCCCGCCGGCCCAGATCGCTGAGGTCGACTCGACCCGCGTCGGCCGCCGCGGCCAACCGCGCCGCGAGGTCGACGGCCTCCTCGAGCAGCGGAGCGTCGACCGCCGACTGCTGACCCATGTCCCGGAGCAGGGTGGTTTCCGTTCTCGACGCGATGATCGGGTTGACAATTCCGTCAACCCAGACTCGGGTTCGGCGACCGTCGCCGCGCTCATCGCCGAGCAGTGGCTCCAGCGCGTAGATTCGGTCAGCCCTGACAAACTTGCCGAAACCCAAAGCGATCATCCGGGGTTCGGTTGGCATGCCGCCATCATCCCAGCCGGTGCTGACAGTCGTCACCCGGGAAGTGGACCTCGGCCAAGCCGCGGAGCGATCGCCTGGCGTCAGCGGGCGGTCCGCCCATGCGCGTGCTAACTCAGGACCGCGCGCCCCCGGGACGGGTGGGACCCATGACCGCGTGGGTCTGATCACTGGTCAAGGCGACGACGGGCAGCGGCGCAGGGTGGCCGGATTCAGCGCGGAGTCCGTCCAGCAGGAGATGCAGGTAGCGGCGGTACAGATCGGGATGCGAGCCGCGGGAACGGGACATGATGGCGTTCAGGCCGACCTGGATGAAGGTCAGGTCGGTGCCGGTGACGTCGGCTCGTAACACGCCGGCCTCGCGGCCGCGGGCGATGAGGGCACGGTTCTTAGGGGCCATGACCTCGCGGTTCCAGTCGTGCTGTTCAACGCTGATCCGATCGCCGCTGACGATCTGCGCCAGGCTCTTGTCGCGAAGCTGGAGGGCCAGCGACCTCTCGAGGTAGCTCACCAGCCCGTGCCAGGGATCAGGGTCGGCCAGGCCTGTGTCGGCGGCAGTGGCCAACTCGACGGTCTGCTCGGCGAACAACGCATCGAGCAGCTCGCCCTTGTTCGCGAACCTTCGATACGCGGTGCCCACGCCGACGCCGGCGTGTCGAGCGATGTCGTCGAGGGTGACCCCGAAGCCTTGCTCAGCGAAGAGCTCCCGGGCGGCGGCCAGCAGCCGCTCCCGGTTCTGTGCAGCGTCTCGGCGCAAGGCCCGCGGCTTCCTCGCTGTGGCACTCTCGGTCATCCGCACAACCTACCGGATACGGAGAGACAATCTCCGGATTAGCTGCTAGAGTCGCTTATCCGGAGATAATAACTCCGCTTAGCTGAACGGTGAGGAGAGACGCGAACTGATGTCAGTCAGCGCCGGGAGTCGGCCGACGTACCCCACCATCGGCCTACCCAACGGACCGCATGCCCGGATCGTCATCACGATCGCCTCGATGGGGTTCTTCTTGATCACGCTGGACATCTCCATCGTGAACGTCGCGCTGGCTCAGATCCGGGCCGAGTTGGGCGGCGGGACTGTCGGGCAGCAATGGATCATCGACGGCTACACCCTGCTGTTCGCTGCTTTGTTGTTGTTCGCCGGGAACCTGTCGGATCGGATCGGCGCCAAGTTGGCGATGGCTCTCGGCATCGCCGTGTTCGGGGTGACGTCGGCGGCGTGTGCGTTCGCCCCGAGTGCGGCCCTGTTGATCGCGGCCCGTTGCGCACAGGGTGCTGGGGCGGCAGTCATGCTGCCCGCCTCGATGGCCCTGGTCCGCGAAGCGTTCCCCGACCCGGCTCGCCGAGCGAAGGCTCTCGGGGTGTGGGCGGTCGGCGGCGCTGTGGCCGCCCTGGTTGGTCAGCCGCTCGGCGGGCTGTTGACCACGTTCGACTGGCGGTGGGTGTTCACCATCAACCTGCCGGTGTGTGCCGGCATGCTCATCTTCCTCAGTGTGGTGACCCGCTCGCCGACCCGGCCGGCACCGTTCGACTGGGCCGGGCAGGTCCTCGCCGTGATCGGCCTGTCCACCTTGGTCTACGGGCTCATCGACGGCGGGCATGCCGGGTTCGGCTCCGTCGCGGTCGTGACGGCGTTGACGATCGCCGTCCTCGCCCTGGTCGGCTTCGTGTTCGTGCAGTCCCGGGTCCGACACCCGATGATGCCGCTCGACCTGTTCCAGGCCCGCGGGTTCCGGCTCGCCCTCCCGGTGGGGTTCGCGTTCATGGTCGGCAACTACGGCAACGTCTTCGTCGTCAGCCTGTTCCTGCAACAGGAATTGGGCTTGTCCCCGCTCCACGCCGGTCTGGTCTTCCTGCCGTCAGCGTTCTTCGCGATCATCGCGAACCTGGCCAGCGGTCCGATCACCAACCGATACGGTGCCCGCCTGCCGGTGGTCGCCGGACTGGCGTCGATGGCGGTCGGCCTCGTGGCCCTGCTGATCGTGGCCCCGCTCGGGAACCCGATCCTGGTGGCGTGGTGCATCATCCCCATCGGCGCCGGCGGCGCGCTGGCCATGCCATCCGTCACAGGTGTCGTCCTCGAAGGCGTCCCCGGACAGCAGGCGGGAACCGCCTCCGCTGTGTTCAACACGTTCCGCCAGGTCGGTGGGGCCGTCGCGATCGCTGTTTTCGGGGCGCTCATCGCCAACCCCGACCAGGTCGTCCTCGGGCTGAGACTCAGCCTCGGCATCGCCGCCACCCTGCTTCTCCTTGCCGCCCTGAGCAGCCTCCGCATCCAGCCTCGCGCCGAACCACACCCCGTGCCTGGCACCAAGACCGGTGGCTCTGTAGTCGGTAGCGTCCGCTCATGACGACGTCTCAGGCCCGCGCACCGCAGACCCAGCCGTTCGGCCCCGAGGCATTCCAACCTCGAAGTGACACCGTGCTGCGGTGGCTGGGGATGGCCGGGTTCCTGCTGAACTCCCGCGGCACCACGCTGATGATCGACCCGCTGCTCGGCGGGTTCGACATGCCGGTGCTGATCGACTTCCCGATCCCAGCGGAGGCGGTGCCGCGGCTGGACGCGGTGCTGGTCACCCACAGCGACAACGACCACTACAGCGTCCCGACCTGCCGCCAGCTGGCGCCGGTCACTGCCGCATACCACTCCACCCGCTACGTCGACACCCTGATGCGGACTGAAGGGTTCCCGTCAACCGGCCACGACATCGGCGACCGTTTCGTCGTGAACCAGATCGCCGTCGAGATGACTCCGGCCGACCACGCGTGGCAGAACGATGTCCCCGGCGCCGCCGACCGCATTTTTCAACCGGAGGACTGCTGCGGGTTCTGGATCACCACGCCCGACGGCACCGTGTGGGCACCGGGCGATTCCCGACTCATCCCCGAGCACCACCTACAGATGCCGACCCCGGACGCGATGCTGTTCGACTTCTCCGACAGCGACTGGCACTTCGGACTCGACAACGCCATCGCGATGGCGAACGCCTACCCGGACACGCCGCTGCTGCTGCAGCATTGGGGCTGCGTCGACGCCCCCGACTTCCCACCGTTCAACGCCGACCCCGCCTCGCTGCCCGACCGGGTCAGCAATCCCGATCGGATCATCGTGCTGGCCCCCGGCCAGCCGTACACGCTTCACCCGCTGACCAGCTGAAACAGCCGGGCCTCGCGCTTCGGCGTCACCGGCCTGAGAACAGGAGCCACTCGTGAACCACCGCCTGCTGGGACGCACCGGCGTCTCCGTCAGCCAGCTGTGCCTCGGCGCCATGATGTTCGGCGCCTGGGGCAACGCCGATCACGACGAGTCGATCCGCATCATCCACACCGCCCTCGACGCCGGCATCACCTTCGTCGACACCGCCGACGTCTACGCCCAGGGCGAATCGGAACAGATCGTCGGCAAGGCCCTCAAGGGTCGCCGCGACGACGTCATCTTGGCCACCAAGTTCCATGGCGCGATGGGCGACGACCCCAACCGCCAGGGCAGCTCCCGACGCTGGATCATCCGTGCCGTCGAGGACTCCCTGCGCCGCCTCGACACCGACTGGATCGACCTCTACCAGGTGCACCGCCCGCGCACCGACACTGACATCGACGAGACCCTCGGTGCCCTCACCGACCTCGTCCACCAGGGCAAGATCCGCTACCTCGGCGCCTCCACCTTCCCCGCCAGCCAGATCGTCGAGGCCCAATGGGTGGCGCGCGAGCGCGGGTACCAGCGCTTCGTGACCGAGCAGCCCGCCTACTCCATGCTGGTGCGGCGCATCGAAGACGACATCCTGCCCACCTGTCAGCGCCACGGCATGGGCGTGCTGTCCTACAGCCCGCTGACCGGCGGCTGGCTGTCCGGCCGGTGGCGCAAGAACAGTGGACAACAATCCTCGTCTCGCGCGAGCCGGCTACCCGAACGCTTCGACCTCTCCCAACCTGCCAACCAACGCAAACTCGACGCCGTCGAAGCGCTCGCACAGCTCGCCGACGACACCGGCATCACGCTGATCCAGATGGCGATCGCCTTCGTGCTCACCCATCCGGCGATCACGTCGGCGATCATCGGACCGCGGACCATGGACCAGCTGAAGGGGCAGCTGGCTGCTGCCGACGTCGTGCTCGAACCGGATGTGCTGGACCGGATCGACGAAATCGTCGCGCCTGGCACCACCGTCAACCCGGTCGACAACTCCTTCGACAACCCAGCACTCACCCCATCGGCACGCCGCCGCGGATAGTGGGCCCGCCGCGCAGTCCGGCAGGTTCTTTTCAACGGCGCCGCCGTCGCGCTCAGCGGTCCTTACAGCACGCCTCAGCGACGACTCAATCTGACGCCAGAATCGAACACGTGGAAATGGGTGAGGTGAGAGGCTGGTGCGCGGAAATCGATAAATAGTGAGAATCTGAGGACGCTCCCCAAGTTGCGTTTCCCGGTCCGAGCCGCGTAGCCGAGGACAGTGCGGCGAGCACCCACAACTGGGCCACGATGCGCTCACAGGTTCCCGTCGGGCGCCGCTCGCCGCACCTCCACCTCGTACAAATGGCGGTCGAGGGGCGGCCTAGGCGGTTGGTTGGCATCAGTGCTTCAACGCGCCGTCTCGCTCTCTACACCGCTGCTCAGCTGACATCGCCTGTCAACAATCGTCAGAAGCCAACTGTGGGGCTGGACGACATCGTCTGGCCCCAGACACCCTGCCAACTACCCATCACGCGCGCATAGCGCGGTCAGCACCTCTGCGACCGCGAAATCCGGCTCTCCTTGACACGGTTGGATCCACCTGTCATCGTTGCCTAACGATGTTAGAAGAAGTGACCAGTAGTTGGATAACCGATCGGCGTCAGGCGGCGCGGCGGAAGATCTTGGATGCCGCCTGGCAGGTCGCCCGCGATCAGGGTCTGGCCGCGTTGACGCTGCGCGAGGTCGCCGCCCGGGTCGGCATCCGCGCCCCGTCGCTCTATTCGCATTTCGATTCCAAGCACGCGATCTACGACGCCATGTACGGCGAGGCCTGGCGGGAGCTTCTCGAGGTGAACCGAGCGCGGGACCTGCCGAAGCTTCCACGGGCCGCGCTCCGTGAGATTGCCCGGACGTACTTCGAGTTCGCCACGGCCGACCTCGCCCGACACCAGCTCATGAGTCTCCGCACCATTCCCGGCTTCACTCCGAGCGCGGAGGGCTACGCCCCGGCCGTCGCTTGCATGCACCTGTTCACGGAGCAAGCAGGAGCTCTCGGTCTGAACCTGAGTCAGGCCGATGTCGATCTCTACACCGCGCTGGTCGCCGGGTTGGTCGATCAACAGTGGGCCAACGACCCCGGCGGCGACCGGTGGGCCACGTTGCTCGATCGCGCCGTCGACATGTACGCCGACAACCTCGAACTGCCCAAGGAGGACAGATGAGCATGACCAGGAACCGCCCCGACGACATTCACTCGCGCCGCTCGACACTGGACCGGACGACGGCCCTCCGGTTGGCGGCGACGGAGTACCAGCGCTATCTCGACCAGCTCCGCGCCCTCGAAGCCCAGGACTGGCTCCAACCCACCGACTGTCCGGCCTGGAACGTCAGGCAGATTGCGGCGCACAACCTGGGCATGGCCGAGATGGCCGGCTCGCTGCCTGAGCTGGTGCGTCAATTCACCGCGGCCGATCGCCGCTCCGAGGGCGGCGTCGACGCCCTCACCGCGCACCAGGTCGAGCAGCGGTCGTCGCTCACCCCCGCCCAGCTCATCGACAGGTACCGCCTGGCCGGGCCGCGAGCGGCGCGGGGTCGCCGCCGTCGCTCACAGCTGATCGGTCGGTTGCCCATGCCGGAAAAGCAGGAGGTCGACGGAGCACCGGAGTCGTGGACGTTCGGCTACCTGTTCGAGACGATCCTGACTAGGGACACCTGGATGCACCGGATCGACACCGCCAGAGCGACCGGTCGGCCGCCGGTACTGACCGCCGACCACGACGGCCTTCTCGTGGCCGACGTGGTGGCCGAGTGGGCCAGTCGGCACGGAGCTCCGTTCGGGCTGGAGCTGACCGGACCCGCCGGCGGCACCTGGTCGGTGGGAACCGATGGTCAACAGCTGAGCCTCGACGCCGTTCTGTTCGCCCGAACGCTGTCGGGCCGGGAAACCGGTCAAGGACTGCTGGCGGCTCAGGTTCCGTTCTGACGAACGTACCGATGCATCGCCGCGTGTACTGAGTTCCGTAGGGTGAGCGTCGTATTTCGATCTCGACCGACGGAGTCGCCAATGACCGACGTTCTGCTGTTCCACCACGCTCAAGGTCTGACCGAGGGGGTGCGCACGTTCGCGGACGGATTGCGGGCAGCCGGTCACGCGGTGGTCGTCCCCGACTTCTACGACGGTCGGACGTTCGCCACGCTGGACGAGGGCGTGGCCTACGCCCGAGAGATCGGCTTCGACCAGATCCTGGAACGCAACGTCCGCAGCGCCGACGACCTGCCGAGCGACCTCGTCTACGCCGGGTTCTCCCTCGGGGAGATGTCCGCGCAGAAACTCGCACAGACCCGCCCCGGCGCCCGCGGAGCGCTGCTCTTCTACTCGTGTATCCCCATCACCGGTGAATGGAGGTTCGGGCCCTGGCCCGACGGAGTACCCGTGCAGATCCACGGGATGGACGCGGACCCGATCTTCGTGGGGGAGGGAGACGTCGAGGCGGCCCGGGAAATCGTCGCGCTCGTCGATGTTGCCGAACTCTTCCTCTATCCCGGCGATCAGCACTACTTCGCCGACAGCTCATTGCCGTCGTACGACCCGGAGGCCACTGAACTTCTCACCCGCCGGGTGCTCGACTTCCTCGACCGCGTCTAGAGTTCGGGTTGCCGACGCCGATACCCCGCCACTGATCGTGGCCTGGCTGACGCTCGGTTACGTTGGGGCGGTGTCGGGCCAAGGCGACTCCCTCGTGATCGAGGAGTTGCACGGCCCGTCCGTGGTCCTGGAGCCGTTGCGCATCGGGCATGCCGAGGAGATGGCTCCGCTGTTGAACGACTCCGCCCTGCACACCTTCATCGGCGGAAGTCCGGAAGGTTTGGAACAGCTGACCGAGCGGTACGCGCGGCAGGTGACGGGCCGCTCCGCGGACGGCTCGGAGCAGTGGCTGAACTGGATCGTCCGCCGTGCCGACACGGGCCAGGCCGTGGGCACCGTGCAGGCCACCATCGCGCCTTCGATCAGCGTCTCGGCCTCCATCGGCTCAGCAGACCGGCGCGCGGCACAGCTCGCCTGGGTCATCGCGCGCCCCCACCAGCACCGCGGCTATGCCCGCGAGGCCGCGCAACTCATGGCCCGCTGGTTGCGCACCAACGGGGTCGACGTCCTCGTCGCGCTCATCCATCCCGACCACCAGGCCTCCGCGGGCGTGGCGCGTGACCTCGGGCTCGCCCCCACCGATGTCGTCGTCGATGGCGAGGTCCGCTGGCAGGGCTGAAGCCTTGCGGCGGTCGAGGGAGCCATGGATGACGATGTGGCGTGCCTGGCCCAAGTCGAGGAGATCGCGCGTCCGCCCGATCACTATGAGCTGCGGGAGGATCTCGGCGCCGCCGCGTACGACGTGTTCTGTACGGCCATCTTGTCCACGTACCCGGCTTGGGAACGAGCCCTCTCGCTGCTGTTGGACCGAGGTGTGGAGCAGATCGCGGCGCATGACCAGCGGCTCGTCGACCAGCTCATCGACGGGCTCCCGCCGGGCTGGACACTGCGCAGCCCGCGCGCGGGTGCCCAGCGGTCCACGCTGGTGTTCCTGGAACCCGACAGTCCGGGCACCGTGCGGCAAGCTCTCGCCCGACTCGACGCCGCCGGCATCGACGCCGGCGAGCGGGCCGGCAAGATCCGTATCTCACCGCACATTCACAACACAAGCGAGGACATCGAGAAGGTGCTCACCGCCCTCAGGTGAGCGAACCCTTGCAGGTGACGTTGGGGCGATTCCGGAAAGCTGCTCGGGTTGGGGGCGATTCCGGGCCAGCTGCTCGGGTTGGGGTCAACTGCTCGGGGGCGAACCCGAGCATGTGACGTGAACCCGAGCAGCTGTGTGGGTCCCCGGCTGAACTCGAGCAGCTGTGGGGTGTCCCCGGCTGAACTCGCGCAGCTGTGGGGGGTTCCGACACCGGGACTCAGCCAAGTCCCCGGAGCACAGGTCAGTCGCTAGCGCCCGGCGCCGGAGAGCACCATGCCGGCCCGTTCCAGCTCCGCCTCGACCCGGATCCGTTCGATGTCGCGCGCCGCTCCGGCGGATTTCAGATTGAGCTCATGGGAAATCGTCAACATCTCGCAGGCCTGCATCAGCAGCTGGTCGTACGCAAGCCGGTTGGCCAGCTGGTGAGTCGCCGATCGCTGCTGGTCGGTCGCCACCGCCACCCGCAACCGGCGTAGATCGGCGGCCAGCCGTTCGATCGGCCTTCCCCTCAGGTGGGGCGCAGCCTCGTCGGCGGCGGCCGGGCTCGAGCTGGGCTGCCGGCTGAGGGGCTCGTCTCGGTGGCCCGCAAGGAGATCGTGGATCACATTGGCGATCAGCGGTATGCCAACCAGAATGGCCGAAGCGAGAAGCGCCAGTCGTACTTCCTTCTTGTCAACCACGGCCTGCTCCTCGCTTGGCGACTCGGTACGCGAGCTGCGGCGTCGAACAGTCGCCGCCGCCATCAACGGTACCTAGCCAGGCCAGCGGCTCCCGCCTTGCGAGGTGTCCGGGCACGTGCCATCCGCCAGCTGTCCTACTGCTCGGCAGCACCGTCGCGGACCCCGACCCGGTGGCCGGGTTCTTCGTCAAGGGGTCAGCCCGCCGGCGGGCTGTCGAGCACGGTGGGAACGTAGTCCAGCAATTGGAGCCCGCCTTCGAAGGTGCGGCTTTCGACCAGGTCGAGCTTGACGTCAGGATATCCGTCGTAGATCCGATCTTGGCCGGTTGCGCCGGTGACGACCGGAAAGACGACAACCCGGAAGCGATCCACCAGCCCGGCCGTGATCAGTGATCGAGACAGGCTCACACTGCCGAGCGTTCGCAGCTCGACGGGGCTGTCCGCCTTCATCGCTCGCACGGCGGCGACGGCGTGTTCGGTCACCAGCCGGGTGTTGGCCCACTCCAATGGCTCGGTCAGGGTTGAGGAGAAGACCACCTTCGACTGCTGGTTGAGCTCATCGACCCCCTCCTCGCCGCTCGCGGCGAAACCTGACATCAGCCGGTAGGTCGTCGATCCCATCAAGATGGTGTGCTCGGGCTGCTCGCTCAGCCAGTTGAGATACTCGGCGCTCTGCATGCCCCACCATCCCGGCCAGCCCTCGGCGGCACCGTAGCCGTCGAGCGAGGTGATGAAGTCGATCATGAGCTTTCCCATCGGATTCCTCCTCGTTCCCGTTGCAGGTTGTTCTCCACACCACGCCTACGAGATCGTGACTCACGCCGCACCCCGAACTCATCGGGTCCGGGCTGCGCTGCAAGCGGTCGTCGAAGTGATCACCTGTGGGTGGAGTATGCGATCGATTCAGCCAAGGTCGACGTGTTCGAGGGCCAGCTCCCCCACCGATGATGCCGAGCTCAGCTCCGGCGCGATGCCTTCTCGTCTGGTCTCGGATCTGCGCGAGCGAGCCACTCCCGGAGTAGTCCGGCGAGCAGTTCCGGCTGCTCGTGGGGCAAGGCATGACCGGCGCCGTCGAGGACCGCCAGCGTCGCGCGCGGGTAATGACCAAGCAGGTCGGCGGCGGCGGCGTAGCCGACGGTTGAATCCTGCCGGCCGGCGACGACGAGCGTCGGCCCCTGGTACCCAGGTCCCTCAGGCAGGGTGAGCTCCCAGCGTTCGCCGATCCGCTCCATCGCGACGCGGTCGGCGAGCGGCACGGCCGGAGCGACGAATCGCTCGTAGCGCTCGAGCATCAGCGGCGTCTGTACGACGAAGTAGCTGCGGAACTCCTCATCGCCCAGGTCATCCGCGGCGATCAGCGGATGGTGGTCGGGGACGTCCCGCACGTCGGCCAGCAGGGGACAAACCAGGGCGAGCCCGCCGACCCGGTCGGTCCGTCGGGCCGCGAACCCCTGCGCGAAGTAGGCGCCGGCCGAGTGGCCCAGGAGTAGAACAGGTTCCTGCGCAACGACCTCGTCGACGAAGGACAGCAGCAGATCGAGGACGTCATCGGCGCTACGCAGCGTTGCCGGCGCCGGGGTCCGCCCCATCCCCGGCAGGTCGGGATAGACGCGTCGAAGCCCGCCGTACGCATCGAGGGCAGGATCGAAGCAGGCCTCGACCTCGCGGTGATCGACGAAGGCCCCATGCAGCACAAGGACTGGCGTACCTGCACCGTGCTCCTCGTAGTGCACCGCGACGTCGCTGACTCGGCATTCCACAATGCGAACCTACCGGCGGTGGCTACTCTCGGCCGAGACCGCGTCCGGTGGCCGATAGCCTCTCCGCGTGCCAATCGAGCGACTTCAAACCTCCGGTGCCGTGACCCAGTTCGCGGTGCTCGATGCGCTGCTGGCGGGAGCGTACGAGTCCGGCATCGCGGTGGAGGACGTGCGGGCGGCCGGAAACTTCGGCATCGGATGCTGCGAACACCTCGGTGGGGAAGTGGTGATTGTCGACGGCAAGGTGTTCGAGTGCACGGTCGACGCCCCTCCGGATTGCATGGCGGACGACCAGATCCTGCCGTTCGTCGACGTCTGCCAGCTGCCCTCCGTCGACGCGGAGCCGATCGAGAACTGCGATCTGGCCGCGTTCACCGAGCGCGTGGAGGCCGGCCTGGTCAGCCGAAATCTGTTCCATGCGGTCCGGGTCGATGGTCGGTTCGCGACGGTTCGGGTCCGGGTGACTCCGCGCCAGGGCCATCCCGCGCTGCCGCTCGCCGAGGTCACGCAGCAGCAGATCGAGACCGTCATCTCGGACGCGCACGGGACGCTGGTCGGCTTCTGGTCACCCGCGATCTATCAAGGGATCGCGGTCGCGGGCCTGCATCTGCACTTCATCTCCGACGACCGCAGCGTCGGCGGCCACGTACTCGACGTGACGGTCGGTTCAGCCTCGATGGCACTCGCCGCGTACTCCCGATTCGAGCTGCGACTGCCCACCGACCCGCTGTTCCTCGCCACCGAGCTCAGCCACAACGACGACCACCGGATCGTGACCGTCGAAGGCGGCGCGGGCGCACCCTGACACCGCGTCACCGCACCGAGGCGCGGACGGCGCCGTCGCCGAGCAGCTCCGCATCCACCAGAAAACCGTCCCTCCGGCCGCCCATTTCCCGGCTGTCGCGGCCGCTCGAGCCCCTGCAGGCTGAGACCACGGCGACTCCGAGGGGGACATCGAGATGTATGCAGGGACATTCGGGCAGTACCTCTACTTCTGCCTCTGGCGAATCCGTTGCTGATCTTCGGGCTCAGCGCGGCTCTCTGCACCACCCTCGAATACCTGGCGAGTCTCGTGATGGAGAAGGCGTTCAAGTCGGTGTTCTGGGACTACAGCAACAAACCGCTGAACATCCACGGCCGGGTCTGCCTGGAGTTCGCGATCTACTGGGGAATCCTCGGATTGTTCCTGATCTACATCCTCGACACGACAACGTACGTCGTGGTCGACAGCTGGGCCCGGCCGGCGGCCGAGATCGTGCTGACTGTCCTCGTGGCCATCACGCTGGTCTCGGTGGCCCTGACGCTGTTGGCGTTCCGTCGTCTCGAGCAGAAGCTCGCGGTTCTCCGCGCCCAGCGGGACGGCAAGCCGGCGGCCGACATCGACACCTCCTGGGGGCGCCTGCTCGACCGGATTGTGCCGGACGTCGTACTGATCAACACCTTCCCGCGGATGAGCCAGGTGCTGGAGTACATGACGCTCGCCGGAAAGCCGCGGAAACTGATCATCTTCGATCTCCATCTCGGCACACCGTCGCCCCGGCACGTCGAATGGCGCCGGCTTTCTGCGGTTCACGAGATCGGCTGAGCGGCGATGGTCGGCCGAGCAGAATCAGCGGCAGCGGGAGTGAGCGTGTTATGGCGCCGGCCGTAGCGCAGATACCAGACCAGCATCAGCCCGGACGTGGTCAGGTTGAAGCCGTGCACGGCCCAGACCGGCCCGACGGGCACCTGGGAGACGTACACCGCATAGAGCACGTTGCCGAGATTGGCCAAGCCGATGTTGGCGAAGCTGTAGGAGGTGAGGTCCTTCGTCCGGCGGGCTTTGATCAACATCGGCAGCTGACTGATCATGAAGATCGCGGCGGCCGCCGAGCCGGCGAACAACGCGAACTCGTGCATGATGATTCCGTTTCTGTGTCGTGTGGGTTGCCGGGCTGTGGCCCGACACCACCATCAGAGCGGTTTTCGCGACGATCCGAATCGGCGCTGTCACCCAATCGCGAGCGATCGCCGACCGACGCGATGGCGGTCGGCACGCACCGCACCCGGCGGTTGGCTCGGCTGGCAGATCGAGAACGGGAGGCGTCGAAAGCCCTGTTCTGACGCGGTCGCTGGATTTACCATTCTCGAGTGGCGACGGGCGGCGCGGACACTGTGCAGGACATCCGGTTCGCACGCTCGGCCGACGGTGTGGGGATCGCGTACGCCGTCCACGGTGCGGGTCCGCCGCTCTTGATCGACGCCTGCTGGCTGAGTCACCTGCAGTTCGACTGGCAGAGCCCGGTGTGGCGGCACTACCTGGTCGAACTCGGCCGGATCGCGACGGTCATCAGGTACGACGAACGCGGTCACGGCCTCTCCGATCGCGGGGTGACCGATCACAGCCTGGAAGCGCGGGTCGCCGATCTCGAGGCGGTCGCCGACGACGCCGGGCTGGATCGATTTGCCCTGTTGGCCATGGCGCAGGGCGGTCCGGTGGCCATCGAGTACGCCGCACGCCACCCTGAGCGACTGACCCGGCTGGCGTTCTACGGCAGCTACGCGGGAGCCCAAGCTGCGGCCACACCGGAGGAGCTCGAGCTGTACGCGGCGTTCGAGGCGCTGATCAGGGTGGGTTGGGCCCGCCCGACGTCGGAGTTCCGCCGGGTGTTCAGCAGCATGATGATCCCGGGCGGGACCGAGGAGCAGATGCGTTGGCTCGACGACCTGCAGAAGATGTCGGTGGACGCGGAGACAGCCGTACTGGCCCGCTCCCAACGCCAGGTGACCGACTCGACCCCCCGGATGGCGGAACTCGACCTGCCGACCCTCGTCCTGCACAGTCGCGGTGATCAGATGAACGAGTTCGATCACAGCCGTGAGCTGGCGGCGGGCATCAAGGGTGCCCGGCTGGTGGCGCTGGAGAGCAACAACCACATCGTGCTCGCGGACGAACCGGCGTGGCCGGTGTTGCTGCGCGAGCTCACCAACTTCCTGTCACCGGACCTAGCCCTCGCGCCGGTCGCCGCCAACGACGTGCATGCGGCGGCTCTGGCGGCGCTGTCGCCGCGCGAACTCGACATCCTCCGGCTGGCCGCGCAGGGGCTGGACAACGACACGATCGCGGCCGACCTGTTCCTGTCGGTGCGCACCGTCGAGCGGCATCTGCAGAACACGTACGCCAAGCTCGGACTGCAGGGCCGCACGGCTCGCGCGGCCGCCGTGGGGAGACTCCTCTCGCGCACCTGACCCGCGTCTCCTGAAGCACGCGGCGACTACGCGCCGGCCGCCAACGATGGGCGCCGGCGGCGGCCGCCAGTTGCGCGTCGGCGCCGATGCTGGACGGGGTGCCACGTCCGTACGGTTGCGTCACCAACCAACCAAATGGAGGAAATCGTGTCCACCGACACCACCACCAACGCGAGGGAGACCTCGATCACCGACACCCCCGAGGACCGGGCGCTCAAGGCCAAGCACGCCGCCATGTGGGCCAGCGGGAGCTATCCCACCGTCGTCAACGACGTCGTCGTGTCCCTCGGCGGAATCCTCGTCGACACCCTCGCGATCCAGCCCGGTCAGCGCGTCCTCGACGTCGCCGCCGGCACCGGGACGTCCGCCTTGCCCGCCGCCCGGCTCGGGGCGAGCGTGACGGCCACCGACCTGACGCCCGAGCTGCTCGACGTGGGCCGTGCCGACGCCGCCGCCGAGGGCTTGGAGATCACCTGGGAGACCGCCGACGCCGAGGCGTTGCCGTACTCCGATGGCAGCTTCGACGTCGTGCTGTCGGCCATCGGGGTGATGTTCGCTCCGCACCATCAACAGGCCGCCGACGAACTGCTCCGCGTGTGCCGACCGGGCGGCACCATCGGCGTCCTGAGTTGGACTCCGGAGGGCTTCATCGGACAGGTCTTCGCCGTCATGAAGCCGTACGCCCCGCCGCCACCCCCGGGAGCCTCGCCGGCGCCGCTGTGGGGCCGGGCCGATCACGTACACACCCTGTTCGGCGATCGGGTGACCGATCTCGTGGCGCACCAACAGGTGCTCCAGGTGGATCGGTTCGACACCGGAGCCGAGTTCCGTGACTTCATGAAGCGCAACTACGGGCCGACCATCGCGGTGTACCGGTTCATTGCGGACGATCCCGCGAAGGTCGCCGCTCTCGATGCCGATCTGGCGGCTCTGGGTGAGCGCTTCCTGAACGACGAGACCATGCACTGGGAGTACCTCCTGGTGACCGCGCGACGCGCCTGACCCCACCTCCCCTGGAGTCCGGCCCTCGACCGAGGGCCGGACTCCCACCGCACAACTTCCAGCACCATTCATCACTCGCTCAATAGGACACGATCATGCACACCCTTCAACTCATCGCCCCCCGACCCGACCACGCAGAACTCAGCCGGTTCGCCGCCGAGCGGCACGCGGTCCTGACCGCGATTCAGCAGCGGCGGGTCGCCAGCCGCCGGGTCCGAGCCGAGCGGGCGATCCGGATATCGCCTCGACCCCTGATCGGCTTGGCGCTCGCGATCATCGGCGGAGCGCCGCGTCGGCCCTGAGCCAAACTCTGGTCAACTCAGATGGTGCCCCTCGAGCGACCACAAGACGAAACCGCTGAACTCCTGATCGAATCGGCCTGCCCATCGCGCGCAGACCTTGCCCAGGCGGCCCTACGTGTCCGCTGGCTGCAGGCCGGGGAAGATCCAAGAACCGTCGAGGATCTCGGGTCGGGGTTGGTAGAGGCGGACGGCGTAGTTCCAGCCTTCCATGACGCCGATCGTGTTGGCCTCGTCTCCATCGCCGAAGCGGATCGTGATCGACCCGGCGTCGTTGCGTTCGGCAGTCACGCTGTTGATGCTGACGACGCCCCGATCGTTGGGCTCGAAGTAGCCGGCGGCGTTGTAGACCGAGATCGACCAGAACGCGTCCACGGGCACGTCTCCGACCTCGAGCCGGTAGTTCGCCACCGGCAAACCGGGGTCGACGTTGAGATAGAACGCCTCCTGCTCGGGTAGGCCTCCCCAGCCGCTGGCCGAAGCGATGAGGTGACGTATCGGATCGACGTCGTCGCGCCGGCCGAACGCATGGTCAAAACGGGCGAGTCCTCGGGTGAGGGTCAGGAGGGCATCGCGGGTGGTGTCCAGGGACGCCTGGTCGTAGTCGGCAGCCACGTACGGGCGGGCTGATCCGGCCGTGAGCCGTAGCTGGTCCTGCAGGCGGTTGACCGCTGCGACGTCGTCGGGGTTGTTCGGGTCGACCAGGATCCGGGCGGCCACCAGCACGTAGTCGGTGTCGAACTCGTGGATTGTCAGCTCGTAGTCACCCGGCTCGTGAAAGATGCGGTTGATGTAGTGGTCCTGGTTGACCACCATCACCGATAGGTAGCGGGCACCGGAATCGGGAACGGTCAGGGTGGCGCCCTGACTGATGTCGGCGACAACGCTGGAGTAGAGGGTGTCCCGGTTCTGTCGGATGACGGTTTGCTCGTCCAGACGGGCCGGCTCCCGGTGGTGGAAAAGCACGTTCACTCCACCCTGCAGTTGCAGGGCAGCGAACATCCGGTCAGTCTCGGCGCGGACGAAGTTGTCGACGTTCACAAGTTCAGCAGCCATGACACCAACCTGACCAGCTTTGACCCCTATGACATCGCCCGGACAGGGTGACACCGGCCGGGCGGCAAGTCTATTGGCGCGTGGTGATGATCCGCATGCGCTCTGCTGGGCTGATCAGGTGGTCGTGGTCGGTGGCGTCGTCGCCGAGGTCGATCTGGACGCGGTGGATGCGCCCCGTGAAGTGGCTGTCTTGGCTCGTGAAGTCGTCGCTGACGGAAGTGCCGGTGTCGGATCCCACGTCGAGGGTTTCGTCTCCGGAGAAGGCCAGGGGCACGGTGGCGTCGATGCGTCCGCTGGCGATCTGGGCGCCGTCGAGGTACAGGTTGGCGGTTGCGCCTTTGCCGAGTCCGCCGCCGTCGTAGGTGAACTCGAGGCGGATTTGGTGATCACCGGCCGGCACGGTCTGGTCGGCGCGGACGTGGGTGCGTTGGAGACCGAACAGGTTGTAGCAGTAGCTGGGGTGGCCTTCGTGGAGATAGATGCTCCAGCCGCCGAAGGCGCCGCCCTGGGCAACGATGACGCCATTGGCGCCACCGTCGGGGACGGTGAGGTCGGCGGTGACGGCGTGGGACTTGTTCTTCACGTTCAACACGGTGTTCTCGGTGAGTCTGCCCATGCCGCCGAACAGCACCTGCCGGTTGCCGCGGATGAGTGTCGGCCGACCGGCAAGGTCGGAGTTGAACCGCTCGATTCGGCGGTCGTCGAGCGGGAACACCTTGTACTTCGCTGCTTCGAGCAGGAACTTGCGCTGCAGGTGGGCAAGTTGATCGGGCTGCTCGGTGGCGAGGTCGTGAGCCTGGGTCCAGTCGTCGGGCCCGTAGAGCTCCCAGACGTCATCGTCGATCGGCGGCAGCGGTTTGCCTTGTTTCCAGGGAATCGAGTGCCGGGTGACGGCTGCCCAGCCTTGGTGGTAGATGCCGCGGTTGACGAACATCTCGAAGTACTGGGTCCGGCGCCGGTCGGCGGCTTCGCCGTCGTCGAACGTGTAGGCCATGCTGACACCCTCGTAGGGCCGCTGCTGCACGCCGTGGACGAAGCTGGGTTCCGGGATGCCGGCGGCCGCGAGAACGGTCGGGGCGACGTCGATCACGTGATGGAACTGGTGCCGGGTTTCACCGCAGGAGCTGATGGCCGAGGGCCAGTGCACGATCGTCCCGGTCCGGGTGCCGCCCCAGTGCGAGGCGACCTGCTTGGTCCACTGGTACGGCGTGTTCATGGCGTGGGCCCAGCCGACCGCGTAGTGGTTGTAGGCGGCCGGGGTGCCGAAGTCGTCGATCCGGTCGCGCATGAACTCCGCGGTCTGCAGCTCGGCGGCACCGTTGAGGTTGATCAACTCGTTGAAGCAGCCCTGCACGTCGCCCTCGGCAGAGGCGCCGTTGTCGCCGATGATCACGTAGAGCAGGGTGTCGTCGAGAACCTCCAGCTCGGCGAGGGCGTCGATCAGCCGGCCGACGTGATGATCCGTGTGTTCCAGGAACCCGGCGTAGACCTCCATTTGGCGGGCAAGGACCGGTCTCAGGTCGTCCGGCATCTCCTCCCAGGCTGGGATCTCGTCGTGTCGGGCGGTCAGCTCCGCCGACTCCGGCACCACCCCCAGCTCCCGCTGACGGGCGAAGGTCTCCTCCCGCAGTGCGTCCCACCCCTGGTCGAACCGGCCACGGTACTTGTCCGACCATTCCCCAGGTACGTGATGCGGAGCATGGGTGGCGCCGGGTGCGTAGTAGATGAAGAAGGGCTTGTTGGGCATCAGGGCCTTCTGCTGGCGTACCCACGAGATGGCGTGATCGGTGATGTCGTCGGTGAGGTGATAACCCTCCTCCGGGGTCCGGTCCGGGTCGACCGGCGTCGTGTTGTGGTAGAGGGCCGGCGCGTACTGATTCGTCTCACCGCCGATGAAGCCGTAGAAGTACTCGAACCCGCCGCCCCCCGAAGGCCAGGCGTCGAACGGACCCATCGGGCTGGTCTGCCACACCGGCACCTCATGACATTTGCCGAATTGCGCGGTCGAGTATCCGTTCAACTTCAACGTCTCCGCCAGCGGCGCACAGTCGTTGGGCCGCACCGAGCTGTAGCCCGGTGCCGACGTCGCGATCTCGGTGATCCCACCCATGCCAACGCTGTGGTGATTTCGACCGGACAACAACGCCGCCCGAGACGGCGAACACAGTGCCGTGTTGTGAAACCGGGTGTACTTCAAACCCTGGTCGGCCAACCGTTCGAAGGTCGGGGTGTCGATCGGACCGCCGAACGCGCTCGAGGCACCGAAGCCACAGTCGTCGATCAACACGACCAAGACGTTCGGGGCCCCCTCCGGGGGCAAAAGCGGCTCGATCGGCGGGAAGGCCGTCTCGGGATCCTTCGCATCGTAGGTCGCCGGCGAGTCCACCGCCTGATGAGGAATCGGCAGCACCTGCCGCTGGATCGATGTGGTCATCCGTCACCCTCCAAACCAACGCCGAGCGCGCCGGCGGCTGCCGGCCCAGCATCCGACTGTTCCAGATCCGCAACCACCTGCCGTCCCCTCGAGAGGGTGAATCAGCGCACTGAAGTCTGGTCTGGCGAGGGTACTAACCCGCCAGCGGTGCTCAGTACGCAGAACTCGTTGCCGTCGGGATCCGTCAGGGTGACACTCCGGGGCTCGCCGCGGCCGCGGCCGACCACGGCCGCACCGAGCGCTACCAGACGCTCGACCTCGACCTGCTGATCACCGTCGGCGGGCGGGGCCAGATCAAAATGCAGCCGCTGCTGGCCCGACCTCGGCATCAGCGGCGGACCGCCCCAGGTGATCTTGGGACCGCCGTGCGGCGAGCGGATGGCGGTCTCTTGATCCTGGTCCCAGACCAGCGGCCAGCCCAAGGCGTCGCTCCAGAAGTAGCCGACCTGCTGCGAGCCATCGCAGGCGAGCGCCCCGACGAAACCGCAGTCCGCCAGGAAGTTGTTGCCCGGCTCGATCACGCAGAACTCGTTGCCTTCGGGGTCGGCGAGCACAACGTGATCCTCATCGTCGCGTTGACCGACGTCGATGTGACGGGCGCCGAGGCGGAGCGCCGTCGCCACCGTCTGCTGCTGGTCATCGACCGACGTGCTGGTCAGGTCGAAATGCATCGGGTTCTGGGTGACCTTCTGTTCGTAACTCGCAACAAGGCGCAGCCCGAACCCGGTGTCGTCGCTCGGCAGCAGGACGACACCGTCAGGATCCTGGTCAGCCCGCCAACCCAGGAGTCCGGCCCAGAACGGCGCGAGCCGGAGCGGTTCGTTCGCGGCGAGGCAGAGCGCGACGAGATGACAGGTCATGCCGGGGGTTGGAGTTCGACGGTGTAGGACGTGATCTGGGTGACGAGGTCGTCGCGGAATTCGTAGACATCGCAGGAGGAGACGATGGAGATCTCGCCCTCGGGGTCGGTGTAGCGGCCGATGGCGTCGACCGCGGCGGTCTGGTCGTCGGCTACGACGAGGAAGCGAGTGAACTCGGTGGTGAGTGTGGGCGAGTTCGGTGTCGGTCTCTTCGCAGGTCGCGATGACCCCGTCCTTGCCTTCGATGCGGAAACCGCCGGCACCGACCCAGACGACATCGGGGGCGAGATGGTCGTAGGCCTCGTGGAACCGGTGGCCGGAGAATGCGGTGGCGACGTCTCGGGTGTGGCTGCTCATGATGGGAACGGATTCTAGGCAACTCCGGCTGGTGCGCCGTGGCGGCGTGGTTGGTCGGGTCTGGCGTGCGGTGGTTTGCACGTGAGTCGGCGAGGGTACGAGCTGTTCATGCGCTGCATCGATGGGTCCGATCCGGGCCGCTCACGGTCGAACCTTCTCAACTCTTTCGGCGTCGGTGTCGCGACCGGCGCGGCAGCTGCGTTCGCAGCGTTGGTGGGCAGGAAGGTGTTGACGGCCGCCAAAGTGGGGAAGGGGCACCCGCTCAAGCATCGTCTTCTCGACCTGGCGTCGGCAGCCGTCCAGCGCAAGTACCCGGTGGAGGCGATGAGCACCTACCTCAACGGCTTCCACATGTACGCCGACGAGCATGGGCCGGCAGGTCGAGGCGACGCACTTCTGCATCCACCTGCAGCCACGACCTGCACCAGTGCGTGATCTTCGACCGCAACGCGCCTGATGCCCGGCTGATCGGCATCGAGTACATCATGAGCGAGGAACGCTTTCGCGACCTTGCCGGACGAGGAGAAGCGGCTCTGGCACAGCCACCACTACGAGGTGAAGTCAGGGGTGCTGGTCGCCCCGGGCAGTTCCCGAGCTGGCGGAGCACGCCTACTTCGAAGATCTCGTGACAACCTACGGAAAGACGTTCCACACCTGGCAGTACGACCGCGATGAGTTTCCGTACGGCATCCCGCAGCTGATGATGGCCTTCACCGAGGACGGGCAGGCGGATGAGGCGATGATCGTCGAGCGCGATCGCCGCCTCGGCTACTCCACAGTGGACCGGAAGCGAGAGCCGAGCCGACATCCCCATGCCGGACGTGGTGCTGGGTGCGAACTCCTGGGAGAGCGGCCGAACCGTCCAGACGCGGCTCGAGGAGCTGCCGCTCAAGCGGTAGCAGGACATCGTGGATCGCCGGCGCTAGCGCCCGAGTCCGCTCAGGGCGGATCTGCTGTGAGCTATGCGGTCTGGTCCGGCTGCCTTGGCGCGGGCAGCGTGGTCCTCGGCAAGAACCCATCGAGGACAAGGACATCCATGATCATCGCTCGCGAACACACGCAGCCGGTCGGCGGCTTCGACGATCAGCTGGTCTCCCGGCTGCTCTACCAACGGATCGTGGTGCTCGGGTCAGGAGGTGGACGATCCCGTCGCCAACCGGATCTGCGCCCAGCTTCTGTTGCTGTCGGCGGAGGATCCGCGCCGGGACATCAGCCTGTACATCAATTCACCCGGCGGATCGGTCAGCGCCGGACTGGCGATCATGGACACGATGCGGCTGATCCCCAACGACGTCAGCACGCTGGCCATGGGGCTGGCGGCCAGCATGGGCCAGTTCCTGCTCTCGGCCGGCACGCCCGGGAAGCGGTACGCCCTGCCGCACGCCCGGGTGCTGATGCACCAGGGATCGGCCGGCATCAGCGGTACGGCCGTGGACGTCGAGATCCAGGCCAAGAATCTGGAACACGTCCGCGACACCGTCCTGGCGTTGATCGCGGAGCACACAGGGCAGCCGCTGGCGCGGATCGAGGCCGACTCACTGCGTGACCGGTGGTTCACCGCCGGCGAGGCGCGGGACTACGGATTGATCGACTCCGTCATCGCGTCGGTGGACGATGTGGCCCCGGCCGGTCGTGGTCTGGTCGGTCTGGGAGGCCGGACGCTATGAGCAGCTACACCATCCCGAGCGTCGTCGAGAAGCGACCGACCGGCGAGCGCGCCGTCGACATCTACAGCCGGCTGTTGAGTGACCGGATCGTCTACCTGGGCACGGAGATCGACGACGGCGTCGCGAACGTGGTCGTCGCCCAGATGCTTCATCTGGAGTCGGAGAACAGTGATCTGGACATCGATCTGTATCTCAATTCCCCCGGCGGCTCGATGACGGCGATGCTGGCGATCTACGACTGCATGCAGTTCATCGCCGCTCCCGTCGCGACCACCTGCGTCGGCCAGGCGGCGTCCGCGGCGGCGGTGTTGCTGGCCGCCGGTACGCCGGGGCGGCGGGCGATCCTGCCGCACGGCCGGGTGCTCCTGCACCAGCCCTCGACGTCGGGTCAGGGTTCCTTGCCCGATCTCGTGCTGCAGGCCAAGGAGCTGGTCCGCGTCCGGACCCAGATGGAGGGGGTGCTGAGCCGGCACACGGGACGGCCCGTCGAGCAGGTCCATGCCGACACCGACCGGGATCTGATCCTCACCGCCGAGGACGCGATCGCGTACGGGTTGGCCGACCACATCGTCGACAGCCGGAAGCTGCGACCTGGTCTGACCGGCTGACGGTTCAGGCGGCCAGCGCGACGGGTCCGTCGGGAGCCTGGGAGGGGATCCGTCGAGACGACGGGCCGCCGAGGCTCTCAATCCGCCGGCCGACCGCGTACAGCAGATCGCCCATCCTGAGGTCGAGCGCGCCGACCACGGCGGCGAGGATCTCCGACGACGGATCCTTCCGGCCGCGCTCCACCTCCGACAGGTACTGCACGGAGACGCCGGCTCGGGCCGCAACCTGGGCGAGGGTTCGGCCTTGGTGATGGCGACTCGCGCGGAGCGCCCCGCCGGCGAGTTCGCGCCAGAGCGGATCGGCCGCGGTGCGGGCGGCGGGCGCGCCGGTGTGCGGCGGCCGGGAGAACCTGAGGACGGCACCCATGGCGTCACGATAGGCGTTGGTCGCGAGCCGGCCACAGCTTTCCGCTCTCAGCAGATTCGCGAGCGGCCGTCGGCGCGCTGCGCGGACGGTCGAGCCCTACCTCAGAGCTTCTCCCAGACCGACACGTGCCGGGTGCTGTTCGCCGTCAGCGGGGCCCGATCCCAACCCGACCAGCGGTACTTCAGTTTCATCCCGGCGAGCTGGGCCATCAGGTCCATCTCGGCGGGCCAGGCGTACCGGAACGGAATCCGGCGGAACTGGCCCGTCCCGTCGGCCGACACCGTGACGTGATTGGAGCTGAACTTCTGGGTGACCACGTCGTACTGGTCGAAGCCGACATAGCCACCGCCGCCCGCGCCCGGAGCCACGGTGAACGGGACGGTGTCCTGGCCGGGCGGCAGTCGGCGCAGGTCGGGGAGGCCGACCTCGATCAGAAACAGTCCGCCGCGGCGGAGGTGGGTCGCTGCGTTGCCGAACACCGCGACCTGGCCGTCCTGGGTCGTCACATTGCTGATGGTGTTGAAGACCAGGAAGACCAGCGAGAACTCACCCGGCACCCGGGTGCTCGTCATGTCGCCGATCGTGACGTCGACCCCGGCTCCGCCGGGTTTGTCCACGACCCGGGCCGCCATGGCCCGGCTCATCTCGATTCCCGCCACCTGACTGCCGCGCTCGGCCAACGGGGCCGCGATCCGCCCGGTACCGACCGCGAACTCGAGTACCCGACCGCCACGGGCCAGTTCCTCCAGTACCTCGAGGACCGGGACCACCGCCTCGGGGGCGTTTGTTCCGCCCGGACCGTCGTAGTCCACGGCCACACTCTCCGGGAACCAGCCGTCCGCCGGATCATCGCTTCCGCGGTCCTGCTCGTCGACGTCATTCACGGGCCCCGACCCTACGCGTCTAGACCGGTGGGGCCCAGGGGATATCGATGTGTCGGTGCCAGTCGCTACGGTGCAGAAATGGCGGATGACACCTCTGTTCCACGCCGTTCGCGTCCGACCGTCCCGGACGGGTACGGCGTACCCACCTCCCGCAAGGGTCTGCTGACCTGGGCCCAGGTCGAGGAGCGTCTGATCGGCGCCCTGCACTACTGGCTCGCGACCGTTCGGCCTGACGGACGACCGCATGTCGTCCCCCGGTGGGGCGTCTGGCTCGATGGCCGGTTCTTCTACGACGGGGCTCCGACCACCCGGCACGCGCAGAATCTGCGCGAGAACCCGCACGTCACGCTGAATCTGGAGAACGGCTGGGAGGCGGTGATCGTCGAGGGCACCAGCGAGCCAACCCGCGCGGACCCGGACGGACTCGGAGCGCGGCTGGCCGAGGCGTTCGGCAAGTATCGGGACTCGGGTTACACGCCCGGCCCGGACTCCTGGGCCGGCGAGGACGGGGGCGGGTTGCGGGTCATCACGCCCGTGACGGCGTTGGCCTGGTTCTCGTTCCCGAAGGACATGACCCGCTTCCGCTTCTGAGATTCAGTCGGCCACCCGGAGCAGCCCGGCTTCGGTCGGGGCAAACCCGCAGTCGCGGTAGAACGGCGCGAGCCCCGGTTCGTAGTCGACGTGCAGCCACTCGCAGCCGGCCCCGCGTACCTCGGCGACCAGGCGCTGCACCAGAGCGCGGCCGATCCCGCGTCCCTGCTGCTCCGGGTCGACCACCGTGTCCAACAAGAAGGCGTGCCGACCACCATCTCCGCACGCGTGCACGAAGCCGACGAGTCGGTCACCGACGAAGGCCCCGACCCAGGACACGCCGTGTCGCGCCAGTCGCTCCGCCCACGGCTCAGGCCCATCGGGGGAGTTGCCGAAGGCCCGGGCGTGCAGGTCGGTCAGCTCCCGGTCGTCGACCGGGAATCTCACGACCAGTCGCGGTTCCCCCACGGGGCCATCCTCCCGCGCTGGTCTGGAAGAGTGGGTGCATGGCTGTTTACGTGCCAACCGTCGACATCAGCCTGCTGGTTCGCCGGCCGCCGATCGAGGTCTGGGAGGCCTTCGCCGACCCCGAGCAGATCCGGCGGTTCTGGCTGGCGGACTCGACGGTCCGCCTTGTCGACGGCGCCACCGCGCACTGGCGGTTCAAGGTCAAAGGCTCGGAGGTCGACGTCGAGGTCATCGAGTCCGTACCCGGTGAGCTCCTGCTGTTGAGCTGGGACGAGGGGCAGCTGCTCCGGATCGAGTTCGGCGACCGCGGCGAGGCGACCCTGGTTCGGGTCTTCCTCGACAAATTCGAGGGCGACGACGCTGCGGGCCAGGCGATCGACGCAATGTCGGGATTCACCCTCGTCCTGGCCTCGCTGAAGATGTACCTCGAGCACGGCATCGAAGGCGACCTGATGTACGACCGGTTTCCCGATCACGAGTACCACGACCGTTGAGCCGGGCCGCTCGGACGAGCCCATCCCGCGACCCGGCCGGGATCTCGACGCCGCAGTGCAGCTGACGCCTGGGCCGGGAGAGCCGGTGGCCGGACCGTGGCGGCCGGTCCCGCTGGCTGAGTTCGCGCAGGATCTGCTGGTCCGCGTCGTGCTGAAACCGACCTTCCCGAGGAGTGCTTCTCAGGGGCGGCTCGTCATCGCCGTGGACGGACGGAGCGGAAGTGGCAAGTCCACCCTGGCCCGGCGGTTGCAGTCTGTGCTCTCCGAGTCCGCGCTGGTCGAGGTGGACGACGTCAGCTGGTACGCACCGATGTTCGGCTGGGCGGACCTGATGGCCGATGGGGTGTTGCATCCGTTCCGCGCCGGCGGGGCGGTCCGGTACCGTCCGCCGGCATGGGACGAGCGTGGCCGGTCGGGCCTGATCGAGCTCCCGAGCGACGTCCGGGTCCTGGTCGTCGAGGGCGTCGGAGCGTCACAATGCGCGCTTGCCGGTTTGATCGACGCGGCCGTGTGGGTGCAGTCCGATTTCGTCGAGGCCGAGCGGCGCGGCATCGCCCGGGACGTCGCCAGCGGGGTCAACGGCGACGAGGCGGCTTCGATCGCGTTCTGGCACGAATGGATCGCCCAGGAAGTCCCGTTCCTGGCGACCGACCTGCCCTGGGAGCGGGCGGATGCGGTCGTCCTCGGGACGCCGCCTGCTGCGCTGGACCCGGACCGGGTTGCGGTGGCGTTGCCGATCCGCCGGGCGTAGGGTTTCTTCCGTACGCAAGCGTATGGAAGGGTTCTGATGGTCACCAAGCTGCCGGACACCGCACACACCGACCGCCCCTGGCTGATCCACGAGATCGCGGCCGACTTCGACATCGAGGACGTCTGGGCGTTGCCAACCCCGGGCGGGCCGGGTGAGTTGACCCGGCTCGTGGACGCCATGTTCACGAGCGAGTTCCCTCGAGGGGCCCCCTGGGTGGTCCGCATGCTCTGGGATGCGCGCTGGGTCCTCGGCCGGTTGTTCCGCTGGGACCGGCCCGACGCCGGCCTGGGTCGCCGGGTACCGAGTCTGCGAGAGCGGCTACCCGCGGAGTTGCGCGCCCTGCCGCCGGAGCGCGAGCGCGGTCACTTCCGCCCGCTGTACGCGCTCGACAACGAGTGGGCGGCCGAGATCGCCAACGACACGGTGCATGCCGTGCTGCATCTGAGCTGGGTGCCCGACCGGCGCGGCGCCTACCGGGGGCAGCTGGCGGTGCTGGTCAGGCCGAACGGGGTGCTGGGGGCCGCGTACATGGCGGGCATCCGACCGTTCCGGCACCTGCTGGTCTATCCGGCCCTCTTCGGCAGCCTCGAGCGGTCCTGGCGAGCCGGCGACGCCGCGGCCGCCAGGGCGGTGTGACAAACCGCACCGACGACGGTGCACTTCGTCACAACGGGTCGGAGGTTGCGGGTCCGATCAGAGCGTGTGACCGCCGTTGACCGAGATCCGTTGACCGGTGATGAAGCCGGCGGCGTCGGAGGCCAGATAGGTCACCGTGGAGGCGATGTCGGCCGGGGTGCCCATCCGCCCCAGTGGGACCTCGCGCCGGTACCCCTCCGTGTCCGCGCCGGCGTGCCGCTCCACGGGGATGAAACCGGGCGCGACCAGATTGGTCGTGACACCGTGCGGCCCGAGTTCGCGGGACCAGACCTTCGTCAGCCCGATCTGGGCCGCCTTCGCCGCGCTGTAGGCGGACCACTGGGGCTTGGCTCGGTCCACCATGTCCGAACCGATCAGGATGACCCGACCGAACCGGTGCTCCTTCATCGCCGGCAGGGCGGCCTGGACCAGCAGGGTCGGACTCTTCACGAAGAAGGTCAGTTGGTCGAGGTGCAGCTGCCAGCTCAGGTTTTCGACCGGTGTCGGCGGCTGCGGCCCGGTGGCGTTGGCGACGACGGCCAGCACCGGCCCGAGGTCCGCTCCGGCCCGCTCGACCAGGGTGGCGACGTCGGTCTCGTCGGTGGCGTCGCCGCGGTAGGCCGCGGCTCGCCCGCCGGCCGCCTGGATGGCGGCGATCACGGCGTCGGCGGCGTCGGTGTCGTTGCGGTAGTTGACGGCTACGGCCCAGCCGGCCTCGGCCAGGGAGCGGGCGATCACCGCGCCGAGTCCCCGGGAGGCGCCGGTGACGACGGCCGTACGAGTCATGCCCGCCACCCTACGAGCCGCGCCGGGATGGCAGGCTCGACCTGATGTCCCGGCCCGCGATCCGCGTCAACCAGCTCGGCTACCTGCGCGACGGACCCAAGCAGGCGACCTGGGTCGACAACGCGGCCGATCCGGCCGACTTCGTGGTGCTCGGACCGGACGGCACGGTGGTGTGGCAGGGGGAGACGCGGCCCTGGCCCATCCGTCCCGAGCCGACGTCGGGACAGCCGGTCCACCGGCTCGACTTCACCGCCCTCCGGACGCCCGGTACCGGTCTGGTCGTGCAGATCGGCGAGAACCGCAGCCATCCGTTCACCGTCGCGACCGATCTGTACGCGGGCCTGGCGCGCGACGCCCTCGAGGTGTTCTACCTGCTCCGGTCCGGCTGCCCGATCGATGGCGACCGCGCTCCCGGCTACGCTCGGCCGACCGGCCATCCAGCCGACTCGGCGGTGCCCGCGTGGACCGGGCCCGAGGCCCAGCGGCTCTACCCGGGCTGGACCTGTCCGGGCACGTTCGACGTCTCCGGCGGCTGGTACGACGCGGGCGACTACGGGAAGTACGCGACCAGCGGCAGTATCGCGGTCTGGCAGTTGCTGAACGCGTTGCCGCTGATCCCGGTGGCGGACCCGATGGCGGCGACCCTGGTCGAGGAGTGCCGCTGGCAGCTCGACTGGCTGCTGCGGATGCGGGTGCCGCCTGATCGTCGGTTGGCCGGGATGGTGTTCCACCGGGTCCATGGGACCGAGTGGTCGCCGCTGCCGGGCTGGGCGCACGAGGATCCCACGGCCCGGGTGCTGCACCGTCCCTCGACGACAGCCACCCTGCACCTGGCGGCCGTCGCCGCGCATGGTGGCCGGCGGCTGCGGCGGTTCGACCCGGCGTATGCCGATCGGCTGCTGGTCGCCGCCCGGGCCGCGTACGGGGCGGCCCACCGGCACCCGATCCTGATCGCTCCGGACGACGAGGGCCGGTTCGGTGGCGGCCCGTACGGTGACTCGGACCCGTCCGACGACTTCTACTGGGCCGCGGCGGAACTGTGGTTGGCGACCGGGGAGCAGCGGTACCTCGACGACGTGCTCGGCTCGCCCTGGCATCGGCGTCCGGCCTTCGACGACGGCGGATTCGACTTCGACCGAATGGCGGCGCCGGCGCGACTGGATCTGGCCGAGGCGGCCGCGCGGATGCCGGACGGAGAACGGATCTCGGAGGGCGTGTTCGAGGCGGCCCGGAGGCTGCAAGACCTGCAGGAGAACCAGCCGTGGGGCCAGCCGTACGCTCCGGACGGCGGCTGGGCCTGGGGCTCCAACGGCCGGATCCTCAACAATCTGGTGGTTCTCGCGTCCGCGGCCGAACTGACCGGGGAAGAAGATCTGCGCGCCGCCGTCGCGAGCGGGATGGATTATCTGCTGGGCCGCAACGGCCTCGGCCAGAGCTACGTCGTCGGGTACGGCCCGGACTCCTCGGCCCACCCGCGCACCCGGCAGTTCGGCCACGAACTCGACCCCGCCTTCCCGCCCGCACCGGCGGGCGCTCTCACCGGCGGCGCGAACTCGACCGAGACGCCCGGCTTCCCGAGCGACCCGCGGCTCGCAGGGCGGCCGCCCCAGCTGTGCTACCTCGACGAGCCGACCTCGGAGACGACGAACGACATCTGCATCCGCTGGAACGCACCGTTGGTCTACATTGCCAGCTACCTGGCTCGGAAGGAGTCACGATGACCCCACGGTTCTCGATCTGGCCGCTGCGCTTCTCGGCCGATCCGGCCGCCATGATCACGTTCTTCGCCTCGCTGGGGATGCATCGGACGGTCAGCCGCCCGTCAAAGACGTACGCGACCTTCGTCGGCAGTTCGGGCCGGTTGGGAGTGCACGACGTCGCCACGGCGTCCGCGGTCGCCGCGGGTCGGACGACGCTGAATCTGCTGACCGCCGATGTCCCGGCCGCCGCAGACGCAATCCGCGGGCGGGGGCTGCAGGTCCGGGTCTGGGCCGAGCCGGATGGGCAGCAGGGTGCCATCACCGCTCCGTCGGGCTTGATCATCGGGCTCAACGAGGCGTCTGACGGCGGACCCGGGGCCGCGGAGGAGTTCCTGGACCAGACGGTGGCGGCGTCGATGGGTGTGGTGGCGATCTGCTCGGTGTCCGACGTCGATCGGGAGGCGGAATTCTTTGCCGGCTTCGGATTCGAGGCCATCGAGCCCGCCGACGGTTACCTGCCGCTGACCGCGGGTCCGGGATCCGGCGTGATCGGCCTTCGCGCGTCGACGGGCAAGTCCCCCTCGGTCCCGCCCGGGTCGCCGTACCTAGTCGACGTCGGCGCGGAGACCAGCGAACCGTTCGACGCGCTCGCGGGCCGGCTCCAGGCCGACGGCTACGCCGCCACCACGGTCGAGGACGACTCGGGTCTCTGGGTCCGGGTCACCGATCCCGACCGGGAACCCCTGGAGGTCCGTCCGACGCGCTGAGCTGCTGATCGCGAGCGGTCACGATTTCCAGGTCTCGTCCTCGGGCTCCGGATGCGCTCCTTGAGCCTGTCGAAGGGTTTGAAGGTTCTCACTTGCCCTGACGTAGCGTCAACCTCTCATGCTGATCACCATGCTCAATCCGAAGGCCTCCCTGCCGCTCTTCATCGCCGCCGAAGCCCTTTCCCTGTTCGGGAACGCGGCTATCGGCATCGTGCTGCCGTGGCTGGTGTTGAGCCGCACGGGCGACCCGTCCATCGCCGGTCTGGTGGCCGCCGTGGCGGCCCTGCCGGCTGACGATCATCGGCTGCCTGAGCTGGCGACTGAATCCGTGGCGCTGATGGAGCAGATCTATCCGGTCGGCGTCGCGGCGGAAGAGCTCCCGAAGTGGGCGCCCTTGGACGGCGATCGCTACCGACTGGTGTCGGAGCACAATCTCGACGCCTCGCCGGCGTGGAGCCGATTGAACAAACTGGTCGAGGATCTGGCTCGTGAGCGCGGCTACCCGATGCCGAATTGAATCGGCCCAGCGGCTACGGCTCCGCCTCGGACGGGGTTCGCCGACTCCGCCGGAACATGACGACTCCGGTCACGGCCGCCGCGGCCGCTGCGAGGGACCAGGCGAGGGCGGTTCCGGCCCTCCCCGAAACGCTCGCCGCCACCGTGACCAGAGCAGCGACCCCGATAGCTGTACCCAACTGGGCGCCCGTGTTGAGCAGGCCGGTCGCACTACCGCTGAGCTCTTCGGGCACGTCCGTGCCGATCGTGGTGGCCGCGACCGAGGCGATACCCAAGCCGGCGCCGACCGCGACCGCGCCGGCCACGACCCCGCCGAGGGTGCCGACCGTCAGGGCCAGCAGGGCATTGCCGAGGGCGATGCCGCCAAGACCCAGCCCAGCCAACCGGGCGGGTGACAGCCGGCGGCCGAGCGGGCGGGTCAGCAGCGAGCCGACCACGACCGCCACGCTCAGCGGCATCAGCAGCAGACCCGCCTGGAGTGCGGAGACGCCGAGTTGCTGTTGGAGCAGCAGGGTGGCCAGCACCCCAGCGGAACTCGTGGTCGCGGTGTTCACGAACGAGACCGCCGTCCCGACCCGCAGCGGCTCGGAAGCGGCCGCTGCGCGGGGGATCAAGGGCTCCGCCGCCCGCCGCTGCTGCACCACGAACAGAGCGGCGATCGCCAGGCCGGCCACGATCACCAGCACCCCGGTGGGCCTCAGCTGCGGACTTTCGAGCAGGGAGCATCCGACGATCACGGCCATCACGGCCGCGATCAGCAGACCGGCGCCGGCCAAATCGAGGCGGGTCCGCCGCTCCTGCGGGATCAGGACGGGAACGAACATGATGACTCCGGCCAGCAGAAACACGCCGATCGGAGCGTTGATCCAGAACACCGCCCGCCAGCCGGCGGCGGCGGTCAACGCTCCGCCGATGAGGTACCCGAGAACTCCGGCAACCGCGCCACTGGCGCTCCACCAGGCCACGGCGCCGCGTCGCGCGTCGGGGTCGGGAGTGGCGTGCAGCAGCAGTCGGAGTGCGCAGGGCACGCTGATCGCGGCTGCCGTACCCTGCAGGGCGCGGGCCACCAACACCTGCCCGATGCCGCCGGCGGTGGCTCCGACGAGCGCCACCGCCGCGAACAGCATGATGCCGAGCAGGAGCACCCGGCGGTGCCCGTACCGATCGCCGAGGCGCGCCCCCAGCACGAGCAGCCCGCCGAAGAACATCGCGTATCCGGTGGCGAGCAAGCCCGTCGCCTCGGGAGGAGCGGCGAGACCGGCGAGGATCGCGGGAATCGCGGTGATGACACTGGTCACCCCGAGAACGTCGACGAACTGAACGGCACAGAGCACGGCAACGGCCAGGCGCTGGCTCGTTGCCGGACCCGTCGAGGACATCGGCTCACCGTAAGGATCGGGACTGACAGCCCGATTCAGCGGCGCAGATTCAGTGGCGCAGATTCAGTGGCGCAGATTCAGTGGCGCAGATTCAGTGGCGCAGATTCAGTGGCGCAGATTCAGTGGCGCAGATTCAGTGCAGATCCAGTGCATTCAGTGCCGCCGGTCGTCCGGTTCGCCGGACTCGTTCGGCGCTGGCAACCGGGTCAGGCCCTCGCCCACCGCGCCGGGAGTAGCGCGGATCCAGCGCGAGCGCCGGCCGAACACGGGACCCGAGACCGTCCGCTGGTCGTGACGCACCAGCACCCAGCTGCAGATGGCGCCGATCAGAGCCAGGCCCGCCGAGACCAAAAAGGCGACCTGGAACGACTGCGCGTGCGTCTGGATCAAGAGCTCGTACACCTGCTCGACGATCGGGTTCTGCGGCACGTTGCGAAGCCCGCGCTGTTCCGCCTGGGCGATGAAGTCCTTCACCACCGTGACCTCGTCCGCCGTCGGGGTGATGCCCTGCTCGGCCAGTCGGGCGTTGATGAGTTGGAAGTAGACGCCGAGCTGCAGCGCGCCGAGTCCGGCGATCCCGAGCGCGCCGCCGACCTGCTCGGCGGTGTTGATGATGCCCGCCCCTTCACCTTGCTCGCTGTCGGCGATCGCGTTCATGCCGACCGGGTCGTTGACCGTCAGCACGATGCCGAGTCCGATTCCCTGGAGCAGCAGTCCGGGCACGATGGCCAGGATGGTCCCGCCGCTGACCCCGACGGCCAGCGCGACACCGGAGAGCACCAGCACCCCGAAGCCCATGGTCAACGGGATCCGACCACCGATCTTGTCGAACATCCGGCCGGCGAGCGGGCCGGCCAGGATGATCGGGATGGTGCCCGGGATGAGGGCGAGCCCGGCGGTCACCGGTCCGACGCCGATCACCAGCAACAAGTAGAACGGCAACAAGAATCCGAGTCCGAGCTCGAGCATGCCGGCGATCACCTGGCTGATAGTGGCCGCGGTGAAGTTCAACTTGCGGAACAGGCTCGCCTGGATCAACGGTGACGACACCCGCTGTTGGACCCGGACGAACGCGATCGCCGCGATGACGGCGATGATCAGCGGCACGATCGTCTGGGGGCTCAGCCAGCCGTTCGGTTGACCCTGGGTCAGGGCGAGGACCAGACCCACCATGGCGATCGCGAACAGACCGGAGCCCAGCCAGTCGATCTGCGCCAGACTGCCTACGGCCTTGGTCTTCGGTACCGAGACCAGGGCGGCGACCAGGGCGGCCAACGCCAACGGCACGTTGATCAGAAAAACGAAGCGCCAGTCGACCGCGGTCAAGACGCCGCCGAGCACCGGGCCGGCCGCGGCAAAACAGGCGGATGCCCCGGCCAGGATGCCCAGCGCGAAGCCGCGTCGCTCCTTGGGCCAGACCAACGAGGTGATCGCGACCGTGGCCGGCATCAGCACCGCCGCCGCGAGGCCCTGCAGCACCCGGGCCGACAGCATCCAGGTCAGATTCTGCGCGGCACCCGCCAACGCGGTCGCGACGGCGAAGGCCACGGCCGCGACCACGAAGGCCTTCCGCAGACCCACGATGTCCGCGATCCGGCCACCGAGCACCAAGAAGGCGGCCAGGGGCAGCACATTGGCCGTCAGGATCCAGGGACCTAGCGCGACGCTCGCGCCGAGGTCGATGACGACATCCGGGCTGGCCAGCGGGACCGCCGTCTGGTCGACCAGGATCATGCTGCTCGCCAGGGTCATCCCCACCAGAGCGAGCCACATCTTGCCCGTGGCGCGCGGAGCCTCGGCTGGCATGAGAAGACGTTAGTGCAAGACCGCGGCGCACAATGGCGGCATGGATGATCAGCCGGTCGCCGTCGATCCGGCGGATCCGGCGGCTCGGTCATCCTCGTTGTCACTGCTGCGCCGCTCGGCCCGGCGCACCAACGCTGGCCTGCTGGTGCTCTTGATCGGTGCGTTCGCCAGCGGCTGGGTCGCGTTCGCCGGCGGTGCCCCCACGACTGCGTCGTTGACCACGGCGGTGCACGGCCTGTTCGGGATGGCGGTGATCGCCTTGCTGCCCTGGAAGACGGTGATCATCCGCCGCTCGGCGCGCCTGAGGATCGCGAGTCTGGTGCTGCTGGTGATCATGCTCGGGTGTTTGCTCGCGGGCTTCGTCGAGCTCTTCGCCGGGTATGTCGTGGTGCTCGGGGTGGTGACGCCCATTCAGGTGCATGTCGGCGCAGCCGCGGTCTGTGTCCCGCTGGTGGCCTGGCACGTCCTGCGGCATCGGCGGCAGCTGCCACGTCGGAGCGATCTGTCCCGACGCGTCCTGTTGCAGAACGCCGTTCTGGCGTCGGGGGTCGCGGCCGCGTACGGGGTGGTCGCGACGACGGCGCTGCTCACCCGACCCGAGCGGCCGCGGGCGGCGACCGGATCACGTCCGGTTGCGGAGGTTGCCGAGGTCATCTCGGTCGACGCGATCCCGGCGACGATCTGGCTGTTCGACCGGTCGCCGCCGCTGGATCCGACCGCGCACCGCGTCGTGGTCGCCGGAACCCCCGTGTCGATGGCGGAACTCAGCACGCGCGCCGAGAATGTCTCGGCCCGGCTGGACTGCACCAACGGCTGGTATGCCGACGCCGTCTGGGCCGGCGTACGGCTCGCCGACCTGATCCCCGCGGATCTGCTCGCCGCGGCCGCGAGTGTGCGGGTCCGCAGTGTGACGGGGTACGAGCGGAGCTTTTCGGCTGCCGACGCCGGGGACCTGTGGCTCGCCATCAGCTGTCAGGGTCGGCCGTTGCGACCAGGCCACGGGGCGCCGGTCCGGCTGGTCGCGCCGGGGCACCGTGGATTCTGGTGGGTGAAGTGGGTCGCTAGTGTCGACGTCAGCGACCAGCCGGATTGGCTCCAGCCGCCCTTCCCCCTCCAGTAGGCGCGAACCGGCGGCCGGAACCGCTAGTAGGGGGCTGTGCCGGCCTCCGTACGGCTGCGCGGCAGAACCGGTAGCGGCTACCGATGGGCGAGGCGGGGAGTCGCGGCGATCCTCGTGGGCATGACTACTGCCACGTCCGCGGCCAGCGACGCCGCGCTCCGACCCACCCGCCGGCCTCGGGATACCCGGACCCTGCGTCGCGGCCTGGCCGCCGCCGTCATGATCTTGCCGACCACGGCCATCGTGATCAGCAAGGCGGTCGTCCCGACCGCCTGGTCCGACGACACCCGCGCGCTGATCGACTTCGTCGCCACCGATCCGGTCCGCCAGTCCGCGGGGGTACTGCTCGGCGCGGTCGCCATGCTGACCCTGGTCCCGGCCTTCCTCGCCGCGTCGCGGCTGGCTCGGCGTCGGCGCCCGGTGATGGCCATGCTCGCGGCCGGACTCAACCTGCTCGCCTACCTGGGCACCGGCCTGTCGTTCGGCGCGATGGACAACCTGGTCCTGGCCGCCAGCGGGCTGCCGGGTGACCAGCGCGATGGTGCCGCCGTGCTGATCGACGCGTTCGCCGCCAGCGGACTGTTCAACCTCAGTATCGGCTTGTTCGTGATCGGCCACATCCTGGGCGCGGTACTGCTGGGAATTGCGCTGCGCGGAAGCATTCCGACGTTCGGCTGGATCGCCATGGCCATCTCCCAGCCGGCGCACTTCGTCTGCTTCGTCATCCTGCAGAATCCGGTCCTGGACGCAGCCGCCTGGGGCCTGACCGCCCTCGCGTTCGTCGTGTGCGCAGTGGTCGTGCTGCAGACTCCCAACGACGACTGGGACCTGCCTCCGCGGCAGCGGTGACGGGAGTACATCGACGTCGATGCTTTGTCGATGCTTTGTCGATGCGGTGGGCCGGGACCGGCGTCAGGTTCGTCCGGCCGGTGGCGGTGATCCCGAGAGGGCCCAGCGTATGGTGCGCAGCGCGGTGCGGGTCATCCGCCGGGTGATCAGCCGGTCGGTGATCGGCAGGCTGGGTATTCCGAGTTCGGTCCGTACCCAGACCGGCAGCAGGGAAACCGCGCCGGCGGCGAGGACCGAATAGCCGATCCGTTCCAACCCAGAGATCGGCGGCTCGTGCAACAACAGGTCCGTCGTCTCGCGCGCCGCGTCGCTCACCCGCAGTTCCGGTCGGAATGCGGCGAGTTGATCATGGAGTTCCGCGGTGCTCCGGGGCGGATCGAGCACGCCGAGCCGGCTGGCCACCAGGGCGGACTGCTCGACATAGCGATCGGCCGTCGCCACCGGGAGCGGTTCGGGCGACAGTTCCTGATAGCAGACGAGAAAGCTGTCGACCTCGGCCAGATGGATCCAGGCCAGCAGTACCGGATCGTCGGCCCGGTACGCGATCCCGTCCGCCGTCCGTCCCCGGATCCGGCCGTGGATGGCATTCACCCGGGCGATGCTGGCCTCGGCGTCGGCGATCGTGCCGTACGTGGTGGTGGCCAGGAAGTGACTGGTCCGGTGCAGCCGACCCCACGGATCGCCGCGGAAACCCGAGTGCGCGCTGACCGCGGCCATGGCCACCGGGTGGAGGGACTGCAACAACAGCGCGCGGATGCCGCCGACGAACATCGAGACGTCGTTGTGCACCTGCCAGATAGGGTCGTCGGCATCGAACCAGCGGGGACCGGCGGTGTGCCAGAT
This sequence comes from uncultured Actinomycetota bacterium, assembly GCA_963821695.1. Classification (GTDB taxonomy): domain Bacteria; phylum Actinomycetota; class Actinomycetes; order Propionibacteriales; family Propionibacteriaceae; genus Microlunatus. The sequence continues at coordinate 645,349 of CAWGEY010000006.1, forward strand.
CCGCCGGTGGTGGGTCTCGAACTCCGAGCCGGCGATCCGCTGCCGAACGGAGGCTGCGAGCCGGGCGCGTGGTCGATCGATTAGCGCGAACGCCATCGGTGGAGCCTATGCTCCGGTGTCGAGGGAGGTCATCATGATCGTTTCCATCTTCGTGCGCAGGCTCAAGGAAGGATGCACCTTCGACCAGTTCATCGCCGAATGGGAGGCCGATGAGGGCTTCGGGGTTCCCACCCGGGTGTTCAACGGGCCAAGCCTCGCGGATCCGCGGGAGATCGTGTCCATCGGTTTCGTGGCTGCCGATCCCGCCGAGGCCGCGGCCTGGTTCGCGGGGGGCTCGGCGGCCGAGCAGGTCCGCCACGACCGGATCGACACGGTGATCGAGTCCACTCAGCTCAAGGCCGTGTTCGAGGTGCGTACCGAGCACGACTTCACCGGTGTACCTGCCGAACTCGTCCTGGCCGAGGGCGCCAGCCTGCTCGCGGGCCTCGTCGACGGCTGATCACCAACCTCGCGCGCGCCACTCCGCCAGCTGGGGACGCTCCGCGGCGAGAGTCGTGTCGTCGCCGTGCCCCGGATGGACGACGGTCTGGTCGTCGAATCGGGCGAAGATCTTGGCCTCCAGGTCGTCCATCAGGGCGCTGAAGTCTCCGGCGCTGGTCGTCCGGCCCGGACCGCCGGGAAACAGGCTGTCACCCGTGAACAGATGCGTCACGCCGTCGGCGCCCGCGTAGCTGAGCGTGATCGACCCCGGGGTGTGCCCGACCAGTCCGATGACCTCCAACGTCTCCTCTCCGAGGGCGACCGAATCCCCGTCCCAGACGCCGGTCAGGTTCTCTACCCAGGCCCCGGTGGCGATGGCGTCCAGGTCGGGTCGGCCGCAGACCAGGGCGGCCTTGGTGGCGGCCGAAACTGCCGGCAGCGCCTGCCAGTGATCTCCGTGTCGGTGGGTGGTGACGATCGTCGCGACGGTGCGGTCTCCGATGAGCGCCAGGATCCGGTCCGGCTCGTCGGCCGCGTCGATGAGCACGGTGCCGCCGGGCGCTTCGAGCAGGTACGCGTTGTTGTCCATGCCGCCGACCGACAGCTTGCTGGCCCGCACCGTCGGCGCCAGCACGAGGTCGACCGCCGGGCCACCCGGTTCGGCGTGGTTGAGCCCCGCCATCAGCTGCGGGCCTCGGCGCGGGTCTCGGCGGGTACGGGCTCGGAGCTCGTTCCGCGGAGCGCGCTGCGCACGTCGTCGGCCGTCAGCGGCAGGGAGAACATCGGGTAGTCGTAGCTGATCGCGTTGTCGTGTTCGGCCTGGGAGGTGGCGGCGACGCAGTCGGTCAGGGTGATCACCCGGTAGCCGTTCTCGTACCCGCTGCGCATCGTCGACTCCACGCAACAGTTGGTGAGAAACCCGCTGAGCACGATCGTGTCGATGCCCTTGCTGCGCAGGATGAAGTCGAGGTTGGTGCTGGCGAACGTGTCCAGCCCCCGCTTGCCCTCCACGACGATGTCGCCGGGCTGCGGCGCGAGCACGTCGACGATGGCCGCACCCCACGTGTCCTTGACGAACGCGTTGCCGTCGACGACGCCCTTCAAGATCCCGTACGGGTGCGCGGACAACTCCAGATAGCCGCTGGCGAAGGTGATCGGCGCATGCATGACCGTTGCGCCGGCGGAGCGCGCCGCGGTCACCAGGGCCACGGTCTTGTCGAGCATGCCGGTGGTGTCCATCACTTCCGCGACAGCGCCGTGGAGGACACCGCCGTCGGTGGTGAAGTCGTTCTGGTACTCGATCAGGACCAGTGCGGTTTTCGCGGGGTCGAGGGTCAACGTCGCTTCGGACATCGCGGGATTCGCCTTTCTCGATGGAATTGGGCTGGCTGGGATGGGCCTCGGGTCGGATCAGAAGGGTGGCAGCCGGAGGGTGCTGCTCCCGTCGACCCCGGACGGGTCGAGCCGGCTCGTCAGCCAGCCGAGCAGGCGGGCGTTGCTGCCTCGCACCTGCCTCGGCGGGCCGGAGCTGCCGACCGTGATCACGAGGCCACTGGTGGAGACCAGTTCGAGCCGCGGGAACTCGTCGCGCTGTCGCAACCGGAACGCGGACCACTCCAGCAGCCAGGCCGCCGTCGTCTCGTCGATGTCGTCGATCCCGTAACCGACGTCGAGGTCCACGTGGTGCAACTCGACCTCGGTCAACCGGGCCAGCGGCAGCAGCCGGGGGACCACCTGCAGTCCGCCCCGCATCTCGACCGGTGCTTCCCACCCGCCGACGGCGGCGACCTCGTCGAAGGCGGCCACCAGCCGGCCCGACGTCGTATCCAGGTCGATCTGCAGCTCGAGTCCGGACCGGGCGGCGCCGGCCTCGATCTCGGTGTCGCGGGCCTGGGAGGACTCATACATCGGTTCCGGCTCGCCCGTACGGGCCCAGCGGCACAACCGGATGAGTGCGTCGGCCTGCCGGGCGATGTGGGTGGCGACGTGGCCGCGGGTCCAGCCCGGCAGCCGGCTGGGCGCCCGCCACTCGTCGTCAGAAACCGCGATCGTGTTGCCGAGGAGACGGGCCGTCGAGTTCCGCATCAGGTCCAGTGCCTCGGCGAGCTGATCGGCCGCGGTGCCGATCTCGGACTCGCGCTGCCTCATGTCCACCGACCCTAGCCCTCGCCCGCGGCCTCCTCGAGGTCGTCCCGCGTCATCCAGGTCTCGGAGAAGGCGAGGCACGCTGATCGCGCGAAGACGTCGGCGTGATCGCGGATCTCACCGGCAGCAAGCCGGCCGTCGATCCCGATCGTGGCGGATTCGCAGGGCCGGATGACGGCGGTCGTCCGGTACTCGTACGGAAACGTCTCGGTCCAGATCGCGGGGCGCGGGCGCTGCCAGCACAACTCGATCTCGGAGATCCCGACCTGGCAGTCGACCCGGTAGTCGCCCCCGGCGTCGGTGCGGTGCGCGAATCGCGCCGGCTGCGGCGCGACGTCCTCCAGGCCATGGCCGAGCAGCGGATCCCAGCGCCGGTTGAAGGTCTCCCAGAGCCCCCGGGCAAGCGGCAGGTTGTCGGTGAAGATGCCGGTGGGGGCCGTCTCGCCGAGCCCCGTGGCAGCCGGATCCGTCCAGACGAGCAGGGAGTGGCCGGAGCCCCATGCGGTGTAACGGGCGTGCCACAGGCTCGCGACCCCGATCAGGTCGTCACCGCCGGGCCGGTACAGCATGATGAGCGGATTCTCTCCAGCAAACACAACTGTCGCCACGGTTCATCGTGGCAGGCGCCAGCTCCTCGGGTTCGCTCGGATCACCGCTGTCAGAACTCGCACATAGAGTTGCCGTCGTGACTGACCGTCTCGTCGTTCGTGGTGCCCGAGAGCACAATTTGCGCAACATCTCTCTCGAGCTTCCGCGGGACGCGCTGATCGTCTTCACCGGCTTGTCGGGCTCGGGGAAATCCAGCCTGGCCTTCGACACCATCTTCGCCGAGGGTCAGCGACGCTACGTGGAATCGCTGTCGGCGTACGCGCGCCAGTTCCTCGGTCAGATGGACAAACCGGACGTCGATTTCATCGAGGGTCTGTCGCCCGCGGTCTCGATCGACCAGAAGTCCACCAGCCGGAATCCGCGCTCGACCGTGGGCACGATCACGGAGGTGTACGACTACCTTCGGCTGCTCTACGCCCGCGCCGGCCGCCCGCACTGTCCGATCTGTGGCGAGCCGATCAGCCGGCAGTCGCCGCAACAAATCGTGGACCGGCTGCTCGCGCTCGAGCCCGGCACGCGGTTCCAGGTCCTCGCGCCGGTCGTTCGCGGCCGCAAGGGGGAGTACGTCGACGTCTTCCGCCAACTCGCCGGAGCCGGGTTCAGCCGGGCGCGGGTGGACGGCGAGGTCGTGTCCCTGACCGAGCCGCCGACCCTGGACAAGAAGTACAAGCACAACATCGACGTCGTGGTCGACCGGCTGGCGGTGAAGCCGACCGTGAAGCAGCGGCTGACCGACTCGGTCGAGACCGCGCTCGGGCTGGCCCAGGGCATCGTCACCATCGACTTCGTCGACCTCGAGGCCAAGGATCCGATGCGCGAGCGCCGGTACTCCGAGAAGATGGCCTGCCCCAACGACCACGACATCGCCATCGAGGAGTTGGAGCCGCGGCAGTTCTCGTTCAACGGACCGTGGGGCGCCTGCCCGGTCTGCTCCGGGCTCGGCACCCGGATGGAGGTCGACGCCGATCTGGTCGTACCCGACGACGACAAGACTCTTGCCGAGGGCGCGATCGCCCCGTGGGCGTCCGCGCAGGTGGCCGACTACTTCTACCGGCTCATCTCGTCGCTGGCCGAAACCACCGGGTTCAGGACGAACGTGCCCTGGCACTCGCTGCCGGAGGCGGCCAAGAAGGTGCTGCTCCACGGGGTACCGGGGCAGGTCCACGTCCGGTACCGCAACCGGTACGGCCGAGACCGCAGCTACAACGCGAAGTACGAGGGCGTCGTCTCCTACATCGAACGCCGGCACGCCGAGGCGGAGACCGACACGTCGCGGGAGCGGTTCGCCGGCTACATGCGCGAGGTGCCCTGCACGACCTGCAATGGCGCCCGGCTCAAGCCGACGTCGCTCGCGGTCACGATCGGCGGGAAGAACATCGCCGAGGTCTCCGCCATGTCGATCGACGGCGCGGCGGGCTTCCTGGGTGATCTCGAGCTGACCGACCGGGAGCGCCAGATCGCCGAGCGGGTGCTCAAGGAGATCAACGAACGGCTGAAGTTCCTGCTCGACGTGGGCCTGGACTACCTGTCACTGAGCCGGCCGACGGCCAGCCTGTCCGGCGGCGAGGCGCAGCGGATCCGGCTGGCCACCCAGATCGGGTCCGGCCTGGTCGGCGTGCTCTACGTGCTCGACGAGCCCAGCATCGGACTCCACCAGCGCGACAACCGGCGGCTGATCGAGACCCTGGTCCGGCTGCGTAATCTCGGCAACACCCTGATCGTCGTCGAGCACGACGAAGACACCATCCGGGCCGCTGATTGGGCGGTCGACATCGGCCCGGGAGCGGGGGAGCACGGCGGTCACGTCGTCGTCTCGGGCCCGGTGCAGGAACTGCTGGACCATCCGACGTCGATGACTGGGGCGTACCTGTCGGGCCGGCGGCAGATCGCACTCCCGGCCCGGCGGCGGCCGCGGGTTCCGGGCCGCGAGGTGACGGTGCACCGAGCCGTGGAGCACAACCTGCAGGACGTCACGGTGAGCTTCCCGCTCGGCCAGCTGATCGCGGTCACGGGTGTCTCGGGCTCGGGCAAGTCCACCCTGGTCAACTCGATCCTCTACACCGCGCTGGCGAAGCGGATCTACAACGCCCGCGATGTCCCCGGCCGGCACCGCACGATCACCGGCGCCGACGAGATCGACAAGGTCATCCACGTCGATCAGTCACCGATCGGGCGCACCCCACGATCCAACCCGGCCACGTACACCGGGGTCTACGACCACGTCCGGAAGCTGTTCGCCGAGACCCCCGAGGCCAAGGTCCGCGGTTACCAGCCCGGCCGGTTCTCGTTCAACGTCAAGGGCGGTCGGTGCGAGAACTGCGCCGGCGACGGCACCATCAAGATCGAGATGAACTTCCTCCCCGACGTCTACGTGCCCTGCGAGGTGTGTCACGGCGCGCGGTACAACCGGGAGACCCTCGAGGTGCACTACAAGGGCAAGACCATCTCCGACGTGCTCAACATGGCGATCGAGGAGGCCGCCGACTTCTTCGCCGCCATCCCGGCCATCGCCCGACACCTCAAGACGCTCAACGACGTCGGCCTTGGGTATGTCCGGCTGGGCCAGCCCGCGCCGACCTTGTCCGGCGGTGAGGCGCAGCGGGTGAAGCTGGCGTCGGAGCTGCAGAAGCGCTCCACGGGCCGCACGCTGTACGTGCTGGACGAGCCCACCACCGGTCTGCACTTCGAGGACATCCGCCGTCTGCTCGGCGTGCTGGGCAAGTTGGTGGACTCCGGCAACACGGTGGTGGTGATCGAGCACAACCTGGACGTGATCAAGACCGCCGACTGGCTGATCGACATGGGCCCTGAGGGTGGGTCCCGAGGCGGCAGCGTGATCGCCGAGGGCACGCCTGAGCAGATCGCGGTGCACCCCGCTTCCTACACCGGCGACTTTCTCCGGCCCCTGCTCGCCGGCCGCGAGGTCCCGGTGGGGGAGGCACAGCCGACCCTCGTCATGGAAACGTCCGGTAACGGTTCCCGACCGGCGAAGGCCGCGGCGAAGAAGACCGCGGCCAAGACGGCCAAGACGGTCAAGAAGGCGCCCGATGAGTCGGCGGTCAAGAAGGCGGCGACCAAGTCCCTCGCCCGCAAGGTCGGCGTGAAGAAGGCGCCTGCCAAGCGGATCACCGCCCGCGCCAGCTGAGCCGTCGACCGCGCAGCCTGGGCGCACTTCTCGTCCGCGCCAGCGCCCCCAATCGGTTCCCGCGCGGGAGTTCCACGCTCGCGCGGGAGATATCGCGCGCGGGTACTGACTTCGCGCGCGAGAGCTGTGGTGGGCCACGCTCGCGCGAGCTGTTGTGGGCGACGTGCGCGGCGAGCTGTTGGGGGCGGCGGTATCGGTAGAGCGGAAGCGTGCCGCCGGCCGCGCCAGGCATTCGGCTGTGCTCACGAATTCACAGGTTGAGCACAGCCTCGGCTGGTTGAATCGTCATCCATTCACTCGGGCCACCACGACCCCTGGAGTTCCCATGACGCAACATGCAGATCCCGTAAGCGGCAGCACCGGCGCTCAAGCAGACCAGATCTCCGATCCCCAGACCACCCCGCAGCGCAGTGATCAGCTCGTGAACGCTCAGACCCGACTCCTGCTGGAGCGGCGGAACCTGCTCCGCGTCGCTGGCATGGTCGCCCTCGCCGGCGGTGGCGCGGCGGCACTGGCCGCCTGCAGTCCGGCGCAGACCCCCGCCGCTACCCCCAGTTCGGCCGCCCCGAGTTCCACGGCGCCCAGCTCGGCCGCACCGTCATCGGCGGCCCCGTCCTCGGCCGCCCCGTCGACCGCACCCAAGTCGGCTGCGCCCAGCGGACCCAGCGTCAGCGCGGCAGACGTACCCGTCGGTAGTGGCGTGATCATGGACGAACCGAACGACTACGTGGTCACCCAACCGACCAAGGGTGACTACAAGGCCTTCACCGCGATCTGTACCCATCAGCAATGCCGGGTCACCGAGCTGCGGGGCGACAAGATCCACTGCAACTGTCATCAGAGCGAGTTCTCGATCAAGGACGGTTCGGTCACCCAGGATCCGGCCACCGAGCCCCTGGAAGAGTTCAAGGTCGCCGTCAGCGGCGGCAAGGTGTACGTCCAGGCTTAATTGTCCGCAAACCTCCGGCTGCGCTTGTGCCGGTGGCGTCGTCGGTTCTGAGCGAACGATAAAGCGTTGCTCGCTCAGAACCTCCTCCTTCACCGACGCGCATCCTCCGGTTCGCTCGAGAAAGACACCGCGGCACCCACGCGGGGGTGTCCGGGCGCCCGCCTACGCTGGCCTGGTGCCGGCCGTCGACTACCGCCCAGCGTCGGGAACCATTCCCGACCAACCGGGGGTGTATCGGTTCTCCGATCCGACGGGCCGGGTCATCTACGTGGGCAAGGCCAAGAGCCTACGGTCGCGGCTGAGCTCGTACTTCGCCGATCCGTACACGCTGCACAGTCGTACCCGGACGATGGTGGAGACCGCCGCCAAACTCGACTGGACCGTGGTCCGGAACGAGGTCGAGGCGCTCCAGCTGGAGTATTCCTGGATCAAGGAGTTCGACCCGCGGTTCAACGTGAAGTACCGGGACGACAAGTCGTACCCGTGGTTGTGCGTGACCCTCTCCGAGGAGTTTCCGCGGGTGATGGTCGGACGCGGCCCGAAACGGAAGGGCAACCGCTACTTCGGTCCGTACTCGCACGCCTGGGCCATCCGCGAGACCGTCGACCTGGTGCTGCGGGTGTTTCCGATGCGGTCCTGCCGGCCGGGGGTGTTCAAGAACCACAAGCAGCTCGGCCGGCCGTGCCTGCTCGGCTACATCGGCAAGTGCGTGGCCCCGTGCGTCGGCCGGGTGGACGCCGACGAGCACCGGCAGGTCGTCGACGACTTCGTCCAGTTCGTCTCCGGGCACGCGGCCCCCCTGATGAAGCGTCTCGAGCGGGAGATGAAGGAGGCCAGCGCAGGGCAGGAATACGAGCTCGCCGCGCGCCTGCGGGACAATCTCGGTGCCCTGGAGAAGGCGATGGCCAAGAACGCCGTCGTCCTCCCCGAGGGCACCGATGTCGATGTCATCGCCCTCGCCGAGGATCCGCTCGAGGTGGCCGTCCAGATCTTCCACGTGCGCGGCGGACGGGTGCGTGGCGAGCGCGGCTGGGTCGCGGACCGGGTCGACGATGCCACCACCAGCGAGCTGATCGAAAAGTTCCTGCTGCAGTTGTACGCCGATGTCGATCCCGCCGACGTCAGTACCGGTACGGTTCCGCGCGAGATCCTGGTGCCGGTCGATCCCCCGGACACCGACGCGTTGAGCACCCTGTTGGCGGAGCTCCGCGGCGGCGGGGTCCGGATCCATGTCGCGCAGCGCGGCGACAAGCGCAACCTGATGGAGACGGTGGCCCGCAACGCCGGGGAAACGCTGGTCCGGCACAAGACGAGCCGGGCCGGCGACCTGTCCATCCGGAACCGGGCCCTGGAGGAGCTTCAGGAGGCCCTCGAGCTCCCCACCGCGCCGCTCCGGATCGAGTGCTACGACATCTCGAACCTGCAGGGAACCGAGGTGGTCGCCTCCATGGTCGTTTTCGAGGACGGACTGCCGCGCAAGAGCGAGTACCGCCGCTTCGTCATCCGCGGCGTCGACGGCCAGAACGACGTGGCCGCCATGCACGAGGTCATCACCCGCCGTTTCCGCCGTTTGCTGGACGACCGGCCCGAGGGCGGCCACCTGAACGCGACGAACGGGGGGATATCCGCGGGACCGCTTGCCGACGAGGACGGGCCCTTGCTGATCGATCCGACCACCGGCGCGCCGCGCAAGTTCGCCTACGCCCCCGCCCTCGTCGTGGTCGACGGCGGACCCCCCCAGGTGGCGGCCGCCGCCCGGGCGCTGGACGAACTCGGGATCGAGAACGTCGCGCTCTGCGGTCTTGCCAAACGCCTGGAGGAGGTCTGGCTGCCCGACAGCGACGTCCCCGTCATCCTGCCGCGGACCAGCGAGGGCCTCTACCTGCTGCAACGCCTGCGGGACGAGGCTCACCGGTTCGCGATCACCCACCACCGCAACCGCCGCAGCAAGTCGATGGTGGAGTCGATGCTGGACTCGGTACCGGGCCTCGGGGAGGTGCGACGCAAGGCGCTGATCCGTTATTTCGGATCCTTGAAGAAGCTGCGGGCCGCCTCGGTCGACGAGATCGCCGCGGTGCCCGGATTCGGCCGGGTCACCGCCACGGCGATCAAAGCCCAACTCGACCAGCAGCCCGTGGCGGAGTCGATCAACACGGCCACCGGTGAAATAGTGTCCTGAACCACCGAGGGCTGATGCAGCGTCCCAGCGGAGCGAGGACAATAAATACCGTGAGCAGCGAGCCGGTTGTCGAGCCCGCCGCCGACGTGGAGCCCGAGGCGGCCTCCGTCGCCGAGAATCCACTCCGGCTGGTGGTCGTGACGGGCATGTCCGGCGCCGGTCGTTCGACGGCGGCGAACACCCTGGAAGACCTCGGCTGGTACGTGGTCGACAACCTGCCGCCCACCGTGCTCCCCGAGGTCTGCCGCCAGGCCCGGCAGTCCGGGATCTCCCGGCTCGCGGTCGTGCTCGACGTCCGGACCCGTTCCTTCTTCGAGCAGCTGCCGACCATGTTCGCTGACCTGACGAAGTCGGGCACGATGCCAGAGATCTTGTTCCTGGAGGCCAGCGATGACGTCATCGTCCGGCGCCAGGAGTCCGTACGCCGGCCGCACCCGCTGCAGGGAGACGGGCGGCTGCTGGACGGCATCACCGCCGAGCGGGCCACCCTAGCCACCCTGCGCGCCGCGGCGGACCTGGTCGTGGACACGTCCGCGATCAACATCCACCAGCTGAGTTCCCGGGTCTCGCACGCGTACGGCGGCGAGACCAACGACCAATTGCGGGTCACCGTGGTCACGTTCGGCTTCAAGAACGGGATCCCCGTCGACGCCGACCTCGTGGTCGACGTCCGATTCCTGCCCAATCCGCACTGGGTGCCGGAGCTGCGGCCGCAGACCGGGCTGAGTAAGCCGGTCCGGGAGTACGTGCTCGCCCAGGTTGGGGCAGAGGAGTTCCTCACGCGGTTGCAAGACCTTCTCCTGGTGATGGCTGCCGGCTACATCCACGAGGGCAAGCGGTTCGTGACGATCGCCATCGGCTGTACGGGAGGCAAGCACCGCAGCACCGCCATAGCCGAGGAGTTCGGTCGGCGGCTGCGCGAATTGGGGATGCCGACGAAGGTGCTGCACCGTGATGTAGGCCGCGAGTGACGGCGGGCTGAGTTGAGGAGTGAGCAGGGCGCGGCGACCCTCCGCGCCCACCGACACCAACTGCCGGCCGTGGTGGCGTTCGGTGGTGGCCATGGGTTGGCCGCCTCACTCAGCGCCCTCCGGCGGATCACCGACCGCTTGACCGCGGTGGTGACCGTGGCCGACGACGGGGGGTCCTCGGGGCGGCTGCGGGCCGAGCTCAACTGTCTCCCGCCGGGCGACCTGCGGATGGCGCTGTCCGCGTTGTGTGGCGACGACGAGTCCGGCCGAACCTGGGCCGACGTGCTGCAGTACCGCTTCCCCGGCGCCGGTCCGCTCGCCGACCACGCCATCGGCAACCTGCTCATCGTGGGTCTTTGGGAGCGGCTCGGCGACCCCGTCGCCGGCTTGGACATGGTGGCTCGGCTGCTGGGGGCGGAGGGCCGGGTGCTGCCGATGGCCGCGGTACCGCTGGAGATCGAGGCCGAGGTCATTGGCCTCGATCCGCTCAACCCCGACGAGATCTCGACCGTCCGCGGGCAGGCGGAGGTGGCCAAGACCACGGCCGAGGTCCGGGGCGTTCATCTCCTGCCCACCGATCCGCCGGCCTGCCCGGAGTCGATCGAGGTCGTGCTGGATGCGGACTGGATCGTGCTCGGCCCGGGTTCGTGGTTCACGTCGGTCATTCCGCACCTGCTGGTGCCGAAACTGGCGCACGCCATCCATGCGACGTCCGCCCGCCGGGTGCTGACCCTCAATCTCGAACCCGCGAACGAGACCGAGGGCTTCTCGGCTGCCCGGCACGTGGAACTGCTGGCCGAGCACGCACCCGGTATCCGGCTGGACGCCGTGCTGGCCGACCAGCGGTTCGCCGCCGACGACACCCATTTGGCCGACTGGGCGGCCGCCCTCGGCGCGGAGCTGGTCGTGGCCGATCTGGCCGCCCGCGACGGCTCCCCCCGCCACGATCCGCTGCGCCTCGCGTCCGCGTACGCCGAGATCATGGGCATCTAGACCCGTCCCTGCCCGCCACCACCGACCAACCGCCCCGATTCGGCGCGAGCGGTACGTTTTGCAGGATCCGCCGGGCCGGAAACCTGCAAAACCGACCGCTGCTGAAATTGGGTGGGGATAACCACCGGTTTCGGCGGCGGGCCCGGGGTCGCGAACTCGACGATGGCTGGGTGAGCACGTTCTGGCGCGAGTTCGCGGACTCGGTGGTTCCGGCCCGGGCGGCGCGGTTGGCCGCGCACGGCGTCACCCGCGGGACGCTGTTCGGACCGAAGTGGAGCAGGACGAGTCGCGGTTTCTACGTCTCCACCGCAGATGTCGTGGCTCCCGTCACCGCGACCCAGCGGATCGTCCAGACCTGGGCGCAACTGCCACCCGACGCGACGATCGGGGGGTGGGCGGCGGCCTACGCGCTCGGGGTCACGGCGCTCGACGGTCTCGATCCTCATGATCTCGCCGCATTGCCCGTCACGGCGATCCTGCCGCCGCACCTGCATCGCGTTTCTCGGCCGGATCTGCGGTACGTGCGCGATCGACTCCGCGCGAATCAGACGTACGTGATGGAGGGGATCCGCTGGACGTCTGACTTGCGGACTGCGCTGGATCTGGCTCGCTGGGCCCCAGACCTCGTCGAAGCCGTCGTCGCGCTCGACGCGATGCTGGCTGCCCGAGTGATCAGCAAAGAGCACCTCGCAGAGGCGGCGTCACTGCTCGGCGGTCAGCGCGGTGTCCGGCAGGCGCGCCAGGCGGTGGCACTGAGCCGGCCCCGGACCAGGAGCACGTGGGAGACCCGGCTTCGCATGGTGTGGGTGCTCGAACTCCGCCTTCCCACCCCCTGATCAACCGAGCGGTCTTCGACACTGATGGCGTATTTCTCGGCGAACCTGACCTGCTGGACGAGGAAGCCGGCTTGGCGATGGAGTTTGACGGCTCGGGCCATCGGGGCCGGGAACAGCATCGGCGCGACAACGTGCGGGAGGAGGGATTGGAACGCACGGGCCTGATTGTCGTCCGGACCGACAGCGAGGACCTGCGCAGACACCGATCCCAGCTTCGCGCTCGCCTGAACGAGGCGAGGGCCGACGGCCTCCGCCGCGATCGCTCCCGCGACCGCTGGACCATCGAGCCGCCCCCGAATTGGCCGGGGCTGCCGCTGTGAGGTGCAACGAGCGGTCGGTAACGCAGGTCAGACGGCCCTCAGAACCTGCACTAGCGACCGCTCGTGCGGATTCCCGTGGTGCGGCGCATGAAGATGGCACCGATGCGGTATCGGGAGCCGGTCGCGCTCGCTGCCGGTGGCGTCGTCGTCGTTCGGAGACGGAGGAGCGTGTCTCCTCTCTCCTCCTCCATCCATCGGCGCGCGACCTCCGTGGCAAGATGCATCAATGGCGATGACGGCTCAGGTCAAAGCGGAACTCGCGACCATCAAGGTGACCAAGCCGTGTGATCGGAAGTCTGAAGTCGCGGCGACCTTGCGGTTCGCGGGCGGCTTGCACATTGTGAGCGGTCGGATCGTGATCGAGGCGGAACTCGACACCGGCGCCGCGGCCCGGCGGTTGCGGACCGAGATCAGCGAGGTCTTCGGCCACCCCAGCGAGCTGGTCATCGTGAACGGCTCGGGCATCCGCCGCGGCACCCGGTACGTGGTCCGGGTCATCAAGGACGGCGAAGCCCTGGCCCGGCAGACCGGACTGATCGACTCGCGTGGTCGCCCGGCGCGTGGCCTGCCGTCGCAGGTGGTGAGCGGCGGGCTCTGCGACTGCGTCGCCGCCTGGCGTGGTGCCTTCCTCGCCCACGGGTCGCTGACCGAGCCGGGCCGCTCGATGGCGCTGGAAATCACCTGCCCGGGTCCGGAGGCAGCCCTGGCGCTGGTCGGGGCGGCCCGTCGGCTCGGCATCTCGGCGAAGGCCCGCGAGGTACGCAACGTCGACCGCGTCGTGATCCGCGACGGCGACGCCATCGGCGCGCTGCTGACCCGGCTCGGCGCCCACGAATCCGTGCTGGCCTGGGAGGAGCGCCGGATGCGGCGCGAGGTGCGCGCCTCCGCGAACCGACTGGCCAACTTCGACGATGCCAATCTCCGCCGGTCGGCCCGCGCCGCGGTGGCGGCCGGGGCCCGGGTGGAGCGGGCGCTGGAGATCCTGGGCGACGAGGTGCCCGAGCACCTCAAGGCAGCGGGTTTGCTGCGGATCGAGAACAAGCAGGCCAGCCTGGAGGAACTGGGGCAGCTGCATTCCCCCCAACTGACCAAGGACGCGGTGGCGGGCCGGATCCGCCGGCTGCTCGCCACGGCCGACAAACGCGCCGTCGAACTCGGCATCCCCAGCACCGAGGCCAGTCTGACCGCGGAGCTGCTCGACGATCCGGAGTGAGACGCCGAAGCCACGACGGGCGCCCAGTGGCGGCAGTGGTATCACGCCTTTGGTCGCGGAGGCGAACAAGCGGTCGAGCGGTGATCCCGGTTCGTTAAGGTGGCAGGTGGTTCCCCGACCCAGGGGTCGAAACACCACGTGGAGACCAGAGGAGATCAGTCAGCATGACCGTACGAGTTGGTATCAACGGCTTCGGCCGGATCGGCCGCAACTTCTACCGGGCTGCGTTGGCCTCGGGAGCAGACCTCGAAGTCGTCGCCGTCAACGACCTGACCGACAACGCGAGCCTCGGCCACCTGCTGAAGTACGACTCGATCCTGGGTCGGCTCGAGGGCGACGTGGTGGCGACCGCCGAGGACATCACCGTCGACGGCAGGTCGATCAAGGTCTTCGAGGAGCGCGATCCCGCCGCGCTGCCGTGGGCTGAGGTCGGCGCGGATGTGGTCATCGAGTCCACCGGCATCTTCACCGACGCCGCCAAAGCCAAGGCCCACATCGACGGCGGCGCGAAGAAGGTGATCATCTCGGCCCCGGCGAAGAACGAAGACCTCACCATCGTGCTCGGCGTGAACGACTCGCTGTACGACCCGGCGATCCACCACATCATCTCCAACGCCTCCTGTACCACCAACTGTCTCGGCCCGATGGCGAAGGCACTGAATGACTCGGTGGGCATCGTCAAGGGTCTGATGACCACGATCCACGCGTACACCCAGGACCAGAACCTGCAGGACGGCCCGCACAAGGACCTGCGTCGCGCCCGCGCCGCAGCCCTGAACATGGTGCCGACCTCCACCGGCGCCGCCAAGGCCATCGGGCTGGTGCTGCCGGAGCTCAAGGGCAAGCTGGACGGCTTCGCGATCCGGGTCCCGGTACCGACCGGTTCGGCTACCGATCTGACCTTCGAGGCCCGCAAAGAGACCAGCGTCGAAGAGGTGAACGCCGCTGTCAAGGCCGCCGCCGAGGGCGAGCTCAAGGGGTACCTGAAGTACACCGAGGACCCGATCGTCTCCTCCGACATCGTGACCGACCCGCACTCCTGCATCTTCGACTCGGGCCTGACCAAGGTCATCGGCAACCAGGTGAAGGTCGTCGGCTGGTACGACAACGAGTGGGGCTACTCCAACCGCCTGGTCGACCTCGTCGCCCTCGTCGGCAAGTCTCTGTAGGTCGCTCACTGCGTGATCCGCCCCAGACGCTGACGTCGTCCTCCCCGCGGCGACGGGAAACGTGTCGCCGTGTTCGGACTCGTTTCGGCGCCGCGGACCACTCCGCAAGCTCGAGAAGAACGCAGGAGGTAGGTCTGATGAAGACGGTTGCCGGTCTTGGTGATCTCAAGGGCAAGAAGGTTCTGATCCGATGTGATCTGAACGTTCCGCTGGACGGTGACCAGATCACCGACGACGGGCGGATCCGGGCCTCGTTGCCGACCCTCAACCGGCTGCGGGAGGCGGGGGCCCGGGTGGTCGTGCTCGCCCACCTGGGCCGGCCGAAGGGTGAGGTCAACCCGAAGTACTCGCTGGCGCCCGCCGCCAAGCGGCTGGGCGAACTGCTGGGCACCGACGTCGCGCTGGCCGACGACGTGGTGGGGGAGTCGGCCCAGCGGGTCGTCGCCGGCCTCGCCGACGGTGAGATCGCGATGCTGGAAAACGTCCGGTACGAGCCGGGCGAGGAGGCCAAGGACGAGGCGGAGCGGGGACGGTTGGCCGACGCGTACGCCGCGTTGGGCGAGGTCTTCGTCTCCGACGGCTTCGGGGTCGTGCACCGCAAGCAGGCCTCGGTCTACGACCTGGCCAGCCGGCTGCCCAACGCCGGCGGCTTGCTGGTCGCCGCCGAGGTAGACGTGCTGCAGCGACTCACCGAGAACCCCGAGCGGCCGTACGTCGTGGTCCTCGGCGGCGCCAAAGTGTCGGACAAACTGGCCGTCATCGCGAACTTGATCAAGACCGCCGACAAGCTCGTCGTGGGCGGCGGGATGGTGTTCACTTTCCTTGCTGCCCAGGGATACGGGGTGGGCAAGAGCCTGCTCGAGGCGGACCAGATCGACGCGGTCAAGGGCTACCTGAACGACGCCGCGGCCAGTGGCGTCCAGATCGTGCTGCCTTCCGACATCGTGGTCGCGCCCGAGTTCAAGGAGGACTCGCCGCCGACCGTGGTGCCGGCGGATGCCATCCCCGATGATCAACTCGGGTTGGACATCGGACCGGACGCGGCCCGGGTCTTCGCGGCGGTGATCTCCAGCGCCAAGACCGTGTTCTGGAACGGTCCGATGGGCGTGGCGGAGTGGGAGAACTTCGCCGCCGGCACCAAGGCCGTCGCGCAGGCTCTGACCGAGGTCGATGGGCTCTCGGTGGTGGGCGGGGGCGATTCGGCCGCTGCGGTCCGTGACCTCGGCTTCGCCGACGACGCCTTCGGCCACATCTCCACCGGAGGCGGAGCCAGCCTGGAATACCTGGAGGGCAAGACCTTGCCCGGCCTGGCCGTCCTCGACGAGAGCGAGATCTGAGCGTGGCACGCAAACCGCTGATGGCGGGCAATTGGAAGATGAACCTGAACCACGTCGAAGCCGTCGGCCTGGTACAGAAGCTGACCTGGACTCTGGAGGACAAGCGGCACGACGCCAGTAGATCCGAGGTTGTCGTGTTGCCGCCGTTCACCGATCTGCGCACCGTGCAGACGCTGGTGGAGGGCGACCGGTTGGATCTGGGCTACGGGGCGCAGGACCTGTCGCCGTTCGACAACGGCGCGTACACGGGGGACATCTCCGCCGAGATGCTGGTCAAGCTCGGCTGTCGGTACGTCGTCGTCGGGCACTCCGAGCGCCGATCCGTCCACGGCGAATCCGACCAGATCGTCAACGCGAAGACGATCAAGGCGCTGCGGGTCGGGCTGGTACCGATCGTCTGCGTCGGTGAGGGGCTGGACATCCGCCAAGCCGGGGAGCAGGTGCCCTACACCCTGGCCCAGGTCGCTGGTTCGCTCGCCGGTCTGACGGCCCAGCAGGTCAGCGGGCTCGTGGTCGCGTACGAGCCCGTGTGGGCCATCGGGACCGGTGAGGTCGCCACCCCCGACGACGCCCAGGAGGTCTGTGCCGCCATCCGGGGCTGGATCGCCGAACAGCACGGAGAGGCCGCGGCCGAGGCGATCCGCGTGCTCTACGGCGGGTCGGTCAAGGCCGCCAACATCGCATCCCTGATGGCCCAGACCGACGTCGACGGCGCCCTGGTCGGTGGCGCCAGCCTCGACGTCGACGAGTTCTCCGCCATCGCCCGTTTCTACGCACACACGGTCTAATCGGTGTCGGCTCGCGCCCGCCCCTTTTCTTCATGTCGGCTCGCGCGGCAGCGTCCCCTGATCGACTCGGTCTTCCCTCGTCGCTCGCACGACCCTCGTCACTGCCCAAGGTCGCGTCGCCAACTGGCAGGGTCGTGCTCGCTCCTCAGTCCAGATCGAGCCGGGGAACGCTGCCACCCGACACTCGCCGACCCGGTCGGGTCGTCGACGCGAGTTGGTTTGGGACGAGCATTTTCTGTTTCAATCGTGGTGGCGGACATCGCGGGAGTGTGAGTTAGGCTTTCCTGGTGCTTTTGGCCCTCGTCCCGATGATGACCACACCGATCCTGATCTTCTCGATCGTGTTGTGCCTCACCAGCGTGATCCTGGCCCTGTTCGTTCTGATGCACAAAGGTCGTGGCGGCGGCCTATCGGATCTGTTCGGCGGGGGGATCTCAACCTCGATGGGTGGCACCTCAGTCGCCGAACGGAATCTCGACCGTCTCACGATCATCGTTGCTGTGGTGTGGCTGGCCTGCATCGTGGCTCTCGGCCTGCTCTACAAGCTGGGTGCCTAGTGACGTCTACCGCGACGACCGACCGGTCGAACGGCTTACCCGGAATGCATAACTCGAGGAGATCAGCGTGACCGGTGGGAGTGCCATTCGGGGGAGTCGGGTCGGAGCGGGCCCGATGGGCGAGGCGGAGCGCGGCGACGCGGCGCCCCGGTTGTTCGTCTCGTATTTCTGCGCCCACGGCCACGAGACCCGCCCCGCCTTCGCGGCCGAGGCTCAGGTCCCGGACACCTGGGACTGCCCGCGTTGCGGCCTGCCGTCCAACCTGGACAGCACCAACCCTCCACCACCGCCGAAGATCGAGCCGTACAAGACCCACCTCGCGTACGTGAAGGAGCGCCGCACCGACGCCGAGGCGGCCGACATCCTGTCCGAGGCCCTGCAGGCTCTCCGAGCCCGGCGCGATCGGGGCGAAGTCATCTACTGACCGGTCCCGGGCCCGGCGGCGCGGTCAGCCGCCGATGATCACCGTCGGACAGCCGGGCCCCGGTGCGATCGGAGTTCCGTGCATCGTCAGGTCGCCCATGCGTGCCGCGGGGAAGCCGCCGATCTGCACCGTCAGGCTGCCCATGGCGATCCCGTTCGGCGCCGGCGAGACGCACACCACGCCGCCCGGAATGTTGTTGGCCACGGCCGCCGGCAACCCCCCGATGAGTACGGTGGGCACTGTGGCGGCCGGGGTGATCGGACCGCCGACATGCGGCTTGGGTCCGTCCGAGAGGGTACAGAGGGCCACGTCGCTCGCCCGCAGAGCTGGTCCCGTCGGCATCGCTCACCTCTCAGACTGGTACTCGACGACCCTAGCGCCCGACGAACGGGCTCGGCAGCGGACGAGGGGGCTGACTCGGCTTCCCCTTCGGGCATCTCACGAGGCCTGATCTGAGATCTGCACCTGCATCCGGCCGCCGCGGGCGCGTTCCGTGCCGCGCATCCGAGCCGGTAGGAGCCAGATCAGTCCCGCTCGAGCAGCGACGGCGGCAGTTGGCTGGCGGCGGCCTCGTCGACCAGCCAGATGGTCCGCTGCCGACCGGAAACACCTGCGGCGGGCACCTGCACCGGGCCGGTCCGGAGCAGCGCCATCTTCGCGGCGGCGGCCTTGTCGTCGCCGCTCACCAGAAACCAGACCTCGGTCGAGGCGTTGATCACCTCGAGGGTGAGACTGATCCGGTCCGGCGGCGGTTTCGGGCTGTTGCGGACCCCGATCACCCGGCCCTGCGCGTACGACGACGGATGCTCCGGAAAGATCGAGGCCACGTGGCCGTCCGGGCCCATCCCGAGCAGGCAGACGTCGAACACGGTGTCGCCGAGTTCGGTGTCGTACGCGTCGGCGGCCTCGTCCAGGCCCAGCCCGCCGTCGCTGCCCGCCATCGGGTGGATCCGGCTCCCGTCGAGCGGCAACGTGGGGGTGAGCACGTCGAGCGCCTGCTTGGCGTTGCGGTCGCCGTCGTCGGACGGGACGAAGCGTTCGTCACCCCACCACAGATCGACCCGGGCCCAGTCGACGGCCGAGTTGCGGCCCTCCGCGGCCAGGCGACCGTACGCCCGGTCGGCGATCCGGCCACCCGTCAGCGCGATCTGGGGGACCTGGAAGTCGCGCTGCAACTCCGCGATCCGCGCCGTCAGCCGGGCCGTCAACGACTCGGCCACGTCGTCGGCCCCGCCGTGGACCAGGACTTCTGGACCTTCCGCCATGGTCACCTCGCTCGCTTCCGAGTCGCGCCCGTTTTTTTCGCGGTCGTCCTCTTCGTAGCCGTCTTCGTGGCCGACTTCGCCGCGGCCTTCCTGGCCGGGGACTTTCGCGCGGGGACCTTCTTAGTTGCGGTCGTCTTGGTCGGTGCCGAGCCGGTCAGCAGTGACTTCACCACCCGCTCGTAGACAGGGTCGTCGTCGAGGCGGCGCAGTTCCTCGCTGATCAGGTCGGTGATCTCCCGCCGCTTCAGGGCGACGAGCCGCTCGGGCTGAGCCGGGACGGTGTACGACGCAAGCAGGCCGTCGGGCCGGGTGATCGCGATGTCCCCGGTGTTGGTGGTCATCCGAACCGCGGTGATGCCGGGGCCGCCGCTGGCCTTGACCTTCACCGACGCCTTGAGCCGGTTCTCCAGCCACGCCGCCAGCAGGTCCGCCGACGGGTTGCCCCGGTCCGCCTCGACCGAGACGGACTGCACTTTGGCCGGGTACTGGTCCAGGGCGGCCGCCAGCAGGCCCCGCCAGCGGGTCAGCCGGGTCCAGGCCAGGTCGGTGTCGCCCGGGCTGGTAGCGAGCGCGCCCGGTCCAGCAACGCCGCCCGGGAACGGGTCACGGCCGCCGCGTCGGTCAGCCGGCGGACGGCCAGTTGGGCCAGTTCGTCGTTCGGCGGTGCTGGACGGGCAGGCGCCGGGCCACCAGATCACCACGGGCGAGTCCGGCAGCAACAGCGGACGGATGACCGACGCCGGGTGGGTCGCCACCGCGCCGCGCATCCGGATCACCACGACCTCGCCGGGGGTACCGTCGCCCATCCGCACCTCGGCATCGAGGGAGGCGCGGCGGCCGCCGCCGCTGACCACGAGCAGGATCCGGGCGGGATGCTCGCGCCCGGCGGAGGTGCCGGCCTCCAGCGCAGCCTCGTAATCCTTCTCGTCCGCGACGATGATCAAGGTCAGCACCATGCCCATCGACGGGCTGCCCGCGTTCCGCCGGGCCTTGAGCAGCGCGGCGGAGATCTTCGCCGATGTGGTGTCGGTCAGGATGATCGAGCTCACGGCCGTCTCCAGCCGAAGCCGTCGCGGGCGAGCATCTCGCTGGATCCGGCCGGACCCCAGGAGCCCGGCTCGTACGGCTCCGGCATCTCAGACAGCTCCGCCCAGTAGTCGAGGATCGGGTCGAGGATCTCCCACGACAACTCGACCTCCTCGTGTTGCGGGAACAGCGGCGGGTCGCCGAGCAGCACGTCGAGGATCAGCCGTTCGTACGCCTCCGGTGAGGACTCGGTGAACGAGCCGCCGTAGGCGAAGTCCATGTTGACCTCGCGGATCTCCATCTGGGTCCCCGGCACCTTGGCCCCGAACCGGAGCGTGACGCCCTCGTCGGGCTGGATCCGCAGCACCAGGGCGTTGTAGCCGAGTTCCTCCGTGTCGGTCGCCGTGAACGGCAGGTGCGGTGCCCGCTTGAAACCAAGCGCGATCTCGGTCACCCGCCGCGGCAGCCGTTTGCCGGCCCGCAAGTAGAACGGCACCCCGGCCCAGCGGCGGTTGTCGATGTCGACCCGGAATGCGGCGTAGGTCTCGGTCTTGGAGTCGGCCGGAATGCCCGCCTCCTCGAGATAGCCCTGAACCTTCTCGCCGCCGGTCCAGCCGCCCGCGTACTGCCCCCGGGCCGTGTGCAGGTCCATCCGCTTCGGCGGCTGGGCCGCGGCCAGCACCTTCTGCTTCTCCGTCCGCAGCTGTTGCGCTTCGAAGGAGGTAGGTTCCTCCATGGCGGTCAGCGCGAGCAGCTGCAGCAGGTGGTTCTGGATGACGTCGCGCGCGGTGCCGATGCCGTCGTAGTAGCCCGCCCGACCGCCGATGCCGATGTCCTCGGCCATGGTGATCTGGACGTGGTCGACGTAGTTGTTGTTCCACACCGGCTCGAACAGCTGATTGGCGAACCGCAGCGCCATCATGTTCTGCACGGTTTCCTTGCCCAGATAGTGATCGATGCGGAAGACCGACGCTGCCGGGAAGACGCTGGACACGATCTCGTTGAGCTCACGGGCACTCTGCAGGTCGTGTCCGAACGGCTTCTCGATCACCACCCGGCTCCAGCGTCCGCTCTGCTCGTCGGCCAGACCCTGCTCCCGGAGTTGATCGACCACCGTCTGGAACAGGCCCGGCGGGATGGACAGGTAGAACGCGTGGTTGCCGCCGGTGCCGCGCGCCTCGTCGAGTTCGGAGATCGTCTCGCTCAGCCGCACGAACGAGTCGTGATCGCCGATCTGGCCGGGGACGAACCGGATGCCCTCCGACAGCTGGCGCCACACCTCTTCCCGGAACGGGGTCCGGGCGTGCTGCTGGACGGCGTCGTGCACGATCTTCGCGAAGTCCTGGTGCGCCCAGTCGCGCCGGGCGAAGCCGACCAGCGCGAAGCCGGGGGGCAGCAGCCCGCGGTTGGCCAGGTCGTACACCGCCGGCATCAGCTTCTTGGTGGACAGGTCGCCCGTGACGCCGAAGATCACCAGGACACAAGGACCGGCGATCCGCGGCAGTCGCCGGTCCTCAGGGTCGCGGAGCGGGTTCAGCCGCGCCGGTGCGGCGAGCCTGGCTGGCACTCAGGCGCTCTCGGTGGCGCTCTTGGCCTCGTCCAGTGCGGTCCGCACGGTCTCGACCAGCTCGTCCCAGGACTTCACGAACTTGTCGACACCCTCGGTCTCCAACACCGCGACGACGTCGTCCAGGTCGATCCCGACATTGGTCAGGGAGTCCATGACCTCCTGGGCATCGTCCTCGGTGCCGCTGACCTTGTCGCCCTCGACCTCTCCGTGATCGGCGAAGGCCTTCATGGTCTTCTCCGGCATGGTGTTCACGGTGTTGGCGACCACCAGTTCGGTCACGTAGAGGGTGTCCGGGAAGGCCGGGTCCTTGACTCCGGTCGACGCCCACAGCGGACGCTGTTTGTTCGCCCCCTTCGCCTCCAGTGCAGCCCAGCGGTCGGTCGCGAAGGCGCGCTCGTACAAGGCGTACGCGAGGCGGGCGTTGGCGATGGCCGCCTTCCCCTTGAGTGCGGCCGCCTCCTCGGTGCCGATCGCCTCCAGTCGCTTGTCGACCTCGGAGTCGACCCGGGAGACGAAGAACGACGCGACGCTGTGGATGTCGCCCAGCGCGTGACCGTTGGCCGCCGCCTGTTCCAGGCCGGCGAGGTATGCGTCGATGACGCCCTGGTAGCGGTCCAGGGCGAAGATCAACGTGACGTTGACGCTGGTTCCGTCGGCGATGGTGGCGGTGATCGCCGGCAACCCGGGCTTGGTCGCCGGGATCTTGATCAACACGTTGGACCGGTCGACGGTCTTCCACAGATCGGCTGCCTCGGCGATCGTGGCGTCGGTGTCCATGGCGAGTCCCGGGCTCACCTCGATGGAGACCCGACCGTCGGTGCCGTTGGTCCGGTTGGCCGTGCCCGCCATCACGTCACAGGCGCTCCGGACGTCGTCGGTGGTGAGGGCCCGGATGGCGTCGTGCACGTCGGCGCCCTGGGCGGCCAGCTCCTTCATCTGCATGTCGTACGCCTCGCCGTTGGCCAGGGCGGCGGCGAAGATCGTCGGGTTGGTGGTGACGCCGACCACCGACGAGTTCTCCACCAGGTCCAGAAGATTGCCGGTCACCACGCGCTCGCGGGACAGGTCGTCCAGCCAGATCGATACTCCGGCTTCGGACAGTTCCTTCAGTCGATCGGTCATGATCAATTCCTTTGTCGATTTCTTGCGGTGCTCAGCTTCAGCTGATCGTGACGCCGGGATCGTCCTCCAGATCGGCGGTGGACTTCGGTCCACTGGCCGCCGGATGCAACGGGGCGCCTTCGAGGCCGGCGGCCTCCAGACTTTCCTTGGCGGCGGCGACGACCGTGTCGCCGCTGAAGCCGAATTCCTTGAACAGCAGCGCCCCCGCTGCGCTGGCTCCGTAGTGGTTGATGCTGATGATCCGGCCGGCGTCCCCGACGAGATCGCGCCAGCCGGCGGGCACGCCCGCCTCGATGCTGACCCGGGCCCGGACCGCCCTGGGGATGACCGATTCGCGATACTCGTCGTCCTGCTCGTCGAACCACTCCCGGCACGGCATCGACACGACCCGCGCCTGCACGCCCTCCGCGGCCAAGGTGGCCGCCGCCTCGACGGCCCATTGCACCTCGGAACCGGTGCCGATCAAGATCACGTCGGGTTCTCCATCGGAGTCGGCCGCATAGTCTTTGAGGACGTAGGCGCCCTTGCCCACCAAGGAGGTGTCGGCGAAGCCGTCGGCACCGCGCGGCACGATCGGCAGATTCTGCCGGCTCAGGATCAGCCCGGCCGGTCGGTCGTCGTTCCGCAGGATCTGTGCCCAGCAGGCCGCGGTCTCGTTGGCGTCACTGGGGCGGACGACATCGAGCCCGGGGATCGTTCGCAGTGCGGCGAGATGCTCGATCGGCTGGTGGGTCGGGCCGTCCTCGCCGAGGCCGATCGAGTCGTGGGTCCAGACGTAGGTCACCGGGATCCGCATCAACGCCGACAACCTGACCGCGCCGCGCATGTAGTCACTGAAGGTGAGGAACGTGCCCCCGTACGGGCGGGTGCCGCCGTGCACCTTGATGCCGTTCAGGATCGCGCCCATGGCGTGCTCGCGGATGCCGAAGTGCAACACCCGGCCGTACGGACCGCCCTGGAACATCTTCGTCTGCCGGTCGGTGGGCAGGAAGCTCGGCTGGCCCTCGGGGGTGGTGTTGTTGGACTCGGCCAGGTCGGCCGAGCCACCCCACAACTCGGGCAGCTTGGGTGCCAGGGCGCCGAGCACCTTGCCGGACGCAGCCCGGGTGGCAATGCCCTTGGGATCGGCCTCCCAACTCGGCAGCGCGTCCTCCCAGCCCGGGGAGAGCTCGTTGTCGACCATCCGGTCGTAGAGCGCCTTGGCGTCGGCGTTGGCCGAGGCCCATTCATCGAACGCCGTGGTCCACTCCTCGACGGCGGCGGTACCGCGTTCGAGCAGCTTGCGGGTGTGGCCGATGACCTCCTCGGAGACCTCGAAGTTTCGATCCGGGTCGAAGCCGAGGACCTTCTTGGTGGCCGCGATCTCATCGGCGCCGAGGGCCGAGCCGTGGGCGGCGCCGGTGTTCTGCTTCTTGGGCGCCGGCCAGCCGATGATGGTCCGCAGGCTGATGAAGCTCGGCCGGTCGGTCACCGCCCGGGCCGCCTCCAACGCCTCCTCGAGACCCTTGACGTCCTCCACGTACCGGGTGCCGTTGTTGGTCCAGTCCAGGGACTGCACGTGCCAGCCGTACGCCTCGTAGCGCAGGGCGGTGTCCTCGGTGAGGGCGATGTTGGTGTCGTCCTCGATGGAGATGTGGTTGTGGTCGTAGATGAGGGTCAGGTTGCCGAGCCGCTGGGTGCCGGCCAGCGAGGACGCCTCGGAGGTGATGCCCTCCTCGATGTCGCCGTCGGAGGCGAGGCAGAAGATCTGGTGATCGAAGACCGACTGGCCCTCGGGGGCGTCCGGATCGAGCAGACCGCGTTCGCGACGGGCGGCCATGGCCATGCCGACGGCGTTGGCGATGCCCTGGCCGAGCGGTCCCGTGGTGATCTCCACGCCCTTGGTGTGGCCGTACTCCGGGTGCCCCGGGGTCTTGGAGCCCCAGGTCCGGAGGGACTCGATGTCTTCGAGCTCCAGCCCGAAGCCGCCGAGGTAGAGCTGGATGTAGAGGGTGAGACTGGAGTGTCCGCAAGAAAGCACGAACCGATCCCGACCCGGCCAATGCGGCTCGGTCGGGTTGTGCCGCATCACCTTCTGGAACAGCAGGTAGGCCACGGGTGCGAGGCTCATCGCCGTGCCCGGATGGCCGTTGCCGACCTTCTGGACCGCGTCCGCCGCGAGCACCCGGACCGTGTCGATCGCTCGCGCGTCGAGGTCGGTCCAGCCGTCCGGCAGGACGTGGGTGGGGGATTGGGTGTCGGTCACGTAGGTCAATCCTTCCGGTGTCGAGCACTCGGTGATGTCGAGCAGTCCAGATCGCAGTCCGGAGCCGGTCCAGACCACTTGGAACCCTACCGAGGTGGACCGGGGGTGCGATACGGGCCCCGGCGGCGGCTTTATGACTCACGCGGAGCCATCCCGCGGCGTGTTGCGGTACCGGGATGCCATTCGCCGAACCGGGTCATAGACTGCGGCGGGTGACGAGCATCGAGGTGACGGGCCGGGTAGCGACCGGCGATCCCGCCGCTCTCGATACCCCCCGCGATTCAGGCCATCTGACCCGCTCGCGCGTCCGGGTCCGCGACGTCGTCTCGGCCTACGTCGGACTGACGAAGCCGCGCATCATCGAGTTGCTGCTGGTCACCACGGTGCCGGCGATGTTCCTCGCTGCCGGCGGCGTGCCGAGCCTGCGGCTCGTGGCGCTCACCATGGTCGGTGGCTGCCTCGCGGCCGCCAGCGCGAACGCGATCAACTGTGTGCTGGACCGCGACATCGACGAGCAGATGCGGCGCACCCGCCGCCGCCCGCTGCCGCGGCACGCGATCGAGCCCCGCGACGCGCTGATCTTCGGACTGGTCCTCGGCCTCGCTGCCACCCTGTGGCTGGGCTTCTTCGTCAACTGGCTGTCGGCCGGGCTCGCGCTCATCGCGAACGCGTTCTACATCTTCGTCTACACGATGTGGTTGAAGCGGCGGACATCGCAGAACATCGTCTGGGGCGGCATCGCGGGCTGTTTCCCGCCGTTGATCGGATGGACCGCGGTCACGGGGTCGGTCGCCTGGGCCCCCTTCGTGTTGTTCATGATCGTCTTCTGCTGGACGCCACCGCACACCTGGGCGTTGGCCCTGCGCTACCGCGAGGACTACGCCGCAGCCGGCGTGCCGATGCTCCCGGTGGTGCGATCCTCCTCGGCCGTGACGGTCCGGATCCTGATCTGGTCGGTCGTCACCGTCGGGGTGTCGCTCGCCTTGTGGCCGGTCGCCGGCACCGGTTGGCTCTACCCTCTGGTGGCGTCCGTGGCCGGAGTTGCGCTGATCATCGAGGCTGCGGGGTTGTGGCAGCGGGCCCGGCGCGGCCTGGTCGACGCCGCGCTCAAGCCGATGCGGCTCTTCCACTGGACGAACTCCTACCTGGCCCTGGTGTTCGTCGCGGCCGCCGTCGACCCCCTGCTGTTCTGATCCGCTTCAGCCGCTGATGTCGTCGACGAAACAGCGAACGGAGAAGCGTGTTCGCCGTTTCGCTCCTCCATACATCGGCGCGGATCAGATCGTGTTTGATGGCTCGCTGCGCTCGCGGCTCGCTCCGCTCGCAGGCGGGCAGGCCTGAGCTGTGGCGCAGTCGGTCGAGCTGCTCCTGGACGCCGAGGCGGATACCGCGGTGCGGGACCAGTGGGCCGCGCTGGCCGCCGCGGGACTGCCGACTGAGGACCGCTCGGGACGGCCCGACCATGGGGGTGGTCGCCACCACCGTCCGCATCTGACCCTGTACGCCGCCGACCGGATCACCACGCCGGCCGAGGCCACGTTGCCGGCCGCCGTCGCGGGTCTCGACATCGACGTGGTGGTCGGTTCGGTGTTGATCTTCGGGCCTCGCCGAGGCCGCTGCATCCTGGTCCGGCTGGTGGTGCCGAGTGCCGAGTTGCTGGCCGTCCAGGGCGAGGTGGCGGGGATCTGCGACGCCGACCGGACGGGTCAGTTCGGTCCCGGGCGGTGGGTGCCGCACGTCACCCTGGCCCGCCGGGTGCCGACGGAGCAGGTCGGATCCTGTCTGGCCCTCCTCGGCGAGCGGCCGGCGCCGTCCCGGATCACCCGGTGCCGGCGCTGGGACGGCGATGCCAAGACGGCGTGGCTGCTGTGAGCACCGCCGAGGACGCCGTCGCCGCGGGGTTCGCGGTCCGCCCGATCACGCTCGACGACGTGCCGGAGGTGGCCGTCCTCCACGTCCAGATCTGGCGGGAGGCGTACGCGGGGCTGATGCCGGACGCGTACCTGGCCGACCTCGATGCGGAGGCGTTCGCGGCGAGTCGCCGCGACCGGCTGGCGGCGGGCATTCCCGTGGGCGGGGTGGACCTCGTCGCCCTCGATCCTGCCGGACAGATCGTCGGTTTCGGGGTCGCCGGTCCGGGCCGGGACGAGGATCGCCCGGGTGATTGGGAGTTGTTCGCAATCAACGCGCTCCGGCGCGCCCGAGGCACTGGGCTGGCCGACCTGATGATCGCGAAGCTGGTGGGGGAGCGCCCCGCTTACCTGTGGGTGCTGCCGGAGAATGCCCGCGCCCGCGCCTTCTACGCCCGCCACGGGTTCGGGCCCGACGGGGTGAGCAAGCCCTTCCCGCCCACCGGCCAGACCGAGATCCGGCTCGTCCGCCCCTCTACCGCTCGCCGCTGATATCTGCTCCATCTCGCTAGATCTGCTCCTGCTGGAAAGGGTGCAGAGTTATCGGGAGGGAGCAGGCCAGGCCCCAACCCGGCTCAGCCGACACCGACCACCGCGGTCTCGCCATCAAAGACCCGCCGCGTCGAGAGGGCAAGGTTCGCGGCCGCGGCGATCGCCAGGGCCGCCCCGAGCAGGTGCCCGGCCACGAGGACGATCGGCAGCCCGAGGTGGTACTGGGTCAGGCCGAGCGCCGCCTGGGCCACCTCCACCGTGAGCAGCAGGACGGCGGCGCGGGTACGTAACAACCAGACGCACGCCACGGTGGCCGCGATCGTCACGTACACCGCGCCGGCGTGCACGTGGGAGACCAGCGCCGGGTCGAAGCCGGTCCGGACGGCGTCGATGTCGCCGGCGTGCGGCCCGCTGCCTGTGACCACCGTGCCCAGCCAGACCGCGATCCAGATGGCCACGAAGGTCACCCTGGTGAGCACGTACGGCCAGCGCCCGGCCGCATCCGGGCCGACCGACCACGCGACGCGCACCAGCTTGGTGGACAGCGCGATCAGCACCATCGAGACCAGGAAGTGGAATGCCACCACGAACGGGTTCAGGTGGGTCCAGACGCTGATCCCTCCGATGACCGCCTGGGCCGGAATGCCGAGCGCCAGACCGAGGGCGAGGAAGCGGATGTCGCGTCGCGAGCCGTGGGCGTCGCGGTAGCGCACGGCGGCGACGAGGGTCAGGATCGCGATCGCGACCAGCACGAAGGTGAGCAAGCGGTTACCGAACTCGATCGCGCCGTGGATGCCGAGCTCGGGGTGGCTGACGTACGAGCCCTCCGTACATTGCGGCCAGGTCGGGCAGCCCATTCCGGAACTCGTCAGCCGGACCACGCCACCGGTGACCACGATCCCGATGTTGGCCACCAGCGACGCCACGGCCCCGAGCCGCAGCGCTCGCCGGCCACGGACATGTCTCGTCGGGGCAGAAACCGTCAGGAGGTCCATCGGAAGACCCTTCGGGCCAGGAGTGCGGCACCGACGCACCAGATGAGCAGCACCAGCAGCGGCCAGCCCAGCAGCACCCCCGACGCCGTCGCCCGCAGCGACTCACCGAGCGCCGCCGTCGGCAGCAGCATGATCACGGGTTGCAATCCCTCCGGATAGCGATCCACCGGGATCACCAGGCCACCGCCCACGAGCATGATCACGTACACAAGATTTGCGCACGCGAGGGTGACTTCGGCGCGAAGCCGACCGGCCAGGGCCAGCGCCAGACCGGCGAACGCGGCTCCGGCCAGAACGATTGCGACCACCGCCACGAGCAGACTCGGCGCGGTCCAGGTCGGGCGCCAGCCGAGCGCGACCGCCACCACCGAGAGCACGATCAACTGCCCGACGGTGATCGCGGTGGTGGCGAGCGCCTTGCCGGCCAACAGTCCGCCGCGTCCGAGAGGCGTACAGGCCAGCCGCTCCAGCACGCCGTACCGTCGTTCGAAGCCGGTCGCGATGGCGAGTGAGGTGAAGGCCGACGACCAGACCGCCAGGGCGAGCACCGACGGCGCGAGTTCGTCCAGCCCCGGGAACCAGGACCCGGCCAGCCGGCCGACCACGATGATGCCGACCGGGATGACCAGGGCGAGCAACAGCTGTTCGCCGTTGCGAACGAGCAGGGTGGCCTCGGTCCGGGCGTGAGCGAGAATCCGCTTGGCCGGCGGCGCGGCCCCGGGTGCGGGGGACAGGTCGAGCGCGCTCAGGACCCGGCTCACGACAGCGTGCCCAGCCGGGTGTGGGCCAAGAAGACGTCCTCCAGCGACCGGCCGTCCCTGGTCAGTTCCGGCACCGTGCCGGCGACCGCGACCCGGCCCTGATCGAGGATGAAGACCTGGTCCGCGAGCCGCTGCGCCTCATCCATCGCGTGCGTTGTCAAGACGATGCTGACGCCGGCGTTCTTCAGCTCGGTGAGCAACTGCCAGGTCGCGCGTCGGGCATGCGGATCCAGGCCGGCGGTCGGTTCGTCGAGAAACACCAGTTCGGGTCGTCCGATCAGCGCCCCGGCCAGATTCACCGCCTGCTGCTGGCCGCCGGACAATCTGCGGTACGGCAGCCCGGCGAACGCCGTGATCGCGCACCGGTCCATCAACGCCTCGACATCGTGTGGTCGCGCGTACAGCGAGCCGAGATAGCGCAGCAACTCGCCGGCGCGGACGCCGGACCAGGCTCCGGTGGACTGCGGCATCAAACCGACCCGGGCGGCCGCGTCGGGCCGTCCGGCCGGCCCGCCGAGCACGGTGATCTGGCCCGCAGTGGGTCGGAGCAATCCCGTGCAGCACCGCACCAGGGTGGTCTTGCCGGCTCCGTTCGGGCCCAGCACCGCTGTCAGCTCACCTGTCCGCGCGGTCAGGCTCAATGCGTCCAGCACCGGCCGGGTACCGAACCGTACGGAGATGGCGGCCACCTCGAGGGCGGGCGACTCCGGCGGATTCACGCCAGCAGTCTAAGTGTCGAGCCAGCGGAGCCGCGGCTGTCAGGTTCAGACGTCGAATGCAGACCGGGGCAGCAGTGCACAGCACCGCAGGATGCAGTGGGGATCCGATTCGGGTTCGCCGGTGTTGGCACTACCGAGGTGCGTGGCGATCACCGCACGTTCCTGGGGCCGTCTTCGGATGGAGATTTCGGCGATGTCACAGAAGGTCGAGCGCCGACCGTCTTCGGTGTGTACCTCACTGTTGCCGGCTCACCCCGGCCCGAAGAAACGGAAAGCCATGAACAATCTCGCACCTCGCCGCGTTCTTGTTGCTGCTCTGGTTGCTGTGCTGCTGGCGGTGGCGGGCGCGACGATCGCTGCTGCCGACGACGGCTCGACCTGGACGGCGCCCGCTGCTGGATCCACCGCGGACGGGCACTCCTGGGGTTGACCGGCATCGGGCTGCCGAGGTCAGTGCGCCCGAGGTTCCCAACTCGACGAGCCGTGCCGCGCGGCTCCACCCGAAAGGAAACTCAGATGATCAGGTGGGCCGGCTGGCTGATCGTGCTGTACGGAACCGCACACACCCTCGGTGCGCTGACGGTGGAGGGTGCCGCGGTTCACGCCCCAACGTGGTTCAGCGGGGGGTTGTGGGGGGAGGGCCTCGCCAACATGAATCCCGCCATGAGCGCGTACTGGCTGAGTGTGAACAGCTTTGGCCCAATGGTGATCTTGATCGGCCTGATACTGCTGTGGCTCAACCGCCGCGGGATCATGCCGCCGCCGTTCATCGCCTGGGCGTTGGGGATCTGGACGGTGATCGGTGTCGTCGTCATCGGGCCAGGGCTGGGGCAGGACGTGATACTTCTCGTTGCCAGTGGCCTGCTGTTGGTTGGCGCCCGCCGCGCCGCGGCCCGAGATCACGCCCCCCAGGTCGGCGTCGACGGCGTCGAGACTGGTGGATTCAGGTAGCAGAACCGGTGGTTCTACTGGCCCGCGGTCAGCACCTACCGCTTTACCGTGCTGAGCAGGCTCCGGTGCGTACGGCATTGGAGCATTCGGGAGGTCCGCCATGGGTGTTGATCAAATGTTGGGCTGGGCAGGTAAGTCTTCGTCGACTTGCTCGGCGGCTGCTGCGCGGGGGGAACGGCGGTGAAGAGCAGTTCTTCATCGTCGGAGGATGTCCGCCAAGCCGCCGCACCGGCCGATCTCGGCGGCGCGCCGGGAGCCGCCTCGGGCTTTGCCCGACACCCCTTGCTGACGTTCACCGTCTTCACCCTGGTCCTTTCCTGGCTGCCCGTCATCCCCTATGCGCTGGGCTTGTTCCCGGGGCCGCTGCTGGCGTGCGGCCCCTTCCTCGCAGCGATCATCAGCGCAGCCTTGGTCGGCGGGAAGAAGGGATTGGGGGTCTATTTCCGCCGGCTGATTCAGTGGCGGGTGGGTGTGGGTTGGTACGTCGTTGCGTTGCTCGCGCCGGTGGCCGCGTGGGCGATCGCCGCGTACGTGAACGTGCTGCTTGGCGCGCCGCCCCCCTCGCCGGCCAAGCTCGCGGGCTGGGCGTTGATCGTGACCTCCACGCTGAGCTTCCTGGTCAACCCCTTGGGAGGCGCCTGGGAGGAACCTGGTTGGCGCGGGTATGCACTGCCGCTGCTGCTACGCCGTCACTCCGCGCTGGTGGCCAGCGCGGTGCTGGGCGTGATCTGGACGCTCTGGCACGTTCCGATGTTCCTGACCGGTTTCATCCCGTGGGCGGACGCCGCGCTGGTCTTCGCCCTGACCTTCGTCTTCACCGCGATCTACCTCCGCACGTCGGGCAGCGTCTTGATCGCCTTTCTCCTCCACGCCTCCCTCAACGGCGCAGGCGAGTTCTTCGTCGGGCTGTTCACCCGAGCCGATCAGGTGCGGATGTATTGGATCATGGTGGCGTTGTGCGCAGTGATCGTGGCCGTCTCCGTCGTGGTCAGCCGCAATCGGTGGCGCGATGTGCCGGCCGTCCGCGAGGGTGACGACGCGTCGACCACCGTCGCTGGTTCAGGCAGCTATCAGCCAGCGCCCGTGAGGGGGCGTCGGGTAGCATGCTGCAGACGTGTCGATGCGCGATCTCGGCGATCGAGATGACAGTTGAGCCGATCCGGGTCTATCAAGACCTAGCGCCGCTGTACGAGGCACACGCGAGCTAGCTCGCCAGCACAAGCGGGGACCCGGGTGGCGTCCGGTCTCGAAAACGATGCGATCACCCGGCAGTTTGGCCGGGATAGCGTCCGGCCTGAACATCACGACCCTCGCCGAGGAGCAACCGCCCGGCAGCAATGATGGATGGCGTGGCAACGACGACGGGCACCCACGAGCGGGAGCTGACGGCACCCGTCGATCTGGCGACACCCGACGGGCGGCGGCTGAACCCCGAAGCGGTCGGCTGGTCGAGGGTGCCCTTGCACCGGGCCAACCTGCGCGGCGGCTGGGGCCGGAACAAGCGGTGGGACTACTGGGCGATCCTGGCCGGTGACCTGGTCGTGTCCGGCGTCTACGCCGACGTCGACTACCTCGGACTGGCCGACGTGTGGTGGGTCGACCTGGCGTCGGGCCGGTCCGGCGGCCGGGGGATCGGCGCCCCCCTCGGGCTGGGCCTCGACCTGCCCGACGTGCCCGGGTCGGCTCCGTTGCACGTCGAGCAACGACAGTTCCGCCTCGACATCACCGACGACGACACCGACGAGGACGGCGGAACCCACATCTCGGCAACATGGCGGGAGAAGGGCGGCGCCGAAGCAAGGCTGGACGCCAGGATCGGCTTGCCTGCGGGGCACGAGTCACTGAACGTCGTGATCCCCTGGTCGACGCGCCGATTCCAGTTCACGTCGAAGCACCAGGCCCGCCCGGCTCGGGGGACCCTGGTCGTCGGTGACCGGGCCTGCATGTTCGGCGGCGAGGACGGCGACGCCTGGGGGGTGCTCGACGTCGGCCGGGGACGGTGGCCCTACCGCGCGAGGTGGAACTGGGGCGGCGGCGCCGGTCGGATCGGCGATGGCCGGGTCGTTGGCATCCAGATCGGCGGGCGGTGGACCGAGGGCACCGGCGGCACCGAGAACGGCGTGCTCGTCGACGGTCGGCTCACCAAGCTCGGCCGGGAGCTGCACTGGACCTACGACTGGGACGAGCCGTTACAGCCGTGGCGGGTCGAGGACCCCGGGGACCGCCTGACCCTTGAGCTCAGCCCGCGCTACGACAAGCACACGAAGGTCGACGCCCTGATGCTGCGCACCGAGACCCATCAGGTCTTCGGCACCTGGTCGGGCTCCTTCACCACCGACGAAGGCGAGCTCCTCACCCTCGACGGCCTGCAGGGGTTCGCCGAGGAGTCCCGCAGCCGCTGGTAGCCGACCTCAGCTGCGACCGGAGCCCGGATCGAGGCCATCATGCGGTTCGTTCGAACCAGTCGAGCGCGAGATCGGCGACCGCGGCGGGGGCGTCGTCGGTGATGAAATGCGCTGCGTCGTCGACGTAGGCGAACTCGACGCGCTCGGCGTACCGCTCCGGATTGCGGCAGACGCGTCCCATGTTCTCCTCGGTCCAGGGGCGGTCGCGGCGGCCGAAGACGAACAGGGTCGGCACCGTGAGACGCCGGCGGCGGTAGACGCCGCGACTCAAGCGCATGGCTTCCGGCAGGATCATGCCGCGGGTCAGCGGGCGGACCGCGCCGTCGATGTCGGGTCGGCGCATCGGGGCGAGGTGGGCTTCGGTCGTTGCGTCCGACATCGGGTGGGCGACGTACGCCTCGGAGAAGACGCCGCGAAGCGAGGCGCCCGAGCGGTGCCAAATGAACCGGGGCAGGTGCCGAAAGCCCGAGGCGACCAACGGGTGAAACGTCATGAAGCCCGGTGGTACGGAGAGTTCCACTGCCGTGCGAACCCGCCCGGGGTGGTCGTAGGTCAACTGCATCGCGGTGATCGCGCCCATGTCGTGGGAGACGAGGTGGGCGCGCTCGATGTGGAGGGCGTCGAAGAGGGCGAGCAGGTCCTGGAGCCGGGTCTCGCGTTCGATCCGCGGATCGTCGGCCACGGTCCAGCCGGCCCCGCGCAGGTCGGGGCAGATGACGCGGTAGCCGGCTGCGGCGATGACCGGAGCAACGGCGTGCCATTGCCACCAGTGCTCGGGAAATCCGTGCAGCAACACGACCGGTTCGCCCTCGCCGATGACGGCGAGGTGCGTACGCAAGCCGGCCGTCTCGACGACGAGATGGTCGAAGCCGGAGGCCTGCGGTAACGGCGGCGACCAGACCGAGGCGGGTTTGAGCATGGCGATCCCACCTTCGTGCAAGGAAAAATACTATGTTCATAGTAGACCCGACGGAAGGCGGTGTCCATGGCGGCGGCTACCCGGCAGCGCGGGCTCGAGGCGGCCGTGGAGTTGCTCGGCGCGGAGGGCGTGCGGGCGTTGACCCATGCGCGGGTCGATGAACGTGCAGGCCTCCCGCCCGGGTCGACCTCGAACTGGTTCCGCACCCGTCGGGCGCTCCTCGGCGGAGTTGTCGACTGGATCGCCGAGCAGGAGCGCGCCGATTTCGACCCGGCTGCGATGCCTGCGATCACGGGACCCGACGGGCTGATCGAGGGCTTGTGCACCATGGCCACGGTGCAGTCAGGGCCGTACGCCGCGCGCACCCGCGCCCGCTATGCCCTTTTCCTCGAACTTGCGGGCGACCCTGAGCTTGGCGAGCCGCTGCGGCGGCAACGCCGCGAGTTCGAGCGATGGACCGAGCGGATCGTGATCGCCGTCGGCATCACCGACCCCGTGCCGGCGACCCGGGCCCTGATGGGGCTCTGCGACGGACTGCTCCTGCACCGGCTCACCGTCGACCCCGATCTTGACCTGCGCCCCGCCATCGAACGCGCGGTGCGCGCCCTTGCGTCGTCTTGACCTCACGCTCAGCGCAGACACGCGTCCAGCTGGCCATTGGTGCTGCAGGTCGCCTCCGAGGACGGCGCCCGGCGGCTGAAGCTGATCTGCACCGAGCGGACAACACAGGCGAGAATGTCGGCATGCAGTTGCCCGTGATGCCGCCCGTCGCTCCGATGCTCGCCAAGTCCGTGCCGCAGATCCCGGTGGGGGAGTACTCGTACGAGCCCAAGTGGGACGGCTTCCGCTCGATCATCTTCCGCGACGGGGACGAGGTGGAGATCGGCTCCCGGAACGAGCGGCCGATGACCCGGTACTTCCCGGAGGTGGTCGAGGCGGCTCTCGCCAACCTGCCGGCCCGCTGTGTCGTGGACGGAGAGATCGTCGTGGTCGTCGGGGACCGGTTGGAGTTCGAGGTGCTGCAGCAACGGATCCATCCGGCCGCGAGCCGGGTGAAGCTGTTGGCGGGGCAGACGCCGGCCCGGTTCGTCGCGTTCGACCTGTTGGCCCTGGGCGACGACGACCTCACCAAGCGTCCGTTCACCGAGCGACGGAGCGCGCTGGAGAAAGCGCTCGCCAGGGCCGCCGAGCCGATCCACCTCACCCCGACCACCCTCGACCACGAGCTGGCCGAGCAGTGGTTCTCCCAGTTCGAGGGAGCCGGCCTGGACGGGGTGGTGGCCAAGCCGCTCGCGGGCACCTATCTGCCCGACAAGCGCACGATGTTCAAGATCAAACACCAGCGCACGGCGGACTGCGTGGTCGCCGGTTACCGGGTGCACAAGAGCGGCCCGGACAGCATCGGCTCGCTGCTGCTGGGGCTCTACAACGACGCCGGCGAGCTGGCCAGTGTCGGGGTAATCGGCGCGTTCCCGGCCGCCCGGCGGAAAGAACTGTTCACCGAGCTGCAGCCGTTGGTGACCACCTTCGATGATCATCCGTGGGCGTGGGCCAAGCAGGAGGAGGGTGCGCGGACCCCCCGCAACTCCGAGTACAGCCGCTGGAACAACGGCAAGGACCTCTCCTTCATCCCGCTCCGCCCGGAGCTGGTGGTCGAGGTGCGCTACGAGCACATGGAGGGCGTCCGATTCAGGCACACCGCGCAGTTCAACCGCTGGCGGCCCGACCGCGAGCCACGCTCCTGCACGTACGAACAGCTGGACGAGCCTGTGAAGTTCGACCTGGCGGAGATCTTGGCCTGAAATGAGCACGACCCCACCCGCCGGTGCGCCCGCGGCCACCGCGGGCTATCTGAGTTCGATCATCGCGCTGGTGCTCGGCATCGGTCTGGCGGTCGGGGTGAGCGCACTCTTCGGTCTCGTCGGCTGGGGCGGGGAGCTTGCCTCGCAGACCGCCGGAGCCGCCTCCGGAGCCGCGCCGTTGTTGATCGACGGCATCCGGCAGCGGCGTTCCAGGGGGCGCCGCCAGGATCTGATGTCGCTGAGTCGCGGCCGGCAGACGCGCCCGAAGCTGCTCGTCGCGTCGCTGCTGGGGTTCGCCGTATTGGCGGTGGACAGCGGCGTCGGCTACGCCGTGGTGAAGGCCACCCAATGGGCCATTCGGCTGGCCGGGGGTGACCAGGAGAAGTGGGTGTTGGCGAGCACGGCCACCACGGCCGTTATGGTGCTGCCGATCGTGCTGGTCTCGACACTGCTGCTCGGACTTGCGGCCGGACACCGGCTGGGCGAGCACCGCAAGCGCTGGATCGCCTTCGGGATGGCCATCTACCTCGTGGTGCGCGTGCTGCAGGTGTCGTTGAGCGAACCGGTCCCCGGTTTCGACCGGCCGGTGTGGCTGCTCGGCAGCGTGTTCACCACGGGAGTGTTGACCGGTGTGGCCCTGCTCGGCGCGTGGTGGGCCAAGAAGACCCAGCCGGTGTTCAACGCCACCTCGTTCTTCCGGCGGCTACCCGACGAAGATCAAGAAGCTGCGCTCGCCCTGCTCGGTGAGACGGTTGAGGCCGCATCGGCCCGGGTCCCGAAGACCGACCGTGGCCCTAGCGACTGATTCGGGTCAGCGTGCGGTCCGGGCTCAGCGGCTGGGCCTCGACCGTCGGCTGCGGAACCGGCCGGCCGAGGAGATAGCCCTGGGCGAACTTGCACCCGATGTCCAGGAGCAGTTGGCGCTGCTCGTCGAGCTCCACGCCCTCGGCGATGGTCCACAGGCCGAGCGCCTCAGCGGTGTCGACCATGAACCGCAACAACACCTTCGACTTGCGGTTGCCGGGGTCGAGGAAGTGCCGGTCGATCTTGAGGATGTCCACCGGGAGGCGCTCCAGGCGCGCGATTGAGCTGTAGCCGGTACCGAAGTCGTCGATCGCGATCATGGTCCCCATCGCGTGCAACTCGTCGAGGTTGAGGATGGCCACGGAGTCGTCGATCACGGTGGTCTCGGTGACCTCGATGATCAGTTGCGACGCCTGGACGCCACTGGTCGTCAGCGCCGCCCTGAAGTCGGTGATGATCCTTGACCGGGCCAGGTGCCGGGCCGAGATGTTCACCGCCATCACGAGGTTCGTGGTCCCGGTCGCGACGTTCCAGGCCGCCAGCTGCAGGGTTGCGGTCTGGCACACCCAGTTTCCCAGCTCGCAGATCAGGTCCGACTGCTCCGCGATCGGGATGAACTCCGCGGGCGACAGCAGGCCGAATCCAGGCCGCTGCCAGCGCACCAGAGCCTCAAAGCCCTGCACCTCGCCGGTGCTGATGCGAACGATCGGCTGGTAGTGCAGCACCAGTTCGTCATTGCTGATCGCGCGTCGCAGGTCGCTTTCGAACGACGTCCTGGCGGCCAGCTGCTCACGGAGTCGGGAGTTGAAGATCTCGGTCCGGCCACGACCCCCGCGCTTCGCGCGATATACCGCGAGATCGGCCTCGTGCAACAAGACATCGGGATCCCGGACGTCGCCCCGGCTGAAGGCCACGCCGACGCTGGCCCCCACCTTCACCTGCTGGTCGCCATTGAGTGTGAACGGGCTGGAGGCGGCGCTGATGAGCCGTTCGGCCACCCCGAGGGCGTCCTCCTCGGAATCCAGTCCCTGCAGCAGCACGATGAATTCGTCCCCCCCGAGTCGGGCCACGACGTCATCCGCACGGACGTTCGCCAGCATCCGCTGAGCCACGGCACGCAACAGTTGGTCGCCCGCGCGATGACCGA
The DNA here is from genome assembly GCA_963821695.1 of uncultured Actinomycetota bacterium. GTDB lineage: Bacteria > Actinomycetota > Actinomycetes > Propionibacteriales > Propionibacteriaceae > Microlunatus. Next base: position 683,597 of record CAWGEY010000006.1, read on the forward strand.
GGTTGTCGTTGACAGTCTTGAACCCGTCGAGATCCACGAAGAGCAGGCCGACGAACCCCTGCCGTGGTCGCAGCCGGAGCAGGGCTTCCTTGATCAACTGAATGGCCGATGACCGGTTCGGCAGACCGGTCAGGGAGTCGTGGGCGGCCTGATGGGCCAGCGCCTCCTGGGCTTCAGACCGTTGCCGGTTGGCGGTGGACATCTGGCGGATGGCCAGATTCATCCGCAGCACGACCAGGACGAACATCACCACCGACCCGATCACCACCGCCCAGATGTCCACGCGATGGTTGGTCAGGGCCTCGACGGCCAGGACGGCGGGCGCCACCAGGACCGCAACGGTCAGGGCGATCAGGCGCTTGCGGGTGAACGGCCCATCCTTCCCGCGGGTCGGCTGGGAGAGTTCGTGCATCGAGGGATGCAGGGCAGCTGCGCCCCAGAACACGTACGAGGCGAGCCACAAGAAGTTGATCGCGTCGCTGCTGTCGAAGGTCAGCAAGCTCATCGCAGTGGCGATCGTGTCGACCGCCAGCAGGGCCACGATGGCCGCGATCAGCAACCGCAACGAAACCGTCCTCCCGCCGGGAGTCGTCAGGAGTCGGATGACCAGGCCGATGATGACGATGTCGCCGATCGGGTACGCCACCGCAACCGTCGCCGCCACCCACGACTCCTGGTAGCTGTCGATGGTCGGCCGGGCCAGGACGACCCATGAGATCAGGCCGAGTGCGGTGGTCAGGATCGCGGTGTCCAGGAGCCCGCCCGGGTCGCGGCGCGGCCGGCGGCCGCGGTTGAGCAGGTAGAGGCCGATAGCCACCACGGGGTAGGCCGCGAGGTAGAGCGGGTCGGCGGGGGAGGGGAAGCGGTCGTTGCCGAGGATGGTCGCGTCGATGCTGAACACCGCGTCGGCGACGGACCAGATCAACTGACCGACCGCCATCAGATACCACGGCAGGCGGCGCTTCGGCCGGTTCATCCGGACGCCGACCACGATGGCGGCTGCGCTCGCGAGGCCGACGACCTGGTAGATCGCGTCCTGGGCCAGACCCGGCGGGACCAGGTGGTAGCCGAGGATGACGAGGAAGCCGGCGATGACGAAGATCCAGCAGATCCGTTGTCGTCGGCGCACCGATGCCACGCCGCCGCCGTCGGAATCGCTCACGCTGTCTCCGCCTGCGGCCGGGGAGCCGGCTCGCGTCCGTCAGTGAGGATCGGGCGCCGCCCGTACTGACGGGCCAGCGCGGACGGACGCGAGCGCCGGGCACTCCGGGCGGCGACCGCCGGGACTCCGAACGGCAGCCCGTCGACGACACCCGCCGGAGTGTGGAAGAGCCACAGCGACATGATGCGGAACGCTTCCCAGTCGTGGGCCGGCACCCGCAGCGAGGCTGTGTCGACGCCGTCGGACCCCGGCCGGATCCGTACGATGCGCATGGCGATCGCCGCCGCACCGGGCAGCGTCACCTCCACCCGGTCACCCTCGGCCAGCACGCCCGCGGGCACCGTCACCGCGGCGCCACCGACCGACATGTCCACCACGGTGGCGGCGACACCCTCGACCCGCACGCGGGAAGGCACCGGGAAGCGGTGGGCGTTGCGGCGGGAGGTGGCGAACTCGGTGTCTCGGATCCGCCGGACACCGATGATCAGGACGAACCACGCCAGCGCCAGCCAGACGCTCGACGCCACCGTCGACGCCGGATACGTGCGCCACGGAACCCAGCCGGTCAACCCGAGGACCGCGTACAGCACGACGGCAGCCATCACGCCGATGAGTCCGTACACCACGGTGGGTACGCGGCCGCGCAACCGTTCCTCGGCACCGGCCTTCGGGGTGACCTGGAAATCCAGGGTCCGACGGGTCATCAGCCACCACAGGCAGGAGAGTCCGATCGGCACCCGCAGGATCCGCAGGGCGAAGGCGGTGGGCCAGTGCATGTGCAGCCGAAACAACCGGCGAACCCCCCACAGCCGAATGAAGAGCATGACCAGGAAGGCGGAGACGAAGACGAGCGGATCAGCCGTGGAGACCTGGGCGCCGCTGATCAGCACCAGGGCCGGAATGAGGAACGCGAGCGCCGTCCCCACCCCCTCCAGCCACCACATGGTGCCGCTCAGGTACTCGTAGTAGTTGCGCCACGACAGCCAGCGTTTGGCCCCCCACAGGCGTTCCCGGGTGAGCACCTGCATCGAACCCATGCCCCAGCGCCGCCGCTGGAGCAAATACTGGTCGGGAGTAGACGGGGCCAGCCCTAGCGCGATGATCTGGTGCTGGTAGACCGTTTTCCAGCCCGCCCGGATCAGTGCCAGCGTGGTGTGCATGTCCTCGACGATCGTGGCCGTCGAGATGCCGCCGACCTCGCGTAGCGCCTGGATCCGGATGAGGGACGTCGAGCCGCACCAGAAGGGCCCGGCGCCGTCGTGGTTGCGACCCGGGAGCAGGGTGTGGAAGAAGACGCCCTGCTCGCCAGTGTCGCCGTCGTCGTCGAAGGCGCCGGTGTTGTAGTACGCCTGAGGCGCCTGAACGAGCGCGATCCCCGGATCGTCGAACCAGCCGAGGGTGTCGGTCAGAAATGTGGGCAGCGGCACATGGTCACAGTCCAGGACGCCGATGATGTCGACCGGGTCCGCGCCCTGCACCATCTCGGCGGCGAGCAGATCCAGGGCGTGGTTCATGTTCCCGGCCTTGGCGTGATCATGGACGTCGCGACGGACGTAGCGCGCCCCGTACTGCGCGCACATCAGCTCTACCCAGCTTCGGTCGCCGTCGTCGAGCACCCAGGTCTCGTGGGCAGGCTGCAGAGCACAGGCCGCAGCGACGGTCGGGGTCAACACCTCGAGTGGTTCGTTGTAGGTCGGGATGAACACCGCCACCCGCTGGCCGTCCTTGACTGCGGTGACCGGCGTCGGCGCCGACGTGTCGATGTTCCACAGCGTGACCATGCGGATGACGAGAGCGATCACGGGAAAGGCTTCGAAGGCGACAAGCAGCCACGCGGCCACCAGGTCGAAGCCACCGCGCGGGAGGGTGAAGAAGATCCGCCAGGTGATGTAGATGACGAGGGCCGTGATGGCCGCGACCACCCCCAGGTGGGCGAGGCGTCGGGAGTGCGCAGACTCGGAGACCATGGGTCGTACCCCGGCCACCCATCCGGCCAGTTTCGCCTCGGCCCCGAGTTGCATCGCGACCTCAGCGCGGTTTGAGCCCATGGGCGCACTCCTGAGTAGGGGCCGCGTCCCCGAGCGTCCGGCCTAACCATATCGATGCGCGGCTGGTACTTGGCCCCACGCCACTCTCCAACGGCCGGACGGTCCTCCGTCGACCACGTATCCTGCCGATGTCTGCGCGGGGGTGATCGACAAAGGGGCGGACTTTGGCGCACGCGCTCGATCGAAGGACCTCAGCCGGGGTCGACCGGTCTCCTCGACGGCGCGTACCCTCCCGCCTCGTGCTGCTGGTCTTGCTGCTGTGTGCGGTCACCGTGGCGGCGGGCTGCGTCAGGGCCGGCGCCACGGCTTCGGCCGACTGGAAGCTGGTCTGGCAGGACGGCTTCGACTCCCTGGATCCGCGGCACTGGAACGTGCAGAACCTGCCGAGTGCGCGTAACCAGGAGTGGCAGTACTACCGCCCCCAGAATGTGACGGTCTCAGGAGGTCGGCTGATGCTGACGAGCCAACGGGACACTCCGGTCGGGGATCGCACCTTCACCTCGGGTGCAGTCGACACGTATGGCAAGTTCTCCTTCACCTACGGCCGGGTCGAGATCGACGCCAAGCTGCCCACGATGGGCCCAGGTGTCTGGCCGGCGCTCTGGATGCTCGAGGACGGCTGTCATCCGTCCGGTCATCCGTGCCCGTGGCCCACGCCGGGCGCCGGCGAGATCGACATCATGGAGGCTGTCAACCAGCCCACTCGCTACTTCGGCAATCTGCACTTCGGCACCGAGATCGGCCAGAGCCGCACGCCCGGCAAGATCGAGTACGCGGCGCCCGATCTGTCGCGCGCCTTCCACACGTTCGCCGTCGAGTGGGCACCGGGCGGGACCGTGCGCTGGTTCTTCGACGGATCACCCATCGGGGAGCGTAATGCTGCCGGCCACTTCACGGGTCCCATGTACTTGTTCATCAACACGGCCCTGGGCGGCGAGTGGCCTGGTCCGGTCACCGACGCCACGGCGTTCCCACAGGAGTTCGAGATCGATGCGGTTCGGGTCTACCAACGTTAGTCGAGCGCGTGCCGGTCGGTCGCGGCACCGACCGGTCGCAGTGACCTGAATGGACGGACTGCGCAGTTCGTGCAGTGCAACGAGTCGATGCGGAGCCGGAGGTGCACAGTTTGCGGCGTTGCAGACGTCCAGGCTCGGGTTGCGCACAGGAGCCGGTCATGGGTAAGGCTGGCCTTGCTTGAACCGCCTTGGCGAATAAGAGCACACTGGTGTTGTGAAAAACTCCGAGAGCGCAGCTGTCGCCGCGCCCGGACGCGCGTCGGGCCATGAGTCCGACGACTCCACCCGGCAGCGGGTGGCCCGCTCCATCCTCGAGCACGGGCCCTCCACCGCGGCCGAACTGGCCCAGCGGCTGGGCCTGACCGCAGCCGGAGTCCGCCGCCACCTCGACGTCCTGGTCGAGCACGGCCAGTTGAGCGCCCGCGAGCAACGGGTGTACGGGGCCCGCGGCCGGGGCCGGCCCGCCAAGGTCTTCGCCCTGACCGACGCCGGCCGCGACACCTTCTACTCCGCGTACGACGAGATCGCCGTCCGGGCCATCGAATTTCTGGCCGCCGAGGGCGGCCCCGACGCCGTGGGGCGCTTCGCAGCGTCGCGGATCGAGGCGTTGGAGGCGCGGCTGCGGGACAATCTCGCCGCCGCCGGCCCGGACACTACCCCCGCCGAGGCTCTCGCGACGGCCTTGACCGACGAGGGTTACGCCGCCTCGGTGCGACCGTCGGCGGCCGGCGAGCAGCTCTGCCAGCACCACTGCCCGGTGGCCCACGTCGCCGAGCGCTTCCCCCAGCTCTGCGAAGCCGAGACCGAGGCCTTCTCCCGGGTGTTGGGCGTCCACGTGCAACGACTCGCGACCATCGCCCACGGCGACGGCGTCTGCACCACCCACATTCCGCGCCAGTTACCCCGCGTACCCGTGAACACCAACCCGGAAGGGCGTCAGATATGACCCAGATCCAAGAGCCGGCCACCCGCATGGTCGGCACCGGAGAGACCCAGGAGCAACATCTCGATGCTCTGGGCCGCTACAAGTTCGGCTGGTCGGACTCCGACGCCGCGGGGTCGATCGCCCAGCGTGGCCTCACCCCCCAGGTGGTGGCCAACATCTCCGGGCTCAAGAGCGAGCCGCAGTGGATGCTGGACCTGCGGCTGAAGGGGCACAAGCTGTTCAACCGCAAGCCGATGCCGGCCTGGGGTGCAGAGTTGAACGACATCGACTTCGACAACATCAAGTACTTCGTCCGCTCGACGGAGAAGCAGGCCACGAGCTGGGACGACCTGCCCGCCGACATCAAGAACACCTACGACAAGCTCGGCATCCCGGAGGCGGAGAAGGCCCGGCTGGTCTCGGGTGTGGCGGCACAGTACGAGAGCGAAGTCGTCTACCACAAGATCAACGAGGAACTAGAAAAGCAGGGCGTCATCTTCCTCGACACCGACACCGCGCTCAAGGAGTACCCGGAGCTGTTCCAGGAGTACTTCGGCACCGTGATCCCGGTGGGCGACAACAAGTTCGCCGCGCTGAACACCGCGGTCTGGTCCGGCGGATCGTTCATCTATGTGCCCAAGGGCGTGCACGTGGAGATCCCGCTGCAGGCGTACTTCCGGATCAACACCGAGAACATGGGCCAGTTCGAGCGAACCTTGATCATCGTCGACGAGGGTGCCTACGTGCACTACGTCGAGGGTTGTACCGCCCCGATCTACAGCAGCGACTCGCTGCACAGCGCGGTCGTCGAGATCATCGTCAAGAAGGGCGCCCGTTGCCGCTACACGACCATCCAGAACTGGTCGAACAACGTGTACAACCTGGTCACCAAGCGCGCCACCTGCGAAGCGGGCGCCACCATGGAGTGGATCGACGGCAACATCGGCTCCAAGGTGACCATGAAGTACCCGGCGGTCTACCTGATGGGTGAGTACGCCCGGGGCGAGACCTTGTCCATCGCCTTCGCCGGCGAGGGCCAGCACCAAGACGCCGGTTCGAAGATGGTGCACTGCGCGCCGCACACGTCGAGTTCGATCATCTCCAAGTCCGTGGCCCGCGGTGGCGGCCGGACCTCCTACCGCGGGCTGGTGCAGGTTCAGGAGGGCGCTTCGCACTCCGCCTCGGTGGTGAAGTGCGACGCGCTGCTGGTGGACAACATCAGTCGCTCCGACACCTACCCGTACGTGGACGTCCGCGAGGACGACGTGTCCATGGCGCATGAGGCGACAGTCTCGAAGGTCAGTGACGACCAGCTCTTCTACTTGATGAGCCGGGGTCTGGGGGAGGACGAGGCGATGGCGATGATCGTCCGCGGCTTCATCGAGCCCATCGCCAAGGAGCTCCCGATGGAGTACGCCCTCGAGCTCAACCGGCTGATCGAGCTGCAGATGGAAGGCGCGGTCGGCTGACGTCCGTGCCCTGATCCTTCGACCAGCTCAGGAGAAGGGTTGTCGACAGGCTCAGGCCGCGATCAGCCCAAACCTCGATGCCCGAACCCAAGCGAGAAAGAGATCCCTTGTCCGTCGACATCAGCCCGAGCCCGATCGTGGTCGGCCAGCCGAACCTGGCGGCCGCCCTCGAACGGCCGGCGTCGCACCTGCACCCCGTCGCGTCGTACGACCTCGCGGACCATCCCAGGCCCACCGGTCTGGAGGAGGTTTGGCGCTTCACCCCACTGAAGCGGCTCCGCGGCCTGCTCGACGCCCCGCATGATCCCGCAAGCCTCGCGTCGGGCCACCTGGACTGGGCCGTCAGTGCTCCGGACCAGGTGACCACCTCCACCGTCAGCACCGCCGCTGCGATCGCGCTGGGCGGCAGCGCGCCCGTGGATCGGCTCGCGGCGCTCGCCGTCGCCAACAGCGGCGACGCGGTCCGCATCGACATCCCCGCCGAGGTCGAACTCGACCAGCCGGTGATCATCCGGCTGACCGGCACCGGCCTGGACGACCCGGTCTTCGGTCATCTCGTGATCACGGTCGGTGCGCACGCCCACGCCACCGTGGTGCTGGAGCATCGCGGTTCCGCGCGCTACGCCAGCTCGGTCCAAGTGCTCGTCGGCGACGGCGCGCAGCTCGACCTGGTCGGAATGCAGCTCTGGGACGACGACGCGGTGCACGGGGGGCACGTCGGCATCACCGTCGGCCGCGACGCCCACGTCCGGACCGTGTCGGTGTCGCTCGGCGGTGACCTGGTGCGGATCAACGAGACCGCGGAGTACGCGGGACCGGGCGGCAGCCTCGAGCAGCTCGGGTTGTACTTCGTCGATGCCGGCCAACACATCGAGCACCGACTGTTCGTGGACCACAACGCGCCGCACACCCGGTCCAACGTGGATTACCGCGGTGCGCTGCAGGGCCGGGGCGCGCACGCGGTCTGGATCGGCGACGTCTTGATCCGGAAGGTGGCCGAGGGCATCGAGACGTACGAGTCCAACAAGAACCTCGTGCTCACCGACGGCTGTCGGGCCGACTCCGTCCCCAACCTGGAGATCGAGACCGGGGAGATCGCCGGCGCGGGCCATGCCTCCACCACCGGCCGGTTCGACGACGAGCAGCTGTTCTACCTGCGGAGCCGCGGCATCGAGGAGGCCGAGGCCCGCCGACTGGTGGTACACGGCTTCTTCGCCCAGATCATCCGCAAGATCGGTATCCCCGACATCGAGGAGCAGCTGCTCGCGGCGGTGGAGGAAGAACTCGCCGTCACCGTCGGCCTGCCGTCCTCGGGCGCCAGCAACGGAGACCGCCGATGACGTTCGTGCCCGCTTGCGCGGTGATCGAGGTCGCGGCCGAGAGTGCGCTGGCCGTCGAGGTCGACGGGATCGACATCGCGGTCGTGCAGTCCGGCGGATCCTTCTATGCGATCGCCGACGAGTGTTCCCACGCCGCGATCCCGTTGTCGGAGGGCGACGTCGGCGACGGCGAGATCGAGTGCTACTTCCACGGCTCGCGTTTCGACCTGCGCACGGGTCGGCCGATCGGCCTGCCCGCCACCCAGCCCGTGGCGGTCTATCCCTGTCGGGTCGACGGCGATCAGGTGCTGATCGACGTCACCAGCCCGATCAACAATCTCAACGAATCTGTTCAGGAGTTCTGAAAGCCATGTCTGACCTCGTTATCCGCGACCTCCACGTGTCGGTGCACACCGAGGCGGGTGAGAAGGAGATCCTCAAGGGCGTCGACCTGGCCATCCGCAGCGGCGAGACGCACGCGATCATGGGCCCCAACGGCTCCGGTAAGTCGACGCTGGCCTACTCCATCGCCGGCCACCCGAAGTACACGATCACGTCGGGCAGTGTCACCCTCGACGGGGAGGACCTGCTCGGGCTCAGCGTCGACCAACGGGCCCGCGCCGGACTGTTCCTCGCCATGCAGTACCCGGTCGAGGTGCCCGGGGTCTCGGTGTCGAACTTCCTGCGGACGGCCAAGACCGCTACCTCCGGGGAGGCGCCGAAGTTGCGCACCTGGGTGAAGGACATGAACACGGCGATGGAGCGGGTCGGGATGAACGCGGAGTTCGCCCAGCGCAACGTCAACGAAGGCTTCTCCGGCGGGGAGAAGAAGCGGCACGAGATCGTGCAGCTCGACCTGCTCAACCCGCGCTTCGCGATCCTGGACGAGACCGACTCCGGACTTGATATCGACGCCCTCCGGGTCGTGGCCGAGGGAGTCAACCGGTTCAGCGCCCAGGGTGACCGGGGCGTGCTGCTGATCACGCATTACACCCGGATCCTGCGCTACATCAAGCCGGACTTCGTGCACGTCTTCGTCGCCGGCCGGGTCGCCGAAGAGGGTGGCGCCGAGCTGGCCGAGCGGCTCGAGGCCGAGGGTTACGACCGCTACGTCAAGGCCGCGGCGGCGAGCGCCGGCGCGGAGTAGGGATCATGAGTACGGAAGCGGAGGCGCGCAAGCTGCCGGAGTACCCACTCCCGGTGGCGGTCGAGGACGTCCGCGACCCGGAGGCCGTGGACGAGACCATCCCCTTCGACGTCGAGCACATCCGGGGCGACTTCCCGATCCTGGAGCGTACGGTCGACGGCCGGCCGCTGGTCTATCTCGACAGCGCCAACACCTCGCAGAAGCCGCGCTGCGTGGTCGAGGCGATGGAGGACCACTACCTCCATCACAACGCCAACGTGGCGCGCGCCATGCACGTTCTGGGTGCCGAGGCGACCGAGGCGTTCGAGGGCGGCCGGGCCACCCTGGCCCAGTTCGTGGGCGCCACCCGGTCCGAGGAGATCGTCTTCACCAAGAACGCCTCCGAGGGGCTCAATCTGGCCGCCCACACGCTGGGGGCGCGGTTGCGAGCCGGTGATGAGATCGTCATCTCCGTGATGGAGCACCACTCCAACATCGTGCCGTGGCAGTTGCTTGCCGAGCGCACGGGCGCGACCCTGCGCTGGTTCGACGTGACCGAGGACGGTCGCCTCGATCTGGAGACGGGTCTGGCCCAAGGGCTGATCAACGAGCACACCAAGATCGTCTCCGTCGCGTACGTGTCCAACGTGCTCGGGACGGTCAACCCGATCTCCCGGATCGCCGAACTCGCCCACGCCGTCGGCGCGGTCCTCGTCGTGGACGCCTCCCAGGCCGTGCCACAGATCCCCGTCGACGTGTCCAGCCTGGGGGCCGACCTGGTCGCCTTCACCGGGCACAAGATGGTCGGGCCGACCGGCATCGGGGTTCTCTGGGGGCGCTACGACCTGCTCGCGTCCCTGCCGCCCTTCCTCGGCGGCGGGGAGATGATCGAGGTCGTCAAGATGACCGGCTCGACGTACGCACCGCCGCCCCATCGGTTCGAGGCCGGCACCCCGCCGATCGCCCAGGCGGTCGGTCTGGCCGCCGCCGCCCAGTACCTCGGAGCCATCGGACTCGACACCGTCGCCGCCCACGAGCAGGAGATCACCGCTTACGCCTTGCAGGGCCTGCAGACCGTGCCCGGGTTGCGGATCCTCGGTCCCACCGAGGCAGTCGAGCGCGGCGGTGCCGTGTCGTTCACGCTGCCCGACATCCATCCGCACGACGTCAGTCAGGTGCTCGACTCGCGCGGCATCGCCGTCCGCGGCGGCCATCACTGCGCCCGCCCGCTGCACGAGCGGTTCGGCGTCCAGTCCTCGACCCGGGCGTCGTTCTACCTGTACACGACCCCCGCCGAGATCGACGCTCTGGTGGATGGGCTGGGCTGGGTACAGCGGTTCTTCGGGGGCTCCCGGTGAACGTCCAAGACCTGTACCAGGAGATCATCCTCGATCACTATCGGGCCAAGCACCACAGCGGACTCCGGGAGCCCTTTGGCGCCGAGGTGCATCACGTCAACCCCAGCTGCGGTGACGAGGTGACCCTCCGCATCCGGCTCGACGGCGACCGGGTAGCCGACGTCTCCTACGACGGCGTCGGCTGCTCGATCTCCCAGGCCTCGACCTCGGTCATGTCCGACCTCGTGATCGGCCAGGACATCGCGTACGGGTTGAGCCTGCACGACGAGTTCCTCACCATGATGCAAGGCCAGGGCCGCGTCGTCCCCGACGAAGACCGCCTCGAGGATGGCATCGCCTTCGCCGGCGTCGCCAAGTTCCCCGCCCGCGTCAAGTGCGCCCTGCTCGGCTGGTCGGCGTTCAAGGACGCCGCACTCGTCGCCCAGGCGCAGCAGCAGACCACACCCGATCCAACACCTGCCGACAGGAACCTGCGCTCATGACTGACACCCATGCCGACACCCAGCTGACCGCCCGTACGGAGACGGCGGAGTCCGCGCGTCCCTCCGACCTGGTCCGCGACGATCTGCCCGAGGCGGATCTCGGCGGCTCGCTCTCCGCCGCGCCGACCAGGGAGGACCTGTTCGAGGCGCTCAAGGATGTCGTCGACCCTGAACTCGGCATCAACGTGGTCGACCTCGGACTCATCTACGACCTGCATCTCGAGCAGGACAACTCGGTCACCATCGACATGACGCTGACCTCCGCCGCGTGTCCGCTCACCGACGTCATCGAGGACCAGACCAACACCGCGCTGCAGGGACTGGTCAGCAGCTTCGCGATCAACTGGGTCTGGATGCCACCGTGGGGACTGGAGATGATCACCGAGGACGGACGGGAACAGCTCCGCGCTCTCGGCTTCAACGTTTAGTCGGGTGGGTTGCGTCCGCGTCGAGTCGCTTGATCTCGGCCGCGGGCAACCATCCGCCCTCGCAGGCTCGGGCTCCCGCCAGGCCCATCCACGCCCGCGGCCGAGATCAAGTGACTCGACGCTCGTACGAGGAATCAAGTGGCGCGGGTGGGCCGTCTCGGCTGATCATCTGGCGAAGAGGACGACCTGTAGTGGTAGCTCGCAATGGTTAGGAAATCTGGATGCTGGTGGCTCGGGAGTTGGAGGTGCGGGCGGGAGCCCGGCTGCTGCTTGAGCATGCCTCCTTCCAGGTGGCGCCGGGGGACAAGATCGGGCTGGTCGGCCGGAACGGGGCCGGGAAGACCACGTTGACGCGGATCCTGGCCGGGGAGGCGCAGCCGGCGGCCGGGACGGTGAGTCGCAGCGGCGACGTCGGGTACTTGCCGCAGGACCCGCGGACCGGTGACCTCGACGTGCTGGCCAAGAACCGCATCCTGTCGGCGCGCGGGCTCGACCCGGTGATCGCGCGGCTGCGCAAGGCCGAGCACGCGATGGGATCCGATACCGACGCCGAGCGGGACAAGGCGATGGCGTCGTACGCGCGGGCCGAGGCCGAGTTGGCGGCGGCCGGCGGGTACGGGTCGGAGGCGGAGGCGGCCCGGATCGCCAGCAATCTGGGTCTACCCGATCGGGTGCTGCACCAGCCGCTGCAAACCCTGTCCGGCGGTCAGCGGCGGCGCGTCGAGTTGGCCCGGATCCTGTTCTCGGGCGCGCAGACGCTGTTGCTGGACGAACCGACCAACCACCTCGATGCGGACTCGGTCGTCTGGCTGCGCAGCTTCCTGGCGGCCCACAACGGTGGCCTGGTGGTGATCAGCCACGACTCCGCGCTGCTCGAGCACACGGTGAACAAGGTGCTCCACCTCGACGCACAACGAGCCGTGCTGGACACCTACGCGATGAACTGGCGACGCTATCTGGAGCAACGGGAGACCGACGAAAAGCGCCGCCGCCGGGAGCGGCAGAATGCCGAACGCAAGGCGGAGAAGCTGATGACCCAGGCCGACAAGATGCGCGCCAAGGCCACGAAGGCCACCGCGGCCCAGAACATGGCCCGTCGCGCCGAGCGGCTGCTGGCGGCCACCGAGGCGGAGCGCAGATCCGATCGGGTCGCGAAGATCAGATTCCCCGATCCGGCGCCCTGCGGTAAGACACCCGATCACGGCCAGCGAACTGAGCAAGTGCTACGGATCGCTGGAGGTGTTCACCGACGTCGATCTGGCCATCGACCGGGGCAGCCAGGTCGTGGTGCTCGGCCTGAACGGCGCCGGCAAGACGACCTTGCTGCGGATCCTGGCCGGCATCGAGGAATCCGGACACCGGTGACGTGGTGCCTGGGCACGGGCTGCGCCTCGGCTACTACGCGCAGGAGCACGAGACCCTCGACATCGACCGGACGGTGCTGGCCAACATGCGGACCGCGGCGCCCGACCTCGGCGATACCGACGTCCGCAAGATCCTCGGCTCGTTTCTCTTCTCCGGTGACGATGTGGAGAAGCCGGCGGGGGTGCTGTCGGGTGGGGAGAAGACCCGGCTGGCTCTGGCCATGCTCGTGGTCTCGAGTGCCAACGTGCTGCTGCTCGACGAGCCCACCAACAACCTCGATCCCGCCTCCCGGCAAGAGGTGCTGGCCGCGATCCGCCGCTACGCCGGGGCCGTCGTGCTGGTCACCCACGACGAGGGAGCGGTCGCCGCTCTCGACCCGGACCGGGTGCTGTTGCTGCCCGACGGGGTCGAGGATCTGTGGACGCCGGACTATGCGGATCTGGTCGCACTCGCCTGACTCATCAAGATCAACAAGCCCCTATTCGTGGCGCCCAGATGTTTGATCATTCAGGTGATCATTCGCCAGGGGCAGAAATCCTGGCCGAAAAGTGCTAGAAAGTGATCGATCAAGGACGCTCTCTTTTGCGCGGATCACGATCAGGCCCATCCATCGGACCTCCCGATCCGATGATCAATTCCCTCGAGGAGGCGCGCCGTGGCCAAGGCACTGGCAAAGGGTTCCCGCATCACCGGAGCGCAGCGCGAGGCGCTCGCCGGTCAGTACGCGAAGCGTTACGCCGCGGGTGACAGCATCCGCAAGATCGCCGAGGACGGCGGAAGATCGTTCGGCTTCGTCCACGGCGTGTTGAAGGAGGCCAAGGTCGACCTGCGTGGCCGCGGCGGCGCCACCCGCGGGGCCAGGGCGACCCAGACCGCGAAGAAGGCGACAACCAAGAAGGCCGCTACGACGACGAAGTCCGCCGCGGCACCCGCCAAGAAGGCGTCGACAACGAAGAAGAGCGCGGCGCCCGCGAAGAAGGCACCGGCCGCGAAGGCCACGAAGGCGGCGGCGAAGACCACGACCAAGAGCACCGCCAAGAAGTCGCCCGCCAGGTCCGCCCCCGCGAAGAAGACCGCGGCGAAGTCGACCGCCAACTCCGCAACCGCCCGCGCCGTGAAGAAGTCGGCCAAGGAGGTGGCCAAGAAGGCGAGCAAGGTCGCCGCCGATGTGGCCAAGGTTCTCGCGCCCGCCAAGACCACCACCAAGGCGGCGCCGGCGAAGAAGGCGACGACCAAGAAGGCGACGACCAAGAAGGCCGCCGCGAAGTCCGCTCCGGCCGCCAAGGCGCCCGCCAAGACGGCCAAGAAGGCGCCGGCGAAGAAGACCAGCACCAAGAAGGCCGCCGCCAAGAAGGGCTGATCAGCGTCCCCTGAGCTTGTCGAGGGGCTCGCTCTGCGTCTCCTGAGCTTGTCGAGGGCTCAGCCCCACGCTCGAGTCGGGTGTTGGCTGCCGGAACCCCTTGGCGGGCGGAGTACGGTCGTCGCCGTACGGGTGGAGGGGCGTGAGCGCGATGTCGATGACGCGGAGTTCGGCGGTCCTGATGCGCCGGATGGGCCAAGATCCCGACGTTGCCTCACACGCCCTGTCCAAGGGCGTCCTGCGGCGGATGCTGCGGTTCGGCCGACCGTACCGGGCGCTGATCGTGCTCTTCGTCTCGCTCGTGGTGATCGCAGCCGCTCTCGCGGTGGCGCCGCCCCTGCTGTTCAAGGTCTTGATCGACAACGGCGTGCTGCAGGGCAACCGGAACCTGGTGATCGAGATCGCCCTGCTGGTCGCCGCGCTTTCGGTCGGGCAGGCACTGCTCGGACTGTTGCAGCGCTGGTGCTCGGCCAAGATCGGCGAGGGTCTGATCTTCGACATGCGGACCCAGGTGTTCGACCACGTGCTGGCGATGCCGGTCGCCTTCTTCACCCGCACCCAGACCGGGAAGCTGGTGTCCCGGCTCAACTCCGACGTCATCGGCGCCCAGCAGGCGTTCACCTCGACGTTGTCCACCGTGCTCTCGAATCTGATCAGTCTCGTCCTCGTCCTGGTAGCCATGCTGATCCTGAGCTGGCAGCTCACCCTTGCCGCGCTCATCCTGCTGCCGGTCTTCTTGATCCCCGCCAAAGTCGTCGGGCGCAAGCTCGCCGAACTGACCCGCGAACAGATGCAACTCAACGGTGAGATGTCGGCGACCATGACGGAGCGCTTCAGTGTGAGCGGCGCGCTGCTGGTCAAGCTGTTCGGTCGCCCGGCCGAGGAGCACCAGCAGTTCGCCGATCGGGCCGGCGCCGTCCGTGACATCTCGGTCCGGATCGCCATGAACGGCCGCTTCTTCCTCACCTCGCTGACGCTGGTGGCCGCCCTGGCCGCCGCCCTCGTGTACGGGGTCGGGGGTGTGCTGGCTATCGACGACCTGCTGACGGTCGGCACCCTGACCGCGCTGGCCGGCCTGCTGGCCCAGCTGTACGGCCCGCTCACCCAGTTGACGAACCTGCGGATCGACGTGATGAACGCCTTGGTGAGCTTCGACCGGGTATTCGAGGTGCTGGATCTGGCTCCGGCGATCACCGATTCTCCCGGCGCCGCAACCGAGGTCGCGGACGGGTCGGTGACCTTCGAGCACGTGTCGTTCACCTACCCGATGGCCAAGGACGTGTCGCTGGCCAGCTTGGAGGCGGTCGCCGCAATCGACGCGCACCCGGACCAGCCGGTGCTGCACGACGTGAGTTTCGTCGCCGCTTCCGGGCAGACGTTGGCGTTGGTCGGTCGCTCGGGAGCCGGCAAGACCACCATCACCCATCTGATCGCCCGGCTCTACGACGTGAGCGACGGATCGGTCCGGGTGGGCGGTGGTGACGTGCGGAAGCTGAGCCAGGCCGCGCTACGGCGCTCGGTCGGCTACGTCACGCAGGACGCTCACATGTTCCACGACACCATCCGGACGAACCTGCTCTACGCCAAGCCCGACGCGACCGACGAGGAGCTGCGGGCCGTCCTGCGGGCGGCCCAGATCGCCGATCTGGTGGAGCGGTTGCCGGACGGGCTCGACACGCTGGTGGGGGAGCGGGGCTACCGGTTGTCGGGCGGCGAACGACAGCGACTGGCCATCGCCCGGCTGCTGCTCAAGGCTCCACCCATCGTCGTCCTCGACGAGGCGACCGCGCATCTGGATTCGGAGTCCGAGGTGGCGGTGCAGCGGGCGCTGGACCAGGCGATGCGCGGCCGGACCAGCATCGTCATCGCGCACCGGCTCTCCACGGTCCGCAACGCGGACCTGATCCTGGTGGTCGAGGACGGCCGGATCGTGCAGCGGGGCCACCACCGCGAGCTGCTGGCTGAGGGTGGCCTGTACGCGGAGCTGTACGCCACCCAGTTCGCTGAGACGCCGACGACCTGACCAACACCGACCGGTCGCCTCGGTCCGCGCGCTCAGCCGCCCCGGGCCGCGATTCCGTCGAGCCGCAAGGTGAGCGACTCGTCGCGATGGCTGCCGGTCGACCCGACGTGCTTCTCCGGCACCGTGGGTCCGTTCTTCAGCACTCCGTAGAGGGCCATCGCGTGCCCGCGGCCGACGTCGTAGCTGTCCTTGAGCCAGGCCAGCACCTCGCCGGCCTTGGTGTCCGGTCCGTAGCCCCGCTCGGCGGCCTCGTCCAGGAGTTGCTGTGGGGTCTTGCCGGTCTTGGCCTCGATGGCATCGAGGTAGGCCTGGTACGACATGTTGTGCTCCTCGCTTCGGTACCGGTGGGACGCCCGATCGCAGTCTGGACCATCCGGCGGCCTGAGGCTCATCGGTCGAGGTGGATGCGTTGGCCCACGATTTCGCTGAACTTGTGCCCGCCGCGTACCGTTCTGCGGTGAACAGGCGTGGCTCGAAATGCATCGCGGTGATCACGACGGTCGCCGCTTTGACGCTGGCGGCGTGCGGTGCGCTGCCGCCGTCGCAAACCGGGCAGACGGGCACAACGCCTGGCACCGATCTGCCGTCGCCCACGACGGTGATCCCATCCGAGACCGCGAAGCCCAGTCCCGCGCCCAGCACCCCCACGCCGGAGCCGACCCCCACGAAGCCGCCGCAGCCGGCCGGACCGAACTGCGCGAAGCTGAAGTGCATCGCGCTCACCTACGACGACGGCCCGGCCGAATACACCTCGCGGCTGGCTCAGATCCTGCAACAGCATAAGGTGAAGGCGACTTTTTTCATGCTCGGTGACAACGTGAAGAGGTATCCGCAGGCGGTCAAGGACGTGCAGGCCACCGGCTCCGAACTGGCGAACCACTCCTGGAACCATCCGGATCTGAGCGGGCTGAGCAACAGCGGGATGCGGAGCCAACTCGAGCGCACGAACCACGAGATCGAAACGGTCGCCGGAACGAAGGTCATCTTGATGCGGCCGCCATACGGCGCGAACAACCACCGTCTCGACGTGGTGGCCCGAGACCTGGACCTGGCCGAGATCTACTGGAACGTCGACACCGAAGACTGGAAGTACAAGGACACCGACCGACTGATCGAGTACATGTCGGACGCCGCGGCCCGGGACGAGGTCGTGTTGATGCACGACATCCACGAGTCGACCGTGGACGCCGCCCCGGCAATCTTCAAGGGACTCAAGAAGCGGGGCTTCACGATGGTCACCGTCTCCGAGCTGTATCCGAAGCTGCGGCCAGGTGGGCACTACCCGCTCTACCAGGGGCGTGGCTTCGCGAAGAAGTCCGACTACCCCAAGCGCTGAGCGGAGAGATCTGGGCGACACTCGGATCACCCGCGAGCCACCCTGGAAATCGCACGAGAGAACGTCGATCGGACCGGAATTCGCGGCGTTTCGCGCACGAGCAAGACATTTGTTGCGCGATTTTCAGGGTGCGAAGTCTCAAGGCTCTGGCACGAAGACGTCGATGCGGAGGGCCACCGTCACCAAGCGTGGCCAGCGAAGGCGGGCGAGCCGCCCGTCCAATGCCGCGGAGGTCTGATGGAACGCGTTCGGACCCATCAGCACCGATGTCCGCGCCGTGGCGGCATCCCAGCGTTGCGGCAGGGTCACCACCTGGTGCCGGTCGGCGCGGAACAGGCCGGCCAGCGACCCAACCAATCGGTCCGCCTTGTCGGCCTGGTGGTCGAGGAGCTCGAGGTCGTCTCGGAGTTCGGCCAGGTGCGCCGGCGCCGGGGTCACGGTGATCAGGCATCCGTTCGGGGTCAGCGTCCGGGCGAACTCGAGGGCGTTCCGCGGAGCGAAGACGCTCAGGATCACGTCGAGGACACCGTTGCGGATCGGGAGCGGCCGCCACACGTCGGCGACGACCGCGGCGAGCCGCGGCTGCGCTCGGGCGGCTCGTCGGGTGGCGGGCACCGAGAGGTCGAGGGAGACCCCGCGGAGCCCGGGCCGAGCGTCCAACAGCCGAGCGGCGTAGTAGCCGGTCCCGCCGCCGGCGTCGAGCACGGTCCGGGCGTCGTCGGGGATCAGCGGGGCCAGCGCGTCCGCGATCGGCGCGTAGTGGCCCGCGACCAGGAACTCGACCCGGGCGGCGACCATGGCCGCGCTGTCCGCGTTCTGCGGTGCCGCCCGGCCGCTCAGGTTCACGTACCCCTGCCGCGCGACGTCGAAGGCGTGCCCGCTGGGACAGCGGACGGCGTCGGTCCCCGCCGTGGGATGGGCCAGGGGCTGCGTGCAGCGGGGGCAGGCGAGCAGGTCGATCGCGGCCGCCAGAGTCATGATTTCAGAGGCTGCGGAGGGCGCCGCCCTCGATCGGGATCACGCAGCCGGTGACGTACGACGCGGCAGGGGAGAGCAGGAATGCGGCCACCCGGCCGAACTCGTCGGGACGGCCGTAACGGCCCAGCGGGATGGCGGCCTCCGCCGCTACTCGGGCTGCGGCGGGGTCATCGGCCAACGAATCGAGGTGTTGGACCCGTTCGGTTTCGATCCGACCTGGCATCAGTCCGAACACCCGGACGCCGTGGGGACCGAGCTCGTCGGCCGATTGCTTGATGAGCATGGCGAGGCCCGGTCGCAGACCGTTGGAGGCGGCGAGGCCGCCGATCGGCGACTTCACCGAGGTGGACAGCACCCAGCCGATGGCCGGATCGGTCGCGGTGGCCCGGGCGAGGACCGCGTCCTGCACCCGGAGACCGGCAAGGAAGACCGACTCGAACGCTCCGCGCCACTGGTCCTCGCTGGTCGTGGCCAGCGAGCCGGCCGGGGGGCCGCCGACGCTGATCAGGGCGCCGTCGAGTCGACCCCAGGTCTGCAGAGCGTGGGTGACGGCGCCTTCGGCGGTGTCGGGTGCGGACAGGTCGGCGACGAACGGGGAGGCGTGGCCCTCACCCAGCGACTCGACCAGCCGGTCGAGTTCGCTCGCCCGGCGGGCCACCGGGACCACCCGGGCTCCCTCCGCCACCAGGGCCTCCGCCGTCGCCCGGCCCAGGCCGCTGCTGGCTGCGGTCACCACGAACACTCGATCGGTCAGTCGAAGATCCATCCGCCGATCCTGGCACAGCGGCTCCCGTGGTACCGCCGCCCGCACGGGCCAGCCGGCGCTCTCGTAGGTCGGCTCGGATGAACACGACGATCCCGAGCAGCCCGATGCCGGTGAACATGAACCACTGCACCGCGTACCAGAAGTGCGGGCCCTCGCTGAGTTCCGGCGGCAGGATCGGCCTGAAGCCGCCCGCCTGCGCCGGATCCATCGTGACGGCACTGAGATAGCCGTTGGCGACCGGATACGGGAGCGCGGACTGCAGGGCGTCGGAGTTGATCAGCCGGATCTGTCCGGCCTCAGGCCGGATCGCCCCGTCGTTGCCCTGCTCGTTGCGCCGTACGTGACCCTCGACGGTGACCTCGCCGCTCGGCGGTGCCGGTGCGGTGGACGGGATCGGTTGCCCGGCGCCGAGGACGATGAAGCCGCGGTCGACCAGGACCGTCAGGGCGGGGTCCCCGGCGATTCGCAGGGGGGTGACGATCTGGTAGCCGCTGTCGCCGCCGTTGTTCCGGTACCGGACCACGAATTGGTGCTCGGCGTCGAAGGTGCCGATCGCCCGGACGTTCCGCCACTGGTCCGGCTCGCCGATCGGCCGGGTGAAGACCTCGGTCGCGGGCTGGGCGGGGATGTTCTCGTTGCTCAGGGTGGTCGCGTTGCGCTCCCGGCGCTGGTCCAGTCGGTCCAGTTGCCAATCACCGAGGCGGACGAAGACGACGCCCAGCGCCATCACGAAGACGACGAGCAGAGCCCATCGCACCCAGAGCCGGCGCACGCCCCCAGGTTAGTGCCCGGTGTGCTCGGTCCCGCTCGGCGAACCGGTCGCCTCGACGCCGTTCTCGTCGGCGTTCTCGTCGGCGTCGCCCTCGGCCAGGCTGGGCGGCCGGTGCAGGGCCAGTTCGGTCAATTGCGCGGCGGCGGCGCCCAGACTCGCACCGCGTCCCACGGCCAGACCGACCAGGTACGTCGTCAGCGGCGCGGCCACCCGCTCGACCTCGTGGGCGGAGTCCCGGGCCAGGTCGAGCAGGGTGTGCACGGTGTCGTTGGAGAACTCGACGTCGAGATCCAGTTCCGCCGCGGCGGCGCGCAACCACTCGTCGAGTTCCATCGCTGTCCCTCCGTCTTCCCGCGGTCCTTGTGATGAACGTGCGGGTTGGCTTCACCTGACAGGATGATGACATGGGCCGAGTGACCCGCCGGCACGCGGTGCTGAAGATCGGGCCCGACGGGGCAACGCGACGCGACGACCGGCTCGCCGTCGAGGAACCGCTGGAGATCCGCCTGGGCGGCACGGCCTTCACGGTGACGATGCGCACCCCGGGGAACGACATCGAACTCGTGCACGGGCTCCTGCATGGCGAGGGGGTCATCCACACCGTCCGTGACATCACCCTGGCCCGCTACTGCGCGGGGACGGGGCCGGACGGGCTCAACACATACAACGTCCTCGACGTCACGCTCGCCGCCGATGTGCCGGCGCCCGACCCGGGCCTGCAGCGGAACGTCCTCACCACCAGCGCCTGCGGGATCTGCGGTGCGACCTCGATCGATGCGGTCACGCGGCAGTCGCGCCATCCGCTCGACCGCTTCCTCCGGTTGCCGGCCGGGCTGATCGCGGACGCCCAGCAGCGCCTGCGCGCCGAGCAGCGGCTGTTCGCGCAGACCGGCGGCCTGCATGCGGCCGGTCTGCTCGACGTCTCCGGCGGCGAGGGCGACCTGATTTGTGTCCGGGAGGACGTGGGCCGGCACAACGCCGTCGACAAGGTGATCGGCTGGGCACTCCAAGCGGATCGCCTTCCTCTGACGCATGCGGTGCTCTGCGTCTCCGGTCGCGCATCGTTCGAGCTGACCCAGAAGGCGGTGCTGGCCGGAATCGGGGTGCTGGCGGCGGTGTCGGCGCCCAGCTCGCTTGCCGTCGACCTGGCCCAGACGGCTGGGCTGACGCTCATCGGCTTCGTCCGGGGTGATCGAATGAACGTCTACACGCACCCGGACCGGGTCGTCACGCACTGAGCTGAGCAGGCTGATCGAGAGGAACCCATGGCCTCCAGGAAAGATCTCGGGCTGTTGCTGTTGCGCGTCGGCGTGGGGGCGATCGTCGCGTCCCACGGAGCGCAGAAGTTGTTCGGCTGGTTCGGCGGTGGCGGTATCGAGGGCACCGCGGGCTTCCTGAAGTCCCAAGGCTTCACCCCGGAGAGGGTCAGCGCGGTGCTGGCCGGGCTCGGCGAGTTCGGCGGCGGGACGCTGTTGGCCCTCGGGCTGGGCACCGGGCCGGCCGCCGCGGCTGTGACCAGCACGATGCTGCCCGCCTCTTCCGTACACGCCCCTAAGATCTTCAACACCGAAGGTGGTCTGGAACTGCCGGCCACGTACGCCCTGGTGGCTGCCAGCCTCGCCATCACGGGACCTGGGAGGTACTCCCTCGATGCCGCCACGAACAACGTCCTCAATCGACCGTGGATGACGGTGCTCGCGTATCTCGGCGGCATCGCCTCCGCGGCGTATCTCATCTGGAGCGGCTCGGATCAGTCGGGCTCGGAGCCGTCCTCGGACGACAATCCCGACTGAGCAGGCACCAGCTGCGCGCTCCGACGGCTGCGGATCGGCAATCATCCCGAGGGGACGGTAGTCCATCGGCTGGAGACCAGTAGCAACTACCGATCACGTACGTCGTGCGAACGGCTCTGATAGGGAGTCCGGGCACAGGGCCCGGTACCTGACCAGAGACGGAACCACCATGCACCAGTTCGCGTTGTTCGCCGGCTCGGCGGCGGCCGCGATCTTCATGATCAGCCAACTGCCGATGCTGATCAAGGCCGGCCGGACCAAGAACCTCTCCTCCTACAGCTTCGCCAACATCGGCCTGGCCAACATCGGCAACGTGCTCTACGCGGTGTACGTCTACCAGCTCCCGGTCGGCCCGATCTGGGCCATCCACGCCTTCTATCTGCTGGCCACCGCACTGATGCTGGTGTGGTATCTGCGATACGCCCGGAGGCGGGTCCGCACCGAACTCCTAGAATCGGACCGTGACCGTACTGCTGCCGATGCCTCGCCTGCGCGAGACGAGCAGCGCGAGCCTGCCCTCGTCGGCTGACCGCCGACTGGCCGCGGGGCCCGGGTCGGGTCCGCTCCGGGACGGCTACGGCCGGGTCGCGACCGATCTGCGGGTGTCTCTCACCGACCGCTGCAACCTGCGGTGCACGTACTGCATGCCGGCCGAGGGAATGGCCTGGCTGCCGCGGGACGAACTGCTCGACAACGACGAACTCGTCCGGCTGATCGGCATCGGCGTCACCCGGTTGGGGATCACCACCGTCCGCTTCACCGGCGGGGAGCCGCTGCTACGCCGCGACCTGGAGGAGCTGATCAGCCGGGTCGCGGCCCTCGCCCCGGCCCCAGAGCTGGCCCTCACCACGAACGGCATCGGACTCGCCGAGCGTGCGCAGCCCCTGGTTCGGGCCGGACTGCAGCGGATCAACATCTCGCTCGACACGCTCGATGCCGACACGTTCCAGCGGCTGGCGCGGCGGAACCGGCTGGCCGACGTGCTGGCCGGGGTCCGGGCCGCGCAAGCGGCCGGACTGGCCCCGGTCAAGATCAACGCCGTGCTGCTGCGGGGAGTCAACGACCATCAGGCGGTCGACCTGGTCCGCTGGGCGATGACCGAGGGCGTACAGCTGCGGTTCATCGAGCAGATGCCGCTGGACGCCCAGCACGCCTGGAAGCGCAGCGAGATGGTGACCGCGGCGGAGATCAAGGCCCGGATCGGCGCCGAACTGGACCTGGTCGAGGATCCCGAGGACGCGCGCCGTCGCGGCAGCGCACCGGCGGAGCTGTTCCGTGTCGCTGGCACCGACCACCGGGTCGGGATCATCGCCGCCGTCTCACAACCGTTCTGTGGCGCCTGCGACCGGGTCCGGCTGACCGCCGACGGCCAGTTGCGGAACTGCCTGTTCTCGGCTGCCGAGTCCGATCTCCGCGGGGCCTTGCGGCGTGGTGCCGACGACGACGAGATCTCTCGCCAGTGGCTACGGGCGGTCGCGGGCAAGCGCGCCGGCCACGGCATCGACGACCCGAGCTTCCTGCAACCGGCCCGGCCGATGTCGGCGATCGGCGGCTGATGTCCTTCGATCGGGGATACCTGGACGCGGCGCTGTCCGCGGCCGAGCGGACCGAGCGGCTGCTGGCCCAGATGAGCGTGGCCGAGAAGGCCGGGCTCTTCTTCCACCGGATGATCGGCGTCGGCCCCGGCGGCACCTTGGCCGAGGCCGATCCGGCGTTCGGCGCATCGGCGACCCATGAGTTGGTGGCCGAGCAACACCTGAACCACTTCAACCTGTTCGGCGGGTTCACCGACCCCGGCGAGATCGCCCTCTGGCACAACCGGCTGCAGGAGCTCGCCGCCTCGACCCGGCTCGGCATCCCGGTGACGGTGTCCACCGACCCCCGGCACTCGTTCACCGACAACCCCGGCGCGGCGTTCGCGGCCGGGGCCTTCTCGGAGTGGCCCGAGTCGCTCGGGCTCGCCGCCATCGGCGATCCGGAGCTGGTCGAGCAGTTCGCCGACATCGTCCGGCAGGAGTATCTGGCCGTCGGCCTCCGGGTTGCGTTGCACCCGCAGGTGGACCTGGCCACCGAGCCGCGGTGGGCCCGCCAGATCAACACCTTCGGTGAGGATGCGGAGCTTTCGGGCCGGCTCGGCGCGGCGTACGTCCGCGGTCTGCAGGGACCGCGGCTCGGCGCGGATTCGGTGGCCGCGATGCTGAAGCACTTCCCGGGTGGCGGCCCGCAGCTGAACGGGGAGGACCCGCACTTCGCGTACGGCCGGGAACAGGTCTACCCCGGTGGTCAGTTCGAGCTGCACCTGCGCCCGTTCGAGCCGGTGCTGGCGGCCGGGGTCAGCCAGGTGATGCCGTACTACGGCATGCCCGTGGGCACCGATTACGAGGAGGTCGGCTTCGGGTTCAACCGAGGCGTGATCACCGGCTTGTTGCGCGAGCGGTACGGCTTCGACGGCATCGTCTGCACCGACTGGGGCCTGTTGACCGACCACGTGATCATGGGCGACCCGTTCCCGGCGCGGGCCTGGGGCGTGGAGCACCTGTCGCCGCCCGAACGGATCGTGAAGGCCCTCGATGCGGGCGTGGACCAGTTCGGCGGCGAGGCGGTGCCGGAGTTGCTGATCGAGTTGGTCGCCTCCGGTGCGGTCAGCGAGGAGCGCATCGATGTTTCCGTGCGCCGGTTGCTGGCCGAGAAGTTCCGCCTCGGACTGTTCGACGAGCGGTTCGTGGACCCCGAGCGGGCACGTGAGGTGGTGGGGCAGACCTCGTTCCGGACGGCGGGCGAGCGGGCGCAGCGAGCGGCGATCACCGTCTTGACCAACGGGGTCGAAGGAGGCTCCGGGGATCACCCGACCGTGCCGCTGACCCGGGGCATCCGGCTTTACGTCGAGGGGATCCAGCCGAGCATCGCGGCCGAGTACGGCGAGCTGGTCGACCGACCCGCCGACGCCGAGGTCGCGATCGTGCGACTGGCGGCGCCGTGGGAACCCCGCTCGACCGCCTTCGAGAACTTCTTCCACGCCGGGTCGCTGGAGTTCGACCCCGAGCTGGTGACCCATCTGAGCGACCTCGCCGCAGAGGCACCACTGGTGGTGGATGTGTTCCTGGACCGCCCAGCGATCCTCACCCCGATCGTGCCGAGCGCGGCAGCGCTCCTCGGCAACTTCGGCGCCCACCCGCGCGCGCTGCTGGACGTCCTGTTCGGGATCGCCGAACCCCGGGGCCGGCTCCCGTTCGACCTGCCGTCGAGCATGGCCGCAGTCGAGGCGAACCGTCCCGACGTCCCGTTCGACACGGCCGAGCCGCTGTTCCGGTTCGGCCACGGGCTCGACCTCGCCTGACCGAACAGATGCACCACCTTCTTGGATCGGCACCACGTGCACGTGGTGCAGATCCAAGAAGGTGGTGCATCTGACCCGGGTGCTGCTGGGCTGGGATCGTCCGCATCCGCAGCTTGGTCTCCGCAAGGTGCTCCGGCCGATTCCGTAGCAGGTACGGATGGCCGCGCCGCGTCGAGGCGACAGCCTGGAAGACGTACGACATCGACCGAACTCCAGGGACAACCATGAGTAACTACCTCCTGTGCAGCACGACCGCGCTGGGCCACGTGCAACCGATGATCGAGGTCGGAGCGCACCTCGTGGCGGAAGGCCACCGGGTACGGATGATCACCGGTAGCCGCCACCGGCACCGGGTCGAGGCCGCCGGAATGGTGCACCTTTCGCTCTCCGGGCTGGCCGACATCGACCACGACGACCTGGCCGGGGCGTCCGACGAGTCCGACGAGTCCGGCGAGTCAGGTGAGCCGGTCGTCCGCGGCCTGGCCCGGGTTCGGCGCGGCGCGGAGCGCTTCTTCATCCGGGTGCTGCCGGACCAGTTCGCGGCCCTGACCGACGCCCTGGCGGACGAACCGGTCGACGCCGTCCTGGCCGAGACCAACTTCACGGGCGTCCTGCCCCTGGTGCTGGGTGCGGCGGACCAGCTGACCGGCCGTAGCCGGCCCGGCGGACTGCCCATCCTCTCCTGCAGCGTCTTCCCGCTGCCGAACCTGAGTCGAGACACCGCCCCGTTTTCCACCGCCCGACCGCCGGCCCGGGGCCGGGTCGGCCGACTGCGGAACCGCGTCCTGAACGCTGCTGTCCGAGCGGCCTTCGCCCGCAGCCAGCGATTGATGGACCAGTACCTGATCGAGGCGGGTGCGGCGCCCCTCCCGGTCTTCTTCTTCGACGCCCTCACCCTCGTCGATCAGGTCTTCCAGTTCACCGTGCCGAGCTTCGAGTACCCCCGCAGCGACTTCCCACCGAACATCAGCTACGTCGGGCCCGTGCTCCCGACGACCGGCTCGTTCGATCCGCCGGACTGGTGGCCTGATCTGGACGGCGACCGGCCCGTGGTGCTGGTCAACCAGGGCACCGTGGCCAACACCGACGTCGAGCAGTTGTTCGGGCCGGCGATGCGGGCCATGGCCGGCGCCGACGTCCTCATGGTGATCACAACCGGTCGGTCCGACAGCGCTCGGGAGCTCAGGGCACAGGCTCCGCCCAACGCCCGCATCGCTGCCTTCGTGCCCTTCGACCGGCTGCTGCCCAAGGTGGACGTGATGATCACCAACGGTGGCTACGGCGGGGTTCAGTACGCGTTGTCTCACGGCGTACCACTGGTGGTGGCCGGCGGGAGCGAGGACAAGCCGGAGATCGCCGCCCGGGTGGCCTGGTCGGGTACCGGCGTTGACCTTCGAACCGGCCACCCCACCGCGGCGGCGGTCTCGCAGGCCGTCCACGAAGTGCTCACCGATCCGCGGTACCGACGACGGGCCGCTGGAATCCAGGCGGAGATCGCAGCTGCACGCCCGCTGGCGTCGATCAGCGAAGCGCTGGCGGAGGCAGCTCGGCATCATCAGCTGGCCGGTTGACCGGGGTCTTGCTGATCCGTGGACCCGAGAACCTGGACACCTCGAGGCGGAACTCACTAGGTTCGCCGTGAGTCACGGTGGTTCGAATTGCCGGGCGCAGCCGCTGAGATGGCGGGGTGAACTGAGAGGAATGCCCGTTGGTGAGTCAGTCAGCCGGCGCGATCATGCAGGTGCTGGCCGGACACATGACGGCAAAGTTCCTCTTCGTCGCCGCCGAAGTCGGCGTGTTCGAGATGCTTGCCGACGGCCCGGTCGAACGACAGGAGGCTCAGCGCCGACTCGACCTGCCCGAGCACAGCCTGCGCATCCTGCTCGATGCCCTGGTCGCCGTCGGGTTCTTGAACCGAGCCGGTGACCGCTACGCCAACACCGAAGTCACTCAGGAATTCTTGAGCGGGCGCGGAGGCCAAGACCTACGGCCGATCCTGCGCATGTGGGATGAGGTGGTCTACCAGCAATGGGCGTCGCTGGGGGCGTCGATCCGGGAGGACCGGGCCGCGTACGGGTACGCAGACTTCACCCCTGACCAATTGGAGACCTTCACCACCGGTGTCGCCGTCCTCACGTCCCCCACAGCCCAAGCCCTGGCCTCCGGCTACGACTTCGGCCAGCACCACGCGCTACTCGACCTGGGCGGCGGAACCGGCTCCTTCGTCAGCGCTGCGAGGGCCCGCCACCCACAACTCAGGGCCACGGTCCTGGAACGACCGGAGTCGGCTCCACTGACCCGCGCCGAGCTCGCCCGGACACCCACCGGTGCCGACGTCGACGTCGTCGAGGGCGATCTGTTGAACGGGCCCATCCCGGACGGTCATGACGTGTTCCTGCTCGCCAACGTGCTGCATCTGTTCTCCCCGGAACGCAATCAGCAGCTGCTGGCCAGGATCCGGGACGCCGCTCCGACCGGCGCCCGATTGCTCTTGGTGGATTTCTGGACCGATCCCGGACGAACCGAGCCCGCGTTCGCGGCCTTGATGGCGGGGGAGTTCCTGCTGGTCACCGGAGAGGGCGACGTCTACAGCGTCGAGCAGGTGACCGATTGGTTGCGGACCGCCGGCTGGCGTTTCGTCGCGCACCAGCCTCTCGCGATGCCTGCCAGCCTCATCATCGCCGAGTAGCCGGCCCACGATCGAACGGCGCCAGTAGCGCACCAGGTGGCCGAGTTCGACCTCGCCGACGACTCGCGCGAACCCGGTCCGGAGCGTGTACACAGTAAACTTCGAAGGCCGTCGTAGAAGGTAGGTGTTCAGTGCGGTTTGCCCTGGTCTCGACTTACGCGCCGAAAGCCTGCGGCATCGCCGTGTTCTCCGGCGACTTGCGGAGAGCGATGCTGGCCGCCAACCGAGGCTGCCGAGTCGACGTGGTCGCCATGCTCGACGAAACGGCGCCGGTGCCAACCGCGCCAGAGGTCCTGACCACGGTGGCCCGCAACGATCCGGGCAGCTACCGCGCGGCAGCCCAGGAACTGGCCGACCACCAAGTCGACGTCGTGGTGATCGAGCACGAGTTCGGTCTCTTCGGAGGGCCGGCCGGAGAATCGATCCTCGAGCTGGCCGAGCAGCTCTCCAGCCCCTCGTCGTCACCTTGCACACCGTCTTGTCGGAGCCGTCGGACGACCAACTGTCGGTCCTGCGCCGGCTGTGCGGTCGTGCCGTGCTCACCACCGTCTTCACCCAGACTGCCCGCCGGATGATCGTGGCGCAGGGCATCGCACCGCCCGAGCGCATCCGGGTCGTGCCGCATGGGGCGCCCGACGTCCTCCTGTCCAGTGCTCCGGCCGTGGACTATCCCGGCCGGACCGTACTCTCCACCTTCGGACTCATCTCGGCCGGCAAGGGCATCGAGACAGCGATCGCGGCGCTGCCCAAGATCGTGTCACTCCATCCCGACGCGCTCTATCTGATCGTGGGTCAGACGCATCCGGACGTGGTCCGCTCGGACGGGGAGAGCTACCGAGACGGTCTGGCACGGCTCGTGACGGAGCTGGACCTGGATGATCACGTACGGTTCCTCGACCGGTTCGCCGACATCGAGGACATCGCTCGATTGCTGGCCCGGACTGCCGTCTACCTGACTCCCTATCGCTCCCGGGAACAGATCGTCTCCGGCGCCCTGACCTTCGCGGTGGCCGCTGGCTGCCCCGTGGTGTCCACGCCCTACTTCTACGCCGAAGACCTGCTGAGCTCCGGAGCCGGGATCCTCGTGCCCTTCCAGGACGCCGACGCCATGTCGTCGGCAGTCCTCGATCTGCTCGATGACCCGATGCGGCTGGCCGCGGCCCGGGTGGAGGCGCAACGGATCGGTTCTGGTCTGGCCTGGTCCCAGGTCGCCATCGACACCCTCGAGGTGCTTCGCGAGGCGGACGAGCTGGACCGACCCGACGACCAGAACGGGACCGGCGCCTGGCCCGTGCCTCGGCTGGACCACCTGCTCACCCTTGTCGACGACGTCGGCATCGTCGAGCACGCGATCGGCGCCGTGCCCCGCCGAGCCGACGGTTACTGCACCGACGACGTAGCCCGGCTGGCGCTGGTCTCGTCCGGTCTGCTCGCCTCCGGTCTGCTGGGCCCTGGCGTGGAGTCCGAGCTCCGACGGATGCTGCCGCGTTCGCTGGCGTTCCTCAACCATGCCTACGACCCGCTGGCCGGCACCCTGCACAACCGCCTGGGGTACGAGCGGCAATGGGCCGACGCACCGCACGACGGAGACCACGTCGGGCCGTGCGGTGTGGGCCCTCGGCGCAGTGTTGGCCGATCAAGCGATGCCCGAGCTGTCCGGCGTCGCGGCTCAGCTGTTGGCCGACCTGGCGCCCCGATTGAGCAGCTGGACAGCTCCCCGCGCGGTGGCGTACGGAGTGATCGGGCTCGCCTTGCCGCACCCCGATCAGCTGCCCCCCGAAGCGGTCCCGATCCTGCCCGAGCTGGCGCAGCGGCTGGTCGACTGGCACACCGGAGTGCGCCGACCGGGGTGGAACTGGTTCGAGGAGTACCTCACCTACGACAACGCCCGGCTGCCGCAGGCCCTGCTGATCGCCGGTCAACGATTGTCCGACGACCGGCTGGTTGAGCTTGGTTCGACGACCCTGGAGTGGTACCTCGAGCAGTGCGACCTGGACGGGGACGTGGTCCGACTCGTCGGCAACTCGTGGCGCTACCGCACTGCGCAGCCCCCGGCCGAAGGCAGCCGGCGCGACGAGGGAGACGAGCAGCCCCTGGACGCTGCCGCTCTCACCGAAGCGTTGATCGCGGCGTTCGTGGTCACCGGGGAAGCCCGTTATGCCGATCTGGCCCAGCGATCGTTCGGCTGGTTCCTTGGCCGGAACCGGCTGCGGGTTTCGCTCTACGACGAACGCACCGGCGGCTGCCACGACGGCCTGGGTCGGATGACGCTCAACGACAACCAGGGCGCCGAATCCACGCTGGCCTACTTCCAGGCCTATCTCGCCGCGTGCCGGGCACTACCTACCCGCGCGTCGTGACCACGAGCCGGTGCAGCGACGGTTAGTTTGGCCGGGTGTCGACTGCGCGACGGGAACAACGTCGGTTGTTCACCCGTCACCCAGCCAACCCACTGCTCACGCCGGCGCGCTGGCCGTACCCGATCAACGCCGTGCTCAACGCCGGAGCCGCCGAGGTCGATGGCGGCACCGTCTTGTTGTGTCGGGTCGAAGATCGCCGAGGAATCAGCCACCTGGCCGTGGCCCGCTCCCGGGACGGCATCTCCAACTGGGTCGTGGACGAGGAACCGTTGCTGGCGCCCACACCGGGGGTCAGCCACGAGGAATGGGGTCTGGAAGATCCGCGCCTGACCTGGGTGTCCGAGCTCGGAGCCTGGGTGATCGCCTACACCTCCTTCGGGCCCGGCGGTCCGAGCATCTCGTTGGCCACCACGACCGACTTCCGTACCGTCGAACGGCTCGGCGTCGTGCGCGCCCCCGAAGACAAGAACGGCGCCCTGCTACCGCGCCGGGTCGGCGGTCGACACATCCTGCTGCATCGGCCGGTGACCGCCCTCACCGCTCGAGCCGACATCTGGCTGTCGCGATCCGTTGATCTGCACAGCTGGAGCGCGCCGGAACCGGTACTCGCGGCTCGCCCCGGCGGCTGGTGGGATTCGGCCCGAGTCGGTGTAGGCGCGCCGCCGCTGGAAACCGAGGCGGGCTGGTTGCTCGTCTACCACGGGGTCCGGCAGACGGTGGCGGGGGCGTTGTACCGGGTGGGGTTGGCGTTGCTCGACCTCGACGACCCCGCGCGGGTCACCCACCGGTGCGGCGAGTGGGTGCTCGGCCCCACCGAGTCGTACGAGTTGATCGGCGATGTGCCGGGCGTAGTGTTTCCGTGCGGTCTCATCCACGACCCAGGCAGCGATGAGCTACGCCTCTACTACGGGGCCGCAGACACCTGCGTGGCGGTCGCCACAGCCACCCTCAGCGATGTGTTGGAGTACGTCCTGGAGTGCGAGCAAGGCTGAGGACCTGATCTATCGTCAGTGCGATGAAGGCGTTGGAGCTCTCGCGTGCGGTGGACGTGGCCATGAGTGTCGCGACAGCTGTCGAGCTGACCGCCCACGACGCGATCGTGCTGCACAACTCGAACACGCTCACCCTGCGCCTGCTGCCGGGTGACGTCTTGGCCCGCGTGGCCCCGGTAGCTCAGCAAGTGGCCGAGTTCGAAGTCGAGCTGGCCCAACGGCTCGCTGAAGCCGGGTGCCCGGTCGCGACCCTCGAGCCTCGGGTGCCGCCTCGGGTCTACGAGCACGACGGCTACGTCGTCACTCTGTGGAGCTACTACGAAGCCGCGGCAGCTGGAGAGGTTTCAGCAGCCGACTACGCGGTCGCGCTCAAGCGGCTGCACGCCGGCATGCGCCAGATCGATGTCCCGACGCCGCGGTTCACGGACCGGGTCGAATCGGCTCTCCAGCTCCTCGCGAGCCGAGACCACACCCCGGCGCTCGCCGACGTGGACCGCGCGTTGCTCGTCGACACCTTGCAACGCCTGGGACGAGTCATCGGCGAGCGTGGTGGAGAGCAGTTGCTGCACGGCGAGCCACATCCAGGCAACCTGCTGAACACGATGGACGGGCTGCTGTTCATCGACCTCGAGACCTGCTGCCGGGGACCCGTCGAATTCGACCTCGCGCATGCCCCCGTTGAGGTCGGCGAGCACTATCCCGGCGCCAATCGCGAGCTGCTCCGTAAGTGCCGGATCCTGGTGCTGGCGATGATCACCACGTGGCGTTGGGATCGAGGCGACCAGTTCCCCAACGGTCGCCAACGGGCCACCGAGTGGCTCAGCCAGCTGCGAACTGCGCTCCGAAGCTGAATCCGGTGGGGTCGATTCAGTGCTCCCGCATGCCCTGGAGATCGGCCGCCGAGCCGTCTGCTGTCACGGTTGAATCTGCGAAGGAGTGGTGCTCGTGGGTCACCGTCCAGCGATCCTCGATCTTGCGTAGGCCGATGGTGAGCCGCAATCGCTGGGAGGGGTCGCGGTCGAATTCGGCAGGGGTGCCGCAGCGCAACAGCGCGAGGGCGAACGCGACGTCTGGACCGGCGGTGACCTCGAGCGATTCGATCTCGAAGACCGCACCGCTGGCCTGCCACGCGAAGAAGGCCGGCCACGTGTCCCGATAGTCGTCGAGGCCCCGGACGCCCTGCTGGGGTGGCGGGACGTCGAACATCACGATGTCGGGTGCGTGGTCGGCGAGCACCGTGGCCAGGTCCCCGGCGTGGACGGCCGTGGCCCAGCGCTGGATCAGTTCGTGGATCTGTTGTTCGTCGTTCATGGTGTCCTCCTCGGAAATCGGTTCTCGGGAGTGAAACCCCCGGCGTCGTCGGAATTCATCGCGGCACGCCATGATGAGCCGATGACACCCGCCGAGCTGCTCGACGCCGCCCGCACGGGTGATTCCGCAGCCTTCCAGAAATTGGTCGAGCCGTACCGCAGCGAGTTGCAGGCGCACTGCTACCGGATGCTGGGCTCGTTGCACGACGCCGAGGACGCCGTTCAGGAGAGTCTGATCCGCGCCTGGCGCAGCGTCACCGGCCTCGACGATCGGGGGTTCGTACGCGCCTGGCTGTACAAGATCGCCACCAACCGCTGCCTCACTGCCCTCGAACGGCGAGGGCGTCGGGAGCTGCCCGTCGATCTTGCGCCCGCTGCGCCCACGACCGAGATCAGCTGGCTCGAGCCCTATCCCGACCCCTCGCCCGAAGCGCACTACCTCGCCCGGGAGAGCGTGGAACTGGCGTTCGTCGCGGCACTGCAGCACCTCTCCGCACTGCAGCGCGCCGCTTTGATCCTGCGCGACGTTCTCGGGTTCTCCGCAGCCGAGGTGGCCGAGCAGCTGGACACGTCCACGGCTTCGGTCAACAGCGCGCTGCAACGGGCCCGCAAGATGATCGCCTCGAACCGGCCGAGCCAGCAGGCGGTACTGCGCGATCTCGGCGATCGGGCCGTCGCCACAATCGTCACCCGATGGAGCGACGCCTGGCACGCCGGCGACGTCGATGCGATCGTGGCGATGCTCACCGACGACGCGCGCTACTCGATGCCGCCCCTGGCCGAGCGGTACCTCGGGGTGGACGAGATCCGTGCCTTCCTGCTCGACGGCCCCCTGCAGACCCGCTGGCGGTTCTTGCCGACCACCGCCAACGGCCAACTCGCCTTCGGTACCTACCTGTGGGATGACGCCACCCGGACCTTCGTCCCGGGCGGCCTCGACGTCCTGACCCTGCGCAGCGGACGCGTCGCCGACGTGACGGCCTTTCTCGCCGCCGACCTCACCCAATTCGGGCTGCCGGCGAGGATCCGTCCCTAGGCCCAAAGGAGAGGTTGCGAGATCGCGATCCTCACCCCTAGCTTGAGCACATGGGCGCAGTCGCATACCTTCCCTATGCACATAGCAAGACCGACGGGAAGGTCGCCATCTGGAACGGCGCCCATTCCATCGTCGGGCACACGACCGGCGTCAACGTCACCTGCGAGCTGCAACGGCCGAACGGCCTGTGGTACAAGATCGCGAACGACCTGGACACCAATCCACCTCACCCCGATGCTGACCTCGGTCCGAGGAGGAATCGCTACGTCAGCGCGGCCCTCACCATCCTGGTCCCCGGCCCCGCCGGATACGTCTGGGGTGCCTGTCTGGGCAACACCGACCAGCCGGGGCGTGGGTATTCCGACCGGGCGGTGGCTGTCCTCACGGGTGCGGCGGTTGGCGTAGCCGCTGTCGTTGCGGTTCGAATGATCATCAGACGACTTCGACCTCGTCCCGAGCCACCCCACTCGGCTAGCGTCAGGTTGACGATGAGCATCGATTTCAATCACACCTTGGTGCACGCGGCGGACACCTGGGCCGCCGCTCGTGAGGTGGCCCGCGTACTCGGTCTGGCCGAGCCGACGTCCTACGGCCCGTTCGCCGTGCTGCAGTTCGACAACGGCGTCACCCTCGACTTCATCGAAGACACCGGTGAGATCACCGCACAGCACTATGCCTTCCTTGTCGGCGAGGACGACTTCGACGCCATCTGGGGCCGGCTCAAGGAGCAGCAACGCCAGTGGTGGGCCGACCCGCACAAGCAGCGGCCCGGCGACATCAACCACGAAGACGGGGGCCGCGGCCTCTACTGGCAGGGTCCGGACGGACATTGGTTGGAGATCATCACCCGCCCGTACGGCAGCAACTCCTGACAGCTGGACGTCCGGACGCTGGTCCCTCGATGCACCGACGCTGAGCAGGTCAACCGGTCTGGGTCACGCCGACCCCGCGGACGAGGACGTGGGTCGGTGCCGAGATGGCCTCGAAGGACTGCCGCAGGTCTTTGTCGACGACCAGGAGGTCGGCGGCGAGGCCGGGGCGCAGTCGGCCCGTCTCGGTGGCCAGCCCGAAGCTGTCGGCGGCGGTCGACGTCGCAGTTCGCAGGGCGTCGACGACGGGCCAGCCACCCAGCACGAGCTCGTGTACGGCGCGGCCAGCGATGCCGTGCGGACTCATCGGGGCAACGCCACCGTCGGTCCCGGTCACCACCGTGACTCCGGCCTCGTGCAGCAGTCCGTACTCCTCGATCCGGCGGGTGACGAAGTACTCCGGGGTGAGCCCGAGCCGCGTCATGCTCTCCACGATGTGCGCCGGCGGAGGTGCGCCGTTCCGGACGGCGTCCAGGATCAGGCCGGCGGTGGGGTCCACCACGATCCCGCGCGTCGTCACCTCCGTCGTCGCTGCGCCGTCGATCTGGGGTCCGGATTCGGTCAGGCAGGAGAAGTGTTCGATCCCGTCGACGCCGGCGCGGGCGGCCAGCAGCACCGCGCTGTGCGGATGGCCGAGCGCGCCCGAGAACTCACCGGTCGTTGCACGGCCGGGCCGACTCCGCATGGCGGGCTGGTCCGAGCCCGGCTGCCCCTACCTCCCGCAGGAGCCGAACTCGTGGCCTGACCGGCGGGGTCAGTACTGCCAATCCGCGGGACCGTCGGAGCCGGCGGCGTAGGTGTCCATCGGGCTCTGGTTGTCCCGCCACGCGGCCAGCACGGGATCGACGATCCGCCAGCACTCCACCGCCGTGTCGCCGCGGACCGCGAGCAGCG
The DNA here is from genome assembly GCA_963821695.1 of uncultured Actinomycetota bacterium. Lineage (GTDB taxonomy): Bacteria > Actinomycetota > Actinomycetes > Propionibacteriales > Propionibacteriaceae > Microlunatus. Next base: position 718,810 of record CAWGEY010000006.1, read on the forward strand.
GGTCGCCGTCCAGGACGCCCGCCAGGACTTCACCGTACGGTTGCAGCCGGCCCGGGTTGAGGTCCTGGGTGAGCACGGCCCGATCGAGCTTGAGCGGGTCGTCGGGACTGTTGACGTTCAGCTCGAACGACATCCGGTCGGGGTTGAGACTGAGCCGGAGCATGTCAGGTATCTCCAACCCGCGGAGGCCACCCGGCAGGTGCGGCAGCTCCTTGAACGTCACCAGGATCTCCTTGCGGGGCTCCTTGAGTGCCTTCCCGGAGCGCAGCCGGATAGGCACGCCGGCCCATCGCCAGTTGTCGATCTCGACGGTCACCTCGGCCAGGGTCTCGGTGTTGCGGGTCGGGTCGACACCGTCCTCGGCGACGTAGTCGGGGACCTGCTCGCCGTCGGCGACGCCGGCGGTGTAGCGGGCCCGCTTGCCCGCGGTGGCCGGGTCGTTGTTCCAGAGCCGGCAGGCGCGCAGGGCGGTGGCCTTCGCGTACCGCAGATCGAGGGCGTTCACGTTGGCCGGGGGGTCCATCGCGACCAACGCGAGGATCTGCAGCAGGTGGGACTGGATCATGTCGACCAGGGCACCGGCGCGGTCGTAGTAACGGGCGCGATTCTCCAGGGCCAGCGTCTCGTCGTACACGATGTCGATCCGGTCGATGTGCAGGTTGTTCCAGAGCGGTTCGAGTAGTCGGTTGGCGAACCGCACACCCAGCAGGTTCAACACACTCGAACGGCCGAGGAAGTGGTCCACCCGGAACACCTGGTTGTCCGGGACCAGGGTGGCCAACAGCGCGTTGAGGTCGTGCGCCGTCTGCTCGTCGGTGCCGAACGGCTTCTCCAGCACCAACAGGGTGCCCTGGGGCAGGTCGACCTCCTGCAGTTGTCGGCAGGCGGCCTCGGTGACCGCGGGCGGGAGCGCGAAGTAGATCGCCGGCGGGCCGGGCGCGGCCTCGATGAGTTTGCGGAGATCGGCGGCCTTCGTCACATCCGCCGGGTAGTACTGCGTCCGCGACAGCACCGACTGGATCGTCTCCTCCGACACGTCGAGGGAGGCGAACGACGTTCGGACCCGGTCCTTCCACGCGTCGGCGTCCAGGTCCTCGGCCCCGGCACCGAACAGCACCAGATCACGGCGCTGCGGCTCCTCCTCCAGCAGTTCACCGAGAGCCGGCATCAACAGCCGGGCGGCCAGATCCCCGCTCGCTCCCAACAGCAACAACGATCCGACGTTCGCCATGCAGTTAAACGTAGTGGCACAGACTCAGGGGAGTTCGAGGGTGTCCCTCAGGAAGCCGCGGGCCGACAAGAAGGTACCGAGGGAGTCCCGGTGTTCGGCGCAGGCGAGCCAGTGCTTGCGCCGGTCCGCGGTGTGGATCCGCGGGATTGTTCCACTGCAGGTCGAACGTGGCGGTCCGTCGGCAGTCGCGTGCCGAACACACCAACGTGCCGTCGTCGGCGGTGGGGAGCGGGTCGGTCACGTCAGGTCGGTCGGTCACGTCAGGTGAAGCGGGCGTCCGGATCACGGTGCCGGTCCGGGCCTGGCGTGGTGGCCGGGTCGTCGTCGTCGACGTCACCACTGAGCACGTCCTCCGGGCCGACCGTGAGCCGCATGGCATCGTCTGGCGCCGGCGGCTCCTCGACCTGGGTCGGACATTCCGCGCTGGTGGGCCTGGTTGGCGAGCAGGACCGCGATGTAGGGCAGGAACACGGCGCAGGCGAACAGGATCCAGCGCCAGATGCCCGGAGCGAAGATCATGGCGATGAAGCAGGCGGTCCGGAACGCCATGGTGATGGCGTAGCGCTTCATCCGGCCCGCCATCTCCTCGCTGGTGGAGATCCGGGCGTTGGTGATGACCGAGAAGTTCTGTCGGGTGTAGCCGGTTTCGCGCTCGCCCCCGGTCATCGTCCCTGCCACTTCCTCAGCGTACGCCCGGCAGCGGCGGCGGGACCCAGTCGGTAGCGTGACCCCCGTGACCCCGTCCGACTCCGACCGCGCGACCTCACCGGCTTCGTCTCCGACCGCTCGTACGGTGCTCGTCACCGGCGGCAGCAGAGGGATCGGCCGCGGCATCGCCCAGCGGCTGCAGGCGGCCGGTCATCGGGTGGCGGCGACCTACCGGAGCGGCGGGGTGCCGGAAGGGATCCTCGGCGTCGAGTGCGAGATCACCGACGCCGAGCAGGTCGACGCTGCGTTCAAGCAGGTCGAGGAGGCGCTCGGTCCGGTCGAGGTCCTGGTGGCCAACGCCGGGATCACCCGCGACACCTTGCTGATGCGGATGTCCGACGAGGACTGGGACGCGGTCCTGGCGACGAACCTGACCGGGTCGTTCCGGGTGGCGCAAGCGCGCTGCGCGGCCCATGATCCGCAACAGGTTCGGCCGGCTGATCTTCATCTCCTCCGTGGTCGGCCAACTCGGCTCCGCCGGTCAGGTCAACTACGCGGCGTCCAAGTCCGGGCTGGTCGGCCTCGCCCGCTCGCTGGCCCGCGAACTCGGTTCCCGGGGGGTGACGGCCAACGTGGTCGCGCCCGGGTTCATCGAGACCGACATGACCGCCGAGTTGCACGAGGAACTCGTGGCCAAGTACGCCGCGCAGATCCCCCTCGGCCGGATGGGCAGCGTGTCCGACGTCGCGGCGGTGATCGAGTTCCTGGCCGGTGATGACGCGGGTTACCTCACCGGCGCGCTGATCCCCGTAGACGGCGGGCTCGGGATGGGTCACTGATGGAGTTCCGACGCGAGACCCACCGTGGATGCAGACCTGGGCCGGCCGGGTCGGGCGCCGACAGGTCGGATCGGTAGCGAGGGAGCGCAGAATGGGAATTCTCGACGGCAAGAACGTCCTGGTCGCGGGGGTCACGCTGGACACCTCCATCGCCTTCCACGTCGCCCGGATCGCGCAGGCCGAGGGCGCGACGGTGCTGGTGTCGAACTTCGGCCGGGCGATGAGTCTCACCAATCGGGTGATCAAGAAGCTGGATCCGGTGCCACCCCTGCTGGAGGTCGACGTCACCAACGACGAGCATCTGGCCGGTCTCGCCGAGGCGGTCGGTGAACACGTGGATTCCCTCGACGGGTTGGTGCACTCCCTGGCCTTCGCAAATCCGGAGACCGCGCTCGGGGGAAAGTTCCTCACCACCCCCTGGGACGACGTCGGCAAGGCCGTCCAGGTCTCGGCGTACTCGCTGGCGTCCCTGACCATGGCCTGCAAGCCGAGGTTCGGCCCGACCGCCTCGGTCGTCGGCCTCACCTTCGACGCCCGCGTCTCCTGGCCCGTGTACGACTGGATGGGTGTGGCGAAGTCCGCACTCGAGAGCACCGCTCGCTACCTGGCTCGCTACCTCGGGCCCGAGGGCGTCCGGGTCAACGTGGTTGCGGCCGGACCGCTGGAAACGCTGGCGAAGAGGGCCATCGGGGGAGCCGACGAGTTCAACGACATCTGGGCGCAGCGCGCTCCGCTCGGCTGGGATCCGAAGAACGCCGAGCCCACCGCGCGAGCCGTAGTCGCGTTGCTGAGCGACTGGTTCCCCGCCACGACGGGGGAGATGGTGCACGTCGACGGCGGCCTGCACGCCACGGGCGCCTGAGGACCCGATGACCGGCGCGCTGATCGAGGTCCGGTTGCTGGACGGACCGAACCTCTACTTCCCCCGGCCCGCGGCCAAGGTCACGCTGTCGATCTCCGGACTGCTCGGGTTGCCGGTCGAACAAGCCCGGGCGCTCGCCGATCAGCTCGGTCTGCGCCGGGTCAGTCCGGGGGAGGCGGAATCGGCGTTCCGGCAGCGGTTCGCGGTCCGGGTCGTCACCGCGCTCGTACGCCAGCTGGCCCGGTCCGGCGGGGTGCAGAAACTCGCCGTCCGGACCCGCCCCGGGCTGGAGCTCGGGCAACTCGTCGTCGCGTATCCGTGGCGTAATTCGCGCCGCGCCGAGGTGCTCGCGGAAGGAGTGGCGGCGGCGCTGGACGCGGTGGCCACCGGCGAGGTCCCGGCCGCAATCGCCACGGCCGCTGAGCGTCTGGCGGTGACCCCGGCCGGCTCGGCACCGCGGCTGCTGCGGCCACGGATCCCGGTGGTCGCGGTGACCGGTACGAACGGCAAGACCACGACCTCGCGGATGCTCGGGTTCATCGCGCTGCGGGCTGGCTGGTCGGTCGGCTGGTCGAGCACTGACGGGATCTACCTCAACGGCCAGCTCGTCGAGGCCGGGGACTACTCCGGACCGAGCGGGGCCGGGGAGGTGCTGCGCCAGCCGGGGGTGCAACTCGCCGTGACCGAGACGGCACGCGGTGGGATCCTGCGACGGGGGATCGGCGTGGCGTACAACGACGTCTCGGTGGTCACCAACATCTCGTCGGACCATCTGGGGCTCGGCGGAATCGACACCCTGGATCAACTGGCCGAGGTCAAGGCGGTGGTCACCAAGATCACCAAACCCGGCGGCTGGTGCGTGCTGAACGCCGACGACCCGCGGACCTTCGCGATGCGGCTCGGCACCAAGGCACAGATCTGGGTCTTCACCCGGGACCCGGACTCACCGAGCGCGCGGTCGGTGCTGGACGCGGGGGGCCGGGTGACGACGGTGCTGGACGGCTGGGTGGCGGTCCTCGAAGCCGGCGCGGATGCGCGGCCGGTGGTGGAAGTGGCCGACGTACCGATGACGCTCGCCGGACTCAGCCGGGTGAACGTCGAGAACGTCCTGGCGGTCGCGTCCGCCGCCCTTGCGTTGGGGTTCACGCCGGAGCAGGTGGCGGCCGGGCTGACGGCCTTCTCCCCGGGGGAGGACAACCCCGGCCGGATGAACATCTGGACGGTTCAGGTGGGCGCTGGCTCGGACCGCGGCGCGGCGAGCGTGGTCGTGGACCTGGCGCACAACGAGGCGGGTCTTGCGGCCCTGTTGGAGATCATGAACGGCATCCGGCCGCCGAGTGGACGGCTGCTGCTCGGGGTGGGAACCGCCGGCGACCGCGGCGACGAGGTCTTCGTGAAACTGGGGGAGATGGCCGCCGTGGGGGCCGATGTGGTGGAGATCTCGCACAAGACCGAGTACCTGCGCGGCCGACCGATCACGCAGCTCGGCGATCTGTTGCGGGAGGGTGCCGCGCACGCCGGGATGGAATTGACGACGGAGTGGGCTTCAGAACTCGACTGCCTCGAATCCCTGACGGGTCAGGCCCGAGACGGTGACGTCGTCGCGATCATGGCGCACCAGGAGCGGGTGGAGATCGACGCGTGGCTGGTCTCCGTCGGGGCTACTCGGGACTCACCGTCGGAGCTGCGGGCTAAGGTCGAACGAGCCCGGAAAGGAACTGATTGATGGCATACGACACCGAGCTCGCCGAGCGGATCGCCCAGCACCTGGCGGGCGAACCGGACCTGACCGAGAAGCGGATGTTCGGCGGGCTGGCGTTCCTGCTGGCGGGTCACATGGCCGTGGCGGCGACGGATGAGGGACTGCTGTTGCGGATCGACCCCGCGCAGCGGGACGAGCTGACCACCGACCCGGCGGCGGAACCCTTCGTCATGCAGGGGCGGCCGATGGCCGGCTGGCTCGGCGTGCAGATGAACGCCGCCGTCCCGGATGAGGAACTGGCGCGCTGGGTGGACCTCGGCGTCGCGTACGTCCGGACCCTTCCGCCGAAGTAGCCGGGCCTGCACCGGACCGCCGATCTCACCGCAGAGACACACCCCGACGCGAAATCTGCTCCACCTCCAGAAGTCTGCGCCGTGTGCGACGGAAGCAGACTGCTGGAGGTGGAGCAGATCCTTAGCGGCCGGTGTCGTAGCGGCGGTCGTACTCCGCGGGCCGCCACGGGGCCGGATCCACCGGCGGCAGGATGGCGGTCGGCTCCACGGATCCGGGGTACGGCGCTGACGCCGGATACGGCTGGTAGGGCGCGATCTGCTGCTGCGGCTGGGGATAGGTCGGGGGCGGGTACTGCGCCGGTGGGTACGCCGGCTGATTCACGACCACGGTAGTGGGAGCGGGTTCACTTGTCAGCGAGAGCACCAGCGCGACGATCCAGCCGATCAGCGACCAGCCGAGGAACAGGTTGATCAGCGCGATGACGGCGGTGTTGCTCTTGTTGCGGGTCGCGGCGATCGCCCACGGCAGCATGTAGAAGAGCGTCAGCACCGCCACGATCCACGCGATCACGATGTGTGCCGTCGAGGAGCGGTAGGGATGCGTGGTCACGACGATCTGTCCCAATGGGGCGCCGTAGGGCTGGGGTGCTGGATAGCTCATCAAGTGCTCCCGGTGGATCGCCTACAAGCTGCCTGAGGAGGATAAGCGGATTCTGCTCCTTACGGAAGAAATCGAGTGTCCGTTTCGACAGCACACGTAACGATCTGGTCGCGCTCCGTCCACGGCCTGCGGCTCTGCGCACGCTGGCTCGATGAGATGGGCGACGATGTCGTGTCGGCCGGCCGGCTCCGATCGACGGCGTCAGTCACGCGGCGCTGGGTGCTGCGGAAGTCGCGCTTGGTTGGAAAACGCGGCCATGGGCCGATCAACCGGCGTGGGGTCAGATCTGGGGGAGCGGCTCCTGCTCCGGTTGCTTCCCATTGGCGTGGTAGTCGGGGTCGCCGATGCCGCTGGTCCGATCGTGCTCGTCGCGCCGGGCGCCGGGTTGGGCCTGTTTGCCGTACGACTCCAGTTCCGACATCACCGCCGGGTGCTGGTCGACGCAGATGACGATCAGGTCGCCCGGATTGGACCGGGACATGGCGTGCCGGGTGGCGGCCAACTCGTCCAGCACGATCTCGACCTGCTTGCAGCGCGCCCCGTTCGCCATGGCGGAGCGCACCCCCTCGGCGATCAGCTCTGCCACCTCGCCGAGCGCCCGGCCGCGCCGGCCGGTGTCCTCGCGGACGATCACCACGTCGAAGTGCTGGGCGGCGATCTCGCCGATCTCCCGCATGTCGTCGTCACGCCGGTCACCGGCGGTGGACACCACACCGATCCGGCTGATCTTGCCCATCTCGGTGGTCGAGTCCAGATCGTCACCGGTCTTGTCGACGAAGTCGCCGAGCATCCGCATCGAGGGCGGGTTGTGGGCGTAGTCGACGATCACGGTGCGGCCTTCGACCGACACCTCGTTCAGCCGCCCCGGCGCCAGATAGTAGTTGGTGGAGAAGCTCCGCAGTCCGCCGCGGATGTCGTGCAGCGACGCACCGGCGGCAAAGGCCGCGGCGGCGGCGGCCATCGCGTTCTGCACGTTCATCAGCGCTCGGCCGCGGAAGGTCGACGGCAGCAGGTGGGTCCAGGCCAGCTGCATCGACCGCCGCCCCTCTTTCACGACGATCATGTCGCCGAGGTCGCTGCGCTCCAGCACGACGGCCCGGCCACCGCGCCGGCAGTGATCGTCGACCGACTCGCGGATCTCACTGCCCGGCTGGGCCATGGTGAACCACACCACCCGGCCCGAACACCGCCGGCGCATGCCGCGCACCAGCGGATCGTCGGCGTTCAGCACCGCGTATCCGTTGCGGGGAACGGCTTCCACGATCACGCCCTTGACGTCGGCCAGCTGTTCCAGGGTGTCCACGCCGCGCAGTCCGAGGTGATCGGGCTGCACGTTCAGCACCACGCCGATGTCGTTGCGTTCGTAGCCGAGACCCTCCCGCAGGATGCCGCCGCGGGCCACCTCGAACACCGCCATGTCCACCCGTGGGTTCTGCAGCACCATCTTGGCCGACCGCGGCCCGGACGCGTCCGCGCGGATCACCAGCCGCTCGTCGATCACCACGCCGTCGGTGGAGGTCATCCCGACCTTGCGGCCGATCCCCTTGAAGATGTGGGCGATCATCCGCGACGTCGTGGTCTTCCCGTTCGTACCGGTGACGGCGATGATCGGGATCCGGCTCGGGGTGCCCGGCGGGAACAGCATGTCCACCACGGGCTTCGCGATGTACTGCGGGTCGCCGACCGTCGGGTGGGTGTGCATCCGGAAGCCCGGCGCGGCGTTCACCTCGCAGATGGCGCCACCGGTTTCCCGTACGGGCTGGGTGATGTCGGGCGCGATGAAGTCGATGCCGGCGATGTCCAGACCCACCACCCGGGCGGCCTCCTCGGCGATCTCGATGTTCTCCGGGTGCGCCTCGAAGGTCCGGTCGATGGAGATCCCGCCGGTGGACATGTTGCCGGTCAGGGTGAGTTTGATCATGGTGTCCGCGGGCGGTACGTCGTCCATCGCCTAGCCCTGCTCGCGAACCAGCTCGATCGCCGCGTCGTCGACCTTGATCCGGGTCAGCACCTTCTCGTGCCCGACGCCGCGGCGGGGGTCGGCGTTCGTCCGCTCCACGAGTTCGCTGATCGTCGCGGAGCCGTCGCCGATCACGTGCGCCGGCACCCGTTCGGCAATCGCGGCGATCCGGCCGTCGATCACCAGGCAGCGGTAGTCCTTGCCGGTGATGTAGGTCTCGACGATGATCCAGCCGTTGCGGGACTCCTCGTACGCGATATCGAAGGCCTTGCGGACCGCGTCGTCGCTCTGCAGGTCCAAGATCACGCCCCGGCCGTGGTTGCCGTCGAGCGGCTTGACCACGACGGGGTACCCGATCCGGTTCGCCAGCCGGACCGCGTCCTCGGCGCGACGCACGGACTGCGACCGCGGCACCGGCAGCCCGGCCGCGGACAGCAGGTTGAGGGTGAGTTCCTTGTTGCTGGCGATGTCCACCGCGACCGAGGACGTGTTGGACGTCATGGTCGCGCGGATCCGTTTCTGGTGCACGCCCTGCCCCAGCTGGACCAGCGACGACGTGTTCAACCGGATGAACGGGATGTCGCGGCTCACGGCCTCGTCCACAATGGCCTGGGTGGACGGTCCGAAGGCGGTCCGCTCGCCGCGGACGATGAAGCTCTCGAGCTCGGCGTCGAAGTCGAAGTCGGGGTCGTGCTCGATCAGGTCGTTGACCAGCTTGACTGCGAGGTGTCCGGCCGCCAGCCCGACGCCCTCGTCGGAATAGGCGTAGATCACGTTGTAGCGGCCGCGCTCGCCGCGGACCTGCCGGGTTTTGCCCCGGCGCATGTCGTGTCCGACCGCCTGCTGGAGCTGCAGCGCCACGTGTTCGGCCACGTGTCCGAGCCAGGTGCCCTCGTGCAGGCGTTCGACGAGGCCGCCGCGCTTGCCCCGGCTGCAGCTGTGGTTCTCCAGCCCGGGCAGTCGCGCCACCAGGGCGTCGGCGAAGCCGGGGATGAGGTTGGTGGGGAAGTCCTCCAGCATCCCGAGGTCGACCACCAGCTGGATCGCCGGCTCGTAGTGCCAGACGTTCGGTCCGCGGAACACCCGCTCGGAGAGGATCTTGAGGTCGGGACGGGTCGGCCGCCGAACTCCTGGGTCTGCTCGACGACCTGTGCCGGCTCGACGTCGGCTGCGGCTGGGGCACTGTCGGACACCAGGAACTCCTCTGCGGTCGGCTTGAGCCGATCCTCCCATCCGGCCTCCCGACCCGGCCAGCGGTCCGGATCGCCTGCCGGTCGGGCTCAGCGCTGTCCGCGTCGCAGCCGGCGGGCGTACGAGCTCGGCGAGACGCCCTCGGCCGCGATCTCCCGGGCGAGCAGGCGCAGGTCGTCCTCCGCGGCCCGCACCTCCGCCACCTCGGTGTCGCGCTGCTGCTCGTGGTGGGTGATGAGCACCCGGTTTCGAAGGTCGAACCGGCTGCCGGCCGGCAGCACGTGCAGAACGGCACCGGAGACGAGCAGCGGGGCCGGTGCGCTGCGCCTCGAATGCGTTGCTGACCACGCGCTGTCCGTCGATCACGGTCACCGAGCCGCGGCCGACCACCTCGAGCCGGCGAGCGTCGCGGACCACCGCGGCGGTGTCCTCGTCGATGCCGATCCCCAGCAGGGACGGGGACTGGGCGACCAGGGAGAGCAGCCGACCGTACCGATTGCGCTGCTCGAAGTGCTGGTCGATCACCACCCCGGTGAGCAGGCCGAGACCGGCGGACAACTGACTCATCCGCTGCTTGGGGGTGGTGCCGCCGCTGCCGAAGGCGATCATGTGGTCGGCCAGGATGCTGGCCCCGGCCGAGGTGCCGCCTACCACGACCCCGCGCCGGTGCGCGGCGAGGATCGCGTCCCCGAACGGGGTGCCACAGACGAAGTTGCTCAGCTTCAGCTGGTTGCCGCCGGTCATGAAGATGCCGGTCACGTCGTCGAGGGCGCTCGCCAGGTTGCCGTTCAGCGCGTGGGCACGGTTCTCCGGCCGGACCTCGACGACAGTCTTCGCCCCGAGCGAGCCGAACACCGCGCGGTACACCTCGACGATCTCGGATCCGAGCGAGGAGGCGCTGGGGACCACCGCGATGGTCGCGTCGGGCCCGCCGGCCGCGGCGACGAAGGCGCGGAGCACGCTGCGCCGACGGAGCTTGGCCTCTGCGCCGCCGATCGCGAAGATCGGCCCGGGGGTCTCCGCGACTGGCTCCGACATGGGCACAGGATACGTACGCAAACCGTCGCGTGCCGGCATCCGTTGATCATCGGCGTCGGCCGTCAGCGCGCCGTGCAGGTCACCTCGGTCGGGTCGACGGCGGTCAGCGCGTCGGCGATCCGGCGAGCCTGGGCCTCGTTCAGCCGGCCTGCCGAGGTCGTGAACACCCCCAGTGGGTAGCCGAAGTAGCTGCACAACACGGGGGCCCGGTCGTAGGCCGCCAGCTCCCGGCGGTGATCGACGAACGACCTCCGCGTCGGTTCCGTCGTCGAGGGCCGGGGCAGGTTCTGCAGCACCACCGCGAGGCGGTACCGGTCGGCGAGTTCCCGGAACTCGACGCTGTCCCGGCCGGCGAGCCGGGGCAGGATCCGTCCCGTCGGACCAGGATCGATCACCAGCGGCATCCGGGCCGTGACGCCGGGCTGGTTGGCCACCAGCGCTCGGTAGTGCGGACCCTCGACCAGCACGGCGCCGGCGCGCACCGCGGGGTCCTGGAGCAGCGACGGCAGGGCCCGCCAGCCCTGCCCGGCGTGCCCGTCGGGACCGCGCAGCACCAGCTGTGTCGGCAGGCCGACGACAGCGATGACCGCGACGCCGATGATGGCCAGCAGGCCCAGTCGGCGGCCGCCGGTTTCGACCGCGAGCCCGACGGCCAGCCCGACCGACAGGGCCAGCGCGGGCAGGCAGAACGTCCAATACCGCGCCAGCAGTCCGGGGGCACTCGTCGTGGCCTGCAGCAGGCACAGCAGGACCGGGGGGAGCAGCAGCCAGCCGGCGGCCAGGACGGCTCCGGTCCGCGCGCGGCCCCCTCGCCGCCACCCGAGGACGAGACCGATGGCGGCGGCGCCCAGCCAGAGTGCGGCTGCGACCGGCGCAGCGGGCGGGCTGAGGATGCCGACCGGCAGCCGCAGCACCTCGACGGCGATGTCGGTGAAGCCGAGATCAGGTCGGTTCGGCGCCCCCGCCCCGCCGGTCGCCACGGCCCAGAGGAAGGGCGCGAGCACGAGGGCCGCGAGAACCCCGCAGACCAGCATGCCGAGCACCTCGCGGCGTCGGGATTCCTCGGGGCGCAGCGCCGCAACAGCGACGAGTACGACGACGACGAGCAGCGCATAGGCCTGGGCCAACCGAGCGCAACCAGAACGGCGATCAGCGCGAGGTTTCGGAGCCAGTGACGCAGCTGCCGGTCCTGCAGCCAGATCAGGACGGCGCTACAGGTCAGCAGCAGGCTCAACGCGTACGGGCGAGCGTCCTGGCCGAACCGGGTGGTCGCCGGCAGGAGCAGCAAGGTCAGGCCGGCCAGCAGCGCGGCGGCTGGGGTCACGAACCGTTCCGCTATCCGCACCGTCGCTACGACGGCGCCGGCCGCGGCGAGGACCGAAGGCAACCGCAGCCACAGTTCGGAGGTCGAGACGCCGGACCAGAGGTCCAGCCCGAGATAGTACGGCTCCAGCGCCGGGTCGTGGCCGAAGGTAACCAGCACCTGCTCCAGAGGCCGGCGGACCACCATCGCCGTGGCCGCCTCGTCCCGGGACCAGGCCGGGACCCAGACGCCGGCGAGCAGGAGTGCCACACTCGCCGCCGACACGCCCAGCAACCGGGTCGCGGGATTGCGTTCGACGTCGCTCGCCACCAGGTCAGTCGAACCCGGATCGCCCGCCCACTGCGATACGCAAAGGCACGTAGCCACCCGGCGCCAGGCGGGGCGTCCTATGATCCCCGGGTGCGGGATCGCGCGCTGCTGTCCGCCATGGTCGCTGCGCTGGGGATGCTCACCATCGACGTGACGGCGGTCCGCGTCGCGCTGCCGGCGATCCAGGTCGAGCTCGGCGCCACCGACGTGGAACAGGCCTGGGTGATCAACGGCTACCTGTTGTCGCTCGGCGTCTTCGTGGTGGCCGGCGGCCGGGCCGGCGACCTGCTCGGCCGGCGTCCGGTGTTCGTGGCCGGACTGGTCATCTTCACCGCGTGCTCGGTACTGGCGGGACTGGCTCCGAGCGGGGGGTTCCTGGTCGCCGCCCGGGTCGTCCAGGGGATCGGTGCCGCGGTGATGACTCCGGGCGTGTACGCGATCGTCACCGACCGCTTCGCCGGTCCCGGGCTGGGCAAGGCCATGGGTGTGTTGACCGGGACCGCGGCGGTGGGCCTGTCGCTCGGCCCGCTGCTCGGGGGACTGCTGGTGCAGATCGCGGGCTGGCGCTGGATCTTCTTCATCAACGTGCCGCTGGCGGTGTTCACGATCATCGCGGTGCTCCGCGCGGTGCCTGCCGGCCATCGAGGGGCGGGGCCGGCCATCGACGTACCGGGATTGGTCACGCTCGCCATCGCCCTCAGTCTGCTCGACATCGGGCTGCTGTCGGGCGGCCCGGACGGGTGGCTGAATCCCGCCTCCGTGATCCTGATCGGACTGGGCGGAGTGGGGTTGTTGGCGTTCTGGCGGATCGAGGCCCGAGCCCGGGATCCGCTGGTCGATCCGGCGGTACTGCGGCGGCCGGCGATGGCGGCGGCGAACGCGGTCGGATTCTGCCTGCAGTTCGTGTCCACGGCGGTGACGGTGCTGGTCGCCATCTGGCTGCAGGAAGGCCTGCTGGTCAGTCCGTTGCAGGCCGGCCTGGCCCTGCTGCCGCTGACCGTTCCGGTCATGATCGCCTCGCCGCTGGCGGGCCGTTTCGTACCCCGCTGGGGGGCCCGTCGACTCGTCATCGGGGGCACCGCGACTGCCGCCGTCGGCACGGCCCTGATCGGCGCCGGCGCCCTCACCGGCCACTATCCGCCGGTGGTCCCCGGATTGGCGCTGTTCGGTTGCGGATTCGCCGTGGTGCTGACCGCGCTGACCACGGCGCTGATGGCGGGGGCCGAGGCGCTCGACCGCGGCATGGTCTCGGGCATCTACAACACGGCCCGCAACGTGGGCGCCTCGGTCGGTGTCGGGGTGACCAATTCGCTGCTGCTCACCCTGATCACGACCCGCGGTCTGAACGGAGCCTTCGCGATCACCATGTTCGTCACGGCGGCGGTCGCGGCACTCGGCTGCCTCGCCGCGACCCGCCTGGCTCGGCCGGCGGCCCCGCACGTGCCCGCCGCGGCCGTCGGCCACCACCATCCGTAGTCGACAGCTGCCGCAGCAGGGCGAGGTGTTCGGCGGCGAGGGCCATGAACGCCCGGGTGGCGGGCGACAAGGCGCCGCGTTCGCGGGTGATGAAGGCGAAGTGCTCCGTCACCGGTGGCGAGAGGGAGACCCAGCCCAGGCGGTGGGTCTCGATCATGCGGCGGCCGACGAAGTAGGAAACCAAGGAGTCGCCGACGCCTTCCGCGGCCAGTTCGACCGCGTGGGTCTGGAACTCGACCTCGGCGAGCAGGGGGATGGTGACGCCGGCCCGCTGCGCCCGCTCGAGCAGCGTCATCCGAAGTGGGTCCGACGTGGACCAGCGGGCCTCGGACAAGATCAGCGGTCGGGTGGCGAGTTGCTCGACGGTCACGGGTTCCGCGACCCGCTCCGGGCTGGCACTCACGTAGACGACCTCGTCGCTCAACACCGGTTTGCTCACGGCCAGACCGCGGTCGTCGACGGGCAGCTGGACGATGCCCGCTTCGAGCTCACCCTCCCGGACCGAGTCCGCGACCTCGGCGGAGTTCAGGCCGACGACGCGGATCCTCACCTTGGGGTAGCGGGCGTGGAAGTCCCGGATAAGTCCGGTCAGCAGGTAGAGGTGGGCGCTGTTGAAGGTGCCGAACGATACGACGCCGCCCTCGAGGTTGCGGGCCTCGCGGATCACCTCGGACAACCCATCCATCTCGGCGACGGCGCGTTCGGCGTACGGGCGCAGCAGCCGGCCGGCCTCGGTCAGCTGCAGCCGCCGGTTCGTCCGGGTGAACAACTCGACCCCGAGGGCCGACTCGAGCCGACGAACCTGCTCGGACAAGCTGGGCTGGGCGATGTGTTCAGCCACGGCGGCCGCCGACAGCGTGCCGTGGAAGGCGGCGCTGAGGAAGTAGCGGAGCTGCTGGACGGTCGGCGACGTCGTCACGAGGTCGAGCCTAGGTTCAGCCATAGGTGAAACCTTGGCCGGATGGCAGAAACTCGCCATGGACGGATGGCCAGCCGCCGTTCAGAGTGGTCTCAGCGACCGTACGACTGGTCGTGACTCGGATATCTCAGGGAGATTTGATGGAGAGCACGTCGCCCGGGCGACCCACCGCGCTGATCACTGGTGCCGCCAGTGGGATGGGTCGCGCGGCGGCGGCGGCCCTGGTCAAGGAGGGCTGGGAGGTTCTCGCCCTCGACCGGGTGGTGACCGAGTTCGAAGTCGCGGGCGAGACCGTACGCACCGTCTCCGTCGACGTCACGCGCCGCGATGAGGTGGCGGCGGCGATCAGCACCCACCTCGGCCCGGATTCATCGCTTCGGCTGGTCGCCAACATCGCCGGGATCTACCCGCCGAGCACGCTCGCGGACTTCACCGAGGACCTGTATCGGAGTGTGTTCGACGTGAACATCCTCGGGGTCCTGAACGTGACGGCCGAAGCCGTCGCGGTGATGCCGGACGGCGGCTCGATCGTCAACTTCGCTTCGGTCGACGCGTTCACGGTGTCGCCGGGCCAGCTGATCTACGGCGCGTCCAAGGCCGCCCTGGTGATGCTGACCAAGGAGCTGGCGCTGGAGCTCGCGCCGCAGGGGATCCGGGTCAACGCCATCGCGCCGGGCTGGGTCAACACACCGGGCAATGAGGCGACCGGCCGGATGGCGGCGGCCGCAGCCGGTATTCCCCTCGGTCGGGTGGCCGAGCCGGAGGAGATCGCCCGCTGGGTCACGATCCTCGCGAGTCCGGATGCCTCGTTCATGACCGGCGAGACCATCGTGCTGTCCGGCGGCGACGTCCTCCGCTGATCTCCGAACCTGCCATTCCCGTTGACCTGAGGAGTAACACCACGATGGCGAACTACTGCGTGATCGGGGCCGGTGCGGCGGGTCTGTCGGCGCTGGATGTGCTGACCGGTGAGGGCCACCAGGTCGACTGCTTCGAGAAGAGCGACCGGGTCGGCGGCCACTGGAACACCGACTACGACGCCCTGCACCTGATCACCTCCCGGGACCTGACCCACTTCGAGGGCTTCCCGATGCCGGCCGAGTACCCGCACTTCCCCCGCCGGGACCAGATCCGCGACTACATCGCCTCCTACGCCCGAACCCGGGGCCACGATCAGCGGGTGACGTTCGGGACGGAGGTGCTGTCGGTGATCCCGGTGGAGAACGACGGCCCCATCGGTTCGGCCGGCTGGACGGTCACCACCTCCGAGGGTGCCGACACCTACGACGGGGTGCTGGTGGCCAACGGGCATCTCTGGGACGCGCAGATCCCCCAGGTTCCCGGAACCTTCGCGGGCCCCCAGATCCACTCCAGCCGATACCAGAACACCAACGACATCGAGGGCACCCGGGTGCTGGTCGTCGGGGCCGGCAACTCGGGCTGCGATCTGGCGGTGGACGCCGCCCAACACCGCTTCGAGGTCGACATCGTCGTCCGGCACGGCGCGTACTTCCAGCCGAAGATGTACTTCGGTCGCCCGCGCCAGCAGTTGTCCTTCATGGCCGAGTTCAGCCCCGCCGATCAGGATCTGATCGCCCGGTTGCTCGCTCGGGTGTCCATCGGTCAGAACTCCGACTACCCCGGATTGCCGGTTCCGACGCATGACCGGCTGGCCGAGGGCCCGGTTGTGGTGAACGACCTGCTGCTCTACTGGATCCACCACGGCCGGGTGAACGTCGTCGGCCACGGCATCACCGGCTTCGACGGTCACACCGTGCACTTCGCCGACCGGTCGTCGCAGGAGTACGACACGATCTTGTGGGCCACGGGCTTCCGCTCGACGCTGCCCTTCCTCGACGACACCCTGGTGCCGCGCCGGGGCACCCACCCCCTGCGCTACGCGGGTGGGATCGTTCCGCACGGTCTGGAGAAGCTCTACTACGTCGGTCTTTCGGCCCCCCGCGGTCCGCAGATCCCGGTCTACCGCGTGCAGGCCAAGCTGGTCGAGCGGATGATCCGGCTGCACGAGAAAGCCGGTCCCGGCGGGGCGGGTGTCGCCGCCTACTTCGCCCGGCTGCAGGAAGCCGACGACCGCGTCGACATTCCCCGGGACATCTGGACGGCGCAGATCGCGGACACCGAGCGGCTGCTCGACGCGTACCTGGCCAGTCAGGATGGTCGCGTGGGCGCCGACGAGCAGCACCTCGTGATCACCGACAGCTGACCGCTGGGCCGGACGCGGGATCGAGTCAGCCCAGATCCCGGGCGGCGACCACGAGGTCGCGGGGGATGTCGGAGGCCCGGCTCACGCCGGCCAACTGCATCGTGTTGCGCAGTTCGTTGCTGATCAACTCGAGCATCTTGCGTACCCCGTCGCCGCCGGCGGCGGCCAACCCCCAGTAGATCGGCCGCCCGACGAGCACGCAGCGGGCGCCCAGCGCCAGCGCCTTCAACACGTGCGGACCCTGCCGGATCCCGCCGTCGAGCAGCACGTCGACCTCGCCGCCGACCTCGTCCACGACCTCGCTCAAGACGTCCATGGTGGCCGGTTCGCCGTCGATCTGGCGTCCGCCCTGATTGGACACGACCACCGCGCGGCAGCCGGCGTTCACCGCGTTGCGGGCCTCGGCGGCGCTCATCACGCCCTTGGCGATCACCGGCAGCGAGGTTCGCTCCACCAACCAGGCGGCGTCCGCCCAGGTGACGTCCTGCGCCATCTCCCGCCACAGGTAGGCCATCAGGTCCTCGCCGGTGGTCTTACTCGGCAGGTCGATCCGGTCGTCGAGGTTGGCGATGTGTACCTCGCGCGGCAGCCGCATGTGACTCCGCTTGTCCGCGGGCCGGATGCCGTAGTTCGGCGCGTCGACTGTCAGCACCAGGCCGTTGTAGCCGGCTGCCTCCGCCCGCTCCTGCAGACTCGTGGTCAACCCGCGGTCCTTGTGGATCTGCAGCTGCAGGAAGCACGGCAGCCCGACCGCGGCGACGTCCTCCAGCGGCGTGCTGGACAGCGTCGAGAGCACCATCCCGGTGCCCAACGCGTGGGCGGCCCCGGCCGAGGCGAGTTCCCCGTCGGGATGCACGAGTTTGTGAAACGCCGACGGCGCCAGCATGATCGGGATGTCCAGCCGCTGCCCGAGGACCTCGACCCCGAGGTCCACCGCCGACACGTCGACCATCAGCCGCTTGCGGATCAGCCACCGGTCGTAAGCGCGGCGGTTCTCGTCCCGGGTCCAGTTGCGACCGGCGCCGGCATTGAGGTGATCGAAGATCGGGGCGGCCAGGGTGGACTGGGCGTGGGCCTCGAAGTCCTCGAACTCCTGGAAGCCGTCCAGTTCGTTGATCGGATCGCTCACCGCTGATTCGCCTCCTGGATCTGGTCGAGCAGTCCGCGCAGGCCCGAGCCGGGCGGTTGATGGGAGTCGTAGGAGACGATCTGGCCGTCCCGGACCACGAAGTCGTCGGTGTGCGGAACGGTCCGCAACACCCGACCGGTGGATACGGGCAGATCGACTCCCAGCTCGGGGAGGCGGACCGGCCGATCGTTCGTCGCGGTGACGTAGGCGACCACCCGGACCCGGCCCGGTCCGGTGTCGGTGATCTCGAGGATGTGGCGCTGGAGATCAGGCAGGGAGGCGTCCAGCCCGTGATGGGACCGCAGGTACGTGTCCCGGTCGATGCGCCTGCCGTCGACGTGGGCGATCGTGCTGAAGTCGTCGGCGACGAGGGCGGCCGCCGCCTCGTCGTCTCCGGCGTTGAGCGCCTCCAGCAGCGCCCGCACGGTGTCCGCCGCGCTCCGCTCCGCGCTCACTTCGGCCCGAGCAGGAACACGGGTACGAGCGAGCCGCCGGCCGTGAGGTTCGTGACGCCCGCCACCCCGAGCCGGGCGAGCAGGCCGCCCATCTTCCCGCGGAACGTGTACGGGTCGTTGTCGACCACGAACCGTTGCTGGGGATGCCCGGGAAGATCGAGGGCGAACGCCTCCGCGTGCGGCTCGATCCGGCGCTGCACGATCGTGTCGACGCCGAGGTCGAGCGCCTGGTCCACGGCGTCGCACCAGGTGAGCTCGTCGCACTCGCGACCGACGTACACGCCGTGGCCGCCGTAGTCGTGCGCGGGCTTCAGCACCACCCGCTCCCGGTGTTCCACCGCCCAGGCCCGGGTGATGGAGTTCGCGTCGCCGGGCCCGCCGTCCGCGACGAGTCGCCTGGTCCAGGGGACGTGATTGAGGATGGCGGACCGCTCGGCTGCGGTCAGCCCGAACTCCGTCGCCCGCACGGTCAGCAGGTCGAAGATCGACTTGTGGCCGAGCACGTCGGAGGCGAACGGATTGACCAGACAGACCGCGTTGGCGCGGGCCGCGTCCACCAGCGCGGTGGTGTCGTCGGGTCGAGCCAGGATGTCGTGGATGATCAGCCGGCGGTAGACCAGATCGATGGCTCGGCCCCCGGCCTGCAGTCGGCCACCGCTGAACGTCAGTTCGCGGGGATCGACGATGACCGTCTCGAGACCGTGGTCCACCAGGTGGTCACGGATGATCTCGAACTCGGTCATCAGCGGAGCGTCGGCCCAGTCGACGATCGCGATCACCGGATCGCCGCTGCCGCCCCAGTCCCGGTAGGCGGCGAGCATGGCCTCCCTGAGCACCGGCATCACCCACAACGGCTCGAGTTCGTAGTCCTCGGCCAGCTGCGGATAGACGGCGGTCTCGGTGAACGCCTGGGCCATCGCGTCGTGCAGCCCCATCCCGCCGGGCGAGGCCCCCTGCACCTCCACGAAACCCAGTCGCTTCGAAAAGAAGGCGTCGTAGCGGTCGTTGACGTCGATGTTGGTGAATCCGGGGTCGATCGAGACCAGGTCCCGCTCGGCCGGGGACAGACCGAACTCGTCCATCAGCTCGGGGTGGCTGTGCACCGCGGCCAGCGTCTTGGCCAGGGCCGAGCCGATCAGCGACACCGCCAGCCGCTCGGCTTCCAGTCGCGGCCGGGTCACGAGGAACGGCCGGGCGACGGTGCAGACGCGGCGGTCGTGGTAGGTGAGGGCCCGCAGCCGTTGCATCCCCGGGTCCTCGGGGTCGAGCCGGCGCAGCAGCCGGTGCCAGGTGTGCACCGCTTCGGCCGTCAGCACCGCTTCGTCGCTGGGCATCGTTCTTCCTTCCGCGTTCAGCCGAGGTCACGCAGCAGCGCGCCACAGCGGTCGAACAACTGTTGGGCCTCGGCGCGGTCGGCGCCGATGGCGGTGACGCCGACCCGGCCGAGCGGGGTCAACGCGGCCAGCATGTGCCAGACGACGCCGGTCTGTCGCTCGGGGTCCCAGCGCAGGCCGGCTGCCTCAGCGGCGGTCAGGAAGCGATCGATCGACGCCCCGACGGCGCTCGGGTGCTCCAGGTCGTCGGTCGCGACGTAGCAGCGAGGCTCGCCCCGGGCGGTCCGGTAGTGGGCGCCGCCGGCGTCGCAGCCGCCGCCCGTCAGCAGGAACAGGGTGCCGAACGGATGGCTGGTGCCGCCCTCGCGCAGGTTGATCTCGACCGCGTACGGATGCCAACGGCCCGCTCGTCGGGCCACCACGAAGTCGATGCCGAAGCGGCCGACCACACCCTCGCGGGCCAACCGGTGCCGGACCTTCTCCCCTTCGGCCACGATCAGGGCCGCATACTCCGACCCGGCGGGGAACCGGCAGCCGATGAACGCCTGGCCGTTCTCGCCACCCATGAGCTGGTCGTGGGTACAGATCAGCCCGTCGGTGCCGCCGGCCAGAATCCGCAGCTGGACACTGGGGCTGATGATCTCCTCGCCCGTCACCATCTGCTCGACGATGCCCGGATCGGCGGCCAGCCGGCGCAGGTAGTCCTCGCCCAATTCGGCGTGCAGCAGCCGACGCAGGTCCGGCTCCTCGCCGGGATCGCCCGGTGCGGGCAGCCCGGTGAGGGCGACCACGATGTTGCCGAGGCCGTACACGCTGTCGCCGAGCTTGACCACCACGGAACTGAGTTCCGGATCGGCGCACCGCATCGCGGTCAGGGCCCGGACCAGGTCGTCGACGGTCGCGATGTGTTCGGCACCGGATGGGTGGGCAACGCCCTCCTCGGCGAACAGTTCCCGACCGCCAGACTTCGTCCCGTAGGAGTAGAAGCGCTCGTCCGGGCCGTACAGCGGTACGCCGAGGGCCAGCGCCAGATCCCGCTCGGGAAGCCCGACGTTGAACGGCATGATGAACGCCGCGTGCGGATTGCCGATCAACTCGGCCAGCCGAGCCACCGTCTCTGGTCGGTCGAGCACCTTGGCCGACAGCGGCCGCGGCGTCACGTCATCGACGCAGAGGCAGGTCAGTCGACGACGGGCGTCGTCGGGATCGGGCAGCAGCCTCAGGTAGTAGTTGATCGTCGCGTCCGGAACGGCGGCCGAGGTGACCAGCACGACCCGCAACTCGGGTCGCTGGAGCGCCAGCAGGAAATAGAGGGTTCGTTCCTCGTAGCCGGGGAGTGCCGCGGTGAACTCCGCGAGCAGGTCGGGGGCGATGTCGATCGACGGAATCAACACCATGGTGCGCAGTTCGGTGCTGCTGCCGGGATCGCCCATCGGGCGCAACGTGGCCTGCAGATCTGCCAGTCGGGCGTCCTCGATCACATCGACGCATCCTGCCAGCTGACGGCCGCGACCAGGGCGTCCCGGGCCGCATCGCGGACAGTCTCCAGTTCGCGGCGGCGGGCCGCCATCTCGTACGAGCTGAGACTGGCGCCGTCCCCGTCCAGCGCGTGCTCGCAGGCCAGCAGGAGCCGCGCCGCCCGGTCGGCCGCGGCCCGGCGTCGGGGTGGGTAGCCGGGGGCCGGGCCGAGGTCGTCGCGGATGTCGCCGGGACCGGGCCCGGCCGCCACGTCGAGCCGGGCCAGACTCCGCCCGGCGCTCAAGATCGTCTCGCTGAGGGCGCGTTCGGCCTCGTACGACGACAAGGTCACCGCGGGTCGCTCGGCGCGGAAAATCCGCCACTGCACGGCCGGACCGACCGGCGTCGGGACGAGGCCGAGTCCACTCTCCAGACCCAGTACCGCAGAGCCGGCCTCGAGCGCGGCCTGGTTGAACGCGACCGGACCGCGCATCCCGCCGAGCTTGCCCGGGGCCGGCAGCACCAGCAGCCAGCCGCGCGACTCGCGCCCGCTCAGCACCGGCAGCCCGTCGGCCAGATCGGTGGCGCGCGCCGGATCGAGACCGGCCACTTCATCGGGATCGAGTAGATGGTGGGCCACATCGGACCCGGTCACCGCGGCCGCGACCCGGGCCACCCCCGCCGTCCCGGCGCCGGCATCAGCAGCCGGTCCGGCGGTCAGAGCGTTGAGCTGGCGGACCAGCCGAACGCTCGCGAGCAGCGTCACGGTCGTGATGGTAGTGCTCGCGTACGGGGTCCGTGCGCAGCGCTGGCGGCGCGATGCCGCCCGGTAGGTTGAACCCATGGCGGCTGTCGTTGACCTCGCTGGTGTGACCATCGTGCGGGGCGGGGCGGTGTTGATCGACGACATCACACTTCGGATCGAGGAGACCGATCGCTGGGTTGTCATAGGTCCGAACGGAGCCGGTAAAACGACGCTGCTCCAGGTGCTCGCGGCGCAGATCCACCCCACCGCGGGGGTCGCCGGCCTGCTCGGCGAAGTTCTCGGCACGGTCGACGTGTTCGAGTTGCGGCCCCGGATCGGACTGACCTCCGCGGCACTCGCCGAGCGGATACCGCGCGGAGAACGGGTGCATGACGTCGTCGTCTCCGCCTCGTACGCGGTGCTGGGCCGGTGGCGGGAGGCCTACGACGACCTGGACCACGAGCGGGCCGACGAACTGCTCAAGCAGCTGGAGATCGACCGCTTGGCCGACCGAACCTTCGGCACCCTGAGCGAGGGGGAGCGCAAGCGGGTCCAGATCGCTCGCGCGCTGATGACGGACCCGGAACTGTTGCTGCTCGACGAGCCGGCCGCGGGCCTGGACCTCGCCGGCCGGGAGGCGTTGGTTCGCACCCTCGGTGAGCTGGCCGAGGATCCGTACGCACCGGCGTCGGTGTTGGTCACCCACCACGTGGAGGAGATCCCTTCCGGCATCACCCACGCCCTGTTGCTGCGGGGCGGCCGGATCGTGGCCGCCGGACCACTCGCCGAGACGCTGACGGCGGAGCATCTGTCGGACACGTTCGGCCTGCCGCTGGCGCTCAACGAGGTGGACGGCCGCTTCGCGGCCCGCGCTCGCTGAGCCGTTCATGGCGCACCCGTGATCCCGCTCGCTCAGGGCGGTGAATTCGCCTGCCGACCGGTCGCAGCTACGGATCGGCGTCGCCCGGTGCGGTGGCAGACTGGAGATCCACGAGCGATTTGGAAACGTCTGTGAATCTGACCGACTGGCTGGGTGACAACCCGTGGGCGCTCTGGCTGACCCTCGCGGTGCTGCTCGCCGTCGCGGAGGTGCTGTCACTCGACCTGGTCCTGATCATGTTGGCCGTGGGTGCGCTGGCGGGCCTGGGCGTGGCCCTGATCGCGCCGGACCTGTGGTGGTTGCAGATCTTGGTGGCCTGTGGGGTCTCGATCGCAACCCTCGGCCTGCTGCGCCCGACGCTGTTGGCGAAGGTCCGGAGCCTGCCGGGGTACCGATCCTCGACCGACAAGCTGGTCGGCAGCACGGGGGTCGCGGTGTCGGCGGTCAGCCGGGCGGGCGGCGAGATCAAGATCGACGGCCAGAGCTGGTCGGCGCGGCCGTTCGAGGCCACCCAGGTGATCGAGCAGGGGACCGAGGTCGAGGTCTACGAGATCGACGGCGCCATCGCCGTGGTCTATCCCAAGCACGAGCCGCTGCCCTGATCCCTGTGGGGCGGGCGAGGCTCGTCGATATGTCGAAAACAGCAAGGAGATGAGTTGTCGTGGACGCAGGAGCCTTGATCATCGGCCTGGTGATCTTCCTGGTCGTCGCGTTCTTCCTGGTCAGTTCGGTGAAGGTGATCAGGCAGCGCCAGGTCGGTGTGGTGGAGCGGCTCGGCAAGTTCAACCGCACCCTGGAGCCCGGGCCGCATCTGGTGGTGCCGATCGTCGACAAGGTGCGCTACAAGCTCGACATGCGCGAGGCCGTGGTGCCGTTCCCGCCGCAGGGCGTGATCACCGAGGACAACCTGATGGTGAGCATCGACTCGGTGATCTACTTCCAGATCCTCGACCCGGTGCGGGCCGCGTACGAGGCGCAGAACTACATCGCGGCCATCGAGCAGCTCACCCAGACCACGCTGCGCAACATCATCGGCGGTCTCGATCTGGAGCAGACGTTGACCAGCCGCGAGGAGATCAACCAGAAGCTGCGGATCGTGCTCGACGAGGCGACCGGCAAGTGGGGCATCAAGGTCAATCGGGTCGAGCTGCGGGCGGTCGAACCGCCGCCCACCATCCGGGACGCGATGGAGAAGGGCGCCCGGGCCGAGCGGGACAAGCGGGCCGCGGTCCTGATCGCCGAAGGGCAGCGGCAGGCGCAGATCCTCAACGCCGGCGGCGAGAAGGAGTCGGCGATCCTGCGGGCCCAGGGCGACCGGGAGGCTCTGGTGTTGCGCGCCCAGGCGGACCGGCAGGCGCAGATGCTGCGCGCCGAGGGCGAGGCCCAGGCGATCTCGACGGTGTTCAGCGCCATCCACGCCGGCCAGCCGGACCAGGCGCTGCTGGCCTATCAGTACATGCGGATGATCCCGACCATCGCCCAGGGTGACGCGAACAAGGTCTGGGTGGTGCCGAGCGAGATCACCAAGGCCCTCGAGGGGCTCGGCAGCACCGTCTCGTCGATGGGCTCGCAATTTCCGAAGCAGAACACGGGCGAGTTCCAGGCGCCGGAGAAGATCGACGTCATGGCCGAGATCGAAGAGCAGAACGCCAAGGAGGTGGACGAGGCCGCCCGGACGGTGCAGGAGGCGATCCAGGCCGCCCACGAGCTCGAACGCACCGGACGGAGCACGCCCGCGTCGCTGCGCCCCCCGGCCGCCGCCGAGGAACCGTTGGGGATCGGATCCGGCGCCGAAGCCGCGCAGCCGGCCGAGCCGGACGCCGTCGATGAGTCGCCCGGGCCCGAGTTCGCGCCACCTGGCAAGCTCAGCTGATGTGACCTGGTGGGAACTGCTGCTCGTCGCGCTGGCGGGCGGTGGGGCCGGCCTGATCAACGCCGTGGTGGGCTCGGGCACCTTGATCACCTTCCCGACCCTGCTGGCCTTCGGGGTGCCGCCCGTGGTGGCGAACGTCTCCAACTGCATCGGACTCGCACCGGGCAACCTGTCCGCCGTGCTCGCCAGCCGGCCGGAACTGGCGAGGCAGCGGCCGCGGATCATGCGCTACGGGGTGGCGTCGCTGATCGGCGGCATCGGTGGGGCGCTGTTGTTGCTGCGGCTACCGCCGGAAGCGTTCCAGACGATCGTGCCGGTGTTGATCGGGCTCGGCTGCGTGCTGGTGATCATCGGACCGTGGCTGACGGCGAAGGTCGCCGCTCGGCGTGAGCGGCTGGGGGCCGATGGGCCCGCCGCGATCGGACCGGCCTGGCTGTTCGCCGCGATCGTCGGCACGGGTGCCTACGGCGGCTACTTCGGCGCTGCCCAGGGGGTGTTGCTGCTGGCGATCCTCGGCGTCGCGATCTCGGAGTCGATGGCCCGGCTCAACGGTCTGAAGAACGTGCTGGTGATGATCGTCAACACGGTGGCCGGGATCGTGTTCGCGATCATCTCCGAGGTGAACTGGTGGGTGGTGCTGGCCATCGCCGTGGGTTCGGTGCTCGGCGCGCAGATCGGGGCCCGGATCGGCCGCAAGCTCCCGCCGCTGGTCTACCGGATCGTCATCGTGGCGGTCGGGGTGGTCGCGATCGTCGTGCTGTTGCTCTGATCGGGTCCGTCAGTCAGGAATCAAAGTCACTCGGTCGTCAAGGCGAGGTCGAGCACCTCGGCGTCGGGCAGCCGGACCAGGTCGGCCCCGGTGATCGCGATCTTGCTCCGGCGCAGTCCGCTGCCGATCACCAGCCAGGGTTGCGCAGCGACGCGGGTGTCGATGAGGATCGGCCAGCCGGGCGGCAGGCCGATCGGGGTGATGCCCCCGTACTCCATCGAGGTCCTGGTGACCGCGTCGTCCATCGCGGCGAAGGAGATCTTTCGCACGTCCAACCGCTTCCGCACCGTCTTGTTCACGTCGGCCCGGTCGCTGGCCAGCACCAGGCACGCCGCCGTGGTCGTCGTGTCGGCCCGCCGTCCGGCGACCACGACGCAGTTGGCGGAGGCGTCCAGGGCCACCTCGTACGCGGCGCAGAAGGCGGCCGTGTCGGCCAGGGTGGGGTCGATGGCGGCGACGTACAGCCCAGCGTCCCAGTCCCGCGACGCGATCCGGACCGGGTCCGCGAGCAGGTCGGGACGGTCCGCGGTGGGCTGCCAGTCGAGGGTGCCGAGGCGAGGTTGGGCGGTCACGGCCCGACCTTAACGAGATGTCCATAGAATCCAGATCGTGCAGGCGCCGGGTCGCGAAGCGGTAGTGGTGCTCTGCTCCCACGACCCGGTGCGGGGGGATCGGCTCTGGGGCGCGTTGCCACCGCTGCCGGTGGTGGCGCCATGGTGGCCGGAGGCGTGGGACGTCGTCGCCGCCGTCCGGGAGCGGTACGGCATCGAGATGACCGTGCTCCGGCTGCTGGCGACGTCGCGGTCGCGGATGCCCGGTGGCACCGTGACCTATCTCGCCGAGGTCAGTCCAGTCGCCGATCTGTCGGGCCTGCCGCTGACGGAGTGGTCGGCGCCGGAGCTGTCGGCCTCCGATCCACTCGCCGACGAGCCGCTGCGGCAGTCCTGGGCCAGGCCGGACGGTCCCCGACAACTGGTGGCCTGGGCGCAGGATCGCCTGACCGAGGCTGGTGTCGCCCTCAGCGGGGCCCCGGAACAACGCAAGAGCTGGAATCTGTCCACCCTGTGGCTGCTGCCGACGGATCGCGGCGCGGTCTGGCTCAAGGCCGTACCGGACTTCTTCGCCCACGAGGGTCCTCTGATGGCGCGCCTCGGGCCGACGGTCACCCCGAACGTGTTCGCCGCCGAGCCGGGTCGAATGCTGATCGCCGACGCGTCCGGGGACAACATGGACACGCATGGCCCGACCCTCGAGCCGATGGTGGAACTGCTGACCCGGGTGCAGTCGGAGTGGATGGATCGGGTCGACACCCTGTTCGCCCTCGGACTGCCGGACCGGCGGCTGGCCGCCGAACTGTCGAGGATCGAGCAGGTCGTCGCCGACTACGAGTCCTGGCTCGACGCCGCGGAGCGGGCCGATCTGCATCGGCTGGTGGACGGTCTGCCCGAGCGGGTCGACGCGATCGACCGGTGCGGCGTGCCGGAAACCCTCACCCACGGCGATTACCACCCGGGCAACGTCCGGGGCCGGCCCGGCCAGTTCCTGATCATGGACTGGGGCGATTCGTCGGTCTCGCACCCGATGACCGACGAGCTGGCGTTCACCCGCCGGCTCCCCGCGGAGGATCGGGCGCTGGCCGCGGACTGGTTCACCACGGCTTGGCAGGCCCTCGTCCCGGGGTGCGAGCCGGACCGCGCGGCGGAGCTGCTGCGTCCCCTGTCGCCACTCGTCGCGGCGGTGACGTACGCGGAGTTCGTCCGACAGATCGAACCCGACGAACGGGTGTACCACGTCGACGACGTGCCGGAGCACCTGGTCGTCGCCGTGGCCGAGTACCGAGCCTGTCGCCAGATATGAACTTATAGAAGCCCGCGAATATAAGGTCCGATAAGATCTGCGCATGACCAACCCGTACGCTCCGGGAGCGGGCACCGAGCCCTTCCGGCTGCCCGGTCGGGCAGAGGCGCAGGTCTGGTGGCGGCGCTGTCTGACCGATCTCGCGGGCCTCGGCCACACGCCGCAGCGGGGCCGGGTCTTCACCGGCGTCCGTGGCGTGGGCAAGACGGCGCTGCTGCGCTACTTCGAACGGGAGGCCGCAGGCCGGAAGTTCGGCGTCGTGTCCGTGCAGGCGGGCGGGGCCGATCCGGTGCGCGACTACCTGGCGGACGGCATGCAGCGCCTGGTGGGGGCGGAGCCGAGCTTCACCGACAAGCACGGCAAGATCACCGAGCTGGGCATCAAGGCGGGCCCGGTCGAGGTGGCCGCGGCGCGCGATCTGCCCGACGCCGAGCCGCCGGGTCCGGTCGAGGTCGCCTTCTTGGATCTGGTGGCCGGCACGGCCCAGCGATACGCCGGGCGGCGTACCGGTCTGATCCTGCTGGTCGACGAGGCGCAGGACTGCGACCTGCCGAGTCTGATCAGCCTGTGCCGGATCGCCCATCAACTCCGCCGGCCGGCCCTGCAACTGGTGCTGGCCGGGCTGCCCGAGCTCGAGGACCGGATCGACGAGGCGATCACCCACTCCGACCGGCTGTTCGAGTATCGAGAGCTCGGCAATCTCGACGCCGACGCCACCCGGGAGGCCCTGCTCGAGCCGGCCGCCGCCCAGGGGGTGCGCTGGACCGACGACGCAATCGAGCACGTCATCGACCTGACCGAGGGGTACCCGAGCTTCGTCCAGGAGTACGGATACGCGGTCTGGGAGGCGAAGGGCACGACCACGCTGATCGATCTCGACGTCGCCCGGTCCGGCGTGGCTCAGGCCCGGCTGAACGTCTCCCGCCAGTACCGGTCGGTGTGGCGCGGCGTGACCCCGGCCGGCCGGGACTACCTGCAGGCGCTGGCCGAGCTCGGCGGGGAGGCCAAGACCGCCGACGTGGCACACGCGCTCGGCCGCAAGCCCAACGAGACGACGATGACGCTGAAGATGCTCAAGGACCGCGGCGCCCTGCGCAGCCCGCGGCGGGGCACCGTGGCGATGGCGCGGCCCGGGATGGCGGAGTGGATCCGGGACGAGATCAGCTTGTGATCTTCGAGTGGTAGTGCTCACGCACGGAAGTTCTTCGGGACCTGCGCCGCCCGGGCGGCGCCTGGCTGCGTTCTCCTCGGTCAAGATACGACCCGGTATCCCTCCCTCGTCGGCCTTGCCATGCATCCGCCTGGACGACGCAGGACCCTCGAAGGACTTCCGTGCGCAAGCACTGGCGACAGCGCACCTCCGGTGGTTAGCTGGTCGCCCGACGGGCGAGGCGTGAACTTCGGGGACGGCCGCTCCGTTTGATCTTGATCATCCGTAGCTGAGAGGTCCCGCCGTGCCCGACATGTCCCCGACCGACGCCATCATCTTGCTCTTCGGTCTCTACCTGCTCTATCTGCCGATCATCGGTGCCGTCGTCTCCCTCGTGCAGATCCTCCGGACCCACAAGCCCAGGCCGCGGGGGGCCGTCGTCGAGATCCTGCTGCAGAACTACATGCTCTACGGCATCGCCTTGTTCTTCCTGTGCAACTTCGTCTTCCACACCGCTTTCGCCGACTTTTCGGCCAGGCTGATCGGGTGGCAGAACAGTCCGTTCCAGATCGAGGTCGGCACCGCCAGTCTCGGCATGGCGCTGGTGGGGTTCCTCGCCGTGGTGCGCAAGCAGTTCCTCGTCCGGCTGGCGGCGTGGCTCGCAACCGCGCCGTTCCTGTGGGGTGCCGCGGTCAATCACGTCGTCGAGATCATCCGGACGCAGAATTTCACTCCGGGCAACGCCGGCTTCGTGTTGTACGTCGACATCTTGTTGCCCGCCATCGGCCTCGTCCTGCTGGTGCTGTCGCACCGGCACCCGGTGTCGCCGTCCGAGCGGACACGCGCCGGCACGAAGGCGACCGTCTGAACGGGTGCGGATGAGAGTCGCGATCGAGCGGTCCGACGACGAGCGACTGGCGGACTACGTACGGCTGCGCGACTCCTCGCTCCGCAAGCACCTGGAGGCCGAGCGGGGATTGTTCATCGCCGAGGGGTCCAAGGTGATCCGGCGGGCGCTGGCCGCCGGCTACCGGCCGCGGTCGCTGCTGCTCGCCGAGCGCTGGCTGCCCGACCTGACCGACGTGCTGTCCGACTGGCCGGACGTGCCCGTCTTCGTGGTGAGCGAGGCCCTGGCTGAGGAGGTCACCGGCTTTCATGTCCATCGCGGCGCCTTGGCCGCTCTGCACCGCGAGGAGCGGTACGCATGGACCGAATTGCTCGACCGGGACCGGCTGGTGGTGATCGAGGACGTGGTGGATCACACGAACGTCGGCGCGATCCTGCGCAACGCGGCCGCGCTCGGCTGGGACGGGGCGTTGCTGGCGCCGCGGGCCGCCGACCCCCTCTACCGCCGTTCGATCAAGGTGAGCATGGGCGCGGTGTTCTCGCTGCCGTGGGCGCGGCTGCCGGATTGGCGGGATGCACCCACCCGGCTCCGGAACGCCGGATACTTCCTGGTGGCCCTCGGTCTGAGCGCCGGCTCGGTGCCGATCGAGCAGGTCGCGGATGCGTTGGCCGCCGAGCCGCGGCGGGTGGCCGTACTGCTC
The DNA here is from genome assembly GCA_963821695.1 of uncultured Actinomycetota bacterium. GTDB lineage: Bacteria > Actinomycetota > Actinomycetes > Propionibacteriales > Propionibacteriaceae > Microlunatus. The sequence goes on from CAWGEY010000006.1 coordinate 748,684, forward strand.
GGCACCGAGGGCGCTGGACTGTCGCCGCGCTGGCTCGAGCAGGCCGACGTCACGGCCGCGATCACCATGCACGCCGGCATCGACTCGCTCAATGTCGCCGCCGCCTCCGCGATCGCCTGCCATCTCCTCGGCCCACGCTGATCACCGAAGCTGATCACCGAAGCTGATCGACTGCGAAACGAGGTGGGTCGGCTCAGTCGATCTCGTCGTCCTCGGGGACCTTGGGGGACACCGGCCAGTCGTCGGGATAGAGGTCGGCGCGCTCCTCATGAATGGCCCACAACTTCTTGCGGGCCCGGTTGGCGAGCCGGTCGCCGAACACGATCCCGTTGAGGTGATCGGTCTCGTGCTGGAGGCAACGGGCCAGCAGTCCGGTACCGATGATCTCGGCGTCTCGGCCGTTCTCGTCCTGTCCCCGGCAGATCGCGTGGTCGGGCCGGGACAATTCCTGGTACGCCCCGGGCAGCGACAGACAGCCCTCGTCGGCCGCGTCGAGCTTGCGGTCGCGCCCCTCGGGCAGTGTCACGACCGGGTTGCAGATCACGCCGGCGTGCCGGACGTGGTCGTCGTCGGGGCAGTCGAAGACGAACACCGCGAGGTCGATCCCGACCTGGGTGGCGGCGAGACCGACGCCCTCGGCCGCGGCCATGGTGGCGAACATGTCGCGGACCAGGGTGTGCAGGTGATCGTCGAACTCGGTGACGCGACGCGTGCGGGCGTGCATGACGGGGCTGCCCCAGCGGACGATGGGCCGAACGGTGCCGCCGGCACCGAGCTCCGGTCCGGCGCTCATTCGGCGGCGGCCACCGGGAGCAGCAGCAGGCAGGACGGGCTCGGGCTGCCGATCTCGGTGGCCGGTTCCTCCGGCGGCAGCGGGCTGATTCCGAAGATGCTGATTGCGTGGCTGCGTTCGTTGCTGATCCAGAGCCAGCCGTCGCGGACCGTCAGGTCCCGCGGCCAGCTGCCGCCACAACCGAACTCGGTGACCCGGGTCAGCCAGCCGGTGGCCCGCTCCACGTCGAAAACCGAAATCGTGTCGACCCCCCGGTTCGCGACGAAGATCCGGTTGTCGAGCGCGAAGATCCCGGACGGCTGGACCAGGTCGCCCTCGGTGACCGACGTGGCGACGGTCCGGATGTGCTCGAACCCCTCCTCGGTACGCCGGGCGAACCACAACTCCGCACTGAGCTCGCAGGCAACCGTGACGAACTCGTCGACCAGGACGAGATGCCGGGGACCGGATCCGGCGGGCAGCGCCACCGGGTCGGGCTGCTCGGTGAAGGAGCCCTCGGTCGGATCGAAGCTGACCCGGTGGATCACGTCGGAGCCCAGATCGCAGACCAGGAGCTCCTCGCCGTCGACCACGATCTGGTGGGCGTGCGCCGATGCCTGCCGCTCGGCGTCGGGGCCGGAACCGGAGAACGACAGGAGGTCGATCCGCTCCGACAACCCACCGTCCTCCTTGATCGCGAAGCTGGCGATCGAACCGGAGTCGTAATGGGCTACGAAGACGAACCGGCCGTCGTGGCTCAGCGCGAGGTGGCAGGCGCCGTCGCCGCCGGTGGGCACGGTGGAGATCAGCCGCAGATTGCCCTCCCAGTCGACCTCCAGGCTGTTGAGGGTGCTGGGGTTGGTGTGCGATGCCGCGAAGACCCACGGGCCCTCCGGGTGCCCGATCAGGTAGCTCGGCGAGGGCAGGTTGAGCGGCGGCTGCTCCGACAAGTTGAGTCGGTCGTCGCCGCCGGCCACGTTGAGCAGGATGCGGACACCGGAGGCGGTGCCGCCGGATTCCGCGGTGAAGCCACCGATCAGGAGTTGGCGGATCACCGGGACGGCAGATGCGGACACGCCGTCTTGGATATCACGGACGCCCACGTCCCGGTGTGCCGCCTTGCGTACTGGGCCCCACGAATCGACAGTGGATGCCGTGGCCGAACCCGGGGCGGAGAACCCGGAGCGAACTGGTGAGGATGCCCTCGCCCCCGCTCACCGTGCCCTGCTGGCGGACTACCTGCGGCATCTGGAGTCTCGCCGCGGGCTCTCGGCCCACACCGTACGGGCCTATCGCGCCGATCTGATCGACCTGTTCGGGCATCTGCAGCGTCTCGGGGTCGAGAGCCTGGACCAGGCCACCATCCGCTCGTTCCGGAGTTGGCTGGCCCGGCAGCAGACGCTGGGTCGGGCCCGCAGCACCCTGCAGCGGCGGGCCGCGGCCGCCCGTACGCTCTGCGCCTGGGCGGCCGAAACCGGACGGATCCGGGCCAACCCGGTGAGCAGTCTGCGCTCGCCTCGGCAGATCCGGGCCCTGCCGCCCACCATCGAACGCGACGAGGCGAGCACCATGCTGGCCGAACTGCGGCAGCTCCCGGGGGAGGAGACCCCGGCAGGGCTGCGTGATGTCGCCATGCTGGAGGTGCTGTACGCCGCCGGCGTTCGGGTGGCGGAGCTCTGCGGGCTTGACCTTGGTGACGTCGACGCCGGCCGACATACCCTCCGGGTGTTCGGCAAGGGCAGCAAGGAGCGCGTCGTCCCCGTGGGAGTCCCCGCGCTGGAGGCGGTGGACCGCTGGCTGGAACGCGGCCGGAAGCTCCTCGTCACCGCCGAGTCGGGGGACGCGTTGTTCGTCGGCGACCGCGGCGGACGGATCGACCCGCGCGTTGTGCGCCGGATCGTGCACCGTGCGTTGCGGGCGGTCGACGGCGCCCCGGACCTCGGCCCGCACGGACTCCGGCACGCCATGGCCACGCACCTGCTCGAAGGTGGCGCTGATCTCCGGAGCGTGCAGGAGATTCTCGGTCATGCCTCGCTCGCCACCACGCAGATCTACACCCACGTCAGCAACGAGCGGCTCCGCGCCGCCTTCGAGCAGGCCCACCCGCGGGCCTGAGCTACAGCCCGAACGGGTCCGCGCTCCGGCCGCGAGGCGGGTGGGAGTCAGAAGACGCGCATGGGGTTGGACTTCGCGCCGTTGAGCCACACCATCAGGTGCAGGTGGCAGCCGGTGGAGTAGCCGGTGCTGCCGACGTACCCGATGACCTGACCGCGGCGCACCGCCTGCCCGACGCGGACGGAGTAACGGCTCGCGTGGTTGTAGCCGGTGACGAAGCCCCGGCCGGCGAGGGTCCCGTGATCGATCATCAGCCGGTTCCCGTACCCACCGTTGTAGTAGCGGTTGATCACCCGACCCGCCGCGGCGGCCCTGATCGGGGTGCCGCACGACGCCCCGAAATCGGTGCCATCGTGCAGTTTCCAGACGTGCAGCACCGGATGGAAGCGGCGCCCGTACGGTGAGGTGATCGGTCCCGGCACCGGACGCAACAGGCCGTTGCGGCCGACCGTGCCGTCGAACGGCGCGGTGCGCCCGATGCCACCCGCCGCGGCCGCGCGTCGGGCTGCGGCCTCCCGCGCTGCGGCCCGCCGCTCCGCGACCACCCGCGCGGAGGCGGGTAGCAGCCTGATCGTGGCGTCGCCGCCGTTCACGATCAGATCGAGCGGATTCAGGTACTTCTCGCCCTCGAGGAGTCCCCAGTGCAGGCACGATCGCGCTCCGCAGTGGCTCCCTGCCTCGAGTGTGCCGATGACCGCGCCGACACTCACCCGATCCCCGACGGAGACGGCCCGCTGCACCGGCTCGTACGTCGTCCGCAGGCGGCCGTGGTCCACCACCACGACACCGCGGCCGGCCAGCTTTCCGGCGTAGCTGATCCGGCCGGCGGCCGCGGCCAGCACCCGGGTCCCGGGCGGCGCGGCCACATCGACCCCGCGGTGGCCCCGACCCCACTTCTGCGCCGGCGGGTCGAAGGCCCGCAGCACCTCCACCGGGCCCGTGATCGGCCACCGCCCGGCCAGGGTCGTGGTGACGTCCGCGTGCGCCACCGGTGCGACGATCTGGGCGAGCAGCACCAGCAGCACCAGCAGACCGGCCGCCCTCGTGAACCTCACACTCTGACTCTGCGTACGGGAGCCGAAATCGTTCGGCGTCGCCAGCTGCTTGTGGACGACGCGCGTCCGACCCCGAGTGCTCCTGTGGACGGCGCGGGGCCGTACCGGCGGAAGTCGCGTTTGGTTGGAAAGTGCGGCTCGGGTGCTGCGGAAGTCGCGTTTGGTTGGAAAGCGCGGCCCGGGTGCTGCGGAAGTCGCGTTTGGTTGGAAACGCGGCCCCGGGAGCCGCGGAAACCCCGCTCGATTCGGCGACAGCAACACGTCTCGTGGTCGGGTAGACTGCTGGCCGCAGCCTCGCAGGGGCTGACTTCGCATGCCAGCTTCCCGGCGCAGCTCGACCAGAGTTGCCGGGGCGACGCCCACCGGTCCCGATTCGTCGGGTCGGGCGTCGCGTGGCATCAGGCGGTGCCGAAAGGTTCGGTGCCGAAGAACCGTACGCCGGGCGCAGCCTGCCCGGTAAGGAGAGGAACCACGGCCATGGCCGTTGTCACCACCCGCCAGCTCCTCGAGAGCGGCGTCCACTTCGGGCATCAGACCCGCCGCTGGAACCCCAAGATGAAGCGCTTTATCTTCACCGAGCGCAACGGCATCTACATCATCGACCTGCAGCAGTCGCTGACCTACATCGACCGCGCGTACGCGTTCGTCAAGGACACGGTCGCCCGCGGCGGCCAGGTGCTCTTCGTCGGCACCAAGAAGCAGGCCCAGGAGGCCATCGCCGAGCAAGCGACCCGGGTCGGGATGCCCTACGTCAACCAGCGTTGGCTGGGCGGCATGCTCACCAACTTCCACACCGTGATCAAGCGGATCCAGCGGCTCAAGGAACTCGAAGGCATGGACTTCGACGACGTCGCCGCGTCCGGCCTGACCAAGAAGGAACTGCTCGGCTTGCGCCGCGAGAAGGACAAGCTGGAGCGCACCCTGGGCGGCATCCGGGACATGATCCGTACCCCGCAGGCGGTCTGGATCGTCGACACCAAGAAGGAGCACCTCGCCGTCGACGAGGCCCGCAAGCTGAAGATCCCGGTGATCGGCATCCTCGACACCAACTGCGATCCCGACGAGGTCGACTTCGCGATCCCGGGCAACGACGACGCGATCCGTTCGGTTGCGCTGCTCACCCGGGTGCTCGCCGACGCCGTGGCCGACGGTCTGCTGTCTCGATCCGGCGGCGCCCAGACCGGTGAGGAAACCGAGGTCGAGCCGATGCCCGACTGGGAGCGCGAACTGTTGGGTACCCAGGAGGCGCCCGCCGGCGAGGAGCCCGTCACCGCGGCCCCCGGCGTCGAGGCGACCGACGAGACCTCTACCGACGCCCCCGACCCGAGCCCCGAGGCCTACCCGGAGTCAGCCGCCGAGTCGGCCCCCGAGTCCGACGGCGCGACCCCGGGCCTGCAGACCGCGGCCGAAGAGGTCGAGGCCATCACCGCCGCAGACGCCGCGCCGGTTCCGGCCGACGAGGTGCCGGCCGTGGTGGCTGCCGAGGCCGACAGCGAGCCGCTGCCCACCACCGCGAGCGCCGAGGCCGACGCCGAGACGGAGGAACGGCTCACGCCGCGCTGACGTCCGGCCGCGCGAACCCCCCGTACAACACGAGCAACAAGAACGAGATCGAGGTAACGCACACCCATGAGCAACTTCAGCGCCGCTGACGTGAAGAAGCTCCGTGACGCCACCGGCGCCGGGATGATGGATTGCAAACGGGCTCTCACCGAGGCCGACGGCGACATCGAGCAGGCCAAGGACCTGCTCCGGGTCGCCGGCCAGGCCAAGGCGATGAAGCGGGGCCAAGAGCGCCAGGCCACCAACGGCCTGGTCGCCTTCCGCGACGGCGCCCTGGTCCAACTCGGCGCCGAGACCGACTTCGTCGCCAAGAACGCCGAGTTTCAGGCCCTGGCTGACGAGGTCGTCCAGGCCGTGGCCCAGGCCAAGGCCGATGGCGTCAGCGAAGCCAACGCCGCCAAGCTGCCGTCGGGCAAGACCGTCTCCGAAGCGGTCGGCGAACTCGCCGCCACCATCGGGGAGAAGCTAGAGGTCAGCAACGCTGCGTACGTGGACGGCCCGTCGGTGGTCTACCTGCACAAGCGGGCCTCGGACCTGCCGCCGCAGGTGGGCGTCCTGGTGGCGTACGAGGGCTCCGACGAGACCGCCGCCCGGGCCGCCGCGATGCAGATCGCGGCCATGCGTCCCCAGTACGTGAGTCGAGACGAGGTGCCGGCCGAGCTGGTGGAGAACGAGCGCCGGATCGCCGAGGCCTCGGCCCGCGAGGAGGGCAAGCCGGAGCAGGCCGTACCGAGGATCGTGGAGGGCCGGGTGAACGCCTACTTCAAGGATGTCGCCCTGCTCGACCAGCCGTCGGTCACCGACCTGAAGACCACCGTCGGCAAGCAGCTCGAGGCGGCCGGCGTCACGGTCACCCGTTTTGTCCGCTTCGAAGCCGCCGGCTGACCCGAGAGGCTTCGCCCGTGACCGAACCCCGGAAGCCCTACCACCGCGTCCTGCTCAAACTGTCCGGTGAGGTCTTCGGCGGCGGCAAGGTGGGTGTCGACCCCGACGTCGTGTCGGGGCTGGCCCGGCAGATCGCCACCGTCATCGCCACCGGCGTCCAGGTCGCGGTCGTCGTCGGCGGCGGCAACTTCTTCCGCGGAGCCGAGCTGCAGCTGCGTGGGATGGAGCGGGACCGGGCCGACTACATGGGCATGCTCGGTACGGTGATGAACTGCCTGGCCCTGCAGGACTTCCTGGAGAAGACCGGAGTCCAGACCCGGGTCCAGACGGCCATCGCGATGGGGCAGGTGGCGGAGCCCTACATCCCGCGCCGGGCCGAACGGCACCTGGAGAAGGGCCGGGTCGTCATCTTCGGCGCCGGCTCGGGCATGCCGTACTTCTCCACCGACACCGTGGCGGCTCAGCGTGCGCTGGAGATCAGCGCCGAAGTGCTGCTGATGGGAAAGCAGGGCGTGGACGGGGTCTACGACGCCGACCCGCACAAGCACCCCGACGCGGTCAAGTTCGACCACCTGACCTACGACGAGTACCTGGCCCGCAACCTCAAGGTCGCCGACGCGACGGCCATCAGCATGGCCCGCGACTACGCGCTGCCGATGATCTTCTTCAGCCTGGACACCGACGGCTCGATCGTCGCCGTGGTCGCGGGTGAGAAGATCGGAACCACCGTCCACGCCTAGACCAGCCCGGCCCGACCTCGGATTCTCGATTCGGATTCTTGAATTCGGATTCTTAAGGAGTTGATCTGCAGTGATCTCCGACATCTTGAGCGACGCCGAGGACAACATGGAGCTGTCGATCGAGTACGCGAAGGACGAGTTCGCCGCCATCCGGACCGGCCGCGCCCACCCGGCCATGTTCGCCAAGCTGACCGCCGAGTACTACGGCGCCCAGACCCCGCTGCAGCAGTTGGCGAGCTTCCAGGTGCCGGAGGCCCGGATGATCCTGATCACCCCGTTCGACCGGTCGTCGATGACCTCGATCGAGAAGTCCATCCGCGACTCCGATCTCGGCGTCAACCCCTCCAATGACGGGCACCTGATCCGGGTCACGCTGCCCGAGCTGACTCAGGAGCGGCGCAAGGAGTACATCAAGCTCGCCCGGACCAAGGCCGAGGACGCCCGGATCTCCATCCGCGGCCACCGTCGGGTCGCCAAAGAAGCCCTGGAGGCGATGGTGAAGAACAAGGAGGTCGGCGAGGACGACGTAGTGCGCGCCGAGAAGCAACTGGACGCGACGACCAAGAAGCACACCGACGCCATCGATGACGTACTGAAGCACAAAGAGGCCGAGCTGCTCGAGGTCTGAGGGTCACCCGAGTCGACGGCAGAGTCGAGATCCGAGTCGTATGGTGAGCGAGGCACCGGCCCCGGCGCCCGCCCCGTCCCACGGTCGGGCGGGGCGCAACCTCGGCTCGGCAATTGCGGTCGGCCTGGGGCTCGGCGCGTACGTCGTCCTCACCCTGATGTTCTTCAAGCCGGGCTTCGTCGCACTGGTGGCGGTGGCCCTGGCCCTCGGCTCGATCGAGTTGTACACCGCCTTGAAGCGGCACGGGATGATCGCCGCGATCGTGCCCATCGTGATAGGCATCGTGCCCATCACCGCCGGGTCCTACCTCGCCGGGCAGCAGTCCCCGGTCGTCTTCTCCACCACCAGTGTGCTGTTGGCGTCGCTGGCGTTGACGGTGCTGGCCGCGCTGGTTTGGCGGCTGCCGCGCGGCGCGCAGGGCTACGTCACCGACACCGCCGCCAGCCTGATGATCATCGGCTACGTACCGCTGCTCGGCTCCTTCGCCGCCTTGATGCTGGCCGGCGAGAACGGCTCGGCCCGGATGGTCACCTTCCTCCTCGTGGTGGTGATGAGCGACACCGGCGGCTACATCGTCGGGGTGATCTTCGGCCGGCACCCGATGGCGCCGACCATCAGTCCCAAGAAGTCGTGGGAAGGATTCGCCGGCTCGGTGGTGTTCGCGACCGTCGCCGCCGTGTTGATGACCGTGCTCGTGCTCGGCCGGCCGTTCTGGGTCGGGCTCGTGCTCGGCGTCTGCATGGTCGCGGTCGGTACCGCGGGTGATCTGGTCGAGTCGGTGATCAAGCGGGACCTGGGCATCAAGGACATGAGTTCGTTCCTGCCCGGCCACGGCGGGGTCATGGACCGGCTCGACTCGCTGCTACTCGCCGCCCCCGTCGCCTGGCTGATCATGTACCTGCTGGTCCCTGGCGGCTAACTGCCAGCCCCGCATCCCCTCCAGACCGCCGAGGATGGCGTCGAGCCCGAACTCGAAGCGGGCGGCGCCGTCGCCGGCGGTCAACTCCTCCGCCATCGAGGAGATCAGCGGGAACTCCGCCGGTGAGAGACCCGCGAAGTAGTCCCGCACTTCGGCCACGACGGACGCTTCGGTGATGTTCTGGCCGCCCCGGCGGGCCCGGTCCCACCACATCGTCTCCTCGAAGGCCACCGAGGTCGTGTACAGCGTGATCAGGTCCATCGCCAGACTCGCGACCAGGCGGGACAACCCACCGGCCAGCAGCACCGCCAACAACCCTTCCGAGCAGCGCAGGGCATTTGGCCCGGTCGGGATGTGGGCGAGGCTGATCGCCGCGATCCCGGGGTGTCGCACCATCGCGTGGTACTGGCTCCAGCAGAACCGTTTGACCTGGTCCTTCCAGATCGCGGGGTCGGGTTCGGGGACCTCCACCTCGCCGATCACCGCGTCGAGCATCAGGGCGTGCAGTTCGTTCTTGTCCTTGACGTGGGCGTACAGCGACGCTGCGCCCGTACTCAGCTTGCCGGCCACGGCACGCATGGTGACGGCGTCGGCGCCCTCGGCGGCCAGGATCTCCAGTCCCGCGGCCACGATCAGGTCCACGTTGAGTCGCCGTCTCGTCCGCTCCTTCGTGACCCACGGGCCGAGCGGCGACGACATGGGCACACCCTACTTGACACGAACAACGTACGTTTAGTAGAACTGCGTTCGCAATAGTCGAACGACGTTCCGAAAGAGCACCCATGAGTGAGATGACCACCACCGAGACCTCGATGATCACGCCGACCCCGTATCGCTGGCGCTGGGTGGTGTTGGCGATCATCCTGGCCGCGGAGATCATGGACCTGCTCGATTCGACGATCGTCAATCTGGCCGCCACCCCGATCGCCGTCGAACTCGGCGGCGGAGCCAGCACCGTGCAGTGGGTGGTGGGCGCGTACACGCTCGCCTTCGCCGTCGCTCTGGTCATCGGCGGCCGGCTCGGTGACCGGTTCGGCCGCAAGAACCTCTTCGTCATCGGAGCCATCGGGTTCACGCTCGCCTCGCTGGCCTGCGCCACCGCCGGCAGCCCGGAAGCCCTGATCGCCGCCCGCACGGCCCAGGGCTTCCTCGGCGCGATCTTGATCCCACAGGGGTTCGGGATCATGAAGGAGGTCTTCCCGCCGGCCGAGCTCGGAAAGGCGTTCGCCTCCTTCGGACCGGTCATCGGGTTGTCGGCGATCGCCGGTCCGCTACTCGGCGGCGTGCTGGTGGACGCCGACCTTTTCGGTCTCGGCTGGCGGGTGGTCTTCTTCATCAACCTGCCGATCGGGATCGCCGTGATCCTGGCGGCCATGTGGCTGGTGCCGGCCAGCCGCCGGGACCGCGATCTGCGCTTCGATCCGGTCGGGGTCATCCTGCTGGCCGCGGCGTCGTTGCTGCTGGTCTATCCGCTGATCGAGGGCCGCGAACTCGGCTGGCCGTGGTGGACGTTCGTCGCGATGGGGGTCGCGCTGGCCCTGTTCGTCCTCTTCGGCAGGCACGAGCGGCGCAGTCGGTCCCCGCTGCTCGAGCCGTCGCTGTTGCGGAACCGCGCGTACGTCGGCGGGCTGGGTGTGATCATGCTCGGCTTCGGCGCGATGATCGGTTTCACACTCGTCTTCAACGTCTTCGTCCAAGCCGTCCTCGGGTACGACCCGCTGACGGCCGCGTTCGCCGGCTGCGCGTACGCCGTCGGGATGGCCCTGGCCGCCGGATTCGGCAGCGCGAGTCTGGTGCCGAAGCTCGGCCGCCGCGTGCTCGTGATCGGATTCGGACTGATGATCCTCGGTGCGGTGCTGATGGCGCTCACCGTCGGCTGGGCCGGACTCGGCGCCCAACCGTGGCAGTTCCTGCCGGCCGGTTTCGTCTTCGGCATCGGAGGTGGACTGGCGATCATCCCGGTGTTCTCGATCATCCTCGCCGGAGTGGGCGACCGCGAGGTCGGCTCGGCCTCCGGGCTGCTCAACGCGGTCCAGCAGCTGGGCGGCACGATCGGGGTCGCGGTCAGCGGCACCCTCTTCTTCCAGTTGCTCGCCAGCCGGGGACCGCTGCCGGCGATGCAGATCACGACCCTGGTCGCCGGAGTGTTCCTGCTCGGCTGCATCGTCTTGGTCCGGCTGCTGCCCCGGCAGCCGCGTCCCGACGGGCCGGACGAGGAACTGGAGTCTTCAGTGCCCCGGTAGCCTGGCGGCACTATGTACGTGGGTGCCCAGCAGTGAGTGGACTGAATCTTCCACTGGTCTTCGAGGCGCCCCGTCGCGGTCAACCGCCGCGGCACTGGGCCGACCTGACCCCGGCCCAACGGCGCGAGTTCGTCGAGGCCACCGGCCAGAAGGCCTTCCGGGCCCGGCAGCTGTCCGTGCACTACTTCGAGGGCCTCCGGAACGATCCGGCGACCTGGACGGACCTGCCGGCCGCGGTGGGCACGATGCTGGCGGAGAAGTTCCTGCCACCCCTGCTTCGCGAGGTGCGGGCCCAGTCCTGCGACGACGGGATGACGGTCAAGACCCTGTGGCGACTGTACGACGGTTCGACCGTGGAGAGCGTGTTGATGCGCTACCCCGACCGGACCACGATGTGCGTCTCCAGCCAGGCCGGCTGCGGCATGGCCTGCCCGTTCTGCGCGACCGGTCAAGGTGGGCTGCAACGCAACCTCGGGGTGGCCGAGATCGTCGAGCAGGTCCTCGACGGCGCCCGGCGGCTCGCCCGTAACGAGATCCCCGGCGGACCGGGCCGGGTGAACAACGTGGTCTTCATGGGTATGGGGGAGCCGCTCGCGAACTACAAGGCCGTCATCGGGGCAACCCGCCAACTCGTCACGCCCAGCCCGGACGGGCTCGGCATGAGCGCCCGGGGCATCACCATCTCCACGGTCGGCCTGGTGCCGCGGATGCAGCAGCTGGCCACCGAGGGCTTGCCGGTGACACTGGCGCTGTCGCTGCACGCGCCCGATGACGAACTCCGCGACGAGCTCGTACCGATCAACACCCGCTGGAACGTGTCCGAGGTGGTCGACGCCGCCTGGGAGTACGCGAAGCAGACCCGGCGCCGGGTATCGATCGAGTACATCTTGATCCGGGACGTCAACGACCAGGCGTTCCGGGCGGACCTGCTCGCCAAGGTGCTCCGTCGGCGCGGTAACTGGGGCTGGGTGCATGTGAACCTGATCCCGCTGAATCCGACTCCCGGCTCACGCTGGACGGCCTCTCGACGCCGGGACGAGGCCGAATTCGTCCGCCGGCTGCAGGAGAAGGGCGTACCGGTGACGGTACGCGACACCCGAGGCCGGGAGATCGACGGCGCCTGCGGGCAGCTCGCCGCGCAGCCCGTCTCGCCGCTCGACTAGAGGGACTCCAGCAGCTGGTCCCGACGGGCCAGCAGCACCTCCACCGAGGCGGACGCCGTTCGGGGACCCGGTACGGCTCGCCGCACCTCGCCGTGCACCGCGGCGTGACTGCGACCGGTTCGGGCCGCAATCCGGGCGACCAGAGCATTGATGTCCTTGCGTAGCGCCACGGCTTCCCGCCACGTGGCAGGGGCGTCGGTCGGGTCGCCGCTCGACGCGCTCAGATCCGTCGTCCGACGCCGCAGCTCCCGGTCCTTGGAGGCCAGCACGGTGGCGGTCTGTTCCGGGGTGAGCAGGCCGGGCAGGCCCAGATAGGGGTCGTCGTCAGCGGCGGCGTCATCGGCGGCGTCATTGTCGAGCGGCCCGACGGTCGCGGCGATCGCCCGCCCGGCGTGCAGCACATGCGCGAACGCGGCCTCCGCCTCGAGGGGCGTGAATGCCCCGTCCGGTCCTGGTTCGCCGGCCTGGTCCTCGAGCGGGATCAGGGCGTCGAGATCCTCGCCGGCCGGTCCGGCGATCCGGACCACGTGATCGCGCTGTTCCTCGATGGCGGCCGCCAGCGCCAACAGAGGCCGGACGGCCGGTAGGAAGACGGTGGCCGTCTCGCTGTGGTTCCGGGCCCGGACCACCCGACCGACGGCCTGGGCGAAGAACAGCGGCGTCCGGTAGGAGGTGAGGTAGCCGAGCACCGCGGCCCGCGGGATGTCGACACCTTCCGACACCATCCGGACGCAGACCGCGAGGCGGTGGGTGCCCTGCTCGAAGGCGTGGATCTTCTTGCTCGCCCTCGGGTCGTCACTGAGGATCACGACCGGCTGCACGCCGGTGACCCGCTTGACGATGTCGGCGTAGGCCCGGGCCGATTCCTGATCGGAGGCCAGCAGCAGGCCGCCCGCGTCCGGCATCCCGCTCTCCCGCAGGTGGCTGACCCGGTCGTCGACCGCGGCGATGACGTGCGGCACCCACTGACCGGCCGGGTCGAGCGCGGTCCGCCAGGCTGCGTCCTCGACGGCCCGGGTCGAATCCTCACCGAGTCCGGCCGCCAGCACTTCGCCCGCGGAGTTCATCCACCGGCTGGTGCCGGCGTAGGCGGCGAAAACCACGGGTCGGACCACGTGGTCGGCCAGTGCCTCCCGGTAGCCGTAGGTGTAGTTGGCCTCGCTGATCACCTCGCCCGGCCCTGCGTCGCGGTACATGACGAACGGGATCCGCTCGTTCGGGTTGGTCCGGAAGGGCGTGCCGGTCAGCGACAGCCGCCGCCGGGCCGGATCGAAGGCCTCGTACACCGCGTCTCCCCAGGACAACGAGTCCCCGGCGTGGTGGATCTCGTCGAGGATGACCAGGGTCTTCTTCGCCTCGGTCCGCAGGCGGTGGATCAGCGGCTTCGCCGCCACCTGCGCGTACGTCGTGACGTAGCCGTGCGAGCCGTCCCGCACCCGACCACCGGTGTTGCCGACGTTCGGGTCCAGCACCAGCCCGGCGCCGGCCGCGGCATCGGCCCACTGGGTCCGCAGATGGTCGGTGGGCGCGACGACGATGACCCGGTCGATCATCCGGGCGGCTCGGAGCCGGATCGCCAGGGTGAGCCCGAAGGTCGTCTTCCCGGCACCGGGGGTCGCCGTCACCAGGAAGTCCGTGGGCGATTCGGCCTCGTACTTCTCGATGGCCTCGGCCTGCCAGGCGCGCAGGGGCATCGGTTCGGTCGTCAAGGGTTGGCTCCACAGATCCGGGTCGGCTTCGGGCAGGGCGTACGAGTCTGCCAAACAGGTTTCCGTTTCGCCGGACCCGGAACGTCGTGAACCCGTGGTGTGTTCCGTCAGGCCCCTTCGGAGACCTCGTCCTCGGCGTCGTCGTGGCTCACCGACCCGGGTGCCGCGGTGGGCGCGTAGATGACCCGGATCATGCCCGTGGGGTAGACCTCGGTCGCCAACACTCGCAGGTGGTACGGAGTGTCACCCTCGTCGAACAGCTTCCGGCCCTTGCGCGCGGCTACGGGGTGCACCAGGAGCCGGAGTTCGTCCACCAGCCCGGCGGCCAGCAGCTGCTGCACCACCGAGATGGAACCCGGAACGAGAACGCCGCGCACGCCGGGATCGGCCCTCAGCGCCGTGACCGTCACAACCAGATCTTTGTCGAGCAGCTCGGAGTTGCGCCAGCTGAACTGCTGGGGTTGCCGGGACACCACGATCTTGCGGACATCGCCGAGTTGGCGGGCAAACGGCGCGTCCTCGCCGCCGGCACTCTCCCGGTCGGGCCAGGCGCCGGCGAAGCTCTCGTAGGTGACCCGGCCGATGAGCAACACATCGGCGGTGTCGTAGTCCTCGCTGACGGCCCGGCCCGTGTTCTCGTCGAAGTACGGGAAGTGCCATTCGGGGTCGATCTCGGCCACGCCGTCGGCCGAGATGAACAGGGTCGAGATGATCTTCGCCACGTCGGTGTTCCCTTCGTCAGGTGCTGTCGAGAGGGTAGACCGGCCCAGCGCCGGAACTCATCGGCCTGGGTCGAGCGACGTACGCTCGGTCTTTGTCTCACCCATCCACGCCACGGAAGGCACCCACGATCGTGAAGCTCGCCGAGATACCCGTCACCACTCTGCACGGGGCGGAAACCACGTTCGGAGAACTGGGAGGCGAGAAGGTCACCCTCGTCGTGAACGTCGCGTCCCGTTGTGGGCTCTCGCCGCAGTACGAGCAGCTCGAGTCGTTGCAGCAGACCTACGCCGACCGCGGGTTCACGGTGATCGGATTCCCGAGCAACCAGTTCCTTCAGGAGCTGGGCTCGGAGGAAGCGATCGAGGAGTACTGCTCGACGACCTGGGGAGTTACGTTCCCGATGTCGGCGAAGGTGAAGGTGAACGGCCGGCACGCCCATCCGCTGTACCAGGAGCTCAAGACGATGCCCGATGCCGCGGGCAAGGCCGGCCGGGTGACCTGGAACTTCGAGAAGTTCCTGGTCAGTCCCACCGGCGAGGTCAAGCGGTTCCGCCCGCGGACCGAGCCGAAGGATCCCGAGGTGGTCGCCGCGATCGAGGAGTGGCTGCCGAGGGGCTGAGTCCACGCAAGTCCGGACGGGTCAGCGGCGCAACCCGGGTACGACACTGCGGTACTCGGTGACCGGCAACAGCCGGATCGGACTCTGGGACACCGCGGTGAGCAGCCGCGCCGCGGCGGCGTCGTCGGGCTCACCGTCCCACTCCAGCATCGTGCGTGTCGCGGCCAGCAGGTTCTCGGCGTTGTCCAGCCGGGTGCGGGCGGGGTCGATCAGGTCGGGCCGCGCGTACAGCACGAGCAGCAGCAGCCCGTACACCGGTTGCAGTCCCGGTCCGAGCGAGGCCTGGTAGTAGGGCAGGTCGATGATCCGGGCGTCGAAGCGGCCGTAGAACCGTAGCCTCGCCACCGGATCCCCGTGTCGCGGGTGGGCGCTGTGGTGGTCGGGATGCGCGACCTCGGCCAGCACCAGACTCGGCGCCTGGTCGGTGACGATGCTGCTCATCAGCGCCCGGTGCAGCTCCGAGCCGATCCCGGTGCCGCGGTGAGTTTGCCGGGTGGCGAGGTGGGTGAGCAGGACCGCGTCCGACGGCGGCAGGTCCCGAGCCATCCGTACCGCCACGATCTCGCCATCGGGGTCGTCCTCGAGCCGAGCGACCCAGAGCTGGCGTCGGCCCTCGTCGACCTGTTCGGCGAAGACGTCGACGGCCTCGAGCTCGTCGGTCGGGAAACTGGGCCGCAGGATCTGTTCGTACGCCGCGATCAGGTCAGGGCTGTCACCGGCCCGGACGCGCTGCACGCTGATCATGCCCCGAAGCGTAGTGAGTCCTCGCCATTGCGTTCCGGCAGGATGTCTCCGTGGCTGAACTCGACCCCGCCCTCGGCGAACTCGCCGCCGCGTTCGACATCGCGACCGAGTACTGGGACTGGCAGGGCAGGCACGTGGCCGTGACCTCCGAGACGATCATCAAGGTGCTGGCCGCCCTCGGGGTCGACGCGAGCACGCCGGAGGCCGCGGGCCGTTCTCTCGGTGCCCACGCGCACGAGCCCTGGACCCGGATGCTGCCGCCCTGCCTGGCCATCCGGGAACACCGTGCGGCATCGGTGTGGGTGCACCTCAACCACGGGGACACCGTCGAGGTCTGGATCGAGCTGGAGACCGGCGAGCGCCGGGACCGGCTCCGGCAACTGGAGGACTGGACACCACCGCGCGAGATCGACGGTCGCTGGGTGGGTCAAGCCAGCTTCGAGGTCCCGGACGATCTACCGCTCGGCTACCACACGCTGCACGCCCGCAGCGGAGTCGACCAGGCCACGATGCCCGTGATCATCACCCCGGTCTGGCTCGGCCTGCCGCCGCAGTTGGGGCAGCACCGGGCTTGGGGGCTGGCCGCCCAGCTCTACAGCGTCCGGTCCGAGCAGTCCTGGAAGATGGGCGATCTGACCGACCTGGAGGACCTGATGGTCTGGTCGGCGGCCGAGTACGGCGCGGACTACCTGTTGATCAATCCGCTGCACGCCGCTGAGCCGGTGCCGCCGCTGGAGCCGTCGCCGTACCTGCCAAGCACCCGGCGCTTCGCCAATCCGATCTACCTGCGACCGGAGCGGGTCACCGAGTACGCCGTCGCTACGGAGGAGCAACGGGTCGAGGTCCGCCGGCTGCGCGCCGAACTCCAAGACCGACCGGAGCTGGTGAACGCGATCGACCGGAACGCGAGCTGGGCGGTCAAACGGGCCGCGCTGAAGATCATCTACGCCGTGCCGCGGACCGCCGGGCGGGAGCAGGCGCTGCGGGGCTACCGGCGCCGGGAGGGCCAGGGGCTGCTCGACTTCGCGACCTGGTCGGTGCTGTTCGAGACGTACGGTCCGGACCCCGCCGGCTGGCCGGAGGAGCTGCGCCACCCGGCCGCCGCCGGAGTCGTGCGGTTCCGGACCGAGCACGCGGCCGAGATCGACTTCTGCTGCTGGCTGCAGTGGGTGGTGGACGACCAACTCGCGGCCGCGCACCAGGCGGGTCTGCGGGCCGGCATGAAACTCGGAGTGATGGCCGACCTCGCCGTCGGGGTCAGCCGGGTCGGGGCCGATGCTTGGGCCCTGCAGGACAGCTTCGCGCAGGGGATCACCGTGGGTGCGCCGCCGGATCCGTACAACCAGAACGGGCAGAACTGGAACCAACCGCCGTGGCGACCGGATCGGCTGGCCGAGACCGCGTACGAGCCGTTCCGGCAGCTCGTCTCGACGGTGCTGCGGCACTCCGGCGGGATTCGGGTGGACCACGTGATCGGGCTGTTCCGGCTGTGGTGGATCCCCGACGGTGCCGGGCCGACCCAGGGCACCTACGTCCGCTACGACCACGAGGCGATGGTCGGGATCTTGGCCCTGGAGGCGCAGCGGGCGGGCGCGGTGGTGGTGGGGGAGGACCTCGGCACCGTCGAGCCGTGGGTCCGCGTGTACCTGCGCGAACGTGGGATCCTCGGCACCTCGATCCTGTGGTTCGAATTCGACTTCGACGGCGATGCTTCGCCGCTGGTCCCCGAACGCTGGCGGGAGTACTGCCTGGCCTCGGTCACCACCCACGACCTGCCGCCGACGGCGGGCTACCTGGCAGGGGATCACGTACGGCTGCGGGATGATCTGGGGGTCTTGACCCGGCCGCTGGTCGAGGAACTGGCCGCCGACGAGGCCGAACGCAAGGCCTGGCTGGACAGCCTGCGCAACCGCGGCCTGCTCACCGACGATGCGGACGAAGAGGCGACGGTGCAAGCCCTGCACCGGTACCTGACCCACACGTCCTCCCGGCTGCTCGCGCTGTCGTTGACCGACGCCGTCGGGGACCGCCGGGTGCAGAACCAGCCCGGGACGATCGACGAGTACCCCAACTGGCGGGTGCCCTTGAGCGGGCCGGACGGCCGCCCGATGACGCTGGAGGACGTGTTCACCAGCGCCCGAGCGGCCGAGCTGGCCCGGCTCTTGAGCCAGGCCTGACTGCCGCCACCAGACTGGTCGTCAGCGCGGGCCGCCGCCGATCACGCCCTTCTGGATGGCTTTGGTGACGGCGTCGGCCTCGGCCTGCGTGAGGGTGCCGTCCTTGACCGCGGCGTCGAGCCGCGTTTTCAGGGCGGCGGCCCGATCGGCCTGCCGTGCCGCTCGGATCTCGTCCAGGGCGGTCTTCACCAAGGCCTCGTCGATCCCGAGCTTGCTGGCCAGCGCCTTGGCCAGTTCCGCCTCGCGCTCGGCCGGGTCCGGCCGGGTCGGATTGGCGGACGGAGTGGCCGACGGGTCGGGCCGGTCGGCCTTGCGCTCGTCGTGGATCGCCCGGAGCGCCTCGGTCACCTTCGCCTCGGTGACGCCCAGCTTCTCGGCCAGCTGCTTGGCGTCGGCGCCGAACATGGCTCCGCCGCGGTGCATCCCGCCTGGGCCGCCCGGTCCGCGACCGTCGGCCGGCTTCGCCCCGGTCGAGGGTGAACTCGACGGGGCTCCCGGGGACGGGGTCGGTTCGGCCTGGGCGAGGTTCGCCATCCCGATCCCGGCCCCGACCGCCAACAACCCGGTCGCGACGGCGACTCCGGTGGCTGCCTTCTTGTTCATCGGCACGTCAGGTCTCCTCTTCTTGCCGCTGTCGCGGCGCTCGTCAGGGCCCGGCGGACCCCATGCCTCGCCCAGCGTCGGGTACGGACCTGGTGGCGACCTGGCAGGAACCTGGCACGAAGCTGAGAATGGCTGGGTGGCAAACGACGAGGTCCAGGAGTTCCGCGCGGCGCCGCGGCTGCTGACCCCGCTCGTGCCGGACGCGATCGGCTACGCCGGGAGCGGCCTGCAGCCGCGCATCCACCGGGGCCTGCCGTCGCCCAGTCTGACGTTCATCTTCTCCCTCGACGGGCCGGTGGTCAGCGGCGAGAGCGAGGTCGAGGCATACGGGGCGGAGGCCGGCCGACACGACGTCCTGGTCGGCGGACTGGTGTCGCGACCGGCGTACGTGGTGCAGCCCGAGCGCCACGCCGGCATCCAACTCGCCGTCCACCCCCTGGCCGCCCGGGCGATCTTCGGGATGCCGGCAGCCGAACTGGGGATGTTGGCCGCCGACGGGCGCGACGTGCTCGGGGCCGAGGTCGCCCGGATCCTCGACCGGCTGCACGCATCGGGCGGCTGGGACGGCCGGTTCGACCTTGTCCGGGCCTACCTCCGGAGCCGGGTCGACGGGCACCGGGCCGGACACCCGCGGGACGATCTGGTCGAGGCCTGGACGTGGCTGGCGCGGTTCCGCGGGACCGGCTCCATGGACGGGCTCTGCCGCCATGTCCACGTGAGCGGGCGACACCTGCGGACCCTGTTCCAGCGCGAGATCGGGATGGGCCCGAAACAGGTCAGCCGGTTGATGCGCTTCGATCATGCGAAGCACCTGATCGCCACCGCGGTCGCGGCCGGTCGACCACTGGACCTGACGTCGGTGGCGCTGCGGTGCGGCTACTACGACCACGCACATCTCGACCGGGACTTCGGTGCGCTGGCCGGCATCAGCCCGACCGGCTGGCTGGCCGAAGAACGCCGAAGTTTCCAAGTCGGCGGGCACTGGGCGGGGGCAGACTCACCGGCATGACCGAAACCGCCCAGCCCGCAACCGCCCCTTCCGCAACCGCCCAGCCCGAAACCGGTAAGACCCTGCCCGCCCCGACCGTCTGGCCGAGCCTGCAGGCGCGCGACGCCCACGCTCTGATCGACTTCTACGTGTCGGTGTTCGGCTTCGTCGCGACGGCCGTGTACGCCGACGGCGACGTCGTCTCGCACGCCCAACTCGACTGGCCGGAGGGCGGCGGCATCATGCTCGGCTCGTACCGGCCCGACCAGGAGTGGACTAGGGAGCCCGGCACCTTCGGCGCGTACGTCGTCACCGACCGGGTGGACGAGCTCTACGCCCGCGTGCAGCAGGCCGGGGTCGCGATCGTCCGGCCCGTGCAGGACACCGACTACGGCAACCGCGAGTTCGGCGTCCAGGATCCCGAGGGCAACCTGTGGTCCTTCGGCGTCTACCGCGGCGAACCGCGCTGATCCGTACTCGGTCGGTCACGATCCGTCGCGGACCAGGGGCAACGTTGAATTCAGGCTGAGGTCGGATCGGAGGCGCTCCGCCGGAGCCATCGGCGAAAAGCGAGCCAGCCGCGCTTGATCCGCGACAGCGCGAACCACGCGACCACGACGCCGACGATCAAGAGGATGCCCGCGATGATCGCGGCGGCGACGGGAAACAGCACCGCGAGCGAGGCCACGCCGGCCACCGAGACGTCCTCGGCCAGGGACACGCCGATGTTCGTCACCGGCTCGGGTGAGGTGTTGACCGCCAGCCGGAGTCCGCTCTTGACCAGATGGCTGACCAGGGCGGTCGACCCCCCGACCACGGCCAGGGCCAGGGTGAGCAGGTCGCCGTTCCAGCCCGCGATGAGGGCGCCGATGACGGCGCCGGCCACCGGGCGGACCACGGTGGAGAGGACGTCCCAGACCGAGTCGACGTACGGGATCTTGTCCGCGACGAACTCCACCAGCGCCAACACCCCGGCCACGATCAGGACGTCGGTCCGCTGCAGCCCGGCCGGGACGTCCTCGAAACCCGCGAACCGGCCGAGCAGACCGAGCACGAGAACGGTCAGGTAGGCGTTGATCCCACTCGTCCAGCCGCTCGCGAACGTGAGCGGCAGCAACTCCATGTGATGAGCGTAGATGCCGAAGAGCCGCAGGCCGCTACGAGCAGGGGTGCCCTAGGAGGAGGAGGAGTGCGCCTGCCACTGGCCGCGACTCAGGCCTCGTCGGCGGCCAGCCATCGATCCCGTCTGATCATCAGCTCTCGGCGGGTTTCACCCGTCAGGTAGCGGCCCGAACCCAGGTCGGAGCGGCCGACATAGTAGGCGGGCAGGCCGATCGCCTGGCGCATCGGCTCCGCCCGCTGTGATGCGCTGCCCGTCAGCCCGAAGTGCGCCATGAGCTGCTGCGACTGCACCCGGCCGTGATCCATCACCGTGTTCGTCCGCCCGACCAACCAGCACAACGCCGCAGCGGCCGTCTCGTTCCGACCGCGCCGACGGAAGATCTGCGGATCACCGGCGGCGACGTCGTGGATCAAGCGCCGGACTGCCGTCCGGCATTCGCGGTCGAACAAATCGTCGCAGCAACCGTCGCACAGCTCGGCGATCGCCAGGACCCGGTCGTGGACGTCGTTCGGCAGTCCATTGAGGTCGAGCTCCTCGTCGGGCAGCGGCTCGCCGTGCAACGTATCGAGTTGCTCGCGCCCCCCGACCTGCTCGGCCAGCACGCCGATGAAGTACTCCTCATCGGGCATCGCATCCAAGAGACCCATCCGCTCCATCAGCGCCTCCGGTCCCTGTCGGCGGGGCCGGCCGATGAGCGTCAGGTACTCCGGCGTCAGCTTCTTGACCAGTTCGAGCGTCTCATCGGTGTCGGATTGCGGGATGCCCCGGACCCGGTGACCGTACGGAACGAACGCGGTCAGCAACGCCGGCAACTTGGCGAGGTATTCGACGTCCGCCACGATCTTGCGGGGCACCCAGTCGAGCAGCAGGATCTCGATCTTGGTCGGGCTCAGCAACAGCGGATCGCCGTAGCCGTATCCGGTGCCGAACCACATCAGGCTGTCGAGGAAGTCCCGGTGCTCCGAGTCGTCGAAGCGTCGACCGGCATCGCGCACGAAATCCTCGACCAGCTGCGCCTGCTCCGTGTCGGTCAGTTCCGGCCGGTCGAACCCGGATCCTCCATTTGGGCAGCGGCGAAGCGCCCAGTCCAGCAGCGGACGGATCGCGGGCCACGTCTCGGACTCGTACGGCGGCCACGTCATGTCGCCGTGCTCGAGCGCCGGGTCGATCCAGGCGCGAGCGTCGGCGGGCGTCAGCCGTCGCATCTCGGTGGCGTGGTGCGGATCCATCCGATCCCATACCGCACGGAACTCGTCCAGCCCGGCCGGAATCGCGAACGAGTCCTTCACGATCGTCCCGGCGTTGTGGTCGATGAACGTGATCAGGCTCAGGTCATGTCCACCCACGCGGAGGCCGAGAACGATGTTGGTTCCGTCGCGGAGGGCGTCTTGGGTCTGGAGGGCGCCGGACACTTCGGCCCCACCGAGCCCAGCGAGCCAGCGGGGGAGTCGGGCCCTGTCGACCGACCGGGTGACCTTGGCCCTGACTAGTTCGTCTTCGTCGAGATGGCTGACCGCCCAGGCCAACGCCTGGGTCTGGAGCTCCCCGGACTCCACGAACATCTCGAGGATCTCGTTCAGGTTCGGCAGCTCGTGCTCCTCGTCGCCCGCGGCGTCGAGCGGACTCACCCGCGGCGGACGCGTCGTCTGCAGCAGCGTGCTGGCGTGGGCCAGCAGCGACAGCGGGTGTCCCTCGGCCAAGGCAGCGTCGATGGTGTCCAGCAGACTGTCTCGGTCGGCAACGTCTCGGTCGGCAACGTCTCGGTCGGCACTGTGTTCGTCGGCACGGTCTCGGTGGGTTCGTTCACGCCCACGCACGGGCCTCGGAGGTCCCTTCCTGGGATCCCCCGAACCGTGGTTCGTCGAGGGCCGTTTGATCCTCCGTTTGGTCACCGCGGGAGCATATGACCTGTGGCCGGCCCGACGCATCGTGAGTTCGACGTCGTCCTGGTCGGGGCCACCGGCTTCGTCGGCCGACTGACCGCGGCCGAGCTGGCCCGGACCGCTCCAGCTACCGCGCGGATCGCGCTGGCCGGCCGATCGATCGAGCGACTCGAGGCGCTGCAGGCCGAACTCGGTCATCCCGGGGACACCTGGCCGACCGTGCTGGTCGACCTGCTCGATGCCGCGTCGGTCCGGGCTCTGGTCGAGAGGACCCGGGTGGTGGTGACCACCGCCGGCCCGTACGCGACCTACGGGCGGCTGCTGGTCGAGGCCTGCGCGGTGGCGGGAACCCACTACGCGGACCTCACCGGCGAGACCCTCTTCGTTCGCGACCTCGTGACGAACCTGCACGACCAGGCGGAGCGCAGCGGTGCCCGCCTCGTGCCGTCTTGCGGCTTCGATTCCATCCCGTCCGATCTGGGCGTCGGTCTCACGGCGACCCGGGTCGCGGCCGACGGTGACCGGCTCGTGAGCGCGGTGCTGCACCTCCGCTCCGCCCGGGGTGGCATCAGCGGCGGCACGGTCGACTCGATGCGTCAGCAGATCATCGCCGCCCAGGCCGACTCGTCCGTCGGGCCGGTGCTGGCTGATCCGCAGGCCCTGACCGGTGCGGACCCTGCTCCGCGATCGGGGCACCGACATCCGCAGCTCGATCGCGACGACCACAGCGGCCGCTGGCAGGCGCCCTTCGTGATGGGCGGATACAACCGGCAGATCGTCTGGCGGACCAACGCACTGGGCGACTGGCCGTACGGACGTGACTTCGACTACCGCGAGGTCGTCGACGCCGGCCCGGGGATCGCCGGGTTGACCCGCGCCGCCGCGATCTCCGCCGGCAGCAACTTGCTGCTGGGCGGGATGTGGCTCCCGCCGACTCGATGGGTGTTGGACCGGCTGCTGCCCAGCCCCGGGAGCGGGCCCAGCGAGAAGACGCTGCAGGAGGGCCGGTTCCTCATCGACGTGGTGGGCGAGACCGCCGCAGGACATCGCTGTCGCACCCGGTTCGGGGCTGACCTCGACCCCGGCTACCGCGGCACCGCGGTGATGCTGGTGCAATCGGGGTTGAGCCTGGCGTTCGATGCGTTGCCCGACCGCGGCGGGGTACTGACTCCCATGGCGGCGATCGGATCGACCCTGGCCGATCGGCTGCGGCGACGCGGCTTCACCATCGAGACGACCCGCCTTGACGAAAGGAGAACCGATGCCCAAGACCACGAAGTCCGGCAAGCCCAAGCAGAGTGAACTGCCCAACACGCTCCAGAACTCCGGTGCCAAGGCTCAACGGACGTTCACCAAGGCGTACGACGCCGCCATGGGCCAGTACCGCGACGAGGCCCGGGCCCACCAGGTGGCGTTCGCGGCGCTGAAGCACACCCACGAGAAGGTCGGCGACCGCTGGAAGAAGAAGGGCAAGGGCCGCAAGGGCCCGTCCGACGCCCACGCCGCAGAGGGACGGGGGAGCGCCAAGCCGACCGCGGGAGGGGTCGACGCCAAGGCGACCAAGGAGCACCTCTACGCCCAGGCCAAGCAACTCGGCGTCGCGGGCCGCTCGTCGATGTCGAAGCAGCAGCTGGTCGACGCGTTGCAGAAGGCCAACGACCGCGCTTCGGCGAAGTCGTTGGACAACAAACGGAAAAAGAAGAAGAAGGGGAAGAAGTAGCCGCGGTGTCAGATCCGGCCGCCAACCGCCGGAGGGGGTCGGAAACCCGCCTTACGAGTCTGCGTCAGACCTCGGGACCCGCATCCGGGTCAGCGGCACGGCGTGCAGGGGGACGGTCCGCCAGCGGGCGGTGGCGGTGTCGCCCGCGGCTTCGATCAGCAGCCGGTGCGGGGTCTCCAGGAAGATCACGTCGGCCCGGAACCGGTCGCCGACCCAGCCGCCGCTGATCGCGATCGGCGCCGTCTCCTCCTCGATCGCCCAGCGTCCCGCGCCGACCCGACCGCGCACCGGGCCGTCCAGGTCGAGCAGGTCTAGATCCCAGCCGTCTTCGCGCCGACGGAGGCGGACACCGGTCAGCCCAGCCGGCCCTTGCGGGTCCGGGGTCACCGTCAACTCACGACCGTTCCACGCCGGCGGATCGGCGGGCTCGGGATCGGCCTGGACCGGGGACAACTCGGCCGCGTCCAACCGAGCGGCGAGGGCGGCGTCGGCGTCCTGACCGGCGTCCCGCACGGAGTCGGATGCACCGACCGCCGGGAGCACGTGGGCCCACACCGCGTCGAGGATGCCCTGCATGTTCTGGGTGTCCGCGGTGGTGGCGAACACCAGGTCCAGTTCCGGCAGCACCACGCAGAACTGCCCGTACGCGCCGTCGCCGCGGTATCCGTGCCGACTCATCCAGAACTGGAATCCGTACCCTTGGCGCCAGTCGGGATTCGGCTCGTTGGGGTTGTCGACGTGGCGACGGGTGGCTTCGGCGACCCAGTCCCGGCTGAGCAGCTGCTGCTCGCCCCACCGGCCCTGTTGCAGGTACAGCTGGCCGAGGTGGGCGATGGCCGCCGTGGTGGCGTGGAAGCCGGAGAAGCCAATGTCGCGACCGGGCGGGAGCTGGATCCAGCCGTAGCGCTCGATCCCCAGTGGCTCGAACAGCCGCGGCCGCAGATAGTCGGTCAGCGTCTGGCCGCTGAGCTTCTGGATGATCGCGCCGAGGGTATAGGTGCACGGCTGGTTGTAGGCGAAGACCGTCCCCGGCTCCTCGTCCGGCGGGATCAGCAGGAAGCCGCGCACCGGCTCGGCCGGATCGAGCTCGATCGCCTGGTCGACGGTCTCGGTCCGGTGCCCGCTGGCCATGGCCGCGATGTGGCGGACCAGCATCCGTCGGCTCCTGGGGTCGGTGATGTCGGCCTCGAACTCACCGAAGTAGGAGATGACGGGAGCGTCGAGATCGAGCAGCCCTTCGGCAACGGCGAACCCGGCGGCGGTCGAGGTGAAGCTCTTGCTCAGCGAATAGAGCAGGTGCGCCCGCTCCGGCGCGTACGGCGGCCACCAGCCCTCCGCGATCACCCGGCCGTGTCGCAGCACCATCAAAGAATGCAGCTCGATGTCGGCGGCGGCGTCCATGGCGTCGAGGAAGGCGGTCAGGCCCGCCGGGTCGACGCCCTCGGCGCTGGGGGTGCTGCGAGGGAGGGTGGGAGCCACGGTGAAGGTCACGGCTGCCGAGCTTACGGTGAGACCCGGCGGAGCCGACGGTGAGACACTGAGCCGTGCGTGACGTCGTGATCCTGGGCAGTACGGGCTCGATCGGCACCCAGGCGCTGGAGGTCATCGCGGATCGACCCGAGGAGTACCGGGTCGTCGGACTCGCGGCCGGCGGCAGCCAGATCGAACTGCTCGCCCGCCAGGTGCTCGACACCCACACGCCGGTCGTCGCGGTGACCAGGGCCACGGCGGTCCAGGACCTCCAGCTCGCCCTCTACGCGGAGGCGCAGCGGCGCGGCTGGGCCCACGGGCGGACCACGCTGCCGCGGATCCTCGCCGGGCCGGACGCGGCCACCGAGGTCGCCGGCGTGCGCTGCGACGTGGTGCTCAACGCGATCACCGGATCGGCTGGCCTGCCGGCCACGCTCGCCGCGCTGGCGGCCGGCAGCACCCTGGCCCTGGCCAACAAGGAGTCCCTGGTCATCGGGGGAGCGCTCGTGATGAGTGCCGCCCGGGAGGGTCAGCTCGTCGCCGTGGACTCGGAGCACTCTGCGTTCGCGCAGTGTCTCCGCTCAGGTACCGCCGCCGAGGTCGACCGGCTCATCCTCACCGCGAGCGGCGGGCCGTTCCGGGGCTGGACCCGGGAGCAGATGCGCGACGCCACCCCGCAGCAGGCGCTGGCCCACCCGACCTGGGCGATGGGCCGGGTGATCACCACCAACTCCGCGACCCTGGTCAACAAGGGCCTGGAACTGCTCGAGGCCCACCTGCTGTACGGGGTCGAGCTGGACCGGGTGGAGGTCGTCGTCCACCCCCAGTCGATCGTGCACTCCATGGTCCAGTTCGTGGACGGCTCGACCCTGGCCCAGTGCTCACCCCCGGACATGAAGTTGCCGATCGCACTCGGACTCAGCTGGCCGGCCCGGATCCCGGGCGTGGCCACACCGTGTGACTGGTCGAAGGCCGCGAGCTGGACGTTCGAGCCGCTGGACGACGAGGCGTTCCCGGCGGTTGAGCTGGCCCGCGAAGCCGGCCGGCACGGCGGGAGCGCGCCGGCGGTCTACAACGCCGCGAACGAGGTGTGCGTGGACGCCTTTCACGAGGGCGAGATCCGGTTCGGCGACATCATCGACATCGTGGCGACCGTCCTCTCCCAGCACACCTCCGGCCCTGAATTGTCTTCCACAGCCTCAGCCGCCGTTTCCCGTACCGACGTAGGCTCTGCGCTGGTCCGGACCGAGGATCTGGACCTCGACCGGCTGACCGCCGCCGACCGCTGGGCACGACAACGCGCCCAGGTCCTGGCGCAGCACCTGGGGATGAAGGAGTAGGGGCGCGTGGCAGAGATCTTGGTCTACCTCTTCGGGGCGGTGCTGTTCTTCGCCCTGGTGATGGCCTCGATCGCCCTGCACGAGATCGGCCACCTGGTGCCGGGGAAGCTGTTCGACGTCAGGACCACCCAGTACTTCGTCGGCTTCGGTCGGACCCTGTGGTCCCGCAAGATCGGCGAGACCGAGTTCGGCTTCAAGGCCATTCCGCTTGGCGGCTACGTCCGCTTCGTCGGCATGTACCCGCCCGGCAAGGACCACCCCCACCAGGTCCGCGCCGCCCGGACCGGGATCTTCCAGACCATGGCCGACAACGCCCGGGCCGCGGAGTGGGAGACCATCCGGCCCGAGGACGACGGTCGGCTGTTCTACCAGAAGAAGACCTGGCAGAAGCTGATCATCATGGCCGGTGGGCCGACGATGAACATCCTGCTCGCCTTCGTCCTGCTCTGGGGCGTGACCGGGATCTACGGTGTCTATCGCCCGCAGCTGACCATCGAGGCCGTCCAGGAGTGCGTCGTACCGGCGAACGCGACCGACACCTCATGCACCGGCAAGCCGAAGACGCCGGCGTATGAGTCCGGGATCCGCCAGGGCGACAAGATCCTCGCCTTCAACGGCCGCCCGATCGCGGACTGGTCGCAGATGTCGGAGGCGATCCGGGCCAATCTCGACGGGCCGGCACAGATCACCGTCGAACGCGCCGGCCAGGTCGTGCAACTCACGCCGGTCAACACCGTGATCAACGGCGTACCCGACCGCTGGGACCCCGGCAAGCGGGTGGCGGCGGGCTTCTTCGGCGTGGTGCCGGTGACCGAGCGGGTCACCGGTGGCCCGCTGGTCGTGCTGTCGGACATGTGGGAGATGACCCAGCAGACGTTCCGGGCCCTGATCACGTTCCCGGCGAAGGTCTACAACACCGCGGCCAACCTGATCACCGGCCAGCCGCGGGACGTGTACGGCCCGATGAGCATCGTCGGGGCCTCGCGAGCCGCCGGAGAGGTCGCCTCCACCAACCAACTGGACGACCAGAACAAGATCGCCGTCATGGTCACGCTGCTCGGCTCGGTGAACCTGTTCGTGGCGCTGTTCAACTTCATTCCCCTGCTGCCGCTGGACGGTGGCCACATCGCCGGCGCGCTGTACGAGGGCCTGAAGCGCTGGCTCGCGCGGATCTTCAAGCGCCCCGATCCCGGCTACGTCGACACGGCGAAGATGCTGCCCGTCGCGTATGCCGTCGGCGGCCTGATCCTGGTCTCCGGCGTGGTCTTGATCCTGGCCGACCTGATCGACCCGATCACCCTCTTCTAGCGACGCCGCAACAACATTTGCCGGATATGCGGTCGGACCCTTGCGAGTCTCTCGTTTCGGGCCTTAGGTTGACAAGCTACCCCCCAGTAACTTCCGACCCTCAGGAGCCTGCATGGCGCGAACGCGCAAGATCGCACTCACGGTCTCGGTGGCTTTTCTGACCGTCGCCGCCGGAGCCTTCGCTCCAACCGCGACGGCCAAGCCGACCAAGCCGACCGACTATCTGGTGCTGCTCAAAGGCACATCCGTCGATTCGACCGCCCGTTCCGCGATCATGAAGGCCGGTGGGAAGGTCACCGAGGAGAACGCGAAGGTCGGATACGTCTACGTGTCTACGACGAACGCCGCTTTCGCCGAGACCTTGAACGCCTCCGGCGCCGTCGCCGGCACAGCCAAGGAACGCGTCGTGGGGACCGCGCCGCGCGAGCGGCGCGCGTCGAGCGACGAGGTCGAGAAGCTGACCAAGGAGCGGGCGGCCACCAAAGGCCAGGCGGGCGTCTCGGTCAACGCGAAGGCCAAGGCCGCGGCCACCACACCCGAACCGCTGGCCAACCTGCAGTGGGACATGCGCCAGATCGGGGCGACCTCGGCCGGTTCTTACGCGGAGAACCCGGGCAGCAAGGGCGTCCGGGTCGGCATCATCGATACCGGCATCGACGGCAACCACCCCGACATCGCAGCGAACTTCGACCAGACGCTGAGCCGCAACTTCACCGTGGACCGGACCGACATCGACGGTCCCTGCGAGGTGGTACCGAGTTGCATCGATCCGGTCGACGTCGATGACGACGGACACGGCACCCACGTCGCCAGCACGATCGGCTCGCCGATCAACGGTCTCGGCGTCGCCGGGGTCGCCCCGAACGTGACGCTGATCAACATCCGCGCCGGCCAGGACTCGGGCTACTTCTTCCTCAAAGCCACGTTGGACGCGCTCACCTACGCCGGAGACATCGGCGTCGACGTGGTCAACATGAGCTACTACGTCGATCCGTGGCTCTACAACTGCGTCGACAATCCGGCCGACACGTTTGCCGAGCAGCTCGAACAACGCATCATTCGCAGTGCCACCCAGCGAGCCCTCAACTACGCTCGCGGCCACGGCGTGCTGCCGGTCGCTGCCATGGGTAACGAGGCCACGGATCTCAACGACCCGACATTCGACGACAGCTCTCCCGACTACCCCGCGAACGCAGCCAAGGACCGCACGGTCGACAACTCCTGCATCAGCGTGCCCACCGAGTCCAAAGGGGTGGTGGCCGTGACGTCGACCGGGCCGAGCACCCGCAAGGCGTACTACTCGAACTGGGGCACCGAGCAGGCCGATGTCGCCGCGCCCGGAGGGGACGCGTACGACTCGCCGACCAACACCCTCAATGTGCCCAGCCTGATCCTGGCGGCGTATCCGGAGTCACTCGCCAAGCTGAACGGCGACCTGAACGCCGATGGCACCCCGAACACCCCGTTCGTGGTTCGGAGCTGCAACCAGGCCAGCCCGCAGGTGTGTGGGTACTTCCAGTACCTGCAGGGCACCTCGATGGCATCGCCGCACGCGGCAGGGGTGGCGGCACTCGTGGTCAGCAGAAACGGAGTCGCCGATGGCACTCGCGGGCTGAAGCTGAACCCGAACGCCACCCAGTCGGGGTTGTACCAGTCCGCCCAGCCGACCCGCTGTCCGCAGCCGCGGACGTACCACTACACCCGGATCACCGCTAACGGCACCGTCCAGGCCGACCACCGCTGCGAGGGTCCGATCGCCAAGAACGGGTTCTACGGTCGCGGGATCGTGAACGCGTACGCGGCGGTGGCCGGGACCGATCGGTCCTGACGCCGGGTCATCAAGCTCCTCAGATCCCGCGATGCGGTTCGACGACCGAACGGTCGGTTTCCTGCTCCTCGACCCGGCAGCCCCGGAGCTGCCGGACGAGGAGCGGGACCGGCTGCAGGACGCGCACCTGGCCCACCTGGCCGCGTTGCACGACGCGGGGGACATCCTGGCCGCCGGACCGTTGCCGGGACCGGACGACCGGGACCTGCGGGGGCTGATCGTGTACGGCTGCGATCCGGACCGGGCGCGGGCGTTGGGTGCGACGGACCCGATGGTGCTGGCTGGGCGCTTCCGGCACGAGGTACACAGCTGGCTCGTGCCGGCCGGACTGTTGCACTTCAGTCCCGGCCGGATGCCGCGCTCGTCGGCCGACGTCGCGGAGTAGTCGAACCCGAATTCGACCGCAGTACGCTGGTCGCGCCATGACTATCGATCTCGGCATCCCGACGATGCCGCCGCCCACCCTGGCCGCCCGCCGGCCGACCCGCAAGATCAAGGTCGGGAAGGTCGAGGTCGGCGGCGACGCCCCGGTCAGCGTGCAGTCGATGACCACGACCCTGACCTCCGACATCAACGCCACGCTGCAGCAGATAGCCGAGCTGACCGCGACCGGCTGCGACATCGTCCGGGTCGCCGTCCCCAGCCAGGACGACGCCGATGCCTTGGCGGCCATTGCGACGAAGTCGCAGATCCCGGTGATCGCCGACATCCATTTCCAGCCGAAGTATGTGTACGCGGCCATCGACGCCGGTTGTGCCGCGGTCCGGGTCAATCCGGGCAACATCCGGGCCTTCGACGACCAGGTCAAGCAGATCGCGAAAGCGGCGGGCGATCGCGGCACCTCGATCCGGATCGGGGTCAACGCGGGGTCGCTGGACAAGCGGCTGCTGGCCAAATACGGCAAGGCGACCCCCGAGGCACTGGTCGAGTCGGCCTTGTGGGAGGCCAGCCTGTTCGAGGAACACGGCTTCCGCGACTTCAAGATCTCGGTCAAGCACAACGACCCGGTGGTGATGGTCCGGGCGTACGAGTTGCTGAGCGAGGCCTGCGACTACCCGCTGCACCTCGGCGTCACCGAGGCCGGGCCGGCGTTCCAGGGCACCATCAAGTCGGCGGTCGCGTTCGGAGCCCTGCTCAGCAAGGGGATCGGCGACACCATCCGGGTCTCGCTGTCGGCGCCGCCGGTCGAGGAGGTCAAGGTCGGAATCCAGATCCTGCAGTCGCTCAACCTGCGCCCGCGCAAGCTGGAGATCGTCTCCTGCCCGTCCTGCGGCCGGGCCCAGGTCGACGTCTACAAGCTCGCCGACGCGGTGACCGCCGGCCTCGACGGGCTCGAGGTCCCGCTCCGCGTCGCCGTGATGGGCTGCGTGGTGAACGGTCCCGGCGAGGCTCGCGAGGCCGACCTGGGGGTCGCCTCCGGCAACGGCAAGGGTCAGATCTTCGTCAAGGGCGAGGTGATCAAGACGGTCAAGGAGTCCGACATCGTCGAGACCCTGATCGAGGAAGCGATGCGGCTGGCCGACGAGATGCCGGCCGGCGAGGGTGTGCCCCAGGTGAGCGTGGGCTGAGATGACGCGCGGTCTCAAGTGACCCAGGGTCACCGCGTGGGGGCGCTGGACCGGCGTCCGCCAACCGGCGTGCGGGTCCTGGACCGCGCTGACCTGCCCGCCGCGCTGCGGGTGTTGGCCACCAATCCGATCGAGAACGTGTTCGTCTCCTCCCGGGTGCACAGCGCCGGTCTCGAGGCGGGCAGTCTCGGCTGCCCCGTCTGGGGTTTCGAACGTGACGGCGCACTGCGTTCGCTCTGCCACGCCGGCGCCAACCTGGTTCCGGTCAACGCCGACGCCGACGCCATCGAGGCCTGGGCCGAGTTCGCCGGTCCGGAGCGGATGTGTTACTCCATCGTCGGACCGGCGCAAGCGGCGATGGCGCTCTGGCAGATGCTGAGCGACCGCTGGGGATCGCCCTGGTCCGCGGTGCGTGAGGTCCGGGCGCATCAGCCGGTGATGACGGCGCGGGAGTCATCCTCGGTGGCCGCGGACCCCCGGGTCCACCGGGTGACCCTGGAGCACTGGGACGCCTATCACGAGGCGGCCGTCAAGATGTACACCGAGGAGGTCGGCGTCTCCCCTGACCAGGGCAAGCCCGCCGGTTACCGGTTCTACGTCCGCCAACTCATCACCTCTGGCCGGGCCTTCGGGTTGATCGAGCGCGGCCGGGTGCTGTTCAAGGCCGACATCGGTTCGGTCGCCGGCAACGTCTGCCAGGTCCAGGGGGTCTGGCTCGACCCGGCGTTGCGCGGTCAGGGCCTGGCGCCGGCGGCGATGGCCGCGGTGGTCGACCTGGCCCGGCAGACCGCGCCGATCGTCTCGCTGTACGTCAACGACTTCAATCTGGCGGCGGTCGCCACGTACCGCCGGGTGGGTTTCGTCGACGTCGGCGAGTTCGCGACCATTCACTACTGACTCACCACTGACTCACCACTGACTCACCCTGACGCACTGCTGGCCGGGTCGAACCGAGAGGACCACACGTGACTGAACTCGAGCGCGCCGTCGAGGCGTTGATGCCGGATCTCGTGGCCGATCTGACGCGCCTGACCGCCATCCCGTCGATCGCCTTCGACGGGTTCGATCAGTCCCATGTGCTGGCGGCCCACGACCTGCTGGTCGCCCTCCTCCGAGACGCCGGCGTGGAGCAGATCGACCGGCTCGACCTGCCCGACACCTCCCCGGTCATCGTGGCCACCGTGCCCGGCCCGCCGGCGGCGCCGACGGTGTTGCTGTACTCGCACTACGACGTGCAGCCGGCGGGGGACGAGTCACTGTGGCGGACGCCGCCCTTCGAACCCACCCAGATCGACGGCGCGCTCTACGGTCGCGGGGTGGCCGACGACAAGTCCAACGTGATCTGCCACCTCGGCGCGCTACGGGCAATGCGGGCCATCGGTCAGCCGGCCCCCGTCACCCTCAAGATCGTCTTCGAGGGTCAGGAGGAGTGGGGGAGCGTCTTCGACGAATATCCGGTCTCCCATCCCGAGCTCTTCGACGCGGACGCCATGATCATCGCCGACATGGGCAACATCGAACCCGGCGTACCGACCTTCACCACCGCGCTGCGGGGCATGGCCGTGGTCACGGTCTCGCTCCGCACGTTGGCCGAACCCAAGCACAGCGGCGAGTACGGCGGCCCGGCGCCGGACGCCCTGATCGCGATGATGCACGCCCTGTCCACGCTGCACGACGAACGCGGAGACCTTGCCGTCGAAGGACTGCGGGACGAAACCTGGAGCGGCGCCGACCCGATCGACGAAGCCGCCTTCAAGGAGATGACGGGGATCGCCCCCGAGACCCCGCTGATGGGCACGGGCAGTATCGCCGACCGGCTGTGGGCCGGACCGGCGTTGACCGTGGTCGGGATGGACGTGCCGGCGGTCGAGGGGGCGGTCAACGCCGTGATCCCGTCCGTCCGGGCGAAGCTCAGCCTCCGAGTACATCCGCAACAGGACGCCGGCGACGCCCAGGACGCACTGGTCCGCCATCTCGAGGCGCTGCGGCCCTTCGGGCTGACGCTCACGGTCGAACGCGGGGACGTCGGGAGCGGCTTCGAGGCGACCACGGCCGGTCCGGCCTACGACGCCGCCCGACAGGCGCTCGCCACGGCCTGGGGCGCCGACGTCATCGAGATCGGCAGTGGCGGCGCCATTCCTCTGGTCAGCGGGCTGCAGAAGGCCGTGCCGCGGGCCGAGATGCTGCTGTTCGGCGCCGAGGACATGCAGTGCAATCTGCACGCCCCCAACGAACGGGTGATGATCGACGAGATCCGGCGCACCGTGATCGCGATGGTGGAGTTCCTGATCCGGTTCGGATCACGCACGGCCGGCTAGGTCCAACTCCTGCTCGACTTCTGGGATCCGATCCAGCGGGTTCGCGATCTCGTCCGACCGCATCCGGGCCACCCCGAGCGTGACCACGGCGAGCACCACCGGCACCAGCCCGGCGACCAGGAACGCCGGCGCGAGACCGATCATCTCGGCGACCGGCCCGGCCAGCGCCATCGACACCGGCATCAGCGCCAGCGAGACGAAGAAGTCGAGGCTGGACACGCGACCGAGCATCGCGGTGGGCACCCGGCGCTGGAGCAGCGTGCCCCAGAGCACCTGCGCCGACGAGTACGCGAAACCGACGACGAACAGTGCCGCCACCATCACCCAGAGATGCCCGGTCAGCCCGATCACGGCCAGCGGCAACGAGCCCGCCCCCCAGCCGAGCAGCATCACCGTCAGGTACCGCCGGGGCAGCCGCAACGACGCGGTGAGCAGAGAACCGATGGCGCCACCGACGCCGAAGGCGCCGACGGCCAAGGCGAAGCTGCCGGCACCACCGCCGGTCTGGTCCCGCACGGCGAACGGCAGCAGCACCTCGATCGGTCCCATGATCAACAACACGATCACCGTGGCGAACAGCAGCGTGCCGAGCAGCCAGGGCGTGCGCACCATGTAGCGAAAGCCGTCGCGCAGGTCGGCCAAGGCACTGCCGAGGCCCGACGAGCCGGAGCTGTCGGACCTGAGGTCGCGACGCAGCGGCGTGGTCCGGAACACCAGCAGTCCGGTCATGGCGAGCAACTGTGACCCGGCCACGATGACCATCGCGAGACC
Organism: uncultured Actinomycetota bacterium; assembly: GCA_963821695.1. Classification (GTDB taxonomy): domain Bacteria; phylum Actinomycetota; class Actinomycetes; order Propionibacteriales; family Propionibacteriaceae; genus Microlunatus. The sequence goes on from CAWGEY010000006.1 coordinate 783,659, forward strand.
CGGCGAGGCGGCGGCGATGACGGCGCTGGCCAGCGCCGGACCCGCCGCCTGCATCACCGTAGGCCGCAGCATGCCTTCGATCCCGTTGGCGGCCAGTAACTGATCCGGTGGCAGCACCGAGGGCAGCAGGGCTGAATAGGCCGGGTAGAAGAATCCGTCCGCGATGCCCAGGACCAGCGACACCAGCGCGAGATGCCAGATTTCCAGGTTGCCGGTGAGGGTCAGCGTCGCCGCGACCGAGACCGCGAGCGCCTTGACGGCTTCGGTGGCCACCAGGATCCGCTTCTGCGGGATCCGGTCGGCGGCCACCCCGCCGACTAGGACGGCTGCGACGAGACCCAGACTCGCGCCGGTCGCCACGAAGGAGAGGTCGGCCGGCCCGCCGCCGAGTTGGATGACCTGCCAGACAACCGCGACCAGCCAGGTGCCCGCACCGAGGAGCGACATCGTCACGGCGAGCGCCAGGATCCGGAACTGGGGGTTACCGAACGGACGCAGGGCGCGCGGCGTGCGGATCGACATGTCCTTCGCCTCCTTCAGTACCAAGCTCTCATGCAGCGCTGACAATCGACGCTGAATTCCTCCGGGGGCTCCGTTGGCCGAGCCGGCCGTGAGCGAGGCCGCGGCCCAAACGCAATCGGTAGCCTCGACGACATGCTGCTGCGCAATGGCGAACACGGCTACGGTGCCGTGTCAAAGCTGCTGCATTGGCTGACGGTCGGGGCTCTCGCGACACAGCTCGCGGTCGGCTTGACGATGGAGGCGGACGCCGCCGCCGAACGGGCCGAGGAGGCGGCCGAGGCCCGGGAGGAAGCGGTCGAGGAGTCCGCGGATGCGGCCGAGGACGCGGCCGGCTCCGAGACCGAGGAGGAGGCCGCCGAGCAGGCGGGCGAGCGCGCCGAGGAAGCCGCCGACGCCGAGGCGGACCGGGCGGCGGACGTCGAGTACCTGGTCGGTCCGGGGGACGGCATCGACCTGCTCGACATCCACGTGCTGCTCGGGGTGGGCATCCTGGTGCTCGGCATGGTGCGGGTGCTCTGGCGGCGGATCGGTGGCTTGCCGCCGTGGGCCGCGGCGTTGTCGGCGCGCGAGCGGGTGCTGGCCGGTTGGATCGAGAAGGTGCTGCTGGCCAGCCTCTTCCTCGTACCCGGAACAGGTCTGACCCTGGTGCTCACCCAGAACGACGCCCTGGTGCCGATCCACATCGCCGCGCAGGTGCTGCTCGGGATCGCCCTGGCGGCACACGTCGCCCTCGTGTTGCGCCACACGCTCGTCCGCCGCGACCGCCTGCTCAGCCGCATGCTGCCTGGGCGCTGATCCCTGGCCAGAGGTCGGTCGGGCGCAAGATCCGCCGAGACAGCTGCGTCGTACCCGATGTCAGACTGCTCGGATGAGCGGGCGGCCGGCCGAGCGGGTGCGTCTCTACACGCACAACATCTACGCCCGTCGGGCCCAGTGGGACGGTCGCCGGCGGGTTCTGCTGGCCGGGCTGGCCGAGCTGGATCCCGACGTCGTGCTGTTGCAGGAGGAAGTGCGGACCCGCGATTACGACCAGACGGCGGATCTCGTCGGTCCTGAGTGGCACGTCGTCCATTCCGCCGGCCGTTCGGAGGATGAAGGCAGCGGCATCTCGGTGGCCAGCCGGTGGCCGTTGACCGCCGTCGACGAGATCGATCTCACGGTCGGTGGACCGCCGATCGACGAGTACGCGTGGGCGGCGCTCGTGGTCCAGGTCGAGGCGCCGGCGCCGATCGGACGCTTCCTGGTCGCGAACCACTTTCCCGACGCGACCGTGGACCGGGAGAACGAGCGCGAGCGTCAGGCGGTCGTGCTGGCTCGGCGGTTGGCTGTACTGGCGGAACGCGACGACGTACCCGTGCTGATCGCCGGTGACCTGGACGCCGAGCCGGATGCGGCCAGCCTCCGATTCCTCACCGGTCGCCAGTCGGTGGACGGGTTCAGCGTGGCGTACGTCCGGGCGTGGGACGTGGTCCATCCGGGGGAGTCGTGCTGGACGTTGGACCCGGCGAATCCGCTGCACGCGGCCCAGCTGCCTGGCTGGCCGTACCACCAGATCGATCACGTTCTCGTCAAGACCGGCCGCTCCGGTACCTCCTCCTTCACCGTGGAAGCCTGCGAATTGGTCCATACCCGGCCCCGCGACGGCGTCTGGGCGAGTGATCACTTCGGCCTCGTCACCGATCTCCGGATCTGTCTCCCCCAGACCGCAGAAAGAACGATCTGACCTGGACTACCAGGCCGGATCGTTCACCTTGTGGAGCGGGGCGCCCGCTGACACCCCGGAGCTCCCTGAACGACGGCGCGGCGGGAAAGCGGAACAGTGCTGGGCGGCAGCCGCACTAAGATGGCCCGCTGTGATCACCCGAATGTCGGAACTGTTCGTGCGCACCCTGCGCGACGACCCCGCCGATGCCGAGGTGCCGTCCCACCGCTGGCTGGTGCGGGCCGGCTACATCCGCCGCGCGGCGCCCGGTATCTACAGCTGGCTACCGCTCGGCTGGCGGGTGTACCGGAACGTGGAGCGCGTCGTCCGCGAGGAGATGGACGCCATCGGTTCGCAGGAGGTCCACTTCCCGGCCCTGCTGCCGAAGGAGCCGTACGAGGCGAGCGGCCGCTGGACCGAGTACGGGCCGAACATCTTCCGGCTCAAGGACCGCAAGGGCGCGGACTATCTGCTGGGGCCGACCCACGAGGAGATGTTCGCGCTGCTGGTGAAGGACCTGTATTCCTCGTACAAGGACCTGCCGCTGTCGCTCTACCAGATCCAGACCAAGTACCGCGACGAGGCGCGGCCCCGGGCCGGCATCCTGCGCGGCCGCGAGTTCGTGATGAAGGACTCCTACTCCTTCGACATCGACGACGTCGGTCTGCAGAAGTCCTACCACCAGCACCGCGACGCCTACATCAAGATCTTCGACCGGCTCGGCCTGGAGTACGTGATCGTGCACGCCATGTCCGGTGCCATGGGTGGCTCGGCCAGCGAGGAGTTCCTGGCCATCGCGGACAACGGGGAGGACACCTTCGTCCGCTCGGCGGGCGGCTACGCGGCGAACGTCGAAGCCGTGCACGTGGCCACACCGGAGCCGTTGCCTTACGACGACGCACCGCTCGCCCACGTCGAGGACACCCCCGGCACCCCGACGATCCAGACCCTGGTCGACCACGCGAACGCCCACGTGCGGCGGGCCGACCGGTCCTGGACGGCGGCGGACACGCTGAAGAACGTGCTGGTGATGGTCAAGAAGCTGGACGGCAGCCGGGTGCCGCTGGCCATCGCGGTGCCGGGCGACCGGGAGGTGGACCTGCGCCGGCTGGCGGCCCAACTCGAGCCCGACGAGGCCGAGCCGTTCACCGACGAGGACTTCGCCGCGCATCCGGAGCTGGTCAAGGGCTACATCGGCCCCGCGGTGCTGGGCGCGGACTCCGGCACCGGCATCCGCTACCTCGCCGATCCCCGCGTCGTCGTCGGCACCCGCTGGGTGACCGGGGCGAACGAGCCGGGACGGCACGTCTTCGACCTGATCTGCGGCCGTGACTTCACCCCCGACGGCGTTCTCGACGTGGCCGAGATCCGCGCGGGCGATCCGGCTCCGGACGGATCCGGGCCGCTGCAACTGGCCCGCGGGATCGAGATGGGGCACATCTTCCAGCTCGGCCGGAAGTACGCCGAGGCACTCGGGCTCAAGGTGCTCGACGCGAACGGCAAGCTCGTCACGGTGACCATGGGCTCGTACGGCGTCGGGGTCTCCCGGGCCGTCGCGGCCGTGGCCGAGGGCACCTGCGACGAAAAGGGTCTGTGCTGGCCGCGGGAGATCGCGCCGTTCGACGTGTACCTGCGTGGCGGCCGGCAAGGGCGAGGCCATCCTCCGAGCGGCCACCGAGCTGGCCGCCGAACTGGACGAGGCCGGCGTCTCGGTGCTGCTCGACGACCGCAAGGGTCAGCCCGGGGGTGAAGTTCGCCGACGCCGAGATCCTCGGCATGCCGACCATCGTGGTCGTCGGCCGCGGGCCTGGCGGACGGAATGATCGAACTGCGCGATCGCCGGACCGGAGGCCGTGCCGATGTCGACGTGGCGGAGGCGGCGGGCCGGGTCATCGCGGCCGTACACGGCCGCCCCGACTTCGGCTGACCCGAGTCCGACTACGTGTCCGGGCTGGACCTCGCCCCCTGGGTCGTCGTGCTGCTCGTGCTGGCGGCCTTCGCGGCCGGCTGGGTCGACGCGGTGGTGGGCGGCGGCGGGCTGATCCAGTTGCCCGCGCTGCTGATCGGGTTGCCACCCGACACCCCGCCGGCCGCCATCCTGGGCACCAACAAGGTCTCCTCGGTGTGGGGCACCCTGACCAGCTCGATCACGTACGCGGTCAAGATCAAACCGGACTGGCGGACCGTGCTGCCGCTGGTGGTCTCGGCGTCGATCGGTTCGGCGCTGGGGGCGCAGGCGGCGAAGTTCCTGCCGCGGGAGTACTTCACCCCGATCGTGCTGGTCGCGTTGATCGGGGTCGGCGTCTACACCTGGCGGCGGCCCGAACTGGGCCTGGTCAGTCGAGCGCAAGCACGACGGCAGGAAGCACTACGGGCTGACGGCCGCGATCGGGCTCGGCGTCGGGGCGTACGACGGCATCCTCGGACCCGGCACGGGTTCGTTCTTCGTGATCTTGCTCGTCAGCCTGCTGGGGTACGGCTTCCTCGAGGCCAGCGCCAAGGCCAAGATGGCCAACCTGTGCACGAATCTGGCCGCCATCGCCGTCTTCGCGCACGCCGGCTCGATCCTGTGGGCGCTCGGGCTGGCGATGGGTGCGGCCAACCTGGTCGGCGGCTTCCTCGGCGCCCGGATGGCGATCAAGGGCGGCAACACCTTCGTCCGCCGGGTGTTCCTGATCGTCGTCGCCGCATTGATCATGCGGCTGAGTTGGGATGTCGTCACCCAGCTGGCGAACCTGCGATAGCGCCGCCGCGGCCGCGGAAGTCGCGTTCGGTGGAGGAACGCAGGTTCGGGTGGCCGGGGTCGGCGCGGCTCAGACCCAGCCCGGCCAGGGTCGCAAGCGGGGCGCCCCACCGGCGCGCGGTGGCGATCGTGACGGCCAGCTTGTCGAGGGCGCGGGTGCGCTCGGGCACCGTGCTGACGGCCGCGAGCCACAGTCCGACGAAGGGGGCCAGCCGGACTTCCAGATCCTGCACCAGCCGGGCGGCGGTGGCGTCGGTGCGCGGGAAACTGGTCGGTACGTAGGCCGCGGCCGCGACCGGCACCTTCGCCTTGCGGCTCACCAAGCGTGCTGACGAGGGAGTCGCGCAGCTCCCGCCGGCTGCGCAGCTGACGGATCGCGGAGTTGCGCCGGGGACCGTCGGCGAGCTGGCCGATGGCCAGCGGGTAGCCGTAGTTGACCGCGTGCAGCTGCGTCACCAGCTGCTGCATCGCCTCCACGTCGGACAGCAGCGGCGGCGCCTTGGGCCGGGCGGCCTTGCCGATCGGGACCGGCCTGGCGCCGTCGATCGCGCGCGTCGATCGTTCCGGCGTAGGTGGTGGCGGCGACCGACAGCGAGCCCCAGAGCAGGGCGCCCAGGCCGCTGGTGTCCAGCGCCGAGGCGTGAGTCCGGGCTGCCTCCGCCCGCTCGGCGGCGACGAGCCGCTCCAGGGCGGCCGCCAGCGACACCGGAATCCTTGTGCGGACGGATCGCCGTCGCCGGATTGTCCGTCGGTCGAGTCGGTCGGCTGCGCGCCCTGCAGCGCGGTGGCATGGATCAGGTGGCCGTCGCGGACGGCGGCCAACAGGTCGGCCCGCTCGCCCAGCGTCTTGCGCCACGGCCCGGTCAGCGAGGCCGCCGCCAGGCCGGCCAGCCGGCGCTCCGACTCCGCGGCCTGGGCTGGCGCCGGCGAAGGTCGGCGCCGGTTCCGGGGCGTGGGGTGGAATTCGCGCGGTCGGCCGGTCGCGGATCGGCGCTGGCGGCGCCCCGCCGCGGGGACTTCGATCCGCGGGTCGCTGACGCTGCAGCCCGCGCCGACCAGACCCGCGAGGCCGAACGCGAGTCCCCACGTCAGGAGCCCGCGCCGGTCGATGCCCGTGGTCGCGGACACCGCGCCGACCGAGTCGTCGGGGTACCGCTGAGCCACGGGCCGAAGGTACCTCACGACCGTGAAAGAATGGCGCCACGCGCCGACCGCCACCTTGAAGACGCACAGGGAGGAAGGCGTCAACAATTGCGGTACCCAACAGGATTCGAGGCAGGACGATGCGGGACAGCCAGATCGTGGCGGAACTGGAGCCGGTGCTGACCCCGTTCGGGCTCGAACTGGAGACGGTCGAGGTCATCCCGGCGGGCAAGCGCCGACTGCTGCGGGTCGTCGTCGACGGCGACGGCCCCGAGGGACGCGGCCCCACCCTGGACGAGATCGCCGAGGCCACCAAGGCCATCTCCAGTCGCGCTGGACACGTCGGTGGCGGTCGGCAACGCCCCGTACACGCTGGAGGTCTCCTCGCGCGGGATCTCACGGCCGCTGGAGCTGCCCCGGCACTGGCGGCGCAACCGCGGGCCGGTTGGTCGAGGTGAGCTCGTCGGGCGGCGGACAGCTCACCGGCCGGATCATCGGCAGCGACGACGACGGCGTCCGGCTCGACGTGGACGGCGACCGAGCAACGGATCGCGTACGCCGAGGTCGCGAAGGCGCTGGTGCAGGTCGAGTTCAACCGCCCGAGCGTCGCCGACGAGGAACCCGGCGAGGCCGACAGGGCCGATGAAAGCGAGAGCGAGGACTGATGGACATCGACATCTCGGTGCTCCGGTTGATGGAGCGGGAGAAGGATCTGCCGTTCGAGTTGTTGGCCAAGGCGATCGAGGAGGCGCTGCTCACCGCGTACGAGAAGTCCGACGGCGCCGTGGAGGGCGCCCGGGTCGAGCTCAACCGCAAGTCCGGGCACGTGCTGGTGATGGTGCCGGAGCTCGACGACGAGGGCAACAGATCGGGGAGTACGACGCCACCCCCGAGGGCTTCGGCCGGGTCGCCGCCTCGACCGCGCGCCAGGTGATCATGCAGCGGCTGCGCGACGCCGAGGACGAGCAGAAGTACGGGCACTTCGCCGGCGTCGAGGGCGACATCGTCTCCGGGGTGGTCCAGCAGGGCCGTGATTCGCGGACGGTGCTGGTCGACCTCGGCAAGATCGAGGCGATCATGCCGCTGGCCGAGCAGGTCCCGGGCGAGCGGTACAGCCACGGCACCCGGATCAAGGTGTACGTGGTCGCGGTGCGCAAGGAGCTGCGCGGGCCGCAGGTGATCGTCTCCCGGACCCACCCCGGCCTGGTGGAGAAGCTGTTCAAGCTCGAGGTGCCCGAGATCGAGGACGGCACGGTCGAGATCAAGGCCGTGGCCCGCGAGGCCGGCCACCGCAGCAAGATCGCGGTGACGAGCCACAACTCCGACGTCAGCGCCAAGGGCGCGTGCATCGGCCCGATGGGCCAGCGGGTCCGGGCCGTCATGCACGAGCTGAACGAGGAGAAGATCGACATCATCGACTGGTCCGCCGATCCGGCGCGCTTCGTCGGTCAGGCGCTGTCACCGGCCAAGGTGCACCTCGGTGACGGTCGTCGACGAGTCCCTGCGCGCGGCCCGGGTGGTCGTGCCGGACTACCAGCTGTCGCTCGCCATCGGCCGCGAGGGCCAGAACGCCCGCCTCGCCGCCCGCCTCACCGGCTGGCGGATCGACATCCGGTCGGACACCGCACCCGGCGACTAGTCGCGGGGCGGCGACAAGATCGTGACGACGGTCGAGTCGTCCTCGGCGCCCAGCCCGGCGGCCTCGGCGATCAAGAAGAGCTGCTGCGCCGCGGCGGCCAGGGGCAGCGGGACGTGGGCGTCCTTGCCGACGCCGGTCACGATGCCCATGTCCTTGACGAAGATGTCGACCCGCGACTTCACCTCCGCGCCGCCGGTGTAGGCCTGCAGCATCCGCGGCCCGCGGTCGGCGAACATGAACGAGCCCGCCGCGCCCTGCGACAGCGCCTCGATGACCGCGGCCGGATCCAGGCCGAGTCCGCGGGCGAGGGCGACCGCTTCGGCCGCCGCGGCGATGTGCACACCGGCGAGCAACTGGTTGATCGTCTTCAGCGCCTGCCCGTCGCCGGGTCGCGGACCCACGATCGTCAGGGTCGAGGCGAGCTGTTCGAGGACCGGCCGGGTCGTCGCCAGCGCCGCCTCGTCGGCGCCGACCACGATCAGCAGGTCACCTTCGCCGGCCCGCACCGGGCCACCGCTGATGGGGGCGTCGACGAGCGGGAAGCCCTGCTCGGCCAGCCGGTCGGCCAGCGACCGCGGCCGCTTCCGGCCCGACGGTGCTGGTGAGGATGACCGGCGACCCGGCGGTTCAGGGTGCTCGTCACCCCGTCGCTGCCGAAGAGCGCCTCCTCGGCCTGGGCCTGGTCGCGGACGGCCAGCAGGACGATGTCGGCCTCGCCGGCCGCCTCCCCGGGGGTGGCCACGGCGGCGACCCCGGACTCGGCGGCGAGATCGCGGCGGGCGTCGAACGGGTCGAATCCGATCACCGGAAAGGCGGCGGCCAGCCGGGTGGCCATCGGCAGGCCCATCGCGCCCAGTCCGATGACGGCGATGCGGGGACCAGTCACGACGCTTCTCCTCCGACTTGACGCAGGGTGTGGACCACCGCGGCGAGGGCCTGATCATCCCCGACGTTGCCGGGGAACACGATGTACGGGATGCCGCGGGCGAGACCGGCGACCGGTTCCCACAAGCGAGATGATGCCGGGCAGCATCGTGCCGCGCACCCAGGCGCGGCGGATCTCGAGACCGTCGGTGGCGGTGTCGGAGGAGGTGATGCCGCCCTTGGCGACCACGAAGGCCGGCCGGATCTGACTGACGATGCCGTGCACGGTCTGGACCAGCGCCGAGCTGACGCTGCGGGCGATGTCGAGGCTGTGGGCGGCGTCGTCGCCCTTGACCAGGGTCCGGCTGGTGCGGAGCACGACGTCCGCGTTCGCCTCGTTGCGGCGCAGGGAGTCCGCGGCCCGGTCCGCGACTTCGGCCAGATGCTGGTCCCGCGTCTGATCGTCGAGCAGCAGCGGCACCTCGAGCTCGACCTCGATCACGTCGCCCTGGTCTCGCAGCCCGTCCAGTTGCCGGGTGGTGAGGCCGACGTGGGAGCCGATGACGACCAGTCCGTGCCGGGTCTCGGGCCGGTCGTCGCCGGCGTCGCTGGCCTGGCCCGCGAGCAGTTCGCGCAGCCGATCGGCATCGATGGCCGGCGCGGCCCGCTGGCCGACGCGGGCCCGGACGAAGGACGGGCCGATCCGGTAGACGAAGTTCTGGCCGTCGGACTCGGCCTGCAGCAGGGCGGCGACCACGACCCGCAGGTCGGCGTCGCTCGCCGCATCGACGACCGCGGGCCGGCCGTCGCGCAGCTCGGCGAGGATCGCGCGCACCCGATCGGGGCCGCCCGTCCGGATGTCGTCCAGGGTGATCCGGGCGACGTCGTCGCGGGAGATCCGGCCGCCGGTCTTCTCCGCCACCCAGTCGCGCAGGTCGGAGCTCGCGTAGCCGAAACTCGCGTCCGCCGCGAACTCGCTCTGCGCGACCGGGATCATCCCGTCCGGGGTCCGGGTCCAGTGCACCGAGTCGACGGTGACGCGGCCCGGCTCGATGTAGGCGGGAATGATCAGCACCCCGTCGACGGGGGCGCCGCGCGCAGCCAGCTCCTCGGCGATCACGTCCGTCTCGAGCGGGAAGTAGCCGCGCAGCGTGGAGTCGCTGCGACTGGCGATGGCGTACGGGATGCCGGCGGCGGTCGCCGCCTCGTGCAGCGCGGCGATCACCTCGCGGTTGCGGTCGGCGGCGTCGGCGGCGGACAGACTGCGGGTGTTGGTGAGGACGAAGAAGCCGGCGGTCGGCTGCTCGAGCGCCCAGCCGAGGTCGGCGACCGACCAGCTGGTCAGGACGGGAAGGTCGACACTGGTCTGGGTCCCGGTGGGATCGTCGTCCAGGAAGACGAGCCGCCGGCCGGCCCGGATCAGCTCGGGGTCGAGTTCGATCTCCGGTTCGGGGGGCCGCCCTGCGAGCAGTACCTCCGGCGCTACGGCGTCAGTCACAGTCGATCCTTCGTTGGACAACGTGGGCGAGCTGATCCTATAGGATCGAGCCGCAGACGGGTAAAGCGTCATGGTCCCGGTCGACGCGCTTCGTCGGCGACCCAGCGGGCCCGCATGCGCCTGGAGATGCTCATCCAGCGCGGCCACCACGCTCTGATCGGGGGCCCCGCGCTCGAGGGCCGCCAGGATCCGACCGTGCTCGGTCCGCGCTTCGTGGGAGTCGGTCAGTCCGACCCCGATGGTCTGCCGCAGCCGGTGCACGTGCGAGCCGAGGGTGGCCGAGAGTTGGACCAGGAACGCGTTGTCGGCGTGCTGGAGGAACGCCTGGTGGAACTCCCAGTCCGCCTCGAAGTAGCGACGGTAGGCGGCGACCCGGTCCCGGTCCGACAAATCCTGGTGAGCGTCGATGTCGGCGATGACCGCACTGTGCCGCTCGTGAGCCTCGCGCAGCACGGGAAGCAACGAGTCGCGGCGTTCGAGGGCCAGTTGGAGGGCGCCGAGTTCGACGATGCCGCGGGCGTCGGCGAGTTGCCCGATGTGGTCCGCCGTGATGGGCGGTGCCACCCGATAGCCACGCAGGGCGGTCCGGGTGACCAATCCGGTGTGTTCCAGGTGGACGAGGGCCTCGCGCACAGGCGTGGGGGAGATGCCCAGTTGGCGAGCCAGGCCGTCGATGCTGAGCGCGGCGTCGGGCGGCAGCGTGCCGTCCAGCAACATATCCAGCAACAGGTCGTACGCGCTGTCTCGAAGCACGCGCCGGCCCAAAGGTTGCGGAGCGGAAAACACGCTCATCGCCTGGATCATACTTGTCACCGCCTTCATGGATCCTATAGGTTCGATTTGCTCACGATCTGAAGATCACGACGTAGTGAGGAGATGGCGGAGACGATGCAGGCCCAGACGCCGCCGGCCCAGAACGCGCAGGACTCAGCGGCGTCGGACCGCTCCCGGCCGCCAGCCGTGAACCGGGTCGCCGTCGTGGGTGCCGGTTACATGGGGGGCGGAATCGCCCAGGTCTTCGCCATGGCCGGGCTGCCGGTGGTGATCGCCGACGCCGATGCCGCCCGGACCGTCCAGCACCTGGAGCGACTGCGGCGCGAGGCGGAGGAATTCGAAGCCCAGGGTCTCTTCGCTCCCGGCTCGGCCCGGCTCGTCCGAGAGAACCTGAGCGCCGCCGACTCCGTCGCCGAAGCCGTGGCCGACGCGGACTTCATCGAGGAGGCGGTGCTCGAGCGCTCCGAGATCAAGGGCCCGGTCCTGGCCGAGATCGGTCTGGCGGCCCGGCCGGACGCCATCATCGGCAGCAACACCTCCACGCTGCCGATCGCCGAGCTCGCGGCGAACCTGCCGCACCCGGCCCGCTTCCTCGGTGTCCACTTCTCCAACCCGGCGCCCTTCATTCCCGGAGTGGAACTCATCGCCCACGCGGGCACCGACGAAGACATCGTGGCCGCCGTCGAGGCGCTGGTGCCGCGCACCGGCAAGCTCACGGCCCGGGTCGCCGACAAGGCCGGCTTCGTGCTCAACCGGCTGCAGTACGTCCTGCTCAAAGAGGCCATCAATCTCGTCGAGGAGGGGGTGGCCACCCCCGAGGACGTGGACATCATCGTCCGGACGACGTTCGGCTACCGGCTCCCCTTCTTCGGCCCGTTCGCGATCGCCGACATGGCCGGGCTGGACACCTATGCCGGTGGCTTCGCCACCCTGCAACAGCACTACGGTGACCGGCTGGCCGCGCCGGCCCGACTCACCGAGCTGGTCGACGGCGGGAACTTCGGGGTGAAGCAGGGGGGTGGGTTTGTGACGCCAGCAGGAGATCAGCAGGCGCTGGTCGCCTACCGCAACAACGCCTACGCGCGACTGGGCCAGTTGCTGGCCGAGCTCGGGCCGGCACCCAAGGGAGGGGGCGCGTCGTGAACAGCCCGGTCACTGAACACTCCGCTGATCACACAGCTGCACACACCGCTGAGACCTGGCCCATCGCGGCCGCGATGCTGCCCTTCGGCAGTACCGACTCGCACGGCGGTCCGATCCACGACGCCACGGCGGAGGAATGGGCGAAACACCTACGGCTGGTCCGCCGGATCGGCTTCACGGAGGTCGATCCGACCGACACCTGGGTCCGGGTCGGCGACCTGAGCCCCGAGCGGCTGGTCGAGTTCAAGGACGTCCTCGCCGACGTCGGCCTGACCATTCCCGCCATCTCCACGTCGCGGCGCAGCGTGATGGACCCGGCGCACGGCGCGGACTACCTGGCGTACAGCCACCGACTGCTCGATCAAGCCGCCGAACTGGGCGTGCCGCTGGTGAGCTACGGCTTCTTCCAGGAGTTCACGCCGGCGCAGCGGGAGGCACTCTGGTTCTGGCTGGCGGAGGGCTGGCAGGACGACGAGAGCCCGGAGGCCTTCAGTCGCGCGGCGGCTCTGATCCGCGAACTCGCCGAGCACGCGGCCGCAAACGGCCAGCAGATCACCCTCGAGATGTACGAGGACACCTACGTCGGCACCTGCGACGGCGCGATCCGCTTCCTGCACGAGGTCGGGCACGACGCGTGCGGGCTCAATCCCGACATCGGCAACTTCATCCGGCTGCACCGGCCGATCGAACCGGTGCAGCAGATGTTCGACAAGGTTCTGCCGTACGCCAACTACTGGCACGTGAAGAACTACCTGCGCGACGAGGATCCCGCCACCGGGCAGGTGATGACGTTCCCGGTGCCGATGGATTTCGGCTTGATCAACTACCGCTCGGCGATCGCCCAGGCGCTGGACCTCGGCTTCTCCGGTGCCTTCCTCTGCGAGCACTACGGCAGCGACGCGATCACCGTCATCGGCCGCAACCGGGCCTACGTCCGCGACATCCTCGCGACCCTCATCGACTGACCCCTCGATCAAGGAGAACCCCATGAGCACGTCCTTGCCGTCCGATCGCACCGCCGTGGTGACCGGGGCCGGCGGTCCCGCCGGGATCGGTCGGGCCACCGCCCGGGTGCTGGCCGAGAACGGCTGGCACATCGCGTTGATCGACATCAACACCGACGGGCTGTCGGCGGTGGAGACCGAGTTGCGGGACGCCGGCCACAGCGACGTCATCGCCGTCGCCACCGACATCGCCTCCGAATCCTCGGTGGCGGACGCGTTCGCGCGCATCGACGCCGAACTGCCGCCGGTGGTCGGGCTGGTCAATCTCGCCGGCATCGCCTGCCCGACCCCCTTGATCGAATGCGGGCTGGAGGAGTTTGATCGGGTGATGGCGGTGAACGTCACCGGCTCCTTTCTGATGCTGAAGGCGGCCGCGGAACGGATGATCCCCCAGGGGGTCGGCCGGATCGTCAACATCTCCTCGATCACGGCCTTCGACGGCGGCGGCACGTTCTCCAAGGGGGTCTACGCCGCGGCCAAGGCGGCGGTGATCGGGATGGCCAAGGGAGGCGCCCGCGAACTGGGTCCGCACGGCATCACCGTCAACGTGATCGCTCCCGGCGCGGTCGACACCGAGATCATGGGCGGCAAGCTGACCGACGAACGCAAGGCCGGGATGTCGGCCGCCATCCCGCTCGGTCGGGTCGCTCAGCCCGTCGAGATCGCGAACACGATCAACTTCTTGCTGTCGGAGGCCGGCAGCTATCTGAACGGAGCCACCGTCCAGGTCGACGGCGGCAAGCACATGCACTGACGTATCTTCCCACCAACCCCCACCCCTGGCCGTCCACCACAAGGAGACACCGATGTCCGATACCGGCCTGACCGGCGTCGCAAAGCGTCGTCACGATCTGAGCGAGGCCGCAACCAAGAAGGTCTTTCGCCGCCTCATCCCGTTCCTCCTCCTGATGTACATCATCGCGTTCCTGGACCGCAGCAACGTGTCCTTCGCGCAGCAGGAGTTCGAGATCAGCTTCGGCATCAGCGCGGCTGCGTACGCGTTCGGTGCCGGCCTGTTCTTCGTCGGCTATGCGATCTTCGAGGTGCCCAGCAACATCTTGTTGCACAAGGTCGGCGCCCGCTGGTGGCTCGCCCGGATCATGGTGAGTTGGGGCATCGTCGCGGCCTGCTTCATGTTCGTGCAGGGGCCCACCAGCTTCTACATCCTGAGGTTCCTGCTGGGTGTCACCGAGGCCGGCTTCTTCCCCGGGGTGATCTTGTTCCTGACCTACTGGATGCCAGCCCGGCACCTGAGCCGGGCTCGCGGCTACTTCTACATGGGCATCGCGCTGGCCGGTATCCTCGGCAACCCGCTGTCGGGCAGCCTGCTCGAGCTCGACGGGCTCGCCGGGCTGAAGGGCATCCAGTGGATGTTCCTGATCGAGGGCCTACTGGCCGTGGCGGTCGGCATTTGGGCCTACTTCTACCTGACCGACAAGCCCAAGGACGCCACCTGGTTGCCCGACGACGAGCGGCTGGCCCTGGTGGAAACGATCGACGCCGAGGACACCGCCAAGGCGGAGGGTCACGGGCCCCAGAAGGTGCTGGCCGCGCTCGGCAACTGGCGGGTCTGGTACTTCGCGCTGATCTACTTCTGCATCCAGATCGCGGTGTACGGCGTCACGTTCTTCCTACCCGCCCAGGTGACCGCCATCACCGGGCAGAAGCTGGGCTTCCAGGCTTCCCTGGTCACCGCCATCCCGTGGATCTTCGGCCTGGCCGCCGTGGCGTTCTTCCCGGGCTTGGCCGACCGCACGCGGAAGCATCGGCCGATCGGCGTGACGTTGTTGCTGGTCACCGCGCTCGGCATCTTCATCTCCGGGGCGCTCAGCGGCACCCCGGTCCTGGCCATCGGCGGACTGTGCCTGGCCTGCATCGGTTTCGTCTCGATGCAGCCGATCTTCTGGACGTTGCCGACGGAGTACATGACGGGATTCGCCGCGGCGGCCGGCATCGGGTTGATCAACTCGCTGGGCAATCTGGGTGGTTTCCTGGCACCGAACATGCGCAGCTATTTCAACTCGACCCTTGGGGGCAACGCGGGCTTGTTCTCTCTCGCGTTCGGGGCGATCCTCGGCGCGATCCTGTTCGGGATAACGGGCTTCTTCAAGAAGGCGAACGAGATCGAGGCCGGTCACCTCGACGAGGTCGACGCCACCTATCGGCCACACACCGATCCGGTGCACTGAGGTGACGGCCGCACGATGAGGGCCCTGGTGCTGAAGGGGGACTACGACATCGCGGTCGAGGACCGGCCCGCACCCGAATCCGGGCCGGGCCGGGTGGTTCTCGAGGTGATCGCGACCGGCATCTGCGGATCGGACTTCCACGGTTACTCGGGGGAGAACGGCCGCCGGCACCCGGGCCAGGTGATGGGTCACGAGACGGTGGGTCGGATCGCCAGGATCGGCGCCGGGGTGTCGGACTTGCGGGTCGGGCAACTGGCGACCGTGAACCCGGTGATGTCCTGCGGCACTTGCCCGGCCTGTACGAGCGGGCACGAACAGTGGTGCCGCCAGCGGGTGGTGCTGGGTGTGGCGCCCGAGATCTCGGCTGCGTTCGCCGACGAGGTCGCGGCCCCGGCCGGCAACGTGGTGGTGCTGCCGGACGACCTGCCCGCCGAACTCGGCGCGCTCGTCGAGCCGCTGGCGGTGGGTTACCACGCCGTTCGCCGGGGTGAGCCGACCGCCGACGACCGGGTACTGGTGATCGGCGGCGGGCCCATCGGCCAAGCGTGTCTGCTGGCAGCCCGGCGACTCGGGGTCGCGGCCATCGCCGTGTCGGACGTCAGTGTCGGCCGGCGCGATCTGTGTACCCGGCTCGGCGCCCGGGCGATCGACCCGTCCGCCACCGCCCTGGCTGCGGCGGTCGCCGCCGAGCTGGGCGGCCCTGCCACCCTGGTGATCGACGCGGTCGGCATCAGCGCCACCGTGGCCGACGCCGTGGCAGCATCGGATCTCGGGGCGCGGATCGTGCTGGTCGGGATGGGGTCGCCGCGGCTGGACCTCGCGGCGTACGCCATCAGCACCGAGGAACGCACCCTGGTCGGCTCGTTCTGCTACAGCGCCCGGGAGTTCGCCGACACCGCGGCTTGGGTGGGAACGGTGCCGGACGGCATCGAGCTGCTGATCGACGGCCGGGTCGGTTGGGACGGCGCCGCCCAGAGCTTCGACGACCTGGCCCGGGGACGGAGCCAGGCGAGCAAGATCATGGTGTTCCCGCGGGGCGTGCCGGGGTGAGTGTGCGGCGGATCGCGGCCGTACGCGCGTACACGGTGGCGGCGGGAGGTGGCGCGGACTACCACGACCAGCAGGGCTACCACTGGATCGACGACCACATCGCGACACCCATGTCGCGCTATCCGGGCTACGCGGAGAGCCGGCGGAGCTTCGGGCTGAATGTCCTCGGCACGCTGGTGGTCGAGGTGGAGGCCGACGACGGCACGATCGGGTTCGGGGTGACCACGGCCGGCGAGCCGGGTGCCTGGATCGTCGAGCGGCACCTGGCGCGGTTCGTCGAGGGCGCCCGGGTGCACGACGTCGAGCTGATCTGGGACCAGATGTACCGCTCGACCCTCTTCTACGGTCGCAAGGGTCTGGTGCTGAACGTGATCAGCGCCGTCGACCTGGCGCTGTGGGACCTGCTGGGCCGGCTCCGGCAGGAGCCGGTGTACGCGCTGCTCGGCGGCGCGGTCCGCGACGAACTGACCTGCTACGCGACCGGTGCCCGTCCCGACCTGGCCCAGCAGATGGGATTCGTCGGCGGCAAGATGGCGTTGCACCACGGGCCGCACGAGGGAGTCGAGGGGCTGCGCGCCAACCTCGAGGAACTCGCCACCATGCGGGAACGGGTGGGCCCGGACTTCTGGCTGATGTGGGACTGCTGGATGTCGCTCGATCTGGACTATGCCGTCCGGCTGGCCACCGCCGCCCACGAGTACGGGTTGAAGTGGCTCGAGGAGGCGTTGCCGCCCGACGACTACTGGGGTTATCGCGACCTGCGCCAGCGCGTACCACGCGGCATGCTGGTCAGCACCGGGGAGCACGAGGCGACCCGGTACGGATTCCGGCTGCTGTTGGAGATGGGCTGCGCCGACATCCTGCAGCCCGATGTGGGCTGGTGCGGCGGGATCACCGAACTCATCAAGATCTCGGCGCTCGCCGACGCGTACGGAGCTTTGGTGGTGCCGCACGGGTCGAGCGTGTACTCCTACCATTTCGTGATCACCCGGACCAATAGCCCGTTCGCCGAATTCTTGATGATGGCGCCGGGGGCCGATGAGGTCGTGCCGATGTTCACCCCGTTGCTGGTCGGGGAGCCGGTGCCGGTGCAGGGGCGGATCCGGCTGCCGGAAACGCCCGGCTTCGGGGTCGAACTGAACCCCGAAATCGAACTGGTGCGAGCCGAGCGCAGGTCCGGGCGCGGGTAGGCTCGCAGCTGTGATCGGCCCGGTGCGCACCTGCATCGGTTGCCGGGAGCGCACACCGAAATCCGACCTGCTCCGGCTGGTGTGGCGGGCCTCCGCCGTTCGGGCGGATCCGCGTCAGATCGAACCGGGACGTGGGGCCTACCTGCATCCGCGGACGGAGTGCCTGGACCGGGCGGTTCGCAGGCGCGCCATCGGGCGGGCCCTGCGGGTCACGGGAGCCGACTCGACCCTGGAGTCCTTGCGCACGGCCCTCGAGCGAACCGGAGAATCCGAGACGCCGTCGACTGAAGTGGATTCGTAGGGCGGCGGATTGGCGGACGACTTTGAACGAAGTTGCCGACTGGGCATAGAGTTCGTCGTTGGACCTGTCCCTACTCGGGGCTGGGTCTCAGCGCCGACAAGAGGGCACCGACCAGAAGGTGGGCTAACGCTCATGACCTCTCGATGAGAACCGCTCAATGAGCATGCACAACAACTAACTGGTCCGCAGCGTCGTCGAGACACTCGGACCGCCAACAAGGAGAGCAGTGGCAAAGGTCCGAGTCTACGAGCTTGCGAAAGAGCTCGGAGTCGAGAGCAAGACCGTCCTCAGCATGCTGAAGGACATGGGGGAGTTCGTCCGATCGGCTTCCTCCACCGTGGAGGCGCCGGTCGAACGCCGGTTGAAGGAGAAGCTCGCGAGCGAGCCGCCCCCCACCAAGAAATCGACCGCCCGGAAGTCCGCGGCGCCGGCCGCCCCCGATACCCGGACGGCGGACACGACGGCCCGTCCCGGCGGAGTCACCGCGGCGCCGGCCGCCAACGGCCGACCGACCGCACCGCCGTCCGCGGCCCCGGCGGCCGCACCCGCGACCACCCCGTCGAGCGCACCCACGAGCGTCGAGGCGTCCGCCCCGCCCGCTCAGGCAACCGCCCCGCCCGCGCAGGCGTCGGCCCCGTCGGCGCCATCAGCCGCGTCGTCCTCGCCCGCTGCGCCGGTTCAACCGGAGACCCCGACCACCGCTCGTCCGGAGGGTGGCACCGACGGTTCGGGAGCCGGGCCGCGACCGACCCCCCGTCCCGGACTCGTACCGAGGGCCCCTGGCCAGGCTGGGCAGCCGCCAACAGCCCGCAGCGACCAGGGTCCCGATCAGCGTGCCGATCAGCATCCCGATCAGACGCGACCCGCTCCGGGGCAACCCGGCCCGCGGCCGCGACCCGGTTCCACCGGCGGGCCGCCGGGTGCGGGCCAGCAGCGACGTTCCG
Organism: uncultured Actinomycetota bacterium; assembly: GCA_963821695.1. GTDB lineage: Bacteria > Actinomycetota > Actinomycetes > Propionibacteriales > Propionibacteriaceae > Microlunatus. The sequence goes on from CAWGEY010000006.1 coordinate 802,365, forward strand.
GTACGCCGCGCCCGGGCAACAACCCCTTCGCTCCATCGCAGGGGATGGGCCAGTCCCGTCCGGCGCGCCCCGTCGACCCGAATCGTCCCGGTGGCCCTCGCCCGCCGGCCGGTCGGACTCCGGGTGCGATGCCCGGTCGCCCTGGCGGGGTCTCGGGCCTGCCGCGGCCAAACCCGGCGATGATGCCCAAGCAGAGTTCCGGCCAGCTCGGCTCGGGACCGGCTGGTCCGGCCGGCACCCGCGGTCGGGGCGCCCCGGCCCGGGGCCGTGGCGGCCCGCCCGGACGTGGTGGTCCCGGCAGCCCGGGCGGTCCGCCGCCCAGTGGGCGTGGCGGCCGCGGCGGCCGTGGTGGCACCCAGGGTGCCTTCGGCCGCGCCGGTGGTCCGCCGCGGCGGGGCCGCAAGTCCAAGCGGCAGCGCCGTCAAGAGTTCGACCAGATGCAGGCCCCGGAAATCGGTGGCGTACGGATCAGGCAGGGCGACGGGCAGACGGTCCGGCTCGCCCGGGGCGCGTCGTTGACCGACCTGTCGGAGAAGATCAACGTCGACGTGTCGTCGCTCGTGCAGGTGCTGTTCAACCTGGGCGAGATGGTGACGGCCACCCAGACGGTGGCCGAGGACACGCTCCAGGTGCTCGCCGACGAGCTGAACTACAAGATCGAGGTCGTCTCGCCCGAGGACGAGGACCGCGAGCTGCTGGAGAGCTTCGACATCGAGTTCGGTGAGAACGAGGGTGGCGAGGAAGATCTCGTGGCCCGCCCGCCCGTGGTCACCGTGATGGGTCACGTCGACCACGGCAAGACGAAGCTGCTCGACGCCATCCGCAAGACCAACGTGGTGGGCGGCGAGGCCGGCGGGATCACCCAGGCCATCGGCGCCTACCAGGTGGCGACCGAGGTCGACAATGAACACCGGCGCATCACCTTCATCGACACCCCGGGTCACGAGGCGTTCACCGCCATGCGCGCCCGCGGCGCGAAGTCGACCGACATCGCCGTGCTGGTGGTGGCCGCCGACGACGGGGTAATGCCGCAGACGATCGAGGCGCTGAACCACGCCCTGGCGGCCGACGTGCCCGTCGTGGTGGCGGTGAACAAGATCGACCGGGAAGGTGCCGATCCGGCCAAGGTCCGCGGTCAGCTCACCGAGTACGGCCTGGTGCCGGAGGAGTACGGCGGCGACACCATGTTCGTCGACGTTTCCGCCATCACCGGGGTCGGCCTGGACGAGCTGTTGGAGGCGGTCATCCTGACCGCCGACGCCGCGCTCGACCTGCGCGCCAACCCGGACATGGAGAGCCAAGGCGTGGCCATCGAGGCCCACCTGGACAAGGGTCGCGGCGCGGTGGCAACGGTGCTGGTTCAGCGCGGCACGCTGCGCGTCGGCGATTCGATCGTGGCCGGTACCGGTTACGGACGGGTTCGTGCCCTGCTCGACGACCACGGCCACAACGTCGAGGAGGCACCGCCCTCCTTCCCGGTCCAGGTCCTCGGCCTGACCGCCGTGCCGGGCGCCGGCGACAGCTTCATCGTCGTCGACGACGACCGGATGGCCCGCCAGATCGCCGAACGACGAGCGGCCCGGCTCCGGATGGCGGCCCAGGCGGCCGGTACCCGGCGCAAGACCCTCGACCAGCTCTTCGACCAGTTGGAGAAGGGCGAGGACTCCGAGTTGCGCCTCATCCTCAAGGGCGACGGCGCGGGTTCGGTGGAGGCGCTGGAGGACGCGTTGTCCAAGATCGACGTCGGCGACGAGGTCTCGCTCCGGGTCATCGACCGTGGGGTCGGGGCCATCACCGAGACCAACGTCAGCCTGGCGGCGGCGTCCAACGCGGTCATCGTCGGCTTCAACGTCCGCCCGCAGGGCAAGGCGACGGAGTTGGCGGACCGCGAGGGTGTCGACATCCGGTACTACTCGGTGATCTACGCCGCGATCGACGAGATCGAGGCGGCGCTCAAGGGTCTGCTCAAGCCGATCTACGAGGAGGCCCAGCTCGGTCACGCCGAGATCCGGGAGATCTTCCGGTCGTCCCGGGCTGGCATCATCGCCGGCTGTATGGTCCTCGACGGTCTCATCCGCCGCAACGCCAAGGCCCGGTTGCTGCGGGACGGCGTGGTCGTGGCCGACTCCTCGATCGGGTCGCTGCGCCGGGAGAAGGATGACGTCACCGAGGTCCGGGAGGGGTTCGAGTGCGGCATCACGCTCGCCAACTACTCCGACATCCGGACCGGCGACGTCATCGAGACGTACGAGATGCGCGAAAAGGCGCGGAGCTAGTAAGCTCAAAGCACATCCGGTGACCCTTGGGGATCCGCGAAAGACCCGCCCTCGTGGCGGGTCTTTCTACTTCCGGAACCAGTCGATCGGGGCGTGGAACGGCCCCCGGTCGTCACGCATCTTGCGAGGGAACTGAGCGGCCACGTAGCTGGCGATCGGCGCCTCCAGATAGAAGTCGACCAGCTTCCCCATGTCGCGCCCGACCCGACTGCGCGGATTGACCAGGCCGACCCGCACTCGAAGACCTCGACGGGCGGCGTTCAGGGTCGGCCGGAAATCGGAGTCGTTCGAGACGAGCACGACCGTGTCGCAATCTCCGCGGGCCGCGTCCAGCAGGAGTTGACTGGCCAAGGCGACATCGACTCCCTTGATGCGCTCGGTGATCACTTCCTGCTCGGTGCTCTGCGGGGACTGAACGGGGCGCAGCCGTTGCCGCTGCTTCACGAAGCGCCCGAAGTGAACAGACACCTTCGGGGACGTTCGCAAGGCGCGGGTGTAGACCATAAGACGATTGGCCTGCTGGCGGTTTCGGACCGGTTGCGGCCACGCAGTGAAGTACCGGACCCGTTTCACGTCCTCCTGCGGGAACAGCCGTTCACACCAGGTGACCAGATCCAACCAGCGGATCGTCTTGTCCTTCAGGGCCGCGTAGTAGAGGTTCGGCCCGTCCACGTAGAAATTCGTGGCCATGACCCAACGCTAGGCCGCAGCGCACGTCGCCGCTAGAGCCTCGCGTCCCGACTTCGGCGCTCACGGTGAAGAGATTTGGGACTCGGGCACGATCGATCAGGCACAATCGATCGTTGCAGTTGCAGGTGTGTCGAGCGAGGAGGACAGATGGCATCGCCCAGAGTGTTGAAGCTGGCCGACCAGATCAAGGTGATCGTGGCGGAGATGCTGGAGCGGCGGATCAAGGATCCGCGGCTGGGGTTCGTGACGATCACCGACGTACGACTGACCGGCGACACCCAGAACGCCACCGTGTTCTACACCGTCTTCGGCTCACCGGAGGAGCAGGCCGGGACCGCGGCCGCCTTGGACTCGGCGAACGGTCTGATCCGCTCGCACGTGGCCAAACAGCTCGGTCTCCGGCATGCGCCGACCGTGGCCTTCGTTCCGGACGCGGTACCGGAGAACGCTCGGCAGATCGACGATCTGCTCGCGCAGGCACGGGCGGGCGACGCGCGGGTGGCGGAGCAGGCGGCGTCGGCCGACTACGCCGGCGACGCCGACCCGTACAAGCATGACGAGGAAGACTCCGACGGCTGAGCCGGGCGGGTCCGGGGTCGTGGTCGTCGACAAACCGGCGGGTTGGACCTCACACCAAGTCGTCGGCCGGCTGCGGCGGCTGCTCGGCACTCGCAAGGTCGGGCACGCCGGCACCCTGGACCCGATGGCCACGGGCGTCCTGCTGGTCGGGGTGAACCGAGCCACCCGGCTGCTGGGCTACCTGTCACGGACCGACAAGACCTACGCCGCCACCATCCGGCTCGGTGTCGCCACCGTGACCGACGACGCCGACGGCGAGCCGACCAGCACGCCGGGCGCGGCGGGGCTCGACGACGCGTCGATCGAGACGGCGTTGGTCGGATTGCGCGGGCTCATCGAGCAGGTGCCGTCCGCGGTCTCGGCGATCAAGGTCGACGGAGTCCGGTCCTACGCCCGGGTCCGCGCCGGCGTCGCCGTCGAGCTCGCCGCCCGGCCGGTGACGGTGCAGCGGTTCGACATTCTGCAGCGACGCGACGCAGTGGCCGACAGCCAACCGGTCACCGATCTGGATGTCATCGTGGACTGCTCCACCGGTACCTACGTCCGCGCGCTGGCCCGCGATCTCGGCGACCGGCTCGGCACCGGTGGGCACCTGACGGCTCTGCGCCGCACCCGGGTCGGCGCGTACGGGATCGCGGAGGCCCAGGTCATCGAGCCGTCCCCGGACCGGCTGGAAGTGATGCCGCTGCCGGAGGTCGTGCGGCGGACCTTCCCGGTGCTCGTGCTCGACCCGGAGCAGGCCGCCGCGGTCCGGTACGGCCGGCGGCTACCCGGCCTCGCGCTGCCGGGTCACCCGACCGCCCTGCTCGATCCGGCCGGCGAGTTCCTCGCCCTCTACCGATCCGACGGACCGGACGCGGTGGCCGACGCCGTCTTCGTGGGCTGACCAGCCTCTGGTCAGCGCCGGCCCGCCCGACGCCGGAACAGCCAGCCGGCCCAGATCATCGCGGCGACGGTGATCACCAGGGACCAGCCGACGGCCCAGATCGGGGCGGAACCCGGATCGGTGCCGAGCAGCAGGCCGCGGACCGACTCGATGATCGGCGTCAGCGGCTGATGCTCGGCGAACCAGCGCAGACCGACCGGCAGGGTGTCCAGGGGCACGAAGGCACTGGAGAGGTACGGCAGGAACAGCAGCGCGAAGCCGTAGTTGCCGGCCGCCTCGACGCTGCGGGACAGCAGTCCGAGTGCGGCGAACAGCCACGTGATGGCGAGGATCCACAACGCCACCAGGCCCAGCGCGCCGAGCCAGCCGGCCAGTGAGGCCGTCGGCCGGAAGCCGACCAGCAGCGCGACCATGATCACGATCGCCGTGGCGACCAGGTTGCGAACCAGACTCGCGACCACATGCCCGGTGATCACCGCCGAACTGGTGATCGGCATGGTGCGGAAGCGTTCGATGACCCCGTTGGTCATGTCCGCGGCCACGCCGACCGCCGTGCCGGCCGCGCCGAAACCCGAGCAGAGCAGGATGATCCCTGGCACCACGTAGTCGACGTACCCGCCGCCGGGCTCGATCGCGCCACCGAAGACGTACACGAACAGCAGCATCAAGATCACCGGCAGCGCGATGGTCATGATCAACGCGTCCACGTTGCGGATCGAATGCCGCAGGCTGCGGCCGACGAAGATCGCTTGGGTAGCCCAGTGCCTGCTGGTCCGACGTTCGGCCGTCCGGTCGGTGGCCACGGTGACGGTGGTCATCGGACAGCTGCCGAGGTGAGGGTCATGAAGACGTCGTCGAGAGTCGGTTTGCGCAGCGTCACCGAGGCGGAGCCGGCGCCGTCCAGCCCGGCGAGGGTCTCCCGGATCGAGGCGACAGTGCCGTCGGTGGGCAACTCGGCGAGCAGGGCGTCGTCGTCGTCGCGCACCTCCAGCACCTCCCGACCGACCCTGGCCTTGAGCTCCCGCGGATCCCCGACGGCCACGATCCGCCCCTCGTTGAGCACCGCGACCCGGTGAGCGAGTCGGTCGGCCTCCTCCAGATACTGCGTGGTGAGCAGTACCGTCACCCCAGCCGTGGCCAGGTCGGCGATGATCGTCCAGAGCTGCTGGCGAGAGCGGGTGTCCAGGCCGGTGGTGGGTTCGTCGAGGAAGATGATCTCCGGCACGGTGACCAGACTCAGGGCCAGGTCGAGTCGCCGGCGCATCCCGCCGGAGAAGGTGGCTACCCGTCGATCGGCAGCATCCGCCAGGTCGAACTGATCGATCAGCGCCTCGGCCACCTGCCGGGCGGGGCGGGCGCCCAGGCCGCTGAGCCGGCCGATGAGAACCAGGTTCTCCCGGGCCGTCAGCACCTCGTCGACCCCGGTGTGTTGGCCCGTCACGCTGATCGCCCGGCGGACCGCGTCCGGATCCGTTGCGACGTCGTGGCCGGCCACCGACAGCCGGCCCCCGTCGGCCGGGAGGAGGGTGGTGGCGATGTTGATGAGGGTGGTCTTACCGGCTCCGTTCGGACCGAGCAGGGCGAAGACCGTGCCGGACGCCACCTCCAGATCCACGCCGTCCAGGACGGGCCGGGCGGCCGTACCGAACGACTTCGTCAGCCCGGCGATTTCGATTGCTGCCATGGCGCCTCCTTCGTCGAAGCAACAACTGTGTATGAGTAAAACTGTTTATAGCATATATCTCGTGTAGGGGGTACACGGACGGCTACGATGACCCACGCCGCCGAGATGAGAGGGTCCGCGGGTGGATGACATCGAACTGCCGCGTGGAATCGCCTTGGCCTGGGGGATCGCGGCCGACCCCCAGCGCGGGCCCAAGCGCGAGCTGAGCATCGAACGGATCGTCGAAGCCGCGATCGAGATCGCCGACGCCGACGGCCTGGGGGCGGTGTCGATGGGCAGCGTCGCCACCCGGCTGGGCTACACCACGATGTCGCTGTACCGGTACGTGTCCGCCAAGGACGACCTGATCCAGTTGATGTCTGACGAGGGGATCGGTGACCCGCCCGATCACGACGAGATCGGCTCGGACTGGCGAGCTGGGTTGCGCCGCTGGGCCGGCGCCGTCACCGCACAGTACGCCCGCCACCCGTGGCTGCTGGACATCCCCATCGAGGGGGTCCCGATCATGCCCAACAACCTGTCCTGGCTGGACTGGGGCTTGCGGATCCTCGCACCGGCGCAGATGTCGGCGAGCGACGCGGTCGCGGCCGTCTTGATGGTGAGCGGGCTGACCCGATGGCAGGCGACGATCGACCGCTCGCTCGCCAGCCACGACCAGTACGCGGCCGAGCAGGCGGTCTTCGCCGAACTGGTCACCGCGGACCGGTATCCGGCGCTGACCCAGGCGCTCGCGGCCGGCGGGATGAGCGACGATGAGGCCGACGATCCGTTCCGGTTCGCCCTGGAGCGGGCCCTGGACGGCCTCGAGCGAGCCGTCGGTTCCGCGGCGCGCCCGGCCGAGGAAGGGTCCGCGAATGCGCTTGGCGAGTTCGAGTATCCGCGGGACGCCCGGCTCAAGGCGGCCACCAAGGCGCGCCGGGAGGCGGAGGCGAAGCTGCGCGACGCACGCCGGAAGGAGGCGGAGTTGATCGAGCGAGCCCGTCGGCAGCCGCCCGGGTGAATCCGGGAGGGCGATCGGCCCACGACATTAGGCTGGCGGGTGGCCCGGACGTCGGGCGGAGGAGGATCAGGGTGGTCGAGCAGAGCGACGATCGACAGGTGGGGCCGGTGATCGTGATCGGCAACTTCGACGGCGTACACCGTGGTCACGTCGAGTTGCTGCGGATCGCCCGAGCTGCGGAACCGGAGGCACCACTCGTGGCGGTGACGTTCTGGCCGCACCCGATGTCGGTGGTCCGCCCGGATCAGGTCCCGCCACTGCTCACCTCCCTGGCGCGGCGGATCGAGCTGTTGGAAGCGGCCGGCGTCGACGATGTCGAGGTGGTCGAGTTCACGCCCGAGGTGGCGCAGTGGAGCCCGGCCGAGTTCGTCGATCGGGTCCTGCTACCCCTGAATCCGGTCCGGATCGTGGTGGGGGAGAACTTCCGCTTCGGTTTCCGGGCCGCCGGCGACGTCGAGGCGATGGCGCGAGCTGGGGGCGGGCCGGTTCGCCGTCCAGGGTGTGCCGCTGGTGACCGACGGTTCTCAGCCGAGCTCGTCCACCCTCATCCGGCACGCGGTGGCCGAGGGTGACTTCGGCCGGGTGCGCGAACTGAGCGACCAGACGTTCCGGTTCAGCGGAGTCGTGGTGGTGGGCGATCAGCGCGGTCGGCAGATGGGCTTCCCGACCGCCAACCTGCCGGTGGCACCGGGCATGGCCGTGCCGGCCGACGGCGTGTACGCGGGGTGGGTCACCCGACTCGACCGGCCGTCACCGCGCTGGCCCGCCGCCATTTCGGTGGGGACCAATCCGACCTTCGACGGCCACGAGCGCCGCGTCGAGGCGTACGTACTCGATCGCGACGACCTCGAGCTGTACGGGGTCGAGATCGCCATCGACTTCTACGCCCGCCTCCGCGGCCAGGTGAAGTACCGCGGGATGGAAGCTCTGATCGCACAGATGCACAAAGACGTCGAAGACACGCGGCACGTGCTCAGCCCCATCGAGAAGTAGACCTTCCCGGTTCCGGGCGCCGGAAAATCGGGGGAGGCTACTTCTCGGACGCCAGTTCTCGCACCAGGGCGAGGTCGAAGTTGCCGGGTCCAGGGATCTGGGCGTTGGCGATCCCGGCGGCGGTGGCGAGACGCAGTGCGGCGGGCAGATCGTCGCCTCGGTCCAGGGCGGTGAGCAGCCCACCGAGGTACGAGTCGCCACTGCCGACCGGGAACCGACCGCGGAGCGCGGGCGGTGACCTCGAACACCCGCCCCGACGCGTCCAGACCGAGCGAACCGGCCGCGCCGTCGGTGAGGACCACCATCCCGCCGGTCCGCTCCTGCAGCGCGTTGGCCATCGCGGCCAGCGAATCCGCCGACGCGAGCCCGAGCACCTCGGCCGCCTCGTGACCGGTTGATCTTCACCAGTCCGGGCCGGCGTCACAGCAGCGGGCCAGCGACGGGCCGTGGGTGTCCGCCGCGACTCGGCAACCTGGCCGTGTGCCGAGCCCGGCCAGCTCGGCGAGGGCGGTCGGCGCCAACCCGCGCGGCGGGCCGCCAGAGATGACCAGCCAGCCGGGACGCCGGCCAGCCGCGGCCACCGCCGCCGTCAGATCGGCCCAGACATCGGCCGGGATGGGCTCGGCGTACTCGTAGATCTCGGTCAACTTGTCGGAGTCTCGGAGGCTGATCGAGACACAGGTCCGGGTCAGCGCCGGTGTCGTCACGGTCGACGGCGATCTCCGGCCTCCCGAGCTGGCCGCCAAGCAGTCCCCGGTCCAGCCGCCGAGTACGGCGACCAGCCCGACGTCGGCACCGAGCGCCGCCGCCGCCCGCGCCATATTGAGCGGTTTGCCTCCCGCGCAGCGGACGGCGTCGGTGGGCCGGTGGATCCGGCCCAACTCCAGCTGGTCGACGAGGTAGGTCAGGTCGACCGAAGGGGCGAGGCCGGCGACGGTGATCACCCGCCCCACCTTAGATCAGCCCGGCACCGAACCGCTCCATGGCGATGAGCGGCCGGATGCGTCGCCGGATGTCGCCGGCACAGAAGGCCCGCCGGACGATGCCGCCGCCGATCACGTTGCCGATCGAGCCCAGCACCATCGCCTGATCGAGCGACAGGTAGCACTTGGCCACGATGCTCGGGCCCGACGGCGATGGCGTCGAAGAAGCCGCCCGCCCCGTACGAGTCGTGGTTGCGCTGCAGCTTGCGCAGGTTGGCGTACGCGTTCTGCGGCTCGTGGTGCATGGCCAGGAACAGGGCGTGCGGGGTGACGACGCCGTCGCCGAAGTTCGGGTTCGGGGACTGGTGTGGGGCGGGCAGCCGTACGTCCCCGGCGTCGTAGTTGCTCCTCTCCACGTCGGAGAAGTAGCCGTCCGGGTTCATCCCGATGGCGTCGACGCCGTACTCGCGGTAGCCGACGGCCGGTCTGGAGAGCTCGGGTCGGGTCGCTGGCCGGGGAGAAGCCCCAGTAGCCGTACTTCGCCTCGAGCAGCCCGTGCTCGCGCTGGGCCCGGACGGTCAGCGGGTGGTTGATGCCCCACGAGTGCGGTGCCCAACGCTCCTCCGGCACGAACATGTTCGGCATCAGCGCCTCGAACATCGAGCCGCCCCAGCCGGGCACGAGGCGCATGCCGCGGTACTCGTAGGTGCCCTCGAAGACGTCGATGCCGAGATACGTGCGGGTCTGCCGGTCGGCCGCCGCTCCTGGCAGTCGAGTCCGCCGGCGGGAAGGTCCGCTAGGTGCCGAAGTAGTGCTTGGCCGGGACCTGCCCCCGGGCGATGGCGATGTAGGAGGCGATCCGGGTCTCCGAACGGTCGTGTCGTAGTGGAAACCGGTGTAGGTGACGTTGGCGCCCTCGCCGAGGAAGTTGCCCACGATGCGCGCTGCTCGGGTGGCGCTCGCCGTCCCAGAAGCCGCCCATCAGTCCCAGTCCGAGGCGAGTCCCGGCGCGGGTTGTAGTACAGCCGGAAGTTCATCCGGCGCAGGAGTGCCGTCGCCGGTGGGCGTTGGACGGATCGGCGTTCCGGACCACGATCAGTGCGGCGGCCAGCCAGCCGTTGTCGACGCTGGACATGAACGGGTAGACCCTGCTGCCGTCAACCGGCCAGGTGGTGAGCTTCTCCGTGTCTCCTCGTCGTACCAGTTGTAGAACATCCCGCTCGGCTCGTGCGAGTTCCAGGGGCAGGGTGCGCAGGGTCTGCCGGATGCGTGCGCTGCACTCGCGGCGGGAGATGAATCCCAGACTCGCGGGCGACGATCGCGCTCCACAGGTAGCCGCCGATGTTGGTCGGGGAGGTGTAGCCGCTGCGTACCGGGTTGCGGATCGAGGCCTCGATGTTGTCGGCGGTGAGGCCGGTGTCCTCGTCGGTCATCGCCACCAACGAGGCCCAGGTGTCGTCGGCCCACTTCCGCAACGTCCGGGCGGAGAAGCGGTCCGCACCGGGTGGCGCAGCCGCCGCGGTCCGGGCGGTACCCACGACTCCGGCGGCGGCGAGCCCGAGCCCTCCGGCCAACAACCCGCGTCGGGATAGTTCGAACCTGGTCGATCCGGCGGCGCTGTCGGTCATCCCGCGACGCTAAACCGGTTCAGTGCATGGGGTCAACCGCTTCCCGGCGCGCCGATCTTGGTCGCACCGCGTCGTCGGCAATAGCATGCGGCCCGGAAGATCGAGGGCGGAGCAGAGCAGATGATCGCGTACGACCCGGAAGCCTGGCACGACCTCTTCGTGGCCATGGCCGGCGCGGCGGCCGCCTTGGCGGGCCTGCTGTTCGTCGCCGTGTCGATCAACCTGCGCGAGATCCTGGCGTGCGGCCGCCCTACCGCGACGGGCCGCCGAATCGCTGTCGATCATGGTCACCGCGCTCGTCGTGTCGATCTTGGTGCTCACTCCCGGTCAGAGCACCGAGCTGCTCGCGATCGAGTTGGTGGTCGTCGGTCTGCTGGGTGGCCTGGTCCAACTGGTCCCCCGAATGCGCATTCCTGCCGACCCCGAGGGTCGCGCGCTGTGGACGGTCGTACCCGTCGTGGGGATCGTGGTCAGCTTCCTGCCGATCTCGATCGCCGGTGTCAGCTTGCTGGTGGAGGCCGGCGGTGGGCTGTACTGGCTGGTGGTGGCCCTGATCCTCGGGCTGATCACCACGGTCACCAGCGCCTGGGTGCTCCTGGTGGAGATCCATCGCTGAGCTGGGCGGCCATCGAGCAGGAGGCTGCCGGGGTCAGTAGCCGGCTCTGACCCCGTCGAGCTCCTGGTGGGGACTCATTGCAGCAGCGAGTCCGCGGACACGCCCGGTAGCCGGACCTGTCGGCGACCGCCCAGGTTCAGCAGCGTGTCGGGGCCGTCCGACCGCAGGTTGGCCGCCAGCCACGCCTTCGTCGGCGCGACTCCGTCGGTCACGATCTCGCCCTGCAGCAGGATGTCGTCACCCGGGCCGCCGTTCAGGACATCGATGCCGGGACCACCGAGCAACACGTCGTCGCCCGCGCCACCCTGCAGGTTGTCGTCGCCGTCGCCGCCGATCAGGACGTCATCGCCGTCGCCACCCTCGAGGAGCAAGCGGGCCGGAGCCGAGATCGCCGAGGCTGCGACCACGTCGTTCCCGTTCACAGCGACGACCTGGACGCGATCGAGCTCGCCCTCGGCGTTGGTCACCCGAACCCGGGAGGCCAGGCCGTTGACCTGCTGCAGGGCGGGTGAACCGTCGACGGACACGACGTCGTCGCCGTTGGTGCCCTCCACCCGAACGAAGTCGGCCTGACCGTCACCGCCGGTGCCACCGACCGACCCCGCCAGGTCGGTCCGCACGTCGGTGACATCCGTACCCGACAGGTCGCGGACCGTCACGTTGTCGGCCCCGCCGAAGGCTTTGAACGCAACGTTCTCGAGGTCGTTCAGATCCATGTTGACCGAAGCCACGTCGCGGAAGAAGCGGACCCGGCCGCCGACGGCGGTGACGTCGATCCGCTCGCTCGCGCCGCTGCCGTTGAACAGCATGGTGTCGGTGCCGTCCTGGCCTTCGATCACGTCGTTGTCGTCGCCGGGATCCCACTGGAACACGTCGTCACCCGCGCCCAGGAAGGCGACGTCGTCGCCGTTCTGACCGTCGACGAAGTCGTTCCCCTCACCACCCACGAACACGTCGGCGCCGTCACCGCCCAGCAGCTGGTCGGCGCCGGCTCCGCCGTCGACGGTGAGCTTGATCAACGCGTCCAGGTTGCCGACGCCGGTGAATCGGTCGTTGCCGCCGTTCATGGTCACCGTCAGCGACTCACTGGTGCCGATGTCGATCGAGAAGGGCGAGGGGGTGATCCGGTCGAAGCGCACCCGGGACCCGTTGGCGGCGGCCTGGAACACCTCCGCGCCGTCGAAGCCGTTCACCTGCACTGCGTCGGTGTCGGCGCCTCCCTCGAAAAGGTCGGTGTCATCCCCGTTGTTCCAGACCAACCGGTCGGTACCGGCCTCGCCGAACACCTGGTCGTCGGCGTCACCACCGATCAGGGTGTCGTTCTCGGAGCCACCGAACAACACGTCGTTGCCGCCCTTGCCGAGCTGGGTGTCGTCACCCGCCTGGCCGAACAGTTGGTCGGCTCCCGAGCCACCGGTGATCACGTCGTTGCCGCTACCGGCGAAGAGGAGCGCGCGTGGCAACGCGCCGTTGCTCTCCGACAGTGAGATCACGTCGTTGCCGCCGAGGCCGAAGACCTGGATGCTGGTGGTGTTCGACACCGTCGGGTTGCCGCCGACGACGCCGATGGCCCCACCGTTGATCAGGATGGCTCCTGCTGCGCTCCGGCTGATGCTGACGTTGTTGTCCGCGTTGTCGCCGAAGATGCTCAACAGACCGATCGACGCCGTGAAGGTCGCAGTGGTGGCGGCACTGGCCGGCGTTGCCGTCAGGGCCAGGCTGGCCGTGCCGAGGGCTGCGCCCGTCACCAAAGCAGCGACGCGACGTGGGATGCGGCGTTGGCTGCGGCGAGATGGGTTCATCGAATTCTCCGTACGGTCGAGTGCAGGTTCTCGACAGTTGTACGAGGACCGGCACCGGCCCGGCATCGGTACGGACTACCGATGTCGGGCCGGTGCGGTACGCAGCGCTCCCCGATGCCGCTCAGGTGGTGCCGCCGTTGACGTTGCCCAGCGGGTCGCCGAATCGGCTGGCTCCCGCAGCCGGGACGCCGCCGACCCCCGGGGCCCAGAACCGCGGCGCGCCGCCGCCCAGCGGAATGACGTTGACCATGCCGGTGCTGTGATCGACGTCGTCGGGGACGCCGACGATGAGGGCCCGCTCGGACGCGCCGGACACGAAGGCCAGCCCGGTGCCGAATCGGTCACCGGCGCTGGCGACGCCGGGCACCCCGGGGCTGCTCTGGCTGTAGCTGGCCTCGGCGCCGAGGTCGGTCAGCGGGAAGACCTGGACGAGACCGGTGTCGGCCGCTTCGCCGTCCTCGGTCGGCGAGCTGACCGCGAGCCGGGTGGCCGGATCCGCCAACCCCGGGCCGATGAACGCCAACCGGCTGCCGAATCCGTCCTGCGACTCGGCAGTTCCGGACACCCCGGCGGTGTCCTGGGACAAGTTGGCGGTCGGCGTGATGGCGGTGGTGGGACCGGCGAACAACTGGACCGCCCCGGCGTTCACGGCCGCCCCCAGGTCCTCGCCGGGCACGCCGACGGCAATCCGGCTGGTGCCCCCGACCTTGATGGTGTCCAGGCTCCGGCCGAAGACATCGCCCGCCTCCGCCGATCCCGCGACTCCCGGCGAGTTCTGGTCGAAGGCCTCGGCCTGGACGTCGTCGGAATAGTAGATGTCGCGGACGACGGTGATCGCGCCCGCGTCGGCCAGAGCGCCGATGTCCTCGTTCGGCACGCCGACGACCGCGTCCACGACGTCGGTGATCCCCGTCAGGTAGTTGAGGGAGACGGCGGCACCGAAGCGGTCCCCGGCCTCCGCGGCGCCGGGCACTCCGGGGGTGTCCTGCGTGACCTCGACCGGTTCGTTCTCGCCGTCGTAGGCGACCTCGAAGCCGACCCAGCCGGCGTCGTTCTGGCCGGCGACGTTCGTGCCCGGAGCGCCGATGGCCAGGGCGTACGCCCACTCGTCGCTGGTGCCGCCTTGACCGACGTCTTCGAGGGCGTCGACGGCGAAGCCGAACTGGTCGGCCGCGACGACGGGGTTCCCGAACGTGCTCTGATTCAGCTGCCGGGAGGGGATGCCCAGACCCAGCCCGGATGACTCGCCCCAGACGATCTGCACGTAGCCGGAGTCGGCCTGGCCGCCGATGTCCTCGTACGGGCTGCCGACCACCACGTCGGAGTAGTCGTCGCAGTTGACGTCGGCCACGGCCACGGCCGTACCGAACCGGTCGCCGCTCTCGGGTGCGTTGCCGACGGCGCCGGCACCTTGCTGCACGTAGGAACGCGGACCTTCGCCGATGCGGGCGTCGGCGTCGCCGTAGAGGACAAGGATGCGGCCGGCCTGGGCCTGCCCGCCCACCGTCGCGTACGGGTCTGCCACGATCGTGTCCGAGAATCCGTCGCCGTTGAAGTCCGACGTCATCCCCGCCGTGCAGCCCTCGGCCTCGGCGATGGCCGGCGGTGCGGCGAGTGCCACGGCACCCAAACCCGCCACTGCGGCCACCGCCACCGCGATGCCGCGTCCTACCCTGGTTCTGGACATGCCGCTCCTCCTCGAACTCGGTCTTTCCGCGATGAGGGGTCGGTGACCCGGTTCGATACGTCGCCCGTTGGCGCGTCGCTCGATTCGGGTCGGGCGGGGTCCCGCTGGTAAGGTGGCGGTGCCGTTCGAACGGCCGCGGACACCCAAGGGCTCCCTTCCACAGACGTGGGACCTCGACTACGAGGACAGCGGGGGCGCCGCGCAACGAACCTCGAAGGGAGAACAGTGTCGATCGACGCTGCCGAGAAGAGCAAGATCATCGCCGAGTACGCGACCAGCGAAGGTGACACGGGTTCCCCCGAGGTCCAGGTCGCGATCCTCACCAAGCGCATCGCGCACCTGACGGAGCACCTCAAGGAGCACAAGCACGACCAC
The DNA here is from genome assembly GCA_963821695.1 of uncultured Actinomycetota bacterium. Taxonomy (GTDB): domain Bacteria; phylum Actinomycetota; class Actinomycetes; order Propionibacteriales; family Propionibacteriaceae; genus Microlunatus. The sequence continues at coordinate 817,504 of CAWGEY010000006.1, forward strand.
CACAGTCGTCGTGGCCTGATGCTCCTGGTGGGTCAGCGCCGCCGGCTGCTGAACTACACGGCCAAGACCGACATCGAGCGCTACCGCTCGCTGATCGAGCGCCTGGGCCTGCGTCGCTGAGCGATCAGCCCGGGCCCCGGGTGACAACTTCATACGGACCAACTTCATACAGACCAATTTCATACGGACCAGTGTCACAACCAACCACTGCGATTGCATCCCGTACGGGCTCGAACCCCCCAGACTCAGGTCACGGACTGGTTCGGTCTCCGGTAGTGGTTTTCGGAACGCTCGCCATCACGTTGGCGCACCGAGGACCTCGATCGAAGACCGGCCCCCGTCGAGTCAGCGGGCCGAGAGTGATGCGTGCGGGTGTGATCCTCATCGATGCCGTCCATTCGGGGCGGCGTCAGAACAGGAGTACCCGTGGAGGGACCCGATCTTCAGTTCGCTGAAGCCGTGATCGACAACGGAGCGCTCGGCAAGCACGTCGTGCGCTTCGAAACCGGGCTGCTGGCCCGGCAGGCCGCCGGCTCGGCGACCGTCTACCTGGACGACGACACGATGTTGTTGTCCGCCACCACCGCGCAGCACAAGCCGCGCGAAGCCATCGACTTCTTCCCGCTCACCGTGGACGTCGAGGAGCGGATGTACGCCGTCGGGCGGATTCCCGGCTCGTTCTTCCGCCGCGAGGGCCGCCCGTCCGAAGGCGCGATCCTCACCTGCCGGCTGATTGACCGGCCGCTACGCCCCTGCTTCGTCAAGGGCCTGCGCAACGAGGTCCAGGTCGTCGTCACCGTGATGGCCCTGAACCCCAACAAGACCTACGACGTGGTGGCCATCAACGCCGCCTCGCTGTCCACCACCCTGGCCGGGCTGCCGTTCACCGGACCCGTCGGCGGCATCCGGGTCGCCCTGATCGGCGATCAGTGGGTCGGCTTCCCGGACGTGGACCAGCTCGAGGAGTCCACCTTCGACATGGTCGTGGCCGGTCGGGTGCTGCCCGACGGTGACGTCGCGATCATGATGGTCGAGGCCGAGTCGACGGACCAGACCTGGAATTTGGTGCGGGCGGGCAAGACCGCTCCGACCGAGACCGTGGTCGCCGCCGGACTGGAAGCCGCCAAGCCACACATCAAGGCGCTGTGCGACGCGCAGGCCGAACTTGCGGCGAAGTTCCCGAAGACCACCGCCGAGTTCCCGATCTTCCTGGACTACCAAGACGACGTGTACGAGGCCGTGGCCGCGGCCGCCTCGGAAGAACTGGCGCAGGTCATGACGATCGCCGACAAGCAGCACCGGGAAGAGTCGACCGAGGTCTTGAAGAACAAGATCAAGGACCAGCTGTCGGGGCAGTTCGAGGGCCGCGAGAAGGAGATCTCCGGTGCGTACCGGGCGCTGACCAAGAAGTTGGTGCGGCAGAAGATCCTGCGCGACAAGGTGCGCATCGACGGTCGGGGGTTGAGCGACATCCGCACCCTGTCGGCCGAGGTCGCCGTGCTGCCGCGGGTGCACGGCTCGGCCCTGTTCCAGCGCGGCGAGACCCAGATCCTGGGCGTCTCCACGCTGAACATGCTGGGCATGGAGCAAAAGCTCGACACCCTGGCGCCGGAAACCACCAAGCGCTACATGCACAACTACAACTTCCCGCCCTACTCCACCGGCGAGACCGGTCGGGTCGGTTCGCCCAAGCGGCGCGAGATCGGCCACGGGGCGCTCGCCGAGCGGGCGCTGATCCCGGTGCTGCCGACGCGCGAAGAGTTCCCGTACGCCATCCGGCAGGTCTCCGAAGCCCTGGGCTCCAACGGATCCACCTCGATGGGCTCGGTCTGCGCATCGACCCTGGCCCTGCTGAACGCCGGAGTGCCGCTGCGCGCGCCGGTGGCCGGCATCGCCATGGGCCTGGTGTCCGACACCGTCGACGGTCAGACCTCCTACGTCGCCCTGACCGACATCCTGGGTGCGGAGGACGCGTACGGCGACATGGACTTCAAGGTCGCCGGGACGTCGGAGTTCATCACCGCGCTGCAGCTGGACACCAAGCTGGACGGGATTCCGGCCAGCGTGCTGGCCCAGGCGCTGGACCAGGCCAAGGACGCGCGCACCACGCTGCTCGAGGTGATGGGCGAAGCCATCGACGGGCCGGACGAGATGAGCCTCTACGCCCCGCGGATCATCACCATCACCATCCCGGTCGACAAGATCGGCGAGGTGATCGGGCCCAAGGGCAAGGTGATCAACCAGATCCAGGACGACACCGGCGCCCAGATCAGCATCGAGGACGACGGCACGATCTACGTCGGTGCGGACTCCGGCGACAAGGCCGAAGCCGCTCGGGTCATGATCAACGCGATCGCCAACCCGACCATGCCGGAGAAGGGCGAGCGCTACCTGGGCACCGTGGTCAAGATCACGGCCTTCGGCGCGTTCGTCTCGCTGCTGCCCGGCAAGGACGGCCTGCTGCACATCTCGAAGCTGCGGCCCTTGGCCGGCGGCGCGCGGGTGGAGAGTGTCGAGGACGTCGTCAGCGTGGGCCAGAAGATCCAGGTCGAGATCAACGAGATCGACGACCGGGGCAAGCTGTCGCTGATCCCGGTCGTGGCCGAAGAGGTCCCGGTCTGAGTTAGGCACCGACTCTGAGCAGAATCTCGCGCCGGGCGTCCCGGCCACCGCTGGTGGCCGGTGAGGTCCGGCGTGAGTTGTTTCCGGGTGGTTTGCAGCTGGTCACCGAGCAGGTGCCGCTGAGCCGTACCTTCAGCCTCGGTTTCTTCGTGCCGGTGGGCTCGCGGCACGAAACGCCCCGGCTCAGCGGAGCCTCGCACTTCCTGGAACACCTGCTGTTCAAGGGCACCCGGCAACGCTCGGCCGAGCAGATTTCGATGGCCGTGGAGTCCGTGGGCGGTGATCTCAACGCGTACACCGCCAAGGAGCACACCTGCTTTTACGCGCGGGTGCTCGACATCGACGCCGCGTTGGCCACCGACGTACTCACCGACATGATCACCGGCTCGCTGCTCAGATCGGCCGACGTCGACGCAGAGCGGGCGGTGATCTTGGACGAGATCGCCATGCACGGAGACGACCCGGCCGAGGTCGCCCAGGAGCTGATCATGAGCGCGCTGTTCGGCGACGGCGGCCTGGGGACTCCGGTGATCGGGTCACCGGCGTCGATCAGGGAGATGACCAGGCGCCAGGTCGCGGGGCACTGGGCACGCCACTACCGGACCGACACCATGGTTGTCGCCGCCACGGGTCACGTCGATCACGACCGGCTGGTGGCACAACTGGCGCCGATCGCCGCGCCGACCGGACCGGCGCGCCCGGTGCCGCCGAAGCGCGCCCGATTCTCGGCCGGCGGCGGCTTGATCACGGCGCACCGGCGGGTCGAACAATCCACGGCCGTGCTGGCTTTTCCGGGCCGCGGCGTGTTCGACCCGTCGCGGTATCCGCTCGGTCTGCTGTCGGTGATCCTCGGCGGCGGGATGTCCTCCCGGCTGTTCGTGGAGGTCCGGGAGCGGCGCGGGTTGACGTACGGCATCGACGCGGGGGAGGCGGCCTACACCGACGCCGGAACCTGGAGCGTGGACTGGCAGTGCGCGCCGGAGAAGCTGCTGGAGATCACCGCGCTGGTGCGCGCCATCCTGCAGGAAGTGGCCGAACACGGCGTGAGCGCCGACGAACTCGCCCGCGCCCAGAGTCAACTGCGGGGTCAGACCACGTTGGCGTTCGAAGGGCCGGTCCACCGGATGAGTCGGCTCGGCGGCAACGCGCTGATCGGCGACGAGCGGACCCTCAACGACCTCATCGACGGCTATCAGGCGGTCACGCCCGCCGAGATCCGGGAGGTGGCGGAGGCTTTGTTCGCGCGGCCGCCGACGATGGCGGTGGTGGGTCCGCGAGTGGCGACGGCTCGACTACGGCGGCTGTTGGCAGACTGGTTGACCATGAAGGTCGCGGTGTTCGGGTCCAGGGGCAAGATGGGGGCCGAGGTGTGCCGGGCCGTCGAGGCGGCGGACGAACTCGAACTCGTGGCCGCGGTCGACGTGGGCGACGATCGGGGACCGGTCGCGGCCGCCGAGGTCGCGATCGACTTCACCCATCCCGACGCGGTGCTGGGCAACCTCCGGTGGTGCATCGACCGCGACATCCACGCCGTCGTCGGTACCACCGGCTTCGACGACGCGAAACTCGACCAGATCCGCGACTGGCTCGCGCACCATCCGCGCGTGGGGGTGATCATCGCGGCCAACTTCTCCATCGGTGCGGTGCTGATGATGCACTTCGCCGAGCAGGCCGCGAAGTTCTACGAGAGCGTCGAGATCATCGAGTTGCACCACCCGGGCAAGGTGGACGCGCCGTCCGGGACCGCCGCGACGACCGCGCGCCGGGTTGGGGCGGCGCGCGTCGCCGCCGGGCTGCCGTTGCCGCCGGACGCCACGCTGCACGAACTGCCGGGGGCCCGCGGTGCGAAGGTGGCCGACATCGCCGTGCACGGCGTACGACTGCGAGGTCTGGTTGCCCATCAGGAGGTCCTGTTCGGCGCCGAGGGCGAGACGCTGACCATCCGGCACGATTCCTTCGACCGGGTGTCGTTCATGCCCGGGGTGCTCGCCGCCACCCGGGCCGTCGGGACTCAGCCCGGTCTGGGGATCGGGATCGAATCGTTGCTGGGTATCGGTGGCCCGTGAGTAACGCTCAGCCGGCCACGCCGGTAGAGCGACCACGATCGCGGACGGGTCGTCGGCTGATCATCGCCGCCGTGGTGATCGTGGGCGTGCTCGTGTTGGTCTTCGCCGCGGACCGTGGCGTGCAGGCCCTGGTGGAGCGGCGGATCGCCACCGAGGCGCAAACGGCGCTGGGCTCCGCGCAGCCGCCGTCGGTGGATCTGGGCCCGTGGCCGTTCCTCACCGAGATCGCTACCGGTCGGGTCAACTCGGCGCACGTGCAACTGGCCGAGCTGGAGTTGCCGAACAGCAACGGCGCCACCGCGACCGACGTCGACGCCACCTTCTCCGACATCACCATCAGCGACCAGTTCACCAAGGTCGTGGCCGGGCAGGGCCAGGCGACGGGGCTGCTCTCGTACCCGAGTCTGAGCGCGCTCACCGGCCTGGACCTGTCCTACGCGGCTCCGGACCGGATCACCATCGCGTTCTCCGTGCCCATCGGCCGGCTGACCGTCAACGGCACCGCCACCGGGCGTCCGGTGCTGAACGTGGCGGATCAGACCCTCGCCATCGAGGATGCCGAGGTCACCGTCCCGGGCTCCGAGGGCGACCCGGGGCTCCTGGACGCCGCCGGCCGGCTGGTGCTGCGAGCCGTGCCGCTGGGTGAGTTGCCGTACAACCTCAAGGTGACCGAGCTGACCGTCACCGAGGCCGGCGTCCGGTTCGGCGCGAGCGGGGAGAACCTGCCCCTCCAGGGATAGCGGTCCCGCAAGGTGTGACGAAGTGCACCGTGGTCGGTGCACTTCGCAACACCTTGTGGGTGTGGTCGGCCTCAGGACTCCAGCGATACGTGCAGGCGGACCTGCTTGACGCGGACAGACTCGTCCTCGGTGCCGATCTCCCGGGACGCACCGTCGGGCGCCCAACCGGCGTCGGCCAGGAAGCGGCGGAGGTCGTCGTCCCGGCTCGGCACCCAGCAGCTGGCCTGGGTGAAGCCGTCGGCCTGCAGGGTGTCGGCGCAGGCGTTGAGCAGCCGCGAACCGTGCCCGAGCCGGCGGCCGACGGGGTCGATGGCCAGTTCTTCGATCGCGCCGTCGGCGGCGGGGTCGGCGTCAGGGTCTCCGGCGGGGCCGGTGACCGCGTACCCCACGAGACGACTGTCGCTGAGGGCCACCAGGACCCGATGTCGGGCCGCGGGTGGCCGGGTGATCGCGCGGGTCCAGGCCTCGATCATGGCGGCGGTGTCGACGGCGTCCAGCAGAGCCGAAGAGCCCGACTCGGCGGGGGCGTCCGCCCAGACCCGGCGCTGGGTCTCGGCGATCGTCCGGGCCTCGGCGGGCAGCGCCAACCGCACGTGATCATTGGTCTGGGCCGGCGCAGTCACGGACGCGAATCTAGTGCTCGACGCGAAACTCGAGCCGCGCGGATCGGCGGTCGATCACGGCCGGAAGCCACGAACTTCCTCATGTGACGCAGATCACAGCCATTCAATTAGCAGAGCGCCTCGATATGGGTCAAGATACTTACGAAGTCCGTGATTACCTGAACCCCCGAGCAGGCACTCACGGACTTCACTACGTCCGGGGTTCGACGGCTGGGCCGCCGGCTCGCCGCTGGCCCAGACAACCTCCTCAGTAGGGTGAACGTCGTGGCCGCCAGTGCATTGAAGACCCCGCCACCGCTGTCGTCCCGAACCCTGCGCATCATTCCGCTCGGTGGTTTGGGTGACATCGGGCGCAACATGACCGCCTTCGAGTACGAGGGCAAGGTGCTGCTGGTCGACTGCGGCGTGCTGTTCCCCGAGGACTCCCATCCGGGCGTCGACCTGATCCTGCCGGGCTTCGACGCCTTGGCCGATCGACTGGACGACGTCGTCGGTCTCGTTCTCACGCACGGTCACGAGGACCACATCGGCGCGGTGCCCTACCTGCTGCGACAGCGGGCCGACATCCCGCTGATCGGCTCGAAGCTGACCCTGGCGCTGCTGGAGGGGAAGATCCGCGAGCACCGGATCCGCGGCACCCGGACCCAGGTGGTCGCCGACGGGGAGAGCATGAGCATCGGGTCGTTCGGGCTCGAGTTCGTGGCGGTCAACCACTCCATCCCGGATGCCCTGGCCGTCGCGATCCGGACCCCGGCAGGCCTGGTCCTGCACACCGGGGACTTCAAGATGGACCAGCTGCCGCTGGACGGCCGGCTGACGGACCTGCGGGCGTTCGCCCGGCTGGGTGAGGCCGGCGTGGACGCGTTCCTGGTGGACTCCACCAACGCCGAGGTGCCGGGCTTCACCACCCCGGAACGCGACATCACGCCCGCCCTGGACCGGGTGTTCAGTCGCAGCCGGCAGCGGCTGATCGTCGCGTGCTTCGCCTCCCACGTGCACCGGGTGCAGCAGGTCCTCGACGCCGCCGTCGAGCACGGCCGCAAGGTGGTCTACGTGGGCCGCTCGATGGTCCGCAACATGGGCATCGCGCGGGATCTCGGCTACCTCAAGGTGCCGGCCAACACCTTGATCGAGTTACGCGACATCGAGAACTACAAGCCGCACGAGGTCGTGATCATCAGCACCGGTTCCCAGGGCGAGCCGTTGTCGGCGCTGTCGCGGATGGCCGATCGCGAGCATCCGGTGATCTCGCTGCGCCCCGGGGACACGGTGGTGCTGGCCAGTTCGCTGATCCCCGGCAACGAGAACTCGGTCTATCGCGTCATCAACGGACTGACGCGGCTCGGCGCGCAGGTCGTCCACAAGGGCAACGCCCTCGTGCACGTCTCCGGGCACGCGAGCGCCGGCGAGCTGCTGTACGCGTACAACATCGTCAAGCCGCGCAACGTGCTCCCGGTGCACGGCGAAGCGCGGCACCTGCGGGCCAACGCCGACCTGGCGATGGCTACCGGCGTGCCGCGGGACCAGGCCCTGGTGGTCGAGGACGGCACCGTGCTCGACCTGCGCCAGGGCCGGCTGTCGGTGGTCGGCAAGGTCGACGCCGCCTACATCTTCGTGGACGGCTCGACGGTGGGCGACATCTCCGAGGCCGCCCTCACCGATCGCCGGATCCTCGGCGAAGAGGGCTTCATCTCCGTCGTCGTCGTGATCAACACCCACGCGGCCAAGATCGTGAGCGGCCCAGACATCCACGCCCGCGGTTTCACCGACGGCGACGAGGCGTTCGACGCCGTCCGGCCCGCACTCGTGACGGCGCTGGAGGAGGCTCTCGCCGACGGGGTGGACGACACCCACCGGCTGCAGCAGGTGATCCGGCGCCGGCTCGGGCGCTGGGTCAGCGACACCCACCGCCGCCGGCCGATGATCATCCCGGTGGTCATCAGCTCCTGATCGGCGGCCCGCGCGAACGTCAGGCCGGGGTGCGGTCGGAGCCGCCCGTACCGCGCCGGCGTTGCCAGCGGGCGCGCGCGTGGTCGTGGGCGAGCCGGAGCAGCTCCCGGACGGCGTCGTCGGTCACGGACCCTGGATTCGTCACCGCGAGCCAGCCGAGACTGCCGTAGTCGGGATGGACGGTGACCGCATCATCGGCCGGGTGACCAACAGCTACGGCCTCTTGCGGGTCCTGACCGGTTCGGCGACGGAATTCCGCCGTACCGGCGGCGATGTTCACTCGGAAGGCACCGTCGCGGTCGAGCCGGCTGGCTGTGTCGCCCGGGTAGTCCTTGGTCACAACGGTCGCGAACGGCTGGGTCTGGGGAACCACCCCGTCGGGTGCGTAGTAGAAGAACAGATCTCCCCAGGCGATCTCGGGGGTCCCGTCGCCCGGGCCCGGTCGCAGCGTCAGCACGCCACCCAGGCCTTCGACGTACGCCGCGATCTCGTCGATGTCCATCAAAACCTCCCGCAAACGACAAGAGACCCGCCGCAGCGGGTCCCTGACGTGATCGGTGGTGCGAGGCCTCAGCGGGTGACCTTGCCCGCCTTGAGGCAGGAGGTGCAGACGTTCAGCCGCTTCGGGGTTCCGGCCACGATGGCGCGAACACGCTGGATGTTGGGGTCCCAACGACGCTTGGTCCTCTTCTTGGACCAGGGGACGTTGTGGCCGAAGCCCGGTCCCTTGGCGCAGACATCACATACGGCAGCCACTGGAGTTCTCTCCCACGAACGAAACGATGACGAACGATGACAACAGCCCTTGAATGGGCAACCGGTAGAGAATAGCCGAGGAGCCGCGGGCTACGCGAATTCCCGACCTGCTTTGCCGGGCGCCGAACCGGCCTCGTCCGGCCCAGCCGTCGGGGGCGTCTAGGGTATGCCGCATGCCGGGCGCCCATGTTGCCGAAGTGGCGCAGCCGGACGCGCCCGCGACGCCCGGCCGGCTCTACGCGCGCTTCCTGCGCCGCGCCCACGCCGTGCTGTCCGAGTCGGCCTCGGTGCTGAACCGGATGAACGTCTTCCCGGTGTCCGACGCCGACACCGGCACCAACCTGGAGTTGACTCTGGCCGGGGTCGTGGCGGCCCTGGACGACGACCCGGACGCCGATCGGCTCGCCCAAGCCGCGGTCTTGTCCGCGCACGGCAACTCGGGCGCCATCGTGGCCGAGATGGTGGTGAGCATCACCCGGGAGATCGCCAGCCACCGACTGGACACCCTGAGTCCCGGCGGCGGAGTGGCCCGGCTGCTCCGCGTGGCCTCGGCGGCGGCCACCCACGCCGTTGCCCATCCGGTCGCCGGCACGATCCTGACCGTGGCGGACGATGCGGCGCAGGCCGCCGAGCAGGCCGCCGGCCGGCACCCCGACGACCTCGTGGCGGTGGTGGACGCGGCCCGGGCCGCCGCCGCAACCAGTCTGGCCGAGACGCCGACCCTGCTGGCTGTGCTCGCCGAGGCCGGGGTGGTGGACAGCGGCGCCCAGGGGTATGTGCTGCTGTTGGACGTTCTCGCCGAGACCCTCGGCGGCGCGCCGGCCCGCCCGCTCACCGAGACACCAGAGCCGGCGCCGTCCGGTCCCCCGCAACGCGGGCAGGTCTCCGGCGGGCAGCGACACCGCGAACCCGGCGAGGCGACGTTCGAGGTGATGTACGCGTTGCGCGGCGCCCGGCCCGATGCCCTCGACGCGTTGCGGCTCGAGTTGTCCCGGCGCGGCGAGAGCGTGGTGGTCGTGGGTGACGAGGTCGTGGCCCAGGTGCACGTCCATCTGGCCGATGCGGGTGCGGCGGTGGAGGCCGGCCTGCTGCACGGCACCCTCAGCCAGCTGCGGATCACGGCGTTGCCCGGGACGCCGGCGACGGCCGGTCGTACCGTCATCGCGGTGGTGGCCGGCGGCGGACTGGCCGCTGCGGTCCGCGGCCTCGGCGGCGTGCCGGTGCAGCCGGCCGGCGCGCGGGTCACGATCGAGGAACTGAGCGCCGCGCTCGACGCCCATCCCGGCGATCTGGTGCTGCTGCCCAACGACATGGAGAGCCTCGAACTCACCACCCATCTGGCCGAGGCGAGACGGCGTCCGGAGCGCCGCATCGCGGTCATCCCGACGGTCGCCCAGGTGCAGGGGCTCACCGCGCTCGCGGTGCACGAGCCGGCCGCCGATTTCGACTCGGCGGTCGTGGCGATGAGCACCACCGCGGGACACACCCGGCACGGGGCCGTGACGATCGCCGAGGCCCGCGCCATGACGATGGCCGGCCGGTGCGAGGTCGGTGACGTGCTCGGCCTGCTGGACGGCGACTTCGTGGAGATCGGCGACACCGTCGCGCGAAGTCGCGGAGCGGATCATCGCGCGGCTGACCTCCGGTGGCGGGGACCTGCTCACCCTCATCACCGCTGCCGACGCCGAGCCGGGACTGGCTGGGTCACTGCTGCAGTGGCTGCAGCGGCGACATCCCGACCTGGAGACCGAGGTCGTGGAGGGTGGACCGCGGCGCTATCGGCTGCTGATCGGGCTCGATTGATGGCGGCGATCTGGCGGACTGAGCTGTACCGCCGGCTCGGGGAGAAGCTCGACCGGGTGATCGGCGACAAGTCGGCCAAACCGTTTGCCGCGCTCAAGGTCCACACCGTCGCCGACCTGGTGCAGCTGCTGCCGCGCCGCTACTTCTCCGGCACCGAACTGAGCGACCTCGCTGAACTCCGCGTCGGGGAGGAAGCGGCGGTGATGGCCGAGGTGGTGGACTGCCGGACGGTCATCCCGCCCGGGAGTGAGTACGGCCGGGGCAAGGGTGGCCGCCCGGCTCGCGTACACGCCGTCATCGGCGACGGTCGCGGCCAACTGAACCTGGCCTTCTTCGGCAGCGCGCACCTGGTGAAGTACTGGGCCGGGCAACTCGGCCGAGGCCAGCGCGGCATCTTCGCGGGCAAGGTCAGCGAGTTCAACGGGGAGCGGCAGTTGGCCCATCCCGATTTCGTGATCCTCGACGACGACGGCCGGATCATCGGTGGTGCCGAGCGCAACGCGGCTCTGGCCGAGGTCTCGCAGGCGACGCTGGTCGGCCTCTACCCGGGTACCAGCAAGCTGCGCACCTGGACGGTCGCGGCCTGCGTCGCGATGGTGCTGGACAGCCTGGACGGGTTGTCCGAGCCGCTGCCGGAGTGGGTCCGGCGGGAGGCCGGGGTGCCGGAGGTGCCGCGGGCCTGGCGGTTGGTGCACCAGCCCGAGGCGCCGGCCGATGTCGAGCGCGGTCGTAAGCGACTCCGTTTCGACGAGGCGTTCGGGCTGCAGCTGGCCATGGCGTACCGGCGGGCGGACGCCGCCCGGCACGGGGCGATCCCGCGGGCCGAGGTCTCCGGCGGCATCCTCGCCGCGTTCGACGCCCGGCTCCCGTTCGCGCTGACCGCCGGGCAGCAGGAGGTGACCGGGGAGATCATGACCGAACTCGCCGGCACCCGTCCGATGCAGCGGCTGCTCCAGGGCGAGGTCGGGTCCGGGAAGACGGTGGTGGCGCTGCGGGCGATGCTCGCGACGGTCGACGCCGGCGGTCAGGCGGCGCTGCTGGCCCCGACCGAGGTGCTCGCCGGCCAGCATCTGCACACCGTGCGCCGGCTGCTGGGAGACCTGGCCGTCGGCGGCATCCTGGCCGGGGAGAACGCGACGGACGTCGTCTTGATCACGGGGTCGATGTCGGCCGCGGCCCGCCGCGCGGCCACCGCTCGAGCCGCGTCCGGGGAGGCCGGCATCGTGATCGGCACCCATGCCCTGCTGAGTTCGGGCGTCGAGTTCGCCGACCTGGGCCTGGTGGTGGTCGACGAGCAGCATCGGTTCGGGGTCGAGCAGCGCGCGGCGCTGAGCGCCAAGGCGACCTCTCGGCCGCACGTGCTGGTGATGACCGCGACGCCTATTCCGCGGTCCGTGGCCATGACGGTATTCGGTGACCTGGAGGTGTCGACGCTGCGCGAGGTGCCGGCGGGCCGCGCTGACGTGAGCACCGTGGTGGTCGACACCGCCCGCAACCCGGGTTGGGTGGGGCGGGCCTGGCAGCGCATCGTCGAGGAGGTGGGTGCCGGCCGGCAGGCGTACGTGGTGGCCCCCCGGATCTCCAAGAACGACGACGTGGACGCCGCGCTCGAGTTGGAGGGGTCGTCATCGACCACCGGCCCGCCGACCTCGGTGGAGGACCTGTACGCGGAGCTGTCCACCGGGCCGCTGGCCTCGCTGCGGGTCGAGATGCTGCACGGCCGCTTGAGCAGTGAGGACAAGGACGCCGTGATGGGCCGGTTCGCTGCGGGCGAGACCGACGTGCTCGTCGCGACGACGGTGATCGAGGTCGGCGTGGACGTACCGAATGCGTCGATGATGGTGATCTGCGACGCCGACCGGTTCGGCATCTCGCAGTTGCACCAGCTGCGCGGCCGGATCGGCCGGGGCGAATACCCGGGTGTCTGCCTGTTGTTGAGCAGCGCTGAGCCTCTGAGCAAGGCGGGCGAACGGCTGGCCGCCGTCGCCGCGACCCGAGACGGCTTCGACCTGGCCGAGATCGATCTGGAGCAGCGGCGCGAGGGCGATGTTCTCGGTGCCAGCCAGTCGGGGGTGCGTTCGAGCCTCCGGCTGCTCCGGGTGCTGACCGACGCCGACCTGATCGGGCAGGCCCGCGCGATCGCGGATCGCTGCGTCTCCGCCGACCCCGATCTCGACGAGCCGGGCCTGGCCGACGCCGTCACCGCGGTCGAACTGCGCGCCGCGGGGGAGTGGCTGGACCGCTCGTGACCGCCCCCGCGAAGGCCCGATGAGTCGCATCATCGCCGGGTCGCGGCGTGGACGGCGGCTGAGCATGCCGACGGGGGACGGGACCCGCCCCACCACGGACCGGACCCGCGAGGCTCTGTTCTCGGCGCTGACGGCGTGGGCGGGCCGCTCCGATACGCCGCCGGAGGAGTCGCTGGCGGGCTTGGCGTTCGCCGACCTGTACGCCGGATCCGGCGCCGTCGGACTCGAAGCCGCCAGCCGGGGCGCGGGTCCGGTGCTGTTGGTGGAGTCCGACCGGCGGACGGCAGCCGTCGCCGCCGGCAACGCCCGGGCGCTGGATCTCTCCGTACGCGTTGCCACGAGCCGGGTCGAGCGCTGGGTGCGGAGTCCGGCCGATCAGGCGTACGACGTGGTCTTCGCCGACCCGCCGTACGAGCTGAGCGGCGTCGACGGCCTCATGGTGGCCCTGTTGGCGAACGGCTGGTTGGCCGACGACGGGCTCGTGGTCGTCGAACGTTCGACCCGTAGCGAGCCACCCACGTGGCCGGCCGCGCTCGTCGAGCAGTGGGAGCGCAGGTACGGCGAGACGACGCTGTACTTCGCCCAGCTAGATTCACCCCCATGAGCCGCGCGGTGTGTCCGGGGTCGTTCGATCCCGTGACCCGGGGTCACCTGGACGTGATCGGTCGGGCGGCGGGGCTGTTCGACGAGGTCATCGTCGCGGTCGGGGCCAATGCGTCCAAGCAGCCGTTGTTCACCCTCGAGGAGCGGATCGCGATGCTGACCGAGGCCTGTGCGGCGTTCGGCGGGGTCCGGGTGCTGCCGTTCCACGGGCTGCTGGTCGACTTCTGCCGAGACCACGGTGCCGCCGCCATCGTGAAGGGCCTCCGGTTCGCCGCGGACTTCGACTACGAACTGCCGATGGCTCAGATGAACCGCACCTTGACCGGGGTGGACACGGTCTTCGTCCCGACGGCGCCGCAGTGGTCGTACGTCTCCAGCAGCCTGGTCCGCGAGGTGGCTTCGCTCGGCGGTGAGGTCGCGGAATTCCTGCCCGCCGGGGTGGCAGAGGCGACCGTACAGCGGATTCAGCAACGGCGGAGCTGAGCCGGGGATACGCTCGTACGTCGAGGACCCGAACCGAGCTAGGGAACAGAGCAAGGAAAAGAAGGAGAGCATGGCCGACCGCACGACCGCAGAGGAGAAGCTGGCCGCCCTGCGGGAAATGATCATCTCCGCCCGCTCGATGCCCATGTCGGCGTCCTGCGTGATCAACCGCAACGACATCCTGGCCGCCGTCGACGACGTCATCGACAATCTGCCGGACGAGATCGCCGAAGCCCAGAGCGTCATCGACGCCGGCGCGGCCAAGGTCGCCGAGGGGGAGGGCCAGGCCGCCGAGATCGTGGCCGACGCGCGGGAGCAGGCCGCCGCACTCGCGAAGCACACCGAGGTGATCCGGGTGGCCGAGCAGGACGCCGCCAAGATCAAGGCCGACGCCGAGGAGGAGGCGGCGGCGCTGCGGCGCGAGGTGGACATCTTCATCGACTCGCGGATGGCGAGCTTCGAGTCCGTCCTGCACAAGACGACCAGCCAGGTGAGCACGGCCCGACAGCGCCTCGCGCAACGGACCCAGACCAACGGTGACGCTCCCGTCGGCAGTGGTACCGCCTGAAATTGAGCGGAACCATCCCTCCGCGTGAATCCTGCCGAGCCACCTCGACGCGATTCGTCCGCCGCTGGCTCCAGCCGCTCGGGTTTGAGGTCAGCCGCTCGGGTTTGAGTCAGCCGCTCGGGTTCGGGTCAGCCGCTCGGGTTCGCCCCCGGTTGGGGACAGCTGCTCGGGTTTGAGTCATCCGCTCGGGGTCGACCTAGAGCAGATGCCTGGAACTCGAGCAGCTGCGGACCGGGCGGCGCAAACCCGAGCAGCTGCGGACCGGGCGGCGCAAACCCGAGCCGCTGCGGACCGGGCGGCGCAAACCCGAGCCGCTGCGGACCGAGCGGGCGCGAACCCGAGCAGCTGCCGACCGGGGTGAGCGAACTCGAGCGGATCCTGACGGCGGGCGGCAACCCAAGCGCTGGCCTTGCGCCAAATCCTGGCGACAGTCCCGACGGTTTGGTGCGGATCGGGCCGGACGGTAAAGTGGTGCGTCGGTCTCGGCGACGCCGTGACCGTCTGTGCTTGGAGGGTAAGCGATGGGTTCGGCGCATCGCCCGCTCGATCCCCGGTCGGGATTGGTCCTGGACACTCACGATCTGGGGCGACGGGCGGGCCATCAACGAACCGTTCGGCGAACCGTCGAAGCGCCGGCGGAACTCGGAACAACCGTGATCGGGGTGCCACCCGGATCACCTGTCGACCTCGATCTACGGCTCGAGGCTGCGGGGGAAGGGGTACTGGTCACCGGGACGGCGGTCGTCTCGTTGCGCGGGGAGTGCGTGCGCTGCCTGGTCGGGATCTCCACGGAGTTGGAGATCGATGTCCAGGAGCTGTTCACCTACTCCGAGAGTGGCGCGAGCGAGGAGGAGGCGTCCCGGATGGAGGGCGACTTGATCGACCTCGAGCCGCTGCTCCGCGACCAGGTGGTACTCGACCTGCCGTTCCAGCCGGTGTGCAAGGACGATTGTGCGGGTCTGTGCGTGATCTGCGGCGCGGACCTGAATGTCGATCCCGAGCACGCCCACGACGACGAACTCGACCCACGCTGGGCCGCGCTCGCCGCCCTGGGGTCCGGTCCGGACGAGGTTTCGAGCAGGGACGAGGATGTCAGCCGCGACGACCGTCGCGGCTAGAGGAGAGAGAAGAGAAGTGGCTGTTCCCAAGAGGCGGTTGTCGCGCAGCAACACACGGCACCGCCGCTCGCAGTGGAAGGCGACGGCGCCGACCCTGGTGGTCTGCACCAACCCCGCCTGCCGCGCGAAGCACCTGCCGCACACGGCCTGCCCGTCCTGCGGCCAGTACGGTCCGCGCAACGGGCGCCGACAGGTCCTGGAGTCCTGACCGACCCGGAGCCGGTAGCAGTGTCGCTGCCGGCTGTCGACCTGTTGGCCCAGCTCGGGATGACCGTTGATCCCGAGCGGTTTTCTCATGCCCTCACCCATCGCTCGTACGCGTACGAACAGGGCGGACTGCCCACCAACGAGCGGATGGAGTTCCTCGGCGACGCCGTACTCCAGCTGGTCGTCACCGAGCACCTGTTCCGCTCGTTCCCCAACCACTCCGAGGGTCAGCTCGCCAAGCTTCGCGCCGCGGTGGTGAACTCCCGCGCGCTGGCGGATGTCGCCCGGAGTCTCGATCTCGGTTCGCTGATCCGCCTCGGTCGCGGCGAGGAAGCCACCGGAGGCCGCGACAAGTCCTCGATCCTCGCCGACACCATGGAAGCGGTGATCGGAGCGGTCTTCCTCCAGCACGGCATCGACTCCGCTCGGATCTTCGTGCACTACCTGTTCGACGATCTGATGGCCGAGGTCGCCACGCTCGGCGCCGGGCTGGACTGGAAGACCAGCCTGCAGGAGATGTCTTCCGTCGCCGGCTTGGGCGTCCCGCTCTACCAGATCATGGAGTCCGGCCCCGACCATGCCAAGAGTTTCCAGGCGATGGTCGTGATCGGGGAGTCGACGTACGGCCCCGGCGCCGGCCGGAACAAGAAGGAAGCCGAGCAGAACGCCGCGGCCGTCGCGTTCGCCGCGCTCAAGCACGCCGACGCGCCCGCGGCCCGCTAGCCCGCCGAGCACTGATGCCGGAACTGCCCGAGGTCGAAGTGGTCCGGCGCGGTCTTTCCGCCGGGATCGCTCACCGGACGATCGCCGGCGTCGAGGTGCTGCACCCGCGTCCGGTCCGGCGGCATCTGGCCGGTCCGGCGGACTTCGAGTCCGTCCTGGTCGGCCGTACGTTCGCCGAGCCGAGGCGGCGCGGCAAGTATCTCTGGCTGCCGCTCACCGACGGCGACGCCCTGCTCGCCCATCTGGGCATGAGCGGGCAGTTCCGGCTGGACCTGGCGGAGACGCCGGACGTGGCCAACACCCGGATCCGGTTCCGGTTCGCCGACGGCGACCCCGAACTGCGTTTCGTGGACCAGCGGATGTTCGGCGGTCTGTCGCTGTCCCCGGGCGGGGCCGAGCTGCCGGCGGAGGTGGCTCACATCGGGTTGGACCCGTTCGATCCTGGCTTCGATCCCCGCGTCGCGGCGGCGCGGGTACGACGGAAGAAGACCGGCATCAAACGGGCGCTGCTCGACCAGCAGGTCGTCTCCGGCATCGGCAACATCTACGCCGACGAGGCACTGTGGCGGGCCCGGATGCACTACGCCCGGGCCACCGACACCATGACTCGAGCCGCGGCGCTGTCGGTGCTGCAGGCGGCGACCGAGGTGATGGCGGCCGCGCTCGGACAAGGCGGTACCTCGTTCGACTCCCTTTACGTGAACGTCAACGGATCGTCGGGCTACTTCGACCGATCCCTCGCCGTGTACGGACGGGAGGGTGAGCCGTGTCCGCGCTGCGGGTCGGCGATCCGGAGGGAGCCATTCATGAACCGGTCGTCGTACCGCTGCCCACGCTGTCAGCGCGCACCGCGGCACGCCCGCTTCTGAGCGTCGCAGCCCTCCGTCGACGCCTTCCGACCCCCGCCTACCGGTCCCTTGCTCCGGCAACCTGCCGGCGCAGACTCCAAGGCCTGGATGTCGCCATCATGCCGCGATTGCTTTGGATGTGCCTGAATCCGGGTCCGCGGCCGCCGATCGGGTCATGTTCGCGACATCGCCTTGACGCAAACCGCGACAGATCCTGGATCGGGGCCTGATCATGGGTCTCTGGATCGCGGACTCTGCTCGAGATGTCGAGAACGTCCAGCCGGCTCCGACGTAGCGGTGACGGCGGGACAGACCGCCCCGCCGAACAAGAGGAAAGGGAACTCTCGTGAAGTACGTGATCTTGATCCACAGCAACCCCGAACCGTGGGGCCACCCGACCGACCGGTTCACCGCCGAGGGCAAGGCGATGCCGGAGTCCTATCACCAGGAGGCGGAGGCCAGCTTCGAGCGGCTGATGACCGAGATCTCCGCGTCGGGGGAGTTGGTCACCGCCGAGGCGCTCGGCGATCCGTCCACCTCGACCCTGTGGCGCTGGTCGCCGGAGGCCGCCACGGTCACCGAGGGCCCGTACGCCGAGACCAAGGAGCACTTGGCCGGCTTCTTCCTCATCGACTGCGCCACCCGGGAACGGGCCGAGGAGATCGCGGCCACCTTCGCCCAGCCCGGCGGCACCATCGAGTTGCGGCCGGCGATGTGGCCGGGAGGCGACGATCAGTAGCGCCGGCCCCTGCATCTCGGCGACGTCTGGCGCCGGTACGCGCCAGACGTCGTGGGGGCGCTCGTCCGCCGCTACTCCGACTTCGCCGCCGCCGAGGATGCGACCCAGGAGGCCCTGCTCGCCGCCGCCCGGCAGTGGCCCGACGACGGGATTCCGGACGACCCGCGGGCCTGGCTGATCCGGGTTGCGTCCCGGCGGCTGATCGACCAGATCCGCAGCGACCGGGCCCGCGCCGACCGGGAGGTGCGGGCCGCGCAGGCCGAGGTCGAGGGCTGAGCCGTCGGACCACGACGATTCGCTCGCCTTGCTGGTCTTCTGCTGCCATCCGGCCCTGACCCGACCGTCCCAGGTGGCCCTCACGTTGCGAGCGGTGGCAGGCCTGAGTACGGGGCAGATCGCCCGGGCGTTCCTGGTCCCGGAGTCCACGATGGGCCAGCGGATCAGCCGGGCGAAGGCTCGGCTGAAGGAGGTGGCCGCCCCGTTCGTCGTACCGCCGGTGACCCAACTCCCGGAGCGGGTGGCGGCGGTGAACCAGGTGCTCTACCTCGTGTTCACCGAGGGCCACACGGCACCACCGGATCCGGGCTGCAGGACCCCGAACTCGCCGCCGAGGCCATCCGGCTCACCCGGCGCCTGTACGCCTGCCTGCCCGGCGACGGCGAGGTCGCCGGACTGCTCGCGCTGATGCTGCTCACCGACGCGCGGCGGACCGCCCGATCGGACGCCGCCGGCGCGCTGGTCCCGCTGGCCGACCAGGACCGCAGCCAGTGGGACGCTGCCGCCATCGCCGAGGGGATCGCCCTGGTCGAGGCAGCCCTACCGCGCGGCCCGGTCGGCCCGTTCCAGCTTCAGGCGGCCATTGCGGCCGTACACGCCGAAGCGGCGACCGCTGCGGACACGGACTGGGCCCAGATCGCGACGCTGTACGCGATGCTGGCCGACGCTCGCGCCCAACCCGGTCGTCACCCTCAACCGCGCGGTGGCCGTCGCCATGGCGCAGGGGCCGCAGGCCGGGCTGGACCTCATCGAGCCACTCCTCGACGATCCGCAGCTGCGCCGGCAGCACCGGCTGCCCGCCGTCCGGGCCCATCTGCTGGAGATGACCGGAGACCTCGAAGCCGCCCGCGCCAGCTACGCCGAGGCCGCCCGGTTGGCGACCAGCATCCCTGAGCAGCGCTATCTCAACACCAAAGCCCGGTTCGGCACCGCCTAATCTCGCTCCCATGCTGGTCTCTCCGGCGATGACGTACTGGGTCTCCTATCTCGCCGCGCGCGAGGAGGATCCCGGCCTGCCGCAGGCCTGGGTGGCCGACGGTCTGGGCTGGACCGGGAGGCCGACTTCGCCGAGTTCGTCCGTCGGCTGCACGCCGACGCCGACCCCGCCCAGCCCCGGCCGCCCGGCTGGGTGGCCTGCACGACCCTGTGGTGGGTGGAGGACGCGGAGTTCCTGGCCCGGGTCACGATCCGGCACGAACTGGTCGGCACCCTGAAGACGCTCGGCGGCCATATCGGCTACTGGGTCCGGCCGTCGGCCCGCCGCCGGCAGGTGGGGACGCAGGCCTTTCTCGCCAGCCTTCCGTACGCCTACGGCCTCGGCATCGACCCCGTCCTGGTGACCTGTGACGAAGACAACATCGGATCCCGCCGGATCATCGAATCAGGCGGGGGACGGTTCGAGAATGTGATCGGGATCAAACGCCGCTACTGGGTTCCGACCGGTCCGACAGTCATCGCCAAAGGCTTCGGGGCGCGCTGACCTTGTAGGCTCGTTCGATCGTAGAGCGTCCGCGCGGGCAGGGTCTCCGCCACTTTCTGTTCGTCCGGCACAGCCACAACTGGATCCTGTTCTTCCGGTTCGGTCTGGTCGGCGGCTCCGGCGTCCTCGTGAACCTGTTGACGATCATCATCTGCAACAAGATCCTGCCGAACGCGTACGGGGTGGCCTTCGACCTGCCGCTCACCGACTTCAACATCCGCTGGTACCACGTGTTCTCCACCATCGCCTTCCTGGTCGCGAACCTGTGGAACTTCCAGCTCAACCGGATGTGGACGTTCAAGAGCGCGGCGCATGCCTCGTGGATCAAGGAGTACCTGCCCTTTCTCGCGGTGGGACTGATCGGCCAGCTGGTCGGCCTGGCCATCTTGACGCTGTTGCTGCACCCGGGCTCGATCTTCACCCTGTCGCCGACGTTCTTCGACAACTCCAGCGGTTTCCGGACCCGGCTCTACTGGGCCCAGCTCATCACCATCGCGTTCGTGACCCCGCTGTCGTTCGTCCTGAACAAGGTCTGGACCTTCGCGGCCGTCCGGCGGCTGCCCGTCACGACCAAACAGGACACGCCCGCCGGCACCCGCTGAGGCCGGCCCCCAGCAACCACTGCCCACCGCCGGACTGCCCACTGCCCACTGCCGGAAACTGTTGACACTTTCCGCGATTTCGGGGCGGGCGCAGGCGTGTCGAATGCGTTTCCCCAACAGTTTCGGCCGGTACGGGGATTCCCGCCGTGGGTGTGTCGGCCAGACGGCCCGCGCCACCGGAACTAGGGTGAGGCAGGCAGACCGACGAAAGGCGCTCGTTGTACCTCAAGAGCCTGGCCCTGCGCGGCTTCAAGTCGTTCGCGTCGGCCACCCATCTGAACTTCGAGCCCGGCATCACCTGTGTCGTCGGCCCCAACGGCTCGGGCAAGTCCAACGTGGTGGACGCGCTCGAGCTGGGTGATGGGAGAGCAGGGCGCGAAGACGCTCCGCGGCGGCAAGATGGAGGACGTCATCTTCGCCGGCACCGCCCAGCGGGCTCCGCTCGGCCGCGCCGAGGTCGTGCTGACCATCGACAACACCGACGGCGCGCTGCCCATCGACTACTCCGAGGTCACGATCTCGCGGACGATGTTCCGCAACGGCGGTTCGGAGTACGCGATCAACGGCCGGACCGTACGGCTGCTGGACATCCAGGAACTGCTCAGCGACTCCGGCATCGGTCGGGAGATGCACGTCATCGTCGGGCAGGGGCAGCTCGACTCGATCCTGCAGGCGACGCCGGAGATCCGACGCGGGTTCGTGGAGGAGGCGGCCGGCGTCCTCAAGCACCGCAAGCGCAAGGAGAAGGCGCTGCGGAAGCTGGAGGCGTGTGAGGGGAACCTGACCCGGTTGTCCGACCTCATCAACGAGATCCGCCGACAACTGAAGCCGCTCGGACGGCAGGCGGAGGTGGCCCGCAAGGCCGCCGTCATCCAGGCCAGCCTGCGCGACGCGAAGGCCCGGCTGATCGCGGACGACCTGGTCCAGGCCACGCTTGGCCCTGGAGGCCGATCTGGCCGGCGAGGCCGAGACCAAGCGGCGCCGACTCGCGCTGGAGCAGGGCCTCGAGCAGGCCCGCGCCGCCGAGGTCCAGGCCGAGGAGGAGGTCCGCGGTTGTGTGCCGCGGCTCAACGCCGCCCAAGAGACCTGGTACGCACTCGCCGCCCTGCGCGAGCGCGTCAACTCGACCCTGTCCATCGCTCGGGAACGGATGCGCAACGTCGACGACCACCCCACGGAGCATCGAGGCGGCCGGGACCCGGGTGAACTGGACGCCGAGGCCCAGACCGTCGCCGGGGAGGAAGCTCAGCTGGCGGAGCGGGTTGCGGAGCTGGCCACGGCGCTGGACGAGGCCAGCGCGGCCCGGCAGCAGGCCGAACAGGCGCATCGGGCCGAGGAGGAGCGGCTGGCCGCCGTACTCCGGGCGGCGGCGGACCGCCGCGAAGGACTCGCCCGGCTGTCCGGCCAGGTCGAATCCCTGCGCAGCCGGGTCGAGGCCGCCGACGCCGAGATCGGCCGGTTGTCCACCGCCCACGCCCAGGCCACCGAGCGTGCCGAACGGGCCACCCGGGCCTTCACCAGCACCGAGTCCAAGGTGGCCGGACTGGACGCCGGTGAGACCGGCCTCGACGCCGAGCACGAAACCGCCGTCGAGGAGCTGGCCGGCCTGGACGCCGAACTCACCGGGCTGCGCAAGGAGGAACTCGCCGCCGCCCAGACCCGCGCCGCGCTCGCCGCCCGGGTCGAGGCGCTGCACGTCGGGTTGCAACGCCAGGACGCGTCCGCCGCGCTGCTGGCCGCGACCGACCGGCTGGACGGACTGCTGGGCTCGGTGGCGACCCTGATCTCGGTCCAGCCCGGGTACGAGACGGCGGTCGCGATCGCGTTCGGGTCCGCCGCCGACGCCATCGCCGTGGCCGGGATGGACGCGGCACTGGAGGCGTTCGACCACCTGAAGACCGAGGATCTGGGCCGGGCGGGGATGCTGCTCGGCAGTGGCAGGCATGGGCGAGTGGCGCCGGCAGTGGAGACGGCAGTGGAGACGGCAGTGGAGACGGCAGAGGAGCTCGCGGCGCCACGCTAGTCCGCGCCGGAGGAGTGGCCGTCGCTGCCCAACGGCGCGCGGTACGCGGTCGACGTCGTGGACGTACAGCCCGAGCTGCGACCGGCGGTCCGGCGCGTGCTGCGCAAGGTCGCGCTGGTCGACGACCTGGCCGCGGCGCAGTCGCTGGTCGACACCGTGACCGACGTCGTGGCGGTGACCCGGGACGGGGACGTACTGAGCGCGCATTTCGCCTCCGGCGGATCGTCGGCGCAACCGAGCCTGATCGAGGTCCAGGCGGCGATCGACGACGCCGAGACCCGGCTTGCCGAGGCCAATCACGTGTGCGAGCGGCTCCGGTTCGCCCAGAGCGAGTTGGAGGACCAGCACCGCTCGCGCCTCGCAGACGGTCGAGGTGACGCTGGCGCGGCTGCACGAGTCCGACGCCTCGATGGCGGCGCTGGCCGAGGAACTCGCCCAGTTGAGCGCCGCCGCCCACTCGGCCCGGGGCGAGGCCGACCGGCTGCTGGCCTCCCGCGCCGAGGCCGAGGAGGCGCGCGAGGCCAACGTCGCCGGGCTGGCCGAGCTGGAGCACCGGCTCGAACTGGCCCAGGAATCCGATGAAGAGGTCGAGCCGGACCCGGCTGAGCGGGACCGCCTCGACCTGGCCGCACGAGCCGCCCGGGCCGCCGAGATGGACGCCCGGCTCGCGCTGCGGACGATGGAGGAGCGAGTCCGGGCCCTGGCCGGCCGGGCCGAGGCGCTGCGTGCCGCCGCCGAGCAGGAACGGCAGGCCCGCGCCCGAGCGGTGGCCCGCTGGGAGCGGATGCGGCGCGAGGCGACTATCGCGGCGGCGGTCGTGACCGGTGCGACCTGGCTGGCGGCGCGGGTGGAACGGTCGCTACGCTGGCTGCCGCCGAGCGTACCGAGTGCGAAGCGGCGCGGACCGAGGCCGACGGTGCGCTGGGCGCCGCGCGGGCCCGGGTCCGCAGTCTGGCGCTGGACTTCGAGTCCCTGGTCGACACCGCGCACCGCGACGAGATGGCTCGCGCCGAACAACGGCTGCGGGTCGAGGCGCTTGACCGAGAAGGCGCGCGAGGAACTGGGCCTGGATCCCGAGTCGCTGACGGTCGAGTACGGACCGGAGAACGGGGTGCCGGTGCTGACCGGGCCCGACGGCACCCCGCTCACCTCCGAGGACGAGCAGCCCGAGCCGGTCCCGTACGTTCGGGAGGAGCAGCAGAAGCGCCTCCGGACGGCCGAGCGCGAACTGGCCGTGCTGGGCCGGATCAACCCGCTGGCGCTGGAGGAGTTCGACGCGCTGGAGGAGCGGCACCGCTTCCTGTCGGAGCAGTTCGACGATCTGAAGCGGACGAAGGCGGACCTCGCCGACATCATCGCCGACGTCGACGAGCGCGTGCAGCAGGTGTTCGCCGAGGCGTACGAGGAGGTGGCCGTCGCCTTCGAGCGGGTGTTCGCCCGGCTGTTCCCCGGTGGTGAGGGCCGACTGATCCTGACCGACCCGGGGGACTGGCTGAACACCGGCATCGACGTCGAAGCCCGGCCACCGGGGAAGAAGATCAAGCGGCTGTCGCTGCTGTCGGGCGGGGAGCGTTCGCTGGTCGCGGTGGCGTTCCTGGTGGCCCTGTTCATCGCCCGGCCCAGCCCGTTCTACATCCTGGACGAGGTCGAGGCGGCCCTGGACGACACCAACCTCGGCCGGCTGCTGGAGATCTACGAGGAACTGCGGGTCAACAGCCAGCTCCTGGTCATCACCCACCAGAAGCGGACGATGGAGATCGCCGACGCCCTGTACGGGGTCACCATGCGCGGCGACGGCGTCACCGCCGTGATCTCGCAACGCCTCCGGGAATCGTCGGTTGCATAGGAAGTTGCTCGTGCGTCTCAGGCGCTCATGACTGCGTGCTTTCTCCTCGGTCGTCGACGCCTAATTCCACGAATCACTCGCCTTCTCCGCACGCCGCGTCGACTCCTCGTCGCCAGCCCACAGCCGCGCCAGTGGCACCCGACGCTCGCAGCTTGGTGGTTACATCAAGCCAGATCGTGACGAAATCGAGAGCGAGGGTTCGGCGACAAATCGAGCGCAAATTTGAAACAGCAGTAACACTGGCCACATGCTCCCCGTGCTCGTTGCCACCCTGGTCGTCTTGGTCATCGGCGCGATCACCGTCGGGTTGGTGGTGATGGGGATGGAAGGCCGCGGCCAGCGCCGGGCCCCCAAGCTCGCCGGCACCATGGCTCGCGCCGCTCGTCATCTCAACGGCGAGAAGGTCCCGCAGCGCCTGAGCCGCTGACGCGGGTCACCGACCGGACCCGACTTGACGACGTAAGGGGCACCGGGCCGCGCCCCTAGGATGTCGGGCGTGGACGCCATGACCCTCTGGTTCATCAGCGGCGGCATCTTGATCGCGGCCTTCGTGGTCGTCGGCTTCATCGCCGTCAACCGGCGGGCGCTGCGGCGCGGTGAGAAGATCCGCGAACTCGACTCCGATCCCGGGAGCCGGCCCACCCAACCCGCGCTCGACGCCGGGGACGAAGGCAGCTTCGGTCGACGTCGCCGAACGACCCCGTGCGACGCCGCCCGAGGCGGCCGACCTGGAGACGCTGCCGGCGGTCGCGGAGCCGGCCATCGAGCGGCCCGAGCCGCCGGCGGGCCGGATGGCGCGGCTCCGAGCCAGGCTCGCCGCCTCGCAGTCGGCGCTCAGCCGCGGTCTGTTGATGCTCATCTCCCGGGACCGGATCGACGAGAGCACCTGGGAGGACTTCGAGGACGTGCTGATCGGCTCCGACCTCGGGCTCGGGCCGACCACCGAACTGGTCGACGCCCTCCGCACCCGGCTCCGGGTCGATGGCGTCGGCGACCCCGCCAAGGCGCGCGCGATCCTCCGCGACGAGCTACTCAAGCTGGTCGATCCGACCCTGAACCGCGACCTCGACACGACCCGGACGGAGTATCCGGCGGTGATCATGGTGGTCGGCGTCAACGGCACCGGCAAGACCACGACAGTGGGCAAGCTCGCGCGGGTGCTGGTCGCGGAGGACAAGGACGTCCTGCTCGGTGCCGCCGACACCTTCCGAGCCGCGGCGGCCGACCAGTTGCAGACCTGGGGCGACCGGGTCGGAGTGCCGACCGTACGGGGGGCCGAGGGCGCCGACCCGGCCAGTGTCGCGTACGAGGCGGTGCAGGCCGGGATCGAGCAGGAGGTCGACGTGGTGCTGGTCGACACCGCCGGTCGGCTGCACACCAAGACCGGTCTGATGGACGAACTCGGCAAGGTGAAGCGGGTGATGGAGCGGCAGGCCCCCGTCGGTGAGGTCCTGCTGGTGCTGGACGCCACCACCGGGCAGAACGGGCTCATCCAGGCCCGGATCTTCGCCGAGGTCGTCGCCATCACGGGGATCGTGTTGACCAAGCTGGATGGATCGGCCAAGGGCGGCATCGTGGTCCAGGTGCAACGTGAACTGGGCGTACCCGTGAAGCTGGTCGGGCTCGGCGAGGGCGTGGACGACCTCGCGCCCTTCGAACCCGACGTGTTCGTCGACGCGCTGCTGGCTGGGTGAGCGGCTCGCCCGTCAGCGCAGACGCTCGGCGCACTGCCCCTAAGGTCAAGCTATGGAGGAGCGGATTCTCGGCCGGACCGAGCGCCCCGTCAGCGTCGTCGGTCTCGGCACCTGGCAGCTCGGTGCCGACTGGGGCAACGTGTCCGAGGCGCAGGCCCTCGCCGTCTTGGAGACCGCGGTCGAGCAGGGCATCACGTTCTTCGACACCGCGGACGTGTACGGCGACGGCCGGAGCGAGTCAGCTCATCGGCCGATTCCTGAACGACAACCCCGAACTCGCGGTCACGGTCGGCACGAAGATGGGTCGCCGGGTGGACCAGGTGCCCGAGAACTACACGCTCGCGAACTTCCGCGCATGGACGGATCGCTCCCGGCACAACCTCGGCGTGGACCGGCTCGACCTGGTCCAACTCCACTGCCCGCCGACGGCCCTCTACTCCTCCGACGAGGTGTACGACGCCCTGGACACGCTGGTCGACGACGGCGTCCATCGCGGCGTACGGGGTGAGTGTCGAGACCTGCGACGAGGCCCTGACGGCGATCTCGCGCCGCGGGACCGCGACCGTGCAGATCATCCTCAACGCCTTCCGGCGCAAGCCGCTCGACTTCGTCTTGCCGGCGGCCGCCGAGGCGGGCGTCGGGCATCATCGCGCGGGTACCGCTGGCCAGTGGACTGCTCAGCGGCCGCTACACGCTCGACAACGACCTTTGCCGAGGACGACCACCGCAACTACAACCGGCGCGGCGAGGCGTTCGACGTCGGCGAGACGTTCTCGGGTGTCGACTACGAGCTCGGGCTGGAGGCGGCCGCAGGATTTCGCCGAGCTGGTTGCCGACGAGCTGTCGGACGTGACCCCCGCCCAGGCCGCACTGGCCTGGGTGGTGCAGCAGCCCGGCGTGACCACCGTGATCCCGGGCGCCCGGTCCACGGAGCAGGTGCGCGCCAACGCGGCGGCGGGCTCGGTCGACGCCCTGCCGTCCGCGTTCCTGGACGGGGTCGCCGCCATCTACGACCGACACCTGCGGGAGAGCATCCACCCGCGCTGGTAGTCAGCGTGGCGGTCCGTCCGGTGCGTCGACGCCGTGGAGGATCTCCACCTCGTCGCCGACCCGGAGGATCGCACCAGGGGTGTCGGGAATCAGGTTCATCCCGAACCAGGTCGCTCCGTCGTAGCGTCGATGCCGGGCCAGCGTGGCGATCGGCTCCTTGCCTCGCTCGGCGGTGTCCGGGTCCACCGTGGTCATCACGCAGCGGTCGCAGCCCTTCACCGCACGGAAGAATCGCCTCGCCGATCCGGATCCGGCGCCAGCCGTCCTCGACCCACGGCTCGGTCCCGGCGACGACCAGATTCGGTCGGAATCGGCGCATCGGCAGTGGTGCCTGATCCGCACCGGGCCCCTCGAGAATCCAGTCGTTCAGGGCAGTCAGCGACGACTCCGTCGTCACCAGCAGCGGGTAGGCGTCGGCGAGGTTGACCCGATCGGAGGGCTCGCTGAAGGCCGGATTCGTCGGCCGGACCGTCGGGTCGGCGAGAAACACCAGGTGGGCCGAGCGGCCCAGGACCTCGGTCAGCCAGGCGTCCGCAGAGTCGGCCGGGACTGCGACGAATGGATTGCCGTGGACGGTCACGGGCCGGGCGCTACCTCGGGCTCGCTCACCTCGAGATCCGGCTGGTCGGCCGCTTCGATGACCAGCCCGCCGGGAATGAGCCGGGGCCGCAGCAGCAGCATCCGGTTCACCTCGCGGGCGGTGATCGCCTCGCCGTCTTCGCCGACCACCATCCAGCGCCGGTCGCCGGCCAGTCCCCACGGCTCGACGACCGACCTGGTCCAGCGGCTTCACCCCGCAGCGACTTGACCGGGAACCGGTTGATCGCCGTCAGGGTGGGCCGCACCACCCAGACCCTAGGGTCAGCTGGCGGCGGCGCTGCTCACGCCGTGCTGGACGGACTCCAGCAGGGCGCTGATGAAGGCGGGCAGGTCATCGGGATTGCGACTGGTGATCAGGTTGCCGTCGATCACGACCTGCTCGTCGACCCAGGTCGCCACCGGCGTTGCGGATGTCGGTCTGCAGACTCGGCCAGGAGGCGAGCCGCTTGCCGCGGACCACGTCGGCCTCGATCAGGGTCCACGGTGCGTGGCAGATCGCGGCGACCGGCTTGCCGGAGGCGACGAAGTCGGCGATGAAGCGGACCGCGTCGTTGTCCATCCGCAGCGCGTCTGGATTGGCCACGCCGCCCGGGCAGCACCAAGGCGTCGTAGTCGTCGACCTTCGCGTCCTTCACCACCACGTCGACCGACTGGGTGTCCGCCTTGTCCAGGTGCTCGAACAGTTGCACCGTGCCGTCCTCCGGGCTGAGCAACTGTGGCTTCAGCCCCGCGTCGGCCACCGCGTCCCAGGGGTCGACGAGTTCGGCCTTCTCGATGCCTTCGGAGGCCACCAGGAAGGCGATGCGCTGTGAATTCATACCGTGACGCTACCCAGATCTGATACGCCGTAAACCGCCGAGCATGCTGTGACGACGTGCACCGTCGTCGGTGCGGTACGTCACATCATGTCGACGTCGGGCACCGCACCCTCGCCCACGTCGGTCAGCAGTTGCTTCAACAGCTTGCGGTGGCGCAGCCGAGTCCGCCTCTGCGCGCACCGGGCCAACCGGTCGGCAGTGGTCCGGCGGCTCTGCACGGCCCGGGTGACCAGGTCCACGACCTGGGACTCGGTGCAGGTCTCCGTCAGGTCGATGACGGTGTCCTCGATCGGCAGCCGGGGAGGTTGACCGGGCGAGCGAGGCGAGCGGATGCCCCGTTGTTCGCGGATGAAGTGCAACGCAAACCCAGGCCGGCGGCCTGTTGCGTGCTCAACCCCCCGACTGGAGGCGCGCGAGTTCGAGCAGGGCCGGCGAGGGATCGATTCGGGTGTGCACACTGCAGGTCTAAGGACGCCGGTCCGCATCGACGCTACGCGCGCTGGACCTGTGGACAGGCCAGATCAGCGGAACCCGGCCCCTGTTGATGAGTTGTGCACCGTCATCGGTGCAGTTCGTCACAACGTCCGCGCGGTAGAACTGGGGAGTGCCTCACACTCACCACGGGAACCGTCACGGACCGCGAAGGCGACCAGCTCATCCGCGGGGCCTGGTTCTACGACCTGCGCGCGGCGCTGATGGGTCACCGGGGCCGGCGGCTCTGGCGGTCCCTGGCCGACGACCTGGACCTCACTGGCGGAGACCGGGTGCTGGACGTCGGTTGCGGGCCTGGGCGGCTGGCCCGGGTGCTGAAGGCGCGGGTCGGTCCGGCTGGGTCGGTCGTCGGCGTCGACGCCGCCGAGGAGATGGTCCGGCGGGCCCAAACCAAGCACGGCGGCGATGGTCTGGAGTTCCGGGTGGCCTACGCCCAGGAGCTGCCGTTCGGCGACGCCGAGTTCGATGCCGTGAGTTGCACCCTCGTTCTGCACCACGTGGCCGCCGGGGCCCGGGCGACGGCCGTACGGGAGATGTTCCGGGTGCTGAAGCCCGGCGGTCGACTCGTGATCGCCGAATTCGCCCCGGGCCGAAAGCCCTGGTTCCACCGCTTCGGCGGGGGCCATCTGCATGACCACGACACCCTGGACGAGGCCGGCCAGCTCGCCGCGGCCGCCGGTTTCACCGATCTCGCCACCGGTCAGACCCCGGTCCGTTGGGCCGCCCGACTGGTCGGCCGCAAACCCTGACCGCTGGCCGATCCTGAGCGGCTCAATGCTCCGCCTCGTACAGGTCCGGCTGGACACCGAAACCTTCCCAGGTGGGACCGCCGCCGGGGGCCAGAGCGCATGCCTCGGGGATGAGCGCGTGCACCTCCGAGGTGACCGCGAGGGGGACGACGTGATCGGCCGCGCCGGGGGTCGGCTGCCCGATCAGCGTCGCCAGCCCGAGCCGCTGGATGGTCCAGGCCAGGGCCTCGCCGGAGCTGTACGTGCCCGCCCCGATCAGCGCGTGCACCTCCCCGCTCGGCGGTCGCACCGGCGCCGCCCCGGACGTCCACCACTGCCGGGTCCGGTCCCGGTAGCGCACGTCGAAGCAGGGCCGGACTTCGGCACCGGCCAGCCAGCTCACAATGAAGACCGCGGTCGCCGGATCGCCGCCACCGTTCGCCCGGAGGTCGAGAACGAGACGGTGGGCTCCCTGGACCAGGGCGAAGGCACCGGCCAGCAAGGGTGCTGCCGCCGCCACCGCGGCCAGTCCGGTCAGCCGGATGGTTGCGGTCCCGTCCGGGTCTCGGCGGATCTCGGCGACGTCGGCCCCAGCCGCGGTGATCGCGCCCAGGTCCGGGTCGGGCCAGCCGGGACTGCGCTCCTGCGGCGTCAGTCGCGGCTGGTAGCTGAGCTCGAGGTGCCGGAACACCGACTGCGCCGCTGCCTCCACCTCCGCCAGGGAGTCCGGCCGCACGGAGCGCGTGTCCTCCGCGAAGGATCCGAGGGCAGCGCGCAGCCGGTCCACCCGCGCGTCTGGTCCGTAGTGCTCCTCCACCCGTACCGGCAACAACCGAGCGAGGGCAGCCACCGTGGGTGACGTCATGGCCCGACGGTAGAGCGTCGGACCGGCCGTCGGCGCGCGAATCCGCTCAGGGCAGAGCACCGCCAGGTCCCGACCGCGTTCCGGAGTCGTAGCATCACGCACGTGGGGGACTTCCAGACCGTGATGGACACGAACTACTACGACGGGCGGCAGGAGCGTACGACGAGTCCCGGGGCGGCGCCGAGCGCGCCAAGGTGGCCGCGGCGGCCATCGCCTCCCTGGTCCCGCGGGGCGGCCGCTGTCTCGACGTGGCCGGCGGTACGGGCATCGTCTCGGCCGAACTCGCCGCGCAGGGCCGTTCGGTCTTCGTCCTCGACCTGTCGGCCGGGATGCTGAGTCGGGCCGCCGAACGGTTGCCCGGCCGGGTGCTGCAGGCGAGTGCGACGCAAATGCCGGTCGCGGACGCGCTCGGTCGATCTCGTCACCGTCATCTGGATGCTGAACGTCGTGCCGGCCGGCATCGTCGACGCGGCGCTGGCCGAGTCGGCCCGAGTGCTCGCCCCCGGCGGCCACTTCGTCGCGACCGTCGACAAGGAACTGGCCCACAGCCAGACCAGGACCCACGACAACGACGCCGACGAGCGGGTCACGGCCGTGCTGGCCGGCCACGGCCTGGACCGGATGGGCGGCACGACCTTCTCCGCGCCCAGCCCGTGGGGTTCCAGTACGGCCGGGGATGCCGTCTTCCGGCTGGCGGCGTTCCGCCGATGAGCGACCGAGATGATCACGGCGAGAGCGAGGTCCTGCGGCGCGTGCTCCTGGAGACCACGGCCTACCTGGACGGCCTGGACGACCAGCCGGTCAGGGCCCGCCTCGACGTGGACGGCGTCGCACAGGCGCTCGGCGGTCCGCTGCCCGAGGACCCCGCCGACCCGCTGCCGGTGATCGAGGAACTCATCGCGGGGGCCGGTCCGGGCGTGGTCGCGATGCCGTCGGGTCGCTTCTTCGGCTGGGTGATCGGCGGCGCGCTGCCCGCCGCGCTGGCCGCCGATTGGCTCACCTCGACGTGGGACCAGAACGCCGGCCTGCTCGCCTCCTCCCCGGCCGCGGCGGGCGCCGAGCGGGTGGCCGGCGGGCTGGCTGCTCGACCTGCTCGGCCTCCCGCCACCGCCGGGGTCGGCTTCGTGACGGGCGCGATGATGGCCAACTTCAGCTGCCTGGCAGCCGCCCGGCACCGGGTGTTGCGCCGGGCCGGTTGGGACGTCGACGAGCGACGGGCTGCAGGGCGCGCCCGAGGTCCGGGTCGTCGTCGGTGAGGAACGGCACGAGAGTGTCGACCTGGCGGTCCGCTACCTGGGCCTGGGGGAGCACCGCAGCCACCGGGTCGCCGTCGACGACCAGGGCCGGATCAGCCTCCCCGCCCTGACGGAGACGCTCGACGCCCTCGGGCCCGGTCCGATGATCGTCTGCCTGCAGGTGGGCAACGTGCACAGCGGGGCGTTCGATCCGCTGGCCGAGGCGATCGACATCGTGCGTACCCACGACGCGTCCCGGGACGCCTGGGTCCACATCGACGGGGCGTTCGGTCTGTGGGCGGCCGCCAGCCCGGCGTACCGCGGCTTGGTCGCCGGCCTCGAGCGAGCCGACTCCTGGACGACCGACGCACACAAGACGCTCAATGTCCCGTACGACAACGGCCTGGCCATCGTCGCCGACGCCCCGGCCCTGTACGCGAGCCTGGGCATGCACGCCGCGTACCTGATCCAAGACGATCGCCCCGACCCGTTCGCCAGTGTGCCGGAGTTCTCTCGCCGGGCCCGCGGCTTCACGGTCTGGGCCGCCCTGCGCACGCTCGGACGCCGCGGCATCGCGGACATGGTCGAGCGTTTCTGCGGGCACGCCCGGCGGTTCGCCGATCAGCTGGCTGCCATCGACGGCGTCGAGATCGTGAACGAGGTCGTCTTCACCCAGGTGTGTGTGTCGTTCGGCCCGGACGAGGTCACCCGGGAGGTCGCGGCCCGCCTGCTCGCGGACGGTACGGCGTGGATGACGCCGTCGACCTGGCACGGTCGGGCCGTGCTGCGGATCTCCGTCTCGAACTGGCGCACCACCGATGATGACGTCGACCGTACGGTGGCCGCGGTCCGCCGGGTGCTGGCCGAGGTCCGCGGGGCAGCTAGCGCGGCGGGTAGGGCGGTGGCGAGCCGGGCATCGGCGCGTACCCCGGCATCGACCGGGCACCGGCTGCCAGTTCCCGTAGTGCCCGAGCATCGGCTCGGTGGCGGAGGGGACGGGGACAGCCACCTGGGTGCGGTCCCGGTCCAGCCAACGGGCCCAGACGTAGAAGAGGACGGGTGGCAGCAGGAACAGGATGATCGCCGAAGAAGATCACGAAAATGATGACCGGGATGTCGGCGAGCAACTCGGGGATCACTGACCGCGTAGGCCATCCAGAAGCCGAAGAACAGCACGTTCAGCACCGAGAAGATGTAGAAGAAGATCCGCACGACCTTGGCCGAGGTACGGGTCAGCCCGAACAGCAGCGCCCGCTTGATCACCCGGATCCAGGCCCCGCTGCTGTCGTTGTGGTAGTCGGCGCTGGCGGTGGCCATCATCGTCTGGTAGGCGACCTCGAGATCGCGCAGCGCCCGCTCCCGGACGACCTGCTGTTCCTGCCGGGGCAGCAGCTTGTCTTGCGCCGCCAGGTAGGTGTTGATGAAGTCCACGGTCCGGGTCGCGACCTCCAGATCGCGGGCCCGCGCGTGCTGCTCGCGGTTGCGCACCTGGATGCTCTTGATCAAGATGCCGGCCCCGGCCAGCATCGCGGTGAACACCGGGCCGATGAACGCGGCGATGATCTCCGAATCCATTGTTCCTCCGCTGGGCCGGGCCTTTGCGCAGGAGCCTAACCGCTAGGGGACGATGATGATGCGCTTTACGGTGAGCGTCGAGCCGTCCTTGGTCGCGAGCAGCCGGACCTTCTGGTCCACCTTCACGTCGCCGAGCTGGCCCGGTTCCCGGCCGGTGCGCACCCGGATCTGGCCGTCGATGACGTACGTCGCCGCGTAGCCGTCCTCGCTCTTGAGTTCCACCGAGGTTGGGTTGATCGCGGTCACGGTGCCGCGCTGGAAGACGATCACCCGGGTCT
The DNA here is from genome assembly GCA_963821695.1 of uncultured Actinomycetota bacterium. Lineage (GTDB taxonomy): Bacteria > Actinomycetota > Actinomycetes > Propionibacteriales > Propionibacteriaceae > Microlunatus. The sequence goes on from CAWGEY010000006.1 coordinate 851,164, forward strand.
CGCCCCCGGCCTGCTTGCCACCCTTGACCGTCGCCTCGCCGTGCAGTGCTCGGCCCAGCAGTCCGCCTTCGTGCTTGCGCCCTTGGTTCTTCTGGCCGGGAGTGGGCGACTGACTGGGTGTCGCCCCCGGGGTCGGCGTCGGGTCGCTCGGCTTCGCGTACGCGAGTCCCGTGGCGGCCGCGCCGCCGACGACCGCGACGGTCGCGACACCGGCGACCAGCAGTTTGATCTTCGTGTTCATCCAAGCCCTCCGAGGGTTCGAGCGTGATCTGGTGCTCTCAGTCTCGGAGGGCGAGGTCCGGAAACGGGTTGCCGAGTACATTCCTTCAGCAACCCCTCAGCTTCATCAGGGGGCTGCTCGTGCATCTCAAGCGCTCGGGACCGTCGCCTTCCTCCTCGCTCGTCGACGCCGGACTCGGTGCGTCGTCTCAACCGGGCACCAGGCGTCGACTCCTCGTCGTCAGGCGACGGCCGCGCTTGAGATACCCGACACTCGCAGCCCGTTGTTCAGGGGGCCGCTCGTGCATCTCAAGCGCTCGGGACCGTCGCCTTCCTCCTCGCTCGCCGCCGACCTGGTCTCAAGCGAGGATCTGGATCCCCGCCGCCAGCCGCTCGAGCTCGTCGGCCGCGGCCTCTTCGCGACCCGCGACGGCGATCTCGGCCTGGAGCTCCTGCGCCCGGCGCCGATAGCGGTCGTCGCCCAGCACCTGCCGGACGGCCGCGGTGATGAAGTCCCGCCGCGGGCGTTGGGTCCGCAGATTGATCCCGACGCCCGACCAGCCGACCCGGGCACTGACCTCGACCTTGTCCTCGGTCTTGCCGGCGGCGACGATCGGCACCCCGGCCGCCAGCGCGAGCTGGATCGCGCCGTAGCCGGCGTTGGTCACCAGGACGTCCGCCTTCGGCAGCAGCCGGTCGAACGGGATGAACCGCTCCACCCGGGCGTTGGCGGGCACCGGGCCGAGCTCGCGGGGGTCGCGGCCGCCGGTCACGGCCACCACGAGGACGTCCTCGCCGGCCAGCGCGGCCAGGCTCGGGAGCAGCAACTCGGCAGGATCCGTGGCCACGGTGCCCTGGTTGACCACGATCACCGGGCGGCCCGAATCGAGATCGGACCACCAGTCCGGCGCGGACCACTCCCGATCCGACCAGGGGCGCACCGGTCCGACGAAGCGCACCTGCTCCGGCAGGTCGCTTTGCGGGTACTCGAAGCCCTCGGCGCCCAGCTGCAGGTAGAGCGAGCTGTGCAGCATGTACTCGAAGACCATCTCGTCGCGGGCGGGCAGACCGAAGTCGGTGCGGATGGCGTTGACGGTGTCGGTCATGCCGCCGAAGAGCATCCGCCGGACCAGGGTGTGCAGCGCCCGGTTGCGGAGCCGACCGAGCGGGCTGCTCGACGGCCCGAGGCCGAGGCCGAACGGCGGCACGTCCCGGCTCGGGAAAGCCGACCACGCTGATCCCGAAGGCGGCGAACGGCGGTCCGCCCAGTTCGGTGAGCATCGGACCGGCGATCATCCCGGTGTCTCCGACGACCAGATCGGCCGGTTCGGATGCCAGCAGGGCGCGCAGATCGGCCAGGTGCGTACGGGCCGGCTCGGAGAACGCGACGGTCATGTCGAACTTCAGCTTGGCGATGCCGGACAGCTCCGCCCGGCCCGGGTAGAACTCGTCCAGCCCGACCAGGCTGTGGTCGTGGTCGCTCATCGGTACGAACTCGGCGCCGACGGCGGTGATCCGGTCGGCGTACTTGCGGCCGGCGTACCAGCGGACGGAATGGCCGCGCTCGATCAGAGCGCGCGCGATGGGCAGCGCCGGGACGGTGTGGCCGTCCGCGGGCGTGGTGGCAAACACAATGCGTGACATGATCCCGATTCTTCGATCTCGGGCCTTCCCGGACATCGGTAGCCACTACTGAACCGCCGCCCCCCGAACACCGAGTTGTCAGAGTGTCAGCACGCCATCGCCTGCTCGGAGTCTGACAAGTCGGCTGATCGGGGCGTCGTGCCGGGTTGAGTAGGCTGAGGCGCGTGTTCGACACCCTGCAAGACCGCCTGTCGGCGACGTTCAAACGTCTGCGCGGCAAGGGCCGGATAACCGAGGCCGATCTCGACGAGACGACCCGGGAGATCCGCCGCGCCCTGCTCGAGGCCGACGTCAACCTCGCGGTGGTCAAGGACTTCATCGCCAACGTCCGCGAACGGGCGGCCGGCCTGGAGCTCGGCGGGGCGCTGAACGCGCCGCAGCAGATCGTCAAGATCGTCAACGACGAGCTCGTCACGATCCTCGGCGGTGAGACCCGGGTGCTGCGGTACGCCAAGCGGCCGCCGACGGTCATCATGCTCGCGGGTCTGCAGGGCGCCGGTAAGACCACCTTGGCCGGGAAGCTCGCGGTGTGGCTCAAGGGCCAGGGCCACTCGCCGCTGCTCGTGGCCGCGGACCTGCAGCGGCCCAACGCCGTCAACCAGCTCCAGGTCGTCGGGAAGCGGGCCGGGGTGCACGTCTTCGCGCCGGAGCCGGGCAACGCGTCCTCCGCGAACGACCTCGACCGGCCGGCCGGGGACCCGGTGGCGGTGGCCAAGAACTCGATCGTCGAGGCCGAACGCCGGCTGTACGACGTGGTGATCGTCGACACCGCCGGCCGGCTGGGCATCGACGCCGCGCTGATGCAGCAGGCCGCGACATCCGCGACGCGGTGTCCCCGGACGAGATCCTGTTCGTGGTCGACGCCATGATCGGCCAGTCCGCCGTCGACACCGCCCACGCGTTCGCCGAAGGGGTCGGCTTCGACGGCGTCGTGTTGACCAAGCTCGACGGCGACGCCCGTGGTGGTGCGGCGCTCTCCATCGCCCGGGTCACGGGCAAGCCGATCATGTTCGCCTCCAACGGCGAGACGCTGCGCGACTTCGACGTCTTCCACCCCGACCGGATGGCCAGCCGGATCCTCGGCATGGGCGACATGCTCACCCTGATCGAGCAGGCGGAGAAGAGCTTCGACGCCGAGCAGTCCGCGAAGGCCGCCGCCAAGCTGACCGGCCAGGGCGGGGAGTTCGGGCTGGCGGACTTCCTCCAGCAGATGCAGATGGTGCGGAAGATGGGTCCGCTCTCCAAGATCTTCGGGATGCTGCCCGGGATGGGGGAGATGAAGGACCAGCTCAACAACATCGACGAGAAGGACGTCGACCGGATCGAGGCGATCATCCACTCGATGACGCCGGCCGAACGGGACAACCCCAAGATCATCGACGGGTCCCGCCGGGCCCGGATCGCCAAGGGCTCCGGTACCCAGGTGTCCGACGTCAACGGCCTGGTCAACCGGTTCTTCGACGCCCGCAAGATGATGACCCAGATGGCCTCGGGCAAGATGCCGGGGATGCCCGCGATGCCGGGGGTCCCGGCGGCCCGGCGGCCGGTCAAGGGTGCGAAGAAGAAGCAGGGCCGCGGCGTCTCGGGCAATCCGGCCAAGCGCAACGCCGCCGCGTCCGAACCGGCGCGGCCAACCCGGCGGCCGCTTTCGGCGCCGCCCCCGAGATGGACCAGGCGGCGCTGCAGAAGGCGATGGCCGAGTTCGAGCTGCCCGCCTCGCTGCGCGGCAAGCTCGGCCAGTAGCGAACCCGTGTTGCGGGAATGAGGCTGCACCTGCGGGGTACGGTGCTGCCCGACGGCGAGGTCCGCGACCTGTGGGTGGTGGACGGGGTGATCTCCACCGAGCCCGTACGCGACGCCGAGACCATCGTCACCGACGGCTGGATCCTGCCCGGTCTGGTGGATGCCCACTGCCATGTCGGGCTCGAATCGACGGGCGCCGTGCCGGCCGAACGGGCCGAGGAGCACGCCGTCGCCGACCGGGACGCCGGCGCGCTGCTGCTCCGCGACGCCGGCAGCCCGGCGGACACCCGCTGGATGGACGAGCGCGAGGACCTGCCGAAGATCATCCGGGCCGGCCGCCACATCGCCCGGCCGATGCGCTACCTCCGCAACTTCGCCGCCGAGGTCGAGCCGGACGTCCTGGTGGCCGAGGTGGAGCGGCAGGTCGCCCGCGGGGACGGCTGGGTGAAGCTGGTGGGGGACTGGATCGACCGCGACATCGGGGACCTGACGCCGCTCTGGCCGCAGGAGGTCGCGGCGGCGGCGATCGCCCGGGCCCACGAACTCGGCGCCCGGGTCACCGCCCACGTGTTCGGCGAGCAGGCATTGGCCGAGCTGGTCGAGGCCGGCATCGACGGGATCGAGCACGGCACCGGGATGACCGAGGAGGTCATTCCGCGGATGGCCGAGCGGCAGGTCGCGCTCGTCCCGACCGTGCTGCAGATCCGCAACTTCGAGACCTACGCCGCGGCCGGCGAGCGGAGCGCTACCCCCGCTACGCCGCGCACATGCGGCACCTGGCCGGCCGCCAGCGGACGGTGTTCGCCCAGGCGTACGAGGCCGGGGTGCCGATCTACGCCGGCACCGACGCGGGCGGCTACCTGCCGCACGGGTTGATCGGTCAGGAGATCGCGGCGTTGGCGGAGTGGATGCCCCCGGAGTACGCGATCGGCGGCGGCTCGTGGCGGGCGCGGCGCTGGCTCGGCCGACCGGACGCCCTGAGCGACGGCGTACCGGCCGACCTGGTCGTGTTCGACGCCGATCCGCGCCGCGATCCGGCGGTGCTGTCCTCGCCGACGGCGGATTGTGCTGCGCGGCAAGCTGGTCGGGTGAGGAGCGGCCGGCGACACCAGCTGTGGCGAGCGGTGGCGTTCGCGGTGTCGCTCGTGCTCGGCGGCGCTGGGCTCGCCGCGTGCACGTCGGCCGCGTTCGACGACCAGCCGGTGGTCGAGACCACGTACGAGGTCGCCGGCACTCCGGAACCGGATGGCAAGCCGGTGAATCTGGACGTCTCCCTGCTGACGACCGCGCCGGGGGTGGCCCAGCCGGCGATCGTGCTGGCCCACGGCTTCGGCGGCAGCAAGGCCGACAGCGCCGAGGTCGGCCGGACCCTGGCCCGGGCCGGCTACACCGTCATCACCTACACCGCTCGCGGCTTCGGCAGGTCCGGCGGGCTGATCCATCTCGACAATCCGCGCTACGAGGGCGCCGACACCCGCAAGCTCGTCGACTTCGCCGCCGAACGACCCGAGGTGGCCAAGACGGGGGCGACCGGCGACGATCCGGTGATCGGCTTCGCCGGCGCGTCCTACGGCGGCGCGGCCTCCTTCCTCGCCGCCGGCCTCGACCGCCGGGTGGACGCGATCGTCCCCGCGTACACCTGGCACAGCCTCAACCAGGCCCTCGTCCCCCAGTACGCCGTCTCCGGGCACCCAGAGTTCGGCGGCCGCGGTCAGCCCCAACGGCACGGTCGGGACGTTCAAGGAACGCTGGGCCGCCCTCTTCTTCGGGGCCGGCCGCAGCGGCGACCGAAGCCGCACCGCAGACGGCGACCTCTGTGGCCGGTTCGCGCCGGAGATCTGCCGGGCGTACGTGCAGACCGCCGAGCAGGGTCGGCCCAGCGCGGGACTGACCAGCCTGCTCGGCCAGTCCGATCTCGCCCCGCTGCTGCCGCGGATCACCGCCCCGACCCTCATCGTGCACGGCGAGGACGACACGCTGTTCCCGCTCGACCAGGCCGACGCCAACTTCGGTGGGCTGCCGGCCTCGACCACCAAGGCGATGGCCTGGGTCGTCGGCGGGCACGACGCCGAGATCGACCTCGACGCCCAACTGCCGAAACTGCGGAACTGGTTCGACCGCTTCCTGAAGAACGAGCCCGCGCCGATCGCCCCGGCCTTCGCGGTCGAGATCCCGCAGACCCGGCTCGTCGGGCAGAACGCCGGCACTCGGCCGCCGCAGGTCCTGACCGGCACCGAGTACCCGCTCGGCGATCAGGTGGTGCCGACCACCGTCGCGCTGAGTCGGAGCCGAGCAGACCCTGCGCAACCCGCCCGGCGGGGTACCGACCGCGCTCACCAGCCTGCCCGGCAGCGGCGAGGCGCTGGCGGCCGCGACCCGGGTCGGTGGCTACCGGCTGGCCGCGCTGCCCGGGCAGACCGCCACCTTCACGACCGCCCCGCTGACCGCGCCGCAGACCCTGGTGGGCGGCGCCCGGATCACCCTGGCGGTGACCTCGTCGACCCGCGAGGCGACGCTGTTCACCTCGATCTGGGATCTCGGCCCGGACGGTACGGGAGCGCAGGCGGGCCAACCGCAGACCGCGATCCTGCCGCAGCGCGCCGTCGCGCCGGTGCACGTCACCGGCCTGACCCCGGATCGGGCCGCCACCGTCCCGATCGCCCTGCCCGCCGTGGCGCACCAGGTCCCGGTCGGGCACCGGATCCAGGTGGTCGTCGCGAGCACCGATCAGGCGTACGCGGTGCCTGCCGGTGGCGGCCGTCTACACGGTGGCGCTGGACGGCGTACCCGCCATGTCGATCCTGCCGCTGCCGCTGACGGCCGAGACGGCCCCGTTGCAGGTGCCCTGGGTGCTGGCGGTCGTCGTGGCCGCCCTCGTCCTGGCGGCGATCGCCGCGCTGGTGGTGCTGGCCCTGCGCCGGCGAGCGGGCGGCGTCGCGGCCCGATCTCGAGCAGGTCCCGCTGACGGTCGAGGGCCTGGCCAAGACGTACCGGGACGGGTTCAAGGCGGTGGACGGGGTGTCGTTCCGGGCCCTGCCGGGTCAGGTGGTCGGGCTGCTCGGGCCCAACGGCGCGGGCAAGACCAGCACGCTGCGGATGCTGGTCGGACTGGTCCGGCCGGACGCCGGAGAGGTGTACGTGGCCGGCCGGCCGGTCCACGCCGGCGCCGACGTGCTCGGCTCGGTCGGCGCGTTCATCGAAGGGCCGGGTTTCCTGCCACACCTGAGCGGGCGGGCGAACCTCGAGGCGTACTGGGCCGCCACCGGACGCCCGCGAGCCGACGCCAATCTGGACGAGGTGCTGGAGGTCGCCGGGCTCGGGAACGCCGTGCATCGACCGGTGCGGGGCTACAGCCAGGGGATGCGGCAGCGGCTCGGGATCGCCCAGGCGATGCTGGGCACGCCGCCGCTGTTGCTGCTCGACGAGCCGACCAACGGGCTCGACCCGCCCCAGATCCGGGCGATGCGGCAGGTGCTCGCCGACTACGCCGCGGCGGGCCGCACGGTGGTCATCTCCTCCCACCTGCTGGCCGAGGTCGAACTGACCTGCAGCCACGTCGTCGTCATGCACCGCGGCACCGTGGTCCTCACCGGCTCCGTCGCCGAGCTCACCCGGGCGGGGTCGCTGGACGCCCGGCGGCTGGAGGACGTCTTCATGGGACTGGTCGGCGCCGACGGCCACGAGGTGGTGGACGCCCGTGGCTAGCCCGTCGGTCTCACGTGCTCGGGCCCGCTCGTTGCCGTTGGGCGCCGAGATCCGGCGACAGCTCAAGCGGCGCCGGACCATCGGCATCTTCGGAGTCCTGCTCGCGCTGCCGTTGATCCTGATCGCGGCCTTCGAGATCGGCCGCAGCGACGAGTCCGGCCTCGGGCCCCGAACGTTCGTCGACCTGGCCCGGGAGAGTGGGGCGAATCTCACGGTCTTCGCCCTGTTCGCCTCTACCGGCTTTCTGCTGATCGTCGTGGTGGCACTGTTCGCCGGCGACACGGTGCCGTCGGAGGCGAGTTGGTCGACCCTGCGCTATCTGCTGGCCGCGCCCGTGCCCCGCGGTCGGCTGGTGCGGCAGAAACTGATCGTGGCCGGGTCTGTTCTCCACGGTGGCCTGTGCGTTCCTGCCGTTCTGGTCGATGCTGGCGGGCGGCTTCGCGTACGGGTTCGGGCCGTTCGTCGGGCTCACCGGCGACCAGATCGGCTGGCCGGACTTCGCGGGCCGGCTGGGCATCATCGTGGCGTACCTGCTGGTCAGCCTGCTCGTGGTCGCTGCGCTGGCGTTCGCCTTCGGGGTCTGGACCGATGCCCCGCTCGGCGCGGTCGGCGGCGCGGTGCTGATCATGATCGTCTTCGCGATCCTGGACACCATCCCGGCCCTCGGCGATCTGCGGCAGGCGCTACCGGGGCACTACGCGTACGCCTGGTCCGACGCCCTGCAGCCCACCATCGACTTCTCCGACATGATCACCGGCGCGCTCTGGTCGATCGGCTACGCGGTCGTGCTGATCGGCGCCGCCGTCTGGCACTTCCTCCGCAAGGACATCACGTCTTGATTGGAGGCTGCTCGTGCGTCTCGAACGCTTGAGACTTGGCCCTTCCTCCTCGGTCGTCGACGCCGGACCATCAGCGAGCGGTCACCGTGTCTTGGTCTCACCGAGCTGACAGCACCAACCGTCAGCGGAAGGTTTTGGTCACGATGTCGACGACCGGCTGCAAGCCGCCGTCTTCCTGTGAACCCCGGACGGGACCTTGCTGAGGACCACGATGACCGCGTTCGACCGCGGCAGCACCACGATCAATTGCCCGCCGTATCCAGCGGCGAAGTAGCCGGTGATGTCCGGACCGTTGATCAGCCGCCACAACATGCCGTAGTCGTCGCGGGCCGGGGACGGCATCGTCGTCTGTTCGAGCCACCGGCGGGCACGACTTGCTTCCCGTGCCAGTTCCCATCGCCACGACAGAGTTCGCCGATCTTCACCATGTCCGGCGCGGTCAGCCGCAGGCCATAGCCCCCGAGCTCGACTCGGTTGGGATCGGTACCCCAGCCGAATCCGGCGGCACCGAACCGGGAATCGAACACGTCGGGCAAGGGCTTGTGCCACCCAGGTCCGATGCGAATCCCGAGCGGCTCGAACAGCTTCTCGCGTGCGAAGTCCAGGACCGAGGATGCGCGGCCGCCGCGCTGCAGGGCGGTGGCCAACACCGCCGAAGCGATGTGGGCGCTCACGTCGGCGTAGACGAACGTGCGTCCCGGATCGACAGCTGTGCGACCCCTCAGGATGTAGTCGACGTAGCTCTGACCGGGCTTGCTCGCCTCGTCCCAGAGCAGGCCGCCCGTGATCTCGTTCTGGAAGCCTGCGCTCATGGCCATGACGTCCCGAAGCTTGATCTGCGCCGTCTCTTCGCTCATCACGTCTCGGTGTTTCGGGAGCAGCGTGCCGAGCCGCTGATCCACGTCGGCGATCAGGCCGTCGCCGATGGCGATGCCGATCAGAATCGACAAGACACTCTTGGTCACGGAGAAGACGTGGGAGTGATCGGTGGCGGTGAAACCATGCCGGTAGTGCGCGATCCTGGTCTGGCCGTCGACGCTGACCAGCACAGCCCGCACGTGGTCCTCGGCGTAGCCCTGCTCCACGGCGGCTTCGAGCGCTACCTCCAACGCGGTGTAGTCGACCGGGCGCGGGGTCGGCGGGGGAGTCGGAGTCGGCGTCGCTGCGGGGGAGCACGCCAGCAGCACCAGCGCCAGCAGGCTCGGCAAGACAACGCGGCGCAGTCTCCGCATGACCGGATCGTAGTGACCGTGGAGCCGCTGCGGCGGCGGCTACGTAGTTCTGCGGACCCGCCGGGAGCGGGCAAGATCCTGATCTGAGTACAGCTTCACGGCTTACCCAATGCCACCAGCGCGGGCACGATGGCAGCGGCGGACCAGGCCTGTGGCCGGCAGGCCATGGGATACGGCACCGGCCGCCCCTCCCCGGACCACAACTCGGGCAGCCGGCCGTCGAAGGCCACCGAGGCCCGGACGAGCCCCTCGGCCAGCCCGAGGGCCTGCTCACCCAGTCCGGCGCGCAGCAGCCGGGCGATGACCACCGCGGTGTCGTGCGGCCAGACCGACCCGCAGTGGTAGCTGAGCGGCGCATAAGCCACCTCGTCCGCCGCCAGGGTGCGCAACCCCAGTCCGGAGTCCAGGGCCGGTCCGCTGATCAGATCGGCGACGTTCCGCTCCTCTTCGGAGTCGAGCAACCCGGTCGCGAGCAGATGCCCGATGTTGCTGGTCAGGGAGTCCACCCGCCGCCCCTCCCCGTCCAAAGCCAGGGCCGGGAACCGACGCCCGTCTCGCTCACACCAGAACCGCGCGCGGAACCGCTCCGCCAGCTGCGCCGCCCACGCCCGCAACTCGTCCGCTCCCGGCTCGCCGAGCGCCTCGAGCAGGGCGGCCCCGCCGACGGCGGCCTCGTGGGCGTACCCCTGCACCTCGCACAGGGCGATCGAACCCTCGGCGATCCGGCCGTCGGCGAAGCGGACCGAGTCGGCGGAGTCCTTCCAGCCCTGGTTGGACAGCCCGTGGCCGGTCGGGTCGTGATACTCCAGGAAGCCGTCGCCATCGGCGTCCCCGTACTCGGTGATCCAGCTCAGCGCTCCGCGCAGCGCAGGCAACAATTCGCGCACCGTCGACTCGTCGAGCCCGGCCTGCCAGGCGTCGTGCAGCAGGCAGACGAACAGGGGCGTGGCGTCGACCGTGCCGTAGTAGCGAGGCGGCAGGGTGATCCCGCCGAACGCGAACGTCCCCCGGCGCAGCTCGTGGATGATCTTGCCGGGCTGCTCTGCCGACTCCGGGTCGATCCGCTGCCCCTGCAGCCGGGCCAGGGTACGGAGCGTGCCGGTCGCCATCGCCGGATCCGCGGCCAGCATCATCTCGGCCGACAGGATCGAGTCACGGCCGAAGAGGGTGAAGTACCAGGGCGCCCCGGCGGCGTAGAACGCATCGTCCGGATCGCTCACGGCCGCCATCCGCAATCCGGCGAGGTCGGCGATGGCCCGCTCGGCCCAGGGCCGTAGCCGTCGGTCGCCGGTGGCCGCCGGTCCGGCCAGGGCGAGCGCCCGCCCGACCAGCTCGGTCGTCGCGGTCCCACCCGGTGCCGCCCTGACAACGCCGCCCGGGTCGGCCAGGTCGAGCCGCCATCCGACGCTCATCTCACCCCGCGCCGGTACCTTCAGCTCCCACCCCAGGGTCAGATCGGCGTCACCGGTCACCACCAGCGGAGCGTCGGCGCTGAGCCGGGCCAGCACGCCGTCGGCAGAGCCGTCGGACCAGGTGCCGCCGTCAGCGGTGCCGGTCAGTGGCACCGGCTCCCCGGACCGACCCACCTTGATGGCCTCGACCGGCACCAGGTCCGCGGCGAACCGGAGGGTCAGCGGCAGCTCGATCGGCTCGTCCAGCACCGAGCTGACGGTCAGGGTCTCGCTCACCCGGCCCGGCTCGATCCGGCGGACCCGGTCCAGGCGGAGCGCCGGATCCGCCGTCACGGGAGCGAGGCCGTCCAATCCGCGCAGCAGATAGGTGAACCGAACCTCGTCGGGGCCGACGTGGGTGTGGACGTGCTCGACCGGCCGCCCGTCGACTCGCAACTGCAGGGCGTTGAGCATCCGGACGTCGGCGTGCAGCACGCCCTGGCCGCCGTGGTCCGGATCGATGTCACCGTCGGCGCCGGACCATACCTGGCTGGGGGCGGCCACGAGACTGATCAGGTCATGCAGGAAGGGTTGTCTCGAGTTGGGGCATCGCTCAGTGCCTTCTCGGGTCGGGCCTGCTCGGGCAGGTGCTCGGCGAAGAATGCTTCGATCCGCTGCCAGGCGTCGGGGGCGGCGACCGGGTCGGGTCCGACGTGCGCCACCTTCATCAGCGGGCGCAGGATCCGGGGCCCGACCGCCTCGTCGTTCAAGAAGCTGTGTCCCGCGGTCGGGTAGGTCTTCAGGTCGTGTGGAACCCGATTCGTCGTCAACGCCTGCCGCAGTTTGATCCCGAAGATTTCGTCCAACATCACCACCCCGGGCCACGGGCCGCCGGTCTCAGGTCGGGTGATCAGCACCCTCCGGCCGTCGATCTCGGTCTCGTCGCTCACCGTGGCCACGAGGTCGACCCTAGTTGTACCCGTCGCCGCGTAGTTCGCGACATCGCGGCTCGATCTGGCACACTATGGGGCGCGTCTGCACCGACGGTGCCCTCTACCACCCCGGCCGCGGACTCATCGAGACTCCCGCCGTGGTGGCCCCACCTTCGACGGAGGCTCACACGCTCGTCCGGGAGATCCCGGCACCATCCAACAGGAGTACCCACACTCGTGGCTGTCAAGATTCGCCTGAAGCGACTGGGCAAGATCCGGTCGCCGCACTACCGCATCGTCGTCGCCGACTCGCGCACCAAGCGGGACGGTCGCGCGATCGAGGAGATCGGCAAGTACCACCCCAAGAACGACCCGTCGCTGATCGAGGTCGACTCCGAACGCGCCCAGTACTGGTTGTCGGTCGGCGCCCAGCCCACCGAGGCCGTGATCGCGCTGCTGAAGCGAACCGGCGACTGGCAGACCTTCTCCGGTGACACGTCGCCGTCCGGCGTGTTGCCGCAGAAGGAGAAGAAGAACAAGACCGACGCCTTCAACGCCGCGCTGGCCGAGTCCGGCAACGAGCCCAGGTCCGGCGCGACCACCGCGCGTCGTCCGGCCAAGGCCGCCGCCGAGAAGCCCGCGGCCGAGGTGGAGGGGACGCCTGAGGAGGCGCAGGCCGCCGCCGACGCCGGCGTGGCCGACGCCGATCCGGCCGAGACCGCCACGTCTGATCCGGTCGCGTCTGATCCGCCGGCGTCCGATGCGGCCGCGCCTGATTCGGCCGCGTCTGATTCTGACTCCAAGGCCTGATGGTGCTGGCTGACGCGCTGGAGCACCTGGTTCGCGGCATCGTGACGAATCCGGACGAGGTCGACGTCCGGGATCGGGAGCTGCGCCGCGGGCGGATGCTCGAGGTGCGGGTCCATCCCGACGACATCGGCAAGGTCATTGGCCGGTCCGGTCGGACGGCCACCGCACTGCGCACCGTCATCGGTGCCCTCGCCGGTCGGGACCAGATCCGGGTCGATTTCGTCGACGTCGACCGGCCGCGCCCCCCGGGGCCCGGCGGGCGGAATCAACGTCGCCGCTGACTCGGCGCCAACGCAGCACCGTATGGCTGACGTCGTCGAGGTGGTCGTCGGGGTGATCCGGCGGGCGCACGGCGTCCGTGGCGAACTCGCGGTCGAACTCCGCACGGACGAACCCGAGCGGCGGCTCACCGTGGGCACCGCGCTGCGCTGCGAGAACTCCCCCCGGGTGCTCACCGTCGACTCGTCGCGGGTCGCCGCCGGGCGCTGGCTGGTCCACTTCGCCGAGGTCCCCGACCGGACCGCCGCGGAGGCCCTCCGCAACACGGTTCTGCTGCTCGACGTGGCGGCCGACGAGCGGCCGGACGAGCCGGAGGAGTTCTATGACCGACAGCTCGTCGGTTTGGCCGTCCACGACGCATCCGGAACCAAGACCGGTCGGGTCGCGGCGGTGCTGCATCTGCCCGAGCAGGATCTGCTGGAGATCGACACCGCGTCGGGTCCGCGGTTGGTCCCCTTCGTGCAGGCCCTCGTTCCCGAGGTGGACCTGGCCGCTGGAATCGTCCGGCTCGCCGACGTACCCGGACTGCTGGTCGAGCTCGACGATGACGCCGCCGGCGAGGCCGGCCAGGACTCCCCGCCATGAGGATCGACGTCCTCACGATCTTCCCCGAGTACCTGGCTCCGCTGCGGCTGTCCCTGGTCGGGCGCGCGATCGAGACCGGCCTGGTCGACCTCGGCGTCCACGATCTGCGGCGCTGGACCCACGACCGGCACCGGAGTGTCGACGACACCCCATACGGCGGCGGCCCGGGCATGGTCATGCGCCCGGAGCCGTGGGGCGAAGCCCTGGACGAGTTGGCCGATGCCGACAGTCGGCTGGTGCTCTTCACTCCGTCCGGGCGTCGGTTTGACCAGAATCTCGCCACCGAGCTCGGCACCGAGGAGCATCTGCTGCTCGGCTGCGGGCGCTACGAGGGCATCGACGCCCGGGTCGTCGAGCACGCCCGGACCCAAATGCGGGTCGACGAGGTCAGCATCGGCGACTACGTGCTCAACGGGGGTGAAGCGGCGGCGCTCGTGGTCTGCGAGGCCGTGGTCCGGCTGCTCCCCGGCGTGATCGGCAACCCGGCATCGCTGGCGGAGGAGTCGCATGCGGCCGGCAACGACGGCCTCCTGGAGTACCCGCTGTACACCAAGCCACCGTCCTGGCGCGGGCTCGACGTGCCCGAGGTCCTTCTCTCCGGGCATCATGCCCAGATAACCGCCTGGCGGCGCGACCAGGCCCTCGCCCGGACCCGCGACCGCCGCCCGGATCTGTTGCCCGGGCTGTGAAATCCGGCACACTCGGCCGCTGATCCACGCTCGATCAGGCGGATCAGACCAGTGGCAAGGGTGGCCTTACTTCGTCCAGCGTGCCGATCGCCCTAGATTTAGCCTGTGGCGGTAACCTCCCTGGCTCCTACGCGCAGCGCGGCGCGGTCGACCATTGCGCTCAAAGTGATCATGGCGCTGTCGGGCCTGGTCATGATCGGCTATCTGATTCTGCACATGTACGGCAACCTGAAGGTGTTCAGCGGGCAGGCCGCCTTCGACGAGTACGCCCATCACCTGCGGGTCATCGGCGAACCGATCCTGCCGTACGGCGGGCTGCTCTGGATCGTTCGGGTGGTGCTGCTGGTCAGCGTGCTCGCCCACATCTTCGCCGCCGTGACCCTGTGGCGCCGGGACCGCAAGGCCCGCGGCGGCACCAAGCGCTACTACAGCAAGAAGGCCGCTCGCGGCGTGCAGCGCAGCTACTCCTCCTTCACCCTGCGCTGGGGCGGGCTGACCATTGCGGTGTTCGTCGTCTACCACTTGCTGCACCTGACGGCGAACGTGATCGCACCAGGCGGGGCGTCGGACAGCCCGTACCTGCGGCTCGTCAACGGCTTCCAGATCTGGTACGTCCTGTTGATCTACCTGGTCGCCATGATCGCGATCTGTTTCCATCTGCGCCACGGGACCTACAGCGCTCTGACCACCCTCAGCCTGAACACCAGTGTGGCCGCGCGGTTCCGGCTCAACGTCCTCGCCTACATCGTGGCGGCCGTGATCTTCGTCGGCTTCATGCTGCCGCCGTTGGCGATCTTCTTCGGATTGGTGGCTTCATGAGTGATCTCCTCGATTCCGTCGATGCGGATTCCGTCTACGGCGATGGCCCCGACATCCACGACACGAAGGCCCCCAAGGTCCCGATCACCGAGCGCTGGGACACCCGCAAGTTCGAGGCCAAGCTGGTCAATCCGGCCAACCGTCGCAAGCTCAGCGTGATCATCGTCGGCACCGGACTGGCCGGGGCCTCGGCCGCGGCCACCCTCGGCGAGGCCGGCTATCAGGTGACCAGCTTCTGCTACCAGGACTCGCCGCGGCGCGCGCACTCCATCGCCGCGCAGGGCGGCATCAACGCCGCGAAGAACTACCGCAACGACGGCGATTCGATCTACCGGCTCTTCTACGACACGGTGAAGGGTGGCGACTTCCGCGCCCGGGAGTCCAACGTCTACCGGCTGGCCCAGGTCAGCGTGCAGATCATCGACCAGTGCGTCGCCCAAGGCGTGCCCTTCGCCCGTGAGTACGGCGGCCTGCTCGACAACCGCTCCTTCGGCGGTGTCCAGGTGTCGCGGACGTTCTACGCCCGCGGCCAGACCGGACAGCAGTTGCTGATCGGGGCCTACCAGGCCCTCGAGCGGCAGATCGCCGCCGGCACGGTGGCGATGTACACCCGGCACGAGATGCTCGAGCTGATCGTCGTCGAGGGCGTGGCCCGCGGGGTGGTCATCCGGGACATGGTCACGGGCGAGATCAAGCCGTACTTCGCCGACGCGGTGGTGCTCGCCACCGGTGGTTACGGCAACGTGTTCTTCCTGTCCACCAACGCGATGGGCTGCAACGTGACCGCCACCTGGCGGGCGCACCGCAAGGGCGCGTACTTCGCCAATCCCTGCTACACCCAGATCCACCCGACCTGCATCCCGGTCTCGGGTGATCATCAGTCGAAGCTGACGCTGATGAGTGAGTCGCTGCGCAACGACGGCCGGATCTGGGTGCCGAAGTCGGGGGAGGACAAGCGCGACCCCCGGCAGATTCCCGAGGGGGAGCGCGACTACTACCTGGAACGGATCTATCCCTCCTTCGGCAACCTGGTGCCCCGCGACATCGCCTCCCGGGCCGCGAAGAACGTGTGTGACGAAGGCCGCGGGGTCGGGCCGGGCGGTCTCGGGGTCTACCTCGACTTCGCCGACGCGATCAAGCGGCTGGGCCGCAAGGCGGTCGAGGCGAAGTACGGCAACCTGTTCGACATGTACGCCCAGATCACGGGCGAGAATCCGTACGAGACGCCGATGCGGATCTATCCGGCGGTGCACTACACGATGGGCGGCCTCTGGGTCGACTACGACCTGCAGTCGACGATCCCCGGGCTGTTCGTGACCGGCGAGGCCAACTTCTCCGACCACGGGGCGAACCGGCTCGGGGCCAGCGCCTTGATGCAGGGCCTGGCCGACGGCTACTTCGTGCTGCCCAACACGATCAACGACTACCTCGCGGCCGGCCCGTTCGAGAAGGTGGATGAGTCGAATCCCGCGGCGGCGCAGGCCGTCCAGCAGGTCCGGCAGCGGATCGACAAGCTGTTGTCGATCGACGGCCACCGCACCGTGGATTCCTTCCACCGTGAGCTTGGGCAGGTGATGTGGGACTACTGCGGGATGGAGCGGACCGAGGAGGGTCTGCGCAAGGCGATCACTCGGATCCGTGAGCTGAAGACGGAGTTCTGGGCCGACGTGTTGGTGCTTGGCGCCAACGAGGAACTCAACCAGGCCTTGGAACGGGCGGGCCGGGTGGCCGATTTCATCGAACTCGGCGAGCTCATGTGCATCGATGCGCTCGTCCGACGGGAATCATGTGGTGGGCACTTCCGGGCCGAGTCCCAGACCGATGACGGCGAGGCCATGCGCCACGACGACGAGTACGCCTTCGTCTCGGCCTGGGAGTTCGGCGGCGACCGGGGCAAGCCGATCCTGCACAAGGAACCACTGGTGTACGAGTACGTCGAGATGAAGCAGAGAAGCTACAAGTGACTCTGCTCGCCGCAGGGGCTGGAAGTCGCATCGCTCCTCGATTTCTTGAAGGAGAACAAGCATGAACATCACTGTTCGCGTTTGGCGGCAGCCCGCAGCCGATGCGCCGGGTCGGATGATCGCCTACCGGGTGCCCGACGTGAGCGAGCACATGTCGTTCCTGGAGATGTTGGACGTGCTCAACGAGCGGCTGACGCACGAGGGGCAGGACCCGATCGCGTTCGACAGCGACTGTCGCGAGGGCATCTGCGGCATGTGCGGCCTGGTCATAAACGGCGTACCGCACGGCCCGCAGCAGACCACGACCTGCCAGCTGCACATGCGTTCCTTCAAAGACGGCGACGTGATCGACATCGAGCCCTGGCGGGCCGATCCGTTCCCGGTGATCAAGGACCTGGTGGTGAACCGGGGGGCCTTCGACCGGATCATCCAGGCGGGCGGCTTCATCTCTGCTCCCACCGGCACCGCGCCGGACGCGCACGCGGCACCGGTGCCGAAGCGGGACGCGGACCACGCCTTCGACGCGGCGACCTGCATCGGCTGTGGGGCGTGCGTCGCGGCCTGCCCGAACGGCTCCGCCATGCTCTTCACCTCGGCCAAGGTGACCCACCTCGGCCTGTTGCCGCAGGGCCAGCCGGAGCGGTACTCGCGGGTCCGCGGGATGGTCTCCCAGCACGACGCCGAGGGGTTCGGCGGCTGCACCAACATCGGCGAGTGCGTGGCGGTCTGCCCGAAGGGCATCCCGATGGAGACGATCAACCGGCTCAACCGCGACATGCTCGGCGCACTCGTCCGCCCCAGCGATTGACCGGCCAGCTCGACCAGGGTGCCGCGACGCAGCACGGCGACACCCGGTTTCGTGGGTTCCTGCGGGCGCGGTTCGCCTCGCCGTCGGCGGTGTACGGGCTCATCCTCTTCACCGTGCTGATCGCGGTCGCCTCCGACGACCACTCCCACATCGGCGAGGTGGCCATCGTCAGCGTCAGCTCGCTGCTCGTCTTCTTCGTGGCCCACGTGTTCGCCCACACCCTGGCCGATCACGGTGAACTCGGGCTACGCCGCGCAACCGCACAGGCCGTCCACCACTCGTCGGGGATGCTGTACGCCTCGTTGCCGCCGGGCATCGTGCTCGGCATCGGAGCCGTCGCCGGTGCGAACGCGGAGACGATCTCCGACATCGCGCTCGTCGTGTCCGTTCTCGTGCTCGGCGTTCTCGGCTACTTCGCGTACGCCCGCCGCACGGACAGCGTCGCCATCCGGCTGGTCGGCGCCCTCGGCACCGCCTTCCTCGGCGGCATCGTCATGCTCTTGGACTACTTCGTGCACTAGACACTTGGCTGCAAGTGCGCGCCGAGACACCCGAGCAGCCTCAAATTAGGCGGATAAGGCGGAGAGGCCTGCCGCGACGGCGAATCCGAGGACGGTGGCGAGGCCTGCGTAGTCCTTGGCCTTGTTGCGGGCCTCAGGGATCATCTCGTCGGTCAGCATGACCAGCAGTGCGCCCGCGGCGAAGCCGTTGATGCCGGCCTGCAACGGTGCGCCGGACACGGCGGCGAGGGCATTGCCGCCCACGGTGGCCAGGGTGCAGACCACGGCCACTGCCGTCCACAGCAACAAGATCTTGCGCCGGGACCAGCCGCCGTCCTTCATGTCGGCTGCGGAACCGATCCCTTCGGGCAGGTTGGAGATGAAGACGGCGGCCAGCAACGCGACGCTGACCCCTTCGCCCTGGGCGAGGCCGATGCCCAGCACCGCCTGCTCGGGGATGCCGTCCAGCAGGGCGCCGAGGGCGAGAGGCAACCCGGCGGCGCCACCGGCCAGCTTGCCGATCCGGCCGACGGCTCGATTTGCGAAGAAGAAGGCGGCTGCCCCCACCGCCAACCCGGCCGCTACCGGTATGGTCCCGGCGAGCTGGATGCCCTTCCCGGCCAACTCGAACGCAACGCTGGAGATCAGCGCGCCGGCGCCGAAGGCCAGCACGACCCCGAGCACCCCGTCGCGCCAGGACCGGAGCACGCCGAGCAACGCACCCAGAATCAGCGATGAGGCGGCCAGCGCACCCCAGCCGAGCGCCGCGAGCGGATCCATCCGGATTACGCGTTCAGCCTGATCGACGCCGAGTCGACCAGACCCACCTGCGGGTGCAGCAGATCGCCCTCACTGGAGTTGATCGTCACCTCCCAATCCATCCCCCAATGCAGGAAGACGGTGACCATCATCCGGTCCCCGACCAGCGTGAGGCCGACGCTCTCCCAGACCCCGCTCTCACCGTCGACGCCGCCCGGACGCCGGTACGCCCACTCGGTCACGGTGGCCGTACCCCGTTCCGTGTCGACCTTCGTCGAGTCGAAGCCGAGATCCGGCAGCAGTTGGTAGCCCTTGGCCTCCAGATTCTTGGGGCAGGTTTTGAGCCAGGACGCGTACCGGGCCCGGGCCGCCTTGGCCGCCGCCGCGTCGGCGAACTGCAGTGCTTGGGAGTAGATGATCGGCTGATTGCGGAACGGATCGTCCTTGTCGGGCTTGGACCCGTCGATGAGCTCGTAGCGGAAGTTGCGACTGAGCACCTGGGTGGCGCCGAGGTCCTGCAGGCCGTTCGCCGGCAGGCAGACCGAGGACTCTGGCACCGGCCGGCCGACGCCTGGCTTGACCACCACGACCTGCTGCGTGTCGTAGTCCTCCAGCGGGACGTCTTCGGTCGTCAGCAGGTTGTTGGCGGTCAGCACGCGCGCCGGCTTGGGCGGTGTGCTGGGGGCGCTCGACGACCCCGACCCGCCGCTCGGATTGCCGCCGCCACTCGGCGTGACGGCGACCGGCGGCGTGGCGGTCTGGCCGGTGCCGCGGAAGACGACCAGACCGGCGAACACCGCCCCGCCCACGACCAACAGGGTCACCAGCGCAATCCCCGCGGTGGCGAGCGTGCGCCGTCCGTGGCGCCGGTCACCGAGCGAACGGACCTGCTCGGGGGGCAGCGGTCGGGCCGATTCTCCGGCCAGGTCCGCCATCTTGTTCAGGTCGGACATGTCGTCAGCCACGACTGGTCTCCTCCGGGGTGGGTGATTCGTCGGCCAGCAGCGCGGCGAGCGTGGCTCGCCCCCGAGACAACCGGGCCTTGACCGTGCCGGACGGCGCGCCGACCTCGCGGGCGACGTCGTCCACCGACAAGTCGCACAGATGGTGCAGCACGATCGCGCGGCGCTGGTCGGCCGGGATCTGGTTGAGGGCGCGGACGAGGGCGATGCGGTCCAGTCGCGGTTCCGGCGGGGCCGGCGGGACCTGGGTGCGGTCCCGCGGATCGTACGAGCGCCGGGTGCGGCGCCAGTGACTCACCGCAAGCCGATACGCCGTGGTCCGGACCCAGGACTCCGGGCTGCGGGCCGTGTCGAGGTCTCGGCGCCGGGCCCAGGCCCGGATGAAGGCCTCCTGGACGCAGTCGTTCGCCTCGGCCAGATCCCCGCACATGGCATAGACCTGCCCGACCAGGCGCCGATACGACGCGGCGTAGAAGGCGTCGAACTCGTCGGCTTTCATGGCGATCCTGGGTGTCGGGGGCCGGGGTCCCCTCGATCTTGCCTGGCCGGGGCGAACGGGAGCGACAACCGGCGGCTCCCGGGTCGCGTGTCTCACAGCGGAGATACGCCTGAGGGGGTTCTCCGGTTGCATCCGGCCGGACGCGTTGAGCGGGTGATGAGCGCCCGTTGAGCCGGCGGCAGCTGGGCTGTGAGCGGACAATGAGCAGACAATGAGCGGTCCGCGGATGCTGTGCGCTGGAGGGGCAAGCACGAGCAGGAGTCGGACCAGATGAGCAATCCCATTCCCACCTACGTCGAGGGTCGTGACCCGATCTCTCAGGCCGGGGTGGTCAGTCAGCTCCGGAGCCGGCCGGAGATCCGGATCGTCGACCGGGTCGAGCAGGCCGACGTGGCCCTGGTCATCGCCGACCACGTCGACGCCAACACGGCGCGGCAGTTGCGCGGGCTGCGCAAGGACGGTCGGCCCCAACTCATGTTGGTCGCCACCACCGTCGACGATGCGGCGCTGGTCCTGGCCGCCGAGGCTGGAGTCGCCGGCTTGCTGCGACGAGAGGACGCGTCGCCGGAGACGCTGGCTCGGACGATCCGCCGGGTGGCGGCCGGTCACGGCGAGGTGCCGCCCGACCTGCTCGGCCGGCTGCTCGAACAGGTGGGCCGGTTGCAGCGGCAGGTCCTGGCTCCGCGCGGACTCACGTTCACCGGTCTGACGCCGCGCGAGACCGAGGTGCTGCGCCTGGTCGCCGACGGCCACGACACCTCCGAGATCGCGCTGCGGATGTGCTACAGCGAACGCACGGTCAAGAACGTCCTGCACGATCTCACCACCAGGCTGCAGCTGCGCAACCGTACGCACGCCGTCGCCTATGCCGTGCGGGAAGGCCTCATCTGATGATCCACGAGGTGGATTCGGCTCTACGCGCCCTGATCGAACGCGACGCCCTCGGCACCCGCGACGTCGAGATCGTGTTCGACGCACCCACCCGGGAGTGGGCCGGCCGGCGGAACGCCCCGACCATCGATGTCTATCTGTACGACATCCGGGAGGATCTGCGCCGGCGCGAACGAGGCCTGTTGAACGAGTACGACGACGACGTCCGGGTGATCGCGCGGCACCTGCCACCACGGCACTTCAAGCTCTCCTACCTGGTCACCGCCTGGACCCAGCGGCCGGAGGACGAGCACCGGCTGCTCTCCTCGCTGCTGGCGTGCTTCATCCGGTACGACGCCCTGCCGGCTGAGTTGCTCAGCGGTCCGTTGGCCGAACTGGAGCGGCCGGTGCCGATCACCGTGGCCCTGCCGCCGCCGGAGGACCGGGCCTTCGCCGACGTATGGTCCGCGTTGGGCGGGGAACTGAAACCCTCCATCGACCTGGTGGTCAGCACACCCGTGGAGACCGGGCAGCGGTTCGAGACCGGTCCACCCGTCACCGGTCTCCCGTTGATGGATCTGAGCGGGCGCACCGGGTGGCCGCCGAACGAGCGGGTCGGCGGCGACGAGGAGATCGGCGTCGAGACGTCCGGGTCGGGCTCGGCATCCGGCCGGGCGCGGTCCGAGGCGTCCGCTGGATCGGCTCGATCCCGCGGCCCGGGCTCCAGCGGCGGCGAGTCCGGCTCGGCCTCGGGCGGAGCGGGCGGCAGCGGGAAGGCCGGCAGCGATCAGGGGGCCGGCGGGGCCGCTGGGACCGCCAAGCCCGCCGGGACCGCCAAGCCCCCCGGACGGCCGGCACCAAGATCACGATGCGCCGCCAACGGCCGCCCAAGTCCTCCTGAGGTCTGCCACCCGTATGGACGCCAACCTCGCGTATCTGCTCGACCGGGCGGCGCTGGTGGAGGAGCAGGTCCGGGCCCTGGTCGGCGAACGCCGGGCGGACGATCCGGCCCCGGACGACCCCTTCCGCGGGCTCTACCTCAGCGACGAGGCGGTCGACCGGCTGCTGGGCGCCCGGCCCCTGGACTCCGGCTTGGGACGGCGAGAGCCGAGGCAGCCGAACGCCGGGACGCCGTCGAGGCGGCGGGGGACCGAATCGAGGCTGCCGGCGCCGTCCTGCGGCTGCGGCGGCTGGCGCGGTCCGCGCGAGCTGACCGAGGTCGACGTCGAGTTGTTGATCATCGCACTGCTGCCCGACCTGGACGTCCGGTTCGAACGGCTCTACGCCTACCTCAACGACGACGTGACCCGTCGCCGCGCCTCGGTGGGACTCGCGCTGCAGTTGGCCGGGCAGTCCCCGATGGCGGCGGCGGCCCGAGGGCGGCTGGAGCCGAGCCGGCCATTGCTGGCCGAGAACCTGATCCTCGTCGAGGACGCCGACCGGCCGTTGCTGACCCGGGCGCTGCGGGTACCGGACCGGGTCGCGGCGCACCTGCTCGGCGACGACGCGCCGGACCCGCTGGTGGTACCGCTGCTGGAGCCGGTCGCGCCGTGGCCCGATCCGCTGGCCGACCAGATCGGCCACGCGCTCTCCTCCGGCGTCCGCTTCGTCTATCTGCAGGAACGGGTGGCGGGGACCGGGAGCGCGATCGCGGCGGCGGCTCTGGAGGCCGCCGGCCAGGCGGCCCTGGCGGTGGATCTGCGCCGGCTGGGTGCCGGGCCGGACGCGCTGGGGTTGGTCGCGGGGGCCGTCCGGGAGGCGCTGCTCGGCGGGGCTGGCCTGGTGGCCGGCTCGGTCGGGCTGCTGGCCGAGGGCGCGGGCGAGGTGATCGTACGGCTGGAGCAGGCGTCGGTACCGGTCCTGCTGGCCGGCACCGCGACCTGGGATCCGCAGTGGGCCGCGAGCACACCCCTGGTGCTGTCGGCGCCGAGTCCGGGCGGGCGGGAGCGGCTGGCGTTGTGGCACCGGGAACTGGGCGAGCAGGCCGGCAGGCTTCGAACCGGCGGACCTGGCGGGTCACCTGGCTCTCGGTCCGACCCAGATCCGGCGCGCGGTACGAGCAGCAGAGGCGTCGGCGCGGTTGGCGGGCGGCCCGGTGACGGCCGAGGACCTGCGCCGGGGCGTCCGGGCCCAGAACGCGGCCGGTCTGGAACGGCTGGCGCGCCGGATCGAGCCGGAGGTCGACTGGGACGACCTCGTCCTCGCGCCGACGGTGCTCCGCGGCCTGCAGGAGGTCGCGGCCCGGGCCCGGCACCGCGACACCGTCCTCACCGACTGGCGGATGCGGCGCGGCGGCGGGCGCGGGCACGGGGTGACCGCCCTGTTCGCGGGCGACTCCGGGACCGGGAAGACGATGTCGGCCGAGGTGATCGCCACCGACCTGCGGCTCGATCTCTACACGGTCAACCTGGCGACCGTCGTGGACAAGTACGTGGGGGAGACCGAGAAGAACCTCGAACGCATCTTCGCCGAGGCGGCCGGGGTCAACGCCGTGCTCTTCTTCGACGAGGCCGACGCGATCTTCGGCAAACGCAGCGACGTCCGGGACGCCCACGACCGCTACGCCAACATCGAGAGCGCGTACCTGCTGCAGCGCTTGGAGACCTTCGACGGTCTCGCCGTGCTCGCCACCAATCTGCGGGCTAACATCGACGAGGCGTTCACCCGCCGGCTGGACGCGATCATCGATTTCCCGTCGCCGACACCGGATCTGCGACGGACCCTCTGGGCGCATTGCCTGATCGCACCGCTTCCGGTAGACGACGACGTCGATCTCGACTTCCTGGCCGAATCCTTCGAGTTCGCCGGTGGCAACATCCGCTCGGCATCGACCACCGCCGCCTATCTCGCCGCGGCCGCCGGTACGCCGGTCACCATGGCCCACCTCGTCGCCGCCGTCGAGCAGGAGTACCGCAAACTCGGGCCGGCTGGTGCTGGAGCGCGAATTCGGCGCGTACTACTCCTTGATCGGCTGACGCACGGCCGCGAAGTCTGCCCGATCGGGCAACGGATGACGGCGGTTGGACCCTGCCGAATCGGGCTGCTGAGGTGTCAGAGTAGAAGCCTGGACGTGACACGCGGAGGTTGGCCATGCACGAGCACCTATCTGATTCCCGGCGCGATCCGTTCCGGCCGAGGGGCGACCGGATCGAGGACCAGCTGCAGGAGCCAGCACGGTCGAGCGGCGGCCGAGGGCCGGACCGACGTCCTCGGTGCGCGACGGACTCCTCGGTCTGCAGCGGGTGGCCGGCAACGCCGGCGTCACCGCAATGGTGGAGGACGAGCGCTCGCCGGTCCACGACGTGGTGTCCTCGGGCGGCCGCACGCTGGACCCGGAAGTACGCGACCGACATGGAGGGCCGCTTCGGGGCAGACTTCGGCGACGTCCGGGTGCACGACGACGGGGCTGCGTCGGCGTCGGCCAAGGCGGTGAACGCGCACGCGTACACCGTCGGCTCGAACATCGTGTTCCAGCGGGACGCGTACGACCCGTCGTCCCAGTCCGGCCGCACCACCCTGGCCCACGAACTGACCCACGTGCTGCAGCAGCGCTCCGGACCGGTGGACGGGACGTCGGCGCCCGGCGGCATCAAGGTCAGCGATCCGGGCGACCGGTTCGAGCGGGAGGCCTCGGCGAACGCCGATCGGATCATGGCGTCGCCCCGCCCCCGCCGCGACGTCCGTGGCCCCGGCGGGTGCGGCGGTGCAGCGGCACGCCGAAGAGGAGGACGCCGTGCAGGGCAGCTTCGTCGGCCAGCCCGAGGTCCAGCGCGAGGGCGAGGAGGAAGAGGAGCCGGTCCAGGGTCTCTTCGTCCAGCGTGAAGGCGAAGAGGAAGAGGAAGAGCCGGCGCCGGCCTGATCCGGCCGAGCCTCGACCGCCTGAGCTGCCCCGATGACCGGTACCGAGTGCTGGCCGACCGTCCGTCGGCTGCGGTTCGGCACGCACTGGTCGAGGGACGGACGCGGGCGGCGCACCCCCGCCCGAACCGCATGGTCGGCGCGCCCGCCATGCTCGCCCTGCAGCGCAAGGCCGGGAACTCCGCGGTGAGCGCGCCTGATGGCGGCCAGGTTCCGCAGACCGGACGAGAAGGCGGTCGGCCAGATCGACGGCGCCCTGCGGGAGTTGCGCCGCGACGAGCCCGCCATCGACACGGTCGAGACCGGACTGAAGGCAGCCAAGGCCGCCGGCATCCCGGTGGACCTCGAGGGTGTCAGACCGCCGGCCGCCGCGCTCGCCGTGACCAGCACCGGCTTCGGGCCGGGCTCGGTGCCGGCCAAGAAGCCGGTGCCGCCGCCCAAGCCCGTACCCAAGGTGTCGCCGCTCGGGCAAAGCCGGGGCCAAGGCCGGGCCGGCGGCGAAAGGCGGACCGAAGGCCGCGGGCCCGGGGCCGGCGCCGGCCCCGAAGGCGTGCCGCGCCGGCCGGGCCCGGCCGCGCTGTCGGGTGACCAGCTCCTCCAGCCCCCGGCACCGCCCGCGTCCGGTGCGGCCGGAGCAGGACAGCGCATTCACCCAGGTCACCGGCGGGGTGAAAGGGCTTCGCGAAGGACAAGCGCGCCCACCCGCCGGCGGCGTCGAAGGCCAAGGAGGCCCAGGAAGCGGCGGTGGCCCCGACCGGGGACGTGCCCGGCCAGGCCAAGGCCGCCAAGGTCGACACGATGGACGCCCAGCGCCCGGGCACCTTCGACAAGTAGGCGTTCATCGCCGCGGTGAAGACCGCGATCGAGGCCAAGTCGCCGAAGACGCTCAAGGAGGCCGACGACTACAAGGCCTCGGGCAAGGCCGGGGAGGTCAAGGGCGAGGTCAAGGGCCTGGTCACCGCAGGCAAGGAGGGCCAGACCCAGGACATCGAGACAGCCACCGAGGCTCCGCCGGACCAGTCGAAGGCCGTCCCCAAGACGGTCACGGCGATGGGTCCGGAGGCGCCGGGCAACACGATCGTCGTACCCGCCGATGGGTCGGTGCCCAAGCGGGCGCCTCCGGAACAACTCAACCTGGCGGCCGGCAAAGCCCAGGCCGACCAGGAACTGGCCGACGCCGAGGTCTCCGAGGATCAGCTTGCCAAGTCGAACGAACCGCAGTTCGAGCAGGCGCTGACCGACAAAAAGGCCGCCGCGGCCCACGCCGATACCGCCCCCGGTGACTTCCGCAAGACCGAGGGCGAGGTCCTCGACCAGAACAAGGCCGAGGCGAAGGCGACCACGGCCGACGGCATCGCCGGGATGCAGGGCGCCAAGGGCGCCGCCCTGGCGAAACTGGTCGCCGACAAGGGCAAAGCGAAGACCAAGGACGAGGCCAAGCGCGCCGAGGTGACCACGAAGATCGACCAGATCTTCACCACCACCGAGACCGCGGTCAAGAAGATCCTCGACGGCATCGACCCACTGGTGGAGAAGGAGTTCAACACCGGGGAGGCCCGCGCCCGCGCGGCCTTCGAGAGCTACGTCGCCGGCAAGATGTCGGCGTACAAGAAGGACCGGTACGGCGGCTGGCTCGGCGGGCTGCGCTGGGCCAAGGACAAGCTGTTCGGGATGCCGGCCAAGGTCAACGAGTTCTACACGGCGGGCCGCGAGCTGTACCTGCAACAGATGAACGGCGTGATCTCCCGGGTCGCCGACATCGTCGGCAACAACCTGACGGCCGCCAAGCAGCGGATCGCGACCGGCCGGACCGAGATCGCGACCTACGTGCGTAGCCTGCCAAAGGACCTGCAGAAGGTCGGCTCGGAGGCCAGCAAGGAGATCGGCGAGCGCTTCTCCCAGTTGGAGAGTGACGTCGACGAGAAGCAGAACTCGGTCGTCGACGCTCTCGCTACCAAGTACGTCGAAGCCCGGAAGGGACTGGACGAGCGGATCGAGGCGCTGCAGGCCGAGAACAAGGGCCTGGTGGACAAGGCCATCGACGGCATCAAGGCCGTGATCAACACCATCCGCGAACTCGTGGGCATGCTCAAGAACGTGTTGGCCCGGGTGGCGGGTGTGGTCGGCGACATCATCAAGGACCCGATCGGCTTCCTCGGCAACCTGATCGCCGGGATCAAGGGCGGCATCGCCAAGTTCGCCGACAACATCCTCGACCACCTGCGCAAGGGCCTGATGAGCTGGCTGTTCGGGGCGCTGGCCGAGGGTGGGATCGAGCTGCCCGACACGTTCGACATCAAGGGCATCATCAAACTGCTCGCCTCGATCTTCGGCCTCACCTGGGCGAACATCCGGAGCCGGATCGTCAAGCAGATCGGCGAGCCGGCCATGGGAGCCATCGAGAAAGGGGTGGAGATCTTCTCGGTGCTCGCCACCCAGGGTGTCGGCGGCCTGTGGCAGATGCTGTTGGAGAAGCTCGGCGACATCAAGGAGATGATCCTCGAGCAGGTCAAGGACTTCGTGATCACCAAGATCATCACCGCCGGTATCACCTGGTTGATCGGGCTGCTCAACCCCGCGGCAGCCTTCATCAAGGCGTGCAAGTTGATCTACGACGTCGTGATGTTCTTCGTCAACAACGCTGCGCGGATCAAGGCGTTCGTGGACACGATCATCGACGCCACCGGCGAGGTCGTGAAGGGCAACATCGGCGGTGTGATCAACAAGATCAACGATGTGCTCGGGAAGATGGTGCCGATCCTGATCGGTTTCCTGGCCAGCGTGATCGGTATCGGTGGGATCGGGGAGAAGATCCGCTCGATCATCCAGAAGCTGCAGAAGCCGGTCAACGCCGCTGCTCGACTTCGTGATCAAGAAGGGCCTGCAGCTCGGCGCCCCGATCATCCGCGGTCTCAAGAACGTCAGCAAGAAGGTCAAGGCCAAGGTCGCCGCCGGCAAGGCGTACGTGAAAAACAAAGTCGAGGCCGGCAAGAAGTGGGTGGGCCAGAAGGCCCGTGCGGGCCTCGACAAGGTGAAGTCGGCGCTCGACCGGCGTACACCGGAGCAGAAGCAGCGGGATCTCGATGCGGGGCTCGACGCCGCCGACGCACTGGCGACTCGCAAGCTCCCGGTGGAGCAGATCACCAAGTCCCTGCCGGGAATCAAGAAGCAGTACGGCATGAAGTCCTTGTCCGTCGTGGTGGACTCCGCCACCGAGTCCGAGGAGCGCGTGCACGTCGTCGGAGCCGTCAACCCGGGCGGGTCGCGGGCCCAGAAGACGATCCCCAAGAAGCCGGTCCCGTACGCTACGACCGGCCGCACCGACGCTCAGCTGTGGAATGACAGCGTTCTGAAGAACCGGTTCAGTTCGACGGAGACCGCGGTGGAAGGAGCCAACCGGGTCACGTTGGCCAAGCAGGCCTTGGTCACCGGCGGTCGACTGCTGCCGAACCTCGAAGCGGTGCTAGCCCACGACGGTGGTCTATCGCGTCGTCCCTTCGTGTCGGTGGTCACAGAGGACGCCCACGGCGGCCACACCGTGCTCAAACACATTCGCGGCGGCGGGGTTGTGGCAGACGAGGCGGGTTTGGCGACTCGAATCCTGCTGGGGGTCCCGCCGCCGCGGCCGGTGCAGGTGGCGAGCTACTTCGTGTCGACCGCGGAGGCCAACGATGCGGTCGGACTCGTTCTCGGAGGAGCCTTCACGGCAGAGTGGCGCAGTCGGTACCGCGAGCAACTTGCCCGCGGTCGGGGTACCCAATTCGTGGAGTCACCGGGTGCTGTCGGTTACGGGCTGCAGATCAATACCGCAGTGGCCGCCTCGAACGACAAACCGTCCTACCTGCCTGGCGGCACGTATCCCGGTCCGATGTATCCGGGGGATCCTCGCGCGGCTAACCCCGCCTTGCCACCCATGACCGAAATCGTCGCCCTGAACAATGTCTTGGTCACCATCGAAGCTGATGCGGGGGCACCTGGTGGTTGGTACGTTGTCCGCGCCTATCCGCAACTGTGACCGGGAGGCTTCATGACGGACGCGATGGACCCCTGGTCGACCGGCGGCCTGATCTCCGAGCCCTTCATCGACCCTCAGCTACTGGATGACCTGACTGCGTCCCGTGAGG
This sequence comes from uncultured Actinomycetota bacterium, assembly GCA_963821695.1. Taxonomy (GTDB): domain Bacteria; phylum Actinomycetota; class Actinomycetes; order Propionibacteriales; family Propionibacteriaceae; genus Microlunatus. Next base: position 880,395 of record CAWGEY010000006.1, read on the forward strand.
AGCGGCGAATTCATCCCACGGCGTTTCTGCTCGTGATTCTTCGCCGCTACTGGGCCGAGGCCACACCCGACGAGGCCGACGCCGACTGGCTGAGAACGGTGCGGCAGAACCCCGCCTTCGCTGCGGACGTGCTGGACAACCTGCGGCAGATCGTCGACGACCCACCGACTCACCTAGCCACCTTGATCGTCGTGCAGGCTCGGGTGATCTTCTACAAGGAGGTCGGGAGTCGACAGCAGCCGTACGACGACGCGGACTATCGCGAGTGGTTGCGTGGCGTGCTCGCCGTCTGGGCCAAGTCGTACCGGGACGACGATCAGTCAGGTCAGCAATGAACGATCTTCAGACCATGGCCCGAGCCGAGGTACGTGGGCCGGTCACCGTCTCGACGGATTGATCCACGTGAGTTCCGGAAATCGCGCGAAGTCGGAGCCGAGGGACACAACGCCGACACTGCGCTCGATGGCGCGTGCGACGAGTTGGGCGTCGTCACCAAGTTCCCGCGGATGTCGTGCCTGGTAGGGAGATCGCCGAGAATGCTGGCGGTATGGACGCCGGCCGTCGGCACCCAGACCACCGGGGCATCGAGCCACTGCTCCGCTGCCTTCCGCGCCTCCGTTGCGGTGAGCGGTCGCCTGAACAGCCGTGGATGCGTCGAAATGCGGTGGAACGCTCCGATGGTCTGCCTCGCAATGCCGATCGGAGCGTGTCCCTCGAGGGCTACTTGAGCCATGCTGTGGCCGCGACTGATGCCGTGAAGCCGTGGCGACGTTTTAGAGAGTGCTGCGAGCCAGTCGGGCGATTGCGAACCGTCGAGTCGTCTCCGGGGGGAAACGTTCCCGCAGGAACGTTTTGTTGCTTCCGGTCCGTGTCCTGAGCTTGTCGAAGGGCCGGTTCCGGATCACCGGAATGTCAGTGCGGATTCGTACACTTGGTCTAATCAGGGTGCGCGTCGGGGGAAGGTGCAGGAGATGGCGAAAGCCGACTGGGTCGATCGTGAGCAGGCGGATGGGTTGGCGGGCCGGATCTGTGCGGCGGCGGGGTTGTCGGCGCAGTCGGACTGTCAGTTGTTGGAGTTGATCGGGGAGTTCGACGCCGCCGGCGGGATCCGCTGGTGGAACGACGTGAAGTCGTTGGCGCACTGGTTGTCTTGGTGCTGTTCGATGTCACCCGGCACGGCGCGAGAACATGTCCGGGTCGCCCGGGCGCTGCGGAAGATGCCGAGGATCCGCGCGGCGTTCCGGGAGGGCCGGTTGTCGTATTCGAAGGTGCGGGAGGCGACCCGGGTGGTGGGGCGGGTCGACGAGGCGGAGTTGTGCGAGTTTGCGTTGACGGCGACGGCGTCGCAGCTGGCCCGGACGGTCAGCGGGTATCGGCGGGCGGCCGGGTCGCGGATCGGTCAGCAGAAGTCCCGTGCCTTGACCTGGACGGAACGGGAGGACGGGATGATCGACTTTCGGGTCCGGTTGCCGAAAGAGGAGGCGGCGGTGCTGATCGCGGCGTTGACGGCAGCGAAGGATCAGTTCGGGGCACCGCCCGCGGCACCGGCTCCCGACGAACGACAACAGGTGGATGCGACCCCGGTGTATGGCTACGCGGACGCGGTGCTGGATGTCGCGCGGGTGTTCCTGGACACCGCACCGCAGGATCGTTCCGGGGAGGACCGCACCCTGGTCGTGGTGCACGTGGCCGCCGAGCAGCTGCCGAGTGCGGAAGCGCCCGCTGATCCCGCCGGAAACGTTCCCGCGGGAACGGTTCCGACCATGGATGCGACCTGTCATGTTCAGGGTTTGGGTGGGATCGAGGCGGAGACGGCGCGCCGGTTGGCGTGTGATGCGGAGGTGCTGGGTGCGGTGGTGGATGCCGACGGGCCGGTGTTGGCGTTGGGTCGGACGCGGCGGTTGGTGTCGCGGGCGCAGCGGCGGGCGTTGATGATCCGGGATGGGATGTGTCAGTTCCCGGGGTGTCATCAGACCCGGCATCTGAAGGCGCATCATCGGGTGTCGTGGGCTGATGGCGGCCAGACGGATCTGGAGAATTTGATCTTGTTGTGTCAGTGGCATCACACGGCGGTGCATGAGGGCGGGATGCGGATTGTGCCCGCCGCCGAACAGATTGCGGGACGGCGGTGGGAGTTCGTGATGCCGGATGGGTCGCCGCGTCGGCCGTGGGTTGATGCGGAGCGGTTGGCGGTCCAGTTGGCCGATCGGGTGGGGCGCCGGCAGGCGGACGTCGACGCCTATCTGGATCGGGTGGACCGGTTCGCTCACCCAGACGCGCAACGCATCGTCCCCGGCTGGCGCGGAGAACCGTTCCTGCTGAGCGACTGCGTGTCCGCTCTGTTCGGGATGCAGCTGCCGCAGGAGCGGCCGTCGGAGGAGGAGTGGGAGGCGGCCTGACTCAGCTCGCGCTTCGCCACGAAAGCGCGGCCTGCCCGGACGGGCACCAAGGGTTGCCCAAGGGTGCGTCCATGCGGTCCTGCCGCCGGTGTCCGCCAACGAGCACGCTTCTCCTAGGCAGATTCCGTACCCGCTAGGAGCCAGCATGCCGAGCTATCAGTCACCCGGTGTATTCGTCGAAGAAGCGCCCTCGGGCGCCCGGCCGCTGGAGGGGGTGGGTACCGCCGTCGCGGCGTTCGTCGGCTTGGCCGAGAGCGGCCCGTTCAACGCGGCGACGCTGGTCAGCAACTGGACGCAGTTCACGACGACGTTCGGCGGCTTCGTGCCGGGCTCGTACCTGGCGCAATCGGTGTACGGCTACTTCATGAACGGCGGCGGCAACTGTTACGTCGTTCGGATCGGCCAGAACGGTACCGACAGCGGGCCGGCTCCTCGCGGTGCCCGCGCGAAGGAGATCGCCGCGGCCCCGCAGGCCCAGATCGGCCGGCTCAAGATCAACGTGCAGGACCCGGCGGTCCAGCCGAGCGAGATCAGCGTCCAGATCACCCCGGCCGGCGGCGACAGCCCGAGTGAGGACATGTTCCGGCTGGTGGTCAAGCGGAACGGCGAGCAGGTCGAGGAGTTCGACCGGGCCACGTTCGGTCGCGGCAAGCAGAACGTGGTGACCATGGTCAACGCGGCTTCCCAGGTGATCACCTTGACCGACACCGGGAGCGGGACGGTCGAGCGGCTGGCCGAGGGGGAGACCGCCCTGGTCGCCCCGGTGCCGGCGGCCGCGCTGCCCTCCCCGCGGCTGAACGCGGACGACTACGTTGGCGACGTCGCGGAGCGGACCGGGTTCGGCGGCCTGGAGGCGGTCGAAGAGATCACGATGCTCTGCGTGCCGGACCTGATGAGCGCGTACCAGCAGGGCTCCATCGACCTCGACACCGTCCAAGCGGTACAGACCTCCATGATCGCGCACTGCGAGCTGATGGGAGACCGGATCGCGATCTTGGATCCGCCGCCCGGCTTCAACGCCCAGCAGATCAAGGAATGGCGCGTCGACAAGGCCCGCTACGACTCCGCGTACGCGACCCTCTACTGGCCGTGGGTCAAGACCATGAATCCCGCGACCGGACTGCTGTCCTACATGCCTCCGTCCGGTCACGTCGCCGGCGTCTGGGGCCGCAACGACGACACCCGCGGGGTGCACAAGGCGCCCGGCAACGAGATCGTCCGCGGGGCGATCGACATCGAGATCAACATCACCCGCAACGAGCACGATCTGCTCAATCCCGAGGGAATCAACGTGATTCGAGCGTTCCCCGGGCGAGGGATCCGGATCTGGGGAGCCCGCACCCTGTCCTCTGATCCGGCCTGGCGCTACCTCAACGTGCGGAGGCTGTTCAACTTCCTCGAGAAGTCGATCTTGAACGGCACCAACTGGGTGGTGTTCGAGCCGAACGATCAGGCCCTGTGGGCCAAGATCCGGCGCACGATCGCCACCTTCTTGGTGCTGCAGTGGCGGGCCGGTGCGCTGTTCGGCGCCACGCCGGACGAGGCGTTCTACGTCAAGTGCGACTCCGAGACCAACCCCGCCGAAGCGATCGACGCCGGCCAGGTGCTCTGCGAGGTCGGGGTGGCCCCCGTCAAACCGGCCGAGTTCGTGATCTTCCGGCTGGCCCAGTTCTCGGGCGGCGTCAGCCTCGTCAGCGAATAATCTCGCAGCCCGACCGACAACAGCGGCACGAAAGGTAGTTGATCATGGCATTTCCCACCGGCGACAAGGGCGTCGGCCATTCCTTCGGACTGGAGTTCGACGGCATCACGATCAAGGCCATCAACGAGGTCAGCGGTCTGAAGATCGAACAGGACGTGGTCGAGTTGAAAGAGAACGGCCCCGACGGCAAGTACGTCATCCGTAAGCTCCCGGGCCGGCCCAAGGTCCCCGACATCACCCTCACCCGCGGGCTGAGCGAGGACCAGAGCTTCGAGAAGTGGATCAAGGACAGTCACTTCGGGAAGATGGCCGATGTCCGCAAGGGCGGAGCGATCATCGTCTACGACTACGAGGGATCGCCGGTCAAGCGCTACAAGTTGACCAACGCCTGGCCGCGGAGCCTGGAGATCGGCTCCATGAAGGCGGGTGACACCAGCGTCTTGACCGAGAAGCTCGTGCTCACCTGCGAGATGATCGAGGTCGAGTAATGCGGCGCGGGTCGCTGACGCTGCCCGAGCCCACTGCCGAAGCCGCACCGACGCAGAGCATGCCGGCTCCCGCCGAACCGCTGCGGACCGAATTCTCGTTCCTGCTGCCGCGGGGGTACGTCGATGCGTCCGGCATCGTGCATCGGCACGGGGTCATGCGGCTGGCCACGGCTCGGACGAGTTGGTGCCCCTGCGCGACGACCGGGTGCGGGAAAACTCGGCGTACCTGACGGTCGTCCTGCTCGCTCGGGTGATCACCCGCATCGGCACCATCGACGACGTGCACGCCGGGATCGTCGAAAACCTCTTCGCGGCCGACCTGGCGTTCTTGCAGGACCTCTACCGTCGCATCAACACCGAGGGACACACCCGAGCCGCGGTGACCTGTCCGTCCTGTGAACACCGGTTCGCCGTCGACGTGTCGGGTGGGCGCCTGGGGGAATCGTGACGTACGCGACGGAGCGGCTCTACGCCGAGATCGCGTACGTGGCCTACTACCTGCACTGGGCTCGGGACGACATCCTCGATCTCGACCACGCCGAGCGGCAGCGCTTCGTCGCGGAGATCGGGTCGTTGAACACCCGGATCTCCGAGGGCTAGGAATCGGCGGTGGGTCGGATGTCGTGGTGGACGGGATTGCGGGACACCGTGCGGGAGGGGTTGCGGCGTCGCGCCGCGCCGGAGCCGCCGTCGACCGCACCGAGCGGGCCGCCTGAGTCGGTTGGGCCGTCGGCTCCGACCGCGTCGCCCGAGGCGTGGGCGGTGTTGCCGCCCGTCCAGCGGGCGCTGGCCGAACCGATCGTGCCGGCCGCCCCGCTGAACGCCTTCGCCGACGGGCTCACCGCGCACCAGGATCCGAGCTTCCTCGCGCCGCTGAGCCACGGGGTCGATCCGGCCGCCGGTGGCGGGCTGGTCAACGGGCTGGCCGATCTGGCGCCCGGTTCGCCCAGGCCCTTCCGCGGCTCTGCAGAGTTGACGGTACGAACGCTGCCACCCGAATCGGCGCCGCCGGCCGGCCGGCCGCCGTTTCTGCAGCGGAGCACGGTGACCTGGACTTCGCTGGACGACGGACCGGCGGAGCCAGAGCAGGTCCGCTGGGAGCACCCGAGCGCACCGGACGCGGACGCCGTCGCGGGCGAGTCCGCCGCACTCGAGGTCACCGGAACCGGGTCCCCGGCGACACCGTTGACGATCGCGGCCCCCAGCGACGTTGCCGGCACGGCGGCGCACCCGCAGCGCGAGGCGCGACCGGTGGTGCAGCGGGCGGCGGGACCGCCTCCGTCCTACGCCGCCGAGGCGTCGGGCTCGTCGCAGCCGGCGGCCGCGCCGACCGAGATCACTGCCAGTTTGCCGGCGTCACCACGATCCTCGCCGGAGCCGGCAACCAAGCCGGCAGAAGTGACGCCGCATCCTGTCGTCGGCTTAGAACTTGCACCGCTGATCGTGGCCCGCACCGTGAGTCCGGTGCCGCCCACGGCGCGAACCCCCCCGCCGTCACTGCCCGAGATCGCTCATCGGGAGTTGCCGGTGTCCCGGCTGGCGGAGACCGTGGCGCCACCGAGCCCGATACCCGCCCCGGGCCCCGCGTCTTCGGGGCGCCCCGACGACGCACCCCTGAGCGGTTTCGCCGCCGCGATCTCGACGCTGCAGACGCCTGCAGCGGCGTCCGATCCAGCAGGCGGGCCTGCCGCGCCGGTGGTGGCGCGGTCTGCGGCCACGGACTCGCACACTGTCGACGCGCCCCTTGTGGTCACCCCGGGGGGCCTGTCGACACAACCTGTCCCGAGCCCGTCGACGGAGCCTGTCCTGAGCCTGTCGAATGGCTCAAATCAGGCCTTGTCCGAGGACTCAGGGCACGATTCCCGTTCGCCTGCCGAGCCCTTCGAAGCGCCAGCTGAGGTCACCCCGGTCGGCCCTTCGACGAGCTCAGGGCACAACCTCCTGGGCTCAGGGCGCGACGTGGTGAGCTCGGGGCACCACGTCCAGCGCTTGCCGGAGTTGCCGGTCGCTCGCTCGCCGGAGTTCGTCCCATCGAACCCGGTGCGGCCCGAGGCGCCCCAAGCCGGCTTGGTCGGCGATCGCGTCCTGCGGACCCAGATCGTGTCGCTCAGCGCCGCGACTTCGGCACCGCCGCCCGTTCAACGCATCCAGTACGTCCAACTACCGTCGCGTCCCGATCCGACGCCGGCTCCCACCCGTTCGGCTGCTTGGATCGAAAAGAGCTCGGCCACTCTGCCGGCCGCGGCACCGGCAGCCGTCCAGCGGCTGGCTGGGCCCGACCAGCACAGCCCGTCCGCTGCCGCGTCCGAGCCTCGCGGCGCCGCCGGGGTGACGGAACCGATCGGCTGGGAGTCGGTCGGTGAGGTGCCGGCCGTCCCGTCGGACCCGGCCTCGGACGAGGACGATCTGGCGGTCGACGCGGCGCCCATCGCCGTCCCAGCCACCGCGGGGATGCCGACCGTCTCCAGGCTTGTTGACCCCCCGCCGGAAGTCGTCCGGCCCGAATCCGCGGCACCGAATCAGCCTGGTCGGCGGCACGCAACTCCCGTTGCTCCGTCGCCGCTGGCCATCGTGCAGCGACAGGCGGCCGATCGGTCGAGCGAGCACGCCATGCCGATGGGCGAGAGTGTCTCGTTCGCGACGATGTTCGCTGACAGCGACGCTGCCAAGAGCCCGGACCTCGGCTACACCTCCGTGGATCTGACCACACCAGGGTCGCCGGCCGGTACTGAGCAGACCCTGGGTGTGCAACGGCTGTCGCTGCCCAAGATGCCGTCGATGCCCAAGATGCCGACGGTGCCGAGCATGCCGTCGGTGCCCAACATGCCGTCGATGCCGGGCATGCCGTCGGTGCCGAACATGCCGCGAGACATGCCGGGCATGCCGACAGTGCCGAACATGCCGGGCATGCCGTCGGTGCCGAACATGCCGTCGAATGCCGAACATGCCGCAACGCATGCCGAACATGCCGAACATGCCGAACATGCCGAACATGCCGGGCCTGCCGTCGATGCCCAACCTGCCGAACGTACCGGCGGCTGTGGGCAAGGCCACTGAGCAGGGGGCCGAGGCGGTGTCCAACGCCGTCACCGGAGTCTCCGACGCGGTCAGCGGCGCAGCCGGCGCCGGAGCGGCTGCCGTGGGTGCAGCTACGGGTGCAGCCACGGGTGCGGTCGCCGGAGCAGCCGGTGGGGACCTCGACGAGATGGCGCGTCGACTGTTCGAACCGCTGTCCGCGCGGCTGCGAGCCGAGTTGTGGCTGGACCGCGAACGTGCCGGGATGGTGACCGATGCGCGTCCGTGAGCACGCTGTTGTTGAACACAGTGTCGTTGAGCGCAACGTCCGTGCACTGAAAGGGGGCCACCATGGCTGACCGCGGCGAAATGGCGATCAGCGTCTGCTTCACGGTCAAGGTGGACGGTGAGGACCTCGGCGAGTTCACCACCTGCGAGGGGCTCGGCTGCGAGATCGTGATCGAGCAGCGCGAGGAGGGCGGCAACAACGGCTTCGTCTGGCAGCTGCCGACCCGGATCAAGTACAGCAACATCAAGCTGACCCGGCCGATCTGTGCCGGACAGCGCCAAGCTGACCAAGTGGCTGGCCGGATTCGCGAGCGGGGTCAAGCTGCAGACCGCGACCATCAGCGCGATGAACCGACGGCAAGATCGTCGCCAGCTGGAGTCTCGACGGGGCGATGCCGGTCCGCTGGACGGGTCCCAGCCTCAATCCCGATTCACCCAAGGTCGCCATGGAGACCATCGAACTGGCGCACCACGGGTTCCTGTCCGGACGGGTGGCCGGCCAGTGAGTAAGCCCATCGCCCTGCTCACGCCGGAGCCCGGCAAGCTCATCAAGCCCGGCGCAGCCGCACGAGCGCAAGGCCGAGGGCCGGGTCACGATGGAGAAGGCGACCCTCAAGATCTTCGCCCCGGAGCCCGCGCCCCGGGGGCAGCAAGCCGGGCGCCGAGCTGGGTTCCTGGAGTTCCAGTTCAACCCGAAGGAAGTCACGATCGCCAAGTCGGCCAAGTGGGAGCGAAAGCCGGCCAAGGGTTCCAAGACCGCCGGGCCGCCGGAGTTCAGCGGCGCCGACCCGTGCAAGCTCACCGTCGAGATGTTCTTCGACGCGACCGCCACCCAAGGACGGCGCGGTGGTCACGGCGGTGGAGAAGCTGTTCTCCTGCTGCGTGCCGACCGAGCAGAGTGCCGGGCCAGAAGAAGCCGACCCCGCCGCTGGTCGGTGCTGCACTGGGGCAGGTGATCTCGAGCTTCGCCGGCGTTCATCACCTCGGTCAGTGCGAAGTACACCCTGTTCAGTGCCGACGGGATGCCGATCCGGGCCGTCTGCAGCGTGTCCATGGAGGAGATGCCGGGCGAGCCGCTTCAAGCAGAACCCGACCTCGGGCAGCGACGACGTCCGCCGGGTGCACCGCACGGTCGCCGGCGACACCCTGGCCTCGCTCGCCTGCGCGGAGTACGGCGACCCCACCCACTGGCGGGCGCTGGCCGCGTACAACGCCGTCGACGACCCGATGCGGCTGCCGACCGGCGCGGTCGCTCCTGCTGCCGACGCCGGAGGAGCTGGCCCGATGATCTGGACCGAGAGGCCGCTCATGAGTTTCTCCTCCCAGCTCCTCGTCGAGATCGACGGGAAGGACCTGCCGGCCGACGTCGTGCCGCTGCTGGTCTCGGCGTACGTGGACGACAGCCAGCGGCTGCCCGACATGTTCGCCCTGCGCTTCCGCGATCCGGAGCGGATGGTGCTGACCAAGTCCGGCGCCAAGGTCGGCGCGCAAGATCAAGGTCAAGGTCCAGATGGCCGGGCAGCCAGGCGCCCGAGCCGCTGATCCAGGGCGAGATCACCGCGCTCGAGGCGGAGTTCGACACCGGCGGCACGTTCACCGTCATCCGCGGCTACGACCAGACCCATCGGCTGTTCCGCGCCGGCGCCAGACCCGAGCTACGTCCAGATGACCGCCTCGGACATCGCCACCCAGATCGCCCAGCGGGCCAGCCTCAAGGTCGGCAAGGTGACCGCGACGACGACGGTCTTCCCCACCGTCAGCCAGGCCGGGCAGACCGACTGGGAGATCTTGCTCAGCGGGCTCGCCGCGACACCGGCTTCGAGGTCTGCCGTCCGCGACGGCGCGTTCTCCTTCGGCCCGCCCACCGCATCGGCCGGCGCGCCGGCCTCCGGAACCGCGCCGGCGCCCAGAACCCGCTGGTGCTCGAACTGGGGAAGGACCTGCTGCGGTTCCGCTCGGTGCTGACCTCGGCGCAGCAGGTCCAAGGAGGTGGAGGTCCGCGGCTGGGACGTCGCCACCAAGCAGGCGCTGACCGCGACCGCGCCCGCGAAGACGGCGACGTGCGACCTGCCGACCGTGACGCCGGACCGAGCTGGCCGAGAACGTTCGGCGACCCGACCTACGTCTCGACCGACGTGCCCTACCGGACCCAGGCCGAGGTGGACGAGGCCGCCAAGTCGTTGGCCGACGAGAGGGCCGCCGGCTTCGCCGAGTTCGAGGGCGTGGCCCGGGGCAACCCGAAGATCCGGGCCGGTGCGGCGATCAGCATCGAGCGGTCTCGGCGAACCGTTCGACGGCAAGTACACCATCACCACGTCCCGGCACCGGATTCGACCCGACGACCGGCTACACCACCTCGTTCGCCGTCACGGGCACGCAGGACCGCAGCATGCTCGGCCTCGCGTCCGGCGGGATGCGTCCCGGGCACCGCCAACCCGGCGTCGTGATCGCCCAGGTCAGCGACACCCAGGATCCGGAGAAGGCCGGCCGGGTCAAGCTCACGTTCCCCTGGCTGTCCGCCGACTACGTCAGCGACTGGGCCCGGACGGTGCAACTGGGGGCCGGCAAGGACCGCGGCTGGACCGTGCTGCCCGAGGTGGGTGACGAGGTGCTGGTGGCCTTCGAGCAGGGCGACTTCAGCCGCCCGACCGTGCTCGGTGGGCTGTACAACGGCGTGGACACCATGGCCGCCGGCCCGGCCGACCTGATCGACTCCAGCTCGGGCGCGGTCAACCGGCGCTCGCATGGTCTCCCGCAACGGTCACCGGATCGACCTGCTGGACGCAGGACGGCAAGACCGAGGGCATCTCGCTGGTGACCAAGGACGACAAGCTGTTCGTCAAGCTCGACCAGGTCGGCACGACGATCACCGATGCACTCCGACGGCAAGGTCGCTGGTCGAGGGGACCCAGGGCATCACCCTCGACGCGGCCAGCGCGCCGCTGGATCTCAAGGCCGGGAAGATCTCGCTGACGGCGACCCAGGGGGTCACCGTCGACGGCGGCGGCGGAGCGGTCTCGGTCACCGCCGGCAGCCAGCTCAGTCTCAGCGGGTGCGCGACCAAGCTCGAGGGCAGCGGCGAGCTGCGAGGTCAAGGGCGGCGCGATGTGTTCCGTCTCCGCGGCCATGGTCAAGATCAACTAGGGGTGGGACATGGGGAACGTGGCCGCCTGTGCCGACCGTGATCGGCTGTCCGACCGTGATGATCGGAGGATGAGATGACCGGATCGAACGGTGTCGACTTCATCGGCGCCGGCTGGTCGTACCCGCTGGGCACCGACGCGACGGGCGGGATCGCCCTGGTGACCCAGGAACGCGAGATCGAGCAGGCGATGCGGTTGATCTTGGGTACGGCGTGCGGCGAGCGGCCGATGCGGCCGGAGTTCGGCTGCCGGATCCATGATCACGTCTTCGGTCCGGCCAACTCCGCCACCGCCGGCCAGATCGCGTACGACGTCCGGGAGGCCCTGGAGCGCTGGGAACCCGGATCGAGGTGATCGACGTCCGGGTCGGCTTCGACGACATCGACCGGGCCGGTCTGGACGTCGACATCGGCTACGAGATCCGCGGGCTGAACGACCCGCGCAACCTGGTCTTCCCGTTCTACGTGATCCCCGAGGAGCCAGGTCGGCAGGAAATCGCCGGTGCGCCGGCGGCGCTGCCGGTCGGGAACGGAGGCTGAACCGATGCTGCCCGCACCGAACCTGGACGACCGGGGCTTCCAGGACCTGGTCGACGACGCCAAGCGGCTGGTCCAGCAGCGTTGCCCGACCTGGACCGACCACAACGTCTCCGACCCGGGGGTGACGCTGATCGAGGCGTTCGCCCAGATGGTCGACCAGTTGATCTTCCGGTTGAACCGGGTGCCCGACCTGCACTACGTGAAGTTCCTCGAGCTGATCGGGGTGGAGCTGCGGCCGCCGGCCGCGGCCCAGGGGTCGGTCACGTTCTGGCTGTCCGCGCCCCAGCCGCAGCCGGTGCTGGTCCGGGCCGAGACGTAGGTGGCGACCCCGCGGACCGACGTCAGCGATCCGGTGGTGTTCAGCACGACCCGAGAGCTGGAGATCCTGCCCTGCGCGTTCGCCCACGCCGGATCCCAGCCGGCCGGCGGGGCTCCGATCGACACGACCGGTGTCGCTGCGGGTCCGGGGGCTTCCGCTGCTTCTCCAGCCCGCCCACGCCGGCGACGCCCTGCTGATCGGGCTGTCGGACGCGGTGCCGAGTTGCGCGGTGCTGCTGCGGATGGACTGCCGGGTCTCCGGCCGCGGCGTCGATCCCCGGCGCCCGCCCGTGGTCTGGGAGGCCTGGACGGACTCCGGCTGGGTCGCCTGCGACCTCGGACTCCGATGAGACCGGCGGGTTGAACAAGCCGGGGGACGTGATCCTCCACCTGCCCGAAAACCACCAGGCGTCGATCGTCGCCCGGCAGCGCGCGGGCTGGATCCGCTGCCGGCTGATCGAGGCCCAGCCGGACCAGCCCACGTACAACGCTTCGCCCACGGTGGTGTCGATCGAGGCGATCACCATCGGCGGGACGGTGCCGAGCGTGCACGCCGAGGTGGTGCACGGCGAGGTCATCGGCCGCTCGGACGGGACCCCGGGGCAACGGTTCGCGCTGCAGCGGCGCCCGGTGGTCGCCTCCGACGACGCGACCACGCTGACCGCGGTGATCGGGGACGACGAAGAGATGTGGCGGCCCGGGTCGGCCGGTCACTTCGCCCAGTCCGGGCCCGACGACCGGCACTTCCGGATCGACACGTACGCCGGGGAGGTCCAGTTCGGTCCCGCGGTGCGCTCGCCCGACGGCGGGGTCCGGAACTACGGCGCCATCCCGGCGGCCGGCGCGGTGCTGCGGATGGACCGTACCGGACCGGTGGTGGCCGGCGCGGCAACGTGGCCCGCGGGCAGGTCCGGGTGCTGAAGACCTCGATCCCGTACGTGTCCCGGGTGGAGAACCGGACGCCCGCCGTCGGCGGTGCCGAAGCCGAGTCGTTGGCCGACGCGAAGCTGCGCGGACCGCTGCTGCTGCGCTCGCGGGGGCGGGCGGTGACCGCGGAGGACTTCGAGCAACTGGCGCACGACGTCGCGCCCGAAGCCGCGCGGGTGTGCTGCGTACCCGATGCGGACCGAGCCGGCGGGGGTCCGGGTCCTGGTCGTGCCGCACGTGGCGGGGGACGAGGTCGGCCGGATCAACCGGGAGGACCTCAACCCGCATCCGGACACGCTGGAGCGGATCAGCGACAGCCTCGACAGCCGTCGCCTCGTCGGCACCCGGTTGCTGGTGCAACCGCCGGACTACATCTGGCTGACCGCCGTCGTCAGCCTCAGCGCCAGGCCCGGATTCGAGCGCAGCGAGGTCCGCACCCAGGTGCTGCGGGCGCTGTACCGGCTGTACGACCCGTTGGTCGGCGGGCCGGACGGCACGGGCTGGCCGTTCGGGCGGTCCGTACAGTCCCACGAGGTGCACGCCGCGCTCGCCCGGATCCCCGGAGTCGACATGTCCCAGGAGGTGCGGGTGTCGATCTTCCCGGCCGAGGCCGACACGGGCCGGCGCGGGGAGGCGGTGCAGCGACTCGACCTGCCCGACACCGCGCTGGTCTACTCCTTCGAGCACCAGGTCCGGGTGAACGGATGAGAGGCCCACGATGAGGGGGCTGATCGACGACTTGACCACGCCGACCCCGCTGGCGGGGATCCTGCCCTCCATGCTGCGCGAGGACTCCTTCGCCCGGCAGCTCTGCGGCGGTCTGGACGAGGTGCTGGCTCCGGTGCTGCTCAGTCTGGACTCGTTCCCCGCCTACCTGGACGTGCATACGACGCCCGAGGACATGCTGCCGTGGCTGGCCCAGTGGCTCGGGGTGACGGTGGACCCTTCTCGGGACGCCGCTGGTCAGCGCGAGTTGGTCGGGCTGGCCGGGGAGTTGCACACCCTCCGTGGCACCCGGGCCGGCGTCGCCCTGGCCGTCCGCGCCGCGCTGGGGATCGAGGTGACGGTCAGTGAGACCGGCGCCGCGGGTTGGTCCACCGAGGCCGGCGGCACACTACCCGGCGAGGCGATGCCGCGGGTGGTCGTCGACGGTTCCCGAGGGGGCGGCCGCTGGGATCGATCCGGAGCGACTCGACGCCGTGGTCGGCTCGGCCCTGCCCGCCCACGTCCGGTACCGCATCCAGGTGTCCGACGGCTGAGGGCGCCCGAGCGGGCGGTCAGCACGGGCGGATCAAGACACGCGGATCAAGACAGCAGGTCCCGGTGGTATCAGACCGGCCGATCGGCGCTCCCATGGGGGTCGTGGCGAGATGACCGCAGATCCGAGCCATCATCTGGCGCGACCTGATGACGGGACGGTCGACAATGAGAGAAACTGCGGTGGGACGGACGGTCCGGTCGGGTCCCGAGGAGGCCGAGTGATGGTGACCTGCACCGAGTGCGGTGAGCAGAATCCGGTCGGCACCGAGTTCTGCCTCTACTGCCATGCCTTCCTTGCGTGGGACGAAGCCGCTTCGGCTCCACCCCGGGTGGCCCCCAAGCCCAGCACGAACCCACCCACTCGCACCCCGACGGCCGGGCATCCGCTGGCCGAGGCGGCGGTCGAGACCCGGATGATGCCGCGGATCCAGCCGACCGACGACAGTTACACGGTCCTCGGCCCGCAGTCCGACCCGGCCGGGCCGACGACTCCGGTGGTTCCTGACGATGCCGGTGCCGATCACGACCTCTTCCGACTGACCGCCGACCAGACCGGAGTGACCGTGCCGCCGAGCGGGGAGCCGGCCGGCTTCGCCGTGCGAATCACCAACACCTCGGGCATCGTCGACGGGTACGCGCTGGAGACCCCAGGGGCGCCGGGTTGGCTGGCGGCAGAGGCCAGTCAACTCAGCCTGCTGCCGGGCGCGGAGGACACCCTGACCGTACGGCTGCGGGTCGTCTCGCCGACCCTGGTGCCGGCGCAACAGGTCCGGGTCTTGCTGCGGATCACCTCGCTCAGCCAGTCCCCGGCCCACACGGATCTGCCGGTGACGGTGACCGTGCCCGTGGTCGACGCGCCAGTCCGACTGCGCGCGGAGCCCCGACTGCTGAAGATCCGCGACACCGACATCGCCGAGTTCGCCGTGCTGGTGGACAACTCCAGCAGCAACCGCACCGCGCGGCTGGTCTTCAGTGGGTCCGATCCCGAGCTCGCGGTCCAGTTCCGCTTCGACCCGCCGACGCTGGAGGTGGCCCCGGGCGGCACCGGTTCGGCGAAGGTCGCGGCCCGGGTGGCCGGGCCGGAGGCGGGTCAGGAGGTGTCCCGGGCCCTGACGGTGGCCGCCGTCGACGGTCCGCGGAGCGTGGAGACCCTGATCACGCTCCAGCAGGCGACCAGCATCGAGGTCGTGGACCCGATGGTCGGCCTCGAGGTCGTCCCGAGCGTGGTCCGCGTCCGGGACCGGGCCGAGGCCGTGGCCCGGGTCGTGGTCGACAACACCAACGGGCGGGAGTGGGCCCACGTCCGGATGGAGGCGAGCGACCCCGAGCGGGTGGTGCGGGTGAGCTGGGAACAGCCGCTGCTGCACGTGCCGCCAGGTCGGACCTCGCAGACGGAGGTCCGGTTCGAGGCCCGACTGCCCGAGGCCGGCACGGAAGCCAGCCGGATCGTCACCGTGGCGGCCAACGACGGCCGCCGCCGGGCGACCACCACCGCGACCTTCGTGCAGGCGGCCAGCGACTCGCCGATGAAGACCCTGGCCCTGCGGCTGGAGCCCAGCGCCCTCAAGGTGCAGGACGCCGACGGCGCGAACGGTCAGGTCGTGATCGACAACCACCTGGGGGCCAGTGGGATCCGGGTCTCTCTGCAGGGCCGTGATCCCGAGGCCTCGATGCGGTTCAGCTTCCAGCAGCCGGTGGTCGACGTCGGGCCGGGACAGACCGTCGCCGTCGGGCTGCGACTCGACGCCTGGCGGCCACCCCCGGGGGAGCAGGTCACCCGGCAGTTCAGCATCGCCGCAAGCGACGGCCAGACCGCGGTCGAAGCCTCGGGGTCGCTGCTGCAGACCTCCTCCCGGAACCCGATCGAGACGCTGTCGGTCAAGCTCGACCCCAGCGTGCTGCAGTTGGGCAGCGGCCGCCGCGGACAGTTGATGGCCGTCCTCGACAACCGATCCGGTACCCAACCGGTGCGGGTGCGGCTCCGCGGCGACGATCCGATGAACATCGTGCGGTTCGCGTTCGCCCCCGGCGAGCTGGACGTGCCGCCGGGTGCGGTGACGACGGCCGTCGTCACGGTCGAGGCGCCGCGGGCACCCAACGGACAGGAACTGACCCGGCCGATCACGGTGATCGCGAGCGATGGCCGGGCCGAGACCCCGCCCGCCGAGGCCAGCATGGTGCAGTCCAGCCCGGTTCGGGTCTCCTACGCCCGGCAGATCTGGCGGGTCATCCTCACCTTGCTGGGCGGGCTGATCATGATCCTGGGCGCATTGTTCCTACCGTTTCGAGACGATGACGAATCAACCTTCGGGTTCGACGCCAGTGAGGTGTCCCAGACATTCCGCGGTCCTCCCATCGAGATCCAGGCACCGAACGGCGACTTGTTCGTGCTGCCGGCGGTGGGCTGGGTGATCGCGGCGCTGGCGGTACTCATGATGTTTGGTCTGACCGGACCCAAGGGGAAATTGACGCGGTTGGCCGCCGCCGCGGCCGCTGTCCTCATCGTGGGTCTCACCATCGCGCTGGGCTTCTTCGGAGTCGGCGTGTTCCTCTCGACGGTCGTCATCATCGTGTTGGGACTGCGTCATCGGCTACGTCGGCGGACTGCTGGTCAAACGCTGAGCGCTGGCTGAGATGTCGACAGTCCCGAATCGAGGCCGCGGTGACTTCGAGGGCCGGCGTTCGTCTGCAGGCAGCTGGTGGCGACGCCATCGCGGTGACCTGGCAAGAGATGGACTGGTCGCGTTGTTGGTCGGGATCTTGTTGCTGCTGGGGGCCATGTTCTGGGACGACCGCCTCGCCGACAGGCAGAACAGGTTGGCGGCCGACATTGCGGATCGCCAGGATCGATTGGCCCGCGAACAGTCCGAGCGCGCCGAGATTCTGGAGAACGTCAGGTTCGTCCGTCAGATTGCGATTGACGGGGGCCGGGCGAAACCGTTTCAGGACCTTGATCTACGCAGCTCAGTCCTGGCTGATCTCCAACTTGGCTGCGAGGATCTCGCGGCCAAGCGTGGCTGCGCTCAGTTTCAGAATGCCAAGCTGAACGGCAGCTTGATCATGGGCGCCGACCTCCGAGGGGCAGACTTCCTCTTGGCGGATCTTGCGGAAGCAAGTCTTGGACACAGCGATCTGGAGGCCGCCTACCTGGTCTCTGCGAACCTCACGAAGGCCGACCTGATCAAGGCCCGACTACGAGCCGCAAACCTGTCGATGGCATCGCTGTATGGGGCGAAGGCGGCCTATGCCGACCTGACGGGGGCGAACTTGTATGCGCTGAATCTGACCAAGGCAGACCTGTCGTTCGCGACCCTGCACCGTGCGTCATTGCAGGACGCCGACCTGTCCGAGGCCGTGCTGGTCAACACCGCGCTCCACGGCGCGGACTTGTCGACGGCGAGGCACGTAACCCAGTCGCAGCTCGACGAGGCCATCGGCGACACTTCGACCCGAATCCCGGTCGGCCTACAGCGACCGGAGAGGTGGGCGGGCAAGCCGCCGCGGCCGACTCCGATCTGTTCCCCGACACCGAGTCAGCCCAGCTGCTAAAGACCCAACGCGGCGGAGATGCGTTCGTGATCCCGCCGCGCCACGGCGGCCGCGGTGTGGTCCCCCTGGCGATCGCAGAGTTCGGCCAGCAGCCGCCAGGACTGATCGTGGTACGGATCGAGTTCCAGAGACCGCCGAGCGGCGCGGATGCCGGCCGCGAGTTCGCCCAGGTTCAGGGCCACCTGGGCCGCCGCGGCGCCGGTGCTCGCCGCCAGGGCCCGCAGTCGCTCACGCTCGGGGACAACCCATTCGGCCGGCCCGGTCTCGGGTAGCAGGTCGCCGGTGTAGCTGTCGAGCGCACTCGTCCGCTGGTCGAGCGCCAGCCGAGCATCTCCGCTGACCTCCGCCCGGGCCGCCCCCCGGACGAGCTGCTCGAAGTGCTCCAGTTCGATCCAGGCGTCCGGCAGGCACAGCGCGTACGCGTCGCCCTGCCGCAGGACGCAGTCCTCGGTCAGCCCGGCGCCGGCCAGGCACAGCCGGACGCTGGAGATCGCGACCTGGAGACTGCGCAGCCCAGAGACCAAGGTGGCGTCGGGCCACAGCTCCGCGATCAGCGTTTCGCGGTGCCGGCCGCGGCCCTGATGCAGGGCGAGCACCATCAGCAGCGACCGCGCTCGCGGGCGCAGACCCCGCCACGGAACGATCCGGTCGTCGACACTCAGCTCGAAGCGCCCAAGACAGCTCAACCGAATCCGGGAGCTGCTCAGTTCGACCGCCGCGAGCGCCGGCGGGCTGGCCGGCGACGTGGCGGCCAGTCGCGGTGACCGAGGAGTCGACGACGGTTCCGGTACGCGCACGCCGAGAGAAGCGGCGCGGCCCTGGAGTGCGTCCGACTCGGCGGCCGAGACCAGCTGCGGCGCGGCCTCGACCAGCAACTCGTACGCCCAGCCGCTCAGCACCGGCGCCCCGAGCTCGTCGGCGCGGTTGAGGGCCAGCCGGAGGAGTTGGGCGGCGGCGGGCACGAACTCGGGCCCGACCGAAGCGCCGCGCGCGAGGGTGGCGCCGAACGCCAGGGCCAGCAGGCATGCGCCCCAGTGATCACCCTGGCGGTCACAGGCCTCGACCAGGTCGAACGCGGAGGCAACCCGGTCGCTCGTCGGCTGGGCGCGCAGCAGGGCCGCCCCCTGACACCCGCGGGCCAGCCGGGCGAGCCAGGGCAGACCTTCGACATCGGCGGCGAGCACGATCTGCTCGAACGCACCGGACGGATCCGATGACTCCTCGACATCGGCGACCTGAGCGGCGAGCCCCACGGCCAGTCGTTCCCAGGTGGAGGCGTACGGTTCCGGACGGCGCAATTCCGCGACAGCGGCGCGGCCGTCGCCGGCGAGCAGCAGACCGACACCCCGGGACAACGCGGTGGAGGCCCAGCGGGGGTCGGTGACGTTCCGGGTCATCAGGCGCAGTTCTCGCGACAGCCGGACCGACCGCTCGGCCGGGATCGGCTGTCGCGGATCAGGGATCGGCGCGGTGGCCAGCCACTGCGCGGCAACGGCCCGCTCGAGTGAGCAGCGGGCCATGAAGTCCGGGTCGTCAAGCAGGGATTCGGCGACCCGGAAGGCCTCGACCGCCTCCGCGATCAGTCCGGAGCGCAACATGCGGCGGCCGTTGGCCACCACGAGGCCAGGGTCGTCGTGAGCGAGACCGGGCACTTGCGCTGCCCAGTTCCGGTCGTCGGCGGGCAGGGCTGAAGAGGTGTGTTGCAACAACCGGGCCACCGCGCCCCAGTCCTCGGCCCGGACGTGGGCTCGCAGCGCGGAGGGTACGAGGCCGGCACTTTCCAGCAGTTCGGCGCTGCGCGCGTAGAGCCGGTGCGCAGTCCCCGTGCCGCACTCGTCGACGAGCAGCACCTCGAGGTGAGTCTGCAGCACCTGGTGGTAACGGTAGGTGGCGCCGTGATCGGTGCTGCTGGTGAAGAACTGCTGCTGCTCCAGATCCTGCAGCACGGCGGCGCTGTCGCTCCGGTCGAGGAGTTGATCGCACAGCGAGGCGCTCAGTACGCCGAGCGTGCAGGTCTGCAGCAGGAAGGCGCGCCGCGCCGGATCCAGCCCGTCCAGCACGTTGCGGGCCAGATACGAGCGGATCAATCGCGATCTCCCGCTGAGCTCGTCGACGGCGTGCTCGCGTTCGAGCCGGGAGAGCCCGGTGGTCGCCAGGTGGAACAGTTGCAGACCAGCCGCCCAACCACCGGTCCGCCTGGTCAGAGCCGCAGCCGTCTCGGGCGAGAGCGGCTGGGCGTACACAGAGCGGAACAGCTCCTCGACCTCCCAGGACCGGAAGCGCAGATCCTCGGCGTCGAGCTGACCCAGTTCACCGGAAACGAGCAGCCGGGAGGTGTTCAGTCCGGGCGGCCGCCGGCTGCCGAGCAGCAACCGGACCCGGTGGGGTCGCCACCGGCAGAACTGCTCGAGCGCGACCTCGGCACCGCTACCGATCAGCTCGTGCAGGTCGTCCACGACGAGGTGAACCGGGCCGGCCGGCCCGTGTTCGAGGGCGGCCACCAAGGCGGTGACGCTGCCTTCGTCGGCGCTCGCGGTGACGGCCGGGTCGCCGAGCGCCGCGCCCAGCGCGTGGGCGAGGTGGGCGACCAGGGCGGCTTCATCGTTGTCTTCGGCGCCGGCGCGGTACCAAGCCGACGGCCGGGCGGCTTGGGCGGCGACGCGGGTGAGCAGGGTGGTCTTGCCGCTGCCGGGCGGACCGAGGACCAGGCCCACCGAGGTTGCGGACGCACCGGTCAGGCGTTGTTCCAGGCGGGGTCGGGGGAGGCCTGCGGGGTCGGGTCGGCGCAACTTTTCCCCAAAGACGATCGACCCCATTGCTCACGAACTTCCGCCGGCTTGGCTCACAGGTTAGACCTGAAGAGGCTCGGTGTCATCGCCTGATACTTCAGCCGAAGCAAAGCTCTCGATTGATCACTCACCCGCCCGCAGCGCTCGCTCCAGCGGGGTCGGGAAGGACGGTACGACGGCGCTGCCCGCGAGCCGGCCGGTCAGCCGCTCGGCTTCGGCGTCCACCGCAGCGGCCACCTCCTTGCCCCGGTCGCTGAGCAGTCGGGTCGCCACGGTGCCGTCGCGCCGCACCGCCCAGCCGCCGACGACCTCTCCGCCCCACCAGACGGTCGGGCCGACATTGCCGGAGCGGTCGTAGAGCCCGTCGCGATCGGGTGTCGAAGACCCCGGCGGCAGGAACCAGTCGCGCCGTTTCCAGCCCATCGGGGTCGGGTCGAGCGCCGGCAGCAGCGCGACGTTCGGCGGACCGGCGTCGGGCTCGGTGGTCTCATCGCCATGCCGGACCAGGCCCACACCGTCGCCGAACCGGACCTCCGTGGTGTCCGCGCCGGACAGGGCGGCCCGGGTCTGGCGGAGCGACCATCCGGTCCACCAGGCGACATCGGCCTCCGCGGCGGGTCCGAACCGGGCCAGATAGGCCTCCACCAGGGCGATCCGCGCCTGCGCCGGCGTCAGCTCGTCGATCCCGGTCGGCCACCAGAGCTCGGCCGGCTCCCACGTGTGGTGCCGCGACGTCCAGGCACCCCGGGGCTCGCCGCGGACCATCCGGCCCTGGCTGCCCAGGGTGGTCAGGACCTGGGTGGTGATGTTGTGCTTGACGTCGTAGGACTTGTCGGTGGTGGGCAGCAGCGCGGTACGCAGACCCGGCACGGCCGCCGACAACTGCGCCCCGGTCGCCGTCCCGAGCGTGCGCAAGGCGATCACCGTGGCGTTCTCCAGGTCGGCGAGCCAGGGCTCGGCGGCGGCCGGCACGGCCGGTTCGGTCGGCAGCGTGGCGAGCATGCCCAACAGCCGCTTGCGGATCGTGGCCGCGATCTCCAGCGCGGCCCCGTGGTGTACGACGGGGACCAGGTCCTGCGGGACGACGAACAGGGTCCGCCGCATGGCCATCAACCGGACGAGGCTGCGATCGATGTAGAGCGCCCGCGCCACATCGGCGATCTCGGCCGATCGGCACCGGGCCAGGACGGACAGGAAGACGGTCGCAGGATCCGTCGCGTGCAGGACGACGACATCGGCCGCAGCCTGCTCAGGGTCGGCCGCGTCTCCCCGCAGATGGTGCCGCGCGACCAGCCGGGTCCGCCGGTCGGCGTCGTCGATCAGCGGCCGGGCATCGGGCATGGAGGCATTGCTACCACCCGGTCCCGACTCTGGCTCGTCCGCGCGGCCGCGGCCCGGGATCCCTAGGCTTGCAGCGATGGCACATCTGCTCGGGGCCGAGGCCCTGCACCTGGAGTACCCGACCCGCGTGGTGTTCGACGCGGTGACCCTCGGGGTGGACGAAGGCGACCGGATCGGCATCGTCGGGCGCAACGGCGACGGCAAGTCGTCGCTGCTCGGGCTGCTGGCCGGCCGCATCGAACCCGGATGCCGGCCGGGTGACCCGCCGCGGCGGCGTCCGGATGGGCGTGCTCGACCAGTCCGACACCCTGGATGACCGCGCGGCCGTGGGACCGGCGATCGTCGGCGATCGGGCGGAGCACGAGTGGGCCGGTGATCCGCTGATCCGGGACGTGATCGCGGGCCTGGTACCCGACATCGCCTGGGACACGCGGATCGGGACCCTGAGCGGCGGACAGCGGCGCCGGGTCGCGCTGGCGGTGCTGCTGGTCGGCGACTGGGACGTGATCGCTCTGGACGAGCCGACCAACCACCTCGACGTCGAGGGCATCACCTGGCTCGCCGGCGCATTTGCGCTCCCGCTGGGCGAAGAACGCGGGTGGGCTGCTGCTGGTCACGCACGACCGCTGGCTGCTCGATGAGGTCGCCACGTCGACCTGGGAGGTTCACGACCGGGTGGTGGAGCCGTTCGAGGGCGGCTACGCCGCGTACGTGCTGCAACGGGTCGAGCGGGACCGGCAGGCCGCGGCGAGCGAGGCGAAACGGCAGAACCTGATGCGCAAGGAACTCGCGTGGCTGCGCCGCGGGCCGCCGGCCCGTACGTCGAAACCGAAGTTCCGGATCGAAGCCGCCAACCAGCTGATCGCCGACGAGCCGCCGCCGCGGGACCGGCTGGAGCTGGCGCGACTGGCGACCGCCCGGCTGGGCAAGGACGTGGTCGACCTGCTCGACGCGGGCGGTGTCGTTCGACGGTCGCGACGTGCTGCGGGACGTGGAGTGGCGGATCGCGCCGGGGGAGCGCACCGCCGTGCTCGGCGCCAACGGCGCCGGCAAGTCCACCCTGCTCGGACTCATCGCGGGGACCCTCGAGCCCACCGCCGGACGGGTCCGACACGGGAAGACGGTGCGGATCGCCGTGCTCGATCAGCAGTTCCGCGAGCTCGACGCGATTGCTGATGAGCGGGTGCGCGACGTCTTGGCCCGGGCCCGCACCAGCTACGAGATCGACGGCCGAGAGCTCACCCCGGCCCAGTTGCTCGAACGCCTCGGCTTCGCCCGGGAGCACCTGTCGGCCCGGGTGGGGGAGCTGTCGGGAGGACAGCAACGCCGCTTCCAGTTGCTGCTCGTGCTGCTGTCCGAACCCAACGTCCTCCTCCTCGACGAGCCGACGAACGATGTCGACACCGACATGCTGGCCGCGATGGAGGACCTGCTGGACAGCTGGCCGGGCACGCTCATCGTCGTCTCGCACGACCGCTATTTGGTGGAGCGGGTCACCGATCAGCAGTACGCGATCATCGACGGACGGCTCCGTCACCTGCCGGGCGGCGTCGAGGAGTACCTGCGGCTGCGCGCGCAGCGTCTGAGCGCCGCTGACGAGCCGGACACGGACCCGCCGGTTGCGCGCGCGGCCGGGGCCGAGCAGCGGGCGACCCGTAAGGAACTCGGCGCGACCGAGCGGAAACTGACTCGGCTGACGGAGCAGATCGCGGCCCTCCACGTACGGATGGCCGACCATGATCACGCTGACTTCGGCGAGCTCGCCAGGATGGCCGAGCAACTGCGTACGGTCGAGGGCGAGGTGGCGGAGTTGGAGGATCGCTGGCTCGAACTGTCCGAGCTGACCTGATCTCGTGGCGTACCCGAGCCGCGTTTTCCAACCAGTGTCGAGTGGCTTCAGGCGGCTTTCCAACCGACTTCCGCGGCTCCGTGGCCGCGCTTTCCAACCAGTGTCGAGTTTCGCAAACGCATTGATGCCCGGGTCGAAGCCGGGTTACCGTGGCCATCCGCCGATCAGGAGAACACCCGTGTCGCTGCTCTGACGCCGTCCACCCTTCACCGACCCGAACCTGGGTCGGCGAACCGACCGTTGGAGCAACTCATGCCCGCTCTCGTGCTGTCTCGCCTGGGGTTCACGTGGCCGTCCGGGGAGGTCGTCTTCCGTGACCTGGACGCCACGTTCGGCGAGGTCCGTACGGGCCTGGTCGGCCGCAACGGCGTCGGCAAGTCGACCCTGCTGCGCATCCTGGCCGGCGATCTGGTCCCGACCACGGGCAGCGTCACCGGCGCCGCCCGGGTCGGCTACCTGCCGCAGACCCTGATCCTGGACCGCGACCGGCCGGTCGCCGACCTGCTCGGGGTCGAGGCGACCCTCACGGCGCTGCACCGGGTCGCCGACGGCGAGGGGCAAGCGGAGGACTTCGACCTGATCGGCGAGCGCTGGGACCTCGAGGATCGGATCGACGCGCAACTGGACCGCTTGGGTTTCGCCGATCTCGATCTGGAGCGGCCGATCGGCACGCTCTCCGGTGGTGAAGGAATTCTGCTCGCGCTCGCCGGTCTGCTGCTCGGCGAGCCGGACGCTCTGATCCTGGACGAGCCCACCAACAACCTCGACCGCCGGGCTCGCGGCAGGCTGTACGAGGCCCTCCAACGCTGGCGCGGTCCGGCCGTTGTGGTCAGTCACGACCGTGAGCTGCTCGATCTCGTCGACGACGTCGCCGAACTGCGGGACGGCGGACTGCGACTTTTCGGCGGCAACTTCACCGCCTTCACCGAGACGCTGGCCGTCGAACAGGATGCCGCCGCCCGCGCCGTCCGTTCTGCCCAGGGCGACCTGAAACGCCAGCAGCGCGAACTCGCGGAGATGCGCATCAAGCTCGATCGTCGGCAGCGCTACGCCCGCAGCCAGGCCGACAACGTGCCCAAGATCGTGGCCGGCGCGATGAAGCGGGCCGCGCAGGTCTCGGCCGGCAAGGTCCGCGGAACCCACGAGGCGTCCGTGGCCGAGGCCCGGCGCGATCTGGAGAACGCGGAGGAGCGAGTGCGCGACGATGATCTGATCCGGATCGATCTGAGCGCCACGACGGTGCCCGCCGGCCGCGACGTGCTGTTGACCGCGGGGTTGCGGCTGCGGGGTGACCCGCATCCCGATCGCACCATCGAGGTTCATCTGCGCGGTCCGGAGAGGATCGGGCTGGTGGGCGCGAACGGCTCCGGCAAGACCACCTTCATCGACACGATCCTGGGGCGGGTGCCGGCGGCGGCGGGCACCTCGGCGATCCGGGTGCCCGTTCGGATGCTGCCGCAGCGGCTGCAACTGCTCGCCGACGACACCAGTGTGCTGCAGGCCGTGGCAGGACTGGCCGGCGATGTCGACGACAACGGACTCCGGGCGCAGCTGGCGCGGTTCCTGCTGGACGCCGACACGGTCGCCCGGCCCGTCCGCACGCTGTCGGGCGGGGAACGGTTCCGGGCCACCCTCGCGGCCCTGCTGCTCGGGGATCCGCCGCCGCAGTTGCTGATCCTCGACGAACCGACCAACAGTCTCGACCTCGACAGCGTGGCGCAGCTGACCGCGGGCCTGCGCGCCTACCGTGGGGCTTTGCTGGTGGCCAGTCACGACGAACCCTTTCTGGCCGAGATCGGCCTCAGCGGAATTCTCGATCTCGATTCCGAGGGACCCCGCCGTATCCTCCCGTGTTAATCTGAACGCGTTCAGTGAACGCGTTCAGAAGGGGTGGACGGTGGGAAGCAGGAGTGCGGGCCGGCAGCTGCGACTCGACGCGGTGCACCGCGCCGCCGCCGAGTTGTTCGGCAGTCAGGGGTACGAGGCCACGACGATCCGACAGATCGCCGAGCGCGCTGGTGTCTCCTCGGGGACGGTGATGAACGCCGGCGACAAGGCCACGCTGCTGCTGAACGTGATCACGGCCGAGATCGACGACTTGATGCCGCGGACGACCGGCTTCGGCGGGCCGCCGGCGGAGGCGGTCTGGCTCTGCTTCGAGCCCTACTTCGCCTTCTACAACGCCAACCCGGAACTCTCCCGACCGTTCGCTGGCCTGCTGATGAGTTCACCGGATCGCGACATCGAAGCCATGGGCCGGCAGGCCGCGGATTTCATCGCGCTGCTCGCTCAGCAGATTCGGGCCGCGTACCCCGAGGTCGACGACCACTCCGCAGCGGCCACCGCCGAGGCGCTCTTCGCGGTCTACATCTTCGTGCTCGTCCAGTGGGCCTCCGGGAAAGCCGATCTCGAGCGGGCGATCGCCGCATTGCGGCGCCAGATCGACTGGCAGCTGAGCAGATTCGCGGTGTCGGCATGAGTTGGCTACCCGACCCCGGCTGGCCGGTCATCGTCCTCGCGGTGATCCAACTGCTGGACGGAATCGCCTGTCTCAAACCCATCGCGCCGATCGCCCAGTGCTTCAACGACGTCGGCTTTCCGCGACGGCTGTGGTGGTTGTTTCCGGTGATCAAGTTCGCCGCGGCGGCTGGCCTGGCCGGTGGCCTCTGGATCCCGGGCCTCGGACTGCTCACCTCGGTCGCGCTGGTCGCCTACTTCCTGCTTGCGATCGGCGCGCACGTCCGCGCCCGTGACTTCGGCCGCAACCTGTTCGTCAACGCCACCGGCATGCTGGTCATCTGCGTCGCCGTACTGCTGTTCTGCTTCGTGGTCTGAACCGGCGGATTCGGGCGTTCTCGGCGGGTTGTGGCAGACTTGGTCGCTGTTGCCCGTACGGAATCGCGGCACCTGCCACAGGGGGCCGGTCGCGTCGTACGGGTCGCCAACCTACGTTGTGCACAACTCGAGATCGGTGACCTGTGGCACTCGAAGGACGCTCATGAACAAGCTCATCACCGAGCTGGACTCCGCGTCGCTACGCAGCGACGTTCCCGCCTTCCGACCAGGCGACACCGTCAAGGTGCACGTGAAGGTCGTCGAGGGCAACCGGTCCCGGATCCAGGTCTTCACCGGCGTTGTCATCTCCCGGGCCGGCGACGGCCTGCGGGAAGCCTTCACCGTACGCAAGGTGAGCTTCGGCGTGGGTGTGGAGCGGACCTTCCCGGTGCACAGCCCGATCATCGACAAGATCGAGATCGACCGTCGCGGCGACGTGCGCCGCGCCAAGCTCTACTACCTGCGCGGACTCCGCGGCAAGGCCGCCAAGATCAAGGAAAAGCGCGAGGCGCACTGAACGCCCCGGACGAGCGCCGGGACGAGCGCCGCGCCGAGTTCGACATCGCCGACCAGAGCCCCGACCCCGGCCCCGACGACCGGCTGGAGTCCGACATCACCGACCGCCGACCGGCCAAGCTCAGCGCGGGCCAGCACACCTGGGCCTTTCTCAAGGAACTGACGGCGGTGGTGGTCGGTGCGATCATCGTCTCGTCGCTACTTCGTGCCTTCGTAGGACAGATGTTTCTGATTCCGTCGGTCTCGATGGAGAACACCCTTCAGGTCAACGACCGGGTGGTGGTGGAGAAACTCAGTTCGGTACAGCGGGGTCAGGTGGTGGTCTTCGAGGACCCCGGTGGTTGGCTGACGGGAGTGCGGACCGAGCAACGCGGGCCGGTCGGCCAAGCGCTGGAGTTCATCGGGATCCTGCCCGATTCCGGTACCGAGCATCTGATCAAACGCCTGATCGGGATGCCCGGCGACAAGGTGGTCTGCTGCGACAAGCAGGGGCGGGTCACCGTGAACGGACGGGCCCTGGACGAGACGGGCTATCTCTACCGCAATCCCGACGGCAAGCAGGTCAAGCCCTCGCAGATCCACTTCGACGTCACCGTCCCGGCAAACCGGATCTTCGTGATGGGCGACAACCGCGCCCAGAGTCGCGACTCGCGCTGTCACCTCAACGATGTGCAGCCCAGTGGGGTCAAGGGGGAGAATGCATTCGTGTCCCTGGATCTCGTCGTCGGTCGTGCCGTCGCGGTGGCCTGGCCGATCGCCGATCTGGCGACCCTGCCGACGCCGGATACCTATGCCGGACTGCCGCCGGGCGGCCCACCACCGGTCGCGCCGGTGATCAAGGCCGGACCCGAGGCCAGCTGTTGACCCGCGTCGATCCCGGCAGCGAGACCGGCCACGATTCCGCGCCCGAGGCCAAGTCCTCGCCAGGCTGGCGAAAACTGACCTCGTTCGCCAAGGAACTCGCCTTCGTCGTCATCGGCGCGCTGATCGTGTCGTCGCTGCTCCGCGCCTTTGTCGGGCAGATGTTCATCATCCCGTCGGAGTCCATGGAGAACACGCTGCTGATCGGCGATCGCGTCGTGGTGCAGAAGGTCACCGGGTTCGAGCGGGGCGACATCGTGGTCTTCAGCGATCCGGGTAGCTGGCTCGGAGCAGAGGGTACGGTCGAGCGCGGTCCGCTGGACGGGGTGCTGGAGTTCATCGGCTTCCCGACCGCGAGCAGTCCGGGCCACCTGATCAAACGGGTCATCGGGATGCCCGGGGACAAGGTGATCTGTTGCGACTCCAACGGCCGGCTCACGGTGAACGGTGTCGCGCTGGACGAGACCAGCTACCTCTACACCGCGCCCGACGGGGTGCAGGTCGCGCCGTCGGAGGTCCGGTTCGAAGTCGTCGTACCGGCCGGCCGGATCTTCGTGATGGGCGACCATCGCGACGTGAGTGCCGATTCGCGCTGCCACCTGTCGGACCAGTCGATGCAGGGTCGGGGGGCGGATGCGTTCGTACCGGAGAATCTGGTGGTCGGCCCGGCGTTCGCCATCGCCGCGCCGTTCAACCGGACCCGGCTGCTGAAGCGACCAACGACCTTCGACAATGTCTCGGCCCCGACCGCACCCGCCCCGGCGGAAGCGGTGATCATCCCCGCCAACGTGAGTTGCTGATGAGTACCGACGAACTCGCGCGAGCGGTCCAGGTGCGACGCAACAGCGGTATCTACGGCTACGAGCGCGCGCTCAAACGAGTCGGCCTCGACCCGGTCGCCGGTGCCGACGAAGCCGGTCGGGGGGCCTGTGCCGGCCCTTTGGTGGCGGCGGCGACCGTGTTGTCGGAGACGAAGTCCCGGCAGATCAGCCTGCTGCGGGACTCCAAACTGCTCTCCGCCGGGCAGCGGGAGCGCGCGTACGCCGAGATCACTGCGAAGGCGCTCGCCTGGTCCGTGGTGGTGATCGAGCCCGAGGACTGCGACCGGCTGGGGATGCACGTGGCCAACGTGCTGGCCCTGCGCAGGGCGCTGCTGCGGCTGGAGGTGCCGCCGACGTACGTGCTGACCGACGGCTTCGGGGTGGACGGGCTGGGCGTACCCGGTCTGGCCATCTGGAAGGGCGACCGGGTGGCCGCCTGTGTCGCCGCCGCCTCGATCATCGCGAAGGTCACCAGGGACCGGATCATGGCCGATCTGGACGAGGTCTATCCGGAGTACGGTTTCGCGATCCACAAGGGGTACTGCACCGAGTTGCACCAGGAAAGACTCGATCGATACGGGCCTTCGGCCACGCACCGGATGCGGTTCGTGAACGTTTCGCGAACGGCTAGAGTCGAGGCGCTATGAATCATTGCGAGCGGAGCGAGCGCAGGCTTCTGCGGCGAGCAGTGTGAGTGCGGAGGATCTCGAGCAATACGAGAGCGAGCTGGAGCTCCAGCTCTATCGCGAGTACAAAGACGTCGTCGGCATCTTCACCTACGCGGTGGAGACGGAGCGGCGGTTCTACCTCTGTAATGCGGTGGACCTCAAGGTGCGTACCGAAGGCGGCGACGTCTACTACGAGGTCTCCATGGCCGATGCCTGGGTCTGGGACATGTACCGGCCCGCCCGATTCGTGAAGAGCGCCAAGGTCCTCACCTTCCGCGACGTCTCTATCGAGGAGATCGCCCACTCCGACCTCGAGGTCCCCAAGCCGGTCGAATAGCCCGCCCGGGCCCGCCGCCGGCGGCCGCGTTCCGGTCCAGAGTCCCGGTCCAGAGTCCCGCTGCAGCCGCGTTTCCAACCAAACGCGAGTTTTCGGGCTCTGGCGGTAGGCGGGGGCCGCGTTTTCCGACCAAACGCGAGTTTTCGGGCTCGGGTCGTGAGTGGGGGCCGCGTTTTCCAACCAAACGCGAGTTTTCGGGCGCTGGCGGTGAGCAGAGGCCGCGTTTTCCAACCAAACGCGAATTTCGGGGCCACTGGGCCGTTGTTTCTCCGCCGTAGGCGACTTCCGCGCCCATCGGATTCGTGGCCGGCTACCGGTTGTCCACAGACCAGGTCCCGTCGCCTACCTCCTTCTCCACAGGATCGCGGATCGACCGGACAATTTCGCCTTCCGTACGCAGACTCCTGACGACATGACGACCGTACGAAAGGACCCTCTCATGCCGAATATCTTCCGCATTCTGATCTGTGGACTGGTCGGACTCGGGCTGGCAATCGGTGTGCTGGCACCGGCCCCGGCGGCCGAGGCGATTGAGGTCAAGGGTGCCACCAGTCCAGGGATCGTCATGCCGCAACCGAAGGCGCCGCCGAAAGATGACCGGAACCTGTCAGCATCGGCCAAGGCCGACATCGCGGCGGCGTCCCGGATCAACCGCTACGCCATCGGCAAGAAGCGGAGGTGGCTGAACTACAGGAAGGCGAACACGTACGACAACGGGCGGACGAAGCTGCGGCGCAAGTTCGCCGCTGGCTGGACATTCATGGGCAAGCCGATCACGAATATAAGCAAAGCCGAGCGCAAGATGGTGAACGTCTACGTAGCGCAGATGAAGAAGCGTGGCTCGAGTCAGCGCGCGAAGCTACTCGCGGCCAAATCCAACTTGTGCAAGGGGTCGACTCGGACGGTGACGCTGCGAGGCGGTGCGGTCTGGGCCTACGACTTCTACTTCGATTCCTGTGACACAACGAAGATCATTGCCGCGCTTAACATCATCGGCGGTGTCGCCGGAGTCCTGGCTGTCTTGGCCGTGGCCGGGGGCTACACTGCGGCTTATGCGGTCTACGCCACGGTCGTGGGGGCACTGGCCGTCATCGGCGGGCAAGTTGTCACGCTCTTCCGTGATCTGAGCAGCGAGGAGGCGGTTGTGGTTCGGGACAACTTCCATCTTGTGACGGTGAGGTCTCAGTGACGATCACCGGGCGAGCTGCGCCCGTCAAGGCGACAAAGCTGCGCAACCGAATACTAATCATCGTCGCAATCGTCGTCGGCGGAGCCGGGATCGTTGCCGGTGCGCTCGGTGCCATCCTGAGTCGCGATGATCTGGTCCAGCTTTCCGGCCTCACGGCTATGGGCGTAATGAGCATCGCGGTGGCTCTCCTCGTTGTTCGCCGCGGGACCGACGCCGATCCGGACAGCTGACAATTCGACCCGGGGCCTGGTTGCACCGGGTCTCAGTGAAGCCACGTCCAGACCTGCCAACAGCTTGGCTGGCAAGCGAAGGTGGCTGACTGCGAACGCCGCCCAATCCGAAGTTGATCACGTCTACACCAAGCGGGTTATCCCCTACGTGGGATAGCCCGCTTTCGTGACTGTCTGGGCCAGCCCGAGGCCCCCCACACATCCACTGTCCACAGCCGCAGATGTCGCGCCGGACGTTCTCCACAGGCCAGCCCGATCTGCTGAACGATTTCGCCACCGATCCGCAGACTCATGGCGACGGAAGGTGGCCATGGCAGACGTACGAAATATCGGAGCGCGGCGACAGGTGGGCGAGCGCGGCGAGGCGCTGGCGGCGGAGGAGCTTGAGCGCCAGGGGATGGTGCTCCTGGCGCGCAACTGGACCTGCGGCGTCGGTGAGATCGACATCGTCGCCGAGGAGGTGATCGACGGCCGTCGGACGGTCGTCTTCTGTGAGGTGAAATGCCGAACCGGACTCGGCTTCGGAGATCCCCTGGAGGCGATCACGTACGCAAAGGTGCGCAAACTCCGACAGCTGTCCGCCGAGTGGCTGGCCCAGTCCGCCGTGCCGCATGACGGCGTCCGGATCGACGCCATCGGAGTGGTGCTGGAGCCGCGCCGGCCACCTCGGCTCACCCACGTGCGGGGCATCGGGTGAGCCTCGCCAAGAGCTGGTCGGTAGCGCTCGTGGGGCTGCAGGGGAGCGTGGTCGAGGTGGAGGCCCACATCGGGGGAGGCCTGCCACGGACCGTGCTGGTCGGCCTGCCGGACGCCTCGCTGTACGAGGCTCGCGACCGCTGCAAGGCCGCGGTAGCGAACTCCGGGTCGAGTTGGCCCACGGCGCTGCTGACCATCAACCTTTCTCCGGCGACACTGCCGAAGGCGGGCTCGGCCTACGACCTGGCCATCGTTTCGGCGGTCCTCGGCGCCGGCGCGGAGATCACCGCCGATGAACTTGCCCGCACGGTGATGTTGGGGGAGTTGGGCCTGGACGGCCAGGTGCGCGCCATCCGCGGCATCCTGCCGGCGGTGCTGGCGGCGTCCCGGGCAGGCTTCCGCCGCGCTGTGGTGCCTCGTCGGCAAGCGGCCGAGGCCAGGCTCGTGGACGGTATCGACATCGTCGGGGTCGCCTCACTCCGGCAGCTCATCGCCCTGCTCCGAGGGGAGCACTGGCCGGACGAATTCGTGGAGGACGACGATGCCGCTCAGCCCGAGGTGCCGGCCGGAACGCGGACCGAGCGGCGGCTCGATCTGGCCGACGTGGTCGGCCAGTTCGAGGCGAAGTGGGCGCTCGAGGTCGCGGCGGCCGGTCGGCACCACCTGCTCTTCACCGGTCCGCCGGGGGTCGGCAAGACCATGCTCGCGGAGCGACTTCCAGGATTGCTGCCGGATCTGGACCTCGGCGAGTCGCTCGAAGTGTCGGCGGTGCACTCCCTAGCCGGGATCGATCTTTCCGACGGGTTGATCACCCGGCCGCCCTACGCCGACCCCCACCACTCGGCGTCCCCCGCCAGCGTCGTCGGCGGCGGTCCACGCGTGGCGCGGCCCGGTGCGATCTCGTGCGCCCATCGCGGGGTCCTGTTCCTGGACGAGGCTCCGGAGTTCCCACCGAAGGTGCTGGACGCGCTTCGGACCCCACTCGAGTCGGGGGTGATCACGTTGGGGCGCAGTCAGTCCCAGGCGCGCTACCCGGCCCGGTTCCAGCTCGTGCTGGCGGCGAATCCGTGCCCCTGCGGGCTGGCCGCTACGCCCGGTCGCGAATGCACCTGCCCACCGATGATGGTCCGCCGGTACGCCGACAAGATCTCTGGCCCGATCCGGGACCGGATCGACATCGTCCAAGCGTTCCGCCCGTTGCGCAAGGCCTTCCTGAACGCCGAGTCCGAGTCGGAGTCGACGTCGACGGTCGCCGAGCGGGTGGCCGTGGCGCGGGCCCGGCAGGCCAAACGCCTGCAGGACACGCCGTGGCAGACCAACGGCGAAGTGCCCGGCCCGTATCTGCGCCGGCGCCTGCCCCTGCCGTTCGGGGCGAAGCTGATCGACGACGCCGTCCAGCGCGGCCGCCTGAGCTCCCGCGGGGTGGACAAGGTCTTGCGGCTGTCGTGGTCGCTGGCCGATCTGGCCGGCCGGGCGCGACCGGCGGTGGAGGACGTGGCGGCCGCCGTGGCCATGCGTCGCGGCGACTTTCCGACGGCTCCGATCCGGGTGGTGTCATGAGTGACGGCTGGTCCGAGCGCGCCACTCGCCTGGCGCTGAGCTGGGTCGTCGAGGGAGGCGATCCGGCCGTGGCCGAGATGGTCACCGCCGACGGCGTCCGCGCAACCTGGCGACGAGTACTGGCCGGTGATTTCGGCGAGACGTCCAGAGACCGCGCCGATCTCGTCGACGTGCCGCGGCTGCTCGCCGACACCGAAGCGTGCGACTCGCGGTTCATCATCCCGGGAGACGAGGAGTGGCCCGAGTCCGTGAGCGCGCTGCGCTATTGCGACGCGGTCAACCGCCGGGGTGGCGTGCCCCTCGGACTGTGGCTGCGCGGACCGGGCCACCTGAGCGAACTCCTGGCACGCTCGGCATCGATCGTCGGCGCCCGAGCCTGCACCGAATACGGTGGTCTCGTTGCGGGCGACCTGGCCGCAGACCTGAGCGACGCCGGCGTGACCGTGGTTTCCGGCGGCGCGTACGGAATCGATGTCGCCGCCCATCGTGGCGCCCTCGCGGCCGAGCGGCCGACGATTGCGGTCATGGCCAACGGCGTCGACATCGGCTATCCCAAGGGCAATACCGCCGTCTTCGACCGATTGGCCCGCGACGGCCTGCTCGTTTCGGAGCTCCCGCCCGGTACCCCGCCATCCCGGATGCGGTTCCTGTCCAGAAATCGACTCATCGCGGCGATGTCGAAGGGGACGGTGGTGGTGGAGGCGGCGCTGCGTTCCGGGGCACGCAACACCGCGAGCTGGGCCCTGGAGTGCCAGCGACCGCTGATGGCGGTGCCTGGCCCGGTGATGTCGAGGTTGTCGGAGGCGCCGCATCTGTTGATCCGGAACGGTCAGGCGAACCTCGTCACGTGCGCCGACGACGTTCTGGAGTTGATCTCGCCGGCGGGCGAGCACACGGTCGCGCATCGTTCCGGATCGAAGCGACCCACCGACGACTTCGACCCCGTACGACTCGCGGTGTACGAGGCGGTCCCGGCACGCCGTCCCGTGAGCCCCGGCGACATCGCGCTCGCCGCCGGCGTTCCCATGCCCACGTGTCTCGCCCAGCTCGCCGAACTGGAGCAGCTCGGCTTCGTCGAAGGCAGCGAGAACGGCTGGCGCGTCCTCGCCCGCCGGGAGACCGGCTGATGGGTCAGCCGGACCTCAGCCCGTCGCCGTCGTCGTCGCGTCGCAGATCCTCCGGCCCGCCCGAGGGCGAGCCCAGCGCGACGGCGCGCGGGCGTAACCGCTGCTCGTGGCGAGCGACATCGTCCAGGTGAATGGCGGCCCAGACCCCGGTCGGATCCGCCCGCAAGGCCGCCGCGTACGCGGGCTCGCGGTGCGCCACACTCAAGGCAGCGGCGACCGCGTCGGCGGGCGGGGCCGGCGCCAGTCCGGTCACCTCGTCGGTCAGTTCCTGCGCGACGGTCTCCAGCCAGTGCGCCTGATGATCCGCACGGTGGCCGAAGTCGGCGGCCAATGACTCCGGGACCTCCCGCCGGCCGGTCTGAGTGCCGGTCGAGCGCCGCGCGTCCGGTCAGACCGAGCGTCGGGCGGGTCCGTACGATCCGCCAGCTCGGCCAGCGCCTCCGTCGTCAGCCGTACTTTCTCACTGCCGACGCAGACGGCGACCAAATCCTCGATCGCAGCGGACTTGGCACCGCGATCGGCGAGGTACTGCCGTAGGGCGTCGTCGAGCCGGAAGGCGGCTCCGAGCACCTCCATCCGGTCCACGACGGACGATTGGCCGGTGTCGGCGGTGGACTGGGCCATCTTCGTCAATCGCTGGATCGAGTTGACGAGCAGCTGGGCGTTCTCGCGGAGCGCGTCGGCGATGGCCCGCCGAATGGCGCCGCCGGCCCCGCGCGGCCACAACAGGAGACCGACCACCAGGGCCGCGCCCGCCCCGATCGCGACATCCTCCAGCCGGACCAGGCCGACCTGCCAGCCTCCAGGGGCGAGCAGGCTGAACATGATCAACACCGCGATCGAGAAGGCCGCCTGTCCCGCGGCAAAGGAGATCGCGTCGTTGGCGAAGCCGGCCAGGAACATCGCAAACGGCAGGATGACCCACGCAACCGGGCTGCCGTTGAGCAGGATCAGCACGCCCGCGCCGACGACGACGCCGACCATCGTGCCGGCCAGCGCCCGGAAGGCCGTGGCGCCGGTGTTCAGCGCGCTGGACCGCAACACCGACATGGCCCCTAGGGCGACCCAGAAGCCGTGGGACACCTCGGTCACCTGAGCGAGCAGCACCGCCAGGGCCATACCCAGGCCTCCACGCAAGCTGTTGTGCAGCCAGACCGAATGCCATGACAGGTGGTGCCGAGCGAGCCGGGTGCCCGCCTGTACCGATCCCGGCACCTGGCCCGGCATGACGAAGCCCGAGTCCCGACCGAGGATCTTGTCGAGTGGGCTGCGGGCGTCCGCCGCGAGGGCTGCCGCGATGTGGCGGCCGGCGAGTTCGGTCGCGTACGCGAGAGAGTGCAGCCGCTCCACGACCGGCAGGTCGGCCTGCGGGCGGCTGGCCAAGGCCTCGGTCAGCCACCGGTCCAAGGCGACCGTCCGTGCTGTCGTCAACGCGCCCAGCCGCGTCCCGAGCTCGTCGCGGCTCGCCCTGGTGGGCTGGTCCAGTGCGTCGCTGGCCGCGGTCAGCACTCGCGCGCAGGCTTCTGTCACCGGGGGTGCCACGTCCCGCGGTGCTCCGTGGGCCGACCAGATCCGGCCGGCCGCGGCCGCGCTCCGGGCCTCGACGGACAACCAATCCAGGTCGTGCGTCACCCTGGCCAGGAGCCGCCCGCCGGCGGACAGGCCGACCGGTCGCGACACCGACGCCCGGAACTTGCGTCGCAGATCCCCGAGTGCCTGCTCGACCGCGTCCTCGTTGGCCGGCGGTCCACCGAGGGCGGCGACCAGGCCCGCCAGTGCCCGGCAGCCCCGGCTGACTCCCGCTCGCAGCTCGTGATGTTCCCGGGGCGGCCACGCAAACAGGGCGAGGGGGATGGCGATGAGCATGCCGAGACCCCAACCGCCGAGCCGGGGTAGCAGCTCGCCGACACTCACCGGCACCGTCACCGGCAACACGAACGCCAGCAGGGCCGCCCGGCCCGCAGCGGCGGCCGCTGCGCTCAGCACGCCGGCGAACAAGATCGCGAAGCCGACCACGGCCATCGCCAGCACGGCGATCCACCCGGCACCGGAGGCGAGCGTGCCCAGGGTGATCAAGATCATGCCGATGAAGCCGAGGAGCAGGTACGAGGCCGTCCGGGCCTGCCGGTTACCGGGGAAGTCGACGAAGATGATCAACGACAACGACCCGAACGCCGCGAACAGGGTGAACTGGGCATCGTCGACGAGCAGTCGACTGAGCGGCAGGGCCACGGTGACGGCGAGCGCGGCCCGGATGCCCCGGTGCACGGCGTAGCGGGTCGGGTCGTGCCGTTCTAGATAGCCCGCCAGACCTCCGCTCGCCACGCGCTGACTCTATTACCGGCCGGCCCGGGCCGCGGATCCGGCGATCGGTCAGCGGGCGCCGGCCAGGAAGGTCCGCAGCAGCGGACCCGCCGTCTGGGATCCGGACTTGCCGTCCTGCACGAACACCGCGACGGCCAGATCGCCCTGGGCGGCGATCATCCAGGCGTGAGTGGCGCGCGGCTCGTCGTCGCCGTACTCCGCGGTGCCGGTCTTCGCGATCACGCCCGGTCCGGGCAGGTCGTCGAGCAGCCGACCGCTGCCCTGGGTCACCACCGCCCGCATCATGGTGCGCAACTGCCGAGCCTCGGCAGCGGTCAGCGGTTTGGCCTTCGACGTCGCCTTGGTGCCTGTCACCAACTGCGGCAGCACGGTCTTCCCGCCGGCCACCGAGGCGACGACGGAGGCCATGGCCAGGGGTGACGCCAGCACCTGGCCCTGCCCGATCAGGTTCGCGGCTCCCGCCGGTCCGGTGTTCGAGGTGGGTACGGATCCGAAGTACGACGCGTACCCGACGT
Source organism: uncultured Actinomycetota bacterium (assembly GCA_963821695.1). Classification (GTDB taxonomy): domain Bacteria; phylum Actinomycetota; class Actinomycetes; order Propionibacteriales; family Propionibacteriaceae; genus Microlunatus. The sequence goes on from CAWGEY010000006.1 coordinate 917,682, forward strand.
CGTAGTCGGTCCCCACGCCAAGCGAGCTGGCCGCGGCCAGCAAGGCCCCGGTCGCGATCTTGGACCGCTGCCCGATGAACGCGGTGTTGCAGGACTGGGCTACCGCCGTCTCCAAGGTGATCGTGCCGAGCGAACCACTCGGATAGTCGCTGTAGTTGACGAACGGCTTGCCGTCCACCACCACCCGGGCCGGGCAGGTCACCCGCGAGTCCGGGTCGAGTCCGGCCCGCAGCAACGCCAGCGAAGTGGCGACCTTGAACGTCGACCCCGGCGGTGCCTGGCCGAGGGTCGCGACGGAGTAGCCGTCGGTGCCCGGCCCGTTCGCCGCCGCGAGGACCGCGCCCGTCGACGGTCGGATCGCGACCAGCGCCGCGGCGGGCTTGGTCTTGGCCAGCGTCTTCTCGGCCAGGTTTTGCAGCGGCACACTCAAGGTGATCGTCAGGTCCTTGCCGGCCACCGGTTTGACCTCGAAGATCGTCACCGGCTCGACCGGGCTCGCACTGGCTGACGGGGAGTCCGACGGCGACGGCGAATCCGATGGGCTCGGGATCGGCGATCCGGGCGGCGCAGGAGACGGCGACGACTTCCGCGGTGCGACCAGCCGCACCTGCACCCCGGGCGTACCGCGCAGCGACGTGTCGTACCGCTTCTGCAGTCCCGACAGGCCCACCTGATCGCCGCTCACGACAACACCCTTGGAGGCGTCGACGATCTCCTTCGATGCCTCGCCGACGGTGCCGATGACGGGCCGGGCAAAATCCCGGGTCGGCGCCAGCACCTGTTCAGCGATAGCGGGCAGGGCGCCGGGAATCGCCCGGACGGCGCTGTCATCGGGGCGGTCGTCGGCGTCGGCGCGCAGCACGATGGCTTCGACGAAGGCATCCGGACCGGCGTCGGCGACCTCCTTGACGTAGCCCGCCGGGTCGATGTCGACCAGCTTGGCGAGCCGGGTGGCCGAACCCGCGAGCTGGTCGGTCTGCAACGCGCTCTTGTCGATCCCGATTCGGACCACGCCGCGCGGGATCATGATCGCCTCGCCGCGATCGCCGAGAAGTTCGCCGCGGGGGGCCTGCAACCGCCGCTGGGTGAGCCGGTTGGTGCCGTTCAACTGGGGATGCAGCACCGAAGGTGCCCACACGCTCCGCCAGCGTCCGTCCTCTTGCCGCAGGCTGGCGGTGCTCTGGTAGGCCCAGGTCGTCGGCACCCCGGGGAAAGTCCAGACGTAGTCCAGGCTCACCGTCGCCGCGTCACCTTGGACATCCACGCCACTGACCTTCACCGCAGGCTTGAGCCGCGCCATGCCGTCGACCAGGGGCTGGAAGTCAGCGTTGATCGCCGAGCCCAACGCCCCGGAGAACTCCACCTTGGTCAGGTCGCGCTGCGCGAGGCCGGTAGCGAGTTCGGCCGCAGCCCGATTCGGGTCATCGGTCGCGTCGGGGGTCGGTAGGGTCCCGTCGAAGCTGCAGCCGGCGACCAGGAGGACGGCACACAGGGCGCTGGTCAGCGCCGCCATCACCCTCGCCGTCACGGTCGGAGCGCAAGCACCTGTGCCGAGTCGGCCACCGAGTCGGGCGAGTGGTTGCATCTGCCCCATCCTGTCACGGGCCGGCGGCCGCCTGGCAGAGTGACATCCATGCCCGACACCCCGGCGGCGCCCGCCGAGTTCGCTGACTGCGGGGTCGTCGGGGCGGGCACGATGGGGACGGGCATCGCGTACGTCCTGGCCCGCTCCGGGGCAGTGGTGACCGTCGTCGAAACCCTCCCCGACCAGGTCGAACACTCCCGATCGAGGATCGCCGCCCGGTTGGCCAAGGAGCAAGAACGCGCCCCGTCCGACCTGGGCTCGCTGTCGGATCGCGTCCACTATGTCGCCGACATCGCCGAGCTGCCGAACGGTCTCGACCTGGTCGTCGAATCCGTACCGGAACGGGTCGAGATCAAACAGCAGGTGCTCCGGGACGTCGAGACCCGCCGGCCCACCCTGCTCGGTAGCAACACCAGTGGCATCGCCATCGGGGAGTTGGCCACGGCGCTCGTGGAACCCGGACGGCTCGTCGGGCTGCACTTCTTCAATCCTGTCTGGTCGACCCCCCTGTTGGAGATCGTCCGCCCCGACGCAGCCACCGACGAGATGATCGAGCAGGCTCGGCGGCTGGCCACGCACCTCGGGAAGCAGGCCATCGTGGTCGCCGACCGCCCGGGCTTCGCGACGACCCGGCTCGGGGTGCTGTTGGGTCTGGAGGCCATGCGGATGCTCCAGGACGGGGTGGCCAGCGCCGAGGACCTGGACCGGGCCATGGAACTGGGCTATCGGCATCCGATGGGACCGCTGCGACTCAGCGACCTGATCGGCCTCGACGTCCGGCTCGACATCGCCCGGCACCTGGCGGGCAGCTACGGCGAGCGGTACGCCCCGCCCCAGATCCTCATCGACAAGGTTTCTCGTGGCGAACTCGGCCGCAAGAGCGGTCAGGGCTTCTACTCCTGGCCATAAGGTCAGAAAGTGAGTTTCGCTGGGCATTTCTACGCGGAGCGCCGGGGCCGGATGCTCGGCCAACTGGCGGTCGATCTGTTCATGGTCGGCTGGGTGGTCTTGTGGTGGTGGCTCGGCCGGGCCACCCAGGAATCGGTGTACGCGGTCGCCACCCCAGCGCGAGACTCGGGCGACGCCGCGCGACAGGTCGCCGACCAGATCCGCCAGGGCGCGGACCAGACGGCACAGATCCCGATCATCGGCGGCGAGTTGCGCAAGCCGTTCGACGCCGTGGCGGGGTCGTTGCAGGGCGTGATCGACGCCGCCGACCAGCAGGTGGCCTCGATCGAGCAGTTCGGGCGGCTGCTCGGCTGGCTGGTCTTCTTGATCCCGGTCGTGCTGCTGGTCGTGATCTGGCTGCCACGCCGGATCCGCTTCTTCCTCCGCGCCCGGGCAGCCAGGCAGTTCCTGGACTCCGAAGCCGATCTCGACCTCTTCGCCCTGCGGGCCATGGCGGTCCAGCCGATGCACGTCATCGCCAGGATCAGCGACGACCCGGTGGCCGCCTGGCGCCGGGGCGACCGGCAGGTGATCCACGCGTTGGCCGCCGTCGAGTTGCGTCGCAGTGGGCTCAATCCACCACCCCTGGCAAGCGGCCCCGGAAGTCAAGGCTTGCGGGAGGTCGACTCCGGGCCCAAGGATGTGTTCCAGAACGGGCCCCCGGCGTGACCGGTAGGTTCTCCACGATGCTCCGATGACGATGCTCCGATGACGATGGTGAGGCGGTTGCGGTGAGGCGGCACCAGATCGAACTCCCGCTCGGGAGCGGTATCGACCGGGCCCTGAGCGTGATCAGCTACGGCCACTACGGCCGGCCCGTCCTGGTGTTCCCGAGCGAGGCCGGACGGGCCTGGGACTTCGAGAACAACGGGATGATCGACGCCGTCGCGGACCTGATCACCGCCGGCCGGGTCAAGCTGTACTGCGTCGACTCGCTGGACGCCGACACCTGGTCTGACAAGGGGGCCCCGATCGAGGAACGGGCGCTCCGGCACGAGGTCTACACCCGCTGGCTGACCCACCATGCGGTGCCCTACATCCACGACGACACGGCCCCCGGCACCGAGTTGATCACCCTGGGCTGCTCGATGGGCGCCTACCACGCGGTGCACTTCGCGTTGCAGCGCGCGGACCTCGCCCCCCTGGCCATGGGGCTGTCCGGAAACTACGACGTGACCACGTGGGGATCGTGGGGGGACCGGGGCGACGCCACCTACTTCGCAAACCCTGCCGCCTACGTACCGAACCTGCACGGTGATCATCTGGAGTGGCTGCGCCGGCAGGTGTCGATCCTGTTGGTGGTTGGGCAGGGCGCTTGGGAAACCCATCCCACCGGCTCCCTTCCGTCGACGATCAAGCTCGGCGGCCTGCTGCAGGAGAAGGGGGTTCGCTGCGAACTGGACCTCTGGGGCTTCGATGTCGCGCACGACTGGCCGTGGTGGCAGCGGCAACTCGCGCATCATCTGCCACGCTTCTGCTGATCGATCACGTCGAACACGTCACGCGAGATCCACGAGAGGGGAGTACGAGCCCGTGTCGGACGAACACCATCTGGTTGGACTGCTGCTGGGGGCCGAGGAAGACTGGCCGACCGCCTTCGAGGCGATCGTCCGCCGGATCGGGGCCTTCACCTACGACGGCGGGCAGCACGTGCTCGACACCGAACGGGTGCGCATCTCCCCGTTCAACCTGCGGGACCCGGCTCGACACCAGGTGGTCATCGACCGACTGGCCTACTGGTACTACCACCCGCGGGAGTGGCTGAAGAAGGTCGCCCTGATGGACGGCGTCTACCTGCTGAACTCTCCGTTCACGTTCCAGTCCATGGAGAAGCACTCCGCGTATTGCGCCATGATGCGGCTGGGCATGAACATCCCCGACACGGTGCTGGTGCCGTACAAGAATCCGGTCGACAACACCCGCTGGGCCTACACCTCGAAGAACTACAACGACTCCTTCGACCTGCCCGCGATCGCGGCCGAGATGGGTTACCCGTTGTTCATGAAGCCCTTCGACGGGGGCGGTTGGCGAGGTGTCTCGCGGATCAAGGACGAAGCCGCTTTGATGTCGGCGTACGACGATTCGGGCGAGATGTTGATGCACCTGCAGAAGGCAGTGGAGCCCTTCGACGTCTTCGCCCGTGCGCTGACCATCGGCCCGGAATCGATGGTGATGCACTTCCAGCCGGACGAGCCGATGCACGATCGCTACGCCGTCGATCATGACTTCCTCTCCCCGTCGGCCGGGCTGGAGGCGATCACCATCGCGCAGACGGTGAACGCTTTCTTCCGTTGGGAGTTCAACTCCTGCGAGATGTTGGTACAGGGCAACACGGTGCTGCCCATCGACTACGCCAACGCCTGCCCCGACGTTGCGGTCACGTCGCTGCATTACTACTTCCCCTGGGCCATGCGCACCCTGGTGAAGTGGACGGCCTTCTGTGCGGCCACCGATCGGGCTGCCCGGCTGCACGTGGATCCGGCACCCTGGTTCGTGATCGCGGACGATCCGGGACTGGACTACGCCGCGAAGCTGCGGCACTACCAGCGGCTGGCCGACGAGCACTTCGAGAAGGAGCACTACGTCGAGTTCTGCGCGGCGGCGCTGCCCGACATCGATGAGATCGTCTTCGATTGGGTGTCTTCGCCGGAGTTCGAGACGATGCTGGACGCCACCATCATGGCCACGTACCCGGAGAACGAGCACGAACGGTTCCGTGGGCACTTCCGCGGCCTGCTCGACGTGTGGAAGACCGACGAGGCCGTACGCCTGGCCTGAGCTAGCCTGGTTTGCGGGCCACCACGAAGATCCGCCGGAACGCCAGCACGGTCCCGTACGGCCGTGCCGGATAGGCATCGCGCAACAGCGCCTGGTATTCGATCTCGAACTCCGCCCGCAGGTCGTCCGGCAGCGCCTGCAGGACCGGTCGGGCTCCGGTACTGGAGATCCAGTCGAACACCGGATTCGGACCGGTCAGGACGTGCAGGTAGCTGGTCTCCCAGACGTCGGTCGGGCAGCCCAATGCGGCCAGATCGGCCAGGTAGTCCTGCGGTTCGGCCGACTCCGGCCACGCCACCTCGGCCGTGGCGCCCGCGAACCTGGGCTCGGCCGCGAGTTGGCGGAGCAGCGTATGACTCGGTGCCCCGAAGTTGCCGGGCACCCCCATGGCGAACCAGCCGTCGGGCCGCAGCGCGTCGACGAAGCGGCCCAGCAGCTCTCGGTGCCCGGGAACCCACTGCAGCATGGCGTTGCTGACCAGCACGTCGACGGGCTCGGCCGGCCGCCAGTCCCGTACGTCCAACTGACCGAAGCTGACCCGCGGGTGGGCCTGGGTCGTCTCGGCCTTGGCGATCATGGCAGTGGAGGAGTCGAGGCCTACCACCGTGGCGGTCGGCCAGCGCTCGGCCAACGCGACCGCCAGATGGCCCGGGCCGCAGCCCAGATCGACCACCCGCTCCGGGTTCCTGGCCTGAATCCGGGACACCAGGTCGAAGAACGGCCGGGACCGCTCGTCGGCGTAGGCCAAATAGCGATCAGGCTGCCAGTCCGTCATCCAGACAGCCAATCATCCTCGTGCTGATCTCCGTGCTCATCCCCGTGCTCGTCCCACTTGCACCCTGGAAGAAGCCGTCGGCGAGGCTTGACTCATGAGTGAGTTCACACCACTAGGACCCGCGACCTTGGCCACCATCGACCGCTGGCTGGAATTCCGCGTCTGGCACAGCGAGGTGCCGGGTGCCCAGGTGGCGATCGGCCTCGGCGAGGAGTTGATCTTCTCCCGCAGCTACGGCTACGCCGACCTGCGGCGGCGGGAGCGGATGCGCACCGATCACCTCTTCCGGATCGCCTCCCACTCCAAGACCTTCACCGCCACCCGCATCCTCCAGTTGGTCGAACAGGGTCGGCTGCGGCTGGAGGATCGGCTCGGCGATCGGCTGCCGGCGTTTGCCGGGCACGAGGTGGGCGACGTGGTCCTTCGCGAGCTGCTTGAACACACGGCCGGCGTCCTCCGCGACGGAACCGACGGGGATTTCTGGCAGGGCAGCCGGGCGTTCCCCGAGAGCGACGAGCTGACCGCGATGGCGCTGGCCGGGCTCAAGCGCGCACCTGGGGAGCTCTTCGCCTACAGCAACGTGGGCTACGGACTGCTCGGTGCGGTGATCGAATCGGTCACCGGTCGGTCGTTCGCCGACGACATCCACGCTGACATCGTCGAGCCCCTCGGTCTCACCGACACCGCGGGACGGTACCTGTCCGAGAGGGCGGAGGCCTACGCGACGGGCTACACCGGACTGGCCACCAGCAGCACCCGGCGGCCGATCGACCCCGTGGACACCCGCGCGCTCGACGCCGCCACCGGCTGCACCTCGACCGCCCACGACCTGGTGACGTACTTCTCCGCCCACGTCCTCGGCGACCCCCGGCTGCTCGGCGACCGGGCCAAGCGGTTGATGCAGCGCAGCGCCAACCTGACCGACCCGGGCAAGCCGGACGGTCCGACGTACGGGCTGGGCATGGCCGCAGAGTCGTTCGGGGAGCATCGGATGACCGGACACGGCGGCGGCTTTCCCGGCCACATCACCCGGACCTTGTTGGATCCGGCGTCCGGGCTGGTGATCGCCGTGCTCACCAACGCCATCGACGGGCCGGCCTCCCCGTTGGCCGCCGGAGTGCTCAAGATCATCGACGACGCGCAGGAGCACCCGGCCGCCGAAACCGCCGACGGTGCTCCCGCCGATGCGGACCTGTCGGGCTGGACGGGCCGCTGGCGCAGTCTGTGGGCGGTGGTAGACATCGGCATCATCGGTGACCGGCTGCTGGCCATCGATCCCAGCCGGTGGGAACCGGTGGAGGACGTCGATGTACTCGAAGTGGTCGGCGAGCGGCGCCTCCGGATCGCCTCCGGCGGGGGCTACGGTTCGGTCGCCGAATCGGTCACCTTCGGCGACGATCAGGACGCTCGCCCGACGATGCGGTACGGCAGCATGACGTACGCACCCTTCGACGAGCTGCCGGATCGCGCCGGGCTCGTTCTCGATGGCGACCGGGCCTGACAGAGTGGGCCGGTGAGCCCCGACCGAGTTGCTGCGTCCCGGCGCCGCTCGATCGTGGTGCTCGGCATGCTGTCGACCTTCGGTCCCATCTCGCTCGACCTCTACCTGCCCGCACTCCCGCAACTGGCCGCCGACCTGAACGCCAGCCCGTCGGGCGCCCAGCTCACGATCACCGCATGTCTGCTCGGCCTGGCCACCGGGCAATTGGTGGCCGGACCGCTGTCGGACCGGTTCGGTCGCCGGCCGCCGCTGATCGTCGGACTGATCATCTACCTGCTCACGTCGCTGGCCTGTGCGTTCGCGCCCAGCATCGAGGTGTTGATCGTGCTGAGACTGGTGCAGGGTCTGGCGGGAGCCGCCGGCCTGGTGATCGCCCGGGCGGTGGCCCGCGACCTCTACGACGGCCGGGAACTCCTCGTCTTCTTCTCCCGGCTGATCCTGATCTCCGGACTGGCCCCCGTGATCGCACCGTTGCTCGGCGGTCAGCTCAATCGGGTGCTGGACTGGCGTGGCATCTTCGGGGTGCTGGCCGCGTTCGGACTCGTCCTGCTGCTGGCCGGCCTCTTCGGGGTGCCGGAGACGCTGCCGGTCGATCGTCGGCGGACCGGCGGCCTGCGTACCACGCTGGAAGGCTTCCGCGAGTTGTTCGCCGACCGGCTGTTCGTGGGCTGCGCATTGTCGTCGGGGCTGGCGGGTGCGTCGATGTTCGCCTACATCGCCGGCTCGACCTTCGTCCTGCAGGAGATCTACGGACTGTCGCCGCAGGGCTTCTCGTACGTGTTCGGCATCAACTCCCTCGGCATCATGGGCCTGAGCCAGCTCGGCGGCCGGTTGGCCCTGCGCTGGCGACCGCGCTCGGTCCTGGCCCTCGGACTGGGGCTCAACCTGTCGGGGGCGCTCGGGGTGGCGGTCTGCACGCTGGCTGGGCTGGGATTGCCGTTCTTGATCACGTCGCTGTTCGTGATGGTCAGTCCCGTCGGTTTGATCTTCCCGACCGCGATGACGCTGGCTCTGTCGGGTTATCCGCACCAGGCTGGCGGCGCCTCCTCGGTGCTCGGCCTCGGTCAGTACGTGTTCGGGGCGGTCGCGGCGCCCCTGGTCGGCATCGCCGGCGAGCAGAACGCGGCCCCGCTGGGCGTGGTGGCTCTCACGGCGAGTCTGGGGGCGATGGCGGTGTTTCTGACCTTGATCGTCCCTGGCCTGCGCCGGCTCGGTGCCGACGGCCCTGGATCACCAGGTTGACGATGATGCCGACGAGCAGCGCGATGGAGAGGTACCAGGAGTACTTCCCGATCAGCTCGACCACATCCACCGCCGGCTGTCCGATCTGGAAGCCAAGCCAGATGAAGAATGCGCGGGTGACCAGGGCGCTGCCGGCGTCCCAGAGCAGGAAGCGCGTCAGCGACATGCCGGTGGCGCCGAGCGTGGCGTAGACGACCGCGCCGGGCAGCGGGATCACGTACGTGGTGAAGATCGCCAGCGGCCCGAACCGGCGCGCCAGCTTCTCTGCCCGAGCCGCGTTGCGGGCAGCCCGGGGTGATCGGCCGGCGATGACCTCGATCAGGCCGTTGCCCCAGAGTTTGCCCGCCCACCAGTAGATCGGGTCGAACTTGATCGAGCCGATGATGCCAAGCAGCAATCCCAGCGGCCACCAGCCCTGTCCGGTGGCGGCAAGGGCACCGATGACCACCGCAGTGGTCCGGGAGCCGCCGAGTGCGGCAAGCACGTACGGGTTGAGGCTGAACAACACCGGTCGCAACGGCAAGAGCACCAGAGCGTAGACGCCCGTCAGGCTGAAGGCGATCCAGCAGGCGATGTCCCGCCGCCCCGGCTTGCCCTTCCACGGCATCCGCGGGTCATCCCACCACTCCCGTTCGACCTCGGGATCCTCGGCGCCAGATGACACCTGGCCACCGTACGTGCTCCGGACCACCTCGTGCCCTGAGCTTGCTGCGGGGTGGGATGAACTGCCCAGGAACGCTTGTGTGATTGAGAAACTGCCTCTATGTAGAGGTGTATTCGAACAGATGTTCTGATAAAATATGAGTATGACATCGATCCCCGGATTTGCGGAGCTGGAAGCAGCCAAGGCGCTGCTGCTGGAGTCGCTGACCCGCGGGGTGTCCGAGGACGAGATCCTGCCGGCGTTGCAGCAGTTGGAGGGGTTCCGGAATTCGTTGTGGCAGGCGGATCATCTGTTGGTCCAGGCGGTGCAGCGCTGCGGGTTGACCGAGAAGCATTGTGTGTCGTCGGTGGAGAAGCTGGTGGCGCAGGCGTTGCGGATCTCCTACGGGGACGCGAAGCGCCGGGTCCGCGCCGCGGCGGCGCTGGGGCCGCGGACCTCGATGGTGGGGGAGCCGGTGCCGGCGGTGCGGCCCGCACTGGCGGCGGCGCAGGCGGCCGGTGAGATCGGGCCGTTCGCCGTGGATCTGATCGACCGGACGTTGACCAAGGTCGAGATCTTGGCCCCGTCGATCAGGTGGTCGGGAGACCGAGCGGATCCTGGTCGGGGCATGGCCGGGTCTTCGAACCCGGTGAGCTCGGCAAGGTCTGTGACCGGATTCTGGATCACATCGATCCGGACGGATCCCGGCCGCGGGATGTGATCCAACGGGACCGGCAGGCGTTGCACCTGGGCCGCTGCCGGGATGGGATGACCAAACTAGAGGGCCGGCTCACCCCGGCCGCTGCCGCCCGGGTTCGGGCGGTGTTGGAGCCGTTGGCGGCCCCCCGACCGACGGTGGAGCCGGGTCCGCAGGGCGGGGAACGGGCAGTGCCGGACCCGCGGAGCCGGGAACAACGGATGCACGACGGGTTGGACGAGGCCTGTACCCGGCTGTTGCGGGCCGGGGACGTGCCCGCCTCGGGTGGGACCCCGGCGACGGTGATCATCACCATCACTGAAGACCAACTCCGTACCGCCACCAGCGAAGCCACTCGGAAGCGGACTGGGCTCAGCTCCGACGCCTGCGGATCTGGGGTGGGGTCCGGTCTCGGGTTCGGCACCGTGGAAACGAGCACGGGTGGGGTGTTGTCGATCGCGGAAGCGCTCCGGTTGGCCGCGGAAGCCGAGATCGTGCCGATCGTGATGACCGGCAGAGGAGGTGTCAGGTGGTCTGTGTAAACGCTTCAGAGGAAGTGAGCGCAGATGATGGATGTTGTGGCATCAGAGCGTGGGACGCCGGAGGCGTCGGGGCTGGGGTCTGACCAGCCGGTGACCGCCCGGGAGGCGGTGGACAAGATGGTCCAGGCGGGTCTGCTGGACGATCTGATGAACCAGGTTGATGCCGGGGATCTGCAGTTGACCGGGGAGGGCGGGTTCCTTCCGGAGTTGGTGAAGCGGGTGCTGGAGGCCGGTCTGGATGTGGAGCTGACCAGCCATTTGGGTTATGAGAAGCATGACCGGGCCGGTTACGGGTCGGGCAACTCCCGTAACGGGTTCACACCGAAACGGTTGGGCACCGAGGTCGGCGACATCGAGTTGGCTACGCCGCGGGACCGTAACGGCAGCTTCGAGCCGCGGCTGGTGCCGAAGGGTCAACGCCGGGTCGGTGGCCTGTCGGACATGATCATCTCCCTGTATGCGGGTGGGATGACGATCCGCGACATCCAGGCCCACCTGGAACGCACCCTGGGCACCCAGTTATCGCACGAGACGATTTCCAACATCACCGACGCCGTGCTGGCCGAAGTGACCGCCTGGCAGTCCCGGCCGTTGGAGCCGGTATATCCGATCCTTTATCTGGATGCGTTGGTGGTGAAGGTCAAGGACTCCCATCAGGTCCGCAACAAGGCCGCCCACATCGCTGTCGGCGTCGACACCGACGGGATCAAGCATGTACTCGGGATCTGGGTGCAGACCAGTGAGGGCGCCAAGTTTTGGGCCGGGGTGCTGGCCGAGCTCCGCAACCGGGGCGTCAAGGATGTGCTGATCGCCTGCTGCGACGGGCTGACCGGCTTCCCGGAGGCGATCGAGGCGACCTGGTCGAACACGGTCGTCCAAACCTGTGTGGTGCATCTGATCCGGGCGTCGATGCGGTTCATCTCCTACGGCGACCGCAAGGCGGTGGCGGCGGCGTTGCGGCCGATCTACACCGCCGCCACCGAGGCGGCCGCCGCTCAGGAACTGGACATCTTCGAGGGCAGCAAATGGGGCAAGAAGTATCCGGCCACGGTGCGGGTGTGGCGGGACGCCTGGGCACGGTTCATCCCGTTCCTGGAGTTCCCGCCGGCGGTTCGGAAAATCATCTACACCACCAACAGCATCGAGTCGTTGAACTACCAGCTGCGGAAGATCATCAAGAACCGGGGCCACTTCCCCAACGACGAGGCGGTGGTCAAACTGTTGTGGCTGGCCATCCGCGACATCGAGGACAAACGGGCCCGGGAACGCGCGAAACAGGCCGGCCGGCCCAAGAATCAACGCAGCGCGCCCGGCAAGCTCGTCGAGGGCGGCACCGTGCACGGCTGGAACGCCGCCTACGGCGCGCTCAGCATCGCCTTCCCCGGCCGGATGGAGCCGATCCTGTGACCGCGATGAGAGCCGGCCGACGATGACCGGGGAGGCTCGCACGGCGGGATTCCTCCTGACCAGCCAGCCCCTGCCGGCGCGGAGCCGCGGTCAACCCTGCCACCACGGCCCGCGGACAACGACCAAGGCTTGACCGTGGCGAGCACCGGCACACCATCCAAGACGGAGGAATCCCGCCACCAAGATCAACAAAACCGTTTACACAGACAACTTGACAAGCTCTCGGCGGAGGCCGGCCGTTGCACCTGGGCCGCACAAGCGGTGTGCCAGTGTGAGTCAAACCTTGGCGTTGATCGCCCGCGACGGCGGCTGCTCATTCCCCGGCTGCACCGTCCCCCCGCAATGGTGCGAACGGCACCACATCATCGGCTGGGCATTCGGCGGCTCCACCGACATCGACAACCTGACCCTGCTCTGCGGCTACCACCACGCCCACTTCGTCCAAGCCGGCTGGACCGCCATCATCAACACCGACGGACTGCCTGAGTGGCGACCACCCCGATGGCAAGACCGCGAACGACAACCCCTGATCAACCAGCGCATCCGACAACGACACCAAATCCCGGTCTGAGCAGGAGCTGACACCATCCGACCGACGAGGCTGCCCCACCAGGCGGCCTCGTCAAGCTGTCCATGCCCGTTGGCGATGCGCGGCACCCCTCGGGCGAGCATTCTACCCACCGCAGATCTTGACGTGATCGAACAAAAGTTCGATTATGAGAATGTGACCGCACCTCCTCTCGAACGCATTCGCGAGTTGCAGCAGCGCGTGCGCCGGATGGAGGGCACGGTTGTCGGCCAGGACTTGACGCTGCTGCCCGCACTGGCCGATGTGATGACCGTCCGGGCCGGCACCGTCTGTTCCGTCGACACACCCGGCCTGGCCCTGGCACTCGCCGCGGGAGCCTCGCAAGCCGGTGCGTGGGTGGGCTTCGCCGGTCTGCCCGAGGTGGGGTGGGAGGCTGCGGCGGATCTCGGCATCGATCTGGACCGTACCGTCGCGGTGCCCTTTCCTGGCGAGCACTGGCTGAGCGTGACCGCCGCGCTGGTGGAGGTGATCGGGGTGGTGGTCGCTCGCCCTCCCGGGCCCGTCAGCGAGGCGCAGGCCGGCCGGGTGTCGGCGCGACTCCGGCAGCGCGGCGCGGTGCTGATCGTGGAGGGTTCCTGGCCTCGGGCAGCGCTGCGGGTCACGACGGTGGCCAACGACTGGACGGGATTGGGATCCGGCCACGGACACCTGCGCCACCGGGAGGTGCGGTTGGAAATCAGGACCCAGACAGATACGCCACAGCGGGTGACGCTGGGCCTACGGCCGAACCTGGTGACCGTCGTTCCGACCACCGTCCCAGCTCGCTCTCGAGTACCGTCGCGACCGACGACCTCTCCGCCGTTGCGGCGATGGCGGGCTGACCCGTGATCGACACCCTCATCGAAACGGGTCCCGAGCCGGTCGAGTCGGCGGTCGAGTCCCGTCGAAGCCGGTCGAGACGCGCAACCGGGTGATGGTGGTCTGGGTCCCGGACTGGCCTGTCGTCGCGGCCAGTACCGAACTGCGCCTTTCCGCCCACGCACCGATCGCCGTGGTGCGCGCCGGCCAGGTGCTGTCCTGCTCCGCCACCGCCCGGGTCGAGGGCGTACGCCGCGGCCTGCGCCGGCGCGACGCGGCCGCGCACTGCCCCGAACTCGTGGTGGTCGAGGCCAGCGAGGTCACGCGACGTGCGCGCCTTCGAAACCGTGCTCGGCGCCATCGAGGACGTCAGCGCGTCGGTGACCCCGATCCGACCCGGCCTGTGCGCGCTCGCGGCACCCCGCCGGTTCTACGGAGGGGAGGCGCAGGCGGCGGCCGTGGTCGCCCAACGCCTGGTCGAGGCCGGGGTGTGGGACGCCCGGTTGGGGATCGCGGAGGGCATGTTCGCCGCCGAGCAGGCCGCCCGGCGCGCGGATCCGCAGGAGTGTCTGATCGTGCCCGAGGGCGGCTCGGCCGAATTCCTGGCCATCCTGCCCATCACCGCCCTGGACGAACCGGACCTGATCAGCCTGTTGCGGCGACTCGGGCTGCGGACGGTGGCGGACTTCGCGGCGCTGTCGATCGCCGACGTCACCACCCGGTTCGGCAGTCGTGGCGCCTGGTTGCACCGACTAGCGCGGGGGGCCGACGTCCGGTTGGCCGCGGGGCGAGATGCGCCCAGGGATCTCAGCGTGTCCATCAGCTTCGAACCGCCCTTGGCCACCATCGAGCCGATCGTGTTCAGTTCCCGCCGTACCGCCGAGGAGTGCGTGGGAAACCTGGCTCGGTACGGACTGGTCGCGACCACGGTGCGGATCGAAGTGGTGGGCGACGCGGGGGCGACGTCGGTCCGAACGTGGGGCCACTCGCGCTGGTTCGCCGCCAGCGACATCGTGGACCGGCTCTACTGGCAACTGCAGGCCGACCCGTTGCCGGAGCCGGCGATGACCGTCCGTTTCGTCCCCGAACTCGTGGATTCGCTCGCCGATCACGGCGAAGAGTTGTGGGGAGCCGGACGGGACCAGCGGATCGAGCGCAGTGTTGCCCGGTTGCAAGGGATGCTCGGTCCCGAAGCCGTGGTGGCGCCAGGGGTCCAAGGCGGTCGGAGTCCGCGCGACCGTCAGTCGAGTGTGCCGTGGGGCGATCGGTCCGAGAACCGGCGCAGCCGCAAACTGCCGTGGCCGGGCAGCATCCCGCCACCCGCACCGACCCGGGTCTTCGCCGTGCCGCATCCCGCGGCGGTGTTCGGCCCCGACGGACAGCGGGTGGCCGTCTCCCCCCGGGGTGCGATCACCGCCGAACCGACCCTGGTCCGAACCGGTCCCGATGAGCCGTGTTTGAGGATCCAGGCGTGGGCGGGTCCATGGCCCATCGACGAACTCTGGTGGGACCCGGCCGGTGGGCGTCGGGTGGCCCGCTTCCAGATCGTCGCGGTCGACGGCAGCGCCTGGCTCCTGCTGGTCGACAACGGGACCTGGTGGACCGAGGCCAGATATGACTGATTTGTCCACGCGAGTTCGATCTCGAGCGAACCGGAGAATCCGCGTCGGCGAAGGAGAAGGGATGAGTGAACAACGCTTTTCCGTTCACGAAGACCGACGACGCCGCCGACTGAAGCGGATTCGAAGGTTTGCGGACAAAAAGTGAATTGGCATAACCCGGCGGTTTCGTGGTCCGAGCTCGAGGCCCGGATGTCGGGTCGGACGAAACCTCCGTTGGACCGCAACGGCGACCCGGTCTATCCGTGGATGCGTCGCTCGGAGGTCTCCGGGATCCCCGTCAGCAGGCCGACGGAGGAGGTGGTCTCGTACGCGGAACTGCATTGCCACAGCAACTTCAGCTTCCTCGACGGGGCCAGCGACCCCGAACGGCTGATCGAGGAAGCGGTGCGCCTCGGGCTCTCGGCCCTGGCGATCACCGACCACGACGGGTTCTACGCAGCGTCCCGCTTCGCCGAGGCGGCCTTGGAATACGACCTGGAAACCGTCTACGGGGCCGAACTCTCGCTGGGACTGAGCACGCCGCAAAACGGCATCCCGGACCCCGAAGGCAGCCATCTGCTGGCGCTGGCCCGCGGGGTGGAGGGCTATCACCGGCTCGCGACGGCGATCACGGAAGGTCAACTGCGGGGCGATGAGAAAGGACGCCCGCTGTACCGGCTGGAGGAATTGGCCGAGCAGGCGGCCGGACACTGGACCATCCTGACCGGGTGCCGCAAGGGCGCGGTCCGCTCGGCCCTGACCACGGGTGGTCCCGGCCAGGCCGCTGCCGCTCTGGACGAGCTCAGCGACCTCTTCGGTGCCGACCGGGTGGTGGTCGAGCTCATCGATCACGGCCTGCCCACCGACTCCCAGCACAACGATCGACTCATCCGACTGGCCGATGATCATGGACTGCGTGTGGTCGCGTCCAACAACGTCCACTACGCCACCCCGGCGGAGAGCCGGCTGGGGGCGACCATGGCGGCCGTCCGGGCCCGGCGGAGCCTCGCCGACCTCGACGGCTGGCTGCCACCCCCGGCAGCTCACTTGCGATCGGGATCGGAGATGGCGGACCGTTTCCGCCGGTATCCCGGCGTGGTGGCGGAAACTGTCGCGGTGGCGGCGGAGTGCGCCTTCAACCTGCGGCTGGCCAAGCCCAGGCTGCCGAAGCTGGACGTGCCGGCCGGCCACACCCCGATGAGTTGGCTGCGTGAACTCGTCCGGCGCGGCGCCGACGATCTCTACCCAGACATTCGGGAGCAGGCCGAAATCCGCGTCCAGCGCGAACTGCGGGTGATCGAGGACAAGGACTTCAGCGGCTACTTTCTCATCGTGCGCGACATGGTCGCCTTCGCCCGGGATCGCGGGATCCTTTGCCAGGGCAGGGGATCGGCGGCGAACTCGGTGGTCTGCTACGTGCTCGACATCACCGCGGTGGACCCGATCGCGTACGACTTGCCGTTCGAGCGCTTCCTGTCCTCCACCCGAGACGAAGAACCCGACATCGACGTCGACTTCGATTCCGACCGTCGGGAAGAGGTGATCCAGGAGGTGTACCGGCGGTACGGCCGACGCAACGCCGCCCAAGTCGCCAACGTGATCAGCTACCGGCCCCGATCGGCGGTCCGCGACGTCGCCAAGGCGCTGGGCTATTCGACCGGCCAGCAGGACGCCTGGTCCAAGCAGATCGACGCCTGGGGCGCGCTGCCGTCGTGGAATCCGAGACACGATCTGCCCGAGCAGGTGGTGCAGTTGGCCGAGCAACTGCTCGGGGCCCCGCGGCACCTGGGTATCCACTCCGGCGGGAATGGTGCTGACCGAACGACCGGTGGGGGAGGTGTGCCCGATCGAACGCGGCCGGATGGACGATCGGACCGTGCTGCAGTGGGACAAGGACAGTTGCGCCTGGATGGGCCTGGTCAAGTTCGACTTCCTCGGCCTGGGCATCCTCAGCGCCATCCAGTACACGCTCGATCTCGTCGCGGACACCCTCGGCGAGCGGTGGACGCTGCAGTCGCTGCCGAAGGAGGAGCCTGGCGTCTACGACATGTTGTGTCGGGCGGACTCGGTCGGGGTGTTCCAGGTGGAGAGCAGGGCCCAGATCGGCACGCTGCCCCGGCTGCTGCCGCGGCGGTTCTACGACCTGGTCATCGAGATCGCGTCTGATCCGGCCGGGTCCGATCCAGGGTGGGGCGGTGCATCCCTACATCCGGCGGGCGACCGGTCGGGAGGAGATCACGTACCTGCACGACGCCCTCATCCCCGTGCTCGAACGGACCAAGGGGGTGCCGCTCTTCCAGGAGCAGCTGATGCAGATCGCCATGACCCTCGGCGGCTGCACCGGGGACGAGGCGGACCTGCTGCGGCGGGCGATGGGCTCCAAACGCGGGATCGAGAAGATCGAGCGGCTCCGCGACACCTTGTACGCCGGGATGGCCGGACACGGCATCACCGGCGCCCTGGCCGACGACATCTACGCGCGGATCCAGGCCTTTGCGAACTTCGGCTTCGCCGAGAGCCACGCCATCAGCTTCGCCCTGCTGGTGTACGCCAGTTCGTGGTTGAAGCTGCACTATCCCGGCGCCTTTCTGGCCGGACTGCTGCGCGCCCAGCCGATGGGCTTCTACTCGCCCCAGTCGCTGGTGGCCGACGCCCGGCGGCACGGGGTCGAGATCCGCCGTCCCGACATCGCGCTGTCCGGAGTGGACGCGGGTCTGGAAGTCCTCAGCGGCGGCGACCGTGCGACACCGACCGGGCCGGCGTCCTGCCTCGACCGACACCAGCCGCCCGTGCCACCCTTCCGCCGATCCGCGCCGGACCGTACGGCGGAGCATCGCCGCGACGGGGAGTGCGCCGTCCGGCTGGGGTTCACGTCCGTCCAGGGCCTCGGTCGTGAGGTCGCCGAGCGGATCGTGACCCAACGGGCGGAGGCACCGTTCGTCAGCATGAACGACGTGGTGCGCCGCACCGGGCTGACCGTCGCCCAGACCGAGGCGCTGGCCACCGCCGGGGCCTTCGACGGTTTCGGGCTCAGCCGCCGCCAGGCCCTGTGGAACGCGGGTTACACCGACTCGGGGCAGACCCTGCCCGGGAGTGCCATCGACGCCGCTCCGCCGACCCTGCCGGGGATGAGCCCGATCGAGGTCACCCTGGCCGATCTGTGGGCGACCAAGATCTCCCCGGCCGACCACCCGGTGGGCCATCTGCGGGATCGACTGGCCGAGGAGGGGGTGATCCCCATCGCCGAACTCGGCCCGCGGCACGACGGTCGCCGGCTCAAGGTCGCCGGGCTGGTCACCCACCGACAGCGTCCGGGCACCGCCGGTGGGGTGACCTTCCTCAACCTGGAGGACGAGACCGGGATGTTGAACATCGTCTGCAGCGAGGCGATGTGGCGGCGGTACCGCCGGGTCGGCCGACTGGCCTCCGGCATGGTCATCCGGGGCAAGGTCGAGCACGCCGACGGGGTCACGAACCTCGTGGCCGACCAGTTGGCGCCGCTGTCCTCGGTCGTACCCCAGGCGGTCGGGACCCTGCCCGCCCGGCACGCATCGCGGGACTTCCGGTGACCGCAGCCGAAGGTGCAGGGGCGGGTCAGCCCAGGCCGACGAACCCGACGCAGCTCGGCCGCCCCCGTGACCTCGATCGCCGGGCCGCGGACGAATGTCTTCGGCGTGAGCACGAGCTGCTGGTTGATGGCGAGCTCGCCTTCGCGACGCCGCTTGCGGACCATCCCGTTGGGCCGGTAGCCGACCTTTCTGCTCACGGCCAGCGACGCCGGATTGTCCAGAAAGGCACCCGAGGTGATCTCCGCCGCGCCGAGTTCGTCGAACGCGAACGCGCAGACCGCCCGGCGCATCCGGGTCCCCAGGCCATGGCCCTGGAAGCGTCGGCCCAACCAGGAGCCGGTCTCGGCCGTCCGGGTGACCGCGAAATCCTGGGTGTGGAGCGCCTGGATCCCGGCGAGCTCGCCGGCCTCGCGGACGGCGAAACACAGATCGAACTTCGCCGGCCGGAACTCGGCCTGGATCCGGGCGTACCAGCGGACCATGTTCGCCGGTAGTTCTTCCGGCGGTACCTGCGTCCACGGCTGGTCGAAGGGCATCCGATCCGGGTCGTGCACTCCGGACCTCACCAGCTCGGTGAGGGCGGGCAGATCCGCTTCGGTGACGACGGCGAGGGTGAGGTCACCCTCGGTGATCCGGACGGCGTACGGGGGCCAGAGGTCGGTGCAGCGTCAACATGGTGGGACCAGCTTCACCCGAGCGTCGGGGCCTCGGACCAGCGACTTTCGCTCCGGTCACGGTGCGATTTCGAGACGTCCCTAGCGGGCTGTCGGCCAGTACAGTGCAGCCATGACTTCGGCGGATCAACTGGCCGCGACGTCGTCGCCGCCCCCGGACGCCCCCGTTCCCGTCGGGAAGAGGCCGAAGAAGGACAAGCCGATCGGGGCCTTCGGGGCGCTCGGGGTGGCGCTGACCACGACCTGGCGGAATCCGTTCTTCTACATCTTGACCGTGGTCTCGATCCAGCTCGTGCTCGTGCTGCTGGCCGTGCCGCTGCTCCAGATGCTCTACTCCCTGGTGCTGGTCGAGACCGGTCTCGGTAGCGTCGCGTACGACCGGATCGCGCACGTGCTGACGAACCCGCTCGCCGACCTGACGCTGCTGGTCCTGGCCGGCGTCGCGGTGGTCGCCGTCTTCTGCGAATTCACGCTCCTGTTCGTGCTGGCCTCGCATCACCAGTCCGGGGAGCAGACCTCGCTGCGCGACGTGCTCCGGCAGGTGGGCCGCACGCTGCGGAAGCTGGCCCACCCGCAGGGGCTGTTGATCGTCGTCTACCTGCTGTTGTTGCTGCCGCTCGGCCAGTTCGGGCTGAGTTCGACCCTGACCAAGAAGATCGCCGTCCCCCCGTTCGTGTCGGGGGAGCTGATGAAGAGCACCTCGACCAGCCTGATCTACAGCGGCGTGCTGCTCGTGCTCTTCTACGTCAACCTCCGGTTGGTGATGGCGATCCCGCTGCTGGCCACCACCTCGGTCACGGTCTGGCAGGCCTTCGTGACGAGCTGGCGGATGACCCGGTGGCGGACGTTCCGGATCATCGCCATGTTGATCCTGATCGGCCTGATGACGATCGGGCCGGCGATCTGGCTGCTGGCCGCGGCGATGGTCCCCACGGTGATCGCCGACTTCAACAACCCGGCGCTCTCGCCGGTGGCCGCCACGCTCGGGTTGAGTCTGTGGCAGATCGGCGGCTTCGTGCTGGCCGCCCTGCTCACCATCACCTTGGTGCAGGGCCTGACCGCGATGAAGCGGGACTGGTTACGGCGGCTGCCCGAGCGGTTCCAGCCGGCCGTGCTCGAGATCCCGTCCGGAGCCGACACCACGGTGACCAGGAGCCGCAAGCGCCGGATCTGGATCGTCGCGGCCGTGGTGGCCGTGCTCGCCTTCGGCGGCGCGTCGGTGATCAACTACGGGACCATGACCCGGTTGGCGAACTCCAACGAGACGGCGATCATCGGCCACCGGGGCTGGGTCGACGGTGGCGTCGAGAACACGATCCCGGCGTTGATCGCCGCGGACCAGGCGGGCGCCGACCGCAACGAGTTCGACGTGTTGCAGACCAAGGACCTGAAGTTCGTGGTCATGCACGACTCCAACCTGCGGCGACTGGCCGGCATCGACGCGAACGTCAAGGACCTGACCCTGGATGAGCTGACCAAGATCACGGTCCGGGCCGACGGGATGGAGGCCAAGATCCCGTCGCTCGCGGAGTGGATCACCGAATCCAAGCGGCTCGATCTGCCGGGTCTGCTGGAGGTGAAACTGCACGGCGGCGAGAGTCCCGACCTGCTGCCGCGGCTGCTCGCGCAGCTGGATGCGGCCAAGGTGACCACCTGGTTCACGTACCACTCGATCAGCCGGGACGTGGTCGAGGACCTGAAGCGGCTACGGCCCGAACTCGTCGTCGGTTTCATCGTGCCGATCAACTTCGGCGGCGTACCCAACGTGAACTGCGACTTCCTGGTGATCGAGCAGGCCTCCTACAGCGACGACTTCCGCAACGAGGCCTGGGGCAAGGGTTACAAGGTCGTGGTGTGGACCGTGGACGAGGAGGACGCCATCCGCGGCTACGTCATCGACAACATCAACGGCATCATCACCGACCAGCCGAAGGTCGGCGTCGAGGCCCGCGACGCCGTCGAGAACGAGCAGGGACTGTCCGGCCGGCTGGGGGACATGCTGACCCGCTCGTCCTCCTTCTGAAAATGTCGCCGGCTCATTCGCGGAGCCGCGGGAAGTTCGCGAGCAGGCTGTCGCGGATGTAGCGGAGTTCGGCCGAATCGGTATCCCACACCGCGTCGTCGGCGCCGGAGTCCTCCGACCAGCCGCCGTCCGATCCTGAGTCCCAGTCCTCGGTCAGCTCCCCGTGCCGGTACACCCACCACAGGTTCCGCCACGGGTCGAGAACGCGGGAGAAGACGGTACCGAAGAAATCCGTCGGCTCGGTCACGACCTCGGCTCCGCGGGCCCGGGCTCGATCGAGGGCAGCCGGAACGTCGTCCACGTAGACCTGCAGCAGGCTGGGCGTGAAGGGCCAGTCCGGCTTGCGGTCGGCGAACATCAGCGTGGTGCCGCCCACTTCCAGTTCGGCGTGCAGCAGCAGCCCGTCGGTGTCGACCGTACGGGCGTCACGGTGCTCCTCGCCACCGAAGACGGCCTGGACGAAGCTCATCAGACCGGCCGCGTCCCGAGTGATCAGAAACGGGTTCACGGTGGCGTATCCGGCGGGGACGGTCATGGTGGTTCCTTTCGTACGACTGCCTCCAGTCAACCGCCCGACCGCGCGACGATCTTGAAGAAAAGCGTCGATCATGCCTGCCGGGTGGCGGCCACGATCTGCGCCGGCGTCTCGTTTCGAATCAGCTTCAGGGAACGGGTCAGGTGGGCCTGGTCGGCGTATCCGGCCGCGATCGCCACCTCCGCCGGACGGCGCCCCTGCTGCAGCAGCACGTACGCCCGCCGGGCCCGCTCCAGTTGTTGGATCTGCTTGCGACTGAGCCCGGTGACGGCGCGGAAGCGGCGCTGCCAGGAGCGGGGCGACAATCCGACGTCGTCGCCGGCAAGGGCCCGGCGGATGTCGTCGTCACTCACCAGGCTGCCGGCCTCCAGCAGCGCGCCCACGAAAGCCTCGAGATCCGTCCAGCCCGGCCACGGGTGTTCCCGGTCGCCAATCACCACCCCGCCCTCGGTCACCTCGAGATCCACCATCTCGCCCTCCAGCAAACCCTTGTCCACCCCGGGGACCACGACATGGGCCGCGAGTTCGACGCCCCAGTAGGTCTCACCGCGGTAGGACTCGATCGGCCTGGCGCTCAGCCGTGGTCCGGCCAGCTCGGCGCGTCGGCTACCGTCCGGACACTCGACGAACGACAGACCCCAGTGCTCACTGGCCTCGGCGATGTAGGAAGCCGGTTCCTCGACGTACGCCCGCCAGATCAGCCGGATCGCCGGGGACGCCGACCCGCGCTGCTCCCACACGGTGATCGAGCCTAGGACCACACAGCTGTGTCCGAGGGGGGACTTGAACCCCCATGCCCATTACTGGGCACTAGCACCTCAAGCTAGCGCGTCTACCTATTCCGCCACCCGGACCGGCCGGCACCCGTCTGCGTGCACGGTGCCGAACGACCCCGAACTATAGCAACTCAGACTGCGTGGGCTGCTCGCTTTCGGCGTAGCGAGCGCTGAGCTGGCGGTAGTACTTGCTGCCCAACGCCAACAGGGTGACGACCAGTCCGATGATCCCGCACAGCACGAAGACGAGCGCGATGCCGCGGTCGGGGCCGGTGCCGAACCACCAACCGATCGACTGCGCTCCGGCGCCGTCGGTCATGAACGGGATGAACACCAGTTGCGTGATCGGGCCGATCAGGAATGCGGTCAGCGGGGAGGCCGCCAGTTCCACGCTCTGCGCGAAACCGAAGACCCGGCCCTGCCGCTCGTACGGCACCACCCGCTGCAGGATCGTCTGCTCGGCGGCCTCCGCGTACGGCACCAGCAGCATGTAGATCGCCATCCCGATGGTCAGGATCACCACCGAGGACCGGATCGGGAACAACATCGTGACCAGCCAGAACACCACGTTGATCAACAGCAGCAGCCGCAGCGGATTCCGGGTCAGCCCGGTCCTGGTCACCGCGATCCCGCCGATGATGAAGCCGGTGCTCAACGCGCCCCAGAGCAGGCCCCAGGCCTGTACCGACATCAGCGAGAGTCCGTACGCGTCCATCAGCGCCATGAACGCGCCGTTCAGCAGGTTGTTGAAGCAGGAGAAACCGATCAGCGCCAACAGACCCGGGACGCCCCGGACAAGCCGCAGGGTGCCGCCCAGATCGACCCGCTTGGGCTCCGGAGTTCCGTCCGCGGACTGCGTCTCGGGCTCGCGGTGCGGCAGGTCGACCCGGCTCAGGTGCACCACCGCCACGGCGAGGACGACCAACGCCAGCCAGAGCACGTACAACATGCCCCCGGCGGCCACCAGCAATCCGCTGATCACCGACGTGACCAGGAACGACACGCCTGCGGTGGTACCGACCAGGCCGTTGGCCCGGTCCCGGCGCTCGGCGGGGATCAGCAGGGTGACCATGGTCGACAACGCGATGGTCCGGACGTTGCCGGCGATCACGCCGAGCATGGCCAGGACCACGAAGACCCACAGCAGCACGCTGGCCGGGTTCGTGAAGGTCCCGGCGGGTGCGAGGAGGTAGACGACCAGGCTCACCCCGAACAAGGCCAACGAACTGAGCGCCGACAGCTGCATCACCGTCTTCTTGCGGTAGTTGTCGACGAGGCTGCCGAACCAGATGCCACTCAGTGCCGTGGCGACCAGGAAGATGCCCGCCACCATGCCCGTGGCCAGAACCGAACGCGTCTCCAGGAAGATCCAGAACGTCAGCGCGAACCAGACCGTGAAGTTCATCACCGATACCAGCAGGGTGTTGACCAACAGGTGCGCGAACTGGCGATCGCCCGGCTGCCGCAGGTCGATGGCCTTGGGCTTGGCCTTGCGCTCCCCTGGGGACGACTCGGTCGTCGGCCCTGGATCGGTCGTCGGCTCCATCTCGGTGTCCATACTCTTATGACCACCCAGTCCGGTGGAACTGAGCGGTTCAACAGCGCAGTGACAGGATGTCTGCATGCCGGATTCCGCCGCAGCCGAGCCGTACGCCGCCGACGCTGAGGTCGTGGACCTGTGCCGGGATCTGATCCGAATCGACACGTCCAATTTCGGACCCGATCCCGGGCCGGGGGAGCGGGTAGCCGCCGAGTACGTCGCGGCCCGACTCGACGAGGTCGGAATCGCGTCGCAGTTGTACGAATCGCAGCCGGGCCGTACCTCGCTGGTGGCGCACTGGGAGCCCGAAGGGGTGGACCACTCGCTGAGCCCATTGCTGGTTCACGGCCACCTCGACGTCGTACCGGCCAACGCCGACGACTGGACCCGGCCGCCGTTCGCCGGGGAGATCGCGGACGGCTGCCTGTGGGGTCGCGGCGCGATCGACATGAAGGACTTCGACGCCATGGTGTTGAGCGTCGTGCGTGCCCGGGCCAGGGCCGGCGCGCCGCCCCGACGGCCGCTCCGGCTCGTGTTCACCGCCGACGAGGAGGCCGGCGGCGACCTCGGCGCGACCTGGCTGGTGGACCACCATCGCGAGGAGCTCGAGGGCTGTGAGGAGGCGATCGGGGAGGTCGGCGGCTTCTCCCTGACCGTCAACGACGACCTCCGGCTCTACCTGGTGCAGACCGCCGAGAAGGGCATCGCCTGGCTCCGCTTGATCGCCGACGGCACACCGGGCCACGGATCCTTCCGCAACTCCCGGAACGCCGTCACCGAACTGGCCGCCGCCGTCACTCGGATCGGGCAGTACGAATGGCCGCACAAGATCACCGACGCACAGCAGGCGTTCCTCGACGCGATCTCGGAGGCGTTCGAGATCGAGTTCGACCCGGACCGGGCCGAGGAGACCCTGGCGAAGCTGGGCAGCATCGCCCGGATGGTCGGAGCCACCATGTCGAACACGGCCAATCCCACGATGCTGCAGGCCGGGTACAAGCAGAACGTGATTCCCGGTCAGGCGACCGCGGCCGTCGACGGCCGGATCGTGCCGGGCGGGGAGGATGAGTTCTTCGCCACGCTCGACGAACTGGTCGGCGACCGGGTTCGGTACGAGGTCCTCGCCCAGCATCCGTCGGTGGAAACCGAGTTCGCCGGCGCCCTGGTGGAGGCGATGCAGACGAGCCTGGCCGCGGAGGATCCGGGCGCGCGGACGGTCCCGTACCTGATGAGCGGCGGCACCGACGCCAAAGCCTGGAGTCGGCTCGGCATCCGCTGTTTCGGTTTCGCTCCGCTCAAGCTGCCGCCGGATCTGGATTTCGTCAGTCTGTTCCACGGCAACGACGAGCGGGTACCGACCGACGCCCTGGAGTTCGGCGCGCGGGTACTGGATCGCTTCTTCGACGAGGCCTGACGTTAGGCTGGCGCACGATGAGCAGGAGCGTCGAGTACGAGGTCGAGCGGGTGCGTCTCGGCCACCAGGTCCCGCGTAGTGCCGTACGCCAGTTGCTCACCGAGCACGCCGAGTACGGCGGCTGGGAACTCACCCGGCTCCGCCGCTACCGCGACGGCAGCCGCGACGTGTGGATCCGGCGCAAGATCATCCGCGTACCCCTGACGGTTTAACCCGCGCTGGCGAGCATCGGGTAGCGGAGCGCCGGCCTCAAGTAGGGCGGGCGAGATTGGGGCCGCCGGAGACGTCGTCCAGCGCGGAAACGATCTCGAGCGGCAGCACGGCCTCCTCCACCGCGAGGGCCGACGCCAGCTGATCGGCGGTTCGAGCGCCCAGCAGCGGGGCCGTCACGCCGGGGGCATCCCGGACCCAGAGCAACGCCACCTGGAGGGGGGTCAGATCGAGCCCGTCCGCCGCCTTGACCACCGCCTCGACCACACCGCGGCTGCGCTGGGACAGGTACGGCTCGACGAACCAGGCGAAGTGTTCGCTCGCGGCCCGGGAACCGCGCGGCACCCGGTTGCGGTACTGGCCGGTGAGCACCCCTCGACCCAGCGGTGACCAGGGGAAACAACCCAGCCCGAACGCCTCTGCGGCGGGCAGCACCTCGACCTCGGCCCGCCGGGCCAGCAGCGAGTACTCGACCTGGACACTCACCATCGGCGCCCGGCCGGCCACCGCCTGCTGCCAGGTCGCGGCCTGGGCGGTCTGCCAGCCGACGAAGTTGGACACCCCGGCGTAGCGCACCAGACCCGACTGGACCGCCTGGTCGATCGCGCTCAGGGACTCAGCGAGCGGCGCCTCGCCCCACGCGTGCAGCTGCCAGACGTCGACGTAGTCGGTGCCCAGCCGACGGAGCGATCCGGCCAGATCCCGCAGCAGCGCGCGCTTGGAGGTGTCGACCACGCGCTGTCCATCGCGGATGAAGAAGCCGGCTTTGGTGGCGATAACCAGCTCGTCGCGATCGTCCTGATCCTTGATCAACCGTCCGATCAACCGTTCGGCGTCGCCGGCGCCGTAGGCCGCGGCCGTGTCGATCAGGGTGCCGCCCGCCTCCCGGAACATGGTCAGCAGTTGCCGCGCGTCGTCGATGCCGGTGTCGCGCCCCCAGGTCATGGTCCCCAGGCCCAACCGGGAGGTGCGCAGACCGCTGCGGCCTACGACCCGGGTTTCCATGGTCCCGACCCTAATGAGAGGTCCTAGGGTGGTCGGCATGCGGCTCGGGCTGAACCTGTCCTATCTGGTCGGCGCGGACGACGTGCAGGCCCAGCTCCGGCTGACCCGGCGGGCCGAGGATCTCGGGTTCGACGTGGTGTGGGCCGCGGAGGCGTACGGCTCGGACTCGCCCACGCTGCTCGCCTGGCTGGCCGCGCAGACGTCGCGGATCGGGATCGGGTCCGCGGTGATGCAGATCCCGGCGCGGACCCCGGCGATGACGGCGATGACCGCCGCCACGTTGGATTTGCTCAGCGAGGGCCGCTTCCACCTGGGTCTCGGGGTGTCCGGTCCGCAGGTGTCGGAGGGCTGGCACGGGGTTCGGTTTGCCGCCCCGCTGGGCCGCACCCGGGAGTACGTGGCGATCGTCCGCTCGGCACTGGCCCGGGACACCGTCGCGTACGAGGGCGAGCACTTCCGGCTGCCGCTGCCGGACGGTCCCGGCAAGCCGCTGAAGCTGACCGTGGCCCCGTACCGGGCGGAGCTGCCGATCTATCTCGCCGCGGTCGGACCCAAGAACCTGCAACTCGCGGGCGAGATCGCCGACGGCTGGCTGGCGGTGTTCTTCGCGCCGGGTTTCGCCGCCGAGCAACTGGCCGAGATCGCGACCGGGAGGTCCCGGGCCACACCCCGCGACGACGAGGCGCGCCCGGAGTTCGACGTCGTGGCGAGTGTGCCGCTGAGTGTGGGCGCCGACCCACGAGCCTGCGCGGACCCGGTCCGGCCGCAGGCGGCGCTGTACGTCGGTGGGATGGGCAGCCGGGAGCAGAACTTCTACAACCAATTGGCCGTCCGGATGGGCTTCGCGGAGGCGGCGGCGACGGTCCAGGACCTGTACCTGGCGCGCCGGCACCGCGACGCGATGGCGGCGGTCCCGTACGAGTTCATCGACGCCACCTCACTGCTGGGCCCGCGAGGGCGGTTGGCCGAGAGACTCAGCGAGCTGGCGGCCGCCGGGGTGACGACCTGCGCCGTTGCCCCGGTCGGTCGCACGGTGGAGGAGAAGCTGCACGCCCTCGAGGTCGTGGCGGTGGCCCACCGCGGCTGATCACCCGGTCGGGAGCGGATCCAGCACGCCGGTGAGCAGCAGAGCGGCGACGACGGCGGCCAGGGCCAGCCGGTAGATCACGAACGGCAGGAAGTTGTGGGTGCTGATGTAGCGCAGCAGCCAGTGGATGACCGCCAGGCCGACGAAGAAGGCGACCACCGTGGCCAGGATGATCGGGCCCCAGGCCGGCTCGACCGGATCGGCGGAAACGTCGGCCAGCTTGAAGAAGCCGGACCCGACCACCGCAGGAATGGCAAGCAAGAAGGCGTACTTGGCGGCGGCCTCGCGCTTGTAGCCGAGGGCGAGGCCGGCCGTGATGGTGGCACCGGACCTGGACACCCCGGGGATCAGGGCCAGTGACTGCGCGAGCCCGAAGAGGATGCCGTGCGTCCAGCTGAGTTCGCCCAGTTCGCGCTGGTTCTTCGCGAAATGGTCGACGACACCGATGATGATGCCGAACCCGGCCAGCATGGCGGTGGTGATCCACAGGTTGCGGAGCCCGTAGTCGATCTCGTCCTGGAACAGCACCCCGAGCACCACAATGGGGATCGAGCCGATGATCACCAGCCACCCCATCCGGGCCTGTGGGTCGTCCCGCGGGATCCTGCCGACCAGCGCCAGGGACCAGTTCTTGATAATCGCCCAGATGTCGCGGCGGAAGTAGATGATCACCGCGGCCTCGGTGCCGAGCTGGCTGATCGCGGTGAACGCCGAGCCGGGGTCGATGCCACCCATCAGCTGCCCGACGATCGACAGGTGGGCGCTGGAGGAGATCGGCAAGAACTCCGTCAGCCCCTGGACGAGGCCCAAGATCAGGGCCTGTAGCCAATCCATGCGTCAACTCCCGATCCGGTCCGTGATCCGGTCCCCAGCCGTCGGGACACCCGGACCACCGTAGACGGGTCGATGCTCGCGCGGGCGGATTGTGGGTGGGTGTTTGATCACAGGATGACCATCCACTCCGAGCATCCGTTCCTGCCGCCGGACGGCGATCGGAACCCGGTTCGCCGGTTCCGCGGTCGGATGGTGCTGCCGGTCAGCGTCTGGACGGCCGTCCGGCACGGCCGTCGGGCGGGCTGGACGGTGTCGTCGATGATCGTGGCGGACGGCGAGCCCGCCGAGGTGCTCGGCCTGCTGGACGAGGACTCGACCTTGGCCGACCTGGTCGCCGACGGGGGAGCCGTGGCGATCAGTCTGCTCGGCGGCGGCCATCGGGGCCTGGCCGATGCGTTCGCCGAGATGGCGCCGGCGCCCGGTGGGCCGTTCACCCTGGGCCGCTGGACCGAGACGGAGTGGGGCCCCGTGCTCGCCGATGCTCCCGCCTGGGTCGGCGCCCGGCTGAGCGACGCCACGGGCCGGGCCGGGTGGACCCTCCTGCTCCGCGCCGAGATCGAACACGTCGAGGTCTCCGTCGATGCGGACCGCGTCCTGACCCACCTCCGCGGCCGCTACCGCAGCCTCGACCTCTCCTGACCCTCCGCTCGGTCCAGGCGCACCACCTTCTTGGCTTTGCACCACGTGCACGTGGTGCCGATGCGAGAAGGTGGTGCATCTGGGCCGGCCATTAGGCTCCCCTCATGACCGTGGTGCTCCTGATCCGGCACGGCCGTACGTCGGCCAACACGGCCGGGGTGCTGGCCGGGCGGACGCCGGGCGTCGCCCTGGACGCCCTAGGGCAGACGCAGGTCGAAGCACTCGGCCGCCGGCTGGACGGGGTTCCGCTCCGCGCGATCGTCACGTCCCCGCTCCGCCGTTGCCGACAGACCGCGCAGGCCGCCGTGGGCGGGCGTACTGAGCCGGTGCCGATCGCGATCGACGGTGGGCTGGTCGAGTGCGGGTACGGCGACTGGACCGGGCGCACCCTCAAGGAACTCAGCAGGGAGAAGCTCTGGTCGACGGTGCAGGCCCAGCCGTCGGCGGTCCGGTTCCCGAACGGTGAGTCGATGACGGAGATGTCGGCCCGGGCGGTTGGCGCGATCCGGGCCTGGGACGCCAAGCTCGGCGCCGAAAACGGCGGGGACGCGGTCTGGGCGGCGGTCTCCCACGGCGACGTGATCAAGGCCATCCTCGCGGACGCCCTCGGCATCCATCTCGACGGATTCCAACGGATCCTGGTCGATCCGGCCTCGGTCTCGATCATCCGCTACACCTCGCACCGGCCGTACGTGGTGACGATGAACTCCGCCACCGGCGACCTCGGCCCGATGTTCCAGTCGCCGGCCAAGAAGCCCCGCGGCCGCCGCCGTACCCCACCGGCTGACGCCCCCGTGGGCGGTGGTCTCGGATCCGGCGATGTGGTCGAGGACCGGAGTTAGGCTGTCGGCATGTCCATCCTGGTTCACCGCTACGACGCACCGGACCGGTTCGTCGCCGGCACGGTCGGTACGCCCGGGGAGCGGACCTTCTTCCTCCAGGCGCGCGAGGGCAACCGGATCACGTCCGTGGTGGTCGAGAAGCAGCAGGTGTCGGTGCTGGCCGAGCATCTGGACCGGGTCCTGGACGAGGTGCTGCGGCGCAGCGGCGGCGGGGTGGACGTGCCGCCGGCGCAGAAGTCGCCGACCGACACCGATCCGCTGGACGCGCCGATCAGCGAGGAGTTCCGGGTCGGCACGATGACCATCGCCTGGGATCCGAGCATCGACCGGATCGTGATCGAACTGTTCTCCAACGTGGACGCCGACGACGACGCCGACGAGGACGGCACTGGGCTCGATCTGCCCGCCGATCTCCCCTCGGCCCAACTCGCCGACCTGCCCGCCGACGACGACGAACTGCAGGCCGACGAGGTGTTTGTGGTGAAGATCACCGCTTCGTACGCCCGGGATTTCGTCGCCCGCGCCCAGGCCCTGGTCTCCGCCGGCCGGCCGCCCTGCCCCTTCTGCCTCCAGCCGCTGGACCCGACCGGTCACATCTGCCCCCGCGCGAACGGCTACCGCCGTCCCGTCCTCGGCTGACCGCATCTCTTCGCGCCGACCCCGAGAATCCTTGCGGTGACCGCTGAGCCCTCCTTGCCGCCCCATCCCGCGCTGGCGACCGGTCTGGTCAACGAGCTGGCCGCGGGGGACATGCAGCTGGCCGGCCGGCTGGTCCAAGCCTCGAACGCGACCTTCCTCGCCACGGTGACCGTCGGTGATCGGATGATCGAGTGCGTCTACAAGCCGATCCGCGGGGAGCGGCCCCTGTGGGACTTTCCGACGGGCACGCTCGGGTTGCGGGAGGTCGCCGCGTACGAGGTCTCCCGCATCGCCGGCTTCGATGTCGTACCCGTGACCGCGCTGGCCGAGGGCCCGTTGGGGCTGGGTTCGGTCCAGGCGTGGGTGCAGGCCGACGAGGTGGAGACGGCCTGCCTGGTGGACCTGGTTTCCTCGTCCCGGTTGCCGCTGGCGGGCTGGTTCGACGTGGTCGACGGATTGGACCGGACCGACCAGGAGGTGTCGGTGGTGCACGCCGACGACACCCAGTTGCGCCGGCTGGCGGTGTTCGATGTCGTGATCAACAACGCCGACCGCAAAGGTGGCCACATCCTCGGCAGCGGCGGCCGGGTGTTCGGGGTCGACCACGGCATCAGCTTCCACACCGACCCGAAACTCCGCACACTGCTATGGGGGTGGGCGGGGGCCGAGCTGACAACCGAGGAGCTGGCTGCCGTCCGCCGGGTGCACGACGACGTACCCGCCCAACTCGGCGAACTGCTGGCCGAGGTGGAGGTGGAGGCCCTCGTCCGCCGGGCCGAGCGCTTGCTGGAGCGCAAGCGATTTCCTAAACCACGCGGCCACGGCCCAGCCATCCCCTGGCCGCCGTTTTGATTTTGGGGCCGCTCGTGCGTCTCAGACGCTTTTGACCGGTTCCTTCCTCCTCGGTCGTCGACGCCGGACTTCACCGATCACGCCCGGTTCTGCAGCCGTGGCGTCGACTCCTCGTCGTCACGAACCGGCCGCGTCCGAGACACCCGACACTCGCGGCCCTCTTGATCAGGGCCTGCCTCTTAGCCTCACCCGACACTCGCGGCCCTGGAGGAGGGCCTCCCACTACAGTCACCTTCATGCAGGCCTGGTCCGCGCCCGTGGTGCACCGTCTTTCCCCGCCCGCCAGTCCGCTGCAGGTGCAGGCGTTCGACACCGCATCGCGACAGGTCGTGCCGCTGGCCCGGCCGGGCGGTACGGCGCGGATGTACGTCTGCGGCATCACCCCGTACGACGCCACCCACATCGGGCACGCCAACACGTACGTGACCTTCGATCTGCTCAATCGGATCTGGCGGGACACCGGCTCGGTAGTGGAGTACGTGCAGAACGTCACCGACGTCGACGACCCCCTGCTGGAACGCGCCCGCGACAACGGGATCGACTGGCAGGACCTCGCCCGCGAGCAGACGGCGCTGTACGCCGCGGACATGGCGGCCCTGAACGTGCTGCCACCCGAGCACTTCGTCGGCGCCGTGGAGTCGATCGGGCTGGTCACCGAGGCGATCAAGACGCTGCAGGAGCGCGGCGCGATCTACCCCGTGGACGATCCCGAGTACCCCGACCTCTACTTCTCCCGGGCCGCCGATGCCGATTTCGGCTCGCTGTCCCGGCTGGTCGGCGACGAAGCCGTCGAGGTCTTCGCCGAACGCGGCGGCGACCCCGACCGGCCGGGCAAGCGGGACCCGCTCGACTGCCTGGTCTGGCGGCAGCAGCGGCCGGGGGAGCCCGGCTGGGACTCTCCGCACGGCCGCGGCCGGCCCGGCTGGCACATCGAGTGCACCGCGCTGGCGCTGGACCTCCTCGGTCCGGACTTCGACGTCCAGGGCGGCGGCCGGGACCTGATCTTCCCGCATCACGAGATGTGTGCGGCCGAGGCCCGGGTGGCCACCGGTCAGGGGTTCGCCCGGGCGTACCTGCATTCCGGCATGGTGGGCCTCGACGGGGAGAAGATGTCGAAGTCCCGCGGCAATCTCGTCTTCGTCTCCACCCTGCGGAACAGCGGTGTGGACCCGATGGCGATCCGGCTGGCGTTGCTGTCGCACCACTACCGCGAGGACTGGATGTGGACCGACGTCCGAACTCGACCACGCGCGGGACCGGTTGGACCGGTGGCGAGAGGCAGTCCGCCTCGACGCCGGACTCAACGCCGACGAGGTGCTGGTGCAGGTGCGGGCGGCATTGGCCTACGATCTCGACGCTCCGACCGCCCTGGCCGCGGTGGACGCCTGGGCCGGCGCCTCCACCGCGATCGACGGCGATGACACCGACGCCCCGAGCCTGGTGGCCCGGATCTGCGACAGTCTGCTCGGCGTCGATCTCGACTGAGCGCCGTTCGATCCCTGAGCTGCGCCGGCAGCGGCGCGCCGACGGCGCTACGATTCCCCTCGACGAGTAAACACACTCGCGCGTGTTCCGGGGTCGGTGTAATTCCGAACCGGCGGTGACAGTCCGCGACCCGCAACCGGCCGACCTGCTCGCAGGGAGTCCGGGGAACGGTTGACGTGGTGGAATTCCACGACCGACGGTGAAAGTCCGGATGGGAGGCACACGCGAGCACGGTCCTCGGCGACGCTCACGGCGACGCCCGAGTCCGTGCTCTCATTCCACCCCGGCATTCGTGCGACCGGAGCGGTGGAAAGGGGAATCCGACATGGACTTCTCAGATCTTCTGGTGCGGTTGCTGAACGCCAAACTCGAGATCGGTCCCGGCATCTTGTGGCGGGAGATCATCGGGAACGGCTTCGGCTTGGCCAGCGCCATCCTCGGCATGCGGCGGCTCGTGCTCGCCTGGCCGATCGGCATCGTGGGCAACGTCTTGTTGTTCACGGTCTTCCTCGGCGGGGTGTTTCACACGCCGCAGGACCTCGACCTGTACGGCCAGGCGGCCCGGCAGGTCTTCTTCCTGATCGTCAGCGTCTACGGCTGGTACCGCTGGTGGTCCTACAGCCGCTCCGACGGCGACGGATCGCATGGGGTCGGTGTCATCCCGACCTGGGCCGGCTGGAAGGGCCGGTTGCAGTTGCTGGTGGCGGCGGTCGTGTTGTGGACCGTCTTCTACTTCGCCCTGCAGGCGCTGCACTCGTGGGGGCCGGCGGCCGACGCCTGGATCCTCACCGGCTCGATCCTGGCCACCTACGGGATGGCCCGCGGCTACGTCGAGTTCTGGCTGATCTGGATCGCGGTCGATCTGGTCGGGGTACCGCTGTTGCTGACCGCCGGCTACTACCCGTCGGCGATCATGTACATCGTCTACGGCGCCTTCTGCGTGATCGGCTTCGTGACCTGGATGCGGATCGAGCGCCGGCAGCAGGATGAGGCGCGCCCGGCGGGGGTGGACGATCCGGCGGTCGAAACCGTCGGCTGAAACGTGGGCGAGGCACGGCGGCCGGCGACACTAGGCTGGCCGCCGTGACTGGCCCCAAGACGTTCGACGCCCTGTTCGCCGAGCTGAGCGAGAAGGCGGCGCGGCGCGAGGCGGGTTCCTCGACCGTGGCCCGGTTGGACGCCGGCGTACACGAGATCGGCAAGAAGATCGTCGAGGAGGCCGCCGAGGTCTGGATGGCCGCCGAGCACGAGTCGCCGGAGCGAGCCGCGGCGGAGATCAGCCAGCTGCTGTACCACCTGCAGGTCCTGATGCTCGCCCTCGATCTCGACCTCGACGACGTCTACGCCCACCTTTAGGGGTGGAACCTAGAATGTCGGTCGTGTCCGGCACCCGTCCGCTGATCAAGATCGCGGTCCCCAACAAGGGATCGTTGGCGGACGCGACCGTCCAGATGCTGCGCGAGGCGGGCTACGCCCAGCGCCACGACCCGAAGGAGCTCGTCCTGCTGGACGAGACCAACGGGGTCGAGTTCTTCTATCTGCGCCCGCGCGACATCGCGGTGTACGTCGGCGAGGGCACCCTGGACGTCGGCATCACCGGTCGCGACATGCTGCTGGACTCCGGGGCGCCCGCCAGCGAGGTCATGCCGCTCGGCTTCGGTCGCAGCCGGTTCCGGTTCGCGGCCCCGGAGGGGACCGACTACACACCGGAGAAGTTGCAGGACCTGCGGCTGGCCACCTCGTACCCGGGTTTGGTCGGCAAGTACCTCGCCGAGCGCGGGGTCACCACCCGGCTGATCTCGCTGGACGGGGCCGTGGAGACCGCCATCCGGCTGGGCGTCGCCGACGTGATCGCCGACGTCGTGGAGACCGGGACCACGCTGCGCCAAGCGGGCCTGCAGCTCTTCGGCGACCCGATTCTGACCTCGGAGGCGATCCTCATCCGCCGTACGGCTGCCGAACCTCCGTCCGGTCTGGCTCAGATCGAGCGTCGGCTGAACGGCGTCCTGGTCGCGCGCAACTACGTGATGATGGACTACGACGTCAGCGACGAGTTCGTGGATCTGGCCTGCTCGATCACCCCGGGTCTGGAATCGCCGACGGTGGCCCCGCTGGCCAAGCAGGGGTGGCACGCGGTCCGGGCCATGGTCCCGCGGGCCGACGCCCAGCAGATCATGGACGACCTGTGGGCGGTGGGCGCGCGGGCGATCCTGGTCACCGACATCGCCGCCTGTCGGATCTGATGTCCGGCGCGCCTGGATCGACCCCGAACGTCCCTCCCGTGGTCTACCGGCCACGGCGGCTGATCGTGCTGACCACGGTGGCGTCCCTCTGCCTGCTGGGCCTCACCCTGTTCGGCTGGTTCGCCTTGCCGCCGGGGCTGCGGGCCGCGTTCACGATCTCGCAGATCGTGACGCTGCTGATCATCTTGTTCGGCCTGATCGCGGGGCTCGTGATCATCGGTTCGAGCAACGTACGGGTGGACGGGGAGGGCCTACAGATCCGCAACGGTCTGGTCCGGCACCAGATCGCCTGGTCCCAGGTGCACAAGTTCCTGCTCCGCCCGGGCGATCCGTGGGCGATCGTGTTGATCAAGCCTGATGACCGACCGTTCGAGGTGGATCTGGACGCCGAGAAGCGGCAGCTGATGGGAATTCAGGCCGGCGACGAACCCGCCTCGTCGGAGGCGATCGCCCGGCTGAGCGAGCTCCATCGCCGGTACGGCACGGCTAGTTGATGCCGCGGCTCTTGAGAATGGCCTCGATCTCGGCCATGTCGTCGTCGACCGGAGCGGCCTGCTTGGCCGGCTGACCTTTACGCGCGGCGGGCAGCTGCTGCTTGCTCGGTGCCTTGTTCCGGCCCTCCACGGCCGGCGCCCGGTTCGCGCTGCGCTTCACCAGCAGCCCACCGACGACCCAGAGCACCACGCAAACCCCCAGCAGTGTGATGCCGAACCAGACCGTGGGGGTGAACAGGATCCGGGACGCCCAGCCGACCGTCGCGACCACACCGTTCCACAACAGCGACAGCAGGCCGGTGAAGTAGAGCGCGGTCGGCGCGAGAGCCAGGCCGACCCCTTGCACGACCCGACCCCGGTTGCCGCGCCGCCAAGCGAAGGCAACGACGATGATGCCGAGGAGGGACAGGCCGATACACAGCGGCAACAAAACAGCGTCAGCGGCGGGCATCCCTCCACAGTGCCACAGGGGACCTGACCGGGGATCGGGGAAGCCACCCACTGTCACCCCGCTCCGCTGGCCTCTCCCTTAGCGTGGACCCGTGGTTCACGAACGCCAGCTCGCCGAGTCCCCGTTCCCGGGTGACGACGGACGGGCCGCCGATCCGGTCCGGGATCGGTTGCGTACGGCCCAGGACGGCACCTCCGACAGCTACCTCGCGGCGGTGGTCGAGTTGGGCACGGCACGCCTGCTGGTCCCGGTTGTCGCGCAACTGACCGGGAGTGCGACCGGTCACGCTGGGCTGCAGGTCGACAAGGAGGCCGACATGGCGGTCGTGGGACTGCAGACCCCGGACGGTCGTCGCTGCGCCGTCGCGTTCACCGGTCTGGACTCCCTCGCCGCCTGGCACCCCGAGGCGCGCCCCGTGCCGGTCACGATCGACACGGTCGCCGAGGCGGCCCTCAGCGACGGCTCCGTGGCCCTGATTGTCGACCCGGCCGGTCCTGCTGCGCTCGCGTTGGAGAGCGACCTGTTGACCGCCTTCGCCGACGGCCGCCGCCTGGTCCGGCTCGACGACGGGGGATTCGGCTGGCTGGCCGCCGTACCCGACCGGGAATAGCAACGCAGCACCCGCCGTTGGATGGCTGTCGGGCGATGTGCCTCCGGCGGTTGCCGGTGGTATTCTCAGGCCCGACCGATTCGGTGGCAACGCCGGATCTGCCAAGTGGAGACCCGATCTCCCACCCGTCCGACGTCACCTGACTGTTGGCGGGTCCGGTCTGGATCGTACGGACGCAATGGTTTGACGGCGTCCGGGCGGCGGCTAGGTGAGGGTCTTCGCGTTCGCGAAGGCCTTTTTTCGTTTGGCCGCCCGGGCGAGGCAGATCCGCGTCGACGACCGACTCGCCACAGACAGATCCACAACCACACTGGAGGACATATCAGCACCGAACCGCGAATCAACGATCGCATTCGCGTCCCCGAGGTCCGGCTGGTCGGACCGGCGGGAGAGCAAGTCGGGATCGTACGGATCGAGATGGCCCTGCAACTCGCGCGCGAGTCCGAACTCGATCTGGTCGAAGTTGCCCCCATGGCCCGGCCGCCGGTGGCCAAGCTCATGGACTACGGGAAGTTCAAGTACGAGAACGCCCAGAAGGCTCGGGAGAGCCGCCGCAACCAGACCAACACCGTCATCAAGGAGATGAAGCTCCGCCCCAAGATCGACATCCACGACTACGAGACCAAGAAGGGTCACGTGGTGCGCTTCTTGAAGGCGGGCGACAAGGTCAAGATCACCATCATGTTCCGCGGCCGCGAGCAGTCGCGCCCGGAACTCGGCTACAACCTGCTGCGCAAACTCGCATCCGAGGTCGACGAGTTCGGTTTCGTCGAGTCGGCGCCCAAGCAGGACGGCCGGAACATGCTGATGGTGCTCGGACCGCACAAGAAGAAGACCGAGGCCCGGGCGGACGTCCGAGCCGAGCGAGATCGACGGGCCGAGCAGCGGCGGGCCACCGCCGAAGTCGAGCGGACCGAGTTGGCCGAGCGACGCGCCCAGCACGCTGCGGAGCCGGTCGCTCCGCGCCGGCGGGGACCAGCCGACAACCTGGATCCCGACATCGACCTCAACTGATCCAGCACGAACCACCAAGACGTAATCAGAAATGGAGCGGCAGCCATGCCGAAGATGAAGACGCATTCGGGCGCCAAGAAGCGGTTCTCGGTCACGGCGACGGGGAAGATCCGGCACCGCAAGGCCGGCAAGATGCACCTCAACGAGCACAAGCCGACCACCCGCACCCGGCGACTCACCGGCACCAAGGTGCTGGCCAAGGGCGACGCGCGCAAGGCGCGCAAGTTGCTCGGCCTGTGACCGCGCTGACCCTCTAGCCGACAAAGAACCAAAGGAGTACCCGCAATGGCACGCGTCAAGCGTTCGGTCAATGCGCACAAGAAGCGCCGTGAAGTCCTGGAACAGGCCTCCGGCTACCGGGGGCAGCGGTCGCGGCTCTACCGCAAGGCCAAGGAGCAGGTGACCCATTCGCTGGTCTACGCCTACCGGGACCGCCGCGATCGCAAGGGCGACTTCCGCAGGCTGTGGATCCAGCGGATCAACGCCGCCGCCCGCGCCGAGGGGATGACCTACAACCGGTTCATCGCCGGGTTGAAGGCTTCGGGCGTCGAGGTGGATCGCAAGATCCTCGCCGACCTCGCCGTCACCGATCCGGGGGCGTTCACCGCCCTGGTCGAGGTCGCCAAGGCCCACACCCCTGTCCCGGCCGCCTCCCCCGCTGCCTGATCTGCAACCCGCAGCGGCGAGCCGACTTCGGTCGGCTCGCCGACTCTTGCGTCGCAAGGACCGGGAACGGGCGCGGGAGTTCCTCGCCGAAGGTCCCCAATCCGTACGTGAAGCGCTGGCCGCCGGCTCGGCCACCGTGGTGCTGATCGACCGGGGGCAGCTGGCCCGGTACGCCGATCTGATCGAGATCGCCGAGGGCGCCGGGGTGGACCCCCGCACGGTCGAAGTGGGCGACCTGGCCGGGTTGACCGACACCGTGCACCCGCAGGGCATCGTGGCGGTCTGCGCCTTTGTGGACCGCCCGGCGGACGACGTCATCACGCGCCGGGCGCGCCTGTTGGTGGTATGTGCCGACGTCCGTGACCCCGGCAACGCCGGCACGGTGATCCGGTCCGCCGATGCGTTCGGCGCGGACGGCGTCGTGTTGTCGGCCGGGTCGGTGGACCCGTACAACCCCAAGACCGTCCGCTCTACCGCGGGCAGTCTGTTCCACCTGCCCGTGGTGGTCGGGGCGGACCTACCGACGGTCACCACCGCCGCCCGGGCCGCCGGACTCCAGGTGCTGGCTGCCGACGGTCGCGGCTCGATCGAGCTGAGCGACCTGCAGGCCAGCGGTGGTCTCGCCCGCCCGACCCTGTGGTTGTTCGGCAACGAGGCCTGGGGATTGACCGACGATGTTGCGGCGCTGGCCGACCATGGCGTCCGGGTGCCGATCTTCGGCCGGGCCGAGAGCCTCAACCTGGCCAGCGCCGCTGCCGTGTGCCTGTACGCCAGCGCGACGGCGCAGCGGACCTGATGCGCGGCATGAAAGCAGTCGCCGGGCCGGCGCGCTGGTTCGTAGACTGATCGCCGCCCGTCCCCGATCTGATCCGCCGACAAGTCAGGAAGTCATGTCCGCGCCGAACAAGAGCTACGACCCGGTCGAGGTGACGCCGTTGAGTGCTCCGCAACTCGACGAGATGGTCACGAAGGCGTTGGCCGCGTTCGGGGCGGCCGACTCGATGGCCGATCTCAAGCAGGCCCGGCTCGACCACGCCGGCGACCGGTCGCCGATCGGGCTGGCCAACCGGGAGATCGGCGCGCTGCCACCCCAGGCGCGTAAAGACGCCGGGATCCGAATCGGCCGGGCCCGTGGCCAGATCAACAGCGCCTTGAAGGAACGCGAGGTCGAGATCTCGGCGGCGGAACTCACGCGCCAGCTCGCCGCCGAACGGGTCGACGTGACGCTGCCCGTCGAACAGGGCCCCGAGGGGGCGATACATCCGATCACCGGGCTGATGGATCTGATGGCCGACGTCTTCGTGGCCATGGGTTGGGAGGTTGCCGAAGGTCCAGAACTCGAGGCCGAGTGGATGAACTTCGACGCGCTCAACTTCGTACCCGACCATCCGGCCCGGACGATGCAGGACACCCTGTTCGTCGACCCCCAGGACGCCGGCCTGGTGTTGCGCACCCACACCTCACCGGTGCAGATCCGGGCGCTGCTGGAGCGGGAACTGCCGGTGTACGTCGTCTGCCCAGGCAAGGTGTACCGCGCCGACGAGTACGACGCGACCCACCTGCCTGTGTTCCACCAGATCGAGGGTCTCTGCGTCGACAAGGGCATCACCCTGGGCCACCTGCGGGGCACCCTGGACCACTTCGCCCGGGAGATGTTCGGCGACACCCGGACCCGGCTGCGGCCGAACTACTTCCCCTTCACCGAACCGTCGGCGGAGATGGATTTGCAATGCTTCGTGTGCCACGGCGAGTCGGTTGGCCATCCCGACCGGCCGTGCCGAACGTGCAAGAGCGAAGGCTGGATCGAGTGGGGCGGCTGCGGCATCGTCAACCCGCGGGTGCTGCGCGCCTGTGGCGTGGATCCGGAGGTCTACACCGGTTTCGCGTTCGGCATGGGCATCGACCGCACTCTGATGTTCCGTAACAACGCCGAGGACATGCGCGACATGGTCGAGGGCGACGTCCGGTTCAGCCGATCGCTACGGGGAGGGGCCCGATGAGGGCCCCGCTGAGCTGGCTGCGCGAGTACGCCGCGCTGCCCGCCGACCTCACCGCTCGCGAGTTGGCCGCGGCGCTGATCCGGGTCGGTCTCGAGGTGGAGACCGTCGAGGCGGCGGGAGCCGACATCACCGGCCCGCTCGTGATCGGCCGGGTGCTCGCGTACGAGGTCGAGGAGCACTCCAACGGCAAGGCCATCCGCTGGTGTCAGGTCGACGACGGCGAGGCCGAGCCGCGCGGCATCGTCTGCGGCGCCCACAACTTCGCCGCCGGGGATCTGGTCGTCGTGGCGCTGCCCGGCGCGACCCTGCCCGGGCCCTTCCCCATCGCCGCCCGGAAGACGTACGGGCATGTCTCCGACGGGATGATCTGCTCCGCCAAGGAGCTGGGTCTTGGCGACGACCACACCGGGATCATCGTGTTGGACGAGCCGGAACTGGAGCCCGGGTCCGACGCGGTGGAGCTGTTGCACCTCCGCGACGACGTCCTTGACGTCGCCGTCACGCCGGACCGCGGCTACTGCCTGTCGATCCGGGGTCTGGCCCGGGAGTCCGCCGAGGCCCTCGGGGTGGAGTTCCGCGACCCGGTCGCCCGCCCGGTGCCGGCGCCGGTGAGCGACGGCTATCCGGTGCGGTTGGAGTCGGCGGCCTGCCCCATCTTCGCCGCCGTCTCGGTCACCGGCGTCCGGGCCGACCGGCCGAGCCCGCTCTGGATGCAACGCCGGGTGCAGCTGGCCGGGATGCGCCCCATATCCCTCGCCGTCGACATCACCAACTACGTGATGCTGGAGACCGGGCAGCCCATCCACGGCTACGACGGTGATCGGTTGCAGGGCCCGATCGTCGTCCGGCCGGCTGCGGCGGGGGAAAAAGTGGTCACCTTGGACGACGTCACCCGCACCCTCTCCCCAGACGACCTCCTGATCGTCGATGACTCCGGACCGATCGGTTTGGCCGGCATCATGGGCGGTGCCAGCACCGAGCTCAGCGCCGCCACCTCGACGGTGTTGATCGAGGCGGCGCATTGGGACGCGATGACGATCGCGCGGTCGTCCCGGCGGCACAAGCTGTCATCCGAGGCGTCCCGCCGGTTCGAACGCGGGGTCGATCCGGCGGCCACCTACAGCGCCGCACACCGGGTCGCCGAGCTTCTCGTCGACCTGGCCGGAGGCGAGCTCGTCGCGGCCGTGACCGTTGCCGGTGCGGTACCTGCGATGGTGCCCACGACCATGGCCGCCGAGCTGTCGGGCCGGGTGCTCGGCGCCGAGATCGACGCCGACCAGGTGACGGCGAGTCTGCGGGCGGTGGGGGTCGAGGTGTCCGGGCCGAACGACGCCCTGACGGTGACGCCGCCCAGTTGGCGGCCGGATCTGCGCGACCCGTACGACTATGTCGAGGAAGTCGGTCGGCTGTACGGGTACGAGGAGATTCCCCCCGTCGTGCCCCGGGCGCCGGTCGGGCG
This sequence comes from uncultured Actinomycetota bacterium, assembly GCA_963821695.1. Lineage (GTDB taxonomy): Bacteria > Actinomycetota > Actinomycetes > Propionibacteriales > Propionibacteriaceae > Microlunatus. The sequence continues at coordinate 959,849 of CAWGEY010000006.1, forward strand.
CGGGCTGACCCGGGGCCAGCGAATTCGTCGTGCGGTGACCGCCGCTGCAGTGGCGGCGGGTTTCGTGGAGGTGTTGTCGCTGCCGTTCATCGCGGACAGCGAACTCGACCGACTGGGCCTGCCGGTCGAGGACCAGCGGCGCAACCTCGTCCGGATCGCCAACCCGCTGGCCGACACCGCGCCGTTCCTGCGCAGCAGTCTGCTGCCCGGGCTGTTCGCGGCGCTCGCCCGCAACACCAGCCGCAGCAACGACGACCTGGCCCTGTTCGAGACCGGTCGAGTGTTCTTCGCCGCCCAACCGGCCCTGCCGGCCCCGCGCCCGGGGATCGACCGGCGTCCCGACGATGCAGACCTGGCCGCCATGGACGCGGCCCTCGCGCGACAGCCACGGCACCTTGCGGCGGTGCTGACCGGCGCCTGGACCGAGCCCGGCTGGCGTGGCCCCGGGGTCCGGGCCGGGTGGCAGCAGGCGATCGCCCTGATCGAGGTGCTGGCCGGCGCGCTTGACGTCTCGCTCAGCCGCTCGGCGGCCGAACAGGCACCCTGGCATCCGGGCCGGTGTGCGCAGTTCCTGCTGCCGGGCGCGGTGAGCCCGTTCGGCTACGGCGGGGAGCTGCATCCCGAGGTATGTCGTGCGTTCGGGCTGCCCGGCCGCACCTCGGCCGTGGAGATCGACCTGGACCTGCTGGTCGCGGCCGCGCCGGAAATCGGCGACGTCGCGTTCGTGTCCCCGTATCCGGTGGCCAAGGAGGACGTCGCGCTGATCGTCGACGAGGAGGTGCCCGCCGGCGCCGTCGCCCAGGCCTTGACCGAAGGCGGCGGCCCGCTACTGGAATCGGTCCGGTTGTTCGACGTCTATCGCGGCCCCCAGATCGATGCGGATCGCAAGTCCCTCGCGTACGCGCTGCGGTTCCGCGCTCCCGACCGGACCCTGACCGAGGCCGAGGCCGGTGCCGCCCGGGACGACGCGGTCGCCGCCGCGACCGCGGCCGTGGGAGCCAGCCAACGGGTGGAGTGACCCAGCGCTTGCATGGTCTTGCGTGATCTGGCATATTCATGCCGGTGTTCACGGTGGCAGTAGCAGGCGCGACCGGCTATGCCGGTGGTGAACTGCTACGACTCCTGCTCGCTCACCCCGACACCGAGATCGGCGCGGTAACGGCCAACGCCAGCGCGGGCAGCAAATTGGGGGAGCACCAACCACATCTGCCTGCCTTGGCCCACCGCACGGTCGAGCCGACCAGCCCGCAGACCCTGTCCGGGCACGATGTGGTCTTCCTCGCGCTGCCCCACGGTGCCTCGGCCGAGGTGGCCGCGGCGCTCGGGACCGACACGGTGGTGATCGACTGCGGTGCGGACTTCCGGCTCACCGACCCGGCGGCCTGGCTGCAGTTCTACGGCACGCCGCACGCGGGAAGTTGGCCGTACGGGCTCCCCGAACTCCCCGGCCAGCGCGAGAAACTCATCGGCGCGCGGCGGGTTGCCGTGCCCGGGTGCTATCCCACCACTGCCACCCTCGCCCTGCTGCCGGCGATCACATCCGGGCTGACCGAGGCCTCAGACGTCGTCATCGTGGCGGCCAGCGGGCCGTCCGGCGCCGGCCGGTCGCTCAAACCGCACCTGTTGGGCTCGGAGCTGATGGGCTCCGCCAGTGCGTACGGGGTCGGCGGCGGTCACCGGCACACACCCGAGCTGTTGCAGAACTTCGCCGCCTGCGGGGCGGCGGCGCCGCGGGTGTCCTTCACTCCGGTGCTGGTGCCGATGTCGCGGGGCATCCTGGCAACCTGCACCACCCCGCTCGTGGATCCGTCGACGACGACCGAGCAGGCTTACGCCGGTTACGAGGCCGCGTACGCCGACGAGCCCTTCGTCCATCTGCTGCCGCCGGGGCAGTGGCCCCAGACCCAGGCCGTCCTCGGTTCGAACGCGGTCCAGCTGCAGGTGGTCGTCGATCCGGCCGCCGGGCGGCTGGTCGCGGTCGCCGCGCTGGACAACCTGACCAAGGGCACCGCCGGTGGGGCCGTGCAGTGCCTGAATCTCGCCGTCGGCCTCCCCGAGCCGACCGGTCTGACCACCTCCGGGGTGGCGCCGTGAGAGCGCTGAATGGGGTCTGGGAACTCACCCGGCACGCCGGTGCCGTCGGCGTCGCCCGCCTGGACGCCCACGACTCCGTTCCGAGGTGGGCGCTCGACGAGGCGCATCCGACCGCGTTCTGGAGTGTCCAACGCACCGTCGACGAGCTCACGATCATCTGCGCGGACGCCGCCGTACCCGGCACCGTCACCGCCGTCGGGCCGTTCGCCGCCTTCAGCATCGACGGCCCCTGGACCACTCGCTGATCGGCGTGCTGGCCGGCCTCGCCGGCCCGCTGGCCGAATCCGGCATCTCGATCCTCGCCGAGTCGACGTTCGACACCGACTGGATCCTGGTGCCGGTCGATCAGGCGGAGCGTGCGATCGAGGTCTGGGAGGCCGCCGGCCACACGGTCGAGATCGAGGAAGAGGACGAATCATGAGTGTGTGCGCCGCCAGCGGCTTCGTGGCCGCGGGCGTGGCCGCCGGTCTCAAGGCGAGCGGCAAGCCGGACCTGGCGCTGGTGGTCAACACGGGTCCGCAGAGCGGCGCCGCCGGTGTGTTCACCACCAACCGGGTGAAGGCCGCGCCGGTGCTCTGGTCGGAGCAGGTGCTCATCGACGGCCGGCTGCGGGCCGTGATCTTGAACTCCGGCGGCGCGAACGCCTGCACCGGACCGGATGGTTTCGCCGACACCCACCGCACCGCCGAGCAGGTGGCCGCCGCCCTGCAGATCGGTGCCATCGACGTCGCGGTCTGCTCCACCGGACTGATCGGGGTCCCGCTGCCGATGGACAAGATCAGCGCTGGGATCGACGCGCTGGTGCCGCGACTCGAGGCGGCGGGCGGCGTCGCGGCGGCAGAGGCGATCATGACCACCGACACCCGGGCCAAGCAGGCCGCCGTGCACGGGAACGGCTGGACCGTCGGTGGGATGGCCAAGGGGGCCGCCATGCTCGCCCCGGGCCTCGCCACCATGCTCGTGGTGATCACGACCGACGCCGAGCTGGAGCCGGAATCGCTGGCCCCGCAGCTCGCCGAGGCGTGCCGGCTGAGCTTCGAGCGGGTGGACAGCGACGGGTGCATGTCCACCAACGACACGGTGCTGCTGTTGAGCAGCGGCGCCTCGGGGATCGCGGCCGAGCCGAGCGAGTTCCAGGCCGCACTCACCGAGGTCTGCCGTGACCTGGCGCTGCAGTTGATCGACGACGCCGAGGGAGCCGCGCACAGCATCGCGATCACCGTCACCGGCGCGGCGACCGAGGCGGAAGCCGTCGAGGTGGCCAAGTCCGTGGCCCGCAACAACCTCTTCAAGTGCGCGGTCTTCGGCCGCGACCCCAACTGGGGCCGGGTGCTCGCCGCCGTCGGCACCACCGGTGCGACCTTCGAGCCCGACGAACTCGATGTCAGGTTCAACGGCGTCCAGGTCTGCCGGGCCGGTGGCATCGGCGATCCCCGCGAGCTGGTCGATCTCGAGCCGCGCGAGGTGGCGATCGACATCGACCTGCACGCCGGGACCGAAACGGCGACGATGTGGACGACCGACCTGACCTACGACTACGTCAAAGAGAACGCCGAGTACTCGACATGAACCCAAGCTGAGCCTGGTCGAGAAGGCGTCGATCCTCACCGAGGCCCTGCCCTGGTTGGAGACGTACGCGGGCAAGACGGTCGTGATCAAGTACGGCGGCAACGCCATGATCGACGACGAGCTGAAGGCGGCTTTCGCCCAGGACATCGTGTTCATGAAGCGCTGCGGCGTGCACCCGGTGGTGGTGCACGGCGGCGGACCGCAGATCTCGGACATGCTGCAGCGGCTCGGCATCGCGTCGGAGTTCCGGGGCGGACTGCGGGTCACCAGCCCCGAGGCCATGGACGTGGTCCGGATGGTGCTGATCGGCCAGGTCGGCCGGGAACTCGTCGAATCTGATCAACCGGCACAGCACGGTCGCCGTCGGCATGTCGGGCGAGGACGGCGGGCTGTTCATCGCCGAGCGGCGCGGCACGGTGCTGGACGGCGAGGAGGTCGACCTCGGACTCGTCGGCGACGTCGTCGCGGTGAACACCGAGGCCATCGAAGGGCTTGATCGGCGGCCGGCCGGGTACCCGTCGTGGCCAGCATCGCGCCCGACCTGGACGGCGTGGTGCACAACGTGAACGCCGACACGGCGGCGGCGGCACTGGCCATCGCGCTCGGCGCGGAACGGCTGGTGGTGCTGACCGACGTCGAGGGGCTCTACCGGGACTGGCCGGCCAGTGCGGAGATCATCCGTGAGCTGTCCGCCTCGGAGCTGGGGGACGCTGATGCCGGGACTGTCGGTCCGGCATGGTGCCGAAGATGGAGGCCTGCCTCCGGGCCGTCCGAGGGCGGCCTCACCCGGGCCACCGTGACCGACGGCCGGGTGCCGCACGCGCTGCTGCTGGAGATCTTCACCAACACCGGGATCGGCACGATGGTGACCCAGGACGGCCTGGTCCGGCTCGGCAGCCGGGTGTTCCCCGGCCGACCAGGGCATCCCGCCCCACGAGTTCGCCAACGGCGAGTTCGGGGGCCGGCTGCCCGAACCCGAGCTCCGCAGTCTGAAGGAGACGCCATGACCGGTACCGGGAGTGACGCGGCGACCCTGAGCCGGGAACTGACCGGACTTCCCCAGCGGCAGAGTTCGACCGCGGTGCTGGCGGCGTACCAGCACGCGGTGATGAACACCTTCGGTCCGCCGAAGCGGGTGTTCGTCCGCGGCGAGGGCTGCTACGTCTGGGACGCGGACGGCCGGCGGCACCTGGACCTGCTGTCCGGGCTGGCGGTCAATGCGCTCGGTCACGCCCACCCGACGGTGCTGTCCGCGATCACCGGCCAGATCGCCACCCTCGGGCACGTCTCCAACTTCTTCGCCACCCCGGCCCAGGTGGCTCTGGCCGACCGGCTCGGGGCCATCGTAGATCCGGCTCGGGAGGACGACGCCAGGGTCTTCTTCACCAACTCCGGCACCGAGGCCAACGAGGCCGCGTTCAAGATCACCCGGATGACCGGCCGGACCAAGATCATCTCCACCGAGGGTGCGTTCCACGGCCGCTCCATGGGCGCGCTGGCGATCACCCACAACCCGAAGTACCGCGAGCCGTTCGAGCCGCTGCCCGGCGAGGTGATCTTCGTGCCGTACGGGGATGCCGACGCGCTGGCGGCGGCGGTCGACGACGCGACCGCGGCGGTGGTACTGGAGCCGATCCAGGGCGAGAACGGCGTGGTCGTCCCGCCGGACGGGTACCTTCGCCAGGCGCGGCGAGATCTGCGACGAGCACGGCGCGCTGCTGTGGATCGACGAGGTGCAGACCGGGATGGGCCGGACCGGCAGCTGGCTGGTGCACGTGGCCCAGGGCGTCCGGGCCGACATCGTCACGGTGGCCAAGGGGCTGGGCAACGGGTTCCCGATCGGCGCCTGCATCGCCCCGGCCGGGCGGCCGGCCTGCTCGGCCCGGGCAGCCACGGCAGCACCTTCGGCGGCAACCCGGTGGCGGCGATCGCCGGACTGGCGGTGATCGCGGTGATCGAGCGCGACGGACTGCTGGCCAACGCCACCGCGCGATGGGCGGCAGCTCGCCGACGGCGTGCTGGCTCTCGACCATCCGCTGGTCGACCGGCGTCCGCGGCCGCGGCCTGCTGCGGGCGGTGACTGCTCGCCGAGCCGGTCGCCGCCGCCGTGGCCGACGCCGCGCTGGACGCCGGCTTCATCATCAACGCGCCCCGGCCGGACGTGCTCCGGCTGGCCCCGCCGCTGATCATCACGGCCGCCCAGCTCGACACTTTCGTCGCCGCGCTGCCCGGCCTGCTGGACCAGGCGGAGGCGGCGACGATCGCCATGCGGCACTTCCTGCGCCGACGACGACCTCACCGCCGGCCGAGCAGACCGCCGATCCTGGATCTGGCCGACGCGCTCAAGGCCGAAGCCCTACCTGCGGTCAGCCGTTCGCCGGTCCGCGGAGCGTCGCGGTGCTGTTCGACAAGCCGACCGCTGCGGACCCAGACCTCGTTCGAGGCCGGCATCGCCGAGCTCGGCGGCTTCCCGATGATCATCGACGGCCGGCTGGCCCAGCTGGGCGCGCGGCGAGTCGGTCGCCGACACGGCGCGGGTGCTCGGCCGGCAGCGCGCCGCCATCGTCTGGCGGACGTTCGGCCAGGAGCGGTTGGAGGAGATGGCCGCGTACGCCGGGGTGCCGGTGATCAACGCGCTCACCGACGCGTTCCATCCCTGCCAGGTCCTGGCCGACCTGCAGACCATCCGGCGAGCACACGGGCCGGCTGGCCGGGCTCACCCTGGCCTACGTCGGCGACGGGGCGAACAACATGGCCCACTCCTACCTGCTGGGCGGCGCGCTGGCCGGCCTGCACGTCCGGATCGCCGCCCCGGCGGGCTTCCAGCCCGACCCGGACGATCGTCGCCCGGGCGCAGGCCCTGGCCGCGCAGACCGGCGGCAGCGTGCTCGGTCACCGACTCGGCCCGATGGACGCCGTCGCGGGCGCCGACGTGGTGGCCACCGACACCTGGGTCTCGATGGGCAGGAGGACGACCGGATGGACCGCGAGCCGATCTTCGCGCCCGTACGCGGTGACGGCCGACCTGCTGGCGGCGCGCGCGCCGGACGCGATCGTGCTGCACTGCCTGCCGGCCTACCGCGGCAAGGAGATCGACGCCGACGTGCTCGACGGCCCGCAGTCGGTGGTCTGGGACGAGGCGGAGAACCGGCGGCACGTGCAGAAGGCGATGCTGACGTTCCTCGACGAGCGACGCGCGGGACGTGACGATGAGCGCCGACCAGCCGCGCCCGGGCGCCGCTGACCAAGACCGCGCGGCAAGCCCGGATCATCGCCCTGCTCGGAGCAGCCACGAGGTGCGGTCCCAGACCGAACTGGCCGAGCTGCTGGCCGCCGAGGGCGTGCAGGTCAACCAGGGCACCTGTCCCGCGACCTGGTGGAGATCGGCGCGCTGCGGGTCCGCGGCCCGGGCGGTCACCTGGTCTACGCGGTGCCCGGCGAGGGCGGCGACCGGACGCCCGCAGTCGGGGAGTTCGCCACCTTCGAGGCCCGGCTGGCCCGGCTGTGCGGCGAGGTGCTGGTCTCCGCCGAGGCGTCGGCCAACCTGGTCGTGCTGCGCACCCCGCCGGGTGCGGCGCAGTACTTCGCCTCGGCCATCGACCGGGTCGGCTGGGCCTCGATCCTCGGCACCATCGCCGGCGACGACACCGTCTTGTTGATCACCCGCGACCCGCTGGCGGGTGCGGCGGTGGCCGAGCGCTTCTTGATCAGCTGAGCCGGCAACCGGCGGCAAACCTGCATATCCGAAGACTCCACAACCAGAACAGGAGACATCGTGAGCGATCGGATCGTACTGGCCTATTCCGGCGGACTGGACACCAGCGTGTGCATCGGCTGGCTGACCGAGGAGACCGGGCAGGAGGTGGTGGCCGTCGCCTTGGACGTCGGCCAGGGCGGCGAGGACATGGACGTGATCCGCCAGCGGGCCCTGGACTGCGGCGCCGTGGAGGCGGTGGTGGTCGACGCCCGGGACGAGTTCGCCGAGGACTTCTGCCTGCCGGCGCTGCGGGCCAACGCGCTGTACATGGACCGCTACCCGCTGGTCAGCGCGCTGTCCCGGCCGCTGATCGTCCGGCACCTCGCCGAGGCGGCGCAGTCCCACGGCGCGACCGTGGTCTCCCACGGCTGCACCGGCAAGGGCAACGACCAGGTGCGCTTCGAGGTCGGCATCGCGAACCTCGCCCCGCACCTGAAGGTCATCGCGCCGGTCCGCGACTACGCCTGGACCCGGGAGAAGGCCATCGCGTACGCCGAGGAGAAGGGACTGCCGATCGAGGCGAGCAAGAAGTCGCCGTACTCGATCGACCAGAACGTCTGGGGTCGGGCGGTGGAGACCGGCTTCCTGGAGGACATCTGGAACGCCCCGATCGAGGACGTGTACGCCTACACCGCCGACCCGGCCACGCCGCGGGACGCCGACGAGGTGGTGATCACCTTCGAGGCCGGGGTGCCGATCGCCATCGACGGCGAGAAGGTCTCCATGCTGCAGGCGATCCAGATGCTCAACGCCCGCGCCGGCGCGCAGGGGGTCGGCCGGCTGGACATGGTCGAGGACCGGCTGGTCGGCATCAAGAGCCGCGAGGTCTACGAGGCGCCCGGCGCGATCGCGCTGATCACCGCGCACATGGAACTGGAGAACGTCACCGTCGAGCGGGAGCTGGCCCGGTTCAAGCGCGGGGTCGACCAGCGCTGGGGCGAACTGGTCTACGACGGGCAGTGGTTCTCCCCGCTGAAGCGGGCCCTGGACACCTTCATCGACGAGGCCCAGCGGGCGGTGACCGGCGAGATCCGGATGACGCTGCACGCCGGCAAGGCCACGGTCACCGGTCGGCGCAGCGACGTCAGCCTGTACGACTTCAACCTGGCCACCTACGACGAGGGCGACACCTTCGACCAGTCCCAGGCCCGCGGCTTCATCGAGATCTACGGCATGTCCAGCAAGCTCGCCGCGCGGCGCGACGCCGGCGTGCCGGACTGAGCGTCTGACCCGCCTGATGCACTCGGGACGGCTCTGGGGCGGCCGGTTCGCCGGCGGACCGGCCGAGGCGATGTTCGCGCTGAGTCAGTCGACCCAGTTCGACTGGCGGCTGGCCCGCTACGACCTCGCCGGATCCCGGGCCCACGCCCGGGCCCTGCACCGGGCCGGCCTGCTGACCGAGGACGAGCTGGCGGGCATGATCGCCGGGCTGGACCAGCCTGGACAGGAGGTCGCGTCGGGGGCGTTCGGGCCGGCCGCCGACCGACGAGGACGTGCACGGCGCCCTGGAGCGCGGTCTGATCGAGATCGTCGGAGTGGATCTTGGTGGCCGGCTCCGGGCCGGGCGGTCGCGCAACGACCAGATCGCCACCTTGATCCGGATGTACCTGCGCGACGCGCTGCGGCAGGTCGCGGCCGGACGTGCCAAGGTGGTGCTGGCGCTGCACGATCAGGCGCGAGCGGCAGCTCGGGGTGCCGATGCCGGGCCGGACCCATCTCCAGCACGCGCAGCCGATCCTGCTGTCCCACCACCTGCTGGCCCACGCCTGGCCGCTGCTGCGCGACGGGGACCGGATCCGCGACCTTGACCGCCGGCTGGCGGTCAGCCCGTACGGGTCGGCCGCCCTGGCCGGCACCTCGCTGGGCCTGGATCCCGAGGCGGTCGCCGCCGAGCTGGGCTTCGACGGCCAGCGTGGCCAACTCGATCGACGGCACGGCCGCCCGCGACCTGGTCGCCGAGGCCGCGTACGTGCTCGCCCAGATCGGGGTCGACCTGTCCCGGCTGAGCGAGGACGTGATCCTCTGGGTCACCCACGAGTTCGGCTTCGCCACGCTCGCCGACGCCTGGTCCACCGGGTCGAGCATCATGCCGCAGAAGAAGAACCCCGACGTCGCCGAACTGGCCCGCGGCAAGGCCGGCCGGCTGATCGGCAACCTGACCGGCCTGCTGGCCACGCTCAAGGGGCTGCCGCTGGCCTACAACCGGGACCTGCAGGAGGACAAGGAGCCGGTCTTCGACTCCGTCGACCAGCTGCTGGTCCTGCTGCCCGCGGTCGCCGGGCATGGTCGCCACCCTGACGTTCCATCCCGAGCGGCTCGAGGCCCTGGCCCCGCGCGGCTTCTCGCTGGCCACCGACATCGCCGACTGGCTGGTCCGCCAGCGGGTGCCGTTCGCCGAGGCGCACGACATCGCCGGGGCCTGCGTCCGCTGCTGCGAGGGCGCGGGATCGAGCTGCCCGAGCTGAGTGCCGACGAGCTGGCCGAGATCTCGCCGCTGCTCGACCGCCGGCGTGCACGCGGTGCTGACCGTCCAGGGCTCGATCGACAGCCGGGACGGCCGCGGCGGCACGGCGACGGCCCAGGTCGAGCGGCAGCTGCGGGAGGTGCTAGGAGGAGATCGACGACATCAGTGATTGGATCCTCGGCCGGACCGCGTCGGCGGTGAGTGAATCGGAGGACGAGGGGGGCGTCCACGTACTGAGTGGCACTCGACTCCCTGACCGAGTCGGCCAGCCCCGATGATGAAGTCATGACCAAACTTCGCGTACGGGATTCGCGGTGTCGCTGGACGGGTACGGCGCCGGCCCGCGGCAGACCTTCGAGGATCCCTTGGGTGTGGGCGGCGAGACCTGCACGAGTGGCTGTACCACCAGTTCGACGATGAGGGCACCGGCGCGGACAAGGATCCGGTCGACGCGTCCTACTTCGCCGAGATGACGAATGACATCGGGGCGGTGATCATGGGCCGCAACATGTTCGGCCCCGTCCCGCGGTGACTGGCCGGACGAGGGAGTGGAAGGGCTGGTGGGGCGACGATCCGCCGTACCACACCGATGTCTTCGTGCTCACCCATCACGCCCGACCATCGGTGCCGATGGCGGGCGGGACCGCGTTCCACTTCGTCACCGACGGGATCGCCGACGCCACGGAGCGGGCTCGGGCGGCGGCCGGCGACCGTGACGTCCTGGTGGCCGGCGGGACGTCGACGGTGCAGCAATTTCTCCGAGCCGGGCTGATCGATTCGATGCACGTCGCCGTCAGCCCGGTCCTGCTGGGCGGTGGTCAGCGGCTGTTCGCCTTCGACGACGCGCCGGTGCGCTACCGCTGCACCGGCTTCGAGGCTTCGCCGTACGCCATGCACGCGCGGTTTGAGCGCACCTGAGGAAGCTGTCCACAGTCCCGGACCGCACTCGCGGTTCCTCATCCACAGCGGATGGCACGGCCGACACGATTTCGACTGGCGTCCACAGACTCTCTTCGACACCGACACAAGTGGGGGAGAGCCGATGGGACACAACACGAAGGCACGTCGAGATCGTGCCCAGTCTGAATACAACTACCTCCGCGCCTTCGCCTCTACAGCCGCCGCTGTTACCGACCGGACGGCCCGTACGCCGTCGATCCGGCGCACCCGCACCAGGGTGCGGCCGATCGGGACACCGACCTCTACAACACCTATGCCGACGACGGACAACCCGGCTACTGGTGCGACTGGAGGCCGTGCGAGCACGGGTGCTGCTTGGAGTACAACGGGATGGAGAAGTTCTACAACGGCGGAGCCTGGCTGCAGTACCTGATCGATCACTTCCTACGTCGGGGAGCGCACGCGGCCGCGAGCGGCGATCCACGGTTTGCCGAGTTCAGCTTCGACCACCGCATGCATGGCTTCGTCGTCGGGGAGCGCCACGACACCCGGGAGCTGTTTGCGCTCATCGTCCAAGACGACGACGTGGATCGGGTGGTGCTGCGGGACGGCGACCCCGAAACGCCCTGGGAGGCAGGATTCCGCACCCGCGACGACCTTCCGTGGCTGGCTCCCTACCCACGGCCCTGGCGCGAGCCCGGTTACTACGCGATGCCGATCGAGCCCTCGCTGTCAGCCGTCAGTGCCTTGACGTCTGCGCGGGCCGGGAGCGCGCGGCGTCGTCCCGCCGCGAAAAAGGCCACGAAGCGACCCCCCGCACCTGAGTAGCCTGTCGCCCGTGAGTGATGAACCCGGCGTTCTGGACGAGCTCGAATGGCGCGGCCTGCTGGCCGAGTCGACCGACCGGGATGCGTTGCGCGACCATCTCGACGCTGGTCCGGTCACGTTCTACGTGGGTTTCGACCCGACGGCGCCGAGTCTGCACTTCGGCAACCTGGTCCAGCTCATGGTGGCGCGAGCGCTGCAGCGGGCCGGCCATCACCCGCTGCTGCTCTTGCCTCGACCGCGGCGTGCAGGACGCAGGAGCCTCAGCGAGGTGCATCACGACCGGAGTTCGCAAGATCTGTGGCGGCCGACCTGGGAGGACCCACTGGTCACCGAGATGTCCGGACAGGTGTGCGTTCACGCAGAACCCACCGAGCTTCCGGAGCGTTCTGCGCGTCTGGACGAGTGGACCGGCGAGTGCCGGATTTGACTCCGGTCTAGCCGGGCCTCGTAGAGTAGGTCAGGTTGCCCCGGCGCCGGAAGCGAGAGTTTCCAGTCCCGGTGTGCGCCCGAAACTTGAGAACTCAACAGCGTGCTTAAAAGTCAATGCCAATAAATGCACGAAAGAACCCTGTGCTCTGGCTGACGATGTCGAGTCCAGATCTTCGTGATCTGGACCACATGGTCGACCGAGTTTGGATTCCTTTGAGATTGATGGTGGGTATTGACCCAGCAATGGGTCCATTGTCAGACATCAAACTCGTTGATTCGACGGTTTTACTCAGCTCGACCCACGTGGTCAGCTGCACCGATATTTTTCAACGGAGAGTTTGATCCTGGCTCAGGACGAACGCTGGCGGCGTGCTTAACACATGCAAGTCGAACGGTAAGGCCCCTTCGGGGGTACACGAGTGGCGAACGGGTGAGTAACACGTGAGCAACCTACCCTTGACTCTGGAATAACAGCTGGAAACAGCCGCTAATACCGGATACGACCATCGCAGGGACCTCTGCTGGTGGTGGAAAGCTCTGGCGGTCAAGGATGGGCTGGCGGCCTATCAGCTAGTTGGTGAGGTAACGGCTCACCAAGGCTTCGACGGGTAGCCGGCCTGAGAGGGCGACCGGCCACACTGGGACTGAGATACGGCCCAGACTCCTACGGGAGGCAGCAGTGGGGAATATTGCACAATGGGCGAAAGCCTGATGCAGCAACGCCGCGTGCGGGATGACGGCCTTCGGGTTGTAAACCGCTTTCAGATAGGGACGAAGCTAACGTGACGGTACCTACAGAAGAAGGACCGGCCAACTACGTGCCAGCAGCCGCGGTGATACGTAGGGTCCGAGCGTTGTCCGGAATTATTGGGCGTAAGGGGCTTGTAGGCGGTCTGTCGCGTCGGAAGTGAAAAGTCAAGGGCTGTCCTCCGGAGCCTGCTTCCGATACGGGCAGACTCGAGGGATGCAGGGGAGAACGGAATTCCTGGTGGAGCGGTGGAATGCGCAGATATCAGGAGGAACACCGGTGGCGAAGGCGGTTCTCTGGGCATTTCCTGACGCTGAGAAGCGAAAGCGTGGGGAGCAAACAGGCTTAGATACCCTGGTAGTCCACGCCGTAAACGGTGGGCACTAGGTGTGGGGGACATTCCACGTTCTCCGTGCCGAAGCTAACGCATTAAGTGCCCCGCCTGGGGAGTACGGCCGCAAGGCTAAAACTCAAAGGAATTGACGGGGGCCCGCACAAGCGGCGGAGCATGCGGATTAATTCGATGCAACGCGAAGAACCTTACCTGGGTTTGACATATGCCGGAAAGCTGCAGAGATGTAGCCCCCGCAAGGTCGGTATACAGGTGGTGCATGGCTGTCGTCAGCTCGTGTCGTGAGATGTTGGGTTAAGTCCCGCAACGAGCGCAACCCTCGTCCTATGTTGCCAGCGGATTATGCCGGGGACTCATAGGAGACTGCCGGGGTCAACTCGGAGGAAGGTGGGGATGACGTCAAGTCATCATGCCCCTTAAGTCCAGGGCTTCACGCATGCTACAATGGCAGGTACAAAGGGCTGCAATACCGTAAGGTTGAGCGAATCCCAAAAAGCCTGTCTCAGTTCGGATTGGGGTCTGCAACTCGACCCCATGAAGTCGGAGTCGCTAGTAATCGCAGATCAGCAACGCTGCGGTGAATACGTTCCCGGGCCTTGTACACACCGCCCGTCAAGTCATGAAAGTCGGTAACACCCGAAGCCGGTGGCCCAACCCTTGTGGAGGGAGCCGTCGAAGGTGGGACTGGCGATTAGGACTAAGTCGTAACAAGGTAGCCGTACCGGAAGGTGCGGCTGGATCACCTCCTTATTAAGGAGTCATTGGGGACGGACCTCTCGTCTCGTCCAAGTGTTCGGTTCCGCTAGGCATACGTCCGCGCCGGGCACGCTCTGGAATGTGGAACATTGACCATTAAGCTATTCTAGTCGAGCGCTCATCTCGTCAGTACAACCGATCCAGTTCGCTGGAGCGGAGTGGAACCTCGAGAGGGAACGTCCGCCTGGGGGCCCGAGCACGCTGTTGAGTCCTGAAGGTTCGGTCGCATCATGCAACCTCCTTCAAGTGGGGCGGACCAGGAGCCGTAAAGTCCCGGAAACGAGACTTAGGGGCGGCTCTGTTATGTTACCGCCCGTATGTTGAGAACTTCACAGTGGACGCGAGCATCTTTGTAGTAACAACAAGCTACTAAGGGCAATCGGTGGATGCCTAGGCACCAAGAGCCGATGAAGGACGTTGTAACCTGCGATAAGCCCCGGGGAGCTGGTAAACAAGCTTCGATCCGGGGATTCCCGAATAGGGAAACCTCGAAAGCAACCGGAGTAATGTCCGGCGACCTCTGCCTGAACACATAGGGCAGTTGGAGGGAACGTGGGGAAGTGAAACATCTCAGTACCCACAGGAACAGAAAACAACCGTGATTCCGTGAGTAGTGGCGAGCGAAGGCGGAAGAGGCCAAACCACACGTGTGTGAGAGCTGACAGGCGTTGCACGTGCGGTGTTGTGGGGCCATTCCGGCTGGATCTGTCAATCAAGCCAAGCAGTAAGAAATGATCGATGAAGTCGAAGTACTCTGGGAAGGTACGGCACAGAAGGTAATACCCCTGTAGACGTAAGTCGATCACTGCTGAGTGTCACCCCAAGTAGCACCCCAACCCGTGAAATTGGGTGTGAATCTGGCGGGACCACCCGCTAAGCCTAAATACTCCTTGGTGACCGATAGCGGACTAGTACCGTGAGGGAAAGGTGAAAAGTACCCCGGGAGGGGAGTGAAATAGTACCTGAAACCCATCGCCTACAATCCGTCGGGGCGGAGACTTCGGGCGAGGGTGACGGCGTGCCTTTTGAAGAATGAGCCTGCGAGTTAGTGGTACGTGGCGAGGTTAACCCGTGTGGGGAAGCCGTAGCGAAAGCGAGTCCGAATAGGGCGATTGAGTCGCGTGCTCTAGACCCGAAGCGGAGTGATCTATCCATGGCCAGGGTGAAGCGACGGGCAGACGTCGTGGAGGCCCGAACCCACCAGGGTTGAAAACCTGGGGGATGAGCTGTGGATAGGGGTGAAAGGCCAATCAAACTCCGTGATAGCTGGTTCTCCCCGAAATGCATATAGGTGCAGCGTCGCATGTTTCTTGCCGGAGGTAGAGCACTGGATAGTCTAGGGGGCCCACAAGCTTACCGAAATTAGCCAAACTCCGAATACCGGTAAGTGAGAGTGCGGCAGTGAGACTGCGGGCGATAAGGTTCGTAGTCGAGAGGGAAACAGCCCAGAACACCAGCTAAGGCCCCTAAGAGATTGCTAAGTGGAAAAGGATGTGGAGTTGCGGAGACAACCAGGAGGTTGGCTTGGAAGCAGCCACCCTTGAAAGAGTGCGTAATAGCTCACTGGTCAAGTGATTCTGCGCCGACAATTTAGCGGGGCTCAAGCAATCCGCCGAAGCTGTGTCATTCACGTATGTACCCGGTCAGCTTGCTGATCCAGGTGCGTGGATGGGTAGGGGAGCGTCGTGTGCGCGAAGAAGCGGCAGGGTGACCTAGCCGTGGAGAGCACACGAGTGAGAATGCAGGCATGAGTAGCGAATGAGGAGTGAGAAACTCCTCCACCGAAAGACCAAGGGCCCAGGGTCAAGCTAATCTGCCCTGGGTAAGTCGGGACCTAAGGCGAGGCCGACAGGCGTAGTCGATGGACAACGGGTTGATATTCCCGTACCGGCGCTAGCACGTCCCTGCCGAGCCGAGTGATGCTAAGCACGCGAGTTTGTCGGAGGCCTTCGGGCCGATGACGAAATGAGTCTGCGACCCGAACTCGTATTAGGCAAGCTGCGGAGTGACGCAGGAAGGTAGCCCATCCCGGGCGATGGTAGTCCCGGGCTAAGTGCGTAGGGCGAGGTGTAGGCAAATCCGCACCTCACGTGCCTGAGACATGACGGCTGGTTCGGACTAGGTCCGAACCAGTGGGTGATCCTATGCTGCCTAGAAAACCTTCGTGAGCGAGTTCTAGAGCCGCCCGTACCCTAAACCGACTCAGGTGGTCAGAAAGAGAATACCAAGGTGATCGAGAGAACCGTGGTTAAGGGAAACCGGCAAAATGCCCCCGTAACTTCGGGATAAGGGGGGCCGACTCTGTTTATGGATTTACTCCAGACGGCGGGAGAAGGCCGCAGAGACCAGGCCCAAGCGACTGT